>CAJXTB010000072.1 GCA_913061235.1 uncultured Pseudomonadota bacterium | reverse complement strand
CGACGGCGACGAAGTGGACCGCGGCACCGACCCCTTGGATGCCTCTGACGACAACTCAGTTGGCGGTTCCCAAGGTTCCTACAGCGGCGGTGCATGCGCCGGGTGCAACAGCGGCACTACGCCAACCAGTGCCTTCGGCATTGCCGGACTCCTCGGACTGCTGCTGCTCCGACGTCGCCGAAGCTAGTACCCGTCAAGTCCCACAACATCCGGCCTCGCGACGTTCGTCGCGGGGCCGTTTTGTTTCAGTACCGACCGCAAATACGCGATGGCTCGCCAACCAGGCGTTTAGCGCAACGATTGTCTCGCCAACCGCCTGAACAGACCCCATTCGAACGGACCGGAGACTCGTTCCCGGGTGTAGACATTCGGATGTCAGAGCGAATGGTTGTGGGTTGTCCTGATCCCGCTTAACTTTACGCAATAAATTTTTCAGATGCGGTTGAGCCATTCGACCATACGCCAGTCGGCGAATGGTTAAAAAAAGCCGTTCCAGGGAGACAACATGTCAAGTCGTCACGAAAAACTGTTGGTGAGAGCGGGTTGGTTCATGGGCGGACGGCGTGCCCAAAGAGCTCCCCTCCGCAAGCCATCGGCTGTTCCGCAGTTCACTTCCGTCATGAGCCCCCCTGCCAGTGTCTCCTCCAAGAGCATGGGCGTACTGTGTGCAATCGGTGTCGTTTGGATGGCACTCGCTGCCCCCATCGCCTCCGCTCAAGACTCCGACGGCGACAACATTCCAGACGCCACAGATCTAGACGCTGACAATGACGGTCTGCTCGATGGCTTGGATGGCATCGTTGTGGATGATGATGGAACCGATGGCCCGAACAAGCTGGACGTCGACAGCGACGGTGACGGAATCTTCGACCACGTCGAAAACGGTTCGACCGGCACAGATGCCGATGGTGATGGCCGACTAGACGGTGCTGTTGACCAGTATGGAGTACCCGTCCAAGGCGCTATCTGCTCGACAGACGGCTCACTTATCAACGCTGGCTTCGAGCTGCCGGTCATTGCGCCGAGCAGCGTCCAACAAACCCTCGAGAGCTTGGTTCCCGGATGGGAAACGTCGGCACCAAACGACAGAATCGAAATCTGGTCTTCCGGTTTCAACGGTGTCGATGCCCTGTTCGAGAACCAGTTTGCCGAGATCAATGCCAGCCATGACGCCACATTGTCTCAGGCCATCGCCACCGTCGTGGGCCAAACCTACACCGTCATCGTGGGCCACAGAGGGCGAGCGGGCGTAGACACCGCATCTGCCGAGATTGATGGGGTACCCGTCCAAGAGCTACGAGATGGTCTCGAGTGGGGGGTGTACAGCTACGAGTTTGAAGCTTCTGGTACGACCACCGTCCTGGGCTTCACCAGCATCGACACCGCCAGCGGCAGCGCCACCGTTGGCAACTTCCTCGACTTTTGGGGTGTGGTTGAGTCCTGCGAACTCCCGGATACCGATGATGATGGCCTGCCCGACTTTCGCGACCCGGATGACGACGGTGACGGCACGCCTACCCTCACCGAAACATCTCTTGGAACGGACCCCTACGCGGTGGATACCGACCAAGACGGCCTGACCGATACCGAAGAGTTGCAAGACTACAACAGCGACCCACTCGACGCTGACACGGATGACGACGGCATTTCAGATGGCGACGAAGTCGACCTGGGCACCTCCCCCATCAACGCCGACACAGACGACGACGGCGTACAAGATGGCACCGAAACCGGTGTCGTGACTCCCGTTCCCGGCGGCACATCCACTGCCAGCGGCATTCCCTTTGAAGGCACCGACACCAACGTCTTCATTCCCGATGCGGGCACCAACTTCCAGACCGACCCATTAGACGACGACACGGACAATGACGGCCTGACAGACGGCGAAGAAGACGTCAACGCCAACGGACGCAACGACGGCGACCAGCCAGGCGTGGAGTTCGACGAGACCAGCCCACTGCTGCGCGACACAGACGGCGACGGCTACCTCGATGCTGACGAGAGCCCAGACACCA
>CAJXTB010000071.1 GCA_913061235.1 uncultured Pseudomonadota bacterium | reverse complement strand
CCGCAGGTGGGACAGCGCCACCCGTCGACCTCGAATACACGCCACAGCAGCGCAGACATGGACGGCGAGAACATGCTCGCTGGCTGGGCCCCGGGCGCGCTGCCCGTCGAATTCCCAGACGGCTACACCATGACCATGGGCGGCGACGAAGTGCTCATCGTTCAGATGCACTACTTCCAGGCCAACCCAGAAGACGCCGGCAAGAGCGACTTGTCTGGCTACTCCTTCACCACGTCAGAGCAGGCCGGTCGTCCGCTGTACCTGATTCCATTGGGTGACTTCAGCTTCAACATCCCAGCGGGCGAAGAGGCGTACACCTCTGGCGACCGTATCCGTCACAGCGACCTGGGTGTGCCGCTTGGACTCGAAATCCACAGTGTCTTCCCGCACATGCATCGCCTGGGAACCGGCTACAGCATGTCGATTCGGCACGACGATGGCAGCGAGACTTGCTTGGTGAATGGTCGCTACGACTTCGACAATCAGCTGACCTACCAGTTCAATGAGCGTCCCATGTTCCGAGATGGAGACACTGTGAACTTCAATTGCGAGTGGAACAACTCTGAGTCCAACGAGAACCTGGTCGGTGACCCCAAAGACACCCGCTACGGCGAGCGCACTGACGAAGAAATGTGCTTCTTCTTCACGCTTGTGTCACCTGGCGCACCGTAAACGGTGTCTGTTTCTGGGGCATAGTCGATAGTTCATTGTCGCTTGTGCCCGCGCTCTATTCCCACAATTGGGGGGGCCCTACAGGGGCCATCCTGATGTGAACACCCGCCGCGTGGTGCGGGTTTACTGCAATGCGCGACCCGTTCACTTGAGACACGGCTCTTTACATTGTGTTGGTGAACGAGCGCCTTCTAGGTGCGGGCCCTTCCGCAACAGCACGACCTGTTGAGTTCGGGTTGATTGCGCCGCGGGTGGTAGCGTTGCACGTCGAAACGGCTCCATGTTCGGAGCTGCGACACACGCTAGGAGCGCCCCTTGCCACGAACGCAACACTACCCGTCTAAGGCTGAGAAGGCTGCCGCCCAGAAGGAAGAGGCCAAGGCCGCGAAAGCGAAGACGGCCGCCGATGAGCGGGCCGCGGTGGAACAGGCCGCCATGGCTGTCCGTCAAGGGAAGGCGGATA
Source organism: uncultured Pseudomonadota bacterium (assembly GCA_913061235.1). GTDB lineage: Bacteria > Myxococcota_A > UBA796 > UBA796 > CAJXTB01. The sequence continues at coordinate 1,149 of CAJXTB010000071.1, read as the reverse complement.
AGGGACTAAAGGCCGAAGCGGATGTGGCGGTCAAATTGGCAGCCGACAAAGAGACGGCCCAATCAAAAGTTGACGCGGCAACGGCATTGGTGAGGATGGCGCGGCAGCAACCCGGGCAGGGGCACTTTAATGCTGGTACGAATAAGGGTTGGCCCGACATTCAGGGAGGTACTGCCAGCGCGATCAAAGTCGCGCCAGAGGTACTCACGTCGTGGAAGGGCGGCGGATACAAAGGTGAAGGCACTTTCCAACCTTCAAAATCAGGTGCTTGGGCAGTTCATATCGAGCCAGGGGACCATACTATCCTGATCCACCTCAAAGCCTGATTCGGAGTCCTGGGATCCAAGTCTTGGCCGACCCTTTGGCTGGCGTGGGTGGGCATGCGGCTGTGTGGTTCCCGCTATTGACCAAGGCAACCGGTTGAAATGTACTGAATGCTAGTGCCGTCTTGAATAGGTTGCGGTCTTTGGGGTAGGTTGGCTCCATCGGCTGTCCAGAAGTGAATTGAGAGGTGTAATATGGTCGTTTGGTTCGTCTCCCTCCTTGTGCTGAGCATGTCATTGTCGGCCTATGCGCAAGACCAAGACAACAGTGAACCAGACGAATCGAAGGAACCGGCTATCGGCGTTCTCACTCAGACCGACTCAGAGTCACACGAGGATGCCGACCACGAGCCGTTTGGGGTGGTTGCGCGCCCGAATGGGAATGTGGTGGAGGAGGTGGTTCGAGTTTCGGCAGTAGATGTTCCGGATGCGTTCGATGGGCCAGTTTTCGACGAGGTCATCCGACTGCGCATGGCCGAACTTAGGTACTGCTACCTGAGGGACAGAGTCACCGAACCGGAATTGGCGGGGACGGTGACCATCCAATTTGTGATTGAACCGGACGGTTCCGTTTCCTCTGCCAGTCCGTCGATTTCCACACTCAACCACACTCGGATGGAGATGTGTGTTGCGGGGCGCTTCCTAAACATGCAGTTCCCACAATTCAGTGGGAGTGGAGCAAGTAGTAGTGCCACCCTGCACTTTTCCCAACCATAGCTAGGAAGAAGATACGCTGAGGCGCACGCTTACGACCGTAGATGTGAATCTGTCATGACGGATAGGTGATTCCAACGCCCTTCGCTCCGTACCGCGGGCGGCCGACTTG
>CAJXTB010000070.1 GCA_913061235.1 uncultured Pseudomonadota bacterium | reverse complement strand
AGAAGAGTGGCGTGAGGACGCCCGATGAAGGCAACTTCCTTGGGTTTCGCCTCGGGATGAAAGAGGACGGGACGACAGAGGTTCTTCTGTCCGAACGGACTCTACGACGCGCGACTGCCAAGGTTCGAGAGCTGACGCCTCGGAGTTGGGGGCGCACGTTTGGGTCCTGTATCGCCGCCGTAAACCAGTACTTTCAAGGCTGGTTCGGCTACTTCGGCATCTGTTCTATCAATGCAAGGAACGACATGAAGAGCATTGATGGCCGAGCGCGGAGACGCCTTCGTGCCATCAAGCTCAAGCAGTGGAAGACCTTGCGTACTATCGCCCGAAAGCTCAATCGGATGAAGCGTACCCCGAATGTTGTCCGCCACGTCTACGAAGGCCGCCAGAAATGGTGGGCTCTTTCGATACGAGGCATTGTTCATCATCGACTTAGCAATTTCTGGTTTCGACAACAGGGCTTTGTGGCCCTGGAATCTCGACTGTTGTTGCGGGAACGCGAGAGGGTTGCCCCGAAGCAAACGATGTTTGCCTGGGGATGATTGAGGTCGCAAACCGGCCGGCTGTGGGGGTGAAAACCCATGGTCCCGAGGAGCCGTATACGACCAGCGTAAGTACGGTTCTGTGAGAGGTGGGGCGGGTGACCGCTCCACCTACTCTACGTGAACCGACACAGAGCGCGGCGGAGAGCGACCCGGGAACTCCGAGACATTTTGTATGGGCTGGATGGCTTGGGTGAGGGGGCGCGATATTGGCTACCCACTTCGGCGTTCGCCTTCGCGATTTTGGCTACCCATGAGGACTTCCGACGCGCCGGGTAGTCCAACGAGCTGAGAAGGTCATGTGCTCGCTACTCGGGAAGCTCGGGAAGCCACAAAAATGCTTCGTTGTCCACGGACGGGGCAGATGCTGCATCCCCATCAAACAGTGGCCGGTCACCGAACGCATATACCAACGCGACCATCTGGCCGTCCGAACGGGCGGCGAGCCCCTCAACATCGCCTTTTGGCGCATCGAAGACCCGCACGCCGCCACGGCCGGCCACGTACATGCCCTTGTTCGGATAGCCGTAGCCCACAACCCGATCTCCGATTGCAACCACGGGGTCGAGGTACTCTTCAGCGTCCACGCGCACGGGAATCGACGGCTTGCCGTCTTCCAGAAACGTGACCCAGAGCACCGGTTCTCTGCGTCCGCTGTGCCACACAATGGCGGCGCCAGATTTTGTCGAAAGCACGTGGTTCGGGCCGTTCTCCGTGAGTTCCGGAAGGTGCGTTCGGGACACTTCCTCGCCCTCGTCGCTCCATCGAACCCATTGATCCTCGTCACACACCGCCCCCCAGCCTGGGTTCATCTTTACGATTTGGCAGCGACTGTCTGGCAGACGATGTCTGACCAGCAACTCTCCGCCACTGCTCACATGCAGTAGCGACGCGGACTCGGATGCGTTTTGCGTGAACCACATTCCTTCGGCGGTAGGATGCAGCGGTGCTGCCCCGTACGTAAACTCGGCCACCTCGAGCGCTGCGAGCGAGGTGCCCGGTACCCAGCGAGCCACATCCGCACCCCGCGGGATGTACAGCGAGCCATCCGCACCGGCGACAGCGAAAGCGCCGGAGGCTTCGCTATCCGGGGCATCGCGGTGTTCGACCAACCGTCCGTTGACGTCGATAGCGAGCCAAGCGTTGGTCCCCAACTCTGCTCTCATTCGCTCTGGAACGAGAATGTGCACGTAGGCCGTGCCGTCGGGTCCAACCGTCACACTGTGGCTTGAAGCGGTTGGTGCAGAAACACCCAGCGGAACCAGCCGTCCCCAGGCGATTTGACGGGTGACCAACGTCGCCGCATCGCGCTCTTCGAGCTCAGGGGCCACGGCTGTGCGTTCCTCAACGTCATGCGGACGGACGTGTTCCGTACCGACCGCGGGCTTAGGCCCGTCCGAACGAGAACGCGAACACCCCGTTGTCACTACCAACGCCGCCAACGCCGCGCACGCGGCCACCCTAGTTGAGTTCATTCGTGTTCCATCCGCCTAACATAATGCCATTAGAGACCACGGGGGCGCTACGCCGCGCAATGGATTCACTTTCACCGCTCCCTGCACTGAACCGGCACCTCCGTTACCACATCGGGTGAAGTCAGACGCGGCTTGAGATTATGTGGCTTTTGGACAACATTTTTGGGCCCTTAATCGCCTAATGGATGTAACACCCTGTTGAGCGGTGATGCCGGAGCGGCGAAGCCGTGGAGGCAAGGGGCGCAGCCCCGTTCATCCGTTCGAACAAGCTGTTACAT
>CAJXTB010000069.1 GCA_913061235.1 uncultured Pseudomonadota bacterium | reverse complement strand
GGCCACTCCGCCGTGTAGCGTGTAGCCGCCCCAGGCTGCGCACCGGGGAGGGAGCAGACCGCCGGGCGACGTCCACAAAGCCGAGCAATGCAGCCCGCGATGGGAAGTAGGCCAGCACACCCATGACGTCTGCTGGGAGGTCGGTGAGCCGAACCGTAGCGCGTGTGATGACTCCCAAGGTGCCTTCCTGACCGATGAACAAGTCGACGGCATCTCGGGTTGGCGCGTACCCCGCCGCAGTCTTGACGTTGGGCTCCACCCAGTCCACCGATGGCCAGCTTGCAGGGACAGCATCGCCACGCTTGACGTGGATGATCTCGCCGTTCGGAAGCACCACGGTCAGGGCCAAGACCCAGGGTCGAATCGGGCCATATCGAAACGAACGCGCTCCAGACGCATTGCACGCAATAGCCGCTCCGAGGCTGCACTCATGCCGTGAGGTGGGGTCGGGCGGAAAAAACCGGCCGGTGTTCTCGACGTCCGTCTGAAACGCCCCCAAAAACACGCCACCGTCGGCCTCTGCGGTATCATGTCCGATGTGGTGAATCTGATTGAGTCGCTCCATCGACAGCACCCAGCCGCCCTGCGGAACGGCCGCAGCCGTGGTGGAGGTACGCCCGGCAGACACAGTGACTGGAATATTCTTGGCCTGGCAGTGGCGCAGAATCGCAGAAACTTCCTCGGTTGTTCGCGGCCGCACCAAGCCGTCGGCGTGGCCTTGAACATTCGAGGCGTCTGTCAGATAGCCTTCGATGACGCTGGGGTCGGTGACCGGACTCGGCACGCTGCCTCCATGAAGGGTCAGAGATAGCCCAAACATCCCAGACCGACGAATGAGGACAGCACCGTCCTTGCTGACTGCTGTCAGACAGGCCAACGTAGACATGGAGCTGCCGTGAGCCGACGCCGAATTCTAGCGCTGACCACCGTTGTGGTGATGATTCTGGTTTGCCTGGCCTGGATCGCTCGTTCACACGACTCGGCCGACATGCGGCAACGGATGGATGCTCCGCAACAACACCGACAGATTGCGGTGCAACGACCGCGTCCGACTCTTCAGCCACCCACCGAGCGGGCGCGACAACGCCAGCGCGAGCGCGAGGCGGCCAACCCCAAACCAACCGCACCCATTGTGCTCGATCTGGGGACAGATACCGCCGAGCCGTTGTCCTTCGAAGGCCACCTGTACATTGAGATTGTTGACACCGATGGCTACCCGGTTGAAGAGGCCGGCATGGCGCTACGCGGCGACTGCGGGCGAACGTCCTACCGAGTCACCGAGGGCGAAGCGGACCTCATGGTGGACGAAGGCCTGTGTACGCTCATCGCGTGGCGGCAGGATGGTGCGCTTCGGACCCTCTCTGACCGTGTGGAAGTCGATGTTGTCGGGGGGGACGAGGTCGACATCACGCTGGTCTTGCCCACGGAACGCACCGGCGGTCTAGGCGTTCAGATCGAAGAAGACGACGCCGGCATGCGCGTGGTGATGGTGGTTCCAGGCTCTCCTGCCGAGCGCGCCGGCCTGCAGGCAGGAGACCTCATCACTGAAGTGGATGGCACGTCCGCTGCATTGCTCTCCATCCAAGACTTCGTCCAAGTGATGACGGGTCCCGAGGGCTCAGACGTCGACTTTGTCGTGGAGTATGACGAGGACACTGGAATCATCGCAGAGCCCATTGTTGTGACTCGAGCGTTCTTAGACGGCTGATCCCTGCTGTACCCATCGATGTCTCTTCGTCTCGGGCGACTGGACAAGAGGCTAGTGTACACTCCCTCTACTTATATGGAGAGTGCCGAATGCGATGGACCCTATTCACCCTTGTTGGCCTTGCGACAGCGACAGCCGCCCTCGCCGATGTGGACTGCGGATTCTATAGCGAGGCGTACGCGCCGACCTTCGACTCAGCGACTGTCGACGGTGGTGACGCGTTCATTGACCCGACGCCGGACAGCATTGTCGCGGGACCCAACGGAACGATTCTGTTCCGCTATAACAATGAAGTCTTGGTCTTCAGCGCTGCCGGAGACGTACAATGAGGTATCTACCTACACTGTTTCTCTTGGCCGCGGCCTGCAACGGCAACTCGGGTGGTGGCGACCCCTGTGTGGACATCGACCCCCTCCAGAACGCCTTCGAGACCGGTACCTACACGACAACCCTTGATGGCGGCGTCCCACAGAGCATCTTGGATGCCTTCGGTGACCCTGCTGTGGGCGATGTCACCCTGGTCATCAGCGAGACCACAGCGACACTGAACTACGTCAACGTTGACGGCGACGACGTAGAGGTCGTCATGGAACTTGGTGAGCTCGGAGAGGACTTCAGCTTCTAGTCCCATCCGATGACGCCGGCCTCCAACCGTTCGGTTGACCGAACTACGGGGGGTACGAACTCACGGAAGTCCTCTCCAACTCCTGTGAGCATGGGCCGACCATCGGCGACACACTCGCCCTCCAACAGGCCTGCCGCGAACCAACGGATAGGTGATTCCAACGCCCTTCGCTCCGTACCGCGGGCGGCCGACTTGC
>CAJXTB010000068.1 GCA_913061235.1 uncultured Pseudomonadota bacterium | reverse complement strand
CTAGGCTTGTGCCCGCGATTCGGAGTGGCCTAGGGCGCCATAGCGCTGTGCGCCCTGAGCAGAATCGGCGTCAGCGACCTGTTCGCGGCTATTCCTACGCAAGTCAGCCGCCCGCGGTACGGAGCGAAGGGCGTTGGAAACACCTATCCGTCCGCAACGTTTTTCTCGAACTCGACATGCAGTCAGGCATGCAGGCATTTTTTAGTGGGGACATCAAAGTCGACGGCGACGTCTCTAAGCTCATGGCGCTTCAGTCCTATGAGCCGAGTGATAAGCAAAAGGCGTTGATCGAAGAGATCAATGGCATTTCTTAAAGAACTCTTTTTTATATGACTTGGATGCAGGTTGAGTTCTCTTTAGGGCCTCAACCTGTCTTCGTTTAGAGTGACGCGTCTATATTCTAAACGTTCAACGCTTTTGCGAGCCGACGTATCTCGGCTTTTGCGGCAGCTAATTCGCCTGCGTAGACAAGCTCTTCATCCTGAAAGAGTTCGCCTCGGTCTTGTCGTGTCTCTTTCACCAAGATGAGGCACGACCACTTCTTGGCGTTAGCGACTTTGACCCAAACGTTCCAAAGGTTTTCTCGACTGTCCTTTGGAACGATGAGATAGCGCGCTTGTAATGCTCTCTCGTAAATCTCTCGCTCAAACGTCCGCAGCTGATGACCGACGCTGCGCGAACCGATGTTCGCACCACTTCGCTTGCCACGGGTGAGTCGTTCAACCTGCTCCATTTTGATGGTTTTAGATGACATAAACAGAGTCTCCTTGAAGATGACTTGAGAGCTTATGGTGTAGCCCCACCGCTCCAAAGAGGGAGTGCATCTTTCATTTTTGGGGCAGTGTCTCAACGAATTCGAGTCCGCGATTGAGCCAGGTGACGAGAGCGAGTTTAGTATCTATGCCTTATCGACCGACATAGATGAAACCTGCGAGTGGCACGCCGGTAAAATCCATGGGCCTGACAAATGGACGCGCGAGGCATTTTGTCATGTCGGGTTTACCGACTCGCACCATTAAATCATCTCCGTTCACGCCGGCGGTCATGTGACCTCGAACCATAAATGCGACGCCGCCAAACATGCGTTTGCTAGTCCCGCCCTCGCTCGTACCCGGCTGCAGGAGACCCCGGCCGGACTCATCCGAGTGACTTTCAAGCGGCCGTGGGCGGACGGCACCGCGGGCGTGACGTTCACCCCGCTTGAGTTCGTCCGTCGACTTGCAGCCCTGGTCCCGCCGCCGCGTACTCACCTCGTCCACTATCACGGCGTGCTCGCTGGCCGCTCCGCATGCGGCGGGAGGTCGTGCCGACTCCGCCCGCGTCGGACCCTACGCACCGGGCACCGCTCTCGACCACTCAACACCACGCGTTGCGAGGTACCTGACCTGGGCTGAGCTGCTGTGGCGTGTGTTCGAGGTCGACGGGTGGCGCTGTCCCATCTGGGGCGGTCGGATGACCCTACGGGCCGTTCCGTGGCCACGCGCCACGGTGCGCATCACAGGCGGCCTCGACGCTGCGGCACGAGCACCGCCCGAAGCCGTCGCCGTGCCCGCCTGAGCCGAAGCGCCACCGCTGTTGGTCCGGTCACGTGCGACTCGGGGTGGGCCGGTGGCTCATTCGGAGGGTCACGAGGCGCCACAGCGCTGTCAGCGGCAAGCAGAATCGGCGCCGGCGACCGATTCGCGGCCCTCGCGATGCACGTCGGCCACCCGTTGTACGGAGCGAAGGGCGTTGGAATCACCTATCCGTTCAACACACACGCGTAGACGCTGTTCACACCACAGATTTGCGCGACCATGCTGCGTACACCAAGACCCTTGTACTAGCGATGACGATGCCCGTCCTAGCGCTACCGCTCATGGCCGTAGCAGTGGCCCGGAAACCCCATATTCAACGTCTGTAATTATAAACGTAGTGTCTCTGCCAGCTGAACAGCACGTGGCGTCCAATCCGCATCGGATTCGATGGCCAACTCAGCGCGGTACAACGCCTTCGCTTTCAACTCATCAGCAAGCGGTTGAATGTTTTCGGCGACGACAGCATTGAATACGTCGACCAAATCCGCTGGAAGCTCCGCCGGCGGAGTAGCCACCAGCGGCATGAGCGACAGGTAGTGCGTGTATACACACGCAGCCGCCCACTTCGACACGGGTTCATCGTTGAGTTGCACTTCGTACCGGCCAATGGCCTTTGGCAGGAAATCGGTGAACAGTTCGATGGGGTCTTCAATCTCCGGTAGCTCCGCCCACCCAATGAGCATTGCGTAGGTTTCAGTGTCCGGTAGACCGAGCGCTTCATGTTCTTGCACACTCGGACAGGTGTTGGCAGCGTCACTGGGTACGGTAGCAAGTCCACCGGACTGCTTTGACGCACACCCCACCAAGGCCAACACAACAATCATCCATTGCTTCATGGGAACTCCCCCGCAAAATTCACCAGACCTGTAAAACCAAGAGGGGTTCCGGGAATCTTGGCAATTCTACGCCTTTTCGCAAATGCAGGCGTCGAATGCAGTGGTCTGGACCCTTCTCCAGAATCAAGTCGGCCCGTTCTCGAGTACCTAAGATGTTGTGGTGTCCAAGGTGGAGAATCCCTCGTTGTGGCCCTAGACGGGACGGGGCGTGTAGCGACGCGAGCGAGCACGTCGACGTGCACGACGACCTCTGTAGAGCCCGCCTGCGTGGTGGAGGGGCCGACAACCGTCGAGGTCGAGGTCCGCGCA
>CAJXTB010000067.1 GCA_913061235.1 uncultured Pseudomonadota bacterium | reverse complement strand
GTTACTGACGCGGGCGGAGTTGGCACGACCTCCCGGCGCCAGGCAGAACGGCCAGGCAGTGGACACGGTCGCCCTCTTTCTCGCGTGGTCGTTCGCGTTGAGCAGGTACGCCCATGCCTATGTCCACATCGGCTCGAACCATGTACCGACGAGACTTCGGTTGTTCCTAGTGGGGTGCTTTGTGTTGATTGCACTGCTCGTGAGCATCGTTTGGAAACTGTGAGTACGGCGTTGGCCGAACAGGTTGACCTTCGGGCTGGCCAGTTCGGGCGCGTTTATACGGCAGAACCGGCACGCAGCGGTCGAATCGCGGCACTCGCTACACTGGTCGGCCGGCGGTGTGGAGCGAAGGGTCTTGAAATCAGCAAACCGTACAGGTAGACCACACAGGTCAGAACGCGAAGGACGCTGGAAGGACCTGTTCGTATGGGGTACAGATCGGGTCGAGAGCACTCGGCCCGCCGCAGGACTCGCGCTACGCTAGGAGCTGGTGCCTACGGCTCCATTCGATGTACTCCGGGAGGACATATGCGATTGTGGTGGGTGGTGTTGGCAGCAGGATGTACACGTCCTCCCGCCCCAATTGCAGCAGACGCGTGGTCGAACGACGGACCCGGCTTGGGCGCGACCCAGTTCGACGCACAGGCCCTGTTGACCCGCTGCGCAGTCCTCGACGGCGGTCCAGAAGACGTGGATCATCACAATCTGGTCGGCATGCACAATGGCTACCTAGTTCTACCGTGGGCACCCGAAGAGGGCGGAGGTGGCATCAGCTTCTTTGACGTCTCCGACCCGTGTTCTCCCATTGAAGTTGGCCGCGGATTCAGCGAGTTTATGCGCGAGTCACACACCCTGTCATTCGGGACGGTGGACGGCCGGGACTACCTCGCCGTGGACTACATCGCGGACGGCGGGCGCATCGGAGGCGTTGGGTTCTGGGATGTCACCGACCCCACGGCACCGTTCTGGGCCTCTGAGCTAGCACTGGACGGGTTCGTCTACCCGGACAGCTACACGCGACTGACTCTGTCCACCTTCTGGCAGGGTCCCTACCTGTACGTCAGCGGCGCGTTCAACGGCGTGTATGTGGTCGATGTCTCCGACCCGCTCAACCCGTCTGCCGTCGCTCAGTTCAACCTTGAGCCGCCGACCTCTGTAGGCACCGTGCATGTGGTGGGAACGCGCGCTCTCATCAGCAGTTCTGGCTTGGCACGTACGGCGATTGTAGACGTATCAGACCCATTACAGCCCGCCCCTGTTGCTGGCGCTGACTGGTCGACAGAAGATGCAAACGGGGACCCGCGTCCGTTTTACTTCGCCAACTTGCTCGGACAATACGCCGTGTACGCCCGCAATGGGCGGGCCGGGGGCCCGATTGTGTACGATCTATCGGACCCGGACGCCCCAGAGTGGCAGGGCGACGCGGAGAGCGGCGATGAGGGAGGATACGCAATGCGTCACGAAGACGTTGTGTTTATCGGCGACTCCGAGGCGGGCCGCCTGTATGACCTGAATAATGACCTTGCGCTCATCGGAGAGCTGGCACTTCAGGGCGACCTCGACACAGTGACACCTGTCGGCAATGTCTTGGTCGCGAGTGTGGATGAAGGGGGTGTCCCGGGGGAAGGCAGTGTCATCATGCCGTGGAAGACAGCGCCGGATACACGGGGTCCCGTGCTTGAGCTGGCCATCCCTGCCGACGGTGACACATTCGTGGCTACAACCGCTCGTATCGGCCTGTCATACAACGAGGCGATTGCGCGTAGAAGCGTTCACCCGGGCTCGGTTCGACTGACCGACGCAAAGGGCTTTGCGGTAGACGCCGCCTTTCACGTTCAAGAGGGAATCGTGAATATAAGCCCAACCCTACCGCTTCTGCGTGACTCGGAGTACCGCGTGGAGGTGGCTGCGGGCGGTGTGTCCGACGTGTCCGGGAACGCAGTGGATGACAGCGTCATCTGGGGATTCACCACCGAGCCGTAGGCGTTGTGCGGTGTTGCAACGCGGAACCGTACCCCTCTGCTGCGGTCTGGCGCCAAGAGTGGGCCGTCGTGACTCTACGTTGGCAACGTCCACATCCGGGTGACGGTCTCGCGTCCTTAGGCGGACGGCACCGTGCACCATCGTACATACCGCCAAGACAAGCACATCTTCGCCGTACAGCTACACCACCGACGCCCGTATTGACGCGGTGTGCGCCGACATCGCCAATGGGTCCGATGGACAGACGCAGTCATCCACTCAATGAGCGGCCTACCTACCGCACAAAGAATGCCTGGCCGTGGAAGGTCTGGTTGACCTGCGCACCGCCCCAATCTGTCGAGTTGCAGCCATCTCCCCAGCCCCAGTAGTGACGTCCCATCTGGTGGCTTCGACCTTGGCAGTTCGCGCCCAAGCCGCCTCCAGTGTAGCCGCCGGTGTTGTTGCTGCGGCCCCACCCCGCAAGGGCGCTACACCAACCGGTAGGCCCAAATCCGCTGACCAAGGCAGAGCCAGTGCCTGCGTCTCCATCCGACCGGATGTTGAACCCGAAAAACTGAGGACCGGTGGCGTCGGGGGCGGGTCCCGCGGCCTCACAACCAGAGCGATAGTCAAGGGTGCGATGGTCCCCCACTAGCAAGTCTGTTGTGTGGTGAGAGGTGGTACTCGTGAACACCGCGTGCAAGCTCTGAAAGCTGTACGGATAGGTGATTCCAACGCCCTTCGCTCCGTACCGCGGGCGGCCGACTTGCGT
>CAJXTB010000066.1 GCA_913061235.1 uncultured Pseudomonadota bacterium | reverse complement strand
CAGACACAGACACAGACACAGACACAGACACAGACACAGACACAGACACAGACACAGACACCGTTGACGTGCCTGATTTTGATCCTGAGTCAGCCCTTGGAAGCGCGCTGCTCGCGCGGTGTGCAAAGGGCGTGGAGTGCGGCGAAGAGTACGACTGTGGTGGCCCGGTCTGGCGCAGCGAAGACAGCTGTATCGCCGAGCTGTTCGATGTGTTTGAAGCGTTGGACGATTCCACCCTGACTTCTGTCGCCAGCTATTACGATACCGCGGCGTGTGGCAATCTCTTCGAGACCACAGAGGGTTGGTGTAACAACGTCGACTACCAAGACCAGTGTGATTGCCCGGTCAGCCCGTGTGCGGGAGTGATCGATATTCCTGCAACCGCCGACGTGGTGGTCGACAGAACCGTGGCCGTGGAGGGCTGGCAGCAGGTCGCCTCGATTTTCCAGCACAGCGACTATGCCTTCACAGTCGATATGCCAGCCTATGGGCCGGGAGATTCAGTGGCGGTGCGCATCGGATTCACCGATCCCTTGGCCAAGGGTCCGCGGGTTGGAAGTCTTGACCCAGCGAATGGACTGTTGTTCTTAGAGCGACGCGGTGGGTCACCCACGTACAACTGGACCCAGACCACGCTGGTGACGGGCCCCAGTTCCCAGACCGTGAGCTTAGTCGAGGGTGACACCGAAGCCGCCTACGCTCGACTTGACGCGGGGGTCATTGACTGTGCGTTGGTCACGCTGGAAATTCCCGAAGGTCCGGGGGACGACGTGGCGGGTCAGAGCTTTGATGTGTACTGGCGCTCCGAGATCGGTCATGGTCCAAGCTTCATGCCTGCACTACCCGGATTCATGGTCGACGGCGATTTCACGCGGCCATGAGGTACACCATGCCTCCCAAGAAGGAGAGGGTCATTGTGCCCATCTGATTTAGGCTTGGTGACTTGATTTAGAATCAACGGGCCTCAGTTCTTTAGGTCTTTGAACCCTGCAAGGAGTACTTCATGAACCGTTTTCCTTTTCTGTGCCTGCTGGCCGCTGTCGCTGGTTGTGCCACCGAACCGATCTCGGGGGTCTATACGGTCAACGTTGTTGCCATACTTGATCAGTGCGAGGTACCCGAGTTTGTGCCAGCGGAACTTGAGATGTGGGACATCACCTTCGGCGAGGGCAATGAGGTGACGGTGGAGACCAATGACGGGGTGGACGCGCAATGTTTGGGTGACGGGGAGGTACTGGATTGCATCCAGCAGTTCAGCATCGATGGCGTGTCCTTGCGCCGCGACCTCCAAGTCTCGTGGGGCGGATCTGACGATCGATTCATTGGCAACGGGAACCTGTTTTTCAGCTGCGAAGACGATTGTGGTGAGCTGAATGACACGTTGCCGTGCACCATCACAGTGAGCGTACTCGGAAGTGTTCCGAGGGCCGAACAATAGTGTCCAGCGAAACAGACCTGCCACAGACTGGGCCGCACACATGTCGAAGCATGCCGAGTACCTGCGGAACCTGTGTTGGGGTCGATGATGTCCACGAGGTTGTTAACAACGACTTTCGCACGAGGTTTCCGACAGCTGCGTAGGTGTACGTCGGGTCTGACAGAATGTCCCAGATGTGTTCCTTCATCGGGACACCTGTGGCCTAGTAGCGGACGTACCATTTGCCGTTCGCGTCCGCGTGCCAGCGCCCCGTAAACAGCGCCCCTCCGCCGGTTCGCTCGGTGTAGTAGACTTGTCCGTCACTCCAAAGCTCATAGGTCGACCAATAGGCACCACTAACATTCTGATTGTGAGGGCCCGGATGGGACGTCTGAGCCGAATGACACGCAATTCCGGCCGTTCCATTGCCCCAATTCCGGTCGAGATAGCTGACCGAAACGCAATCCCAAGCCGTTGGGTTTGCGGTCGTCACAACGCGCACGCTGGCACCTTCTTCGATATGGGCCCGAACGCCCGCAACAGAACCGGCGCCAGTGGCTCGGTCGTACGCCAGGTGCCAACGCCCATCATGCAGACAGTCACTGGATGATGCCCAGCCGCGAGATGCGAAATCCGTGCATGTCTCGCTGTAGAGTCCGGTGGTAGCTGCGAGCTGCAGAACCGTTGCTTCGGTGGCAAGCAACGACTGCTGGGCAACGACCACCGGGTACCCACCAAGCGGCGATGTACCAACAATGACGCCGTCTACGGCGATTTCTAGGGACATTGACCCGTGATCAAGGAAGACCGCCGTATCGAGCGCGCCTCCAGAGCCCAACAGCACGGCGTAGTACCCGTCTACTACCGAAACACTCAAGAAGCTCTCAACGAAACGTTCGTTTCCAGACCCGTCTTGAATACTAAACGTCAGAGTCGACGTGGCGTTGATTGGCTCTCCGCTGCCGTCCAACAGACGCCCCTGCTGGTTGAGCTGCATGGGAGCAGCAGACGCGACGGACGCAACTCCAAGGAGACCTGAAACAACAGAAACACGAAACACGAATCACCCCGAATGGCTGGCCAGACGCTACCGGGAGCCGCTCGCCTCAACAAGTCCTTCCCACACACTCAACCGAACCGTGCGTCACGGGCCGCCTGAAGGCCCTCCACCCCGGCCACGAACGAGGGACCGCCCTGGAACGACCGTTTTCTTTGCAGCACAATCGCCTAGCCTGGGATCGGGGCTCTGCTGTGGCCCCCCCCGAGCACCGTGCAACCGCTCCCCCACGAGGCCTACACCCTCGAACTGCCGAGCGGGGCCCAGTACC
>CAJXTB010000065.1 GCA_913061235.1 uncultured Pseudomonadota bacterium | reverse complement strand
GCGCTGTCCGCGCTGGGCAGAAACGGCGCCGGCGCGCCCATTCGCGGCTCTCGCTGCGGAAGTCGGCCGCTCGCTGTACGGAGCGAAGGCCCTTGGAATCACCTATCCGTCTCAACGATTCCCCCTTCGTTGGGCACCGAACATATGAAGGCCGAACTTTGTCGATCAGGTCAGGCTGGTCGGCCTGCAACTTCGCGTCATGGGGAACAGATAGGGGGCGAAGCTCACGAGTCGACTATCTGTTGCGCTTGGACGACCACCTGATGCCACCAGTGTCAATAATCAGCGCAAAGCGGATGATGGAGGATGATGCAACACTAGTAATCTGCCCAGAATTCAACACTCACGAACCCTGCGCCTCGGCAGCATACTCGTCGCCGTCTTCCGGCGGTGCGGAGCCGGCCCAGGTCAGATAGGCAGTGGGAATGACGACCGTATATAGGATTAGGCCCCACAAGATGGCGTGTTAGTTGTTAAAGGTCTGCGGCAGCCAAAGGCGAACAAAGTCGCTGTCCTGGCTGTCGGTGGCGATGCCCATGTAGAGCGCGCCCAGGATTGCCGTGCAAGCAGAGCGGTAAGTCCAAGAAGGAAAGCCATCGTCGTGAAGATGTGTCCGGCCCGAAGGCTGGGGGTTGTTGCGCTGGCGTCTGCGGCCAAGGTTTAGCTCCGTGCCGAGCGGTGGCGGTCGAGACAAGGCTTCGGGGCTGACGACGTTGACGAAGAGTAGTGCGACGATGACGACGCGCTGCCGCTACTGCAGGCAGTGTCCGTGCAGGGGAGGTCGCGGGAGGCCGACGAGTGCGTCGGCTCCGGAGTTCATCGGGGGCGCTCGTGGGCGCTGCCTCCCTGGTGCGGCTACACGGCGCAGTGGCGGTCTGGACGGGGAGGCCGCGAGCGCCTGTGTCGGTATCTGGCCCGCCCGGATCTGGCTCGAGACCGACTGGAGGAGACACCGGGCGGACTCATCTGGGTGAGGGTCACCCTGGACAGCCTCGGCCGCCCAGGTCCCGCCTGACCGTCTCGCAGTCTCCGCTTGAGCTGCTGCACAACTTCGGGCGCGCAGTCGTCCTTGTTAAGGGTATCCGTGTCTGTGCCGAGATCGATTTCATTGGCCTGCACATTAGACGGCCAGTGGGACGGTTGTTCGTAGGCACTCACAAGTGCGATGACGGTGATCATCGGCAGCATGGGGCTCGTCGAGTCTCGATTGGGGCGCCGAGTCGCTACGCACGCACCTGAACGACGCTTCCAACAGGTCAACCTGACTCGGCAACGCCGTACAAGAGGTGGAATTGGTCATTTGTGAAGATCATCGGAATCTGTGTGTGAACGGAAGCCGGTCTCGCCGTGGGGCCGTGGGGCGCGCGGACCTTTGCACCCGATCTGGGTTGGGATGCAGGTGATTGAGCGGACCTCATCGCAAGAAGGTCAGAAGATAAGATGGCTTAGTAATATACGAACTGGCCGTGATGACTTCACGCATGACCTCCACTGAGCGAATCAAATGTAGGGAAAGAGAGAGGACTACCGCATGAGCGGGTACAATAGTGAGCCTCGCGTGTGATGATATTCGAGGTAGTCAATGTCACGGGTGTCGGTTGTACACGCGGGTCGATAGGAGGTGCGCATGTGGCGACTGTGGTTGGTGTCAGTTGGCATGGCGACGCTAGTGGCGTGTGGATCGGGCTTGGCTCCAGACCCGGATCTGCTAGACGGCGACTTAGTAGGGACGGAAGTGGAAACCGGTACGGATGCGGATACCAGTGTCCAGAATGACCCGGCGTGCAACGACACGTGTAGCACATCTAGTGACGGCGTGTGCCAAGACGGAGGGCCCGGCGCACAGAGCGACGTCTGCAGCTTGGGTACCGACTGCACTGACTGTGGTAGCCGCGCACCAGAGTGTGGGAACGGCCTGGTGGAGTCCAGTGAGGTGTGCGATGGACTAGATCTGGCAGGGCAGACCTGCCAGACGCAGGGCTTTGATTCGGGCGTACTGGCTTGTGCGTCCGACTGTGGAGCGTTTGATGTCATCGGCTGCTCCGATGGCTCCACGTGTGGCGATGGGAGCATCGAGGGCCGGGAAGAGTGCGAGGGGAGTGCTCTGGCGGGCGGGACCTGTTCCGGTGAGGGGTTTACCGGCGGCTTGTTGGGATGCAACCCTACCACCTGTATGTACGACACCTCGGGGTGCTACGACTGCGGCAATGGTTCCCAAGAGTTCCCGGAGGACTGCGATGGTGGCGACCTAAATGGGGCTACCTGTGCGTCGGTGGGCTTCACCAGCGGACCTTTGTCCTGTACCTCTAGCTGCACTTTCGACACCTCCTCTTGCGCGGGCTCCATTGGCTGCGTGACTCAAAACGGGGTCCGAGAAGGGGCCGAGCAGTGCGATGAACTAGACCTTGCTGGCGCGAGCTGTGGCTCGCTCGGTTTTGGCAGCGGTCTGCTTCTGTGCACAGGCCAGTGTGTTTACGACACAACGGCCTGCGGAACCGGTGCTTCGAGCGTATGCAATGAGTCGTGCTCATTCGATGATGACGGGGATTGTGACGATGGTGGACCCGGCGCAGACTACAACCTGTGCGACTACGGTAGCGACTGCATCGACTGCGGCGCGCGCCCCGATCTAAGCGACGTTGGCGGCATCTGTGACAACACCTGTAGCTACAACGACGGGGTGTGCAACGATGGGGGCTCATCTTCCTTGGGGAGCACATGCGCCTTGGGTACGGATTGTCTCGACTGTGGCATTCGGTAGTGAAGAACAGATGTGTCCGGTCGGCGCACGTGCTGCGCCGCTCGCATGAGCAGCCCGAGGAGTGGCTCTTACACTCGTCGTTCTCGCCGCAGACCCAGAGACCGAGCCCGCCGACCTTACCC
>CAJXTB010000064.1 GCA_913061235.1 uncultured Pseudomonadota bacterium | reverse complement strand
GGGGCGTGTAGCGACGCGAGCGGGAACGTCGACGTGCACGACGACCTCTGGAGAGGGGAACCCGTGTGCGTCTTGCCCGCCTCAGTCCGCCGGGCTCCCCTTCCACGGTCGAGGCGCAACGGATATCAGGTAAGATGACACGCGGGGTGCCCTACTGCTTCTTGTCCTCGTAGACCGACCAATCCGTCGCATCATGCACGCACTAAGTCCAGGCTGTCATGTACACCCACACGCTTCAATCTAACGGAGAATCGACCAAGCATGCGATACGAGAGAAAACGTTGGTTCATCAAGCAGTACATCGAATTCAGCCTCGACAGAAAAAGCCTGTATCAGGCAGTCGGGCGCGGCGGTGCCCCAGCCGTTCCGCTTGCAGAAGACTACTTCAGCAACGATGCACTCATGGACGACCTCGTGGAGCGAATCACCGAGTGCGAACGAAAAGGGTTCTCGCTGGTCGAAGGCAGCGCCGAATCAGTCTGGTGGTTCGCACGCAGCTGGAGTCGCATGCCGGAGAGTTGGCAGGCCTGGGCGACCCAAGAAGGTCTCACCGAGGAGCATGTCTGCACCACTCTCGACGAGGACGATGCGAAGAAGCAGGCAATGCAAGCCAGTCGGGTTGAACATCAACGCGTGCTCAAGTCCGTGAAGGAGAAGGAACACAAGCAGCAAAAGATAGCGCGCGACGAGTCTATTGATGCGGCCGAAGAATCATGTTTCGTGCTCGACAATATCCGGTTGAACTTGGCCGTGGGTCGGGATGTCCGACAGACAGGCTGGCTTGACGACCTAGATGGGGAGACCGTCCCAACGTTTCCCAGGCGCAGGCGGCAAACGTTCGAACGACGCGCTCGCGAAACCTACATCTCCAAGAACCTCCCACACGAGAGCCTCTCCGACGACGCAGCGGCTGCCCTCAAGACGATGTGGTTGATGGATATGGACCTTCCGGAAAATGGGCTTGTCGACTATCCAAACCTCACCGAGTTGAGTCTTGGCCCCGACGGGACACCGAACTCACCGATTCGCATTCCCGAGAGCCTTCGCTCACTCAGATTCTACGGGACGAACTACTCAATGGGTTCAGTCGCGGACGGATTGGGCAATCTGGAGACGCTGCACTTCTTCGTCGATGGCATGCCCGACCTGAACCACATTCAACAACTCCCCAAGCTTCGCGACCTCGGCACCGTGGGTCGCGGCATTCGGGAGATACTCGAGCACATTCAGCTTCCAGCACTTCAGGCGCTTCACTTGCGAGAAGAGGTGCCGAGCGACCTGCGTTTTCTACGACATATCCCCCACATCAAGTCCCTCACCCTGGTCGACGCGGAGGTGGACTTGACGGGGTTGAGCGAAGGTCTAGCGCTGGAGTCGCTGGTATTGGCCAGGTGCACCGCAGACCTCTCGTGCCTCGGTGAACTCACAACACTGAAGTCCCTGACTATCGCCCACGAGGATGTCGAGACGCTACCGTCCATTGCCAAGCTGACAGGGTTAGAAACACTCATTCTCGACCTCCCCAATAGCGCCAATGTCGAATTCTTGCGTCCCCTCACCGGACTCACAACGCTGACGCTGAAGATAGGGCCTGGCTGCACAAACCTCGACGCCATTGTAGCACTGACTTCCCTACACACCCTGACGGTGCATAACAGCGGCGCAACCGACCTAAGCGCGCTGCGATTCCTCACGAAACTCGGTACCCTCGACCTGACCGGAAACGAACATTGGGACGGCAACACCTCCGTACTCTCCAACGCAAGACGTCTACGCACGCTCACCCTGCACCACGTCCCCGCCGCGGCTCTGGAGCATCTGCCCGAATTGACGGGTCTAGATGACTTGGACTTCGCTCCCACGGAACGCGTCGACCTTCGTCCGCTTCTCAAGCTCACCAACCTAAAACGGCTCGCGTTGGACGGAGAGCCGATTAACAACACGCACGATTGGTTCCAAGAGAACACTCCTGAGAATGTGCTCCACGATGCTGTTTTCACAGCAGGTACGACGACCATTCCCCCTACGGAGAGGCCATGGCCAAGTCAGTGGCTCCACACCGACGGGCAGACCCTCTCGACACCTGATTGTGATGCACTGCTCGCCGTAGTCTACGACGTCGGTCGGCGTGTGCCCCTTCAAGCCTGGATTATGGACAGTGAAGGAACCCCTCATCGCGTTGTTGCTACAGTCTGGGACGAGCGGCTGGGTAGGTTGAAGGAACCCCTCATGGCCTTCGAATCGCTTGTCACACACAGGCCTGACAGCTTCTGCGTCGTACGACACCAGAGCTACGGCGTCATCTGCCCGACCGCCTTGGTCAAGGCGTCGAATGGGCCACGTAGCTTTCTAGAGGACCTGGAGGGACTCACAGACAAGTGGGTGGACACTGCGCTGAACGTCCTCGGCTGGCATCACCCCACTCATGGAGAGCTCACGCGCTCTCTAGCGCTAACCAAGCATCTGTCTGAGCAAGGCTCGGCGGAATGGGACCGCGTCGGAGAACCACACCGATTAGAGCAGTTTCAACGAGCGCTTTTCATTCTTTCAGGCGCCAATAACCGCGCAAGCCCTGGTGAATCGTTCGCCCAACGTGCTCACGGCCAACTCGCTGAGTGGCTGACCGACAACCACTCTGGACAAGACCTATGCCCCCTCAGGCAAGTCCTCCCGCAATCGCCGGCTGAACCCGCCATGACCTCAGTCCGCCCCCACGAGAAGAGCTACCATCCGTTCGCCACCACCCACGCGCCCATGCCGACACTCCCCACGTTGAAGGACGGCCCTCGCTTACGACTGATGGGGTGTACAGGATTCATGGACATTGAGCCGGTACGAGGAACCCACTGGGGTGTGGTCCGCATAGGGCCGCACTGCGGGTACGGGGACGCAGAGGCGTATGGGGAGCTCTCCTTTGATATTCGCACGCGTGACAGCTACGCCCCCCAAGCATGGGGGCAACCCAGCTCCCCGTTGGCAGAAACGGCCGTTAATCCAGTCACATGTCCACAATGGTTCGCAACATCGCGAAGCCTGCCCATGAACTTTGACGGTTGGAAAACCAGCTTTAGCAGCCACCATGTCAGCGGTGGATGGGACTACAACCGCGTCAGCGGCGCACCTGGTTGTATGACTCTCGACACCAACGAGACGCTTCGCAGAATCCAAGAGGCGGTGGAACTGGACCGATTCTTGCTCTCCCAGTCGAACGGAAGAATGGACAAGGCGACCCTCATTGCCGGGATGGTCGCAAAACAGGATATGGACGGAGAAAACGGCGGATATCCAATCTACAGCGATATGGAGACCGAAGACGTCGAACGATTGGCCCTTTGCCGCGAACTCGTGCAGTGCCTCGCCACCGCAACAAGCAACATCGTCAACGTTCCCGTCTACGGCCGCGCATACAGACTGCGTCTACCACCCGTCGCCTATTCCCACGGGTACGACGCACGCGCCGACTTTGGCGTGTATGAGGTCTTCGTAGTGCCGTGCGTGAGCCAGCACACCAGCTAGCCGAGTCAGCGACTCAATCCGTCACATCAACACGCAGTCGGCCCACCCTTTCGGTACACGGCACGGAGATGCTGGGAAATCTTAGAGGTACATGCCGCTGCAGGAACGGATAGGTGATTCCAACGCCCTTCGCTCCGTACCGCGGGCGGCCGACTTGCG
>CAJXTB010000063.1 GCA_913061235.1 uncultured Pseudomonadota bacterium | reverse complement strand
ACGCAAGTCGGCCGCCCGCGGTACGGAGCGAAGGGCGTTGGAATCACCTATCCGTTGCAGCGGTGGACCCGTGGGCTGTCTCTCCTGGGCTACGCAACTGCCTGGATTGCCCCCAATCCCATCTCCATCTTGGCGATCAGTACCGGACGGTTCGCCCGGTGGACCATGCTGTCCCATCACGTAGGTCATGGCGGATATGACCGCGTTCCGGACAAGCCTAAGCATTGGTCGGGAAAGGTGTGGGCGCATGGCGCTCGACGCGTTGTGGACTGGCTAGACTGGATGCCGATGGCCGCTTGGCAGCACGAGCACAACAAGATGCATCACTACCGCCTTGGCGAGATTGATGACCCGGACTTGGTTGAGGTCAGCGCTGCGTTCATTCGCGAGTCGCGAGCGCCTCTCTTCATCAAGTACATCTTGTCCTTCGTCGCCGCAATCACGTGGAAGCCACTGTATTACGCGCCAACCACGTTGCGTTCGGTCGCCCACGCTGAGACGAAGGGGACACCCAAAGAAGTACCTGTGCGTGGCAACTACTGGTCTGACTGGCTGCCGGTGTCGCGCGTAGGCCGCGAGGTCTGGCTCAAGAGCTGGTTTCCCTACATCGGGTTTCACTACCTGCTCATTCCAGCCTTGTTCCTGTTGATTGGACCCTGGGCAGCCATGAGTGTCCTGGTCAACACGTTGCTCGCTGAACTCTTGACCAACTTGCATGCGTTCTTTGTCGTGGCGCCCAACCACACCGGCGATGACCTGTACCGGTTCTCGGGTCCGGCACGCGGCAAGGACGAGTTCCATCTTCGTCAGATTGTGGGCTCAGCCAACTATGCGTGCGGAAATGACGTGACGGACTTCCTTCACGGCTGGCTCAACTACCAGATTGAACACCATCTGTTCCCACGGGCAACCATGCTGCAGTACCGGCGCATGCAGCCGGACCTGAAGGCGCTGTGCCTAAAGTACGGCGTTCCCTACGTGCAAGAGTCGGTGTGGACACGCGCGTGGAAGACCCTCGACATCATGACGGGACGAACGTCCATGCTGCGGGACTACGAATACAAAGAAGCTGCAGAGCTGTCGAAGGCTGTGGGCTAGGCAGTCTTTCGCTGACCGACCAACGAAGTGTCGCAGCGGCAGCCGAGAATACCGTTCTTCTTGCGCACTTCGACGTCGTCTACGTAGACCCGGGCTGGAGGCAACGGGCGTTGGAATCACCTATTCGTCGTCGTCTTGGGCCATGTAGACTTCCACGGCCACATCGTCATGGGGGTTCACATTGTGCTGGGCGATGATGTCTAGGATCCCACTCATTAGTGCACCAATATTCGGAAACGTTTCCGCGTAGGCGCGTTGATGAATCCGGTTTGCGTGGCTGTCGAACACACCGTAAACGCCATTCACCTGCGCGGCGGTGAAGTTGTAGCCTCCCGCCGTAAGGGCAACGGCAATACCATCGACGTCCAACGCGTCCCATAGCGGATCGAAGTCACCGTTTTGTACGGTGAAGCCCTGAACGAAGTCCAAGTCGTAATCCACCTCGGGCGCATTGCGCATTTCGTAGTTGGCGAGGAACGGCGGGGCCGCCGGGTGGGCTGCCCGTACTTCCGTGTAGTCCGAAACGCCCTGACGGACCGTATCCTCGACATCCAATCCCGCGAATCCCGCATTCAGAAGTCGCTCGGCGGCCCTCAGAGCGGTGCCCGCACAAGCCGCACCGCCTCCAACGTAGTCTCCCTGCGCGAATCGGCCGATTCGCGTATTTGGCGGCTGAGGAACGACGTCAGCCAGGCGCCCCAAGCCGCGGCCGTTCAACACCGCGCCCCGGCCAACCGCGCGATCCCCTGGGTCCTCCGCCAAGTCCATTGCCTTCACCGGACTGCTCTTGCTGTCATCCAACTCGTGGTCTGCGCTGGACTCGGGTTCCACGAGTCGATTGGCCGCGAAGTCCTGCTGGCTCCGACTGTCGTACTCTTGGAAGTCCAGGCCATGCATCGTTTCGCCAGTTAATTCCTTATCAATACCTTGCAGCTCTCCTAGGAGTTCATCGAATTTCTTCGTGAGCGTGTTTTTCACCACCTCGACTTCCATTGCGGTGATGACGCCGCGTTGCCCGTCAATGACTTGTGTGTGCACAGGAAGCGGGTCTCGCATCGGGAGGCCGGTGTCCTCAGGAACCGCTTCAATGCGGTACTCGATGAAGCTGGCCATTGACCACTGTGGCCACATGAAGTCGGCGGGTTCGTCGTCGTAGTCGTACTCAACCGGGGTGTTCCCCACGATGGCAGACACCATTAGGCGCACGCTAAAGCCGAGCCGCCGCAAGGCAGATCGGTAGGGACGGAGGGTTTCTTCCATCGCCAACTGTTCAGTGTTGGCCCCGGCAGTTCCCACCACAAGATTGGCCTCATCGCACGCCCCGTTGTCGCCATCGCCTACCAGGTGGCAGTACTCGTGAGACCCCATGGTGTTCCGATCCCCAGCGAACGCCGGCACGGACAGGTCGTCGCGTGCTCCGCCGCTCCCCATGAACCGATGTGCCGGAACCCCATTGGCCTCGCTCTGTGGGGCGCGTTTCGCGTCGCTCCGAGAGGTGGACGGACGATGGGTCTGGTACACCGAGGCCCGCTTCATTTGTTGGCCCTCGCTCTCCTCGGCAAAACTACCGATTGGCGCTCTACGACCGATTCCCGCGTTCCCGTTCACCTTCGCATCCGGTCGCTTGGCACCGTCGGCAAATCCAGCGGGAACACAAAATACCCACGGTTCGTGCTCACCGGATTCTTGTGGCACCAGGCCGGCCGCTATCGCTTGTTTCTCCCCGGCAAATCGCACCACACCATGAGCTCCGGGCACTTCGGTCGGCGCGGAGGCTTCATCGCGCTTCCCCGCGTAATCGGGGTTCGGGTAAAAGCCCTGAGCGCCGGTATAGGACCGTCCCTTGGCCGTCTTGGTACGGCGTGGAGGCGTGCGCACCACATCGAATGGCGCGTCACAAAGTACCGGAACTTGGCCCGGTTTCGTGGGTTCGTACAGCGTGACATGATACAGATAATCGCCATCAACGTACGTAATCGTGTCCGGCCACGGCCGGGCCCTTGAGCCCGGAACAGGTAACTGATCGAGCCGAACGATCGACACGGTTCCGGGGTCAGCCGTGGTCACCGCCTCTTCTGGGCCCTCTTCGCTGTCCTCTACGTACAACCGACGCAGCGCCGCCAGTTCACCCAGACGGTCCCCGATGTCCACAAGCGCCTTGTCGCTCCAAGCGTGCTTCGACCCGCGGGTGCAGGCCTGTAGCTCTTGAAGAGCGGCTAGGTGATCCCCGCCACCGCTGTCCCCAACCGCCACTTCGCGCGCGGGTCCCTGCTTGCTAGAGCCAGAACCCTTGGAAGACGAGCTCTTCGAGGATGCGCTCTTCGAAGAGGAACTCCCCATCGCGCTGTGGGAGCCTCCATCACCAGCACCCACACGAATCGGCATGTACGCATCGCCCACAGCGTCAAATGCGTCTTGCAGTCGAGACACGACGTGCCAGGGTAGGCCACCGGGCGGCCCCGGCGGATTGTAGCCGACGTCTGCCAATCCATTCTGCCGGTCGGTTAGATACTTCCAACGGTCATATACCGCTGATTCCGCCCAACTGACCATTAGGTGGTTGCTAAAGTCGCCGGGAAACCGCGCGGTGAGAGCCGTCAAGACATCGACGCATGCCTGCGCATCGCCCGCCATGGCCCACTCCACCTCCTCTGCGAGCGCAGCGACGTCATCATCGGTGAGCATGGGTTGGCCCGCATTCGAAAAGTACGGATTCACCTTGCCTTCTGCTGCATACACTCCGTCGCCCAGAGGCTTGAGATTGAGCCAAGTGAGTCGATAGCGGTCCCGAATCTCTGGCAGTTCTTGTTCCACCCCTTCCAGCAGGTCACCGTCTTGTTGAAGACGCGTCACTTCAGCCACAGCCGAATGCAGATCCTGTGTCTTCGCAGCGAGATCGCGTTCATCGTCTGGATCTCCGGAGCTCGAACGATCAGACGGCGTGCCCGAAGAGCCTGTGCTCAACGGGTCGATCGCTTCCTGGCCGCTACCAAGGGGGTCACTGAGCGGATCGCGAAGTGAATCCGTGGACGGAACTCCGCTTTCACTTGGGTCGGACGTGTTCTGTGTGGCGGTCGTTGGCATCGGTCCCTCAGAAGTTGCCAAATTAGCACATCGCTGACTGACATCGGAGACGTTGTGGCATCGCGATCCACGGTCCCCGAGATGCCCAGTGCGGATGTGCTGTCGCAGATTGACGACCGACTCGCACAGTGGTCCGACAAGGACTGCCTCGCGCCCCACGGATGGCTGCAGGACATCGCTACCCCCGCACGCATGTTGGTCCACAGCCTGCGCCTGGGCGGCGCGTTTTGGAGCCCGGTCTCACTCGCACACTACGTGGTGCTACCTGCCGGCTGACGCGCCTGCCTGGCGCCGGGAGGTCGTGCCAACTCCGCCCGCGTCAGTAACGGAGCACCG
>CAJXTB010000062.1 GCA_913061235.1 uncultured Pseudomonadota bacterium | reverse complement strand
TTGTCAGCCTGTACAAAGGTCTCGGCGGAGCTGGACGCCACGGCAGACCTGGACGGTGACGGCTTCACCGCCGCCTTCGACTGCAACGACACAGACGCCGCCATCTTCCCGGGTGCCGAAGAGGTCTGCAACGAGATTGATGACGACTGCGATGGCTCGGTCGATGACCAAGCGTCTGACGCGCTCGAGTGGTTCGTAGACGTTGACGGCGATGGCGTTGCCGGAACCCCGCTGATGGGCCGATTCTGCACCCAGCCGGAAGACGCGTTTGCGGAGTCCGAAGACTGTGCGGACCTCGACGTCGACCGCTTCCCTGGTGCCCCCGAGCTGTGCAACGGACTTGATGACGACTGCGATGGCGAGCGCGACGAAGACGCTGGCGACCGCGTTGCATTCTACGCAGACACCGACGCCGACGGCCACGGCGACCCCGAGTCCTCGGTCTTGGCCTGCGCTCAGCCCCCCGAGTACGTCTCACTCGACGACGACTGCAACGACTCCGACGACACGGTGTTTCCCGGTGCTCCCGAGCGCTGTGGCCCGGTTGATGACGACTGCGACGGTCTTGTAGACGCCGCCGACCCTGACCTCGACGTCTCCACCGGCACTCAGTTCTACTTGGACCGCGACGCGGACGGCTTTGGGTCGTCGCTCTTCCCCATCTTCGCCTGTGAGCTGCCCCAGGGTGCCTCCGTGCTGGCGAATGACTGCGACGACCTGTCCGTCAACGTCAACCCCGATGCCACCGAGATCTGCAACGAACGCGACGATGACTGCGATGGTGCAGTCGATGACGCAGACGACTCCCTCGACGCATCCTCCGGCGACACCTTCTACGCCGACAGCGACGGCGACGGCTTTGGTGCGATTGACGGCGAGACGACCCAAGCATGCGAGATGCCGGAAGGATTCGCCGAGACCGCCCAAGACTGCGACGACAGCTCGGATGCCATTGCGCCCGGCGTTCGCGAGATCTGCAACGGCGGCGATGACGACTGCGACGGTCGTGTGGACGATGACGACCCCACCCTCGACCCGACAACGGCAACGCGGTGGTGGACCGACCGCGACGGAGACGGCCACGGTGGGCGTCTGTTCAGCATTGTCTCGTGTGACCAACCGGAAGGCTTGGCCCCAGACTCGGACGACTGCAACGACGACAACGGAGACATCTCGCCATCGGCCGCCGAGATCTGTGACGGCATCGACAACAACTGTGACTCTCTGGTCGACGATGACGATGACGCCCTCGACACCAGCACCGGCAGTCCCTGGCACCCAGACGGTGACGGTGATGGGTGGGGAGCGAGCGACGAGGTGGTGTACGCCTGCGTGGCGCCGGAAGGGTTCGGCCAAGACACGTCTGACTGCGATGACGACAATGCGGACGTCTCACCAGACAGCCCCGAGATCTGCAACGAGATCGACGACAACTGCGATGGCCAGATCGATGACCTCGATGACGACCTGACCAGCGCGGGCGCCAACTCTTGGTTTGACGAAGACGGCGACGGGTGGGGGACGCCAGACCGCTGGTCGTGTGCCGAGCCTACGTTCCAGTTCGCTGCTGTCGTCGGCGACTGTGACGACCAACGGGACGACGTCTATCCAGAGGCTCCAGAGCTGTGCGACGGACGCGACAACAACTGCAACGATGCCACGGACGAGGACCCGGTCGACGCCTCGACCTTCTTCGTCGACAATGACCGCGATTCCTTCGGTAGCGACGAGACACTGGTCGCGTGTAGCCAGCCCAGCAACGGCGCTGACCGCCAAGGCGACTGCGACGATGACCGTCGCGATGTCAACCCGTCGGCGCGCGAGGTGTGCGACAGCGTGGACAACAACTGCAATGGCACCATCGACCTGGACACGCCGAACCTGCCGAGCTGGTACATCGACGGTGATGACGACTCTTGGGGGGCCACTGGCACAGGCGTTCCGGCGTGTAGCGCCTTTGACGACCGCATCAGCCGCGCTGGAGACTGCGACGACAGCTTGCCCAACGTCAATCCTGGCCAGACCGAGATCGACGACGACAACCTCGACAACGACTGCAACGGCCAGACCGACTTCCCAACCGTGGTCTCAGGTCAGGTCATCGAGGACAACATCTCCTGGGGCTACGCCGACAGTCCGCCTCCATTTGACGGCTCGCTCATCGAGGTCGAGGGCAACATACTCATCGCCCAGGGTGCCACGCTCGACATCGCCCCCTGTACCCAGATTGCCTTCGCAGACGGTCGCGCGCTTCAGGTCGAAGGTGAGCTGATTGCGCGTGGCGAAGAAGACTGTCGCATCGTCTTCCGCTCGCGTTCCCTCACGCCGTCTCCCGGTGACTGGGGCCGGGTCATCTTCACCGCCAGCAGCATCGGCACGACCGTCGATGACGATGGAAACTACGAGTCCGGCTCCATCTTGGAGTACGTGGACATCTTTCACGCTGGT
This sequence comes from uncultured Pseudomonadota bacterium, assembly GCA_913061235.1. Lineage (GTDB taxonomy): Bacteria > Myxococcota_A > UBA796 > UBA796 > CAJXTB01. The sequence continues at coordinate 2,158 of CAJXTB010000062.1, read as the reverse complement.
GGTGTAGGAACGGGTGCGCTGGAGGTGTCAGGCGCCACGAACGGGCCTGCTCTCGACAATGTTCATGTCGCCCACTCGGCCAGTCAGTCGCTGTACTCGACCTCGCCAATCGCGTACATCACCCACTCGGTCTTCGAGGCATCGAACAACGACAATGTGTACGTTGGCAGTACAAACCTGTTCAGCGGCAACCAGATTCTCGACAGTCGGCGCAGTGGCGGACGCGTCTTCGTGACGCAGGGAACGGCACCCGAGTTCAGCGACAACATCATCCGCGGCAATGACGACGACGGTCTAAACGTCCGGGTCAACGCAGACGGAAGCCTGACCAACAACCAGTTCATCAACAATGGCCGGACCGGCCTGGAGGTCAGCAGAGCCCCAGCGATGATTCGTGGCAACTGGTTCATTGGCAACCAGAGTGGTCTGGATCTGCGGACGTACGAGCAAGATGTCGTGGTCGCTGGAAACGTCTTCGTGGACCACAGCAGCGCTGCATGGTCGATTGAAGAGGAGTACTTCGGCTTCGACCCCGATGCCGTGCCGACCCCGCGGGTCGAGGTGGTGGGCAACGTGCTCATCAACAACGCGGCAGCCGCGACCAGCAGAGGCGGTGCGGGTGCGTACATCGTGAGCAACCTGTTTCAAGGTCACACCAGCCCCTCCGCCGCGCTGAGCTTCGGGGTCGACTCGAACGCCGCAGACGCGATTGTGTTCGAGGACAACGCCTTTGTCGGCCCGCAGACCGAGCCCTGGTTCGACGTAGGCTTGCGCTCGGGCTCGCCCTTCGTGGATGTGTCGCGCAACTACTGGGACGGTCGCGACGACCCAGGCTCGGCCATTAACGACTTCCTCATTGACCCATCCCGCACCGTCGCGGCGTTCTCACCCACGCTACCGGTCATCGCAGACGGCGTTCCGGTCAGCTATCCCGAGGGCTTGACGGCCTTGGCGAGCAGCGGGGACGTCATGCTGGAGTGGGACGCGAACCCCGAAGCGGACCTCGCTGGCTACCGGGTGTGGTACGGCCTGTCGACAGACGACGACTGGGCGCTCGCCGGCATTGGCGCCGCGGAAGGGGACAGCGGTCTGGCCGTGGCCACCGAGACGACGACGCTCACCGGACTCGACCTGAGCTTGCCGTGGCGCTTTGCCGTCTCGGCGGTGGACGCCGCAGCAGACGGCGTGGACGACATCTCGGAAGGGCACGAGAGCTGGCCGTCGGGCATCGTCATTCCGTAGCGATTGCTGTGCGTTAGGGCATCGGGGACACGCAGCGCTGCTCAACAGCGGCGTTGCACTGTGCGACAGCGTCACTCTTGATGCGTAGCGAGACCAAGCCAAAATGCCCCTACCTTCCGTTTCTTCCTATCTGGATTTTCGTGCCTACCTGACGGACTGGTTCAACGCTCGCAAGCAGGCCGACCCGACCTACTCCTATGCACGTTTTGGTAGAGACGGTGGCTGCTCGAAGGCAGCGTTGGCCAATGTGATTGGCGGCGCCCGGCTGCCTCGGCCCGCGACAATCGACGCATTCGCCCGGGCCATGTCATTGAATCCAACCGAGCACACCATGCTCGCGCACCTTGTGGACCTAGAAGGAGCGCGCACACAGGCCGAGCGGCGCCAGGTCATGGAGCGAATCCTGTCCGCTGAGAAGTTCGGCCAGGTCCGGGCGCTTGAGAATGAGACCGACGAAGCCTTGACCCGATTCTTGGAGTTCTGGTGGGTTCCGGTCATTCGCGAGCTAGCAACTCTGCCTGGCTTTCGCGACGACCCTGAGTGGCTAGCCTCTCAGATGTGGCCGCCCATCACCCCAGAGCAGGCGAAGAGTGCGCTGGATACGCTGTGTGACTTGGAGTTTCTGGTGCGAACCGACTCCGGCATAGAAACGCGCGAGCTCCACTTTCGCACCGAGCCCCAGGTCACCATGGACGCGTTGTTGCATTTCCATCAAGAGGTGTTGCCAAAGCTGATGGCTAACATCCGCAACACCTGCCATGACCAACAGCACCTTCTGACGGGCACCCTTCTGCTCAGCGCAGACGTCATGCCCGAGATCAAGGCAAAGCTCGACGCCTTGATGTCCGAGATGGTCATTCTCTCGGAGAGCTTGCCCAAGGAACCTGGGGCACGCGTCTACCAGCTCACGCTTCAG
>CAJXTB010000061.1 GCA_913061235.1 uncultured Pseudomonadota bacterium | reverse complement strand
TTGCTCACCTCTCTGGATGACCCGGCCATACCATCGGGTTCGCAGCCTCGCCCTCACGGCGCCTCGGCACCGTCACCTGACGCATCTATTTTTGGGCAGACCCTGAGACCTAGGTCACAATCTCACTGCCCACGTTTCCCAATGTCTCCGGTCTTGTAGATGGCGTGCTGGAGAACCAATGAAACAAGCTGAACTGCCCGTAGAACTCGACAGTGGAGAGATGCTCCTTCGCTGGTCCACTCCCAACTGGGCCGACCGGTTTGCCATAGTCACCCGGCGCGCTCGTGTTTGGGTCATCCTGAGCGTCCTTATCAACATGGTTCCCCTCTTGTTGTGTATGGGACTGGCTCGCGCGCTGTCAGGCAGCATGGGAACCGCGGTGTTCATCATTGGCGGACCGTCCATCGTGCTGTTCGCGACCCTGGTCCCGTTGCTCGTCGTGGCTCGAACCTCCTCCCCGCCGAAGTGGTGGGTCACAACGCGCCGACTCGTGTTGCGTGGCCGCAAAGGACCCGAGGAACTCCCGCTGACCGCGTTCGAGTCCCTGAGCATTGATGGTCCCTACCAGACGACGGTGGTGTTCGGCGGTGTGTCGCACACACTGAAGAATGTGGTGGGTGCTCCAGGCCTGTGGGGCTCACTCCTGATGGGGAAGGCCCTGTCCGCAGTCGACTTCCCCACTGTCGAGGCGGACCGTCCCGAGCCCAACGTGACGGGCATGGTCGCCTGGACAGCGAACGGCACGCGGGGTTCAGCCCAAGCCAGTGGAATCTTGGTCTTCTTCCCCAATAGCATTGCATGGATTCCAGGTACAACCACCGACCTTGGCGACCGAATGTCATCGGCAGCGGCCGCTCTAGCTGGGCGTTTCGTGGGCCTACGCGTCACAACGGTTCGTCCGGAAATTCCGTTTGACCCTCTTTTCTACCGACTCATGCGCTTGGAAGACCCGAGCCAATTTCGGTCAGCCATCGAAGACGTCATCGATGCCTGGGGCGGATTCGTGCGACTGGGTGCCGAGGGGGTAAGCGTCAACAAGGCGCTTCGTGGGGAGAACGTCACGCTTCAAGTCAATGACACCACGTACAAAGCCATTGGAATCAAACATCCTGAGTGGCCGTCCATGAAGCAATCGCTCGGCCTCTAGCGCACGGCAAAGCTCACCCGCTCCGAGCGCCGGTCACCCGCGACGGGGTTGAACAACGTTGGTTAGAACCCTACGGACGGAGGATGGCATTGTCGACTGATCGCCCGGGAGTGGCCGAACGCTGGCCCGCCGTACACCTCTCTCCGATGGAGAGTGCGCTGTTGGCCTATCTCCTGGCCGCAGGGGACCGAGTGGTCACGGCGGACGAGTTGCTCCGGGAGGTCTGGGGCTATCACCCCAAGGCCAAGAGCACGACGGTGAAGAGTACGGTGGGCCGCATACGGCAGAAGATTGAGTCCGATCCAGGTCGACCCCAACAGTTGCTGGCCCTCCGAGGGCGGGGATACCAACTTGTCCTGCCAGTAGAGACCGGCGCAGCGGCATTGTCACAGCGGGCTCGGTCCCCGTCGGTAGTCGCCGACCCCACGCGCTTCGTGGGTCGTCGCGCCGACTTGGAAAGACTGCACGAATTGCTCGATCAGGACCGTCGTTTGGTGACGGTGCATGGTGGACCCGGCCTCGGCAAAACGCGCTTGGTCCGAGAGCTGGCGCCGAAGGTCACCGACCGGTTCGCGGGAGGCGTATGGTTTTGTGACTTGAGCCATACGACAGACACCGAAGTGGCCTTTGGAGTCGTGGCACGAGTACTTGGCGTTATTCGCGCAGCAGACGCGACTTCCTCTATTGTTGATGCGCTGGTGACTGTCCTGCAGGCCCGGGCATCCACACTGCTCATCCTGGACAACTTGGAGCAGCTGCCCCATTCCGCGCACCAGGTCCTTGCAACACTCCTCGGGGCGTGTCCCGCGCTCCACCTGCTGTGTACGTCGCGTGTTCGCCTGCAAGTGTGGGGAGAAGCACTGCATGAGGTGGCTCCGCTGGCGCAGGACGAGGGCGTGTCCCTATTGCGAGACCGCATCGAGGCCATTCGTTTGGACCGAAGTCGTCCGCTTGAAGAAGCGGTTCTAAAGGATATACACGCGCTGCTGGAAGGCGTACCCCTGGCGCTTGAGCTCGCTGCGGGGCGTGCCCGAGTACTGCCGCTTCGCGAGTTGCGCTGTCGTCTGACCTGCAGCTTCGCAGTCCTCGATGGGCAGACGTCGAACCGACCGCAGCGGCAACAGACGCTTCATCAAGCCATCGAGTGGTCGTGGCGGTTGCTGTCAGCTGAAGAGGCGTCGGCGCTGTTGCAGTTCGGCGCCTTCCAAAGTGGATGTTCGCTGCAGGTAGCCGAGGACGTGATTCGGGCCCAGCCCAGCGCTCTCGATGCCATCACCTCCCTGCTCGACAAATCCCTGTTGAGGTCCTGGCAGACGGAGGGTCAGCTGCGCATCGGCCCCTATGCGTACGTCCGCGAGTATATCCTAGACAAGGGTGGGCAGGCCCTGGAACACGCGCGACAACGCCACGCCGAGTGGGCGCTGGGATTGGTGGCGCAAACAGCCGCCTCTCTCGATGTTGACCCCGAGGCGGGCACGGTGCTCATACGCGAGCTGGACAACGTGTTGGCCGCGGCGGACTGGCTCGTTGCAGCGGGACGGCCCGAGGCGGCGGACTTGCTGTGGAACCTTCGACATCTGTACTACGCTAAACGGCTACCCACCGACCTTCCCCGTCGTCTGCGGGCGGCTCGCAGCACGCTGTCTCTGTCCAAGGAGCAAGTCGACCGTCTCGGGCTGGTGATGGCCCGCGTGTTTGGCCTGCGCCGTGAGCACCAGCGATTGGCGGCCGAGGTGGAGCGCGGCTTGGCCCGGGTGGCACCATCGAGTGCTCTCCGGTCCGACCTGGTCTTGATGCAAGCGCGTATGGCCTTCGCGTCTGGCAACTACCGTGGAGCCGTGGAGCTCGCCGAGCAGTCCATTAAGCTCGCGGAGCAGTTTGGGACCGAGGAGACGCTCGTGCGGCACTTCAACACCCTTGGCATTGCCCATCGACACCTTGAACAGCACGAGGCCGCAGTGGCGGCGTGTCGGAAGGCGGTCGTCGAGGCGGAGCGCGTGGGCGCAGAACGGCTCACGGCAACGCCGCTGTCGAACATGGCGGTATCCTTCCGAATCCAGGGCGACGCTAGGCGAGGCTTGGACTGCCTGCGCCGTGCGCGAGAGGTGGCGGAGCGGTTCAAGGACGCGCGGATGGCGCACTGGGTGCAAGCGCAGATGGCTCCGCTACATGCACATCTTGGTGAGCTAGAACTGGCCGATACGTTGTTTCAGCGGGTAATCGCAGACGATCAAAGGTTTGAGCAAAGCAATCTGGGCGTGGGTACTCGGGTCAATGCGGGCATCACGGCCTTGTTGTGCTCCGATTTTGAGCGCGCGGCGGGCGTTTTGGAGGACACGCGTCAGGAGTTGACCGACCAGGGACGTCGGGGCGCAACTCTGGCGATTTGCCTATCGAGTCTCATGGTATGCCGCGCCGCCCTCGATGACTTGGAGCGGGCCGAGCAGGTCGCGGAAGTGCTGGCGACGATACCGCCCTTAGAGCTCGCCCCGCGAATCCGTCTGCAGCTCGCCATCTCTCACGGTCACCTAGACGTGCTGCGCGCGGTACGGGCTCGTGAACGCGGAGATGCGGAGGGTGCGAACCAGTATCGAGCCGAAGCGGAGCGACGCTGCGCGCTTGAGCGGGACACCCCGGAAGGCACGGGCCTGGAGTTGGTGCGCGACCTGCTCCAGCGAGCGCTGGACCGCTATGATGCACGAACCTGACGTCGCTACCTTGGAGGCTCACCTTGACGGCCAGCCGCCGGAAGCCGACCCGTTGTGACCCAGGTGACAACTTGACGAGAACCGATGCCCGCTGCATCCGGGTGGGTCAAGCTGCAGCCGCCACGCGTCCGTTGAACAGGAGGCCCGACATGAGCTTGAAGATGCAAATGCTCCCCAACGCACAAGGCCTGCCCGAAGGCGCCGCCATCTCCCTCGTTGGTTCGGTATCCGGTGTGCCGGCATCGGACGCACTCACGCTGAAGTGGCGGGTGCCACGCGCCTACATCGGCACCATCGGCATGGTCTTAGGGTTCGTGGTCGGTCTCGCAGCGGCGATTGCCCTCGTGATGTTTCTGGACAGTGCGTTCGGCATCGACTTCTTCACAGTCCGCAAGGGCCCCGTTGCTATGGGCATGATGTGCTTGCTCATCGCCGTGGGCAGTGGCATGGGGGCGAATTGGTTAGTCGACCTGTTCACCGCCAAGCGCAAGGAGGTTCGGGTCGCGTGGACGGACGTCCGAATCAACAATGACGGTGCCATTGCGCTCTTGTTGTGGGATGAGGGGCGCAAGGCGGCCGTCGCGCAGTTGACCTCCCCCGTCGCGACCGCACTACGGGAGGCCCAGAACAAGGCACTGGGCCGCTGACTGCTTCACCGGTCACGTCATCTGGCACCGCCGCCCTGTACAGCGTGCCCACGGACTCCGGAGTACCTTTCATTGACGCTTCCTTGGCCACGCCGCTGGCTGCTGGCGCGTCGGCCAGACCTGGCGCGCGGGGTGCTCGCGGTGGCCATTCGGACTCTCACCCGCTTCCTGGCCCGGCGTGCCGCGGTCCGGGACCATCCCAAAGGTCGAACGGGTTCGGTCACGGTGGTCCAGCGGTTCGGGTCGGCCCTGAACCTGAACCTGCACTTCCACATCCTGTGCCTCGATGGCGTGTATGTTCGAGGAGCCGACGGCCTGCGGTTCGTGCGTGCCCGCCAGGTGACCACCGAGGAGGTCGGCGCGCTGGTGGTGGAGCTAGCGACCCGTGCCGAGCGCTGGCTCTCGAGACAGGGCTTCGGCCCAGAGGACGCGGAGGAAGAGCACGGCGACGATGACGACGCGCTCCCGCTGATGCAGGCGGCCTCCGTAAGGGGGCGGTCCGCGGTCGCGGGAGGTCGACGTGCGCGTCGGTTCCAGGTTCATCGGGGGCGCGCGTACGCGCTCCCTCCCCGGTGCGCAGCCTGGGGCGGCTACACGCTACACGGCGGAGTGGCCATC
>CAJXTB010000060.1 GCA_913061235.1 uncultured Pseudomonadota bacterium | reverse complement strand
GCAGTCGTCTTCGCAGATGCGGAAGCCGTCGTTGTCGTCATCGGATTCGTTGCTGGGGACGCCGTTGACACAGTCGTTGTCCAGACCGTCGCACAACTCGGTAGCGCCGGGGAAGGTGGTCGCCAGGGCATCGTTGCAGTCGTCTTCACAGATGCGGAAGCCGTCGTTGTCGCCATCAGATTCGTTGCCGGGGATGCCGCCGACGCAGTCGTTGTCGCGGCCATCGCACAACTCGGTAGCGCCGGGGAAGGTGGAGGAACGGGCGTCGTCGCAGTCGTCTTCGCAGATGCGGAAGCCGTCGTTGTCGCCGTCGTCTTCGTTGGTGGGGACGCCGTTGACGCAGTCATTGTCGAGGCCATCACACAGCTCGTTCGCTCCTGGAAATGTGTTCGCCAAAGCGTCGTTGCAGTCGCCCTCGCAGATGCGGAAGCCGTCGTTGTCGCCGTCATCTTCGTTCGAGGGGACGCCGTTGACACAGTCGTTGTCCAGACCGTCGCACAGCTCGGTGGCGCGGGGAAAGATGCTGGCCAAAGCGTCGTTACAGTCGTCTTCACAGATGCGGAAGCCGTCGTTGTCGCCATCAGATTCGTTGGTGGGGACGCCGTCGTCGCAATCGTTGTCGCGGCCGTCACACAGCTCGGTGGCGCCGGGGAACGTGGAGGAACGCGTGTCGTCGCAGTCGTCTTCACAAATGCGGAAGCCGTCGTTGTCGTCATCGGATTCGTTGCTCGGAACGTCGTCGATACAGTCGTTATCGAGCCCATCGCAGACCTCGGCATTGCCGGGAAAGCGCTGATTGTCGTCATCATCGCAATCCACTTCGGCGCAGGCTCCATCCTCATCGGCGTCGATGCATGCGAGGTATACATGAACTTGCCGAGCACTTCCCGCGCCCGCCAAGCAGACTAGGTCGTCGAGCCCATCATTGTTGAAGTCTCCGGCTGTGCTGACCGCGTTGCTGCATGTGTAGATTTTGGAGTCCGCTACACCCAACGGATTGCTGGAGGGGTAAACCTTCATGAGCTCCGCGTCATTGCCGTTTCCATTGAGGCTAGCCACGTAGAAGTCGGTGAGGCCATCCCCATCCATGTCGCCAATGGGGCCTGCGATGGTTGCCCAATTGGTGGTGTCGGTCGCTTGCAAGGAGCCAACCACACTGGTCCCCTCAAGAATGTGGCCGCCTGTGTCATTGGTAATGAGTGTACGGTTGGAGGACAGTCGAGCAAAAGCTGCTCCGAAGCCTGATGGGCCCATACTAATCTGACGTGTGGTACCCGGGTTTTGGGTCACACCGGCCGGGCTACCAAACTCAATGAGCACAGTGCCGAACCCGCTATCCGACAAACCGACAAAGATATCATCGAACCCGTCGTTGTTGTAGTCGCCGGAACCCGGTTGACGATTGGCAAGATTGGTCGATGCTGTGGCGTACGAGGTCGCCACGAGACCGTCAGCAGAACCGTGGAAGATGCGGTGTTCATTGCCAGAGCGAATGGCAACGTCCATGAAGCCATCGCCGTTGACGTTGAGCTCCTCCATGTTGCAGTCGGTGCCCCGCGGAATGGTGACAAATCCATCTTCCACGGTGTCGAACGACCCGCTTCCACCCAGGTACCAGAAAATCTGGTCGCCTTCGCCTAAGGAGGCGGGCTCTGCGATCAAGAGGTCTGCACGCCCATCACCATTGATGTCCGCAATGAGAGAACAGGTGCCGTATGACTGAGAGGTGTTCCCAGGCGAGGTGAGCGTGGCGCCGATAGCTCCTCCTCCGCCACCAAAGTAGACCCAGGCTCGCCCGTCGAACGGACCGGCCTGTGCGCCATCAAAGCGGTCGTCGGTGACCACGATGTCATCCAAGCCATCCCCATTGATGTCTCCGCCCCCGGCGAGGCTCACCCCAAAGCTTGTGGTTCCTGAAGGCTTCGTCAGCCCAAGGCTATCGTCCAAGGACACCAACGGGTCAATGTGAATGGGCCAAGACGCGTTCGTGTCGTCCACTCGAATCGCAAACCCAGAGTCGGTGGGTTCCATCCAGATGTCGAGCGGGGTGTCTTGGGAGTCCCAGGCCTTGAGGTGGTCGATGGTCCACACCCCAAAATCCGCTTGGGTCTCCGTCACATCAACCGGTGCTGTGACATCGAGATGGAGCGTCAGAGCGTCTGCTCCGGCGGGCCGTTCCATCAGGTCCCAACCCTGCTCCAGCCCGGTGTCACGCGGCGTCCACCATTCGGTCACACCGGGGTGTCGGTACTCCATTCGGTCGGTGCAGGGAGCGTCGCATGGCGCCGGTTCGAAGTCATCTACCGGTGTTAGGTCGTTCCCGCGTCCCCATCGGGCAAAGCGCATCTCGGTGGTTTGTGGGCCGTGGTGAAGGGTCAGACCCACATCTGACAGGTCGCCGAACACACCCCCTGCCACGACGAAGGCTCGGCCTTCCAAGGTCATCTGGAAGGCTGGGACGGATACTTGTGTGGAAGACGCCTGTACTGCAGACGAATCCGAGCGTTGTTGAGGTGTCTCAGGGCTGCATCCCCATGAGGAGATGGCGATTGCGAAGATGAAGGGACGCAGGTTGCGCATGAACGAAGCCTCTGTGTCCGACCTCGAGATGAGGAGACAGGACTCGTTGAAACGAGATTGAGGCGGTTACCGGGTCAACAAACGTTGAAAACGCTCAATTGTGTCCGTTGGACATTGGATTTGGGCAGGGCGTCCCGACTGTCTTGCCCGGAGGTCGTCTCAAGGGGCGCACAGACCGTCCAGCACGGACTCTGCCGAGATTAGGTCTTCGGTCAACAACGCCAAGGTAGTGGCTTGTCGGGCCTGTTCGCATGCGGCTCGGGCTGCATCTGCGTCGCCATTTTTCGCTTCAAGGGCGGCTAGGAAAACCCAGCTAGATGCCTGTTCGGGTAGGGGTCCAGAGGTGCCCAGGCGTGTGAGAATCTGTCGCGCCCGGTATGGTTGGGTGGGAGCGAGAAGCGTGGCACGGTCGAGCAGATAGGCTGAGGCTTCTTCAGACGAAATGGGCAGCTCGTCCATCCACACCGCGCCGAGGTGTTGACGGGTGGCCTCACTGGAACCAGACCCCAGGGCAATGCGCCAAACCTGCGGAATCAACGACTCGAGCCGTTGCGGATGGTGCTCCCGTAGCGAGTCAATCCAGAAGTCCGGGTGACGACGCAGGGCAGCCAAGAGCCTGGGATCGGACAGCACCGCAGCCAATGCGTTGGCATCTTGGCCAACCCGGCCCTCGGCAGCGTCTAGCTCTAGCTGTTCGAGGGGGTCGAGCGTACGACGGTCGCCGGAGTCTGCCGTGCCCAACACGACCCGCCGTCGGACGGAAGATTCGTCCACGGGCAGCGGAACCAAACCCGTCACGACGAGCTTGGTGAGCACCCCGGCGAGCCTAGCTGCGGGTTCGTCTCCAGCCAAGCGTACGACGAGTTCCATCCTCTCGGGCAACTCGACTGGCTCGCTACGTCGGAAGAACTCGCTGTGGCCCAACGGGGAGCTGTCCACAAGGGCTAGACCGCACGCCAGATCTCCGTTGTCGTAGGCGACGCGGGCTTGGTGGTGGGTGGGGGCGTCCACCGGATGTGTTTGGTGCCGGGAGAGTGCGAGGTCTCGGCTGGAAGCACCGACCGTACACTGGGTCCACCGACGCACGAGCTGGGCGCCTCCCCATGTATGCACGCGAGTACCGACGACTGGCTGGCCTTGCGCAACGAGCTCAGCCGTGAGCTGGACCCCCATCTCGGCACTGAAGAGGTCGACGTCTATTTCAACGCCAACGACATCTGCGGTTCGAACCATTGGGATGGACAGAAGCACGCCATCTCGCGGGGTGCCTTCAATCTCAAGTCCGTCACCCGGAACATGGTGCAATGCGACAGGAGAGCGCCAGTGTGCAGCAGGCAAGGTCGAGCGTAGGTCCCAGCTCGTCACGTCCAGATCGATAGGGCCCCGCCGGTATTCGACCGGTAGCGTCGCCATTTCTGGATACCGCACCAGGGTCGATAACAACGCCGACTTCTCTGTGTAGCCGGCTGGTGTGGGTAGGCGGTCCAACGACGCTTCAATCATTCCGAGCGCTTGGTTGGGATGGCCGTCAAGCTCGAACAGTCGAGCACTCTTCAGGTACAGCGCTGCCGCCGTTTGGGCATCGGGTTCGACATCGGCTCGGGTTCGCGTCAACCGCGCGGCAGGCCCGTACAGAGCGAGACGTTCCAAAGGACCTGGGTCCGCGGCCATCCGGCGTGGACGTCTGGGAACGCTATCGGTGCCGGACCCAAGTACCCAGACCTGCGGGTCGTCATCCAAGTTCACCAGCAGTTCGTCGTCTCCATCGCCGTCCAAATCGGCCGTCGCCAACGCCCGGAGTCCGTCGACACGGAAGACATCGACAACACCACCCGTCGCGTCCATCTCGATGATGACGCCGTCGTCTTGGCCCCCACCAATGATGTCTACGTCACCGTCGCCGTCCAGATCTCCCACGTGCACGCCTGCCCAGGGAAGGCGCAGTGCGTCGATTGGGTGGGAGACGGTCTGAACGAGTTGGGTGCCGTTGAAGGCGAATACATGCAGGCCAGCGGGCTTGCCTAGCGGCTGATCGTCTCCGAACAACCTTGGGTTCGGATAGGTGTCGATCTTCAGGCAAGCCAACCGGGATGTTCCGTCGGCCATAGGCAGAACCCGGAGCGCGGCTTTGCCTCCAAGGCGGACGCGGGCCATCATCTGTAGCGAGCCATCGAGCCGTTGGTGGTAGACGCGGACGTCGTGGGCTCTCCAGGGACCCAGCGCCACAATCAGCTCTAGAACGCCGTCACCATCTAGGTCTGCGACCTCGAGCTGCGTAAAATCGGATGCGGTGTTGTCAAGGTCTGGGTCGACGGGCCGGGCAATCCAGTCAGGAGGCTCAAGGGCCCGAAGCTGTCGCGGGTTGGGCGCGGTTCCGGCAAAGACGGTGGGTACACCATCGCCGTTTAGATCGCCTGCGGTGGCGCTCCACAGCTGCCCCTCCAGTTGGACATCTGCAACCTCCAGCCAGCCACTTTCCGTGGGACGCCGAAGTGAAAGGGCATCACTGTTCGGACTATCGAAGAGCACCATGGGACCGTCAACGTTGACTACGAACGGAAGACGGCGGCCCCCGACTTCGCTGGGACCCAGTTCGATGGCCGGGGCTAGCGTTGGAACGAGTGGGCCTCGATGGACTCTGCCACGTTCGAAAGCAAGGTATCCATTGTTGGACACCGAGATTTCTCGCGCTTGTAGGTCGGTGGCTGTGGCACCGGCCAGCGCCTCAATAATGGGCGGCAACGAGACATCGGAGAGCCCCCAATCCCGCAAGCCCACCGCAGCACGGGTGGACAACTCGTCTCGCCTAGAGTCGGGCAGCAACTGTGCGACCTCACCGAGGGACTCCCACGCGCGGTCCTGTAAGAATCCGGTAGCCAGGCGGTCTGCGGCAGCCTTCTTTGGCGGACCACCCGTCTCGAATACGTGAGCCAGCAGGTCCTGGGAGCCCCGCCGGTCCCCGAGGTCGAGCAGGCGGTCGGCGGCAGCCACTCGAGCCCAACCGGCGGCCTGCGTCCCCGTCACTTCCGCCAACTCAGCGAAAAGGACCAGAGAGTCCGCTTTCCCCTCTGGGCTGGTCGAAGCGGTTGCTAGGTTCTCTTGCAGACTGACCAGGGCAGCATCTGCACGGCGTTCGTGCTGCCGGGCCTGCCACTGCAGTCCTGCCAGTCCCACAACCACGAGCACACCGACCACCGCCAGACCCGCTGCACTGCGCCTTAGGAGCCGCTTGGTGCCGGGCGTCAGTGGATTGCGCTTCCGCAACAATTGGGCAACCTCATCGGCCAGGGCCTCCGCCGACAATGGACGATGCTCGGCCGGCCCCAAGCCCCTGCGTACAAGCTGTCTCTTATACACATCTGACGCTGCCGACGAATAGAGAGGTGTAGA
>CAJXTB010000059.1 GCA_913061235.1 uncultured Pseudomonadota bacterium | reverse complement strand
GATGGCCACTCCGCCGTGTAGCGTGTAGCCGCCCCAGGCTGCGCACCGGGGAGGGCGTGCGCTCCCACTTGATGAGCGATGTGCCCTACGGGGTGCTGCTGTCCGGCGGGCTGGACTCCAGCGTGATTGCCGCCATTGCCGCGCGCCTGGTGGCCAAGCGGGTCGAGGACAGCGGCGAGAGCGACGCCTGGTGGCCTCGTCTGCACACGTTCAGCATAGGCCTGGAAGGCTCACCGGACCTCGCTGCCGCCCAGACCGTCGCCGACTTCCTCGGCACCGTTCACCACCCATTCGTCTACACGTTCGAAGAGGGCCTAGATGCCCTGCGCGACGTCATCTTCCACATCGAAACCTACGATGTGACCTCGATTCGCGCCTCCACACCCATGTACCTGATGGCGCGCCGCATCAAGGCCATGGGCGTCAAGATGGTGCTGTCTGGAGAGGGGGCCGACGAGATCTTCGGTGGCTACCTGTACTTCCACAAGGCGCCCAACGCGCGGTCCTTCCACGAAGAGACCGTCGACAAGCTCGCTGGCCTACACCACTTCGACTGCCTACGCGCCAACAAGTCCATGTCCGCCTGGGGTGTAGAGGCCCGGGTCCCGTTCCTGGACCGCGACTTCATGGACGTCGCGATGAACGTGCCCGCGAGCCAGAAGATGAATCGCCCTGGCGGCATCGAGAAGCGCGTGCTTCGCGAAGCCTTCGACGGCTGGTTGCCGGCTGAGGTGCTGTGGCGCCAGAAGGAGCAGTTCAGCGACGGCGTCGGCTACGGCTGGATCGATGGCCTCAAGGCACATGCCGCCAGCAAGGTGAGCGACGCGATGCTCGCACAAGCCGCCAAGCGCTTCCCTATCGGCGTTCCGACCAGCAAAGAAGGCTACTTCTACCGCCAGATCTTCGAGGAGCTGTTTCCGCTGTCCTCGGCGGCGGCATGTGTTCCGAGCGGCCCCACCATCGCGTGCAGCACGGCGCGGGCCATCGAGTGGGATGCGAGCTTTCGCGACATGGCCGACCCAAGCGGCCGCGCCGTCCTAGGCGTTCACGCCGACGCCTATACAGACGGAATCGGCTAGCCCAGCACACGCCCAATCAGACTCAACGAGGCGTCTACCGATAGTCGTCTGAGACGTTGACATAGTCCACCCTCGCGTCGAGCTTGCGCAGGTTGTCTGACGGGCCGGTCATTGGCGGTACAAGGCCCTCGTAGCGAATCGGAGCACGCGAGTCCGTGTCGAATGAGATGCGCATGGCGGACACGGCGAGGCGAACCAGCGCGTCGGTCGCTGTCATGCGAAACACGGTTGTTTCGGAGTCGGTGGACTCCAGCCGAAGTTTGAATCGATAGGTCCGGCCAGCATCCATCACGACGAACCCCAAGTACCGGCTTTCACCGGCGAGCATGGCGTCCCAGTTCTCCAGGGCGAAACCGAATAGCGATGGTCCCACGTGCACCGGGTCGTCGTCCGACTCCAAGGAGCTGTCAGCCTCGCCACCCTGGGCCCAATCCAGTTCCAAGTCGCCGTCCGCGTTCACCGTGGCCTCGCCCACCAGACCGGTCTGTCCATGGATTTCCTCGAACGACAACAGCTCGTAGGCATCTGTATAGGTGGCAATCTGCAGGACGACGGGCACCTCATTGGTGTTGTAGGTGATGTGGGAGCCGACCCATCCATCGTCCACCCGTTCGACCCGACGCTCGTAGCGGAACAGCGCGTCGGCGTCGTCACCGCGGGCCTGGACGCGGCCCTCGTAGATGAGGTCACCGAGAGAATCCGGGTGCTCGCCGGCATCGTGAAGCCGTCCGGCGGCGTCCGCGTGAAGCGGCTGCCCCACCAATCCCGTACAGGCGGTGAGTACAAGTGCGAATAAGGGTGCGATTGCGCGTGTCGTCATGGTGTGGCCTCTCTTGGTTAAGAACTGCCAACAACCTAGGATGAACAAGCATTGTTGACCCTCGCAGAGCGCGCCAGGGTTCTGTCCGAGCACGCCAATCGCATTGGGCGGTATAGGGCCCAGTCATGCCGCTGCTCCGCCCCAACCACATCTCCGTGACCAACGTGCGCCCCGCCTACCAGGCCTCGCTGGCGGCGGGTGTGAGCGAAGCCGACCTACAAGCCCTTGGGCTGCCGCGTTCCGCGATGGATGATGACGACGCGTCTGTGCCGAGCGAAGCCACCTATGCGCACTTCGAGTTCATGCGTCGGCGCGGGTCGCTTGGCCGGTTCCTGGTCGACGCCGCACAACGCCACACCATCCGAAGTCTCGGCGTCGTCGGGCTCGCCTGCAAGACCGTACCCAACCTAGCGGCCGCCTTCGCCTGCCATTCCCGGTTTCAACATCTGACCAATCGGACCGCCCGCTACGAGTCCGAGGTCGAAGACGGACTGCTGCGGGTCACCGAGTTCCGGAAAGCTCCCGAGGCCCGCGGCAGCCTCGTCCTGTCCGACTACACTCTTCTGGTCGCCGTACGCTTGCTGCGTCTGATGGCCGATGGGCCCGTCGCGGTGGTCGCTGTCCATAGCCGCCGCCCGGAGCTCGACCCCGCCGAACGTGCGACCCTTGAGGCCTTCTTCGAGGCACCCATCGAGCTAGGCGCCGAACGGGCCGCTCTTGTGCTCCCCGCCAGCGTTCTACACATGGCCGTCGGCAGCGCCGATCCCGAGCTGGCCGGCTACTTCCAGCAAGTGCTCAGCCGTGCGGCGCGATTCGGCGATGGCGAGTCGGACCTAGTCTCCTCCGTTAGGGTCGCCATTCAGGACGCGCTTGCGACCGGCACCCCAACAGGCGCGGAGATTGGCAAGCGTCTCGGAATGAGCCAGCGCACCTTGCAACGTCGGCTACAGACCGAGGCGCAGCGACTCAACGACCTGATTGCCGACACGCGCATGCGGCTGGCCGAAGGCTACTTATCGGACCCGGGATTGTCGATCTCCGAAGCCGCCTACTTGCTGGGCTACCGCGAAGAGACGTCCTTCTTCCGGTCTTTCAAGCGATGGAAAGGAGTGACGCCAACTGAGTGGCGCGCGGCAAATCCCGGCTGAGGACGAGTGCACGTACCCTATGTAGGCGCATCACAGACGAGCCCGGTCGTTGGGCAGCCTACCGTGCATACACCCGGACCGGCGGCTCGCAGTTCGACCCCATCCTCGAGGACCTGTACCCTGTTCGCACGACGCTCCCGACGGGAGTGCCTCGATTGCATAGCCCAGGTTTGCCCGGCTATGAGCCGAAATGCTGGTCCGCCATCGAAGGGGAAATGTCGTGTCGAAATGCGCTCTTGAGATCACAGTAGAACGCCAGGGTCCCTTTCACCCAGGAGAGACGCTTCGGGGTTTCGTCGGCGTGACCGTCAACCAGGTTTGCACCTGCCACAAACTCACGCTCGCGTTGGAGTGGTTCACCTCGGGAACAGGCAATGCCACACAACAGACCACCCACGTGGATGTGCTGTTCGTGGGCGACTGGCCCGTGGGTAAGCAACACCTGTACCCGTTCGAAGCACCGGTTCCGGCCGGGCCCTTTTCATACGAAGGCCAGCACATCACCCTGCAGTGGCGGTTGACCGCAATGGCCGACATCCCCTGGGACACCGACCCTAGGTGCGAACAGGTCATCGTGGTGCAGTCCAATGGCCCCACCCCCATCGCGTATGACCCGGGACCAGGCGCGCTCCCGTCATCCTCCCCGCAAAGCATTCTGCCTATGCTCATTGGTGGCGTATTCGTGTTGATGGGAGCGCCCATCCTGGCTCTCGGTCTCCTCATCGGCATCGGGACTCTGGCACGGGGTGACGTCCAGGGAGCCTTCAACACGCTGCTCACTCTGGCCTGCCCGTTACTGTTCGTTTCCGTGGGGGTCTTTGCGGCGTACCGGGGCAGCAAAGACCGCATCCAACGGTGGCGATTCGGCACCCTCACCCTGCAGCACCCCAGCATAGTGCACCCTGGCGGAGTCCTGGAGGCGGAGCTGGTGATTCGGCCTCGCAACCATGCCAGTATCGATGCCGTCGAGTTCACCCTCGTACGCGAGGAAGTGTCTGTCCGGGCCATCCAGAACAAGGTCAACAGCGCTGGCAACAGAGCGGGAACGCACATCCACGCCAAACAAGTCGCTAAGCAAGTCGCGCAGGGTGCCACCCAACTCAGCGCAAAGACTCCGCTGACCATCCACGCCGCCATCCAAGTTCCACCGGACGCCGGCCATTCGTTCAAGGTGCCTTCCAGCCAACTCCGCTGGAGGGGCATCGCCCGCATCAAGCGCTCAGGACAGCCGGACATTGTGGAGGAATCGAACGTGGTCGTTCGTCCACCTGGCCCCTAGCACCGCGCTTGTGGCGATGACGCCGCCGCTCGCCCAACCGGGCTGGCTCTCACGCTGACCGCCAAATCACAGGCAAAGGGTCCACAGGAACAGACCCCAGGTGCCGGTCAAAACCGTGAAGAGACGGATAGGTGATTCCAACGCCCTTCGCTCCGTACCGCGGGCGGCCGACTTGCGTCGCGATGTCCGCGAACAGGTCTTCGCGCACCGATGCGCATATGAGAGACCTCGGTTGCAGTCAGTGTAGCTCGGGGATGGCGCTCGGAGTGGGCTGGCCTGGAAGGTTCAACGAACATTGGTGGATACCTACGCCCATAGGGTTCTATCGGGATGTTCAGCAGCCTGCTCTTCGCGCCTGCATCGCGTGCGTGTTTGGATTGAGTTGTGACGAATCAAGTCAGGGGGGCATGTGGCGCGTCTTGCGGTCATACTCGGGGCCGAACATGATGGGAGGGGTGGACATGCTGTTTGGGTTGATGATTGCAGGCGTGATGGGGTCAACGGCGCAGGCGGCGCCGATGACGCTGACCTACCAGCTGCGCGTCGCGGATGACGTGGGACAACCTGTGCAAGGTGAGACGTCAGTCCAGATCTCGTTGTGGACGGATGCTACGTCCGAGGCCTCCACGGATGTCTTGTGGACTACGGTGTTGACCCCCGATCTTCAAGACGGTTTTGCGACGTTGTACCTGTCTGACAACGGCTCGGGCGAAGTCATTCAAGACTACTGGTTTGGCCGCGATGTGTGGGTAGATGTTGAGGTTGGCGGGTCAGACTTGGGCGCGCGAATGCCCATTGGTGAGGTTCCACGCGCAGCAACCGTTCGGTCTGCTGTGGGTCAGACCTGGGCGCATCCAGGTGCCGACTATGTCCTCAACGAGTTCCCGACTGAGATTGCGGTCACGAGTGAGCGCTCTACAGGGAACTATAGCTTCAATGGCGTGGATGGTCGCGCGGGCACTACCGAGCGCTGTCAGGCGTTGATGGGTGAGGGCGCTCGGCTCTGTCGGTCCAGTGACGTGGAACGATTCACCGCGGCTGGAGCCATCAATCGGTTCGGTGAGTCGAATCCGGACAAGATAACGATTCCCGCCCCCGCCAATAGCTACTATTGGATTAGTTCTGGTGCTTCGACCGACCTTTACCAGAATACCTCTGGCTCCAGTACACACCTATACGGTGACTGCTACAACTTTGAGACGGGTAGTTCTGGCACGCGCGGCATGATCTATGGCCGCCCGGACAGCAGCTACAACTCGGGCGTGACCTTCACGTCTACCTGCAACAACAGCTATCAGCTTCTGTGCTGTCGCTAGGCTCCGGCTCACTTCGGCCGGTAGAACGTCACGTAGAACTGCACGGGGCCGCACAGCTCCAGGTGGTGAGACTCCACCGGTGGAATTGCCCCCGGTGAGTCGGGTGTGACGCGGTGTGTGTGTGTGGCGAACACCAAGTCCACTTCGCCGCTCTCTACGACGACCTGGCCCCATGAGCCGGCCTTGATGCTGTGGTTGGCGAGCAGCTTCTTCGGGACCGTCAGTTCGGTGAACGACTTGGTGGTCAGATAGCGCTGTAGGTCGTCGGGAAGGGTGTGTGACATGGGCCATGGCTATGGTGTTTCGGCCTTGGGTGTGGCTGAAAGTTCGCGTGTGCGACCCCTTGTAGTGGTGCCGGAGCCAAGGTGATCTATCGGACGAGTATTTCGCGGATACCCTTGGGTCTAGGTACAGATTTGGTACTCGACAGTGCCATCCACAATGCCCTCACACTCGGTACAGCACCATAGGCCAGTGTCTCCGTCGAGTGGAGATCCGCTGACGCCTGGACAGCTCTGGTTGCTTATTCTGCAGGTGTCTGGCGCTGTACAGATGCACAGGAAGGTGGCCTCGCCCTCGGCCCATGCGAAGCGCTCGACCGAGCCGTCACAATCATTGCGTCCGAGCTCGACGACACGTTCGGTGCCCTCTACCGCAGGGGTCTGTTCAGGCGTGTTCGTTGTGGGGACGCCGCACCCAACGAATACAAACAGGAGAGCCATTGATCGTGTCATGGAAGTCGTCCAAGTTGAGCGTGTGTTGTACAGCGATGAGGCGGCATTGTCAGCATCCTCGACGTCCGCCAACGCTGTTGTGCGGTGACGATTCTCGACGCTCTAAAGGCGGCTGCGCCAGCCAGTTCGCTTACGTTGGGTCGATGTTTACGCTTCTCGCCTTTCTCGTCGGGTGCTCCGCGCCCGTTCATGCTCAAGAGTACATGGGCCGAAACATCGCCCAGACCATGAGCTACCGCGGTGCGCCGTGGCTCATTCGTCCCGAGCGGGTGGTGGAAGAAAACCCGGCCTTGCTGCTGACGGATAGGTGATTCCAACGCCCTTCGCTCCGTACCGCGGGCGGCCGACTTG
>CAJXTB010000058.1 GCA_913061235.1 uncultured Pseudomonadota bacterium | reverse complement strand
GGACCAGAGCCCGCCGCCGCCGCCGCCACCCCAGTAGTAGTTGTTCCCGTCGATGTCGATCTGGATGCCTGCCCCACCGTTGCCACCGGAGACCTCGCCAACAGCCGCTTGGCCGGCCGCGCCTGCCCCGCCACCGCCGGATGCCTCGTTGCCCCCACTTGGGTTTACGGCCCCCGCGTTTCCGTAGACCGAGCCGGTGCGCACCACGAGGGGCCCCTGATTCGATGCGCCACCGCTCGTCGGAGAGTGGCCGGCTCCACCGCCGCTCCCTCCGGCTGCGCCGCTGACAGCGGAATAGCTACCTCCGCCCCCGCCACCGACCGCGGTTTCCCCAAAAACAGAGCTGTTGGCGCCATTGGCACCCCCGGACCCGGTACAACCGGTGTTCGTGGGTGCGCCGGCACCCACCACGGCCGGATAGCTCCCAGCGCCGATCGTTGTCACCGGGATGTGGACCACGCCGCCGCCACCGCCGCCGCCGCCGTGCCTGCCACCGCCAGCGCCGCCTCCGGCGACGATCAGCACCTCGGCAGTGACCGCGCTGTCGACCGTGAACGTGGCGCTCGAGAGGAAGACATGCGTGCGATAGCCCGCCAATTCCGTGATGAGACCGCCCGTGGACGCGATGGTCTGTCCGCCTACGTCGAGCCACTCATCACTGACGCAGACCCGCAGCGACTGGTCATCTAGGAAGTAGCCGAGCTCGCCGTCGCCGCAAGTGGTTGAGGGCTGGCCCGATATCAGCCGGATGGCGTCTGCTCGGTCCGCACTCTGCGCGGTGGTCGCGCGCGCTGCGTACGGCACACCGCTGAGTCGCATCCGTGGCGACAGCGGCGGCTCCGTGCCCAACTGCGTCTCCAGCCAGACTCCGGGAGCGTCGAACACCGACGTCTGCAGCTCAACCCCACTGCCAAGCTCCAGATTGGCGTACCCCTGTTGGGCGGTCACCGAGAACAGGTCGCTAAACAGCAGGTTCTCGACAGGGTCGGAGAGCTCAGGGTCGTTGTACAAGCGCACAGCGATAGACATAGCGCCGTCTATCGGAACACCCTGCGCATCCAACACTCGAACACTGTGGTCCACTCGCATCGGCGCGCCGAGTGCTGAGGTAGCAATCAGACACCCCAGGACGGTCCAGCGATGCATATTTGTTCCTTTGGGAGCAGCATACCCATTGGCACACCAGAAGGGAACAGTTCCATCAACACCTTGCTAAACCAGGACTTCAATTCTGCATCGGCCCTTCGGCGGGCGGACGCCCCTTCACGCCGTTCCGTGGCCACGCGCAAAACTGCGCATCCTCTATCGAGGAGCGCAGACTCATCGGCTTGGAGGACCTCGATACGGGGCCCTGAGCTGGCCGGTGCTACGGAGGGGGCCACCTCTTGCCGTCGTTCTTGGGTGGGTCATCAAACCGAGCAGCGGCCAAGCCAGCGTTAGATAGCGTCCCCCCCACGCTCGCCGGTCCGGATGCGAATGCACTCCTCGAGCGGCATGATGAAGATCTTACCGTCGCCAAGCACCCCCGTGCCGTGGCGGGCCGCGGTGAGGATGGCCTGCACGGTGACGTCCACGAAGGCGTCGTTGACGGCCACTTCAATGCGCACCTTGGGGAACAGGTCCGGCGTCAGTTCCTGGCCCCGGTACAGCGACGTGTCCGTGGCGCGCCCATGTCCGGTACAGCGCTGAACGGTAATGCGCGTGATCTCGGCGTCCATCAGCGACTTGCGGACGTCTTCAAGCTTGTCGGGCTGGATGAT
The DNA here is from genome assembly GCA_913061235.1 of uncultured Pseudomonadota bacterium. GTDB lineage: Bacteria > Myxococcota_A > UBA796 > UBA796 > CAJXTB01. The sequence continues at coordinate 5,750 of CAJXTB010000058.1, read as the reverse complement.
GGCAACAATCATCTTCATGCGGACCTCCCGGTCAGTCGAGGTTGAGTAAGCCGTAGCCATGTTCGCCGTGAAGCTCGTGGTCCATTCCAGACGACTCCGCCGAAGGCTCCATGCGCAGACCGAGCGTCTTGTCGACCAGGACGACCAGAACAAGGGTCATGACGCCTGCGTAGCCGATGCTCACTCCGATGCCCTCCGCCTGGTACCAGAACTGAGTGAGCATGTCCGGTCGCGCTGCGTCGGGTCGCAAGAACAGCACCAGTCCCAGCCCGCCCACAATGCCCGCAACCCCGTGGATGCCGAACACATCGAGCGTGTCGTCGTACCCAAGGCGGGTCTTGAGCAGCACGCCGCCGTAGCAAGCTACCGCCCCCAGAAAGCCGAGAGCCAGCGCTCCATAGGGCAAGACGTCGCCCGCGGCAGGGGTAATGGCGACGAGTCCAGCCAGGATGCCTGAGACGAGGCCGAGACTGGTTGCCTTCCCGTGCTGCCAGCCCTCCAGCGCCATCCAGGTCACGGCACCCGACGCGGCCGCAATCTGGGTCACAGTGAGCGCCTGGGCGGTCTTCAAGCCCGACTCCACCGCGCTTCCGGCGTTGAAACCAAACCAGCCCACCCACAGCAGGCCCGCACCCATCAATGTCATCACGAGGTTATTCGGACGCATCGCCGAGGCGGGGTAGCCCTTTCGTGGTCCCAGGTAGATGGCGGCCACTAGTCCGGCCACACCTGCCGAGATGTGGATGACCGAGCCTCCGGCGAAGTCGATGGCGCGGCCCGTGAGAAAGCCACCGCCCCACACCCAGTGCGCGAGGGGGTTGTAAACGAGCAGGCTCCACAGGGCGATGAACACGCAGTAGCCGCGGAAGCGCACACGCTCCGCGAAGGCGCCGGCGATGAGTGCTGGAGCGATGATGGCGAACTTGCCCTGGAACATCACGAAGACGTACTCGGGAATGCCGACGTCCTCCATGATGGCGGTGTCGATGCCCTGAAGCATGAAGTAGTCCGGATTCCAACCGCACCAGCCATACGACGTGCCGAAGGTCATGGAGTAGCCAACAACCGACCACAGCACGCCGATAATGGCCATCGCCGCAAAGCTGTGCATCATCGTGCCGACCACGTTCTTCGTACGCACAAGGCCGCCGTAGAACATGGCCAGTCCGGGTACCATCAGCAGCACCAGCGCAGTTGAAGTGAGCATCCACGCCGTGGTTCCGGTGTCGATACCGTCTGCGCCCAGAGCAAGGGCCGGAGTCAGCAGCGCGGACAGACCCAAAGCCCAAACAAACCGATGACGCATACGTCGCCTCCTAGTTGCCGCGTCCCAGAGCTGCCCAGGCGTCAACCGGGACGATTGTGCCATGCTCACAACCCGCGGCCGCCCAAACTGCCCCCGGATTTACAGGCCCCATGTTCACGCACGTCGCTATGCAAATTGCAAACCGGCGTCTGAATACCCGGTGAGTGGGAAATCTTATCGGCAAAGACCGGTTGTCATAGCAGCATCCGCCATGTCCACGGGGCACACATCAAACGCATGCCAGATCCACCGGGAACCTCTTGATTTCGGGACGGTCGGCACCGTTGAGACAGCAGCAGTGGGTCCAATCAACCAAGTCAACACGAGCCAACGTACCGCTGACGTTCGCGCTGAGGGCCGGCGACGCTACCGCCCATGTGTAGGGTGAAGGTCTGCGTCTCCTGTAGGAAGCGGTCGGCGAACTGGAGCAAGCCAAAGCGCGAAAAGGTAGTGTGTTCCCATTGGCCCGGCAGCAGCTTCGTCGGCATTGAGCGCTTCGTGATGCGGACAGGCTTCGGGGTATCTGTCGTGCCCCAACGCGTGTTGTGGGTGGCTAAGCTGGGCCGAGCAGCCACTGGGCACGGGTCTACCCTCGAACGCTTCGAGCTCTCATGAACACAGGTCGCTCTTGGCTAGGGCATCACAACCACACCCAAGGCCTCAAGGTCGTCACAGCGACCCCCTCGATATCCGCTATCGGCTTGCGTGGACCACGCGTCGTCTAGCACTAGGAAGCGTCCGTCAGGGCCGTACGCAGGCCAGCCTCCCGAGATCTGAGGAGCGCCCGTGCGTGCAAACGAGGTCCAGGCCCCCCGCATGGCCTGACCGAGCGCCCGGTTGCCGTTGATGGGGGTCATCGCCATTCGCTCGAAAGTGTCGAACAGGTAGGGAAGCTCAAGTGCGTGGTGCGAGCCCAGCGCCACGGTGGTGAGCTGGATGTCTTGGAACTCGTACAGGTAGGTGGGCGCGCCCGAAGATGCCGCTTCGGCGAGTGCGCGACTGGGGCATGAGAACATCGCATCCGTCGCAAACGTGAGGAACGCATCCTGGGGCAGCGGGAACTGCCAGATTGGGTACGACTCCAGCACGGGACCCGCGAGGGCGTCGCTGCCAATAAGCGCCCCGACGTCGTCCGCGATGCCAAACCACGTCAACGGAGCTTGGGTGGCCAGGAACAGCGTGGATTCGTCTTCATTGGTTCCGATAATCATGGGCATGTCGACCGTTCCGTCTACGTACGCCGCCGCCGGCTGCTCGGTCACGAACGAGCCATCAACCCAAGGCACTGGAAACGGCGAGGTGTAGTCGGTGAGTACGCTGGTCGCGGTGACCTGATCGAGGAAGGCCTGCTCCGGCAGGGTCTGCAGACATGCAAGGGTATCGGTCGCGTCGCCACAGCCGAGGGCTTGCACCACCTGCTCTCCGTACACCAGGGCTCCGTCGGCGCCGCCAATGCTGCCCGCTTCCGTCCCCTCGGCCAGGTGGTCGCAGCCGACCGCGCTCTGCAAGATGGCCTTGTGCATCAATCCCTCTGCAGCGGGGGTGGTGGCCAAAATGCAGGTGCTGATACCGCCAGCGGACTCGCCGAACACCGTCACATTGTCAGGATCGCCGCCGAAGACCGCGATGTTCTGCTGAACCCACTCCAGCGCTTGGATCTGGTCCTTGAGACCAAAGTTACCGGGTCCGAGATTGCCAACGCCTGCACCCAGGTCTTCGTGGGCCAAGAAGCCCAGGGCACCGAGGCGATAGTTGATGCTCACCACCACGACACCCTCGTCCGCCACGGCCGTTCCGTCGTAGAAGCTCTGCGAGCCTGCCCCGTAGAAGAATGCGCCTCCGTGAATCCAGACCATGACTGGGCGAGGCGCGTCGTCATCATGGGCCCAGATGTTCAGCGTGAGGCAGTCTTCATCCGTTTGATCGACCTCAGACAGTACGTCGAGCAGCGCCACCGTCTGCTGAGGGCAGGCCGGACCGAAGGTCGACGCGTCCAGTGGACCGTTCCAGGCAAGGGCGGGTTCGGGGTCACGCAGGCGCAACGTGCCGACGGGTGGTGCTGCGAACGGCACCCCGCGGAACACGCGCAGGCCAGCCTCTTCAACCCCTGAGAGTGAGCCTTGTGCGATGTCTACCAGAGGACCGGGCTGGAACGCAGCCTCCCATTCCGGGGTCGAGGTCGGAGTCGACGTCGGGGTCTCGGCAGTCGGTTGGGTCTGAGGATCGACGGGCTCCGAGCCCTCTTCGGTGTCACAGGCGCTGAGCAGAAACATGACGGCTAGGGGACGAAAAGACAAGGAAACTCCTGAATTCTGATGGTCGCCGGGCTGTCGCCGACGTTTCGGAACGAATGTTACGTAACATACGTTCTCAAACGTGCTAGGAAGGGACTCGGAGGGAACCATGGCGCGACCACGCAAGTTCGAGCGAGCCCAGGTGGTCGACGCGGCACTCATCGTGGCGCGTCGAAAGGGCCTTGGTGAAATCACGGCTCGCAGCGTTGCTCTGGAGTTGGGGGGCTCAACGTCCATCATCTACGGGCGCTTCGAGTCCATCGAAGCTCTGCAGGCAGCCCTGGTCGAGCAGGTAATCGGCGGAGCCCTGCCCGCCCTAATGCCACGCGTGCAGGAAGAAGGGCTGAAGGTCGTGGTGTGGGGACTGTGTACGCTTGCTGAGCGAGAGCCGTGGTTGTTGGAGTTGATCGACGCCAAGGCCCATCCGATCTGGTCCCAGGCTCGGCAGATGCTGGCCATGATCCTCGGCACTATGGAGCGCTATGCACATCTAGAGGAAGACGAACGGCTGGCGCTGATCTCTCGCGTCACCATGCCAGCCGTCGGGTTGGCGGTGGCGGCTGCGACGGGCGAGCTGACAGATGTGGACGCCGGCTACGAAGCGGTGGTTGAGCCGGTGATCGCGCACGTTTTACGAACCCGTCCCCGCGACAATCTGCTGGCGGGTCGGCTCGAAGAATGAACCAACAGTGGCGCTCATCCACTTGGCCAAGTCGCCCCTCTTGGGAAGCTCAAGTGTAAGAACTCCCGCGCTCCCCCGTTTACAAGCCAACCGGTGCACCGCACCAACACAAAGCACGGCTTGCACGAGAGGACCGCTATGTTCGACACCATTGGCCACACCCGAGACGACGACGCCAACCAGCGTCGTGCAGCGGCTGCCATCTTGCTCACTGTCTTGTTCGGCGGTGCCATCGGGCTGGGATTGGTGGTCACCGCCTACACCGCTCAACACGTGGGCGACCTCCCCGCGCCGTGGACCGAAGAGCTGGTGGAGCTCAACGTCGAAGTACCCAACATCGAGATCGAGCTGCCCGCTGTACCCGCACCGCCACCGCCCAAGATGGCCCTGGGCGTCGCTCCAGAACCGGATGTTGAGCCAGTGCCCACACAGCCTGACGAACTCGATCCCGACATTCAGCCGTTGACGACACCAGACGACCGCGTCGCCGACACCTCCCCGCCCGTCGGGGACCCCGATGACTTTGTAGACGGAGACCCCGATGGGGACCTCGAGAACGGTCAGTTTGGCGGGGTGCGGGATGGTACAGGTGACACCCTTAGTGCCCTTGGGTCTTCCACTCCCACCGTCCACATGCGCGACGTACAGATGCGACGGTCCGTCACGCCCGACTACCCAGAAGCCGCACGGGACATGAACTTGGGCCAGGTGGACTGCCGCGTTCGCGTTCTCATCGACCCCGACGGACGCCCAGCAGACCTGACAGTGCTGGCCTGCCCGAGCGTGTTCCACGATGAAGTCCGCCAAGCGGTGGAGCGAACGCGTTGGTACCCGTACAGAATTGGCGGCCAGAAGTCGCAGGCGCGCTTTGAGATTCTGTACCGCTTCCAACCGCACGGGTGAAGCCAAGGCCTGTTGATGCGCTCTACCGCCAGATGTTCGGAGGGCGTTTCCTCGTGCTTTGAGCACTCCAGAGCACCCGGTCTTGTCGATCGCACAGTCCATTTGCACCGCGCTGCACCACAGAGACAGTTCGTGATGCGGACATTCAACACGCTGAGCGTAAGCATTTGCGCGGTGCTTCGTTGTCTTGCAGTGCAACAACCGTTGCGCGACCACGTCTAGGCGAAGTAAAAAGCGCAGTCGGCGTGCGTCAAACCGTTTACGAGGCATGCCCTTCGCTCACTTTCCATGTCGGAAAGCAACCCCACTGCCTCTCTGGGAGAGAACGTGTTCGACAATGTCGGCCGAACTATCGACGAAGAAGCGAATAAAAGACGCGCTGCAGCTGTCATCGCTCTAGCTGCCATCGGCGGCGGTATTCTCGCGATTACATTCGCCATCACGGCGTGGAAGGCCACCGAAATCATCCTCGACATTGTCGAGCCCGACATGGAGCTTGTCGAAGTCGAGATCACGGACGACGAGATCGACGCTGTCTCTTATACACATCTCCGAGCCCACGAGA
>CAJXTB010000057.1 GCA_913061235.1 uncultured Pseudomonadota bacterium | reverse complement strand
TGCACGCACCTGAACACCGCATCCCGCAGGTCAACCTGTTCGGGCAACGCTGTAGGCCAACCAACCCCCGCTGACCCGCCAGCAACCCGCAGGTGCTCAGACGTGCCCTTGGTCATCCCACCTGGCCCGTCCCAGCGTGTGGCATCGGCGTTGGTCGGGCCACCTATCCGTCTCACTGAGTTCGTTCGCCAGCGCTTGGTGCATGGCCCGCTAGTCGGCGAGCAACCCCTTGAGCACGTCGACCTCGGCAGTCAAGTGGCGTCTGCGAAGCTCGAACGCCGCGCCTGAGGCGCCCTCGTGTCCGATGAAGGGCTGCAGATCAGCGAGTGCCTTCTGACGGTCTGCGATGAGCTTCGTGAGCAGACTGGTGCGGTCATGCGTTGGAAGGTGGTCAACCTGCGCCAACACCGCCAAGAGCGGAAGAAGGGTGCCGCTCCCTGACGACACGCAGGCCCCGACCAAGTCAGGGAGCGCGGCCGTTCCTTCTGCAGACAGCGAATAGGTCGCGCGCTCTGGGTAGTTGCCTTCCCGTTCCGCCTCTGCGCTGACCCACCCGCGTTCGGCCAGGCGCTTGAGAATGGCGTAGACAGCCGAGCGTTTCATGCCCAGTGCGGCACCAAGGCCGCCCTCAAGCGCGTCCGCGAGTGCATAGCCGTGCATCGGATGCGATTGAACCACGGTCAATACCAGTAGTTCTCGATGCTTGGCGATGCTCAAGTTGGCCTCCTCAGGCAGGCAGACGGCCGCTTATCGGTTCTAGATCGTACATGCTGAACGTCTCGATGATGTCTGACATGTCGTCGTTCTCGCCATGGTCGTCCTTCCCTTCAGCCGTAGCAAGGTAGTCGTACAGCGACGCCTTGCTGTCCAGCGTGACCCAGACGACCACGGTGTTTCGGTCTCGATCAACGCTCACCTGACGCGCGATCAGGCCCGCGACCTTTCCATCCATCTGCTCGCTGGGGCGGCGAGTGATGCGGATCAGGTCGTCCAAACGGCCCGGTTTTGGAGTAGAAACGCTGACAAATGTGTAGCCGGGTTCGGTAGTCATGCTGTTCACCTTGGTTATAGTCATTATTGACTACTCAATAGTGATCACTGTTGTACGACCGTCAACCCCTCGTCCGTCGGCGCTGACCCGTTGGTTCGGCCGGCCTGGCTTCACGCAGTGCCCACGTCGCTAGAGAAGACGTGCTGTTCAGCGGTGTCTTGTGGTAGCTTCACGGCATCAAATATTGGGGAGAATACATGGTCCGGTGCAGCTTTTTGGTGTGGTTGGTGACAGGTTCCGTGGCGTTTGCAGCCGATTCGAATGGGGACGGATGCCAAGACGAGTTTCCCGCGAGCGGCGCCTGTGTCGACGTTGACGCGACTGTGGATGGCACGAGCACGGTGGGCGCCAACGCATCTGTGCGGGAAGAGGCGACTGTCGGTCCTGAAGTTGCCGTGGGCACGGGTGTTGTGGTTGGCGCACGCGCATCGCTCGCCGGACGCGTTTCTCACGCCAGCAATCCGCTACCGATTGGTACCAACACCGTCATTGGTCGCGGCACCGAGCTCGGTGCAGACCACGTGCTTGGAGATGACGTCTCGATCAGTCGGTCGGTGGTCGCAGGTGCCCGTCTGACCGTGGCTGCTGGTGGTAGCCTCGGGTACGCAGCCCAGGTCGGAGACGACGTCAGCATTGGGGCAGATGCCGTGGTCGGTAGCCTCGTTACGCTCGGAGACTTCGCCACCTTGGGTGACAACGCGGTCGTCGCCCGGAGCGTGACCATCGCGGACGGTCTGAACTCCGGCGATGGCGCGTCGGTGAACGGTATTGTTGGACCTGACGTGCTTATTGGCGCCGGTACGCGGATTGAACAGGGCGCGCGTGTGCGAAAGCAGGCAGACATCCGCTCCGGCGCAGCCATTGAAGCGAGTGGTCGCGTGGGTCGTGGTGCCGTGATTGAGGCTGGAGCAACGGTGTACGGACGCGTCGCTGCCAACGCAACGGTCGGTGCGGGCGCTACGGTTGAGGACGGCGCTATCGTCGCGCGCGGCGGCGAAGTGTGCGCGGGGAACACGCTTCCTACGGGCTCCCAGGTGCTGGACGATGGAACGTGGCCTGTTGAAGGCTGCACAGTGACCAGCACCTGCCAGACCATCAAGACAACCAATCCCAGTGCCGTGGACGGCATCTACAGCATTGACCCTGACGGCGTGGGCGGAGGTGCTGCGTTTGATGCCTACTGTGACATGACCACAGACGGCGGAGGCTGGACGTTGGTGGTGAACCTGGCCTCAGGTGAGGGAGGGCGTCACGACTGGAATGACTCATCGTTCTGGACATCTACGACCACCGTGGGCTCCGGCGCTGCGGCACTGACCAACGACTACAAGGGCTCTGCCTTTAGCTCCGTAGCTGCCGAGTCCGAGCTGATGGTCTACGTGCACAACGAAGGCAGCCACGAGTATGGCTTTGCGGTCTACCCGCTGCTCGGCGCGCACACCGGAAAGACCTTTCAGACGCTGATGGGCAGCGGAAACAACTTCGTTCCGGTCTCGGATGCGTCGGTTCGCACCGTCACCAATGCCGTAGGTACTCACCGAAATACGAATCGTGCGCAGACACTGCACGGCGACATCTTTATCAACCACGGTGGTGCGCTTTCGCTTAACGACACGTCGGGTTGGGGAGCGGACCAGAACTACACCCGCGTTGGGACCACCCTCACCAACAATGACTATGTCCACACCTTTGCTGGACTGGGGATTGACCATATCGAAGGCGGCTGGGGAGGTGACTTTGAGTCAGCGCCCATCAGTGCTTACTGTGCAGTCGACCATGGATATGGCGGTTCGAGCCAAGGCGTTGCGAACGGTCAGACGAGCTATCCATACACCGGATCCTGCACCACTGACGACGGCAGCTCGTTCGCCTACCTACCCGTCGACCACGCCCTCTTCGTTCGGTAGGCCGGCTCGCGTTCACTCCACCCAGTCAGCTCGTGCACGGCGTGCTGCGCTTCCGCATGGGATAGCGCAGGCGACCCACGAGCACAGCCTTGCGGACAGACGGCGAGACGTATGGCTCCGTGCACTTTTCGCCCGAGACCGGCGAGAAACCTGCCCCTCGGGAAGAATCGGCGCTGACGACCTGTTCGCGACTCATTCCTACGCAAGTCAGCCTCCTGCGGTGCGGAGGGAAGCGCGTTGGAATCACCTATCCGTTCAAGTACGAGGAAGTTCGGTGCAGGCGGGGCCAGTTATGCGAGGGCATGCCCGAACTCATCCGTCGCCGCGATCTGGACTTCCTTCTCTACGAAGTCCTTCATACCCATACTCTCACCGAGCGTCCTCGCTACGCCGAGCATGAACGCGCCGACTTCGACGCTATTCTCGATGCGGCTACTCAGCTCGCGACCGAGGCGTTTCAGCCGCACGCCAAGATGCTCGACGAGAACGAGCCGCACTTTGAAGACGGCCGAGCGGTGATTCTCCCCCAGGTGGGTGAGGCCTGCCGCGCGTATGCGGAGGGGGGCTTTCTCTCGGCGCCGTTTGCGGAAGAGCACGGCGGCATGGATGTGCCCTACACGGTGGTGATGTCGTGGGTGTCGCTGTTCACCGCCGCCAACGTGAGTACGAGTGGCTACGTGTTTCTCACGATGGCCGCCGCCAACCTGCTCGCTGCCTTCGGTAGTGAAGAGCAGAAGGCCACGTGGATTCCGCCGCTGCTCGATGGCCGCGCAATGGGCACGATGGTGCTCTCGGAGTCTCACGCGGGCTCCTCGCTCGGCGACCTCACCACAAACGCGACGCCCCAAGGCGATGGCAGCTACCGCATCGTGGGCCAGAAGATGTGGATCTCTGCGGGCGAACACGACCTCACCGAGAACATCGTTCATCTGGTGCTGGCGCGCTTGCCGGATGCACCCGCAGGCAGCCGCGGCATCTCGCTGTTCCTGGTACCGCGCGTGCTGGAAGACGGCAGCCGCAACGACATTCAGCTCGCCGGCATCAACCACAAGATGGGCTACCGAGGCACCATCAACACCGCGCTCAACTTTGGAGAAAACCAGGGGGCTATCGGCTGGCTGGTAGGCGAAGAAAACCAGGGTTTGCGTTGCATGTTCCACATGATGAATGAGGCGCGAACCGGTGTTGGTCTCGGTGCTGCTGCGCTCGCCTGCCACGGCTACTTGCACGCGCTGGAGTACGCACGAAGCCGTCCGCAGGGACGCTCGAACACCCAACGCGACCCCACCTCGCCGCAGGTGCCGATCATCGAGCACGCCGATGTCCGACGCATGCTGCTGGCGCAGAAGGCCTATGCCGAAGGAAGCCTTCACCTCGCGCTGTTCTGTGCGCGTCTTGTCGATGACCTGCGCAGCTTGCCGGAAGGGGCTGAGCGCACCGATGCTGGGCGCTTGCTCGACCTGCTTACGCCCATCTGCAAGGCATGGCCGGCGGAGTACGGTCCTAAAGCAAACGACCTCGCCATTCAGGTGCTCGGAGGCGCCGGCTACACGCGTGACTACCCAGTAGAGCGCCTGTATCGAGACAACCGTCTCAACCCGATTCACGAAGGCACGAACGGCATCCAGGGCCTTGACTTGCTGGGTCGGAAGGTGCCTCAGCACGGTGGGGCATCGCTGCGGCTGCTCATGGGGCGCATCCAGGCAGCCATCGCGAAGGCACGCACGCACAGCACATTGACCGGAGAGGCAGACCGTCTTGAGAAGACGGTGGGGGTGGTGGCGAGCACTGTGATGGCGCTGGGCGGCGTGGCGGCCTCGGGCGATGTGAAGCGCTACCTCGCCAATGCGAGTGTGTTCCTAGAGATGGCGGGTCACCTCGTGATCGGCTGGCTCTGGTTGGAGCAGGCTACGGTTGCTGCCGAGGCGCTGGCTGGTGGGGCTGCGGCTGACGATGTGCCGTTCTACGAGGGCAAGATCCGCGCAGCGCGCTGGTTTGCAGCCTGGGAACTCCCGAAGGTGGTGGGCTGGTCGAAGCTGCTCCATCCAGTAGAGACAACGCCGCTCGAGATGCAGGACGCTTGGTTCTGATGTGGCCTACAGGGGTGAGCACTGTTGCTGATCTCGAACCCGACGCTTTGGCACGCCCAGTTCGGCCGCCATCTTCCTAGTAGTAACCAGTTACAACGTCGTCAGTTGGCGACCGCCCTGAACGCATCCTAGCGCCGGTTTCTTCCATCAGTCCCAGCGCTCACCCCTGTAGCGGCGTGCCCGGCACTGGCTATGCAATCCCGCCGTCCATGGTACCCAGCGAAGGACGTTGGAGTCACCTATCCGAAGTGCTTACGAATCGGTCCTTTGACCTGTCGTCCACCGGGAGTTGCAGCCTCGAAGCCAGGCACAAGCGGCACCGCAGTAAGTAACTAGTTGCGCATGGCAACTTGATAGGGCAAACATGACCCCTCTACAACGGGCAAGGGAGCTTTGATGACGTGGAAAACAGTGGTTCTGCGTTGGAGTCTGGTTCCCGCGGTTGCGTGTGCGCTTGCCTGTGACGGGGAAGGGGACCTCTTGCTCCCGGACACGGGCTCTCCAGACGCGGGGACCTCCGAAGAGGATACCGACGCGCCGGGTCTGCCTCCAGCGCCACCCCTTCGCAACGCGGTGGACCTCGAAGACGGTGTCCTCGCGTACGAGGCGCTTCTCCTTCTCGGGCATGCGCCTCTCGGTCCTTCCAGCGAGTCGTGCTCGGAGTGCCACTCCATCAACCAGGGCCAGATCGGGGCGTGGCGTCAGATGACCCTGGATGCCGAGGCGGCGTGCTTCAGCGACCCGATTACCTCCGAGGCCGATGCGTTGGAAATCGTAGACTGTGTCCGATTGAAGCCGGATGTGGAGGGCTCGCCGTTCGATACGCCGCGTCTCGGCCTGTACAGCGCCGCTGCCCACCTCGACTACTTCGACTACGTGTTTGACGTGTCCTTTGGCGACGACTCGGACGAGCAGGTCGACTTCCTCCGTCGCGTATCCATGCCCGCCTCCTCGCGTCCGGCGTGGACTCAGGCAGAGTTCGACATTGTCGCCGAATGGTTCGCGCGCGGCACGCCGTTCATCTCCGATTTTCTTCCCGAAGACACAGGGGCCGGGGCGTGTGAGCCCAGCATCTCGGCAGAAGTCGGGGACCACATCGACCGTATGGCGCTGGAGGGCTGGCGCGCCGTCAACGAGAGCGACAACCTGCTGATGTTCGGGTGCGCCGGTGTGAGCAGACCGATGGACTGCCTGTCCGACTACGACAGATCGCTTACCTGGGCGCACCTGCCTCGGTCAACGGTGCGGATGCTGCGCACGAATGACTTCTCGTCCTCGTTCTGGACCCGGAGCTCGGCGGACGGTCGTTTCGTCGGTCTCGGCGGGGGCCGACCGGGAGTGTCCTCGACCGTCATCGACCTGGCTACGGACGAGGAGATTGCGATTGGTGGGCTGTACGACCCGGCGTTTTTCCCAGACAACTCCGCGTTCATGTGGCAAGGCACAGCGACCGGCGGCACGTCCATCTGCTCGCAGGACCTGCTCGGCTCTGGAGTGACCTCTGTGTCGTTCGACGAACCGGAGTGCAGCGGATCGAGTCAAGTTGGGTTGTACCAGCATGTTGGCCAAGCGCTGGACGGTGGCGATTACTGGACGGTCAATGGCCGCTTCGTGAGCGATAATGGCGGCCAGGATACCACTATCGGCAACCCCAGCGCATTTTTCGATGCCAGCGACTCCATCACCCTCACACCGATGGTCGCCACGGGCGGCGACTACGTGCCCGGGGAAGTCAGTGACATCTACATCCCATATGAGGGCGACACCGTGATTTCCCGGTCGAGCGAGTTGCTGATCAGCCGAATCGCCGGTGCTGACTCCATCCAGGATGGAATGGCGCTACGCTTGCTCGAGGCCACGCCAACGGAGACCGGCTACGACGTGGAGGTACCCATCATCGCCACCTACTGCGTCAACGGGGGCAAGCCCGACATCTCGTACGACGAGCGGTGGATGGTCTTGCATACCTACGTCAGCAACACGGATGCGGATGCCCAAGAGCTGGGCTTCATCGACCAAAACGACCCCGGGTTTGCTCCATACATCGCCGAGGGAGCGGCAAACCTGTTTCTGGTGGACCTGCGCACAAGCCTGTCTCGCCGCATCACAGACGTGAGTCCAGGCGAGTACGCGTTGTTCCCACATTTCCGGTCTGACGGTTGGATCTACTTCGTCGTCCGCAACCGCACGAATACCGAGTGGGTTGCGGCTTCCAACGCGGCACTCATCCTGGAGAACTGAGCGAATGCGCGGGCTGCTCGTTGTGTTGACGCTTGTAGGCTGTGCGGCGGACCCCCGCAGCATGGTCGAACCCGGTGTATGCGATGGAGACGAGGTCTTCGCGCGGAGCACTGCGGACCGTCACATCATCGGGCAAGCGGCCTCCTGGGCGGCCGACGGTACGCTGCGGGAGCGCGACGCCGAGCTCGCGGGCTCGATGGCGCTGCGTCGAGAGGTCGGCTGGAACGTCATTCGACGCGCTGTCGCTCCGGCACCTGTCGCCGCCGACCTGCCCGGCTCGGGCACCATCCCAGCATGGCAGACTTGGTATGATGTTGGCGACATCCGCCGCGTGTTCGACCGTCTCTATGTGGCGCTGCCTGCGGCCGACCGCACGGCTCGCGTACCCTTCTCGGACGCTGAACTGGACGCGGCCTTTCTGTGGAACCCGACGGCAGTGTGGTCAGACGCAAGCTGGCCGGAAGAACGGCTTCGCGCACACCTCGAGAGCCTTGACAGCGATGCGCGCATTGCCGGCTTGGGTGGGCTGACCCGCACCGCCTACAACGGACCGGCCGCGCGGCACATCCTGTCCAGCTACGCAGAGATCCTGGCGTGCCGAGATGACGGGGCGCCCCCGGCTGACGCGGTCGGCGCGGACGTGGTGGTACCGGTAGCGCGTCATGCGGTGTCCCTGGAGGGGTGCGGAGCCGAGGTCGTCGGTTCGTACGCGGTCCAAGATGGAGAATCCCTCGTGGTGGCCCTCGACGGGCCGGGGCGTGTAGCGGCGCGAGCGGGAACGTCGACGTGCACGACGACCTCTGGAGAGCCCGCCTGCGTGGT
>CAJXTB010000056.1 GCA_913061235.1 uncultured Pseudomonadota bacterium | reverse complement strand
GCGGTTGAAGCGATAGCACTCTCCCGGTCGGGAGAACCGATGTCGACGCCCCACTTGAGGGCAAACAAGGCGCCATTCAGCTGGGGTTGTGGACCGGTGTAGGTCCAAATGTGGTTGTGGGGATGGCCTCTGTGCGTGGTGAGTACTGGGCGACGGGCCGCTTTGGTGTGGATGCTGGATTCGGCGTTCAGCGTCGGCCAGATGGCACGTTGGATTCACGTGATGCCTCGATTCACGCGGTGTACCGTGCAATTGCGGAACCCACAGCTGTGGTGACTGTGCGTGCTGGACTGTCGATTCCAACGGGGGGCGTGGGCAGTGCCTTTACGTTCACCCCGCTCTCCACGGCGTCGGTCGACCCACGCTTGTCTGTAGACGCTGCTCTAGGGGCGACCTGGTTGGTGCTCCCGTCCCTTTCCGCACGCATTCCCGTGTACCGAGGGTGGGATGGTCGCCTACAAGGCGCATTCTTCCGGGCGGACTTGCGCGGTGCGCGTCGTTTTGGTGCGGTTGTCCCTTGGGTTGGCCTTTCTGTGTCCGAACAGATGGAAGGGAGTCATCCCACGCTGACGCCTCCCATGAGAGAGCTCGCGGCGACAGGTGGCGCTACGATTGCTGTGGGCAAGAAGTGGGGCGTCAATGCCCAAGTCCGTGCGCCATTGTTGGTCGGCGGTTTGGCGACCAAGGTGTGGTCGGCGGCGGTTTCAGTGCGGTATGTGCTGCGTAGAGAGCCGAAAGACGAGCACTGAGCGTTGGCTTGAACGTGTACGTTGATAGGTTTGGTAGGATTGGAGTGAGCAGTCCGGGGCCTTGGGATTCCCATCGGTTCCGATAGGTGATGGGGTAGCTCCTCTGGCGAACGGTGGGTTGCCACGGCTCCTGGGGTGGAGCTCCGCAACCCCGTCTGAACGTCGCCGACTTGTCTGGTGGTTGCGTTGTCCACGGCATGGAACTGTTTGAATCCTGCCTGAATCCTGCGAACAGATCGGGAACTGTTGGGCGGATTCCGGTCCGACTTAGCCGGGTTTCACGTGTTGGGGGGGATGCTGAGAGGTGTCGGGTGCCCACACCGGCGCGTACCTTGCGTTCGAGGCCGAGCAGCCTGACTTGGAGGCCTCTGTGCATGATGGAAATAATATAAACAAAATCATAGCTGACAGTGATGTTGCGAGTGGTGAAGGTGTTGCCGCTGGTGGTGAGCGGGACCAGCTCGTTGACCAACTCACCAGTCGACTTGTCAGCGAGGCCCCGGGGGACCCACTCACCGGACTTCAGAAGGCGGATGGATCGAAGGCGAAAAAAGCGGCCAATGCCGCTACGAAATCTCACAAGGGCCAGCTCAAGAAAGTCCCCAATGCTGAGGCTGAGCGCGTTGCAAAGGTGCCGAAGAGCATTGTGGAGGGTCAGAACGCAGCACCTGGGACCAAGGTTGCTCTCCCGAAGGTCACCCACACGTCCAAGTACGGAAAGACGATGGGCAAGTTCGCGGATGGCAAAGGCGAGGCATCCCACACGACCTACGATGAAGGGAAGAGCAGCACTACCGGAGCGAAGGTTTCGAAGAAGGGGGTGGACGTCAATCGCAGCGGGAAGACAGTTGTCCCTAATCAGGGCGGCGGAGACACCATTCACGAAGGCGCCGGAGGTCTGAATCTGTCGCCCACCGGCTTCGCTGTCTCTGGCAGCGAAATCGTCACTAAGAGGGACAATAAGGGCGAGGAACTCCAAAAGCTCGAGAACTCGGGTACCGTGGCATGGGATGGCGAAGCGGCCACGATTGCCGGGTCGCGGATGGAGGACGGTTCTGGAATTGATGCCAATGTGACGTCGGATGGGACGTATGAGGGCACAAATGGCAGTATTTCCGTAGCCAGCAACGGTAATAGTCTGGGTGTCGTAAAGGGGCCCGATGGTGTCGGCATCAAGGCATCCCGTGGCCAATACTCGGGTCAGATCAGCGCAAAACTAAGTGGCGAGGATAAAAAGGTAAGTGCGGAATTCGCGAGCAGCCGGATGGCTGTGAACACCTCCGTGGCGTGGGCGGACGACGAATATGCGATTAGCGCCGGTGGAAGCATCAATGGCATTGGCATGGGTGCTAGCATTAGCCACGAGGATGGCACCACCAGTGGGTTCAACGAGAGTGACGACGGCACAGCCGGCGCCCTGACCGCATCGTCCGTAAGTGGAGACGGCTTTGGCGTGAATGGGTCGGCCAAGGCCTACGGGGTTGGTGGCGCGTACAACGCACAGGAGAGTTCGCGTTCGTCTTGGCTTACACCGAACGAGTGGGCATCCATGTCGGATGAAGACAAGGCCGCTTGGAAGGCGTCCAAGCTCGCCAACGCACCCAGTCAACTTTCTGGCGTGGACCCGAGAGAGATGGGTGATGGCGAGCAGCATCTATTTCGGTCTGGAGACGGGTGGAACGCCAATGGGAGTGCCACGGTGTACGGCGCGAAGCTGGGCATTGAGATGGAGTCCTCTGACGACGAATGGGTCCAGGCCACCCGACTGGGATCGGTTCTGAGAGTCGATGAAGGCAGCAATTCATCGAGTGGAGGCAAGGGCGACGTCTCTCTGTTGGGTGCCGCGGGAGCGAGCATTGGCGGAAAGAAATCCGGGTCCGAATCTCTTTCCATGTCGTTCGACGTCAACAACGTCGCCGCCATGAAGGCCTACCAAAAGTATGTCGAAGAGGGGCTACTTCCGGGAGCTGACAGACCGACCCATCCGGCGGGAATGGAGGTATCGAAGTATCGGCAAAAGTTGCTCGACGTGCTGCGGAGCGAGGCCGTGGAAAATGAGGCGATGATTGCCCGGGCGTCGGCAATGGACCCGTCGATGATCGCGGACCTACCTGCGATCCTTCGATTCAATAAGATGGCGTCTCTCATTGCCGAAATGACGGATGCTCTCAACGCCGAGTGGCATCGGACACACAAGGTTGGCGCGGTCATGGGTGGCGTGCAGCTCAACTCGCGGGACCGGGCAGACTCTGCCGAGGAAACGGTAGGCGTGCACGCGTTTGGCCTCGAAAAGCAATGGAAAACTACCTGGGAATCAAAGAGCCACGAATACATCAGCGCGAGTGGCAATGCGGAGCGGGAGGACCAGTTTGTTGGCGGTTCAGAATCCACCGACGCCCTGGCGGGCGGCTCCGGGCTCCTGTCCACGTCTGAGAACGGCGGAAGCTTTGCGTTTGCCTCAATCAACAGTGTCAAAAACGCCTCTCAGGTCAAGCGCGCTGAGAGGCATAACAACAGCAATGTGCCCATTGGAACTGCGGATTGGATGCTCAAAGAGTTTGGAAAAAATGGGTACGATGAAGTCCAGCGCGAATCGAACGCGGGCTGGATGGAGCTGATGGTCAATCCCACCGCCGCCATTGAGTACCTGGCCAATGAGCCATTTGTACAACAGCAATTGCGGACGACCGCTACATTCAATGGCGAGCAATTGGAAGAGATTGCCAAGCATCTCAACTCCGGTGCCCGTGGACTCGGGTTCTGGAAAGACGTGCATACGCGCCAGGGCGACTACTGGTATTGGCTTGAGAAGCTGTGGGTCGGCGTCAGCCTCCAAGACAAGATGAACTCTCTTGTCCCGGGGGCTCCAAGACTCGACAGCAAATTTGACCCGCAAATGATGCGGACCATCGCGTTGACCGTTCACGACGCAGATTCATTTTTGGCCTTGACCAGCAAACAGCAGAGCTGGTTCATCTACGCGCTGTCCGCCGAAGGGTCCAAGACGGGCACCTCCTTCGACGCAATCGGCGTGATTCAGCTTCTGCCGAGCGCATCTCGGCGGTCCCATGAATACAGTCGCATGGCGAAAGCTCTACAGAACGATGCCGTCGATGAGACCGATCACGGTGATGCTGGAAGTGAACTGCTCAAGTTTCGAAAGCGTCTTTCGGGTGACGAAGACCTTCAGAAGATGTTCGACGCCAATGTAAAGGTGTCGATTACAGATCCGTTGGTGGAGAAGTTCAGAAAATTCTCTCCCGCGGCACTCGTACATGCGTTGAAGGAGAACCCTAAGCGCGCCGATGTCTACGCCATTGTCGCTCGGGCTTGTGCGGCGAATGGTGGCAGTGTCGAGGCTGCCGCAACCTTCGAGGCCGCGGGGGTCTCCGCCAATCAGCTCGTGAAGGTCACCTATGCGGACCGGGCCCGGTACCATCAGATTCTCAGCGCCCTTGGCGGAACGCCGCTTGCCCAAAAGGCGAGAGCCAAAGTGATTGAGATCGGCCGGTTGCATTCGGATGGCGAACTGTCCGAAAGCGACGTGGCCTACGTCTCAGGCTACGAGGTTGAAACCCAGAAGGGGGGTTCTACTGACGATACCCAGAGCCAGTACCGGCGTCAGATCACGGCACTGGCCAACTTTTCGTCGGACCGTTCGGCGACCGCACAGCTTGTCGACGTCATTAAACGGATTCCAAAGAACAGCGTCGCAGACCGGTTCAAAAAAGCAGGTGTCTCTGCAGATCAGCTGGAGCATCGCCTTCGCGGAGACGACGCATCAGAGATTGCGGTACTCAAAGCGTTGACCGGTTCGAATTTCTACGAGCCCGTTGTGGAGGAGATCCGCGCGGCGTGCGTGTACCGGCTCGGACGTGAAATTACCGAAGGCAAGTTCGGGAGCCACACCAAGTGGGAGAGACGGTGGATTCGCATTGGTCGGACCCCAGAACAGTGGATGATCGAAGTTGGGGTCACCCAGGAGATAGTAGACAAGGCCGTGTCCGGAATTCCAGTTCCAAAGTCAGAATGGGGTGTTTCAGTGGTCGGCCGGGACCTCGCAGCTGCCGCGGTTGCTGCGGCTTCAGGCGTGAGGAAAAACTGATGTGTGCGGCAACGGTATGACCTGCGCGAGCTGATGTAGACTCGTTCTGGAGACGCCTTCATGATTCAACCCGGCGCTATGCTTGGTCCGTACGAAATCGGCCGAGTCCTTGGCGTGGGGGCCGCAGGCACCGTCTTTGCTGTGCACCATCGCGTGATGGGAGTCACACGAGCCCTCAAAGTGCTCTCGCGCCCGGATGCAGCGCTGCAAGTCCGCCTGCTGCGTGAGGCTGAGATGCTCTCCCGGTTGCGGCATGGCAACGTGGTGGGCATTCACGATGTCCTGTTCGTGGACGAGGACACGCCGAATCGACGGCCAGCCTTGGTCTTGGACCTGGTTGAAGGACCCTCGCTCGACGTGTTTCTCCGCCAGGCCAGCCCTGCGCCGTCTGACGCCGAGCGGATCTGGCGTGGAATCGTCGCTGGAGTTGCGGCCATACACGAGGCTGGCATGCTTCATCGCGACGTGAAGCCGGCCAATGTTCTCCTGGACACCACAACAACGCCGCCCACACCCAGGGTGACGGACCTAGGAGTAGGAAAGTTCATCGCCTCGCCGAAGGAGGCGCTGACTGGCAAGGGGTTCATCGGTACATTTGGCTACGCGGCCCCGGAACTATTCGGCTCCGCAGGAACGGTGGGTCCTCAGGCGGATGTCTTTTCCTTAGGCGTTGTCGGGTACGAGTTGTTCGGCGGCATCCACCCTTTTGACCATCCAGACCCCTTCGCTGCTGTGACTGCCATGCGCCATGGGGACTACCCACCGCTGTCGGACACCATCTCTCTGGCAGTACGGCAGGCGATTGACCGCTGTCTGCGTTCGGACCCGAACAACCGGTTCCAGGACGCCATCCATTTGCTCCGCGAGTTGGTAGAGCCAACTGTAGTCGCTGCCACCCCACCCTCGGTGCCGCCTTCGCCTCGATGGGCGGGTGTGGGAGTGGCCATCGCGGTCGCATTGGCCGGTGTGGCGGGTTGGCAATCCCTGTCTGCACGTGGTGCGTGGCAGGACGCATCGGCAACGCGAATGGAACTTCTTGCCGAGCAATCTCACGCGAAGCCAAGTGAATTCGTTGCCTACTCGCGAGCCTCCCTAGCGATTCGGGGAGGTTCGCAATTGCCCAGGCGGGCAATTGCGAAGGCCCTTCGTCGTGGAGCTGATTCTTGGCATTTTCCGTCACCCCAGGGCAGCATCACCGCACTCGATGTGACGGAGACGAGGCTGGTGGCCGCCCACGAAGATGGGGTGGTGACTACGTGGGACCTGGCGTCCGGCGAAGCACTTGCCACGTTTGATTCCGGCGTGACGATTCCCACTCACCTGCGGGTTGACTCACTGGCGACGCAGGTGGTCATCGGTCCGGACGGTCGGTTGGGCACCATCAACACCAATGCCGTGGCTCGGAGCCTGCCAGACGGGCAGCCGCTGGTTTCGGCGACTGAGCCGATTGTGTCGATCAGGGCGGTCGGCGACGCCCAGTTTGCCTGTGTCACAACGGCTACGGGCTTCGGAGATCAAGCCCAGCGTGTCTATTCGATACCGGATGGCAGATTGGTGGCCGACCACCATTTCGGGGTCGAACGCGGTTCCGATATTGTACCCAAGAGTCGGTGTGGCCATGACTTTTGGGGCTACTCGGAAGGGGGGCGGAGTCATGTCACCCTGCTTGCTGGCGATGGTACCCGGACTGTCACGGATTCGAACTTTGTGGAAGTGACGGCCAATGGCCACTTCGAGCGTTTGGGTGCGAACGTGGCGTTCCATGGTGTTGATGGCG
This sequence comes from uncultured Pseudomonadota bacterium, assembly GCA_913061235.1. Lineage (GTDB taxonomy): Bacteria > Myxococcota_A > UBA796 > UBA796 > CAJXTB01. The sequence continues at coordinate 2,390 of CAJXTB010000056.1, read as the reverse complement.
TACATCATGAGTTCGAGGTCGGTCCGGTTGATACGGTGGGACGGTCGGGTCAACATGACTTGTACGTGGCGAGAACCCGAGTGGGGGCCACAGTGATGCATGGACCGTCTGGCCAGAGCTGGGGTGTGGATGGCCTTGTGCGTTGGCGGCCGAGTCGACATGCGGAGCTGTTGTTCGGACTACGGAACGGAAGCGTCATCCCCTTTTCCGGCGGCGACATGCCTACGCTGTATGGCTTGGGAGGCATGGTCTTGTACGCTGCCGATTCTCCCGAAGGGACGACCGCTGCGAGCGGATTGGGCGGGGACCTTGTGGTGTGGCAGAGCAGGGAGCTTCTTCAGGGGGAGCAAAGCCGGTTGAAGGTGCCACTGGGGAGATTCTCGCCAGATGGCAGCGACGTCGTTTGGGGGCAAGGCCACGGGGTTTACCGCACCGACTCGGGTGGCACGGAGTTGCTGGTTGAGTTGCCATCTCAGGTGCTGTCTGTCGGGCCGGGATGGGATGATGAGGTTGGCATTGTAGGGGACGACCGGGTGTACGCTTGGCGTCCCGGAAGCTTGGTGGCGCATGGTCCTTCCACATCACATGTGTACCGAGACGCCCTACCAGTCGTAGCGGATGGGCGCGTGGTGGAACCCACTGGACAGGGCATTCGGATTCACCAGGATGGAGCCGCTAGACTCCTGCCAATTCCGCAACGAGACCAACTCCGAGTAAGTCGAGAGGGTGTGGTTTGGCTCGCCGCTAGAGACGGGCAACACCTGGTGCTTTCCCGCATCGATGTGGACACGGGTAGACAAACCGCCTTTCCCCATGACTTGCAGGACATTGGTGGTGCCTCTGCGCTGTTGGTACGCGAAGATGAGGGCGTTTGGCTTGGAACCTGGTCCGGCCATCTTGTGGCGTGGGGCCGTGAACCGGGTCCGGTAGAATACCTATTGGGGCCAATCGACGGCCCGGTAAATGCCATTGCAACAGACCCCGATGGTCGTGTGGCTGCCGGTGGTTGGGGCGGCGTCGTCCATCTTTTTGAAGAGGACCGTTTGCTGTGGTCTACCGATATTGAGGCCGGCGTTGCAGATCTCGCATGGTCGCCAAGTGGCCGGTACCTGGCTGTCGCGGATGACGAAGGGGCAATCACCCTGCTCGATTCAAATGGGGTGGTGCGGTCCGTACGCTTCGGTCACGACGAAGCGCCCCGCCTGCGGTGGACTGAACCGCTAGGACCGGTCTCTCTTGGTGATGAGGTACGAATCCAATGGAGCGTCGATGTGATGCTGCGGGATTTGGCCGACCCTTGGGTACTCGGAGCCGCTACGAACCTACGGGTGTGCGAGGACAACGGCGAGGTCGTCGCTGTGCTGCCTTTCCCCAATGCGGACAGTGTTTGGGCGCCCCTGGCGGATTGTGCTGCTTCCCGAGTCGATTAAGGTACAATTCCGCATGCTGATTAGCGCCACTATTCGTGTTGGGGAAAATTCGTCCCGAACGTTGTTTCCCGGAGACATTGTAGGACGTCATTGGGCGGCGGAATGTTCGTTGAATGACCCGGCAATCTCCGAGTTTCACGCCTACGTTACGTTCCGCAATGGTGCCCTGGCGCTGCTCCCTCTACGGGGGACCCTTCGTCTGTTCGATACTGTGGTTCGAGACTTGGTTCTCGAGGTCGGTCAGCGTATTGAACTCCGGCCGGGTTTGGACCTCGTGGTGGAGGAGATTTCTCTGCCCCAAGAGGTCGTGGAGGTGCGGGCAGGAACCGGTTGGGTGCCTTTGACCTCTACCTCTGTCGGAATGACGATGGACGGGCGCCTGGTTCAACCAACGGATGCGGACGCTTGCGTGCGATTGTGGACCAACGGCGATGGTTGGTTTGGCTCAGCGGAAGACGAGACGGTCGTGCGGCTCGACCACGGTACGGCCACGGTCGGGGGGATTGTCATTGAGCTACGGCACACCAACCTTCGTGCTGCAAGCACGGCGGCAACGGTTGGGGCGGGAACTTTGCCCCTTACGATTCAAGCGCGCTTCGATAGCGTGCTCATCCATCGTATTGGACTACCGATTGCTCGACTTTCGGGTGTGCCGGCCCGAATTCTCACCACGCTTGCAGAGCTGGCCGGACCGACTCATTGGTCCGTGGCCGCCGCTGAGGTTTGGCCGTCGATCAAGCGTCCTGAAGCACTACGGCGTCGGTGGGACCGGGGTCTTCATTCACTGCGTTCCAAGCTCGGAGACTTAGGCATCCGACAAGACCTGTTTCGAACCCAGGGAGGTCTCGCCGAAGTGTGCTTGACTCCAGACGATTCGATGGAGGTCATGGGTTGAGCTGCGGCGTACGGATAGGTGATTCCAAGGGCCTTCGCTCCGTACAGCGAGCGGCCGACTTCCGC
>CAJXTB010000055.1 GCA_913061235.1 uncultured Pseudomonadota bacterium | reverse complement strand
GCAAGTCGGCCGCCCGCGGTACGGAGCGAAGGGCGTTGGAATCACCTATCCGTCAGGTTGTCTACAGCCCGGAAAGCACGGCGGAAGCGCGGGCCATTGAGGTGGTTTCGACCACCGCTGAGTACATCATTACGCCTACCTATACGAAGTTTGCCGTTGGGGCTGGTGCAACTGCAGTGCTGTATACGGAAGGTGGGGTTGTCTTGGTAGATGCCGGTGTTGCCCATATCGGTGTTCGGCCTGTTCGGGCTTTGGCTGATCATCTGATGACTGGGCTGGAAGCTGCCATACCTGACGGAATTGTGCGTGAGATTCTGGTCACTCATCCACACTCAGACCACATCAGCATGGCCTCTCGAATCATCGAGACTTTTGATGTGCGTAGCATTCGAATCAACGCCGCACAGTTCAACATGACCCGCTTTTCTTCTCTCAGTACGAGCCTAGTGGCGGCTCGCGAGCGCTATTTGGATGGCGTTGCGCGAGAGCTGGAAGGAGAGCTGAGGGGAAGACGCGCTCATTGGGCGGGTGAGAGACTACGGGCCGGGCAGTCGAGTAGCGACGCGGAATTTGAGAGGTGGGTTGAGGCCGAGATCGCAGCGCGCCGGGCTGGGGCGGCGCCGCTGGAACTGAGGGTGCTGGTTCCAACCAGTAGCGGGTATGCGCTTCACACCGGAGGATTGGATAGCCTTCGATTGCCAAGTCCAGAGACCAGTCCGGAGCGCTTGACCCGTCCGAGTTCCGAGACCCTGGAGTTTGGAGGCGAGCGGGTGGGACGAATGCTCGTCCTTGGTGATCCGGCGACCCCAGAGTTGTTCAGGGACTTGGTGAATGACCCGGGGAGCCAGCCGGCGGACGCGAGCGTGGACCGCTATGCCAATAGCTATGTGGTGGAGTTGCCCTCAGGCGCGCACATCCTGGTACTGCCCGACCAGCGCGTTTCGGACTTTCAGCGCCTGGCGGAGAATTTCCGGAGAGCTCTGGCTGAGCTCGGAGAAGTGGGGCCCTTGCAGGTCTGGGATGTCACCCATCATGGGCAGATTGGGTGGACCACCAGTGCAAGCGGGATGCGCCGCATGATGGAGTTTCTTCACGAGTTTACGGCCCGCCCGCGGAGGCGGAAGCACTGGCGTTGGAGCTTGAGCTCCATCACCGTGGTCCAGCGGTTCGGTTCGGCGCTGAACCTCAACCTGCACTTCCACATCCTGTGCCTCGACGGCGTGTACGTGCGAGGGGCCGACGGCCCGCGCTTCGTCCGTGACCGGCCGGTGACCACGGACGAGGTCTCGGAGCTGGTGGTCGAGCTCGCGACGCGCGTGGAGCACTGGCTGGCGCGCCAAGGCTTCGGCCCCGACGACGGCGAGGAGCCCGGGGAGGACGATTCGCTGCCGCTGATGCAGGCGGCGTCGGTCGAGGGGCGGTCGGCGGTCTCTGGAGGGCGACGCGCGCGCCGGTTCCAGGTTCACCGGGGTCGCGCATACGAGCTGCCTCCCCGGTGTGCTGGGTGGGGTGGGTACACGCTCCACGGGGGCGTTGCCGTCGGAGGTCGGGACCGAGGTGGTCGGGAGCGCCTGTGCCGGTACCTGGCTCGACCCGCGCTCGCGCGTACGCGGCTGGAGGAGACCCCTGCTGGTCTTGTCCGGGTGACCTTCAAGCGTCCGTGGGCGGATGGCACCGCCGGCGTCACCTTCACCCCGCTCGAGTTCGTCGAGCGCCTCGCCGCGCTGGTCCCACCTCCCCGCGCTCACCTCGTTCACTACCACGGCGTGCTCGCTGGGCGGTCCACGTGGCGCCGGGAGGTCGTGCCGGACCCACCGGCGACGGCGCAAGCCCAGAGACCGCCCCTACGGAAGGGGACCGCGACTCCAACGCGGACACACCGGTACCTGACCTGGGCCGAGCTGCTGTGGCGGGTGTTCGCCGTAGACGGGTGGCGGTGCCCTACCTGCGGCGGACCGATGACCCTGGGCGCCGTCCCCTGGCCCCGCGCCACCCTCTCGATTCTCGACGGCCTCGCCGCCGCGGCTGCCCGCGCACCGCCCGATAGCCTCGCCGTCTCCGCCTGAGCCGCAGCGCCACCGCTGTTGGTCCGGTCACGTGCGACTCGGGGTGGGCCGGTGGCCTATTCGGAGGGTGACGAGGCACCACAGCGCCGTCAGCGGCAAGCAGAATCGGTGCGCGAAGACCTGTTCGCGGTCATCGCGATGCAAGTCGGCCACCCGTGGTATCGAGCGAAGGGCGTTGGAATCACCTATCCGTCCGGGTCATTGTCATGGATGACCAGCGGCTAAGCGCCATCAGTGCTCTGTTCCTACTTCCTCCCGAGGGTGTCTGCCACCGGAACGTTGCTGAACGTGTCAAGTCCGGCCTGGGTGTCCCCATCGTAGAGCGCGACGGCTAGGTTGTGGGTGCCATTGATGAGCTGACCCACGGTGTTGGACAGGCGACCTTGGAGAGAGTGCCCCATCGGGATGGCAGATAGAGAGACCGGGAGTAGGGCGAGCAGCTCGACAAAGGCGTGGCACCAGAAGCTCTTAGACCGCCTCGCTGTCGCACTTCGCTTCCGGGTAGCCCTCTCTCGCAGATTTTGGGCCAGTCCCAAAAGCACCGTGAACTGGCCGAATGCGTGCCGTCTAATGGAGCGTCAAAGCCGGTAGAGAAGCCCGTGCGATCTGGACGGGAAGCTGCAGAAGGAACGTTGCGCCTTGTCCACTGCCCTTGCTGCGCACGCTCAACGAGCCTCCGACTTCTGCCGCAGAGACCGCACAGGCGTGCAGGCCGAACCCATGGCCGTCGGCTTTGGTAGTGAAGCCGTGGGCAAACACCCGGTCGAGGTCTTCCTCCGCAATGCCAACGCCGTTGTCCGTTACGGAGACCTGGAGCATACCGTTTGTATGTAGACGACCGACGACATGAATCTGTCCCTGGCCTTCCATGGGGCGCAGCGCGTCATGCGAGTTGCCCACCAAATTGACGACAATTTGCACGAGACGATGACGGTCGAGGACCAAGCGCGGGACGTGCCTGCAGTCAATACTGACGTGTGTGGATGCATTGTGGCGGTGTGTGTTTAAGAGTAGGGCGTCCGCCAGCAACGATTGCAGTTGAATGGCTTCCATGACCCCGGAACCTCGGGCGTGACGTTGTTGTGCAGTCACGGTTGCAACCGCGAGGTCTACGCCCGTTCGAAGGGATTCGAGTTCTGAGCGAATCGTTCTCTGGCTGCGTTCCAGGTCTGCATGTACGCTGTGGATGTACCGCCGCACAGTCTCATGCTCGATACCTGGCAACGCTTCTGTCAGTCGCTGCACACGGTCCAGTCGGATGCTGGCCACGCGAGCTTCCGTGAGTGAAGCCGACACGTTGACGGCGGTCAGTGCATTGCCGAGATTGTGCAGAACCCCCGTAGCAACTTCTGCTGCTCCCGCCTCGCGTGCGGCATCGATCAGTTCTCGATGGGTTCTTCTGAGCCTGTCACGGGTAATATTGTGGCCGTCGACTTCCTCTCGGAGGATGCGGTTCGTGGACTGAAGGTCGTCGTAGACCCGTTGGCGAATGCGTTCGCCGAGCACGCCAGCCGCAAGAAGAGAGGCTGTCATCAAGATGAGAGTTCCCCCAACAAGAACCTCCTTGAGAGGAGTGGGTAGGACGAGGGGGATGGTGTGGTCATACAGGGTAAGGTACCCTAGGACAATGATGGTCAACACCACCATGGCCCCACCGACCGCAGCAGTCTGTGGGCGGTCGAGCGCAAGAGAAAAGACGGGAATGACGGCCACCCACGCCATTGCTGGAGACAAAATGCCGCCGGTCAGGAATGACAGGCCTGCAAAGAGTACAGTGAGAGCTCCCAACAGCTGGTACACGCAGAGGCTGAGAGAAACCCCCAGACGGTACTGTAGTAGAATCACAAAGAACGACACCGCACCTGCAAAGTTGACGGCACTCGCCATTGCACCGCCCGCTGTCAGCCCCTGGAAGACGCCAAAAATCAGACCTATGCAGCCCAATATGACGCATAAGCCAATCAAGAGGCGGGCCCGGAGGCGGGTATCTTCTACGGGGGGCAGGTGTTGGACTCGATTGAGCATAGCGTGTGCCAAGAGCCTCCTAGGTCAATGCGGCACATCGGTTTTCGATTTGTCGCCGGCAAACTTTAGAGAAAAATCAATTCCTAGTTCATATTCAATGAGAGCGATCGAGAGCGATCCATAGGGGCGAGTTTCTTGACCGGTCACGGGGTACATCTGATTGCGTGTCATCGGTGATCGACGAGCGGTGAGATGGATGGCATCGGAGTGGTGAATACCGCCGACGCCATGACAACCCCGGGGGAATTCCACCCTGGGACCGCCGGCTTCTATATCGCACGCAGCAAGTCCTCGGTCAAGTCCCATGTGCTGGCCTTCGTGGAGACACAGCTCGATTATCTCCTTGACTAAACACAGATAAATGCGGGCCGAGCGCTCGAGATGTCGGTGTGGAAGCTGTTGGTCCCGCCACAGCGGATGGCGCCAGCAAGGCGTGTCAAGGCTCGGGCAAACTCCCCACCGTCCAGCTCGGGCAAATTCCCCACAGTCGACGTCGTCGATTTGCAGCGATGTCTATGTCCTTTGCTTTGGAGATGGTTTGAGAGCAGCAAGGCTTACACCGGCGAGTCGGCTGTGACCAGCGGCAAGGGAGTCATTGGTTGTACGGACGGGGGTCGGTCACCGACGGTACATGTGCGACGGACATGGCCATTGGTCGCCGCGATGGCTGAAGCGTCTTGAAGTATCGGACCCGTATCGAGTGAACACCGTTGGACGTTATCTTTCCGACCGCACGTGTGCTCATGTGATAACTTGTGACGCCGACGTCCGATATCTTTGGACGGAATTTGATAAATCGCGGGGCCATGACCTGCAGTTGCACTCCGGAACCAGGGTGCGGTGCCCGCCCCGACGTATGAACGCGCGAACCCTCGAGGACTCACTCACCATGCGTGACTCCAACGCACCCATCTCGGATGTGAGCGTGTCCTGCAGATCCGAAGCCGACGAAACTCGTCGGCACTCCTCCCTTCGGCGTCCTGGTAGATGTGCTCTCCCGTCTACGGCGGACTTCGGCCGTGACGGCAAGTTCCAGGTGGACCGGATCGGCCAACGGTGATGCAGGCCGTTGCAGCCCAACGCCAAGAGCGGCCCCGCGCGAATTCGCGGGACCGCTCGGGCATACGGGGAGTGTAATGCCCTTGGGGAGTTGGATTTAGCGCCTGCGACGACGGATGAGGAGGAGGAGCGGAAGAGCCGCGAGCCAACCGGCGCGGCTGCCTGTACTATTGTTACAACCACAGGCCATCGGAACCTCTTGGGCCGGCACTGGGTCGACGCCGTAGTCAGTGCCCGGCTCTGGCGACAAAGACAGTCCGCCCATCTTCATCCACACGTCGCCCTCGCCTTCAGATGACAGGGTGATGAGGTTCATGGGTTGACCCTCTGACAGACCGATATGGTCGAGCGGAACTCGGTCCCATCGGCCATCTGGGCTCGCTGCGAGCGTGGTGCACACCATGTCTGAATCGATCTGTGCACACAGGTCGATGTTTCGGTCATGGGCGTGGAACAGTTCTAGAGTGAGGAAATCCGCGGTGTCGACTGGACGGGCCATGTGACGAGCCACTCCGGCGAATCCACCAGGTGAACCAATTGTTGCCAGCGACTCCGCACATCCCGAGAAGCGGACCCGCTCCTCCCCATTGCCAAGGTGAGCGACCGTACACTCTCGGGTGAAGGTATTGCTCGTGTCACCGCCCCAAATTCCGTCGTCATAGGGCGCCCAAGCACCATCTGACAGCCAAACGCGGTCTACAGTGACGCCGTCGACGACAATCTCCGCGGTCACGTCCAAGGCCATTCCAACGTCCAGACTCCACGATTCCTCGGCGGGGAGACGGCGCGGTGCGTGCTCGACCACCACTTCTTGTGTCGCATCAGCAGACAGCGCTGTGGTGCGCACCACGACCTCTGCCTCGGTGTCGTTGGGCACCATGTCGAGCGCCAAGTATCCGTTGAGCACCTCGCCCCAGGCCGCGTAGACCGGCGGCAGTGAAGCGGCAGGGATGCGTGTGATGAGCGGGTCATCCGTCACCTGACTGTCGTCAATCGCCCAGAGCGCGTCGGTGTGTAGAAGCGGCCCCTCCTGGTCTTGGATTTTGCGAATGACGGCGGAGGCCAGGGCCACGTCGTAGCCGGGGTGCTTCGACCAGGCCTGCACTCGTATGACCGACTGGTCCGACGTCGGAGTCATGTAGTCCGTCGAAAGCCACCGACTCTCCGCGGTAGTCGTGTCACCACGGTACACGCTGAACACGGACATGTGGTCCCGGGTGTTGGAGCGCGGCTCAATGGACGTGGCCCGCAAGACATCATGACCGAGCAGCCGACTGACGGTGGCATCCTGAATACGGGCGCCGCCAGCGCGGTCACACAGCAGCTTGCTGTGTTCGTACACCGAGCCTCGCGTCTCAATCAGCAGTACACCACCTGCCAAGTCTCCGGCGCTAGTGTAGTAGTCTAGGGCATACACTTCACTGGCGTTGGTTAGGCCAACCAAGTCATAGGGCGTGACCTCCTCGGCGGTGCCACCCAGCACTTCCGCAGATGGCATCCAGGTGGCCAGATGGGCATTGTTGCGGTACCGAGGTGGCTGCAGGCTTGTGTTGGTGTTCCGAATGGCGCGCCGTGCAATCTGGGAAGACATCCGGCCATTCGACTCTAGGCCGTTTCCGCCACCGCTCGACGAACCGCCTCCGTATTGGTCTCCATCGTTGGTGCCATCTCCGTCGGTGTCGGGGTTACTAGGGTCTGTACCGAAGGAACAATCTTCCTCGTAGTCGCTGGCGCCATCGCCATCTGTGTCGATGGACGGGTCAGCCGCCGTTACCGCAATCAATGTCGACGTTGCCGACGCGAGCCACACGTAGGTGTCGAGGTATGCGACATTGCCCTTGCCTGCCCCAACCCAGCGCCCCCACGAACGCGCATTAACATTCGGGACGGATTCCGAGCCATATGTACCCGAGAATATCCCTTCGGAACCGGAGGTCTCGATGCCGACCTGCCCGTTGTCCATCGTCACTGCATTTCCCTGAACGTTGGCGTCGTTCCAACGCATGACCAGTGGGGCGCGGTTTCCATCCGAGAACACCTCGTACATTCGCATGCCGGGGTAGCTGGTTTCAATGTCACGCCCTACGTAGTGAAATTCACCCATGTTGACGCGCACACGGCAGTTGTATTCCCCGCTCTCAACCGGGATTCCGTTATGAAGACCATCCCAGGCAACGATATTTTGGCCGACCGAGCTCTCCCCAATCAGCAGGAGGTCGGTCCCGGAGGTCACGTCGAAAGAGTCATCCCCGTCAAGGTCGCACTCGAGGTGGTAGCTCCCTTCGCTATTAGTGGTAAAAACGAAGTTGGCCGTGGTGCTGCCGGCGACGATCTGACTGCAGGGGTCTTGCGGGTTGCCCTCCCAGTCCGTCGATGTTCCACCAATGAAATCCAAGCCGAACACATCGGGTAGAACCGCGTCATAGGTGGCCAAAGAAGGGGGAGACAAGTAAATGGGGTAGAAGGGTGTGACCGAGTTTCCGAACTCACTTACCGACCGCCCACCATCCGGCCCATTGACACCAATCCGGTTTGCGTTGATGTTGTAGACGTACCCGGCAAGCCCATCCAACTTGAGCTCGATGACCGCTGTACGCTCCGGTGCTCCACCGGGGACCAAGGCAAAGAAACTGGCGTAGGTGGCACGTGACTGCGAAAATGCTCCCGCATTGAAGGCCCAGTCGTAGCTGTATAGGCGCCCGTCAGTGTCTGTCGCATTGACCACACTGACGTCCCATCTCTGACCCACCGTCTGGCTGCTGTTCACCCGCACTTGGTAGGCACCCGCGCCGTACTCTGCCAATGAGCCTGTTCCAGACCCGGAGGACACCGTACCAACGCTATCGCCACCAGGAGAAGTGACGGTGACATTCCCGTTGCCTTCCCATGCAACTTGTTCGACGGAGGCGTCGAGAATGTCCACGTACAGGACAGAGCCCGACCGAAGCGCCTGGGTTGTCCCCAAACTGTCGGTCCCCTCCGCATATGCTGGAGTCCAGGCCGTTAGAGCCAAAAGTTGCAGTAGCGACATAGTCCACACCCTCCGGGACCGTCGATGCAGACTTCATGCCAGCGCTTATCGTAGGTGCGAGGGCTGGGCCGACCTTTCGACTGTGCCATCTGGCACAGCATTGTGTCTTGATGGGACAACGGACCTCTCGGCCTCTCGGGGGCTGCGGCTGGGTACGAGACGGTGGGTACTGAAGACCTGGTAGGAAGGTTGCGACGGGCCAAGCCACAGCTTTGGTCCCAACGCACTTTTTTGAGCGGGTGCCTGCCGCATCGGTCACGTGGGCGGACTCACGGCGCGACAAGGAGGCTGCGGATGACCGATTGGTCTTTCAGGGTCCGCACAGCTGGGGCCTGGAGGTGCCCCCGGCGAACTCGACGGTACCCAGGCACGTACCTACCAGCCAGTGTACGTTCCCTCCGACACCTCTCTTCAGAATTTGGTACGACTCCACAATGCCCGGCAGTGATTCAGGCGGGGATGACTTCCAGGACAATCTTTCCTTTGGCCCGACCCGTCTGGCTCTTGGTGTGGGCGGCTTGGGCATCTGCGAGGGGAAACACCGAATCGATGACCACGTGCACCGTTCCAGCATCAATGAGGTTGGCAATTTCGCCCAAGTTCGCGCTGCTAGGCTGAACCATGAACATACCGCCCGTGGCGCCTGCCGCAGCAAGCGCATCCGCGTCCGGGGAGCCCACGACCGAAACCAGGCGCCCTCCCTCCTTCAACAGCCCAATCGAGCGGGCCTGGGTGTCGCCACCAATCGTGTCGAACACCACATCTACCTTGTCGAGCACCTCATCGAAGGCCTGCGAGCGATAGTTCACGAACTCGTCTGCGCCGAGTTTCCGAACTTGCGCTTCGTTGGGCCCGGATGCGGTGGTGATGACATGGGCGCCTGCCCACTTCGCGAACTGAATCGCGAAACTCCCCACGCCCCCGGCACCCGCGTGAATGAGGACGCGCTCCCCAGGGCATCGGCGGATGTGTCGTAGACCGGCATGCCCAATGAAAAGTCTCTTCGC
>CAJXTB010000054.1 GCA_913061235.1 uncultured Pseudomonadota bacterium | reverse complement strand
AGCGAAGGGAGTTGGAATCACCTATTCGTGGCGGGTTGTACGGCGCAGAAGCGGCGGATGTGGAGAAAGCCAATCGCACCCACCGATTCGCTGCACGTCCATGTACCGAACCCAGCCTTCTGCGACATGGACCTGCGGGGTACTTCCTGCAGCGGCCTATTGGGCGTTGATGACCTGCATAGCCCCTAACCAACGCGGCCCATTCGCACCTCAGCAACTCCGGTATCTCCGCGTCTATCAAGGTAGCCGAAGTACCGCTTGGGCCACACACCAGCGGTCGCCAACGTTCGAACGTTCTCGGGACGAGTGTTGGCCTGGTCGAGTAGTGCTCGTACACGGTCTGGGCGCAGTGTGGTGAGGGCGGACGCGACATCGTTTCGAAGGCGAAGACAATGAGTAGGGTAAGCATCACTGCGACAAACAATGCGACGGGTGGTGGGCTCTAACAAAATGGCCTTGCCTCGATTTGACGAACATCTAGGTCCTATGTGGCACCATAAATGTCTGGGCCTAAAGATCCCCGGCCCTTCAGTAGCGTTCGAAGACGTCCGTGCCCTTCTGTTCTAGGGAACTTTATTCTACGCTCGTGTACAACGACTTCGGTCGGACAACCTCGTCGAGACGGTCGGGAGGTCACATCGAATCAACACGTTGCTGGTCAGTGCTTTCAAGGCACACATCTGTCTAGATCGACTGGATGACATGCCCTATGACGATACCATCGACTCGATGGCATGATATTTGTGGGATTTGGCTAGACAGGCATCGAACCATCCACTATCTTGTTTGGGGATTTGGGAGGTTTTATGCCGCACGCATCGCATCGCATCGCATCGCATCGCATCGCACCTATGCGCGGTCGCCGTCGCGTCTCTGGCGCTGTTCATGGTGTCAGAAGCTAAAGCGCAGACTTCCGCTGGCGGTTTTTCCATCACTCAGGTCGACAATCGTTACCGGTATCAGTTCCATATAGAGGAACTCAATCTTGCCGCGGGTCCGCCGCTCACCGTTTTTGACGCCGCACGCGGCCAGCAGGTGACTGTCGCCTATTGGCTGAACAACGACACAGGAAAGACGCAGACCGTCTGGATTGACGTCAACAACATGACGTCTTCCGACACGTCCGACCTGCTCGACCGTTCTGCGATCGAAGCGCGCGTATTGACTTGGAAGGACCGCATCACCACCCACTTTCGCGAAACGGGTGATCAGTGCGACGACGCCGACAACAATAACGATGGTCTGACCGACTGCGATCCGCTCTGGTACGACGTCAACACCAATGGGACGATGGACCGCTCCGACTGGGAGACCCTGTACCCCGTCGCTGGGGGGCCCGGCTTCAATGACAGTTGGCTGACCTCGTGGCGGCGCGATGACACCGACGACGATAGCTCATTCAGCCCAGTAGACCTCAAACTAGAGCGCCTACCGGACCCGCTTCCTTTGTATTGGGCAGAAGGCGTAGTCGACGCTCCAATCACCATTCCGGACGGTGAGTCGAGGGTTCTGTGGTTGTCGATCACCATTCCAGATGACCAAGACACAGGCAGCTACGGCGGGCCGGGTTCCTATTGGAATAATACCAGCCCGGTTGCGTTCTATCTGCCGCTCCTCAACGTCGCGTTTTGGAGAAAACACCTCGACTTGGACTTGGAAATCCGTGTTCCTTGCTGGGACAGCGTTGGCGACACGGAGCCCAATCTGTTCAACTACTCCTACCTACCGGGTACGAATGATCCAGAGCAAGACGGGATCATGTCGGATTTCCTGACCGAAGATCGCGCCCGGATACGGTACAGCGCAGACCACAATACGATGTACATCCTTATCGGTGAGCCAAGTCGCTGGCCGGCGACCAATGCCATTTCACCCGACATGTACGACATCGTCGAAGGATTTCGCGACGACTGGCTGGAGTACCAGATTGCAGCAGCAGCGACCTCCGATCCTGATCCGATTGACACGATCGTGTTAAGCACGGTCGCTCCAGAGCGTATCGTTCCAGATTGGGGTCCGACAACGGCCGGTCCGTGGGACCCAGCATCTCCGGCATGGGTCGCGAACTATCAACAGCTCTTTACCGACTTTGAGACGGTGCTCGCCGGGTTGCCGGGCGCGTGGAAACCGAACCTCGCCAACTACGAAATTGTCGTGGTTCCAATTGATGAACCGCAGAGTGTCATTGCGAATGGCGTGGCCGATGCCAGCGCTTGGACTCAGGCAACCATAGATACCATCTACCCGAACAGCACGTTCTTGAGGACACTAACCAGCAATTCTTCCACCGGATGGGCGGTCGATTTTGAAAATACTCCGCGGTGTTGGATGCAGCATACGATTCCCGTGCAACGTGACCCCGGTAACACCAGCGACACGGTACTCACCACGCGCCGTACGTTCTTTCGGTCCGCTGCAGACGCTATTCGTGGGTTGCCTTCCACGTCAGAGTTTTCAGACGCTAAGATTCTGATGAACCATGACGTACCTGAAAGAACCATGCGCGATGAGCTGCTGGGGAACTTTGAGAACTGCGGCACTTCGTCCGACTGCGTCGATATCTGGATGCAAGCGGGTGTGATGGACGACAGCATGCCTGAAGAACATGCGCTGAATGATGGTCTGTTTCCCGAGGCATCCGGAGACCAATTCTGGTGGTATCAGTTTGGCTCGACCCTCGGGCCCATGCGGTACCTGCAGTTCGGCTTGGTACTCGACGACTACGGCTTCTCGGGCTTTGCGAACTGGACCTTTTGGGCGGCAGGCAAGACTCCCCAGTCGCTATTGGTGGGCCCAGACCCGTTGTCACCGGGGACCCCCTATGATTACACGCCGCACAGCTGGCTGCAGACGGTTCCGGCCATTTGGGGTCAGGAAACGAGCATCTTTCTGCCAGACCATGTCACGCATCCCGCGTGGCCAAATGGTGACCCAACCGCGCACAACGCTCCGAACGGGGAGACGCTCATCCCGGGCCGCGTGATCTTTGCACGGCGACAGGCACTGGAAATCGACCGCTTGATGCGAGAGCTTGGGGAAGTTCAGCACCCGTCCAATCCACTGGGAGTGCGGGTGCTCAATGCACAAGCACAATCGCTGCTAGCGACCTTGATTTCGGAGGCGACCGACCAATGCCACGATGCGGAGCCAGTTGCGCTGTTGTCATCTACCTGTACGAATAATCAAGCGACTCCCGATGAGGTCATTATGGTGCTTCACGCATGGCTCGACCGCGGCTGGGAGCATTTACAGACCTGTCCTAGCCACGTTCCTGTTCCCTACACCTCCAACAGTGGGCTGGTGAATACCGCTCTTGGGATGCACCCATGGTAGCCATCAACGCCGCATCTCATTCATTCCTATCTGTGGTTGTTTTTGGGCTGGGACTACCTAGTCTGTCCGTCGCCGGGCCTTGCCTAGATATCGCCCTTGTGCAGTCCGGCGCACCCGGTTTGTCGAGGGAGCTTTGGATCGACCACATGGCGGGCACCGGCATGATGGCTTCTATTGGGATAGAAAATACAACGAGCTTAAACTCAGAATTTAATGATTACGACGCTGCGTTTATTTTTTTCACCGGGTTGTCGGGCGGAATTGGCCAGTCAGCGTTCGAAGCGCGTATGCAGGCAGGTGAAGGCCTAGCTGAATTCTCTGACGGCGGTGGTGGCGTGGTGGTTACCCATTTCGGAATCCACCTACCAACCGGAGGATGGCAGTACGGATATCTTCCGTTCCAAAATGCTGACAGCTGTGGTTACACCGAAGACAACACTATGGTTGGACAGTTGGACGACTCACCAATCTTCGCGAATGTTGATTCTCTACCCGTGACGCGCGGTTCTCGGCTTCTATGCGAAATAGCAACTATCGATGATGCAGCAATAACGTATGGTTCATGGCCCAACGGACAGCCCATTGCTGCGTCACTCGGCTCCGTCTATGTGGTCAACATGTCGGGCATGCCCCGGCTGAATGACTCTGACATCGGATGGGGGTACCTCCCAAGCTCGGACTTCCCGCAGCTCTTCGCCAACGCGCTCGCCTTGTCCGCGGGCCTCAACCCGGCCACCGTGTGCAACGGCGACGAAGACGATGATGGCCTTTTTGACGAGGAAGAAGATGACCTAGGCACCGACTGGGAGAACCCCGACACCGATGGTGATGGCGCTCTTGACGGTGCCGACACCTGCCCCTTGTTTGCTCACCCCGACCAGACCGACACAGACGGTGACGGGCTCGGCAATGTGTGCGACACGGACCTGGATGGCGATGGTGTCGCCAACCTAGACGACAACTGCGAGTCGTGGCCCAACCCAGACCAGCTCGACGTAGACCAAGATGGCGTTGGTGATGCCTGCCAACAAGACCGCGACAGTGATGGCAGACCGGACAACGGTGACAACTGCCCAGACGTGTACAACCCTTCGCAAGCGGACGTCGACGTAGACGGTATCGGCGATGCCTGTGAACCCGATGATGACGACGACGGCATTATCGACGACGAAGACAACTGCACCACCGTAGTAAATCCCATGCAGCGCGACGAGGATGCAGACGGCATTGGCGATGCGTGCGAGTCGGACAGCGACGGCGACGGCGTTGTTGATGATAACGACAACTGCCTCAATGTAGTGAACCCGGACCAAGCCGACAGTGATGGCGATTGGATTGGCGATGCCTGCGAAGCTGACCGCGACAGCGACGGGGTTTCGGATGACGACGACAACTGCCCAGACGACGCCAACCCGGACCAAGAAGACCGTGATGACAACGGCATTGGCGATGCCTGCGACCCTCGGACCATCGGCTGCAGCGCCGTTCCCGGCGGCTCGGCAGGCTGGCTCGCTCTACTCACCGTTGTGATTGGCTTTCGCAGAAGACCACAGCGCGGTCTGACTCGCGTAGGTTGATGCGCGTCGCTGGAGTCGACCGACGTCTCGCTACGATGTTTGCTTATCGAGCTCGCGTCGGCATTGTCCTCCTTGTCGCCACCGTTCCGCTGTGGGTATGGCCCGGGTTCGTAGTCCCATTCGTGGCCACCAAAGTGCTGTTCGTTCGGGTGCTAGTGTTTGTGGCTTTGCTGTCGTGGTGTGTTCTCCCTGAGCAGCCTCACAAGACGTTTTCATCATCGGTCATGCATCATCCGGTCGTCAGGTGCGTACTAGTCTTGGTGGGCTGGCTCGTCGTGTGCAGTCTGTTCGCTGAGGGTTTGCAGTCTCACATCTGGTCGACGATGGAGCGCATGGAAGGCCTGATGGGTTGGTTGACCTACTTGGCTCTTGGAGCGGTCGTGGTTCGCACCTTCGGCCACGACCGAACGGCTTGGCGCCAACTTGGCTACGTCTCGCTGGGTGTGAGCGCGCTTGTCTGCGGGATGGCGTTGGTCGGAGCGCGTGGGCGAATGGCAGGGCCCTTGGGGTCTACCTCCTTTCTCGGAACGTACGTCATGGTTCACGGGGCGATGACCCTGTCGATGGTCCTGCGTTCGGGCCATCGACTCGGGCCGCGGTTGCTCGGCATCGGGCTTTTGTGCCTACATGCGGTGGTGCTGTGGGGAACGGCGAGTCGGGCAGCCTTGGTGGGTGCGGTCGCGGCGGGTCTAGCAGCCGCGTGCTTGGGCGAATCGACAAACAAAGCTCGATGGCATGCCGCGGGGACTCGGGTAGTGGCTGTGGGTGCGGCTTTCGCCGTGGGCGTGACTGCCGTGTTGACAACAGGTCTCGCCGACTCGGTGATGGTCTCCCGCCTGACCCAGAACAACTGGATGGGCGACCGACCGATGCTGTACGCGTCTGCACTAGGAGCTATCCTTGACCGACCGGTACTTGGCTGGGGACTCGAAGGCATTGACACGGCGCTGACCCACCATTCGGGACCGTTGCTAACTGGATTGACGTGGTCGGACCGAACCCACAGCTTGTGGCTCGACTGGACCGTGCAAGGCGGGCTACTGGCGGGAGGACTCGCCGTCTTTTGCGCACTGCTGGTGCTGCAAGCCGCGAACCATCCCGGCCGCAGCTCGGCCGAGCGCCGCGCTCTAGTCGCTGGTGTGACAGGGTGGTGTATTGCGATGAGCCTAGGCGTTCCGGGACCGGTCGACGCATTCATGGCGGTTGTCGGTGTCTGCCATGTGGTGTCGACAGATCCCGACTTACTGAAACGACCTCGGTATAGTGCCCGCCAGCTCCTTGGTCGTGGACGGTTTGTTCGAGTGGTTGCCGGTTTCGCCGCATTGGCCTTGTTGTACGGTAATGTGCGTTGGGCACTTGCTGCCTGGGCAATGGGCCAAGCGCTGGAGCCGGAGACATCCTTTTATCAGGGCTTGGAATCGCTTGATGAAGCGGTACGATGGCATGGAGCTGTACACCCCGAGGCAGCGCGCATCGCGGCTTGGCGGGTTCAGATCTACGGTGGCGTGCTGAGCGAAGAGAGCGGTCGTCGAGCCGCCCTATTTGTGAACGAAGCGTGCCAAGCACACTCGTGGGATGTCCGCCTGCAGACCGAGCACGCTGCGGTACTCGGCCAGTTGGGGCGGCCTCTAGAGGCACTAGCGGTCCTTGATGCCACTCTGCTTATGGCGCCTGCACAGGAGGGCTTTCCAGATCGTCGCGTCGATTTTTTGACTCAACTTGGCAGGCATCAAGACGCGCTTTCCTCGGCGCGACAGGCCCATCGACTCAATCCTCGACCAGAGACGTCCATTCAGCTGGCGACCCAACTGGTCGCATCAAGCCGTTCGGCTGCGGAAGACCTGCTCACGGACATCGGCAAACGTCAGCCCGGGCTGCTGTTGAATATAGGTCTTGTGGATGCCGCCACATCGTCAGGAAACGAAGACTGGCTTGTCGCCTTATGGATGCGGTACGACACTCCAAATCGACCGGCGTACCAAGCTAAGCTCCGTGCGTTTGTTGCGGGCGGTGTATCAGAACGACGGGCCTCAGGCCCTATGTACGATGCCAGCCCGCAGGCACGACCACGGGAATAGCGACAGTAGAATTGCGAGAAGCGGTTACCGCCAAAAATGGTCTTCACAAGCCATCTCGTGGCCCGGCGGGCCTTGAATCGTGGAGGTCAAGATTGGGCTTTGGGCCGCGCTCTGCGGGGGCGATAAGAGTGACGGGGTGTGGGCGAGCACACCCACGCCAACGCTCGCTGCGATGGTAGCTTCACTGCCGTCAACCGGGTGCCTAGCGACCAGAACGTCCGAGGCGTGAGCGCATTCGACGATGGCACGCAGGACTTCTGTTTGGTGGGGCCCGATGTGATGGGGGCCTTGATGATGCCTGCGCCATGGGAGAAGCGGTGACGTTCACGACGGATAGCGTGCCGTCACCCTGAGGCCATGTCCCTACGCAGGTTTCCCGTAAGCCCTGTCGAAGAACCCGGTCATCGCGTCAACCAATCCAGCCACGTCCGCATGCTCGGGGACGGAGATGCGGCAGATCTGCACACCCCCGCGCTTCTGAGCCTCTTTGACCTCTGCGGACAGCGCCCCTTGCGTCGATTCTTCAGGGTTGATGATGTAGAACGGGTCGGGCTTTCCATCTCCCGTGGACTGCCCGTAGCTCACGCGGTTTTTGACCAGCGTTGGCGCGTTTTCGAGCACCGAGGCCACGAATTCGTCGACCAAGTCTGGGTACGTTGTGGGGGCGGCTGGAAGGTAGAACGACAGGACGCCGCTGTGCAGACCAACATCTCGTTGGGCTTTCGACATGATGTACAGCGTGATGTCGTGGCCGCGCGTTGTCATGTGCTCACGGAGGGCGTCGGCGAGCTGTTCGGTGTTCGCTGAGATGCGCGGCATGCGGGTCTGTAGGTCTGAGACGCCGTCCACAACGGCCTTGCGTTGGTAGGGCTTTGCAAAGCTGTCTGCCTGGACTCCGCGTTCGCGTGTGCCGGCCAGGATGCGCTGTGACAGGGGGTGTGCTCCGCCCATGACCAGACCCAGAGTGGCGTTGCCGCGGGTGATGTACTTCGAGCCACTCTTGACGATAAGGAAGGGCCAGTCCTGCGCAAAGTCGAGTTCGAACAGGGGATAGAGCGGCGCCATCGTCGTGTCTACGAGCACCGGAATCTGGTGTCCGGTTCGTGCTTGGTAGCGCTTAAGGCCGTCCACAAGGCTGGCAAAGTCGTGTAGCTGCAGCTCGGGATTGGTCGGGGTCTCCACGAAGACGACTGCGGGGTCGGTGGTGCCTTCGAGCTGCGCAATCACATGATCGACGAAGGTGCCGCCGTCGCCCATCACTGGAAGCGGGCAGGCGGTGATGACGTCTTCCGCGGATAGGATGTTGTGAATGAGCTGGCCCGTGCCGCCGTAGCCGTTCTCAGCGTAGAACAGACGAACCGGCTTGCCGGAGCCCACCAGATCTGCGGCTGCGGAGAAGATGGCGGCTTCAGCGGCGAGTCCGGTGCAGAAGGTGGCGGCCCTTTGGAACGGCGGCATGCTCGCGGTCAGCGCGGCGTTGCACTCGGCTTCGGTTGCTGTTGCGAGGGTGGGAACGTCCAAGCCGACCAAGCGACACAACTCGGTTTTCGACGTGACAGCCAGCAAGGCTGCGACCGTGCGCTTGCGGATGAGTTGCAGGATTTTGGCGTTGAATCGGTCGTCTCTGCGGATGAGGAGAACGCCGCCATCTGTCACCGGGCACGACACAGCGTCTGCGGACAGATCAGCCAGTGGTGTGTCTTCTGGAGCGGTGTCTGCGACGAGGAGGGTCAGCGTTTTGGGGTCGTCTGCGGGAAGGGGACCGCCGAAGTTCTCGAAAAACTCGACCTGTCGACGGCGAAAGGCGTCGCGGGTGTCGTCTGAAATGGGCAGCTGGCCTCTACAGTAGACGCGTGCAGGGAGGGTTCGGTCTACGACTTCCAATGGGGTGAGGAAGGCCTTGGTGCGCGATGCGAAGGAGACGACGCGGTCGGCTCCCGTGAGGGTTTGAATGTACAGCTCGTAGATCGACGAGAAAGGGCTGCCGAGTCTGGCGTAGTCGTAGGGAATGCCGCAGGCAGACAATGCGGTGGACGCGTCGCTTCCAGACAGGATCTGGCGTGCTGCACTAACAAAGCGTTCGAGAAACTCAGCGTCGCCGCAAAAGCGTGTCAGGTCGTACGTCGTAGCGGCAGGCTCCCAGTCCGCAGGAACCTGATCGGGCTCCGAGAGAAGCTGGGTCAGCAGACGCTGGAAGTCATCGAGAGAAAGGGGGGCGTGGGACATGCGATTCGCTTAGGTTCTGGGGCCAATCGATGCACTTGGGTCCGACGCGCACGCCGTCCGCCCGCGACCGCTGACCGCCCCTGTACGGAGGCCGCTTGCATCAGCGGCAACGCATCGTCATCGTCGCAGTGCTCTTCCTCTCCGTCGTCGGCTCCGAAGCCTTGTCGCGACAGCCAGCGCTCGGCGCGCGTCGCCAGCTCCACCACCAGCCCGGCGACCTGCTCGGTCGTCACCGGACGGTCACGCACGAACCGCAGACCCCCGGCCTGGCGAACGTACACCCCATCGAGGCACAGGATGTGGAAGTGCAGGTTCAGGTTCAGGGCCGACCCGAACC
>CAJXTB010000053.1 GCA_913061235.1 uncultured Pseudomonadota bacterium | reverse complement strand
CGACGGCGACGAAGTGGACCGCGGCACCGACCCCTTGGATGCCTCTGACGACAACACGGATGTCGATGACCCACGCTTCGTCGGCGGGGCATGCGCCGGGTGCAACAGTGGCACCACGCCAACCAGTGCCTTCGGCATTGCCGGACTGTTCGGACTGCTGCTCTTGCGTCGCCGCCGCCGCTAGTACCCGTCAAGTCCCAAGAAATGTGGCCTCGCGACGTTCGTCGCGGGGAATTTTTTTGGCCGGATCATGACGCCACAGTCCAGCTAAATTGAGCGTAGCGGTCCAAATCCAATGCCATCGTGCCTCGTTCAACCCGCACTGGGGGCGGTTCTGCGACGCCACGTAAAAAAGTGTACTTACACTCGACGGATACGGAGTATGATGGGGACGCTTTTGGGGGCAACATGAATATCTGGACAACGCGCACTTTGCGCAACCTGGCTTTGTCGGCCGGACTACTAGCGCCGATGACCGCCTTTGGTCAGGCCGAACTGCTACGCGACTTCGGCGGCACGACCGGTTTTGGCAACGCCATCCCGGCAAACGATGATGGCAGCAGCCCGCTGATCGATTTGACACCGGCATTCCCGCAGGGTCTGTGCTTCTTCGATACGACACACACCACCGGCTATGTGAACAACAACGGTAACTACACATTCACCAACCGACTGGGCAGCTTCACACCCCAGGCGTTCCCGGTTGCCAATCAACCCATGATTGCCCCGTGGTGGCTGGACGTCGACACCCGGGGTGGCGACCCCAACGGAGACGGTTCCAACTTGGCCTACTGGTCGATCATGGAGCCAACCGAGACCACACGAGGCCAGTTCGCCGCGACTTGGTACAATGTTGGCTACTACAGCAGCCACATCGACCTTCTCAACTCGTTCCAGGCCATTCTTACGGACCAGGGCAGTGCGAACGATTGGGACATCCAATACCGCTATGACACCTGTGAATGGCTCACTGGAGACGCTTCAGGCGGCAGTGGCGGCTTCGGCGGCACTCCCGGCCAGATGGGCTTCGACGGTGGCAACCAGGTTGACTTCTACAGTCACCCGGACTCGCAAACACCGGAAATCATCAACCTGTGCAACACATCGAATGTCGATGAGCCCGGTGTTTGGGAGTTTCGACTGCGCGGCTGTGTGCTCAGCTCTTGTGGAGACGGAATCTTCGACCCCCTCGAAGAAGAGTGTGACGACGGTAACTTCGACGAAAACGATGGCTGCACTAGCTGCATCATCTACGTAGACGAAGACCTAGACGGCTTCTACGACGACGTCGACTGCGACGACAGCAACGAAGACATCTTCCCCGGTGCGGAAGAGGTCTGCGACGGCGTCGATAACAACTGCGACGGCGACATCGACGAAGGCCTGCGTACCGACGCAGACGAAGACGGAGAGTTCCCGATTGGCACCTGCGGCGGCGGAACCGACTGCGACGATACCGACCCGACCATCAACACCGCAGCAACCGAGATCTGCGACGGCATCGACAACAACTGCGACGAAGCCATCGACGAGGGTCTCGACATCGACCTAGATGAGGACGGCTTCTTCGGCCCCGGCTCCTGCCAAGACGCCACCGACTGCGATGACACCTCTGATGTCACCTACCCCGGTGCTGACGAGATCTGTGACGGCCTGGACAACAACTGCGACGAAGCATTCGACGAAGGTCTCGACATCGACCTAGACGAGGACGGCTTCTTCGGCCCCGGCTCCTGCCAAGAAGTCACCGACTGCGACGACAACGCCTTCGACATCAATCCCGACGCCGAAGAGATGTGCAATGGCATCGATGACAACTGCGATGACATCCTGCTCGACACCGAAGTCAACGCAGACGGCGACGCATACTTGGTCTGCCAAGGCGACTGCAACGACGACTCGGCTGTAAGCTACCCCGGTGCTGACGAGATCTGCGACGGCCTCGACAACAACTGCGATGAAGCCATCGACGAAGGCCTCGACTTCGACCTAGACGAGGACGGCTTCTTCGGACCCGACTCCTGCCAGGAAGTCACCGACTGCGACGACAACGCCTTCGACGTCAATCCCGCCGCCGACGAGATCTGCAACGGCATCGACGACAACTGCGACGAGCTCCTGTTGGACACCGAAGTCAATGAAGACGGTGACGACTTCATGGTCTGCGAAGGCGACTGCAACGACGACTCGGCTATCAGCTACCCCGGTGCTGAAGAAATCTGCGACGGCCTCGACAACAACTGCGACGAAGCCATCGACGAAGGCCTCGACTTCGACCTAGACGAAGACGGCTTCCCTGGCCCCGGCTCCTGCCAAGACGCCACCGATTGCAATGACGACAACGCGGCAATCAACCCCGCCGCCGACGAGATCTGCAACGGTATCGACGACAACTGCGACGGCATCCTGCTCGACACCGAAGTCAATGAAGACGGTGACGACTTCATGATCTGTGAAGACGACTGTGATGACACCCAAAGCGGAACCTACCCAGGCGCTCCAGAGCTGTGCGACACCATCGACAACAACTGTGATGGCACCGCTGATGAAGGCTTCGAAGACACCAACGACGATGGCGTGCTCGACTGCTTGGAAGAAGACGCCGACGAAGACGGCCAGACCCCGTCCGAAGGTGACTGCGACGACACCAACGCAACCATCTACGACGGCGCGACCGAGCTTTGTGACGGCCTCGACAACGACTGCGACGGCCTGATTCCCGTCGAAGAACAAGACGTCGACGAAGATGGAGCGTCCGAGTGTGAAGGCGACTGCGACGACAGCGACGCAACGACCTACCCCGGTGCTGAAGAAATCTGCGACGGCCTCGACAACGACTGTGACGGCGTCATCCCAGACAACGAAGCAGACGCTGACGAAGACGGATTCTCCGAGTGTGAAGGCGACTGCGACGACACCGACGCGAGCGCCTACCCAGGTGCCGAAGAAGTGGTCGACGGCGTAGACAACGACTGTGATGGCGTGACCCTCGCAGACGAAACCGACAGCGACGACGACGGTCTGACCGACCAAGAAGAGGAAGACCTCGGCACAGACCCACTCGACCCCGACACGGATGACGATGGCGTGGACGACGGCGAAGAAGTCGCCGACACCACCGACCCCCTTGACCCCGACACGGACGACGACGGCCTGACTGACGGCGAAGAGCAAGAACAAGAGACCGACCCGCTCAACCCGGACACCGACGACGACGGCGTCACTGATGGCGAAGAAGTCGATGAGTCCACCGACCCACTCGTGCCCAACGAACTGGTCGTGGCCGGAGGATGCGCATGCGACAGCTCACCCGCCAACCCAAGCGCACTCTTCCTGCTCTTGGGCCTGATGGTCCCCATGCTGCGCCGCCGCCGCGCCTAAGCGCACGCTGACGCAGAAAGGGCCCCACTCTCAATGAGAGTGGGGCCCGCTTTTGTTTGGGAGAAGGGAAAACGTAAAGGCTAACGACCTCCTCGTCCCCGACCTTGGCCACGCTCGCCGCGCCCGCCGCTCTCTCCACGTGCCTGATGCTCACCACGCTCGCCGCGATGTCCACGCGCTTGATGCTCACCGCGCTCACCACGCTCACCACGCTCACCACGCTCACCGCGTTCACCGCGTTCGCCACGCTCACCACGGTCGCCGCGTTCACCACGGTCGCCGCGTTCACCACGGTCGCCGCGTTCACCACGTTCACCACGTTCACCACGTTCACCGCGTTCACCGCGTTCACCACGGTCGCCACGTTCACCGCGTTCACCGCGTTCACCACGGTCGCCGCGTTCACCACGCTCACCACGCTCGCCACGTTGACCGCGCTGGCCACGAGCGGAAGCCGGCGATGTTGCGTCTACTCCGTGCACAGCGGACTGCGCATGACCGCTGTTCCCGTCGCCGGGTGCGGCGAGTGCCAGAGGACCAAAGGCCCAGGTGCTGAGGAGTACGGTAGCGGTAAACAGGAACTTGTTTGTAGTCATGGCGACCTCCTGTGTTGGTTCGCAGGTGTGAGACGAACCGCTCATGAAGGACTCGGTACGGGAAGCCTAAGCAACCCTTCGAAGTGTTTCGCATTGTGAACACATCGGAATTTCGTACTTTCTTGCTCCAAAACGGGTGTGGGCTGGCAAACAAAAAGGCCCCGCTCTGCGTGAGAGCGGGGCCCGATAGGTCTTGGAAGGGACTTAGACAGTCGAGGACTAGCGACCTCCGCGACCTCCGCGACCGCCACGGCCTTCGCCGCGTTGTTCACGACGTTCCTCCATGTTCTCCAGCAGCTCAGCGCGCTGCTCGGCAGTCAACACCGCGTGGGCTTCGACCAGGCGGTCCACCTTTTCGTGGGCGCCGGCAGCATGCAGCTCCGCGCGACGGTCGGTGAGCTCATGCAAGGTCGCCGCGTTGGGCGAGTCCTTGGCCAGCTCGGCCAGGAACGCTTCACGAATGCTCTGCATCTGAACCTTGGTGTCGGCCCGGTCCTCTTCCGCACCTTCGCGCAGCGCCTGCAGTTCGGTCTTCTGGTCTTCGGTCAAGTCCAGTCCGCGCATGCCGTGCATGAACTGACCGCACTCTCCCCCGCCTCCGGGTCCGGCCATGGCGATTGAGCCAAAGGCCAGCGAGGCGAGGAGTGCGGTTGCGGCGAGGAACGTCTTGCTCTTGGTCATGGTGACCTCCTTGTTGGTTCACAGTCATTAGAACGCGTTGCCCCTGACCAAATGGATACGGTGGCCCTAAGCAACCCTGCAAAGTGTTTCGCATTGTGAACACGTCAGAATTGTGGACTTCCTACCAACATTACTGGCCTAGATTCACAAACGAAAGGGCCCCACTCTCGGTGAGAGTGGGGCCCGTTTGGGTCTGGGGAGACTCAGCGGTGCAAGACCGCCAATGAGGGACTATCGGCCGCCGCGACCTCCACGACCACGCTGGCCTTCGCCGCGTTCGCCGCGCTCGCCGCGCTCGCCACGCTGCTCACGACGTTCCTCCATGTTCTCCAACAGCTCGGCACGCTGCTCGGCGGTCAACACCGCATGCACCTCGACCAGGCGGTCCACCTTTTCATGGGCGTTGGCCGTACGCAGCGCGGCCTGACGGTCGGTGAGCTCATGCAGCGTGGCCGCACTGGGCGAGTCCTTGGCCAGCTCGGCCAGGAACGCTTCACGAATGCTCTGCATCTCGGCCTTGGTCTCGGTCCGGTCTTCTCGGCCCGCTTCGCGCAGCTCACGAAGCTCTGTCTTCTGGTCCTCTGTCAGGTCCAAGCTACGCACACCGCGCATAAAGTGCCCGCCGTCTCCACCTCCTCCGGGTCCGGCCATGGCAACACTGCCAAAGGCCAAGGAGCCAAAGAGTACGGTGGCGGTAAGGAACATCTTGCTTTTAGTCATGGCGACCTCCTGGTTGGTTCGCACTTACTAGAACGCGCTACCCATGAAGAAACGGGTACGGTGGCCCTAAGGAGACCTACGAAATGTTTCGCATTGTGAACACGGTGGTTGTGGCAGCATTCCTGGTTGGGTGTCCAAGCCCAGACGACACAGTAGATAGCGACGTTGTAGAGGTGACCGAGTGGTCGCGGACCCGCGCGCGCTTGACCGATGCATCCCCTGCCGTTCGTGGACGTCAACCGCATCGCGTCATCACCCACCTCCACTCCCCATGGTCCCACGACGCCTGCGACGGTGATGGTGTGGTCGATGACGTCGTCAACGCCGGGTGTCTGGCCGACCTACGCCGGGGTCTGTGCGAAGCCGCCGTTGACCTCGCATTCCTCACAGACCATCCCGACCGCGCCGCCTACCAAGACTACACCGACCTGTGGCACCCCCAGCCTGGCGACGTCACCATCAACAGCCCAGACGGACAGGCCATCGGCGTGAACGTCCCGTGCGACGATGGCTCGCAGACCGCGTGGCTACCCGGCACCGAAGACGAGCTGATGCCTCTGGGACTCACCCGCCACGTCGCAGAACGTGAAGAGGCGCGCGACAACCTGTACAACCGCTCTGATGACGATGCGATCATTGAGCTGACCGACGCCGGCGGCCTGGTCTTCGTCGCCCACACCGAAAAACGCGACGTCGAGACTGTGCGTGGTCAGCGCGCTGCCGGACTCGTTGGCGTGGAGATCTTCAACGCCCACGCCATGTTCGCTCCGAACATCCGCTCCGAGTTCCTGGGTCTTGAGGGACTCGGCTGGACCAACGACATTGGCCCGTTCACCCGTCCCGACGCCACGGCCGAGCCTGACCTGCTGTTCTTGGGTGTTCTCGAGCTTCAGGCGCCAAGCATGGCCCTGTTCGACGAGCTTCTACAAGACGGTCCGCTCGTTGGCATTGTTGGCACAGACGCTCACCAGAACGTGCTGCGCCTCGAGCTGCGCGACGGTGAACGCCTCGACAGCTACCGACGCGCCCTCAGCTGGTTCAGCAACTACGTGTACAGCACGGACAGCAGCCCACAGGCCATCAAAGACGCGCTGGCTGCCGGTCAGAGTGCGGTGGTCTTTGAAGTGCTCGGAGTGCCCACGGGCTTCGACTTTTACCTAGACGGTGACGGCATTACAGAGATGGGCGGCAGCGCCGCGGGTGGAGACATCGTCGTGGCCTGTCCCACCCTCTCCGACACCTTCCCGCACGGCGCGGACGCACCCGACATCACTGTTGGCGTGCTCAAGAACGGAACGCTGTGGCAGAGCGGCTGCGGGACCTTTGCAACGGACGGCCCTGGGGTGTACCGCGTACAGGTCGATCTCACGCCGCACCACTTGACCCCCTTCCTGGGCGAAGAACCCGAGCGCTTCTTGCGCCCGTTCCCGTGGATATTGTCCAACGCCATCCGGGTTCAGTAGCGCCAATCCACATGGCCGCAGGCAATCCTTGACTCTGCCCCGTATGACTTGCACCATGGGGGCTGGGAATAGGGGAAGAACATGCGTATCTGGACTCTCGTTGTTGCAGCGAGCTTCATTGCGGGCTGCCGCACAACCATCATCGATGCCGACTTTGACGGCGTCCCAGACAGCCTAGACTGTGACGACACCAACGCGGCCATTCAACCGGATGCCGACGAGCTGTGCGACGGCATCGACAACGACTGCAACGGCATCGTGGATGACGACGCTATCGACACCTCCCCGTTCTACGCGGACACCGACGGCGACGGCTTTGGCAACCCCGATGTAGTCGTTGAGGCGTGCTCAGCACCCAGCGGCTACTCGGCCCTCGCAGACGACTGCGACGATGCCCTGGCTGACGTGTTTCCAGGCGCTCCAGAAGCCGACTGTAGCGATCTGATCGACTACAACTGCGACGGCTCTGCCGGTGCCGTAGACGCCGATGGTGACGGCTTCGCCGCGTGTGCCGACTGCAACGACAACGTCGCCACCATCAACCCCGGCGCAGACGAAGTGTGCGACTTCACCGACAACGACTGTGACGGTGTTGTAGACGGTGACCTCTCTGTTGACGCAGACACCTTCTACGCCGACTTTGACGGCGACGGCTTCGGTGACCCCGAGGTCCCACAAGACGCCTGCCAAGCACCGACCGGCTTTGTAGCATCGGCCAGCGACTGCGATGACAGCGAAGCGACCGTCAACCCCAGCGCCCTTGAGACCTGCAACGAACAAGATGACGACTGCGACGGCGAAGTGGACGAAGATGCAGTCGACCCCGTCACTTTCTTCACAGATGACGACGGCGATGGCTACGGCGACGAGACCCAGCCCATCCGAGCCTGCACCCTGCCCGAGGGCGCCGCAGGACAGTCCGGCGACTGCGACGACGACGAAGCCTCGGTCAACCCTGTAGCGGACGAGCTGTGCAATGATGTAGACGACGACTGCGACGGCGAAGTCGACGACAACACAATCGACGGCACCCTGTACTATCAAGACACCGACGACGACGGCTTCGGCAACCTAGACCGCACCCTCGCTGCCTGTGACGTCCCCGAGGGCTACTCTGCGAACAGCCTCGACTGCGACGACCTCGACGACACCGCCAATCCAGAAGCCCAAGAGGTCTGTGACGGAGACGACGAGGACTGCGATGGCGAGGTGGATGAGCCGGGCTCAATCGGTGAGACCCAGTGGTGGGCAGACATCGACGCGGACGGCTGGGGCGACCTAAACCAGGGCATCCTAGCGTGTATCCAACCGGCCGGACGCGTGAACAACGCCGGCGACTGCGACGACACCAACAACAGCATCAACCCCCGGGCAGAAGAGTCCTGCAACAGCATCGACGACAACTGCAACGGCCGCGTCGACGAAAACGCCATTGACGAGACCACCTTCTACGCCGACTTCGACCAAGACGGCTTTGGAAACTCGGCATTCGGCCAAGACGCGTGCACCGTTCCCGACGGCTACACCGACAACCAAGACGACTGCGACGACTTGGTGGGCGCGGTCAACCCAGACGCGGACGAGCTGTGCAACGGCTTCGACGACAACTGCGACGGCCAGACCGACGACCCCTCCGCCACAGATGCCGGTACCTACTGGGTCGACGCCGACGGCGACCGCTACGGCGCTGACGGAACCGAGCAGCAATACTGCGTCCCTCCTGAAGGAACCAGCACGCGGGATGGCGACTGCAACGATGACGACAGCGCTATCAATCCCGGTGCGACCGAGCTGTGCAACGGCATTGATGATGACTGCTCCGGCGCCCCAGACGAGCTGCCCACAATCGACGTGTTCGACGGCAGCCTGAACGAAGGCGTGGACCTGACCTACCAGTACAGCCCGGTAGACGACGGCGAAGGCTTTCTTCGGGTCAACTGGACCGCAGACAGCCGCGCGGCTCGCTACGAAGCAGCGGTCGGCACCGAGCCTCTCGGAACAGACGTGCAGGACTGGGTAGACGTTGGCAACGGCACCGCCGGAACCGTGAGCGCCCTGAGCCTCAACGGCGCCTGGGACGGTGACCTGTACTTCGTCAGCGTGCGCCCCACCCAGCCCGAAGGCCCCCTCGATTGCGCCGCAGTCTCCTCCAACGGCATTCAGGTCGCAGAGGCTTCGGTCTGGGACGGAAGCACCGATAATCTCCGTCCGACCGACTCTGCCGGCGGCTTCAACGACAACTGGCCCCAGGTCGGCGTGGACGCTGTCTTTGGCGCTCACTACTTCGAGTCTGTGGAACTTGCCGAGACCGTTCGGGTACAGGGCTGGGGATTCGAAGACGATGTTCGCGAGGGAACAGCCCCTACGTCCGTCGCGGTTGAGGACCCGAGCGACGGCTGGTTGGCCATCTACGCAAACCGCATCGATCTCGCAGAGACCGCGGTCATCACCGCATCCGGTCGCGGCTACGGCGGCGGCGGCGGCGGCGCAGCAGGCTGCTCGTCGAACGGTGAGCGTGGGCGCGGCGGAATCGCTGGACTCGGCGGCAACGGCGGCTTGGCCGTCAACTCGGGCTGTGCAGGCTCCGGCGGCGGCGGCGGTGGTTCACCCGGTGGTGCTGGCGGCTCGGCCCAGGCTCCCGGTGGCGCTGGCAACCTGTTCGGTGGCGGCGGCGGCGGAACCGGACAGTGGAGTGCTCAAGACAACGGCGGCGCTGGCGGACAGAGCGCTGGCGGCGGCAGCGCAGGAAGCATGGGAGATATCGGCCTCAACGGCAGCTCCAGACGCGTCAACAGCAGCGCACCCGGTGGTGCCGGTGAGTTCGCCCTCGGCGGCGGCGGTGGCGGGTCACGCGTGGCCTCTGGCGCTTCCGGCGGCGGCGGCGGCGGTGGCGGCTACGGAGCCGGCGGCGGCG
>CAJXTB010000052.1 GCA_913061235.1 uncultured Pseudomonadota bacterium | reverse complement strand
CGCAAGTCGGCCGCCCGCGGTACGGAGCGAAGGGCGTTGGAATCACCTATCCGTCGCGGCCAGCCTCAACCAAGTCTCCGCAGGGGCGTTGACCGTCTCAGGCAGTGGAAACGATACGTCGGTTAATGTTGAAGGCTGGCTCGTTTCAGACCGAATGGACGGGAGCAACGGCTACCGGGAGTTCACCACAGATATCCAAATAGCGCCCTCTACAGGTCCACTGACCTACACCTTGGTCGACATGCGCTGTAGTGGCCACTGGGGCTCGTACTACGCCCAGATCGAGCTTGTAACCAGCTATTACAGGCCGGCGATTCGACGCTACGAGTACTTCTGCGGCAATGGAAACCACACCACTGGGGGAGTCCTGGTCGAGACCTTCTCTTCAAGCGTCGGCAATCCGTTCTCAACCCTAGCCCTTACCAACCTCGGAGACACAGGCCTCGTGCACTCGGGCCAAACCGTCTATGATGCTCGGCTGTCCGTGACACAACCGGCCTACGGGCGGTCCTACGCACGAGTCAAAGTGTACGGAGGTTGGGGGTCATACCCCGCGGGAACCCCACTGAGTCCGACCGCAGCCTTCGCCGTTTGGCAGACGTGGAATCCGTAAGGTCCCACACGGGATGTCCACATGTCGAGACGCATTCCGCCCCTGTCGCTGGCCTCGTCGGAGTACGTGAGTTCGTCCTCAAGGGCGTAGGACTCGCAGCTCGCAGCACCACTCGTTTGGCGGACCCATACATACAGGTCTTCGTAGACCAACATTCCAAGGGGAGCTCGACACCGCATACCTCCCTTCGGTGGTAGCCTATGAGCTAGGACACATTCTTGGATTGTGGCATACGAGGTTCAAACCCCGCCGAAGACCTGCGACTCGCCGAGCTTGGCCTCCGCCTAAACCCAGACCTGTTGACCACAGCCATTCGACGCCACGACCTCGCCGCAGTCGCGACCTCAATCGACGCCGGACGAGCCCCCTCAAGCGGTGACTATTCCAGTGTCTTCTCCAGCTTTGCGTTTCCAGAAAAGCGCGAGTTGCTGGTCTTGATGATGTCGAGCGGCGCCACACCGTCGGCACATGCGCAGCGCGTGGGTGGATACCCGGACCTTGCTGAACAGGTCGAAGAACGCGAGTAGAGGCGAACTGCTGGGGCAATGACAGCTCCGGTACGCTGTCCGACGTGCCGAGCACTGACGGCCCCGCATACTTGGCCAGCAACGTCATTCCCCCGACAAACCACCGCGCTACCGCCAGCGCTACCGCCAGCGCTGCCGCTACTTGACCATACCGAACGGGTCGCCCCACCCCTGGTCGTCATTGTCAGCATTCTCTTCTTGCGGCCTTGGGACCTGCATCAGGCCACGACACACCACCGCAGGGTCGATTCCCCAGAACTCTGCTCGGTCCACCCATCGCTTAGCGCCGCGCTCACCCATGTGTTCCAGCTCCCGCTCAATCAGCTCGCGCAGGACGGCTACAAGGCTCTCGAAGCCGCCGCCCTTGCCGGCTCGGGCGAGCCAGCCGGAGAGCTCTTGGTACTTCGACCGCAGATCCGACTCCTTGGTGTTGTACTCGAGCATGGTGCGTGCAGCCTGCCCACCAAGCGACGGGGTCCGGTTCGCAGCCTCCTTGAGCACGCCGAAGTCGTTGGCAGCCTCAAAGGCGGTGAGCAGCCCGTCGACGTCCTCTTCCGCCATAGCGGTCTGGATCCCCTTGGCCATCCGCACGCCCATGGCCCGCTTGACCTTGGCAGCCATGGGAACGCCTGCAAGCGCCGCCGACGACATCAGCTGCGCATACATCAGCAAATCCCCGTCGAACGCCTTCGCGATCTCGCTCGCGGTGATCTCTGCCGCTTCCAGACGACTCGCCACTCGCTCGGCACCGCCCCCAAGGCGGGTAAATCCCAACGCCACGTTGAAGCCCATCAGGGATCTAGAGAACGCCGCACGCAGGGAACGCCCTTCTGCGGTGAGCTTGAGTCCATCGTCTTCCGTTTCCCAGGCGGTTGCGCGCGCCTCCGTCGACAAAAAGCCGGAGAGATCAGGTTTTGCCAAGAGCGCTACCTCATCGGCAAGGCAGCTCATTGCCAAGATCTTTAGAATCCACTTCTCATGAAACGAGCCCTTACCCGCTACAAGGTCGGCGATATCCATAGTGCTGGCGCCGGATATCTGGATGATGTTGTCCACCCAGCCGTTGTACTCGGCGGCCCGAAGCACGTGCAACACCTGCTCGGCCGGACTCGAGAAGTACTTAAATCCAGGCTGCCCGGGCAGGATCGGGTCGAGCAAGTACTTGGCAAGCACGTTGCTCTCTTTGATCGCACGTAGGGCGTCCAGCTCATCTGACGTCACGTCCACAGAGGTTGTCTTCTCCCGCAGGGCATCCCCTTCCTGGCCCAGCCGCCGTTCTACAAAGGACTGCCATTCGGTTGCCAAGTCTTCGCTCGGCAGCTCCCAGTACGGCCTGGCCTCCATGGCTGTCTTGGCCAGCTTCGCCACCTGCACGTACGTCTTGGCCCGCACGTCATCATCCCGGATGAGAGAGACCGCTGCATACGCATCGAAGGCATTGGTACCCAAGAACTCCGCACTCACAGACACGGACGCGATGAAGGCCATCTGCACGGCTTCGGGATGGGCTGAGAACTCATCCGGCGAACGGATACCGGCGATGGTCGACGCCATTTCCTGGTCGAGGAGCATGGGCCCTTCAAGGGCCAACGCCAGCCGTTCAGTGGCCCCATCGAAGTCGCTGATGAACTCCTTGGCCGCCGGGTACTCCGGCGCATGCTCATGGAGTGGATTGGGAACATTAAGCAGCGTCTGAAGCGAGGGAGAGGGCACCACCATATCCATGATCTCCCCAATCAAACCCCGGCCAAGAAGGACCTCGGTCCAGTCGATAGTGGCCATCTCAAAGAGTCCGGCAATGCGCTCGGTCCAAAACCACGTCGCAGATTCGACCATCTCGCGCCACAGCGTCGCGGCGCCTTCACGGTTGAGCGACTTTCCAACACCGTCCAAGGTGGCTGCATCTAGCGTCACCGTGGTGCCAATCCGATCGGCGTGCTCGCCTGCTTCGCCCACCAAGTCCCCAGGCACATTGCTTCCGGAAAGCCCCAGGTCATCACCGTGCTCCGACTTGCGGAAGTCTTGCTTGGACGTCAGCTTGAGCGCGGCATTGCTCGAACGATCCGTGTCCGCGGTAGCACCCACGCTCTCGGAACCAGCGAACGACCAGTAGTCGTCCTTCTTGTAGTGGTACTTGCGGTGGGTCTCGTCCTTGTCGTTCTGGTAGTCCTCGACAGACTCGGATTCCGTGGACCTCGTTGAGTAGTCGTCCACCAAGAATCCGCTCTGCTCGTACGCGTGAGTGGTCTTGTCGGTGATCACGTGCTTTGTGTACACAATCCCCGGCACCGGCTCATCGCCAACCGCAAAGTCCATCTGTTCGTTGTAGTCGGCCACGTAGTCGGACATCTTCTGCTGGAGCTCGTCAATTCGGTCCGCATCGGACTGCGTGGTTGCGCTGATGAACGCCCCGATTCCGGCCTCAAGGTGCCCCAGAACGTCCGCCGGTTCTTCCTGTTCGGGCTCGGGCGCCTCCATCTTCTTCTTCAGCGCCAGCAGCTCCATCTCGGTAGCCTCGATCATGGTCATCCGGAAGTCGAACACACTCGCCGTCATGCCCGCGCCCGGAAGGAGCCCAGTGGCCAAGAAGCGATCCACAGCGGCCTCCGCGTCAGGTGTCAGGGGCTCAGTCACCTTGAATCCGTAGGTTTCCAGGCGCTCTTCAATGTTGGTGTCCGTGTACTTGGCAAGACCGAATGCTTTGGCATTGGTACCTTCCGAATGGCCACTGGAGGTCGTGGACTCTCCTTTACCCCCGTCCGCCGTCTTCACATACCCACGAGAGTTGGCGGAGCTCCAGGTGCCATTAGCGCCTGCGGTCAGACCTAGGACGGACAAGCTCACGCGAAGCGACGCGTCCTCGCCGAAGCTCGCGAACGTGGCCTGGCCATCGCACATCGACGCCAAGGTGCGCAGCTTGACGGGGTCGGAGGCTAGCGCGACGGCTGCCTCATTGAACGCGGCCCACTCCCGGTCACCCCATCCGCGAGACGCTTGAGGCACCACCAACCCATCGATGCGCTTCACGGTGTCGGTCATCCCTCCTCCAACCGTCGCGGACAACGCTCCATGGCTAACGGTCAACGACGCGTCCACACCATTCGTGGCCGACTCAGTCCCGCCATAAATGTGCTCGCCGGCCACGGTCTCGTGCCCTTGCTCTGCCGACTCCTTGTGGATGCGGGTCAAACTGCCGCTCACCGCAAGCTTCTTGTTCACCTTCACGTTGGCTGCGAGTGCTGTAGCGTCCTTGCTAGCAGTGATGGAGGCGCCGCCCTTCTCACCGCCCACACCTAGATTCACCGAGTCGGGGGTGATGCCAGCCGTGATCGAAACGTTGTTTGCCGTGACGGTACCTTGGGCACTATTGGGGCCAATCGACCCAGAGACGCCTGACACGCTCTTGTTGCCGTCCGCATCCACCGTCTCGCTCATTCTACCCTGGGAAAGGTTGGGCCCATCAGCCCCCCAACTCACGTCCGTGGTGTTGGTGGTGCCACTGCTGGATTTGTCGGCATTGGTTGTCTTGTCCCCATTACTGCGGGAGTAGCCAATGGAGTCTGGACCCGCGTTGAGCGACGCCGAGTTCGTCTTCACGTTGGTAGCGTCGCCGACCCTATTGGTGTCCGTTCCCACAGCACCCAAGTTGAATTGGCCATCCTGGAATCCAACGGAGGTCTCATTGCGGGTCGACGAATCTTTCCCGCCATCCTCAACGGCCTTCACAACCTTGAAGCCATTCGTACCAAGCTCCGTCTCGGTCGACTCCTCCCTGAACGAGCCCCCCTCGTCCTCCGTGCGATCGGTGTCGCTCCGGACGTATTGAAGGTCACCGTCTTCATAGACAAGCTCGCGGGTCCGTTCCGACGAGCTGCCACTACCGTCCGCCGCCTGTTCTGCGCTGGCCGTGGTGTACGTGGCGGAGGTCTGCTCACCCAGCTTCATCGATGCCTTCTGGGATTCAGAGGCTGTCGCACCGTTGTTCACCCGCTTCTCCGAGCGACCCACCGATGCCTCTAGGCTGTCCTTGTCCAGCGATGCATCAGCCGACACGGAGTTGGTCTTGGCGAGACCGCGCTCATTATTCGCGATGGAACTTCCTGCTTCAAACGAGCCGGACAGCTTCTTGGCAGTCAGCTTCGCTTCAGCGGCGGTCGTGAGCTCGGAAGTAGTCCCAAACTCGCTCGTGTTCTCGTTGGCCCACTCGTGACTCCTCTTGAGTTCGAATGGCTCGTCCTTCTTCGGCAGCAAGGGGTCCTGAAGCGCGTCAGACAAGGGGGCCTGAAGCGCATCAGAGAGAGGCTCGGCCTGCGAGGACTTGGAGGTCGGCTCTTCAACCCTGCGTTCCTCTCCTTCCTTAAGCGGTGGTTCAGTGTGCATGACAAGCTCCAGGTGCACCAGACTGTAGCCACCAACGCTGCAAGCAACCTCCCCCTAAGCTCCCCCCAAAGTGCGCCGCAACCCTACAACGCATACGGCAGGCGTCGCTGCAATTGGGATGCCCAACGCTTGGGTATTGATTATTATTGTTTCTCCGCCCAACCATGGGCACAGCCCCGCGAAAACCTAGACATCATCGCCCCTCCGGGACCGAGCCAATCATATGGTAGATTTGCCCAGTAGGGAAAGTTCATTGCAAGGTTCGTTTGATGGCTATTTAACCATGGGCGCCGTCGTCGACCGGTACCAGATCGTGGGTTTTCTCG
Source organism: uncultured Pseudomonadota bacterium (assembly GCA_913061235.1). Taxonomy (GTDB): domain Bacteria; phylum Myxococcota_A; class UBA796; order UBA796; genus CAJXTB01. The sequence continues at coordinate 4,400 of CAJXTB010000052.1, read as the reverse complement.
GCATGGGCGCTACTGGCGTTGTCTATGCTGTGCGGCATACCGCCTTGGGCGTAGATCGGGCCATGAAAGTGGTCAATGCGTCGAGTCCGGAGCAATCCAAGCGTCTGGTTCGCGAAGGCACCGTGCTCGCCAAATTGCATCACCCCAACGTGGTTGCGATTCACGACGTGATTGAGGTGACGGGTCCCGACGGAGACACCCGGCCGGCACTCATCTTGGACCGGGTGGACGGTCCCACAATGGACCAGTTCTTGAGCCAGGCGCGCCCCGCCAGCGACGATGCGATTGCCCTGTGGCGAGGCATCGTAGCCGGGGTCGCCGCCGCTCATGCCGCTGGCATGGTGCATCGCGACCTCAAGCCGGCCAACGTGCTCTTGGACGTCAACACCACTCCCCCAACCCCGCGAGTCGTGGACTTCGGCTTGGTCACCGAGGCCCCCGGGGTTCGCTCGAATTTGACCGGCGCTGGATTCATGGGCACCTTCGGCTACGCCGCACCCGAACAGTTCGACAAGAACGGCGAATGCAGCTCGCAGAGCGACGTTTTCTCTCTCGGTATTCTAGGCTTCGAGCTGCTCACAGGTCGGCACCCCTTCGAAGACAGAGACCCGTCGGCGGTCATTCGAGCCATGCGAACAGGCGCGTTCGAGCGACCTGCTGCCCTGCGCGATTCGTCGGTAGGCGACCTCATCACCCGCTGCCTACACCCAGACCCCGCATCCCGTCCGGCGGACGCACGGGAGGTTCTCGACGCGATGTCCGGCGACGGGCCGACGCCAACAACATCACCGGCGCCAGCGCCAAAGCCAGCCAATTGGCCACGGGGCATCTTCGTTGTCGCAGGCTGCGCTGGCGTCGTCCTTGTCGGGTACGCGTGGGTCGCCAACAATGACCTCGGGCTGCGCCTCGAAGCAACGGAACACGAGCTGCTCGCGGAACGAGCCGACACACACCCCAGTCACGCCATCGCCCACGCACGAGCTGCAGCATCACTACGCGGAGAATCCACGCTCGACCCGCGCTGGGTCGCCCAGCGAATCGAGGAAGGCGGAGCGGCATGGCACTTCCCGGCCGCAGAGACACCGTACACCACGATCGTTGCGGCCAATCACCAGCTCGTCGCGGCGTCCGCCGAAGGTCAGGTCACCGTGTGGGAAGCCGCGTCTGGCGACCTGCTGGGTGAGTTCGACCTCGGCATGCGCGTGCCCACGAACGCCCGGACCAATCTCGACGGCGACTACCTCATTATAGGTCCCGACGCCTACCTCGGAGGTACGGACAGCCACGTGGTGGTGCGTGGCCTGCCAGATGGACGGCCCCTCGCGTCCATGGCGGACACGGTAAGCACCGCGATCGGCGCGGACAGCGGCGAGCGCGCATGCGTCTCCACCATCACAGGAGAGGGACAAGTCCAGCTGAGCGTGCTCAACAGCCCCCATTGGACGGTCGACCGCCAACAGCTCATTGCGCGAGCGCCGCTGGGTCCATCCGGCGACTACTGGGCACGATGCGGCGATAGCTACTGGATTTTCCCATCCAATGGCGGGGTTCAGGTCGACTACTTCGACGGTCCAAGCACCTTCTACGAGGGCGTTGACGCCTTCAACGCAAGCGCGACGCCGGACGGTCTATATGTACCTGCGGACGGCGCTGTGCAGTTCATTGCCAGCGACAGCACTCGTCGTTGGTTCCGTCCGAGCGATGAAGCCTTAGAGATGTTCGCGACCCTGTCCCACGCCGGGTTGTTCATCGGTCGAACCACCACAAGTGGCTGGACCATTCACGGGCCATCCGGACGCGTCAAACACATCCCCGGACTCGTGCAGTGGGGCATTGGCCAGACCGTGCCGCTAGTGGTTGGTCTTCGCGACGGCACTGTTCAGCGGCACAACGGCGACGTGGTCACCAGCTACGCAGGAACTAACGGACGCATCTTGTCGGTCTCTGAATCCCAAACTGGCCTACTGGCAGCCAGTGGACTCGGGCGTGGCGTCTCTGCTTGGCCTGCGTTGAGCGACATCACGGGCGAGGTAAGCCGTCAACACGCGCGTAACGGGTCGTGGCTCGGCACCGGCACCGACGTGGTGTGGGCGGAAGGCGCGACCGTCTTGCGAACCAACGTGGACAAGGTGGAGGAATGGGTCACCCTGCCGGAGGAAATCCTGCTCATCAATGGCGACGCAGGTCCAGGTGTCGCCGCGCTCGGCCGGACCAGCCTGTACGCCCTTGTAGACGGCGAGGTGTTGCCCAGCGGTACCCACGCCGGACGGGTCTGGCCTCGCACCAATCCCGTCATTCTGAGCGACCAGTTCGTGGAGGTCACTAGCTTCGGTTTGCTCGTGCACCACGGGGATGAAGAGACGCTGCGCACCCTGTCTCAACTTGAAGCCGTGGTTGCCAATCTAACAGGCGACACCCTGTGGCTAGCAACCGGCCGCGACGAGACCGCCGTCGTGTCCCGCCTAGACGCGTCATTGACCCTGACCCCGCTGTCCCACGACGTCAACGATGCAGTGGGCGTGTCCGTCATCGCCCCTCAAGCGGATGGCGGCGCCTTGGTTGGCACGTGGTCCGGACACACCTTGGTCTGGCGCGGCGATGCCCCCGTGGTGGACAAGGTACTGGGGCCCATCGACGGCTCTGTGAACGCCGTCGACGCGCATGAAGACCGTATTGCGGTCGGTGGATGGAACGGCACCGTGCATGTCTTCGACGCAGACCAACTCGCATGGAGCGCACCCATTGGCGCCCAAGTGGCGAGCTTGGCGTGGTCACCAGACGGGAGGTTCTTGGCCGCCGGCGACGACAGTGGCGGTCTGACCTTATTCGACGAAAGTGGCGCAGGACGCAGCATGCGAATCGCCAATCATGACGCCGTGGACGTGCGCTGGGAAGATGATGAGGGTCCTGTCACTCTGGACAGCCAAGGCGTTCGAATTCGCTGGCAGGCAGCGTCCCTGCTCAACGACCTCTCCACGGTCAACGCTACCGGCGCCCTGACCAACATCCGCATCTGCCGCGACACCTTACAACCCATCGCCGTCGTCCCCTACCCCTCCGAAGAGTCGATTTGGGCCCCCTCCCAGCTCTGCAACCTTCAGGAACACCCATGACCCAACTCCAGGCCGTGCTGCAATACAACGATCAGCGCCTCGCACTCTCCGCCGGAGACATCATCGGTCGGTTGTGGTCCGCAGATCTATTCGTCAACGCCCCCGCCATCAGCGAGCTTCACGCGTACCTCTCCATCCGCGACGGAGCCTTGACGCTGCTCCCACTACGCGGCAGCGTTCGCCTCCACGGAATGCTGGTTCGCACGCTGGCGTTGACGGCCGGCCAACGCATTGAGCTGGCCCCTGGGATCTACCTCGACGTCGTCGAAGTCATCGTGCCAGACCACATCATGGAGCTGCAGGTAGGCAAGCGTACCCATCCATTGTTGGCGGACGTCGTCAGCGTGCTGGCCAATGAATCGGTCGTTGAACCGGACCATGTAGACGCGGTCGCCACCGTCTGGAACAACGGCGAGCAGTGGTTCGCACGAGCCGGTACGGAGCCTCCAGTTTCTGTGGCTATCGACGCCCAGGTCACAGTCGCAGGGCTGGACATCTGCTTGCGGCGAACGTCGTTGGATGCGGCCACAGTGGCAGGGACCACGGGTGCCGGCGGCGCGCGTCCCCTTCGAATCGAAGCCCAGTACGACAGCGTACTGATTCACCGGCCGTCGCTGCCCATCGCGCGCTTCTCGGGAATCGCCGCCCGAATCGTGACCACCCTAGCGGAGCTCGGCGGACCGGTTCACTGGGAAGTGGCGGCCAACGAAGTCTGGATTCACATTGTCGAGCGCGACAAGCTGCGCCGACGCTGGGACCGGGGCCTGCTCTCCGTTCGCAGCAAGCTCGCAATGGCAGGCGTGCGAACCGATCTCGTGCGCACGCAAGGCGGTCAGGTGGAGCTCGTGCTCGCCCCAGACGACGAGCTCAATATTCGGGGGTGATTGTGGGGAACTGGGCGTGTGACGAGTTCGGCCAGGTGTCGGGCACGCCAACGGTTGACTGAGCGTCTCAGCCCCGGTGGATGTGGGGTGAACGACCCATCCTGAGGGAGACGCGGCGGTCAACACGACGCCCGAGAGTCCAGCACTCTTCGGGCGTCTTGGCTCAGAACGTCAATGGCCAAATGCGGTAGTGTGGTCGCACAGAAGTGGACATGCGCGGTTCATGGTTGGATTGCCTTTTCATCGCGTCAATGGCCTGCTCAGGGGATGGCGACACCGACGTAGACACGGAGCCCTACAACGCCGCCGTCCGACACCGATGGAGACGGCCTGTCCGACTCCAATGGAGACGGCCTCCACCGCTCGGCCGGGCTCTCCTTCCACGGTGGCACCCTGGATGTCA
>CAJXTB010000051.1 GCA_913061235.1 uncultured Pseudomonadota bacterium | reverse complement strand
GCGGAGGGAGGCGAAACACTTGAACAAACCCAGAGTGGGGTGGAGAGGGGGCCGGAACTCCGGACCGGTTCGATTAGCGGGATGCCAAGGTCAGGTCTGTGAAGTGCTGTTGCCTCCGTTCAGTCCAGGTGCGCGGTCTCGAAGGGCAGATGAATGTGGAAGGCGGCGAGGGTTAGCTCGCTTTGGCCATGGGGCTGACCTCTCGTTCCGGACGTGCTTTCACAAGGTCATGCGCGTTCTGGAGGTTCAGCCAGAACTCGGGGGAGGTGCCCAGTGCCTGGCCAAACAGCCACGCAGATTCTGGCGTGACACCGCGCTTGCCGCGGATGACTTCATTGACGCGTTGTGTAGGGACGCCGATGTGACTCGCGAAGGCCACTTGTGTGATGGCAAGCGGCTTCAGGAATTCTTCGAGAAGGACTTCACCAGGATGCGTCGGTTGGCGGTTGTTTGGAATCATGGTTCGCTTCCTTTCAGTGGTAGTCGATGAGTTGGACGGCTGACGCGCCATTGCCTTCCCAGCGGAAAACGAGGCGCCATTGTTGGTTGACTCGGATGGAGTGGAAGCCGTTGAGGTCTCCACGCAACGCCTCAAGACGGTTTCCAGGAGGCGACCGCAGGTCTTCAATTCGGTGGGCGGCATTGAGCATGTCGAGTTTTCGGATGGCTGCGCGAACGAGCTGATTGTCGAGCTTCTTGACCTTCTTGACCTTCTTGGAGCGCGTTCCATGAAAGATGTCTTCCGTCAGTTGGTTCGCGAAGGACTGAATCATTTCTGTCTCCCCATGAGTGGTAACATGGAATCACGGTGTTCGTGTATTAGCGGACGCAGCGGGGCGTCGTGGAGGGTGATGTTTGCCGACGAGATGGGCGTGTTGATGGGGCCAACTGGTAGGTGGGTGTATCGCTGAGAGCCCGTTGTTTGGCGCATCTGCTAGGGTTTTGCGGCGACTCCTATGGCGCCTTGCCTGACACGCTTACGCGACGCCGATGAGGTCAGCTCGGGACCTCACGGAGGGTTTGTTCTTAGCGTTGAGTCCGAGCGGAGCTTGCGGAGGGAGGCGAAACACTTGAACAAACGCAGAGTGTGGTGGAGAGGAGGCCGGAACTCTGAATTGGCTAGGATAGCCTGTAGGGGGTGGGTCGGCGGTCATGAGCTTGGCATCCGGTTTGTGGCTTCGCTTTCACCACCCTGGCTGCGCTTTCCGGGCTTCGCCTTCACGAGTCTGGCGGCCCGTTCTGGGCTTCGCTTTTCCGACTCTGGCTGGGCGATTGGCGCTTCGTTTTGAGACGGTTCATATACTGCCTCGCACTTACTTTTGGCTGCAACATTATTGCCCTCGAGTTTGGTCATTTTGGACCGTTCCTGGCGATGCTCTTCAATTGTCCAGAGAAACTCGGGGGCACTTCAATGCTCTTCAATATAGTGGGGCGTGGTCATAGTTGGTCGATAGTGGTCAGCCCTGCACGGGCAGTACAGTTGAGGCCATGTTTATATGAGGTATGATGCGGCGACTTCCATTGGTTTGTTACCTTAAACACTCGATTCGTTTTGGATAGGATTTGGAATGTGGTTGCTCATTGCCATTTTCGTTTCGTTGGCACATGCCGATGAGCCTGAAAATTATGGTACTATTACGGTGAGTGTTTTCGGAGCAACGGCAGCGTCAGCGTTGCGCTTATCAGATTGGTCTGCAGATAGGTCTCAACGGCCATTGCTCTATGATGATGTCCCGAGGCCTGAGTTAGAGGAAGTTCCATTATCAGGAATCTATGTTTCGGTTCCCGATCAGAATGTCCGGTGCGTGACAGATGCTGCCGGTGAGTGCACTCTTCGGGTCAATGTTGGAAGAGACATATGGTTGGAAGCCTCCAATTCGCTGTACGGAACAACCACGTTGTCTGGCATCGGTGTTGCGGAAGGGGAGAAGATAGAGTGCACGATTGAAGTGATGTATCGTTCGTATTTGCACTGCTGCTTTTATCTTCCAATTACTCGTAAGGACAGAAGAAAAATGCGCCGGAGACGCCGTTTGTATAGACGTGTAAGCCGGCCAAGAGCGCACTGACATCTAGAGTGGGGCGAGCATTGTGGAGTGATTTGATGCGGTGGATATTGGAGGTTTTGGCATGGTAACGATTTGTAGGCTCGAAAACGCCTAATGTCGATAACACCCGCTTGACCGGCGACGCGCAGCGAGGTGCGCAGCACCGTTCGTCAGGTCGAAGCAGCTGTTATCGGCTTGGTTTCTTACCAGTCTTCCGCCCCGACCACTGCCCTTTGGCTACCTGGCTCGCGTGCGGCCTGCATGATGAACCAGCATTGCGATTGTCCCCGCGGTCACGAAGGCGGCCTTGAGCTCCACGCCATGCAATGGCTCCGAGGCCGCCGCATCTCTAGGTCTGCGCCACGCGACCTGTCGAACCGCCGAAAGTTTGCGGCCTCCTGATTGCTGAGAGCCCGTGAATCAGGGCACTTGCGCGTTGCGCGCGCCGCCACTTTTCGCCCTGCGACTCCTGAGAGAGAAGCCCTGTGAAGTCGTGCACGACTCTGTGCCTGGCCGGTGAGTGCCGGCTTGACGGACGCCCCGGCTCGCGACACTTTCTCGCCCATACGGCCTGCCGATAGCCGGGCGCGTTCCGATTACCGAGAGCCCGTGAATCAGGGCACTTGTGCGTTGCGCACGCCTGCCAGGTTCCGCCCTGCCGAGCCTGAGCGAGAAGCTCTGTGAAGACGCGCACGACCTTGTGCCTGGCCGTTGAGTGTCGGCTTGACGGGCGCCCCGGCTCGCGACACTTTCTCGCCCATACGACCTGCCGAGTCGCCGATAGCCGCGGGCCTTCCGAATGCCGAAAGCCCGTGAATCAGGGCACTTGCGCGTTGCGCGCGCCGCTACTTTTCGCCCTGCGACTCCTGAGAGAGAAGCCCTGTGAAAACGTGCACGACTCTGCGATTCGGCGTTGGCCTGCGCCTTCACCATCTTGAAACCAATGAGGGGAGGTCGGAGCCGTGCGGCGGGTCTGTACTTCATGCAGCGGGTGTGTCTGGCATGGACAATTTGATTGGAGGTGAGCGAAGCAAAGCAAATCCTAACCTGGGGCCCTGACAGAGGGAACCCATCACCGAGGAGGCAAGGGCTGAGGCCGGAGCACCGGCCAGGTTGTGACGTCACGTCTGTTTGTGACCGCACTTCCGCCCGCGAGGGTTGGTCTGAAGGAAGCCATAGGTGCGAGTCGTGTCCGAACGAAAGTGAAGCGCCGTAAGGCATGCGTAGAGGGTGAGCTGGCCCGTAGCAGCGACGCCCGATGTCTGTCGGTTCTACGTGTGTATTGGCGACGGGCAAGGTTCGAAATTCAGTTGTTCTTACCCAGAGAGATGTGTCGGGTTCCTGTTCGCAGGTAGGCCGTAAAACGAAAGGATGAAAGCCGATGTCCCGACACAAGTCGGAGAGTTCCATAGTACCGAAAGGGCGTCGAAAGTCGCCTTCAACCGAGCGTGCTCGGGGAGGGAAGGGAGCTCCGGTCAATGAAGAGATAGCCCAACTTGGACTGGCGTTCGCAACCGCAGAACACCCGCAAGGGGCTCCCCACCGAGATGAACGCGACCTATCGCCTTTGTCTTCGAACGGAGCGCTGACGGCGGATGCCAAGACCCTGAAGACGCTATTCGCAACCCTAGACTGTATGGTGGAGTGCCTCGATGAGGCACTCACGCATGTGGCTCGGAACAAAGGGGTAGCAGGGCCTAATGGTCGCACGGTCCGGCAGGTCCAATTGGACTGGCCAGACACGAAGCGTCAGTTGTCGCGCGCACTGCGGTCGGGCTCGTACCGGCCACAACCCATTCGGCGGGTAGAGATACCCAAGCCGGGTGGTGGCGTGCGTGGCCTTGGCATTCCCAACGTGGAGGACCGGGTGGTCCAAGAGGCGATACGCATGTGCCTTGAGCCATGCTTTGAGCCAGGATTTCACCCATCCAGCCACGGGTTCCGTCCGAAGCGAAGCTGTCATACGGCCATCGCAGAAGCCCAACAGCATGTGGAGGCAGGCTACGACGTTGTCGTAGACTTGGACCTCTCGAAGTTCTTTGACCGGGTTCACCACCAGCGCCTGATGGCGCGGGTGGCGTTGAAGGTCCACGACCGAGCGTTGCTGGTCGAGGCGGTTCATGAGGGGCACGGCTTTTAGGTTGTGCACCAGTCCATCGCGATGAACCGCCGCTTTGGCATGGACCAGGTCTGTGAGATTCGCTGCGCAATGACCCATGCAGGCCGCTCTGTTGCGGAAGGGCTTCAAGACGTACTTCGCGAGGACGGCGTTCGGCTCGCGCATTGCCGAATTCGCGGTGCGTTCATGGGGCCTACGGGCAGGCTTGCCCGCCTACCGGTGAAGACAAGGGAAGCCGTCTACGAAGGTGAACTCGATGGTGTTCGGGGAGTCGCGGCGGAAGGGCACCCCAGCTCTCTTTTCAATCCTCCCGAATCCTTGCGACCTGGCTCCCTCGACCTTGTGTTGCCAACGGAACGCCCAGAAGAGGTCGACCAATACCGCATCACCGTGCGCGCGTCGGACATCGACATCTTCAAGCATGTCAATGCCGCGAACTACGTGCGCTACGTGGCCTCCGCGCTCTCCCGTCGAGGAGGGTCCGAGAGCATTCACAGGGCTGAGCTGAAGTATTCAGGGCAAGCCGTAGTCGGCGACGTTCTCGACGTGTTGACCTGGAGCCTAAGTGGCGACGTCTACGCAGCGGACATTCTGCGCGGCGACGAGGTGTTGTTCCGGCCAGTGGTCGAGACGGAGTCGAGCAGCGTGTTGTGATGAGCCTGGTTGGGGCCGACGTCGTCGGAGGGGCATCCTGCCCGGGCGGCGTGCCTGCATGGCACCTACGAGTCGAGCAAGAACCACTAGTCTCGCTGCGATGGACTCGGTAGCGCGTCTGGGGACTGCTTCGGCTCCGATGAGTCGGCGGTCAGTGTGACCGAGCCGAGCTCGCCACGCTCTTTCTCGATTGCGGTGACGCGCCATGTGATGTCGTCCACCACGAAGGTGCTTCCCATGCCCACCCAGATGGAGATGTCGTTGGGTAGGGCCAAGTTGCACGCCATACCGCGCGCTTCGGAGCCGTCCGGCAGCTCGTAGCTGCAGTCGAACAACATGCTGCCCATAGCGACCCGGGTGCCCATGAGGTCACCGGCGGTGGTCTCTTCGATGTTCTCTACGGTGCGCTCGGATTCGGGCTCAACGGGTTCACTCATGGTCCCTCATTGATGCGGATCGCACGGTAATACTTCAAAAAGTCGGCCACGGGTAGGTCGGTGACGTGACTGCTGCCCCACGGGTTGGTCAAGCTAATCGTTCGCCCGTCCAGGTCGACGCTCTTTGGCGCGTACGCATGGTTGCCGTACACGTTGTATTTGACCGCTTCCTTGGACATCGCCTCGTCATCCGCCATGTTCTTGGAATCACAGGTGACCGGCATCTTGTCGTCGAGCGCCAGAGCGATGTGTAGCAGGGCGTCGTCTTCGTCGAGTCCCGACGTGCGCATGTAGCCTTCGGCGTTGCCGGTGAGAAGCTCCGACGCGCCCTTAAAGGTGAAGCCCCCTTTTCCGATGTTGCCACCGCTAATGAGGTCGTAGCTTCCCTTCTGCTGGGCCACGGCTTTCTCGATAAGCGCAGGCCACATCTCCACGGCACCGTCGGACTTGTCTCCGAGCTTGGCGTAGAGCGGGGTGCCCGCGTGCTTCTCGGGCAACCGAGCGTCGATCACCGTCTTGACCGCTTTCGGCTTGCTGTATCGGTTTTCTCGGATGTAGAGCGTGACCGTAAATGTGCCGTCGCCGTGGTCGTTAATTAGGTCTTCGACGAGTGCGGGATTCGCTCGGGCGACCGCCACCATGCCGGCGATGAGGTAGCAATCACCAAGGGAACCCTGGGCCACGTCGTTCTCGTGGACCGATGACGCGTCACCCTCGCCCTTGATGAAGGCCTTACCGGTGTCGTAATCGGCGTACTCTTTGTCGCTGTGCTTTTCGCGGACTCCGGGAAGCGCGATGCTCTGCTGCTTGCGATCATCATCTTCGGCCCAGTCGTAGCGTCCGTCGTCTTCTGAGGGCCCCAGGGCCAACAGCGAGTCGGACTCGCCGGTTTCGATGACTGCGGTCTCCAGCAAGGTGATCATCAGCGAGTTGTCTGACGACGACGACGGCGACGAGGTCTGCTGCGAGGACGCCGACGACGATTGGGTCGACGAGTCTTTAGGGCGATGTGAGCGATTCATGTGGCGTCCGGGTCTGGGAGGATCAGTCGGTCGGAAAGAGGCTCAAGGTAGCGCATTGCGCCTACTCGCAACAGGACTTTTTCACAATCAGGCCTGTACGGCTCTACGTGGTCTAGAACGCCACTTGTCTTCTGGGGCCGTTGCGCCAGAACGGCGTGGTGCTCATGCTCAGGGCCTACTTGAGAAGCCAGAAGGATGCGACGAGCACCACGAAGAGGAACACCCACACCAAGCCTACGCTCAACCTTCGCGGAGTAGGGGGCTTCGGCCCATCCAGCTTCGTGTCGTTCAATGTCATGGGCGCCCGAGGTGTTGAGCCACATGCTGGCAGAGTGGCCCGCATCTGTGAAGGGTGCGCCAAGCAGGACGTACAGAAAACTGGGCATTGACTTGGCGAATCGCTTCTGTATAGTGTTCCTGACGACAGAGCGGCTTGAAGGAGCATTCGTTTGAACTCCCCAGGCATGATGAGCCGCCGCCAGACGGACACCGGACCCAAAGAGTCCGAAGACGCACGGAGAAAGGGGGCCCCGGCGGACTCCCTCGTGGATCCCCTCAAGGACCCGCTCTCCGTAGATATGTCTAGGCCCAGCACAGCTCCGTCCAAGCTGCAGCCTCGACCCCCTCCCAACAACAAGGGCGGCGGCCGCGGTGGCGGTGGGAAGAAGAGGGCCGGCGTGTTTTCGATGCCGTCATTTGGAAAGCAGCCCATGAAGGCCACGCCCGAGCTGGCTCCTGTCGGCGAGGTCAAACCTTCGGCATCACTGACTGTGCCCCAGCCCAAGTCGACCGCCGCTGCACTGCCAGTGGGGAAACGCCAGAAACGGACCTCTCCAACAAATGTCGCCGAGTCTCGCCAATCCCGCGACACGACCCGTGCCACAGTCACGGCCAAAGCCCAGCAAACCGCGAGCGGCATGACGGCCAATGCCAATAGTGCGCGCGCCACCAGCCAGGCAGCGCTCGTTACCCACATCGCGTCGATGGCTTCTATTGTTGGGGTCCACAAGGCTGGCATCAGCAGCCAGGTCCAGGGCCTGAAAGATACCCTCACCACCGACGCCGGGGCCGCTCGCGTACTCATCAACAACACCCGCGACACCGAGATGAAGCGCCTGGACGAAGTGGTGCGGGCGCTAGAGGAGCGCGTCCAAAGGGAAGGGGACCCCATCTTGAACTCTGTGAGGGAGCGACAGGCTGGCGTCGCCAGTACCTTCCAAACAGCGAGCATCGGGTTTTTGTCTGAAGCAGCGGCCATCCAGGGCACCGTCAACAGCCAGTACAGCGGCAGGCATCGCGACATCTGTGACTCGGTCGGCGACCTCACCTCCGGAATGAGATCGGAGGTCATTGACCAGGGAATACCGAGCTTCAACGAGGCTCAGGTCGAGGTCAACGAAGGCTTCACACCCATCACCGAGATGGTGCACGACGGGCTCGGAGAACTGCGCGACGATCTTAGGATTGGCGGCGACACCAACCGTCAGGCCATCGAGGACGGGGCAGCGGAGGCTCTGGCCATCGTCGATTCCGAGGAGGCCACTCTGCTGGCCGCACTCGAAGCGGCCGAGGCACAGGAACTGGCGACGGCCGACGGGCTGCTGGCGGCAGGTGAAGCACGCTACGTGGGCGCGACCGATGCGACTGTGAGCGCCGTGAACAGCGCCGAGCAGGCGGGGATTTCCGGTGTAGAGGAGTCTGCTACGGGCTTTGCCGCCTGGCTTGCTTCGCAGGAAGGCGTCAACGACGACGGCGCCGTTGTACAGGCCAGTGGTCAGGCATTGACCGGCTTGGATCTGGCCGGGGCCGACTTCTTGGTCGCGATGGACACCGGCAGCAGCAGCCTCGACACCGACTTTGGCATGAGCAACGCGGGGCTGCAGAGCAAGCTGAACGCGTCCCGCATCGGGGTTATGTCCTATCTTCGTGGAGAGTCGGCGACCTCGAAGGTCGTCATCAATGGTGCGGCAGAGAGCTACGCATCGAGCCAGACCGGAGCCGTCGATGAGCTGGAGGCAACGTTCACGGCTCAGGTCGATACAGCCCTTGCCAGTCTATCCACGACCGCCGAGGCGAGCCTCACCGAGCTGGACAGCGCAGCGTCCCAGGCCGTGTCGGACCTTACCGCCAATCTGGACGGCGTCCAGGGAGAGATGGAGAGCGAGTGCGAAACGGCCGCCGACCAACTCCAGGAGGAGATCGACAGCCGGAGCGGCTTGGACAGCGCTTGGTCTTGGGTAAAGAACGCCGCCGCGGACATTGGCGAGTTCTTTGGCAGCGTAGAGTTCTGGATTGGCTTCGGAAAGGCCGTCGGTATGCTTCTTGCGGGTGTGGTGGCCATTGCCCTCATCACGGCCGTCTGCGTGGCCTTTGGCGCGACAGTGGGCGCGGTCCTGGGGGTCATCGGAGCCATTGGCTTGGGACTGACGGTCATCGTCGCTGGCTTCATGGCGACTATCCGGTACTTCGAGATCTATGCGGCACAGGGGCACCCGCCGAACTTCGGACAGGTCATGTTGGCGGGCCTTGCCGGCATCGGTGACGCCATCGGTATCACCGCCCTCATCGAATCCATCACGGGTGAGAACCTCTTCACCGGAGAGGAGTACAGCGATGAAAAGCGCGGCGAGCTCTTCTTCAACGGTTCCTTTGGCACCGCGATGTTCCTATTCAGCGCCGGGAAGGCCGTAAAGAGCAGCTACGATGCCTACAAGGGCGTCGACGCTGCGAGTGACGCGGCCCGCGGGCTCAATGCGTTGGACGACCTCGACATACTGGACGACCTGGACCTACTCGACGACCTGGACTTTGTAGATGACCTCGACGTGGTGGACGACCTGGACATCGCTCCCAGCCGCATGGATGACCTTGATATCTATGACGATGGCGGCAAGCTCGACCTTGACTTCGTAGATGACGTCGACGTCGCAGATGACCTCGACGTGCTCAACAACGTGGACGACGCAGAGGTCGCCAGCATGATGGCCAAGCTGGACGATATGGACTTCTCCGCGCAGGCGCGTGGCGCGCTGGCCGAGCTCGGCGGGTCTCTGGACGAGCTCGACACGGCCGGTATCGCCGACAAACTTGATGACTGGTGGAATGCCCAGAAGGTCGCCTTCGACAAGGTCGACGACATTGGCAACACCCTGTCTAATCTGAAGGGTTTCGACAAATTCACGGCGACATTCGGCAAGCTCTTCGGTGGAGTCAAGGTACTCGTCAAGCTCTTGGCGACTGGCCAAGCCACGGAGGCCGCTGTTTCCGACCTCAAAGCCGACATCGCACAGGCCGAGGAAGAGTTGGACGTACTGCCCCTGAATTGATCGGCACGGCAAACCTGCGGGTACAGGGCCCATGTAGGGGCCAGCACTGTTCCTGATCTCGGAACCCGTCGATTGGTCGTGGTTTTTTTTGCGGTGTTGACGACGGCAGTACTGGACGCACGCACAAGATCAATCACTGCCCTCCCCCCGGTTCGGTGAATACGGGCGGCTCGGGCATCGTCGTTGTGCGTTACCAAATTAGCTTGGGCTGACGTCACCCATCGTGCGTGCACGCCCAGGTGCCGCGGCAGTTTTCTATGTTTCATTGGGCCTGGGAGGGCGCTGCCGCATGCCGACTGGATGGACTGTTTTCTTGTCGTTCTTCTTGTCGGTATTGGTGCTCGGTAACGCTGGGTGTGCCAACTATACGCCCATGCCTGATGCGCTCGAGGGTCAATGGACCCTGACCGTGGGTTCAGGAGTGGGCTGTGCGCCCACCCTCGACATCTCATACGACCTGAACGCTCGACAACTGCTGGGCCGTGACGGTTCGGGTGGAGTCATGTGGGGGTTCCGAAACATCAACGCCGGCGCACAGTACTGCAATGACGACTTTGGCACTGTCGGCGGTTCGGCCGTCACCTTCGACGGGACCGTCTTGCAACAGACCGACACGGCTTGCTCCGGACTCAAGCCCGTCGTCTTCGGGTGCACGGTTCGCGGCGGAGACTCTCTGCATCTTCACACCCCCGACCACATCGAGTACGTGCCGTACCTTTCCGGGGGCCCGACATGTGAGTGGGCGCGGGCCGCCAGACCCTAAACGGCGACACACAGCAGTGGCGCTGCCTCATCCGAGTGACCTTCAAGCGGCCGTGGGCGGACGGCACCGCGGGCGTGACGTTCACCCCGCTTGAGT
>CAJXTB010000050.1 GCA_913061235.1 uncultured Pseudomonadota bacterium | reverse complement strand
ACGCGGTGGGGGAACCAGCGCCGCCAGACGCTCCACGAACTCGAGCGGTGTGAACGTGACGCCTGCAGTGCCATCCGCCCATGGGCGCTTGAAGGTCACCCGGATGAGGCCGGGCGGCCCCAGTCAGGTGAATGTCGCCGCTACCCATGAGGGTGAGGTTGGCGGTAGCGGAGGCGTTGAAGAAGACGTCGCCACTGCCGGTGAGTGTAACGGTGGCGTCGGTCCCAACGAGTCCGTCGGCCTTGATGCTCCCGCTCCCCAAGCTGTCCAGAGTGAGCCTGGGGGCAACACCATTCGCAATGATGTCGCCCGAGCCGAGCAACGAGATGGACAGGTCGCCTGACAGCTCGGAGAGCACTACTTCTGCGCTCCCCATCGACCGAACATCGTCAAGACTCGAAACGGTCACCGTGACGGAGCAACCTTCGCCGGAGCTGCCCACGTCGCCCATAACAAGGAGGTGGTCCGGCTTATTGTCCACTATGATACCACTCATCCGGTTGCGGTCACACGAAACCATCGCTCCGGGCTCGGGACCCAACGTGACGAAGACGGGGATGCTGCCCAAGACGTGAACGGACGTGGTCGCATCGTCGATACGGACGACACGCTCCTGGGTGCCGGGGCTGTCTACGGCGCCGTCCTCTGGTGTCGCAGCGACGTCGCTGCCGTACACTTCGCCATTGACGACGACCAAGCTGTCGCCGTTGACCGTGACGTCTGGGCCTTCCTCTGCGGTCTGGCCGAGGGAGCAGGCGGTCAAGATAGACAACAGGACGCAACCACGCATGACACACTCCAGGGGATGACCACAGAACCCGTATCCGCTTGTGGGGTGGGGGTCAGGCCGTCCAAGCTCCCGCCCCGATTGAGTGAGCAGGTCAGCGAGGGTTGTCTGGTTTCCAGGCAAGATCAATCGCAAAGCCAGGCGGCTCCTCATTCGTCAGCACCACATGAAGACCATCCACCGTCTCATCTTCGCGTCCGAGCACTGCCGTCAGTGCCCCTAGGCGCGCAGCGGCGCCTTCTTCCAGTAGCGAGAACTGCCTGTACAGCTGAAGAACGGAACGCATGGGTATGTCCGCTAAGCGCACATCGAGCCACGGTTGAAGGCCGCGAGGACTCAGGCCGAACGTGGTCGTGATGAGGTTGGTAGGACGCGGACACAGGGCCGGCATCGCAGCCAAGAACCACGTCATCTGCCGCTGCGACACACCAAAGGTGCGGGCAGCCAAGGCCATCTGCTGTGCTGCCTCACTCGCCGTTGCAGCCGCCACCACATGGTCCACGGCGAACACCGCACACGCCCCGCCCTTTAGACGCGTTTGACGGCAACCGCTGCGTGTCGCCGGGTCTGCTTTCAGACGCCCTAGCACGCGCTTGTGGGCCGTTGTCGCGGCGTCTGCGAACCCATTCAACGACAACGCCATACGAACCGTCTCAGAGGGCTCTCGCGTCTCCCAGAGAGCTTCAGCAGAAAGCGCAGGAATGCCCGCTCGCTGGCCAAATCGAACCACCCCAGGCGCTGACGGCGCCCAGTCGACCGACGTGCCAATGGCTGCGAGCGCCTGCGAGACGTTGGTCACTCGGGCCTCACACCATAGCGACAAGAACTCGCCGTCGGTGTGAATGGAAAACCCAGGACGAAGGTTAGCGGGCAGCCGTGCGGCGCAGTCGACCAACGCCGGTGAGTCCATGCCGACCGCACCGAGCGCAGCGGCCACCAATTCATGCGGTTCAGTACGGGGCAATGAACTCTCCAAACACCACTTCTCGCTCACGCGTGGGTGCATTTCGTGCGACAAGCCAGCGCTCAGCCCACTCTTCGAGGGCGGTCTCATTCGCGGCGCAGTTTGCACGTAGCTCCAGTTCCGGCAGGTTGCTCACGTCGGTCGAGCCCAGAACCCGCATTAGGGCTTGGCGGTCGTTTGCTCGCCAATACATGGTGGCCTCTTCCAGAATCGGCCTTGCCACCTGACGCTTCGTCGCCTGGAAGCTCGCGATAAAGCGGTCGCGTCCTCCCCGTGCGGTCAGGTCGAGGGTGGATGTTGAGTTCGCAGAGACCTGCGCAAGTGCGCGTCCATTGTCGTCCAAGTACGCCCGGTAGTACTGCTGCTGCTCGGCGGTCAGTGCGCCAAACTCGTCACTGGCATAAATCGCCGTTCGCTCATTGCCGGCTCGACGCCTACGTTCTCGGAAGTCCTCCATCGAGACGCGCGACCGTGCATCCGCCTGTGCAGGGTCTGACAACACCCATGCGAGGTGGTCTTCTCCCTCGGCAATATTGTAGCGCCGGTCGTGTGGAAGACGGTCCATGAGCGGGCGCCAGACCATCTCCTGCCACTTGGCAGGTGTCAGCTCAAAGTCGCCCGAGTGGCTCTTCAAGGCGGCGAGGTACAGCGACTCCATTTGGTCGGCGTCGACCTCGTTGCTTGCCATCTGACGCACCTGTGCCTTCTGCTCAGCCAGGGCACCCGCATTGTTGCGGTCGGCGACCCCTTGGGCCAGCTCCGTCGTCCAGCTCTGAGCCCGACCCTTCGCAAAGGTCAGCAAGAATGAGCCAATCTGGTCGTCATCCCAAGACTCACTCTCGAAGATATTGCCGCTACTGACTCGAGATGCACCTTCCTTGACGACCTGCTTGAACATGGCCTCGGTGATGTCCCCCCGAAGGAAGGCCAAGAGCGACTGCTGCTGGGCTTGTTCTTGCGGCATGGCGTCTTCAAGACCCGGAATCACGGACGGTCCGCTGCCTCCCTGC
Organism: uncultured Pseudomonadota bacterium; assembly: GCA_913061235.1. Lineage (GTDB taxonomy): Bacteria > Myxococcota_A > UBA796 > UBA796 > CAJXTB01. The sequence continues at coordinate 8,423 of CAJXTB010000050.1, read as the reverse complement.
AGGCGACGACGCGCGGCTCCAACCGAGCGGGTGAACAGTTCTTCCTTGCACTTGGCAATGAACGCCTCATCCATGTTGTCGATGTAGCTCTCTAGGCTCCGCTCGCCCTGGGCCCACCCATAGTCAAACCCGTAGCTAAGCGCCGTGGGGTCGACGGCCGAGAACGCCGCATCGCTAAGCGCACCCATCTGGGCAGAGGTGGCACTCTTCACCGTCTGCCAGCCAATCTCACCGAGGGTTGGACCAATGCCTGGAATCCGACGCGCCAAGTCGTCGAGTCTCGCCGTAATCTCCGATAGGCGGTCCATCTTCCCCATGACCGACTGGGCCAGCGGTGACGACGCCGCGAAGCTCTGGAAGAGTTCCGAGCCCTTCGATGTGAGACCGGCCATCGCGGTCTCCTTGATGATGGAGCGAATGCCTTCTTTGCCCATGTCAAAGTCATTGCCTTGGGACGCCTCGTTAATGAGAGCGACCGTCGTCGCCTGTGCACCCGCCGTAATCATGGCGGCCACCAAGCCCGGTCCACCAGGCCCCGTCAATGCCGTGGCTACAGCACCAATGATGACAATGGCCGTCCACTTGAGGACTTCGGCACAGGTCGACTTCGCTGCCCGATACTCCCCAATGTCCACATTGAACTGGTCCAAGCGCGCTTGAATGGCAGACTGTTCTTCCGCCGTAATCTCACCGGCTAGCTCACCATCTTGCGCAGCCCCCGACTCGCCGACCTCGCCAGAGTACAGGGCAAAGCTAACCGCGAGCTGTTCGTCGGTGTCGGAGAAGTAGTCCGCAATCGACGGCTGGTCGACCTGGTGACGAGCGGCATCTGCCTGATGCGAGTGAATCGACCGGGCCTTTCGGTCGACGCTGTTGAGCATCGCCACCACCGGGTCTGTCTCGGGAATGCCAAGCGCCTGAGCGATAGAGGTTCCCGAGACCGCAAGAATGGCCTTTCGCGCCTCCATCTTGAAGTCTAGGAAGTCCCGTGTGGACGTTCCGTTTAGCCACGACCACCCACTGTCATTGCGCAGGGTATCGGCCAATGTGGCAGAGACATCCAGCGGGAACATGCGAAAGCGGGCCAAGGCATCACCGTACTCGGCTTCAAGTACCGGGTCGATGGAGCACGTATTCGGGTCCGCCCCAGCCATCGCCGCAGAGTAGCGCTCATACACCGGGCGGTAGGCGTCATAGGCTTCTTTGAGCGACGCCCCACCCGCGACCTCACCCGGTCTGCGAACATTCGACCAAGTCTTGATGAGCTCGGTCTCGCCAACGCCGGCAATCGCCGCACTGACCACCTCGGTGGAGTAGCCAAAGGCGCCAAAGGCGAAGTCGAGGGACGCATCCGACGGGTCCACCCCACGATTGAGGGCATTGAATGCGACCGTCGTCATCTCATCGGAGGGCCCAAACTGCTCGTACAGCGCCTCACGAACGCCAAACTCGGTCCACAAGCGGCGCCGCTCGGTCTCCCCAAACAACTGCTCCTTAGCGGCCGGCAACAACGGGTCGGTCGCCACTTCGCCCTTTTCGTTGAACGCCTTCTGCAGCGCTGGGAACAGCTTCACCGCCCCTTGAACCGCGCCGAACTTCAGCCGAGTCGCGTGCGTGAGTAGGAAGTGCTGGCGGTGCCGCTCCACCAATACATCGCTCATCCCAGGCGAGCACACATCGGCCAGCGGGTCGTCCACCAGCGACTGGTTCTGCCCGTGCTGCTCTTCCTCAGTCATGGGGGCAAAGAGGCGCTCACACTCGGCCATGAGGTGGGCAAAGACGGGACGCTGCTCGCGGTTGAGCTGGCGGGAGATGCGGTCGACCCAGATGCGGTCGCGGGACTGACGGTACAGCGCGTCCATAGGCATGCCTAGCAGCGTGTCCATGAGCTTGTCATCGTCGAGCGACTGCCCATTCTCGGCAAAGGCCTTGTCCAGTTGGTAGTCGTACTCTTCGCCAGGAGCGGCGGCCAGAATGCCCATGGCCGTTCCCATCTGGGTGCGCGTGAGTAGGCCCGCCAGTCGCTGCATGAAGCCCACGTCACGCAGCTTGGTTTGGCGTTCTTCGACCGTGAGCGCGGCCAACATGTCCAGCAACGCGCGGCCACGGGTAGACGACTCCAGTCCTACCTCCAGCTCATCGTCCTTACTGCGCTCACCGCCGTGAAGAATGAGCTGACGAAGGGTGAGAAGGTCGCTACCGCTGAACTCTTGCGAGAGCATGGCTTGGGTATCGCCGTCCAAGAAGATGCCGCGCAACATGGACTGCTCGGACGCCGGCATGTCTGCCAGTTCCCCTGCCTCAAACCTACGCTTCACGTACTTGATGAACTGCTCCGTGCCTGACGTTGCTCCTTCTTCGTCGGAGCCGAAGTCCATGCCCATCGACCAAAAGCCTGCGTCGTTCTCCCGCAGGACATCTCCCAAGCTCAGCTGGCCGGTGGCGGCTCGGTAGACGTGGTCGTAGACCTCCTGTGAAAATTCGCTTCGAATGTCATGAAGCAGTTGTCCATCGGACAACAGGGCCTGTAGCTCTGCGGCCGAGGCACGCATGACGCAGGCAATGAGCTGCTCGCGGTCGCTGTCTGCCGTGTGGGCCTGAATCTCGTCGGTAAACGTCTTGAGGCCGCCGTCTTCGAGCGCGTTGATGTGGGTGTCGGCTTGCCCGCCAAACCCGAGGCGGCGGTGAACCATGTATTCGACGTCGTAGCCGTACAACCGCCGAAAGACCTGGCGGACAATCCGGTTTTCCTCGGCGGACCCGGTCTCGCTGAAGTTGACCATCGTCGCCCCATCGTTGCTCCCCTGGCGGTGCCATTCCCGCGCGCGGGTCTCGGCGACTGCTAAGCTGAAGTCGTAGGACATGGTCTCGGTGATGTTGTACTGGAGCGCGGGGTCGTCGGCGTCCAACGTGATGTCTTGGGCAGCATCTGCTCGTGGTTGAACGACCCCCGCGACAAGGCCCGCCGCTTCACTCGCCGCCGTACACTCGGACTGGCTCATCAAGTGAAGGGAGAGCAGGTCGGCGAGGTTGATGCCGGTGGTCTCGCGGAAGACGTTTGGGGTCGTGGAGATGCCTTCGGCGGTGAGGACGGTGGTGAGACTGCTTACCGCCTCCGCGTAGGTCGACAAGTAGCCGCCCAACACACGCAACTCCAACCGTCTATCGGCCTCTTCATCCTCTCGTTCTTCAGTCTCTGACGAAGACGGAACGGTCAGCGTCGTTGACGCTCTAAACACGCGCACTCCGCGCTCGTCAGCCAGCTGCCTCGCCGAAATCTGAACGGCGGACCTGCCATCGCCATCCGCCCGTAAGGCATCAACACTTCCGCCCAACCCCAACCGCTCAAACGCCACATCCGCATTGTCGAGGTCCAAGCCACCGGCGATGCCACGACGGAGATCACCGCCAATCGCCCGGTAGTGGTTCTCCAGGAAGACCAAGGGTGAGACCCGAGACGGGTCGGATGTGGCACTCGTTTCGTCCTGTCCCGCCGAGCCGAAGTCCCTGTAGACGGCGTTTGCCGAATGAAAATCCGAGCACAACGACAACACATTGCTGTCGCTGACCCATGCGACGTTGACCATCTGGCCGTGAAACCGCTCGGCCAAGTTCCGCATGGCGTCCGACAGCTCGCTCACCGTATTGGACACGCTGTCCATCCGGTCCGCGTCGGACTGTGCCACTGCCTCTGCCATCAACCGGGCATTCGGGTCCAGCCGGTCGCCGATAAGCTGCAGTGCCTCGCGTGCCAGCGCGTCATCGTCCACGCCATTGTGAATGTCGTTGACCAGAGACAGACTGTACTGCTGGTCGTAGGTTTGACGGAGCGTATGCATGGCCTGGGAGAGCTGTGTCTGCTCATCCGCAACGCCCATGGAACTCTGGCGGACGTGAGCACGAAGGGCAGTCTGTGCATCGCGAATCGACTGTACTGCGTCTGCGTCGTCCACCCAAACCGTATCATCGAACTGCTTTCGGACCTGTCCCGCCTGCGTGCGGATGAGGTCCGCCAACACCGTATCCACGCCAGGTGCATCCACTCCGGGCTGCGCCGGTCCGGCGACCACCTCTATGTTCAGTAGCCTGCCAATCTCAGCGATGGTCGACGGGGACAGACCTCGCTCAAACATGGTGCCAAGCTGGGTTCCATGGGTTGCCGTCCACGCCTCCATCAACCGAGACCGTGCCGTGTTGAGTGCCGTCGTCCGCGTCTGCACATCCGTGACATTGTAGGTGTTCATCACCCCGTCTAGCTGGGCAAAGAACGTCTTGATGGCGGAAAGAACGGGAGCATCTGCTACGTGGAAAGTGTCGTTGAGTTCTTGCAGACCCGACAGACAGTTGCTGATGAGACCCTCAAGGTCCTGCAGGACGGTCTGTGCGACCTGAACCCGCTCCAGTCGCATCACATCGGACAGGACCGTCTGGTAGGTGTCTGCCCCAAGCTTCGTCTCAACACGGTGCAGCCAGCTCGGGTTGTCGGCGAGGGCCAACGCCTCGGTTGGGTCGGCCAGCAGCACAATCCACGCCGCTATGAACCGGTCGGCGTCCCCGACAGCGATGGCCTGCTCTAGCTGGGCATTTGAACCGGTTGGGAGCTGCCCCTTAAACAACAGTGTCGCGACCGCTTCGTACTCGACTTCAGGCTCACGAACCACGCGTACAATCGTGTCGAGCATCCCCTCTGCGATGGCCGCATCGCACATGCCATTGTGTCTTGCGACCCAGGCTTGCACCACCTCAAGCGCTTGTGAGTCCCGGGTGCTCTCGCGGAGAGCACACTGTTCCAGCTCACGCCGCAAGCGTTGAATCGACGAGAGTTGTCGCAGAACAGACTGCAGCGACAGTCCGTGTCCCGACCACGCCGAGTGTTCGCGAAACGCGGGGTCTGCCCAGACCGCATCCCGAACCGCGAGGTCCGTTTCCTCTCGGACCAATCTCGGTAAGTCCTCCATCAGGCCAGCGACCGGCCCCTCTACCCGTCGTAGAATAGCGCTGGTAAGGGCTGTCTTCGCTGCTTGCTGTTCTGGCGAGAGCGGCGCGCCCGCACCAGACGGTGGAGCTCCCGAAGCTGCCAGCATCCCTTGTTGCGACGCATTGCTGCCAAAGTCGAACCCCTGCGGTTCGACAGCCAAGTCAACGTCGGGTGCCAAGACCGGTCCAAGCTGTGGACGTTCGAGGGTAGGGCCCATGAAGGTTCTCCGAGGAAAGAGAGTGGAGGGGACCCCTCAACTGTAGTCACAGACGCGGTGTCCTGTAGGGGCAGTGTCGAAGGTGTATGATTGGCGTAGGGTAGCGACCTAGGCATCACCACCGTGCGTCCAGACCACTCCAACGTCCGGGCTGTTTGCATAGGCGTCGAGCCGCGCTACCCCCTGTTCATGCTTGGTACCGTTCGAACACTCCTGTTGATTGCTCTGTGTGCAACCGCCTGCGGACTCTCACAGCCCGCCCCACCCACTGCGACCACCGAGGTGCCTGTCCGCTGGCAGTTTCTAGGCGCACCGACGGTCGCACAGCTCATCGATGCCTCTGACGCGTCGTTCATCGCCAAGTTGGACGGCGACGTCCCTTCCATCCTGGCAGTGGCTGTCCGAGGGGCGGAGTCGGAGGGGTGGACCGAGACGCGACGAAAGGAGGTTTACAATGGTCATACCGTGTACCTTGAGTCGAGCGATGGTCAGATCATGGACATCACGGTGGTCCCTGAAGGGACGACCACATCTCTGTCGGTCATCATCATCCCGCAAGCACACCCCTAGTCTGAGACACGACGACGCGACATGCTGGACGGTACCGAGGTCTTCTTCCAGCGTGTGAATAGTGGGACCTCGGTGCATACCGGTCCACCGCTTGATCAAAGTGTTTAGGACGATGGGCAAAATCAGGATTCCAGCACCCGCGATTGCGATTGCTCATCCACTGCGCTGCACCGTGGTCACAGTCGAGCGACGCAGGGTCCGATAGAGCTGGTGGACCGGGTGGTGGGGGTGCTCGCGGTGGCCATTCGGACCCTCACCCGCTTCCTGGCCCGGCGTGTCACGGTCCGGGGGCACCCGGGGGCCAAACAGGGTTGGTCACGGTGGTCCAGCGGTTCGGGTCGGCCCTGTACCTGAACCCGCACTTCCACATCCTGTGCCTCGATGGGGTGTACGTTCGAGGAGCCGTCGGCCTGCGGTTCGTGCGTGACCGCCAGGTGCCGACCGAGCTCCGGCGTCGTGCAGCATCCTGCTCGCTATCGACCCGAGCACACATGCCGGACAACACCACATCGACCCCGGGTGGCGCTGTGCCACCTGCGGTCAAGTGGCCGGAACCGACCCAGATCCGCAGACGCCCTCTCCCACTTGAGAACATGGCCAACGGGTCCACTATCGAGAGCCGAACCCTGCGCCGTGACCTGGCCGCGAGCCACCGGACGCCTGGCGACCAACACCACAGCAGTGCCTTGGGCGTTGAGCCGTTGCCTACTCGTTGGGTGTCCAGCCAGAATTGGACCCTAGACAATCAAGGCGGCAGGCTCGACGCCACCCGTGGTACATCGTCTCTATCAATCGATCGTTCTTGGGGGAACAATGACCATCAATACACCGCGCATCGTCGCGCTCGCACTCGCCGCTTGCGCCGGTACAGACCAGGGCTTCGTCGCAGACGGTGTTGATGGCATGAACGGCCTAGCTTGTTGGGACCTTGATGAAAGTGGCGACTGCTTTACGGCAGTAGAAGACATCAACGGCGACGGCGAGTGCTCCGTTCTTGACTGCCGCGGCGAGGACGGTAGCGACGGCGTCGTTGCGTTGGACGGTTCTCCTGGCGTAGATGGTATTCACTGTTGGGATATTGACGAAAATTACGAATGCAACGTCGATACCGAGGATCAGAACGGTGACGGCGAATGCTCACAGATCGACTGTATCAGCGCCAACGGGCTCAATGGCGAGCAGGTCCACAGGGCGAGACCGGAGCCGTAGGCGACATAGGTCCACAGGGACCAGTCGGACCGCAGGGGACCGCAGGGGAACGGGGACTTGTCGGCGCAGACGGACAACAAGGTGAGATGGGCCCCGAAGGCCAACAGGGTGAGGAAGGACCCGAAGGGCAACAAGGTGAGATGGGGCCCGAAGGCCAACAGGGCGAGGAAGGCCAACAGGGTGACATCGGACCCGAAGGCCAACAGGGCGAGGAAGGGCCCGAAGGACCCGAAGGACAACAGGGCGAGGAAGGACCCGAAGGACCCGAAGGACCCGAAGGACCCGAAGGACCCGAAGGGCAACAAGGTGAGGTGGGTCCCGAAGGCCCCGCAGGACAACAAGGCCCCGAAGGACAACAAGGCCCCGAAGGACAACAAGGCCCCGAAGGACAACAAGGCGAGACCGGACCCGCTGGTGCGGACGGCATCGGCGACACCTACACCGGCGCAGACTTCGCATTGAGCAACCAAGCCTGCGACGCTGGCGATTTGATGTGGGGTATCGACGTGGACGGAACCATCCAGTGCACGCCAGAGTTGGTCTACAGCGCAGGCTACGGCCTGTTAGAATCGTCGGAAGAATTCAGGGTCGACACAAGTCATGTGGTGGTACGACAACGGGGCGGATTGCACGGTTTGGGCACGTCAACGACGGGCTCCTTCGCATCTGGTAGCGCGGGAATGCACTCGGTCATCACGGTAGACGTCGGCGTTCGGGGAGGAGGCGAACCTGTGTTCAATTTCCGATGCATTCGCACCAACTCGGTCGTGACGTCTTGCCTAAACGTGGTCACCGGTGCGACCAGTAGCCACATTACGTTCTCACCTGGCGAGCAAACCATGTTCGACGAGGGGCAATTTCGGCTGGTCAGCGTGCAAAACGGCAGAGGCGCAGCAAGCCTACGCGTCGACAACACCCATTTGAGCTCAACCTCGGTGTCCTTCGAAGGCGTACACGTCCCGTAGTCGGGTATCGCGGAGAATCAACGGGTCCGGGCTGCCAGTCCGATGACCAAGCCCCACGACGGGGCTGGCCGTGTCTCGACAGACCCGTTCTCCACCCGTCGCGTAGGGGTGTCTTCGACCTCAATAGAGGTCACGCGACCGTGAAATGGGGGCCTCGGCGATGTTTGGCATGCCGGCAAGGCACGACCTGTGCTGTGCTGTGATGTGCTGTGATGCGCTGTGATGGGACGGCGTGAGAATGCGCGTTCTTAGTGGGGTGTGAGGCCGAGCTGCCACAACGGCAGCGACGGACCCCATGCACACTGGAGCCCCCATGACCCGCTTGACTCTCTCGATCGCAGCCTTCGCCTTCGCCGCTACCGCATCTGCTGCTGATGTAGACGGTGACGGCAACGACGATGTGCTTCTGGGACGGATAGGTGATTCCAAGACGAAATCAAGCTCGACGGTGAGGACCATCTCATCCTCAAAGAGTCCGACATTC
>CAJXTB010000049.1 GCA_913061235.1 uncultured Pseudomonadota bacterium | reverse complement strand
TACACCTCTCTATTCGTCGGCAGCGTCAGATGTGTATAAGAGACAGCTCATGGGCAGCTCACAAGGACGCACGCGGCTAAAGGGCCGCGCAAAACCAGACGGGGACCAGGCCGAAGCCCCCAAGCGAAGACGCCCTGTCATTGGTGGCCCCCCGCCCGGTGGCAGTGTGCCGCTCAATCGCCAGGCCGCTCCAGTGTCGAGTCCGACCGTTGCGGGCAAGAAAGCACCAGAGCCACTGAACTCTCCGGGCCGTCCAACGCCGCCGGAGAAGACGGCCGCGCCGGGCCCTCCTGGAAAGCCCGCTGGTGACCCCTTTGCCTCGCTGATGGGCGGAGCGAGCGGTGGAAAGCGCATGCGCGCCCCAAAGAAAGACCCGGAAGCGCCCAAGCGACGCCGTCCTGTCATTGGCGGGCCTCCCCCTGGCGGCAGCGTACCGCTCAACCGCAGTGCCGCTCCAGTGTCGAGTCCGACCACCGCTAGCAAACAGCCGCCAGCGCCACGAAACTCACCGGGCAAGCCGAAGCCACCGCCCACCCCTCCTCCCGCGCGGCCACCGTTAACGAACCCACCGGCGCCGGCGCCGCCGACAGCACCGTCTACGCCTAAGCCAAAGCCCCCGGCCAAGACTCCGGTCAAGCCACCCTCTAGCGGCGGCATGGACGACTTGTTTGGCGGTGGCCCGCAGGAAGGTCGAGTGCGGCTGGGACGGGCGAAGAAGCCGAAGGCTGACACGGACTGAGTCAATGCCACATACCTAGATCTAACGTCTTACCGCCCAGCATCTGCGGTCCGTTAGACCATGGCATCTGCAGAGGAACACATGGTCACTACCAAGCTCAAATCGGCCGCTGGCGCCCCAAAGACAGTCGCCACGCCGAAGGACCCGCTTCAGGACCCGCTGACAACGCCGCCGGTCGACGGCGCTGCAAAGCCCATAGACATCTGCCCGGATGACATCGTGCAGGCAACGTCAGCACTTGAGTCGTATGCAGCGCTCCCGCCCGGCGAGGCCCTGCAGTTCTTCGCGTCCAACATCCGCCTTCAGCTTCCCGCACTTCACATCGAGTGGACTGTCATACAGTTCGACCACCAAGCGGGGCTGATCGACGAGGCAACGGCCTTGTCTTTGTATGGTGACCTCTGCGCACGGCTACACGCGCTGTTGCTCCCCATTCCCATGGGCACCCATCCTGATATCGACGCCCTGAAGACCGACGTGGCAGACGGTATGGTGGACTACATCGTACGAGGACAGAAAATCGAGCAAGCCGAAGCAGAAAAGCGAGTAGCGGCCAGGAAAATGGCGGCGGCAGTGCGAGCTGCAGCCGGAATCGCCGAGCCCGAAAAGCCAAAGTCCCTGGCTGAAAAGAAACACGCAGAGGATGTGCAATCGGTCATGACCATCCACGACTCCATGATCAACGCTGAAGCCGCTCCTGCAGCCGCCAGTGGACGCAGCAAAAAGGGCGGCGGACGCCTCTAGGAGAGGGCCAGTCGTTCAGTCCGCAGTCGCTGGATTGCAGTCATCATCCCGGCCGTTGCCACGAACCTCACCGGTCGCTGGGTTCACGTCCGGGCGCGTGTCATCGCAGTCGCCGCCGTTCTCGGTGAAGCTGTCGCCGTCGTCGTCGTAGGCGCGGGTCCCTTCATCAATGACACCGTCGCAGTTGTTGTCCCGACCGTCCAGTGGCTCGCCTCCCGCAGGAGAGATGAGCGCGTTGCTGTCGTCGCAGTCGCCGCCAATCGCACCGCCCACACAAGGCGAAAAAGTGCTCTCACAGTAGCCGTCGCCGTCATCATCATAGACCGAAGTGCCTTCATCGATGACCCCGTCGCAGTCGTTGTCTACGCCGTCTGCTAGCTCACGAGCGCCGGGCCGCACATCGGCTCGGGAGTCGTCGCAGTCGCCGCCACCGGGGCTCACACCGTCCGCATCTCCGTCGGTGGTTCCCTGGTCAATGACGCCGTCGCAGTCGTCATCGAGGCCGTTGCCGAAGATTTCATTCGCAAAGGGACCGACAGCAGCGGTGCTGTCATTGCAGTCGCCGTCGTTCTCGCTCGCGCCATCGTTGTCGTCGTCGTAGCCAACGGTGCCTTCGTCAATGATTCCGTCGCAGTCTTGGTCGCGCTCGTCAAAGTGCTCGGTGGCACCTGGGTGCACGTCCGCCGCATCATCATCACAGTCACCCGCACAGCTCGTGATGCCGTCATTGTCCAGGTCATAGGCCGCAGGGGCACCGTCTTGGCAGGCGTTTCCGCGAAGGGTCAGCAGCGGCAAGCTGGAGACGTTGCTGTCGATGGCCACGCGCTGAATGGCAGGCGCGTCATCGGTCGGTTCAAAGGCTACTGTCAGTGTGATTGTCTCGCCAGCGGGAACCTCGAGGGGGAAGTTTCCAAGGACCGAGAACGGCACGCCGGCATCGATGCTTCGCAGCTGCCATGCCAGCTCGCTGTCGTTGACAACGCGCAGGTCACGAAGCTCGGTGTCCCCCGCATCCAAACGGCCAAACTCGACAAGTCCCGGGTACAGCCCACCGGCGGGGTCCACTGCCCGCCCGCGCACGCTGACCTCGGCCTCGCCTCCGAGACCGGTGACAACCGTGATGGCAGCACGATGGTAGCCCGCCTCATCCGGTGCATAGACCAGCTCGATGAACCCGGTCTCTCGGTTTGCAACCGTTGGAAGTTCACCGAACAGGCTGAACATCTCGCCATCAATGTTGAAGACGTCCACCGCACGAACCTCAACAGGTGGACCGCTCAGGTGAATGACCTCGAGCATCACGCTGGCGACGTCATCGGTCGCAACGATGCCGGCATCGCTGACGATGGGCAGGATGCTGACGCGACCGTCGATCTGCGACACACCACTGTCTCCACCACAGCCCACAAGCGCCGCGGCACCGAGCGCTGCGGCCCGACGCCGGCGGAACATCAATGCGAGCCCTGCAAGCGGCCACAGGCCAAGCCAGCCGGTACTGGACGCGGAACAACCACAGCGAGCAGCGGGCTGAGCCACACCGTCATCGCAGCCTTCGTCGACGACGCCGTCGCAGTTGTTGTCCAGGGAATCGCACAAGTCGACGCGGCCGGGTCGAACCCAGCCGTTGGTATCGTCGCAGTCACCGTCTGCCGCAGACAGCCCGTCACGGTCCATGTCGATGAAGTCCTCATCCACTTGGCCATCACAGTCGTCATCCACGCCGTTCTCGGTCTCGGAGGCGCCTGGGTAGATGTCTTCGTCCGCGTCGTCGCAGTCGCCTTCGACCTCCGACAGGCCGTCACCGTCGTCATCTACGTTGTCTAGGCCGTTGTCAACAATGCCGTCGCAGTCGTCATCAACGCCGTTGGCGAGCTCAGGATTGCCCGGTGCGACATCGACGTCGGCGTCGTTGCAGTCGCCTTCCAGCTCGGACAGGCCGTCACCGTCGTCGTCGTAGCTGTCGGTCTCTTCGTCAATGATGCCGTCACAGTCGTCATCTTGGCCGTTGGCTTGTTCTGGGGCACCGGGATGTGCCTGGGGGTCGCCTTCAACGCAGTCGCCGCCAGCCTCGGAGTAGCCGTCACCGTCAGGGTCGAACGAGCCACCGTCTACGCTGCCGTCACAGTCGTTGTCGATACCGTCGCCTTCAAGCTCGGGGGCTGAGGGAGAGACGGTCGGGTCCGCGTCGTTGCAGTCGCCTTCTTCTTCGGTGTAGCCGTCGTCATCGTCATCGAAGCAGCCGGTGGTCTCGTCGATGATGCCGTCGCAGTCTTGGTCCACGCCGTCGCACACTTCGCGCGCTGCGGGTCCGGTGCTGGCCAGGCTGTCGTCGCAGTCGCCACCGTTCTCGGTAGCACCATCGCCATCGTCGTCAGAACACACGGTGTCTTCATCTGGAATGCCGTCACAGTCGTTGTCGCGGCCATCACACACTTCGGTGTTGGTGGGGTAGCGGTCAGCGGCGCGGTCGTCGCAGTCGTCTGTGTTGGAGACAGCGTCAGTAGGCTGCTCACAGCGAAGTACGGCAACGCTTCCGCCGTATCCGTCGCCGTCTGCGTCAACGTGCCAAGTGGTACCGCTTGTCGCATCTACGTTCGGGTCGGCGTCGTCTACGAGAAGGTCGCAGTTGTCGTCAATGCCGTTGCACACTTCGGTCGCTGCGGGATTGATGGCAGCCGAGCTGTCCACGCAGTCACCGCTCTGGCCTACGTAGCCGGTAGGCGCCGCACACTGCTGGATGGAGGTAGAGCCACCAAAGCCGTCCATGTCGACGTCCACGTACCAAACCGCTTGGTCGCCGTCTTCGTCTTGTTCGCCATCGCAGTCGTTGTCGATTCCGTCGCAGCCGTCGGTGGCTGCAGGGTTGATGGCCGGATTGGTGTCTACGCAGTCTTGGCCGCGACCCACGTAGTTTGCGGGGGCAGCGCAATCGACGACGGTTGTGGAACCACCGTAGGTATCGCCGTCTCCGTCCAAGTAGAAGGTCTGGGTGGGAAGGCCGTTGTCCGCCACGCCATCACAGTCTTGATCGATGTCATCGCAGACCTCTTGCGCACCCGGATTGCGGCTGCGGTCGTTGTCGGCGCAGTCACCATTCGCTGAGACGTGGTTCGCTGGGGCACGACAGGCCATGACCGCCGAGCCGGTTCCGTACTGGTCGGAGTCATTGTCCACGTAGAACGGGAAGGTCGCGAGGCCTTCGTCCGCTACACCCGAGCAATTGTCATCAATGCCATTGCACACTTCGCTGCGTCCGGGGAACACCGCATTGTTGCTGTCTGCGCAGTCGCCACCACGGCCCACATGGTTTGCAGGCTGTAGGCAGGTCTGAACGCTGGTGGCCCCGCCCCACGAGTCGGAGTCGGCATCCAAATACCAGGTTGGAACAGTGATGCCGTTGTCGATGCCGCCGATACAGTCGTCATCAATTCCGTTGCACAGCTCAGGTCGGCCCGGGTTGATGGCGGGGTTGCCGTCTGCGCAGTCGCCACCCTGTTGCACGTAGCGAGAGGGTGCGGCACAGTCGATGACTGTGGTGTTTCCACCGTAGTTGTCGCCGTCATTGTCGTAGTAGTAGGTGCGCTGAACAAGGCCGTTGTCTGCGGTACCGTCACAGTCGTCGTCTACATCATTGCAGACCTCTGGAGCGCCTGGGTACACCGAGCTGTCGCCATCATCACAGTCGTTGCCGCCGCAGTTCGGGCTGTCAAAGCCGTCGCCGTCGTTGTCACAGCCACACTCGGGCTCGCCCCAACAGTCAGAGTCGTCGCAGTCCACCAGGGTGTCCGAGTCGTCATCGAGTCCGTTGGCACAGTCTTCCGGGCAGCCACCAAAGCCGATGTCAAAGTCGAGGTCGTAGGTGCCCGGTCCATCGTAGCCTTCAACAACGATGAAGTAGGTTCGACCTGACTCAGCGCTGAACGTGATGCTGTCGTTGAGGGTGCTCTCGTTTGTGCTGGCCGCAATGCAGGAGCTCGGGTCACACGAGTCCGCGAGAACGTAGAGGTCCTGGTCGTTGCTCATGCCAGACAGCTGGAAGGTGACGTCTCCGGACGCCTGTGGGCTGAATGTGTAGACGGCCTCTGGACCGGTCTGCCAAAGGGGGTCAAAGCCGGTGACTTCGCTGTCGGGACAGTCGTAGTACTTCAGCTCGTTGCCCACGCTCAGTGGGGTCGCGCCAGACTGCGAAGAGCTGCAGCTAAGGTCTGCTTGTACGTCGAGAACCGGATCACACGTGCCATCGGAGCACCAGATGTCGAACTCAAGGTCGTAGCCGGTACCAAAGAGGCCGGTGAAGTCCGTGTAGTCGTCAAAATGGAACAGGTAGTCGCCGCCAGGCGAGGTCTGAAAGACGGTGGTGTTGTCGAGTGTCGGGTCGTCACTCTGAGCCAGGCACGTGCCGTTGCATCCGTTCTCAGTGACAAACACGTCTGGCTCGTTCGACCAGATGCCGGGCCGAATATCAATGCGAATGAGCTGGTCAGAGTCCGCCGCAAAGCTCACTGCAAGGTCGTCTCCGTCCCACAGGTAGGGGTCGCAGTCGTAGGTCAGCTGGTCGTTGCCAGCGATAGTCGCGGCCCAAGAGGTATCGCAGCCAACCGGCTGGACGATGTCGCAGGCAGCGGCCGTGGACGTAGATGCAAACAACAGAACAATGGCGCGTGACAGAGTAGACACACAGCCTCCAGATCAGAACAGAGCGCCAATAGTACCGCTTTCTGCGTACCCATGCGACAACATCGTGCGCGACATGAATGGCACGACCTGGGTCGGCCGTTCTACGGCGATCCGCTAACGACCGGCATCTTCAGGGTTGGCACCGTTCTTGCTTCGTGGCCGGCAACCCCCGGAGCTCCAATGCTGGCACTACTACTCATGACCCTTGTGTCCCCTGCATCTGCGCAAGACGAGTTCACCGACGTTGCCGCACCCGAGGAAGACGGCTGCTGGGGTAGCGCCAGCTTCGCCTACCCAGACCCCTTCAGCACCGACGTTCCCCTAGACGCCTCGCCGCGTTTCTTCGTGGGCGGTCAGTGCGCAGACGCCGTCCAAGTGACGCTCATCGACCCGTCTGGCATGGACGTTGCGGTGGCTCTCGACGCGCAAGAACTGTCGGATGGCACCACGTTCGTTGTCGACCCAGCCGCCGACCTAACGCCAATGACGACCTACATCCTGACCATCTCAACCGAGTTCGATGTGGACATGGACTTGGTGTTCACCACCGGCGAGCAGCCAACCATTCAGAGCAGCGAGCTCACCGTTGTTGACGCAACACTCGATGCAGAGTGCGCCTGTCCCGCAGGCCGTGTCTTGAACTACTTGGCCCTGGACATCGCGTCAGAGTCCGACGGCCTCGCCGGATACGTTCGACCCACAGACGACACGCAGGCCACGTGGATGCCGGTACTGGTCGACCAAGGCATGGCATCGGTGACCCTTGTCCAGACCGTAGCCTTCGGCCAGACGGAACTGTGCGTGTCGGTAGCGACGTTCGCGACGGATGGCACGCTCGGCGAGTGGCAAGAGGTCTGCACCGACGCACCGAACATTGGGTCGTGTGCGCCGGACTGGGACGAGTGCAACCAACCTGAACCGGAGCCCCGTCGCCGGACCGTGTTCGGGTGCGGTGGGAACGACATGGCCGACGACCCGACTCCCCTGTCTGCCGTTGTGTTCCTGCCGCTTCTGGGCCTGTTCGGTCTGGGACGCCGCCGGAAGTCAACGACATGAATGGCGTGAACTGCGCGGTCTGACAAACACAGATCCGCCAACCATCGGCGTTATCGAGGTTGGCACCATTCTTGCTTTAGCCCCAGCAACCCCGGAGCTTCCAATGCTGGCCCTCGTACTCATGACCGTTCTGTCCACCGCATCCGCGCAAGACGAAGAAGCAGACGTTGCAGCACCCGAGCCAGAAGGCTGTTGGGGCACGGCAGCATCGCCGTTTCCGGCCCAAGATGCCGTGGACGTTCCGCTGGACATCTCGCCACGGTTCTACCTAGATGGCCAATGTGCGAACGCCGTTGAGGTGGCCTTGGTAGACGCCGACGGTGCCGCCGTAGCAACCGTACTGGACACCCAAGAGCAAGGTTGGAGCACAACGGTCATTGTGGACCCGACCGCTGACCTGACCCCGTCGACTGAGTACACCATGACCATCACCACCGAGTTCGGAACCCCGAGCGAGCTGCGCTTCACGACTGGCGAAGCCGTGAGCACGCCACGGGCGGACCTCGAGATTCTAGACGTCATGGCGGATGGCTGGTGTGAAGACCGAGAGCAAGCCACCTACAGCCTCTCCATCCAGATTGGCTCCGATGAGGACGGGCTCTCTGGCTACGTCAGCTCGTCGCCAACCTCGTCATTCAGCTGGGTCCCGGTTCTCGTTCAGAACGGCCGCGCCAATGTCTGGGTCACCACCAACGCCCAATTCGGTGACGACCAAGCCTGTGCATCCATCGCCCGCATCGAAGATGACGGTTCGATCGGTGAGTGGGAAGAGGTCTGCGCAGACACGCCGGACCTCGGAGACTGCCGTGTACGCCGCTCATTCCTGGGATGTGCTGGCGGCACACAGCGTGGCGGCGAAGCCGTGCCTGTGGAAGCCTTGCTGTTCCTACCGCTGTTAGGCTTGTTGGGTCTGCGTCGTCGTCAGGACTGAAGCACGGAGCGTCTCATGCTGGCACTCATATTCACTGGCTTCCTGTCCAGCGCATCCGCACAGGTCCCAGAAAAAGACGTTGCAGAGCCCGCTCTCGAAGGGTGTTGGGGTCCGGCCAGATGGGCCTTTCCTGAGCAGAGCGAGACCGACGTTCCCCTCAACATCGCTCCACGATTTTATCTGCTCGACCGCTGCGTTGATGGAGTGCAGGTCGAGCTCGCAGACGCCGATGGAAACCCCTTCGATACCGAATTATCCGTGCGTGAGCATGACACGGGCACATCGGTCATTGTGGACCCAACGGTCGACCTACCCGCCCTGACAACCTTCGTCATGACCATCACCACTGAGTTTGGTGTTCCCTCCGAGCTGTGGTTCACCACCGGCTCGGAGCTCAGCACACAGCGGAGTGATCTACAGGTGCTGCGTGCAGAGGCCAGCGGCCGCTGTCGGGGTGAGCGTCGAGCGACCTACTCACTCTCGCTTGAGATGGGAACGGACGCCGTCGGCGTGGCGGGCTTTGTCCGTCTGTCGGAGTCATCGTCCTCAACTTGGCAACCCATCCTGGCGCTAGACGGCCGCGCCAACGCCACCCTCACAAGCACTGCACGCGTTGGCGCCACCGAAGTCTGCGCATCCATCGTGCGCATTGAAGACGACGGAACACTCGGAGAGTGGCAAGAGGTCTGTGCAACCACACCAGACCTCGGAGACTGCAGCAACTCGCAGGGCGACGGATGTGGATGTTCACAACAGGGCCAAGCTCCTGCACTGCTCGCGTTTCTACCCCTCTTGGGCTTGCTCGGTCTACGTCGCCAACGGAAGTAACTATGCTCATCCTCGCTCTTTCTGCCCTCGCTCTGGCTCAACAGCCCCCAGCCTTTCCGATGGAACTGGGTTGCTGGCCGCAGATCGAGTCGAACTTCCCTTCGCAAGACGGTCAACAAGTCCCTACCAACGCAGCGATTCGGTTCATACTCCAAGGCAATTGCAACAGCGAGAGGGCCCAGTACACCCTCACGGTCGATGACGGTGCGACCCAGCCCACCCTCGTCTCAACCGATTCGAATGCGACCTTTTGGGCCGAAGAGGAAGAGACGACCGTTGTGGTGTACCCGGATGAGCCGTTGCTCCCCTTCACTCGGTACCGGGTACAGGTGTTCGACGAAGACAGTGAGTCGAGTGAACTCCGCTTCACAACCGGCGAGGGCCCCAGTGATGCGGCTGCTGATGTGCGCATCTTGAGCAGTGAGGCGTCCGCAGAATGTACCGGGCGCGGTGAGGCCCTGTTCGCGGTCGTCGCACAGATTGCGAGTGAACAAGAGGGCTGGGTGGGCCAGTACGACCTCGACGTAGACCCAGGGATTCAGCCCATCACGTCGACAGAGGGCCTCGGCCAGTTCAACCGCGGCATCGACGCTGCGCTCGGCTTGGACTCTGTCTGCCTCTCGATTCGGAGCTTCCGCATAGACGGCACATTCACCGAGTGGGAAGAGACCTGCCTCGCCGTTGAAGACATCGGAGATTGCCGTGAGCCCATCCTCCGAAACGGATGCGGAAGTGACGATGGTGACGGCGTTCCAGGTCCGCAGAACGGCTTGGTATTCTTGCCGTTCACCCTGTTGCTTCGGCGACGTCGGCGTACTCACTAGCGAGTCAGGCTGGCAAGTACTCAACTCATCCGACAGACAGGGCGATACACCGCCGGGGTCACACCTAGGAGACCCCCGCATGTCCATCTACAACGCTACTGTGCCCCAATACGCCAAGATCCTACGTCAGCTCGATTCTTGGCTTACCAAGTCAGCTGCACACGCAGAGACCGTCGGCTTCGACCCGAACAACTTTCTGGCCTGCCGCCTCGCTCCAGACCAGTTCGCACTGACCCGACAGGTTCAGGCGTGCTGTGACACGGCCAAGTTCGCCGTCAGCCGCTTGACCGGCGGAGAGGCACCGAGCCACGCGGACACCGAGACCACCATGGACGAGCTGCACGCGCGAATCGCCGCCACCATCGCGTACATTGAGAGCGTTGACGAGAGCGCATTCGAGGGCGCCGGAGACCGCGTCATCGGCCTGCCCTTCGCCAAGGGAATGGGCTGTAAAGGCGGCGAATACCTCAACAGCTTCGCCCTGCCGAACTTCTACTTCCACATTGGCCATGCCTACGCGATTCTCCGCCACAATGGCGTGGCGCTTGGCAAGTACGACTTCGTTGGCGGCATGGACATGTTCCCCATCGAAGCGTAGCGCTTCGGGTGAGGACTTGCTTCGCCGCCTACGACTTCAGTCGTCGCCGGCGAATCAAGACCAAGGCCAAGAACGCGAAGCCGCCTAGAGCGGATGACGGGCCGCTCTGACAGCTGCAGCCCGTTTCTTCGTCGTCTATTGTAGGCGGAATGCCAGCTTGCTGGAGCAGCGGCACATGGGCGTTGCCGCTGTTGAAGGCGTCATGGTGGTTCATAGGCCACTGCACATCTTGGTCGGCAGAGCCGGTTGTCGAGAAGGCGAAGACGTAGCCGTTGCGTACAGTGACGAGCACCTCGAGAGCGCCGTCTCCGGTGATGTCGCCAATGGCGGGTGAGCCGATAATCCAGCCACCCACGTTCTTCGGCCAGCCTGCTGGGACGTCTCCATCGGCGTTCCAGGCGTTCATGAAGAAGCCAGAGGAGCCGTAGAGCGCCTCGACAAGACCGTCACCGTCAATGTCTGCGATGCCTGGCGCATGCAAGAAGGCGACGTCGTCATTCTGTCGTGGCCAGCCGGGAAGGAAGGCGCCGTCTGCCCCACTCCATCCGCCTACAGCGTGGTCGAACTCAACCTCACGGGTGGCCGCAAGAGAGATGAGAAAGCTGGGAGTTCCGCCGCCGAGGATGATGTCGCGCACGCCGTCGCCATTCATGTCGCCAATGCCAGGATGTCCAGCGAAGGTGTTGAGCGCACTGTCGCGCAGGTTGCTGTCGTCGCCAAAGCGGTCGGCTGCGCCGGGAAGCGCGTGGAACACAGAGCCATCGTGGTTGAGCACTTCCGGGGCGCCCAACATGGCGCTGGTGATGAGCTCTAGGTCACCGTCATCGTCCAGGTCCACAAGGCCGACTGGCGATGGGTGTCCTTCTCCAAACACCGGAAGAATGGTGGTGTTCAGCAGACCCGGTCGAGCGCGCGGCCAGCCGTCCAATGGGGTGGCTGTCTGAAGGTCAATTAGCCACAGTGTGCCGGCACCCCCGTTGGGGATTTCATTGGTGGGCACGGCCACATCCAGGTCACCGTCGCCGTCAATATCGCCGACCGAGACCGATGCGATGGCACGAAAGCCGCAGTAGTCTTTGCACAGCTCAATGGGGTAGCCATCGAACAGGGTGCCGTCCCCATTCCACACGTACAAGCGCTGGTCGTTCGCGGACTGGATAATCTCCAGAACACCGTCGCCATCAACATCTCCGAGGGTTGGAGCGCCAGCAATGCTGTTGTCATAGGCAGCTCCCGCAACGAACTCCTCTGGGGTGCGACCGACCATGCGAACAGGGAATCCAGCGACCTCACTGCCGTCCGAATGCCAGGCCATCACCGAACCACCCAGGGTGGAGACGATGACCTCTACAGAGCCGTCGCCGTCAATATCGCCGACGGCTGGGGTGCCGACCACCCCTTCGTGAAGGCCAGCGGACCCAGCAATTTCAGGCGTGTAGACAGGAAAACCCGCCAGTAGCGTTCCGGCGCCATCGACAACACGAACCGTGCCGCCACCAGACACCAAGACCACCTCATACCTGTCTCTTATACACATCTGACGCTGCCGACGAATAGAGAGGTGTAGAT
>CAJXTB010000048.1 GCA_913061235.1 uncultured Pseudomonadota bacterium | reverse complement strand
GCCCGATATTCAGGGCTTCGTAGCTAACTGTGCGTGTGTCGCTGACGGTTTACGTAACAGACACTTCGTACGGGTGGACGGTGCTGCGGGTCCCCGCTCATCCTGGCGTGATACAAATCAGTTGATTTCGAACAATCTAATTCTCGAATTTCCCGATTGAAAAACTACCTGCATCCGCCAGAAGGTTAATCGACAATGTTTGAATCTGGCCTTATTCCAACTTACAGCAGCGCATCATCGCGGCGCTCGGGACCAGCGCCACATTGGCGACCACTCCAAGTGGTCGGCGGATACGCCCCCCCTTTGTCTCTGAGGCGCAGCGCTTCGACTCAACCGAAAAGCTGCCCGGTAGAAGTAGAATCTGATCCCGCAATCCCCCCAAAAGCCACCGCCATAACAGCATTCGTCGTTGTTGTGCATCTCGCCTCAAACGCGTTCTGGAACCTTGCGTAATGAGCATCAGGATGCCTCAAGATACTCATCCACAGTAATGATGCGTATCACACCAAGGCGAATCCCAACTTGGATTGTCAGCAATGCAATAGCGTTGCAAGGGCATCGAATATTCGGGAGGGCGGACTCTGACGGAAGGTCATCGGTAGCGAGTATTCCTCGAAAGGCTGCCTGGGGCTGCTGAAGGACGGCCCCGTCGTCACAAATCGGCCAGCTGTCTATACACTCAACGCTTCGGGAATGTCGCCAAGAATGGCACGGCCAACAGACCGCAACAGCACCGCCCACTAGCTGTCGTAGCTCACAGGACCGTTGACGGCACCGGTGAGAGTGCGGGCCCCATTGATGTGCTTTGACGAGGCGTTGTTTCCAGCACGCCGCCAGCACGGTCGTTGTTGAGCCGGCCTGTACGGTCAGACTATCGAAGCGATTGTCGCGGATTTCACCGTAAGAGAAGTTGAAGTTGCCGGTGAAGTCGTTGACCAGTGTGATGGCGACGACAAACTCAGTCCGTCCAACGCTGTGGCCGAGCACGGGGGCGACAAAGCTGCTGGCTTCACGGAGGCGAGGCAACCCACCCGCGCCCACCGAACAACGAGGTGGGCGCCGCGCCTACTTTTGCCAGCGCACCGCTTCGCCACGGTCGGCGAAGAACGGCTTGTCGGCCATCTTGGCCACGTATGCGGTGATTTGTTCGGCGACCGGTGCTGGAACAGGACTATCCGCTGCCAAGACTTCGGTACTGAGGGCATGCAGTTCACCGCGGCTGAGCGGAGAAACCAAGCCCAAAAGAAGCGTGCGGTCGGCAGCTGCATCCCCAGTGAACCAGTCTTTTAGCTGCTCCAATGTCCATGCATGGTCGTGGCACAGGAAGACGGCGGCCAGTGCATCGCGGGCGTCTTCATCCGCTGCAAGGTACCGCAGGTCGTCCGTGTACCCGGTGTCGCCGTTGAGTAGGATGCCGCGGACGGATTCGGCCAGCGTGCCCAGTGGGCCCGACTGAGCTTTGAGTTTGCCAATGAGGACATCCGTTGGAAGGTGCCCAGGACGGCTTGCAGCGACAGAACCCAGGACGTCCAACACCTCCGAACCGCCGGTCTCCATCAACGAGGCGAGCGCTGCGTCCACGGATGCTGCGAACGGGGTGCCTTCTACAGCGTCAATCAGGTCCGAAATCCACTGGTCGCCATCCATGGGATGCATGGACATCGGCACCTTTGGGTGTCCGACAGCAGCTTGGTGACAGGCGGATTTCAACGAGTCTTCGGTCAGCGTCTGACCGTAATGGGTAATGGAGGTCAACGAACTATCCGAGGAACGTGGGGTTCTGCGAGAACATAGCCGCTGCTGGGAATTGGGTCACAACAACCTCAGTCTTACCACCCGCGGACTTCTTTCCAGAGTTCTGTTTGGCGTTGGCATTGACCTCGGCATCACCGGATTCGGTCTCGTTGGTTGCCCGGTCTTCCGCAATGTAGTTGAACTCGGAGAACATCAGGCTGGTAAACACAGTGGCCTTTCCAACCCCACCACCGGCGGCTTTGGCGGCGTCCACAGCTGCCGACACCTCTCCACCAGGAATGGACAGGACGAACGCACCATCGCTGTACGACGCTTCGGTCAGACCGAGGGCGTCGCATGCACTCTTGATAGAGTTGAACCGGTAGTCTTCACCCATGCCCATGCAGCCGTTGGTGGGCTTTGAGAACGCGGCCGCAAGGCTACCATATGGGGCCCAGTCGTCAATGTCTGTTGGGCCCAGTTGGGTTGGACGAATAGCAGGAGATTGGGCAGCTTTGGATTGAGAGGTCCACGCCTTTTGGGCGGCCTTTTGGTCGCCGTGGGCGGTGGTCCACAGCTTTTGAAGGCCATCATCCATTGACCGCCACAATCCAGACAATGGCACCAGCTTCGCTAGGCCTCCGCGAGCTTGGGCAACCTCCACAGTGGCTTGCATATCGTCTGGGCTGACGAGTTCTTGCTTGAGGGTTGCGGACGAATGAGGTCCGAAGTTTGCGCCCCACTGCAGGCCATCGTAGTTGGCTTCTTCGACTTCCGTGTCCGACTTACCTAGGATTTGGCTGATGGCGCCGCCTGATTTGGAGACTTCTGCTAAGCCTGCTTTCTGGTCGGACAAGGCGCCGTCGTAGCGGTCCTCAACGAATGCCTTCTTTTCAGCGACCATGGTGTTGGAGTCGAAGAAAGTGCGAGCTCGGTCCACGCCCTTGTCCGTGTTGCGGAGCTTGATGGAGGACTCGCCCTTCTTCGGCGACAGGGAGCCGTCGATGACGTCAGCGATGTCTGAAAAACTGGTCGCTCCCTTGATAGCGCTTCGTTCGGAGGTCAGACGTCCGCGCAGTGTGCTTGGTGCGCTCTTTAGCGGATCGGCAAGCTCATCTTTGAGCGGCTCGACTGCGGCGCTCGAACTTGAGGATGAGCTTGAGGATGAGCTTGAGCTTGTGTCGGACGTCTCTGTTGTCGTTGGCATCGTTCGCTCCTGGGAACTCATCCTTAATCGCAGGAATGCGAGTTTCAAGAGACGCGGGCACGGTGAACCTGATTTCTGCAACAACGAACCCCAGTAAGGCGGGCCTATGTGACTCAAGAACATGAGTGCGATGCCTAGCTGCATGCCGTTCTACAGGCGTTTCATAGGTGTTCGAGCGCGAGGCCGCTTGGGGGCCGTCGCGCTGATTCGTTTTTCACAAAGTGGACTGTCCAACAGCGGAGCCTGGCCGAAAAGCGGCAGGAGCACACCTGCTGAAGGCGAACCCCACTGACGCCGCGTTGATGGCTATCACAAGGGCTGCATGGGAGTCAGATGCGGGTAGCCAAGGAATGGTGGGCAAGACGGAAGAATGGTGAGCAACCAAAGGCATACCAAGTTCTTCCTACGGGTGAACGGTACTTCGCGTCACTGCACAAGCCAGGGTTAGATTCAATGGATGTTTCGAGCGCCGAACTCGCCACAAACGCTGAAACCTATCGTGCTTTGCCCATGCCCCAACCCGTCTGCGAACCCTCAAGAGCATTGTCAGACCCGGCTCTCCTTACTGACCCATGGCTCCCCGAGAACGCCACCGCCATTGCGAAATGTGTCCTACGCTGCAAAGTATCTGCGCCTGGCTCCAGGGAGCAGTTGACCGACGCGTCCCGGCGTGCGTTCGGTGCGTCAGCACCGTCTGAGAAGGTTCGGCTCGCCGTCCGCACCGAGAGCGGCTGGTAGGTTTTTAGTGGATGCCGGACGGCGTCGTGGAGCTCAAAGTGGCGGGTTTTTCGGTACGACAAACAGTCTGTCGTCGGGCAGTTAGCCAAGCGGTCGCGTTTCGTCGTCGGCCGGCAGGAAGAGTCGTGAAATCGAATGCCACCCACAGTGCACACAATCAGTGAAGGCATGACCCTCCGACGCTGCCACACATACAGCAATCGGCGTCCGGTATCGCAACCCCCGAGACGGCAGGTGCGTAGCTACAGCACAGGCAGGCCAGCAGCAGCCAACGCATGCCAACGCATGCCAACGCATGCCAACGCATGCCATAGCGGGCGCCTACGTCTCACGTCAATGGACCTCAAGCGGCCTCAAACCATGCACCAGCGCGTAGCCCACAGCCCCCCAATCGAGGCATGATGTACGGCCCCTCCCACACCCCAGGAGCCCTCGTGAACTTGACAACCATCCCGACCGTCTTCCATCCAGACGAGAACCTGCCCGAAGATGTCAAGGACGCAGGCATACGAGGTGCAGGCACTCTGGGCCTATCTTCAGACGGCATTGCCCTATCTATCAGGAAGCCAATTCCATTCTTAGGCACGTTCGTCGGCCTAATGGCAGCGACAGTCGGAATTGCAGCGTCCATCGCCTGCGCCATGGGCCTACAGAAGGTCGGACTCGACCTTCTTGCGATTCGTCGGGGCGGCACTCTTGTGGGAGTATGGGCCCTTGTTGCGGCGTTCGCCGCGTTCGGGGCTGCCAGTAAGTTGACGGGCCGGCTGTTTAGCTTTCACATCCACGCGGACATTCCGTGGCACGACGTGCGTTCACACTACGACGCTCACACGCTGCAGCTCATCTGGGACGGCAAGGGCGCCACGTGTGTGGTACCAGCCGAACACCGCCAAGCGGTGTTGGACGCCATGACGGATGTTGCAGTTTAGACCCTAGATTACCTGGCCCCTTCGTGTTGCGTACCAATCCTCTTCCTGTGTGCACTGCCCGCAGCAACGCAGCCCGCCAAGTGTCACTCTCGCCGGAAAGCGTCTCACCACCACGAGTGGCAGGTGCAGACGCTTGAGACCAAGCCCATCATCGAGCGGATAGCAAGGCATTCGCGCCCGTCGTCGGCTGTTCAAAAGAGTCGTGCAACCGAATGCCAGCCCCAGTGCGCACAACCGGTGAAGCCGCGGCCCTCGACCACCGCCAAGAGGGGCTGCCATGCATTCAGCTGCTCCACGCCAGCGCCGCAGCTCCCACAGGCCAATGGCGGTAGCGTTGTGGAGGCCGCAGTTGGAGCCGTCCAAAGGTTCGCGTGGGCGAGCAGCGCTGGGGAAGGCACGAGGGGCTGTTGACCGCACAGAGCTTCGAGCGAGATACTGCCGCGCATGTACGCGCAGACTTTTCAGTGGGCTTGGCTCCGGGTCACCACGCACCGCGTTTTAAAGGAGTGAGCGGCATGATGACTCAGGCGACACAATCGCAAAACGCGCGAACACTGTGGCGGCTCATTCTGCTCGCTGCGGTGGCCGCGCTCTTGGTATGCATCGGCATCCTCAGCACCGCCGGCAGCGCGTGTGCGAGCGACGAGAACCCCTGGTCGGGGCAGTGGGACTCTCACTGGCGTAATGGCCGTGCGCGCCTAGTTCTCACCCAAGACGGGCGCACAGTGAGCGGCGTCTACTTCCCGCGGGACGGCGTGATTGAAGGGGTGGTTGAGGACACGGACGGCGGAGAGGGCCGTATCTTGCGCGGACGCTTCCGGGAAGATGGACGCGACGGAGAGTTCACGTTCAGTCTGGGGCCCAATGGAGAGAGCTTCATGGGCCGCTTCGACAGCGGCGAGTGGTGGAATGGTGGGCGCCTTAGCGCCAGTACCAACCTGCAGCCGTGGCAGGCCCAGCTTGAGTCGCCGCGCGCAGCAATGGGCTCGTTCCTGACGGCCTTCAACGAGATTCGCTACGGGGGACTCGACTTTGTCGACGCCGGGCTGGCCAGCGTGGACTTCCAAGAGCAAGCGGGCGCCGCGCCGCTGACGCCCACCGAGAAGTTCCGGCGCGCGAGCTTGCTCTTTGAGGTGGTGGACGCGTGCATGCTGCACCTGTGGGACCTCCCAGACGCGGCCCACGCGCCTACCGAGCCTGCGCCTAGCCTAGCGACCGACGGGCCGAACGAAGCAGGCGAGCCCAGTACGCCCCCGGGCGAGCGCCCCGTGACCCACACCTACACCCTGCAGCAGGTGGGCACTCCCATTAAGTACGAGCAGCTTTTCTTGCGTGATGCAGCCGGGAACTGGCGTCTCACAGCCCCTCCAAACGATGAACTGCTGGCGTTGCGCACACAGCTGCGCACAGCCAGAGGTACGCTGCAGCCAGATCCCCACGGGCACCTAGCGCTGCCGCACCCTCGCGGGGCCCTCCGCACGTTCATTGAGCAGGTCAAGCACTGGGACGAAGGTGGAAGCGACTACGTCATCAACACCATGGACCTGTCCGACGTGGACCCGGAGATGCGCGACACCGAGGCGCCTCTGTTGGCCGAGTACCTCAAGCAGGTGCTGGACCGCGCGGGCTTCTTGATCTGGCAGGAGCTCCCGAACGACCCGAGCAGCAACGAGCCCTACGTTCACTTTGAGCACCCGCTCGGGCGGGTTGTGGTCGCCCCAATGCGAGACCCAGAAAATCCCGAAGCGCCAGCCGTGTGGCGCTTCACACCGGAGACCCTACGCACCGTCCGTGCATTGTACGACGCCTTCGAAGACCTCCCCGTCGCGGAGGGGCTCATAAAGGAAGACAGCCGCTCCCTTTATTTCCGTCTGCGGAGCAAGTTCCGCAAGCTCTCGCCCACGTGGGTTCGCCCCATCGGTCCGATTGAGCGCTGGCAGGCGTTGGTGGTGTTGGTCCTAGTGTTTGGCGCTTTCGTTGCCGCCGGGTTCATCGCGCGGCTGCCCACGTCGCTCGCTTGGGTCATGCGCAAGCGCGACGACGACACACGCAAGAATCGCCGACGCCTCGAGCGCAGGTATGCGTTTCCCCTCGGACTACTCGTGGCTGGCGTCGCCCTCCACGAGCTCTTCGAGCTCATCGGCGTGCCCCCGAATGTGCTGTGGGCACTTGGGTCGTGCAGCTTACTCACGGCCGTCGTCGGCGGTACGTGGCTGCTCTTCAGCGGACTCGATGACCTGGGAGCCGCACTACAAGCTCGCTCCTATCTGGATGACAGCTCGGTGGACTCCATCCTCGTCTCCCTACTCACCTCCACTGCCAAGATTGGTATCGTCGTTGTAGGACTATTCCTCGCTGCGGACATCCTGCACATCCCCTACCGAACCGTCTTCGCGGGCTTGGGCATCGGTGGCTTGGCCTTCGCCATTGCGGCACAAGACACCCTCGCCAACTTCTTCGGCTCCGCCGTACTCTTGGCAGACCGCCCCTTCCTCCGAGGCGACCTGGTGAGTGTGCACGGACAGGCTGGCCACGTGGAGCATGTGGGCCTGCGCTCCACGCAAATCCGCACCTTCGACGACAGCGTAGTGGTCATCCCCAACCGTGTACTGGCCGGCGAAGTGATCGACAATCAAGGCCGCAGCCGTATGCGCGTCCTGCGCGGGACCGTCGGCGCCACCTACGACACCACGCCCGAGGTCTTGGATAGCTTCGTCATCGCGCTGCGAGTCATGCTCCAAGAACGCAGCGCACACGACGATGCGCTCGTCTACGCGGGCGTCTCCGAGTTCGCCGACTCCTCCATCAACGTGAAGTTTCGAGCGTCGTTCAACGCGAGGAACTACGGCCACGAGGTGCAAGTCCGGCACGCCATCTTGCTAGACGTTGCGCGACTCGCACAAGCCCAGGGTGTCGAGTTCGCGTTCCCAACGCAGACCGTGCATATCGAGGAGTCGAGTGGTGCTGCGGAAGTGAGCGACAGTGGCGACGGCGCCTGAAACCGCACAACGTGCCGGGTTTTCAAACGGTTCGTCCAGCATTCTTTGGGAGCCGCACGCGTTGAAACACCACCTGTGCCGCACGCAAGGTTCACGCTTGCATTCGAGTCTTCACCAGCGAAACAGTGACGTGCCAGGTCACTGGATAAGCCAACGAAGACTCCAGTCGTGTGGGGCGGGCTCGACCGCCAAGCGCTGTCCTTCGACCCTCTCATAAACCTGCTGACCGACCCGAATCAAGACCGCACCAGACCGCCAGCAGCGCGTCGCGAAGACCGTGGAGTACCGCCGCCAGACAGCCATTGCCCCCCGTTGTTCCAACGACCGCATTGCAAGCCAGACTTCCGTGTCGTGCACGCGGGTCACGTGCAGCCCCATCAATGGGGGCTGGTTGTTGCGCAGCACGAAGTGTGGGAGCCTCGACGTCGACGCTAGCGCGGTTGATTGGACAGGGCCGTCCATCGCGGTGCGTCCAGGCTTCAGCAGGGCACAGATAGTGCCCGGACGGGATGCAGCATGTCAGAGCAAAGTGGCAAAATCGTTTTCGCGAGCGGCTCCGTGAACGACTACGATTTGTGGAGCCTCGACATGGCGACCGGTGACATCCTTCAGCTCACCCACGGCAAGAACTGGAACGACAAACCCTGCTGGTCTCCGGACGGCTCACGGGTGGTGTTCACCAGCAACCGGAAAGGCAAGGGACAAGAGATCTTCTGGGTCCCAGCGGAAGGCGGCGAAGCGGTTGCCCTGACCAGCCTGGGCGTGTGGGCAGACTGCCCGGTGTTCAGCCCGGACGGGACGCAAATCGCGTTCATCTCCAACGAGGCTGGGAACAACGATGTGTGGCTAATGGATGCTGACGGCGAGAACAGAGCCCAGGTGACTACACACGAGGGGTCGGACAAGCACGTTCGCTGGGCACAGGACGGACGCGGCCTGTATTTCTCCAGCGATAGAAACGATGGTGATGCCGACATCTGGCACATCGACCTATCTTCCCGACAAACCAAACAAATCAACCAGGACGGCGGCCTCGACATTTCGCCGACCCCCAGTCCCGATGGGTCTGTCATCGCCTTTTGCTCGAACCGGCAGCTCAAGGCCAATCCCAACGACAAGTTTGCCGACCGAGACAAGGACATCTGGCTCATGCGCGCGGACGGGACGATGCCAGTGCGCCTGACGGACAACCAAGGAGCGGACTACAGTCCTTCCTGGTCTCCGGACGGGACTCACATCCTGTACACGGCGAGTGACACGTCGGTGGAGTGCCATCTGCGAGTCGTAGACGTCAGCGACGTTCGTGCAGCCTACGCGCGGGGAGACCACGATGCGGTGAAGAAGGCCGCTAAGCGCCTTCGGCACACAAAGGTCCAATACGACCGCAGTGGAATGAAAGAAGAAATCGGAGCCCAGCGCCATGCCATCTTCTTGACCTCGTGGATACCTGACCGCCTAATGAAAGGTGTGTATCCACATGGCTACTTCGGGCATGAGCGCAACCCACACTGGGTGGGAACGACGTGAGGGCGCTCTGGGCGCGGCCGTCATGGTGATTCCGGGAGGCTCTGATTAGCGGCCTCTCAGCAGTCGTGAAGCCGGCTACGGATCGAGAAGGTCGTGACAACGAGCGACGGTCGCGGAGCAGTGAATAGGCGAAGGAGGCCCCCCCTGCAGTCCACAGTTCTACGCCCGGCCGAATCGGGCCCAATCTCATACTCGCTCTACGGCGAAGCCGCTTGAAACGTAAGGGTACCTTCCAACCACTATTGCGAAAGCGGCTCCAATTGGTAGCGATGTAAACAATGGCTACAGCGTTGCCCGAACAGGTTGACCTGCGGGATGCGGTGTTCAGGTGCGTGCATAGCGAGCCGGCGCAACGTGATTGTGTGGGGACACAGTGCGATGCGCCGGGGAAGCTAGGTGCGTGCATCAGCGGCGCAGCCCGGGTCAACCTGGAGCGGCACCGCTGTAGCAATGAGGGGCGAGCGACACAGTCTGTGCAGGATGGCAAGGCCAGCGGCAATGAGTGACGCTTCGAGGATGTAGCGGAAGAAGGTCGGGGAGATTTCCGTCCACGGTACCCAGAAGTTGTTCGACGTAATCCAGTCGCCATCCCCCAAGGCGTAGGTCAAGACCAAGCTAGCCGCGTTCTCAACGAGGTTTGAGACGAGTAGACTCGGGGCCAATGCCACAGCAATGGCGACCGCTGCCGGCCGGCCCCACCACAACGCACCGAGGACTAAGGCCGAAGTAACAACGCCGGTGATGCCGTACAGCACCGGGAAGAAGATGAGCGGGGCAGCGCCCTCCCAAGACCCGCTCAAGACCGAATACCCAATGTGGTTGACCACAAAACCGATGACGGTTGCCAGTGCAACGAACGGCAGGAGAAGGCCGGGGTGTCTGATTCGAAATCCCACGCCAAGGAGCGCGGGTACTGCAACGACCATGCTTGTAACGACGGCCCGCACGAGGGTCGCCCGCCACAACCAGGATCCGTAGCTCAAGCCGCCAATACTGTGGTCAACGAAATAGGCATTCATGACGTGAAAACTCGCGCTTCCACTCAACGCACCCGCGCCGACAACCACGACGAAAGTGCCGATGAGGATGCGCAGGTCGAGTCGGCCGGTCACGATTCCAAAATAGGCCATGCCACGATCACGGGGTACGAACTGTGGAACCACTGGCCAGTTCAACATGGCATGCGCCGTCACCAGCCAGGCCCCTGTGGCGGTGATGCCGACCATGACCCCAACGGGGGGTAGGCACAGCATCAAGATGGCGGAGACGAGGGTGCCAACAATGGCAACGGCGGGAATCGCAGGCATGAGGGCGCCGCGTCCTGCGCCGGTGTGTTCCGCCAGCTGTTCAGCGCGTGTTGCCCATCCGCTGAAGGCGACGAACTGCCAAAAGATACTGAACACCGGTATGAACAGGAGCAACACCGCTTGCTGTGCGGGGATGTCGCGGCCGATTCCTGTGGACGCGAGGGACGACATGTCCTGCTGTCGCGCCTGATTGAGCGCATCCCAGCCTCGGTAGACCGTCACGAGCAAGCCGGAGGAGAAGATGACAGAGGCAGCGAGTGCGACAGCGACCGCTGAGGTGCCCATCAGCAGGGCTTCTTGGCTCATGCGATAGGGCTTGCCCCACATGGAGAGCGACACGCTTGTGCTGACCCACATCACCGCGGCTGACACGCACAGCAGCCACCAGACAACCCGATTGAACATTCCTAGCCTCGCACTTGCCGTCAATGGCACTCACCGGCGCCGTTTTTCGCGACAGCGCCATGACGCCCGCGGGCGGGTTCTGAAGAGGACGGCGACCAGCCAGTGACCCTGCCGGAGGCCGAGCGTCTAGTGCCACGACCAGAACAGCCTCCCTGCGCCATGCAGAGCGCCCTGCGAGCACGCCGTGGGTTTGGACGGGCAGAAGCCGTGTTCACCGCACGAGAACCGGACCCGTCGGTGGTGCGCGCATGGGCCGCGTGTCAGCCACGCGAAGCCAACTCTCGGGTCCCCGCACGCATTGAATTTTTCCAGCTCGCTCCATACGAACGACGGGCGGCGGCGGTCAACAGACGCGACCGCTTTTCTCAGGATCTGTCTAGAGAGCAGGCGACTTTGGGCGAGTTGAGGAACGCTTGCACGTCCCAGTGGCCTCAACGTCCCGAGGGGGGTCGTAGTGGTATGGTCCATTGAGTGGAATTCGACCCAGTCTGTTGCGGTGTCTGAAACGTCAGACACTTCGTCGATTGAGGGGGGCCGTGGAGTCACCCTGGTTTGGTTGGTATTGGCGTTCAACACTGCCTGAACGTTTGGCTCGCCGAGCGTGGACACATACGTCCTCTTCCACCCCGGCATGCATCCAGCGTGTGTTCGCCTTGGGGCCAGTCGGTCGCGTGGTGGAACGGTACGTCCTGCCCATCGAACACGAACCGACAGTAGTCTTTGGGTTCGGAGGTTCCCCATGAACGGTGCTGAGATGATGGCTTTCACCGGTGAGGTGATGAGCAGCGACTATGTGATGAACTTGATGGGGCGTGTGGCAGCAGAGCAGCCGGCCAGCAACGCCCTGGTGGCGCGGTTGCGGGAAGCGAGCGTTGGCAACCCGACCCAGTGGCCATTTCACGCCGTCCCTCTGCCTGTGGCCGTCAAGAGCGCTCAAGGCTCTCGCCTGGTGGACGCGGATGGCCGTGAGCGCATTGACCTGTTTTTGGGCTTTGGCACACAGTCGCTTCATGGGCACAATCCGCCAGAAGTCGTAGACGCGGTACGCCAGGCCCTTGGCTCTACGGTCGGTAATGGCTATTTCAATGAGATTGAGTTGAAGCTCGTTGACCTGCTCCGGGACATCACCGGGAATGAAGCCTTCGTCTTCCTGCATTCAGGCACTGAAGCGACGGGGGCTGCCGTTCGCATTGCCCGTGCAGCGACCGGCAAGAGGCTCGTTGTGAAGGTGGAGAGCGCCACCCATGGAACTCACGACTGGGGCGTTCAGAGCTCTGTCGCTCTGATGCACGGTCATCCCTTTGTGCCTTGGCCAAAGGTCGATGAGACGGGCGTGGAGGCGCTTCCGTTCGCCAAGGGCGTGTCCCCGTCGTCGTCGGTTGATCTGTTGATTGTTCCTCACCTCGACGAGCGCGCATTCGAGATGATTCTCGCTCGGAAGGACGAGATTGCCTGCGTCATTGCTGAGCCGTCGAACGTCTCCTTTCCGTTCCCAGAAAAGTGCCTTCCCTTCACCAAGCGTCTGTCCAAGCTGTGCCAGGACGAAGGTCTGCTGTTCGTTTTGGACGAGGTTCAAACTGGATTTCGCTGGGGAATCGGGGGTGCGGCGGTCACAGAGAACATCCATGCCGACCTTCGCGTATACGGTAAGGTTCTGTCCGGCCTGGGCATCCCGCTGTCTGCCGTTGGCGGGCCAATGGCGTTGCTCGACCATGCTCGGACAACGGGCGTGAACTTGGCCGACTTCGGGCAGAAAACCACGTTCATGTCTACGCATATGGGCCACCACATGGCGCTTCTTGCGTCACACGCATCTCTGTCTTTGTTGCAGAAAAAGGGAGAGGCCTTCTACACGCGGACCCGTACTCGAATTGCCCGATTGCGCGAGCGTCTGGCCCAGCTTCGTCGTGACGAGGGCATTCCCATCCATGCGGTGGGCTACGGCGACTTCATTGGCTTGCTGATGGTCGGGGAATCACCACATCTTGCCGATGATGCCCGTGGACTGGCCCACCGAGTCAATCCCGCGGCGAGCCTGTTGCTGTCATTGTCACTTCGGGCGCGTGGCTTCTACACCTACAGCTGGCCCTTCCTGTTCTTGGGAGACGCCTACTCCGACGACGACATGGCGCGTATCGAAGAAGACGTTGTGGACTCGCTCATCGAGATGCGTGACGGTGGTGTTGCCCTGACAACACCGTGGGGCGCACGGCTGTGACCGAGCGGGCGCGACAGCCGGAGCGTCTGGACGACCTGACCGTTAGCGGTCCAGAACTCGAGCGCACCCTGCATGAGCTGTCACGACTCAACGCGTGGCTTGGCAACGCGAAAGCGGTCGTTCGGGCTGTACGTACTGCCGTTGGAGACGCCCAAGAGGTCCACATTGTTGATGTTGGATGTGGCGCCGGAGATGTCTTGCAGGCTTTGGGGGAAGCGCTGTGCCTAGATGGGCGGACCGTCAGGCTGACTGGGTTTGATGGCAACCCATCGACCGTCGCGTTTGCCCAAGCTCAGCTGCCATCCGCGACCTTCCAAGTAGCCGACGTCATGGACCCAGACTTTAGGATCCCGACTTGTGATGTGATGGTGTCCAGCCATTTTCTCTACCATTTGAGCGACGAAGAGGCGGCTGAGTTCATCACCCGCAACACGCCGCTAGTCCGGCGCGAAATCGTTGTCAGCGAGCTGGTTCGTTCACGCTTGGCCAATTTGGGTTTTTCCTGCCTCAGCATGGCACTCCGGACATCACCGTGGGTCCGGGCGGACGGTCACCTAGCCATTCAGCGCGCGTGGACACAGGCAGAGTTGCAAGCAGCCATGGCAGGTGTTCCTGGCGCTAGCGTTCACCGCATGGGCCTGTTTCGGCAACTGTTGCGGGTTGTGGGAACGCTACCGACTTAGCGAATTCCCAACGCTGCTCCGGTCATTCCGTCGTAGGCGGCCCAGCGGTTGCTTGTGCTGAACGTGCCGCATCCCCCTTGGCGGAACTCGGTGAGACCAAAGAAGTCCGCCGCGATGGGAGACACCGCGCTGACCTTGGTGTCCCGCCAGCGGTACGACGTGTTGTAGTCGTTTGACGAAGTGTTGCTGGAGAGCGGCTCGCCGGTCTGGAAGAAGCGAAGGTAGCTGTTCGGGTTGGCATCACAGTTGGTGAAGGTCACATTGCTACTGTTGCTGCGAATGCCCTGTGTTTGTCCCTGCACATTCCCGCCGCCATGCAGAGCGGCCTGCGAGCACGCCGTGGGTTTGGACGAGGTGCGC
>CAJXTB010000047.1 GCA_913061235.1 uncultured Pseudomonadota bacterium | reverse complement strand
CCCGCCGCCATGCAGAGCGGCCTGCGAGCACGCCGTGGGTTTGGACGAGGTGCGCACGCGGTGGAGGAACCAGCGCCGCCAGACGCTCCACCAACTCGAGCGGTGTGAACGTGACGCCTGCAGTGCCGTCCGCCCACGGGGGCTTGACCGTCACCCGGAGGAGCCCGGCGGGGGTCTCTTCGAGACGTGTCCGCGGCCTTTGGTGGAAGTGAGCGGCGCTATCAGAAGCCCGTGTCTCCCACGCAGGGCAGCGTGTTGGCGCAGTCGGTGTCGTCACAGTCGGTTGCATGGTCCAAGTCGTTGTCCGTTCCGTCATCGCAGCTCTGTTCAGAACCGAGCGTGATGTGCAGGCCGATTGGTGTCAACGGCCGGGGTAACTCTGGACGCAAACCCAAGACCACGCTCTCCCCGGCGGCCAGTGTCCGCACAACGCGGCCGTCGCCAAAGAGCCCGGGGTAGTTCTGGTTGTCGTCCGCCACGCCCCCGCCACAGCTGCTGTAGAGCAAGATCTCCGGATTGATGTCACAGAAGCTGTTGGTGGAGAAGAACCACACGCCGCTCGCTGGTGCCGTCCAGCGATACACGGCCTCGTCGAGTGAAGTCGGATGCGGCGTGCAGGAGCCACCATTCTGGGCAAACGCTTCCTGCCCTGCTCGCACGACCCAGCCCGTCTCACTCCCGAGATCCGTGCCGCAGAGCGCGCCATCGTTGTCGGTGTCTTCGTCAGAATCCGTGTCTGTGTCTGTGTCCGTACCGGCATCTGTGTCGCATTCTCCGTCTGAGTCTGAGTCGGAGTCTGCGGCAGGGGTCGTTTGGGCGTTGGCCTCGGTGTCAGCTGTTTCACCTGGCCCTGGACAGCCCACGCACACAGACCACGTCAAGAGCATGAACCACCGGGTCATCGCTGCGTCCAAGAAGACACTACCTCTTTGAGTTTGGCGCCACCCATGTACAGGAAGAACTCGCGAGCCTCGGCATTATCCCTCATCAACTGATGGAACTTGGGGTCGTGGACCAGCTCTTTCAGATCGAGATTGGCCCCCGCAAGTCCGGTCAATCCGAACTCCTTCATGACCTCGATGGCGCGGCCGATCTCAAAGCTCATTCCAAGCTCCGCTGTGGCCCCCCCGACCATGGCACCGAGGCCGTCTTCCCGGCTGTCAACGAAGTGCTCGAATCCACCTTCCGTCGAGGTTTCCACATAGCGCGCAGTCGAATCACCTAGATTCCAGAAGCCGTGCGAGCTTCCACGTGGCTTGAGAACGTGATCACCAGCACCGGCGGTGAATCGAATGCCATCTTTGCCACCGACCTCGAAGTGCAGCTCACCCTCGATGATGAACATGTGCTGATCCTCGTTGGCATGGGTGTGGAAGGCCAGGAGTTCTCGAGGTCGGACCTCCCCCTGCATGATGGAGAAGTGGCTTCCCAGCTGTTTGTTGCGAAAAATCATGACCATATCGCTTGCCGTTTTCTCGCCGTTGCTAGCGTTTACGACGAGATCGGATGGGGAGAGGTTGAACATCATGGGCTCCAGACCTCGCGACGGGACATCCGCCAGGAGAGGTATCTGCAACCTAGGATTTCGATCCGTCCGCTGGCAGGACCGTCCGCGCCATAGACCGGACAGTTCGCGCCGGGTCAGGCCTTGCGGGCTCGAAACGCTCTCGGAGACAAGCCGGTCCAACGCTGAAAGGCACGCCGAAAGGCCCGGTCATCGGAGTAGCCAACGAGGAAGGCCACCTCATCGACGCTCAGCGTTTCATCTGCCAGCAATGTGCTGGCGTTGGCTTCGCGAGCGTGCTCGATGAGTTCCCGAACGCTGCCGCCGTTGGTCTTCGCGTAGCGCTGAAGGCTGCGTACACTCATGCCCATGGTCTTGGCCAAGGGAGCCGCCCCGTAGACCGAACGCTGGCCCAGCTCCGCGATGGCCGCCCGAATCTTGTCCAGTGGGCCGTCTGCAACTTGCGCGAGGAGACGTTGGTGTCCGAGCTGCAGATGAGCTTCGATGTACGCGTACATCGTGGGGTCGGTCTGAGGGGGCGCCAGTTCGAGCGCCGAGCGCTCGAACACCAGGGCGTTTCGGCGGGTCTCGAACACCACGGGCCGATCAAAGTATTCGCGGTAGTGCCCCAACGGCGCGTTGGCCGCGTGGGCGAACTCCACCCGGATGACCGCGTCGTGCTGTCGCAGGACTTCGCGGCCGATGCGAGCAACCAACGCCAAGGCCGCCTCTGCTCCATGGCCGCCATCCGATGCGTCGAGGCTGTGTGCCAGCTGCAACACCGTCGTTTCCCCTTCGTCGTGGAGGGTCATCGTTAGACCACCGGAGAGCAGCTTCTGATAGCGGCAGAAACTGGCGAGTGCTGCGCGGCGGGTGTCGGCGTATCGGGCCACCTGCGCAAGCGGACCGAACACAGACATAGGCGCGCTGGCAGCCATTTCGAGTCCTGGCGCCTGGTTCGGATTGGCGCTTCCGATCGCCTGCCAAGCGGCCCCGAGGCTGGCATCTGGCACGCGTGCATCGGGGTCGACCAGGTCCGCCAGGGTCAAGCCCATCGCCTGCTCCATGCGAGCCAGCGGTACCCCTTTGGCCGTGCCGAAGAGCATCACAGACGCCACGAGGCCAGAGCGCATTCCCACGCTGACAAGCTTGGCGTGATCGGTCCGAAAGTCGTCGCTCATCGTCCTGTTGGGGAGAGGGTCAAGGGACCACGTTGCCGTGTCTGTTTTACCAAGGAGCTCAGCCTATGCCAGTCCACGATTCTTCGCCGCCCGCTCGCCAGGAGTCCTTCCGCATCCTCCGAGACTACCTGCGGGCCAAAGATGCCCAGGTCCCTCATTTGTTCGCCCGCGTGTTCACCGATGACGCGATCTTCATCGCAACGCACGCGGTGGAGTCACCGGTCAGTGGGTCTGAACCCACCGTGGGCCTCGAGGCCGTCACCACGCTCTTCCGGGAAATGGGCCGACAGTGTGAGAACATCGTGACTGTGGTCCCGTCGGAAACCGTTCGAGAGAGCGCCGGACTCGTGACGAGTGACTGGGTCGTGGCGCTAACGCTCCGCAATGGAGCGCCGGGGTTCGTCGGCTGGGGAACCTACCAATGGACGCTGGCAGCCTGCGGCACCCGTGCGGTCCAGCTCGCCGTGCATTTCGCCGGAAAGGTCGCACTCAATGCTGATCTAGCAACCCCGGTTCTGGATGTGTTGGTGGATCAATCCCATCCCTTCTGTTCGACAACGGACTTGAAGCAGGCAAGTTCCGAGGTTCCGGAATTGATGCCGCTGGTGCGATGGCTCAAGCGGTAACGACCCGGGGAGTTCTCTCCCCGGGCCGTGTACCCGCAATCGATGGGGCGCCGGCATTCCGTCGCGCGCCCCCTACTTCATGTCACCGAAGGGGATGCCCCCCTCACCCATGTAGAACTGGAGCTGGAATTTGCCGTAGTCACCCACGCTGCTCGGTTCTGTCAAGGCGACGCTGGTGTAGCCGCCGATGAGCTCTGTTCCGAAGAGTTCATTGACCAGCTCGAGGTCATCGAAGTACCTCACACACTGGGTGGAACCCGTGCGCAGCTCCCACTGATGGGCGGGGCCCAGGTTGGCGCCACCAACGCCTGGCTGCAGCCCGTAGATTGCGAACTGGGAAGTGCCGACCGACCCGTCACTCCATCCGTACACGAAACGTCCGCTTTCGGTCTCCACGTTGACGATGTCACCGTCCCGAAAGCAGTCGGTAGCCGCGCCATCAGCCCGATGAAGTCGGAGAGCATGGGCGGGGTCGTCGGACACGGGGTCGAGCAGGTCGTCGGCCGGACGTTCAGCCCAGAGGTGCTCCCCCTGACCGCCTCCGTTCGTGACGCGAGAATCTCTACTCGTGTCCAGCACGACCCAATCGTCGCTGGAGAGCTCGGCGTAGGGAGGGGGTGTCCACCGCACACCTTCGTTCCGGTCGAACGCGAGGGTGATTTCCCGTTTGCACATGTGGTCACCTCCATTTCGGCTCTGCGACGACTTCTCAGTGTTGTAGCCACCGGTGTACGTTCGGTACCGGACGAAACGGTTGGATACGTCGTAGGAATCGCCTTCATTGCCTCCCCCGTTTGCATCGCTGCCGGCGCAGTCCTCGCCAGGCTCTACCACTGTCACGAAGCACTCATTGTGTTCGCAGGTGAGCGTCCTGCGTTCGCCGGATTCAAGAATCCTGCTCTGCACCGCTACAGCCGCACCCGAACCCACCATGTTGTCGTTCCCGTCGTAGACGCAGAATCTCGCTCGCGATCCGCAGTTGGTCATGTCGAGCTTTCCCGCAGATGCGGTCTGAGTGACGGCCATAATCCCGGCGAGCGTCCAAGCTGTACGTATTCCGATTGTCATGCGACCTCCTTCCGCTCGTTTTTTGCAAGCGCAGCGTAATTGCTGTCTGCAGGATGCCTCTGTGGGCGGGCGGCCGCGAGGGCGTTCGGCGGCAAAAACCGGACACATTGCGTCAACGCGAAAGACAAACAAGGGCCCTTTCTACGGATAGGTGATTCCAACCCCCTTTGCCTCCAGCCCGGCCACGCAGCTCTCGACCGCGACGCCCGCCATCACCTCCCCACGAGCCGTCTCCGAGCGCCAAGAACCCGCATTCGGGCGCGGCGCTGGGTCCAGGGAGCCGCGAGGGTCGGCTAGGGCGCCAAGGGCGCCGCAACGATGATGTGGCCGTTCTTTTGCAGCCACCGATCCGAGTCCACGCGGGCAAAGCCCATCTGAAAGTCGCCACCCAACGAATACGGGCCAATGAGTTGCGCAGCTGCAAGCCGGTCAACGTAGGACCACCCATCCGGTCCCTGCACTGCCGCGAGTCCCTCGCTGAAGTGCCAGCCGGGTTGTGTGACGGCGCGCACGATGACGCCCGACCGGTCCACCAAGACATCGCCCTCATCGCTTGGAATTCGCAGATAGTCCTCGGAGAAGACCCGATTCGGTACTCCGGCCGCGAACGCGTAGGTGCGAGGAAGCTGTGCGACGACCTCTCCAGTGACGCCCAGCAGGACCGGGACGAATGAGTAGGAGCACGATGGGTCGCTGTTGTCGCGCTCGACGTCGACGAGGGCCAGGGCTCGCTCCTGCCCAAAGGGAGACATCGAGTCGGGCGGCTCGGCGGGATGTCCGATGACCTGTCCCTGTGCGTCTACGAATGCGTAGGTGGCCGTCTCGACCATGCCCACCACACCGGGCCCCTCGCCGAAGGGCATCGCTAGACGCCACACCGGACCGGGGCCTACCCAGTCTAGATTCTCGTCCAAATAGCCGCATGCATTCGACCCGCTACACGCCGCCATTGGGGCTCCGTATAGGTCCACATCGCCGACGAGCTCCACGCGATTGCGGACGCGACCGGTCACGTCGAGCAGCGTGAGCGTTGCACCATCGACGGTCAGCGTTCCGATCTCACCAACCCGACATGAGGTCGCTGGCCCTACGACCCGTTCTGTCAGGGTCCCTGTGGACCGGTCAAACACCACACACTCGCCGTTGCGCACGAGCGCGAACTGCGGGTCGACGAGGACCTGGGGCCCTGAGACGGGTGGGAGTACGACCCAGGCGCCATTGGTGTCGATGTAGCCGTCGCCCTCTCCCGAGCTGACCAGCAACAGGGGTTCATCGGGTGCGACGAGGGTTGGAACGGGGCCATCAAGCAGCTCATCGCTTGCGCCTCCGCAGGCCAAGCCCACCGCAACGAGCCCGACAACCGGTATGCAAAGGGCCATGCGACTCATAGGCCTGTGTTCTCCTTGGCCCAGTCTGACCACGACTGCCTAGCCTCCTCAGTGGGCGCTCGCAGAGCACACCGACGAAAACCTGTACTGGCCTGGTCAGATCATGACCGACAACGGGTGGGACAGCGCCCGGTTGTGAGTGAAGCAGACCACTTGCTGTACTCGGCGGTGCGCGACGCCCTCTGCTGTGTCGGAGCGGGTCGCCTGCTGACCTTCGACTACCGAGTGGGTCTGGAGCTCGAGCCGGCTGCGGCGTTCCAGACCCGTGCAGCGGTGCCGTTCGCGACGCGCCCATCTTGGCCTCTACAGCGGTGCGGTCATTGCGTGCAGCCAAGCCGGCCGAACCACCGGGTCACCATTCTCGTCCCGCGCCTGGCACGCATCTGCCCCCATCGACTGGTGCTCCGAGCAGTCGTTTCGCGCAGGTGCGGCGGTCGTAAAGATCTGAGCTGCCGCCGCATACGGTGCCACAACACTGTCGACGTCTACCTCAGCGCTATTCATGCCCCATGAGGCAAAGATGCCTGGACCGTTCTGATACGCGCTCTCGTCGCGATGAATAATGGCGAACTGGCGCTCCCCGGGGGTTGCGCGGTCCGAGGCGTCGCCATCACCGACACCGTCGCCGTCGAGGTCGGCTCCCTCGGACGCGTACAGAGCCGGGACGAGGTTCAGACAGATGGCCGAGTCACCAGGCTCGTCACACTGAATATCGGTCGCCGGACAGCACATCTCACTCGCGCACTCCGAGTCGTCTGTGCATTCTTGTGCCGTTGAGGGATCAATCACAGCTTCAAGCGTCGCACCCGCCCCTTTCGACAGGTACATGGCGCGATCGACAACGTGGTCCCTCGCAATGAGCCCGGCCATTCCGCCGCCCTGAGAGAATCCAGACACCGCGATGTCACCCCAGACGGGCTCACCATCGGCGTCCAAATAGGCGTCCCAGCCGACGCCCGGTGCACGGTCGTGAAGCGCCGTCAACAACGCGACCAAGCGCGGGACAATCGCCTCATCGGGCTCCATGACGAACAGGTCGGTCACGTCATCCCCGTACAGCAGCTCGTAGCGAACAAGCCCCTCACACTCGGCAACCCGTGGGCCGTCGGGGCACTGACACCGCTCCGCAACGCTAGGATTGTTCGTGTATGCCAAGCTGATGTACCGGTAGCCGGCCATCATCGCCGCCTCACCA
Source organism: uncultured Pseudomonadota bacterium (assembly GCA_913061235.1). Classification (GTDB taxonomy): domain Bacteria; phylum Myxococcota_A; class UBA796; order UBA796; genus CAJXTB01. Next base: position 7,669 of record CAJXTB010000047.1, on the reverse strand, counting down.
ATGTTCTCGGTATTACTGGGCTGTCCGCCGGTTCCACCCAAGTGAAGCCACAGCGCATCACGAGTCACGGCGTCCGGCACCATGACATAGTGCCGTTTATCCAGGTTTCCGGTAATGTTTTCGTCTGTGCAGTCCGCACGAATGGCCAACTGAGTGCCACCGCGAATCGACTGACTCAGGACACAGTCTCCCGTGGGTGTCTGGTCCCCAAGGTCGACCGTCAGCGCGTCGCAGGTCGCAAAATACTCGGCTGCAGGATCGGTCCCGGGGTCCGTCCCCGGGTCGGTGTCTTCTCCGGAGTCCTCTGGGCAGGCAGTGAGTAGTAGGAGAGCGGAAAGAAGGATGTGTTTCATACCGGCATCCTAGCGGAAGAATCGCAGAGTTCCTACGTCTGTGCGTCCGGGCTCCACCCATCCATCGGCAACACGCTCGGGTCCGCCCACCACCGCGCCATGTCCTGGGGAATCGGGGCGACGACCTCAGTCCGCCCTCCGGACGGCAGGTCGAAGGCGAGTCGGTGCGCGTGGAGGGCCTGCCTCGGAGCGCCAGCCGTCCGCACAACATTCGCGTCCACCCCATGCTCCCAAGCCGTCAGAAACACCTCTGGGGGCACGCCGTACATGCGGTCGCCAACGATGCCTAGACCGGTGTGTGCCAGGTGCACGCGAATCTGATGGGTTCGGCCGGTGTGTAGTTCACAATCCACCCATGTCAGCGTGACACCCCCAGCAGTCCGAACCTCTCGGGGCGTGACGGTGGTCTGCGCTTCGGGGCCTCCGGGGACAACGGCCATCTTGATGCGAATGACACTGGTGCCGTAGTCAATCGGGGCATCAATAAGCCCGCTAACTGCGTAGTCTCCGCGCACTAACGCCACGTACGACTTGTCCGGGTGCGCATGCTTGAACTGATGTTTGAGCAGACGATTCGCTTCAATGTGCTTGGCCAAGACCAGAACACCGGACGTGTCGCGGTCTAGGCGATGCACAAGGTCAATGCCCGGCCAGCGCTCGCGGGCCAAACCAATCACCGCCCACTCGAAGTTCCCGCCAGCGGGGTGACAGGACAGACCCGCGGGCTTGTTGAGCACGACTACATCATCGTCCTCAAACAAGACGGGAGGGAGAGGTGGCTGAGGCGTTGTCGGTGCCAAACCCGGAATGCTGACCGCCAGCACCATCCCCTCGCGCACCGTCAGCGACGCCCGCAGACGCTTTCCTGACGCATTGCACACCTCACCATTCTTGATGCCGCGTGCGAGCTTACTCCGACTCCAATCGGGGAATCGTGCAGCTAGAAAGCGGTCTAGCCGCATTCCGTCGCCGCCTTCAGGTACCGGTACTTCGCGAATTGACACGGAGGAGACGCTCGTCATTGAAAGTTTTCACCGCTTCCGGCGTTTGCCACCTACCTTGTCTGTGGAGGAACGATGGCGATTCAGTTCTGGTTGGCGTGCACCGCAGCTCTCGTGACGTCCGTGGCACACGCACAGACCGCACCTGCGCCACTTCACTGGGACTTCAACGGTCGTGCCGTTCCAGGTGCTGTCCGCGTCATGCCCGTCATTGCTCCAACAGACGTCCAGCTCGGCAACGACACCTGGGTGGGTGCCGGTCTCTCCGAGCTTCGCCAGGACCTGCGTCGCGAGCGCGAGAGCATGGCAACAGACGTGCCCGCATCCATCGCTGCCGCTCTGCCTGGCGCTATCAACGGCCGTGTAGGCGCTTCTTGGGGGGGTGAGTTCTCTGTGGGCCGCTACCGCATGGGCGCCCGTCGCAAGCTCGCACACCACGTGGGCGCACTGTCCATGGTCCCCGCTCTGACAGACGCCGCAACCCGCGGAGATGACGCGAGTACCTTGTTCATCTGGGTGGAACAGGTCAACGCCAGCCCGCTGTCCGCCGAGACCTTTGCCGGCGACATTGTGGTCACCGAAGCCGGCCCCGTCGTCGTCGACCACCACGTCGAGCCCTACCGAGTGAGCGCTACCGTTGGTGCCGCTTTGGTCGCGTCAGACGGTCAGATTGTCGTGCGCTACGTCGACCACTTCGAGGCCGTGCTGACCGACCGTGGGCCCGGTGCGACGGGTCGTACGATTGCCCAGGGTCTAGCCGATGAGCTGAGCTTGGTGTGGCCCAGTGATGAGCGGTTGATGGACGGCATGGCCCTGGTGGATTGACCGGTAGCGGACGACCCGACCCGACCGTATGCTGGGTCTAGTTGATGCCCAACCCGATCCAGCAGGATGTCCCATGAATCGCTCCGAACGCCATCTGCATACCGCCTTGTCCTTTGCGTTAGCCGCCGGACTTGGCGCCACAGGCTGTTCAAAGGTCACCGGCAAAGCACCCGACAACCTTGAAGAGGTGTGCGGCGGTGACTGGCGTGCCGACTTGGTGTTCAACACGCCGCTGGACTTCTACGCCCAGCGCTACGTCGAATCGTACGAAGGCGAGGTCGCCAGCCAAGACACCCAGTACGCAACGGGTGAGCCGTGTGCGACAGCAACGGACGTCGAAACCTGCCTAGCAACATTGACGGAGGCGTGGCCCACTCCGGCAAACGACCCCACCTGCGAATACAACTTGGACGGCTGCTGGTCCTTCGGCGTTGTCACGACCATCGGTGATGACGTCCGCCTGTACCAGCCGGTAGGCGAGTCCGTAGACCTCATCCTTCCTGTAGAGTCCGCAGGCGACGCACTCTATGCCGCAAGCGCCGCCGGCTACGGCGGCGAGTGTGAGACCGTGGTGCGCCACAACAGCGGTGCGTGGAGAATGGCAGCCATCCAGGGCCGCGGAGACTGTCCCGTCATCCATCACTTCTTCGAGATTGAAGTGGCAGAAGACGGCACGACCACCGTGCTCCGAGAGATGGGCAGCGAGGACACCGGAATCTGTGTTGGACGACGCCCAGACGGCCTCCACCTCGCGGACACCCAGTGCGACGACGCAGTTGGACAGCACCTCGCGCACATGGCCTGGCTCGAAGGCGCCGCGGTTCACGCCTTCGAACGCTTGGTCATGGATCTAGAACAACACAACGCCCCCGCCGACCTCATCGCCCGAGCCAGGCAGGCCATTGTCGACGAGATCGACCACGCCACCCGTGTTGGAGCCTTGGCCATGCGCTTTGGCGGCACGGTTCCAGCGGTTCAGGTCACCCCCCATACCGAACGCTCTCTGTACGACGTCGCGCTGGAGAACGCCGTCGAGGGCTGTGTCCGCGAGACCTACGGTGTGGTCGATGCTCTGTATCGAAGCCAACAAGCACAAGCTCCCGAGGTCCGAGCACTCTTCGCGCGCATTGCACAAGACGAGACACGCCATGCCGAGCTGTCCTGGGACATCGCGGCATGGGCAGACACACGCCTATCGGCGGACGAATCGGCACGCATTGCTATCGCTGCTGCCGTCGCACACGATGAGCTCAATACGCAGCTGGGAACACACCGTGCAGATGCAGTACGCGAGCAGCTAGGCGCACCACCGGCACAGGCAGCAGTTGCTATGGCTCAGACCCTTCGACAACGACTCGCCGCGTAGACCCGGTCACGCAGGACGGTCGCGTCACTCGTCGAGCACAAGACCGCACCCTTGCGTGGCATTTGCCACTGCCAGACAGCTCTGCGAGACCACGCCATACGACGCACCCGTGGCGAACTCTGCAGTGCCTACAAGCTCCCCGTCCGCATCGAACACGTCTACGCCGCCGCCGTTCACGCTGTAGCCCCAGTCGGAGTCCGTCGTCTGGCGCAATACCGCCGTGTGCCCATCGTCGCAGCTCCCCACCGCCGCACAGGTGCTGTTTCGAAAGCTCGCGGTCTGCTCCCATGTAGACAACCCCGTCAATAGGCCACTCTCAGGCAGGCCACCCGCAGGCTGTAGGGTCCGCTCAAGCGGGCACCCTGGCAAGAGAACGGCCGCATGGTTGAAGTTGCCGCAGTCGCTGACTGGGTAGCCATGCCACGACGAGATTCCAGCTCTCAGACAGTCGCAGGGGTCATCGCTCTCGACCGTGTCCGTGTTGTAGACGGCGGCGACGAAGACTCCGTCAGGCCCCCAATACTGGAAGTCTGCGTACTCGCCGTGGTGGTCGACCAGCGCAAACCGGGCGGCGGACGCACTCTCACACTCCAAGAACGGCGTGCAGTAGCCGGTGTCAAGCAGAGGCGTCACGGTCTCCGTCCACGATGGAACCTCACTCTGAAGAGGCTGCCAACACACGCCTAGTCGGGAGCTGTAGTGACAGTCTCCGGTGGAGGGTTCGTCTGTATCAAACTGGGAGACCGCGGTATCCGTAGAGTCTACAGCAGAGGTGTCCGAGTCGAACGGCTCACTCTCGGTGAGGGTCTGGCAGGCAAAGAGCCACAAGAAGAGCATCATGGGCTGACTCTACTTGTTCGATTGGCGGTTGGCGACCGTTGCGTCGGCCCGCAGCTCCACCGCCTACTTGAACGTGTCCAGCAGGTCGTCCAGGTTGCCGCCAACCCCAACTCCAGCGTGCCCAACCCGCGCCAATCTTGATGCCAGCCTCCACAAATGCTCGGATTCTCCTACCGCAACGAACACACCCGTTATGCCAGATAAGCAACAACAGGTGGTATCATGCCGATCGAACACGCTACGCCGACAACGACCTCTGCTGAACCCACCCAGTCCGCGCGTTCCACTCCCAAAGATCCCCTGACAGACGCCCTGCGAGACCGGGCGATGACCGATAGCCTCAGCGCCCATGAGGTGGACGTAGGCCCATCCTCAAACGTCCCTCTCCGTCCCGATGAGTTGCCCGGACTGCAAGCAGGACTGGAGAGAATCAGCGCCCCAAGCAAGCGCCCCGTTCAAGACGCCCTTCAACAGGGCGAAGCAACCGTGGGACAGCGCTCGATCGCACTCCCACCCGCTCCCGCCGCTACAGGGGCAGATGGAATCGCAGAGCGCGCCGAACAGATGGGTGTCCGAGACACGAAGATCGAAACCAGTGGGAACCGTTACGCGGTGTCTGCACGACTCAATCCCTGGGTGCGCATTGCGGAGGGGCGCCTTGCCGAGATTGATGCGGCGTCCGGACACAACAGCCGAGCCCGTCGCCAGAACGCAGATTGGACCTTCATCCGACTGGCCGACCACAACCTTGTAGGCGCAGACTTGGCCGTCGGGCAAGCATGGCCTCCGGTGGCCGCAGCACCACCCGCCGCAGCCGACATGGACGTTGACGAAGAAGCCGCGCCCCCGCAGGCGCCCGTCCGAGACGCGTACGCCGCCGCCAGAGACACCATTGAGGAGGAGCTAGGCCGAGCGCTCACGGAGCCAGAATGGGAGGCAATCTCCGATTTCGAGCCCGCTGATATCACACAGGCAGTCGCAAACGCCCAGGGTACCGGCGTCGGTCCCCTACACTTCTTGGCAGGTCTCGACAACGCATCGTGCATTCCGACCTCTCACCGTCTCATGGCGCTTATTGGCTCCGGTGACACGGCCGCGTTGCCAGATGACGACCGTTCCGTTGCACAGCGGGTTGGAACCGTCGCTGCTGCCATAGGGGCAGACGGAGCAGCTGGGATCTTCCGCCTTCAATTCGGCGGGTCGGACCATGGGTTCACCGTAGTGGTCCAGAACGGCAGGGCCGAGCTGACCCAGAGCTTCGCCGGCGGTGACGGTGAGACTCTCGCAACCAACCTCGCTTCAGCAGACTTCCAATTCACTGCCGCTCAAGTCGCAGAACACCTGCGGAACTTGTCCGCGCCCGGTGAGACAGACGACGCGCAGCAAGCCCTATTTGGCGGTAGCATTGATGGAGGTGGCGCCTCTCCCATTGCAGCCATGGCGTTCATAAGCGAACGGCGTGCCCTTCCCGCCGATCTACCGGGCCAGGTCACCGGCCAACTCCGCGCTAGAGCTGCGCGGCTCGGCCTGCAATGACCCGTCATGCGGATAGCCAATCAATCGATTCGCTGCTACACCTCCCCCACTCCCGGAGGTCCCATGCGCATTCCCCTGCTTGTCACCCTACTCGCTGGCTGCGCCACCTACGACCTAGAGCCGCGCCCCCTCGAAGTCCCCACCGCTGACTTCTTCACGGACATCTCCGAGTTCAGCGGCATCCAGGTCGGCAACTTTGCCGAAGACCCGCTCCCCGGAACCATCATCAACGACCACAGCCGCCTGGCCTTCGCCGACATTACCGGTGATGGTTTCGACGACATCGTCATGCACAGCCTGTTCCCCAACCCGGACAACGGCGTGCCCTTCGAGCACTTGGTGTTCGTCAACAACGGCGACGGCACCTTCCGCGACCACAGCGATGCCTCCGGTCTACGAGACGTCCACGCCGGCTTTTTCGCCTTCGCAGACGTAGACAACGACGGTGACCAAGACCTCTTCGCCGGCGTAGACCTAGCCGGCATCGACACCCACGCCATCTACCTGAACGACGGCGACGGAGTGTTCCACGTGAAACCTGACGCGGGAGTGGAGTCCGCACGCGACACAGCCGCCAATGCAGTGTTCGTAGACGTAGACAACGACGGCATTCTAGACCTGTTCGTCGGTCACGGCGGCACCACCTATCTAGACACCGACCGCCTGTACATGGGCGTTGGCGACGGCACCTTTCGCGACGAGAGCGACCGCCTCGCCGACCAACAGCGCCAGCCCAGCAACGGCAGCGTGACCTGCGACTATGACAACGACGGCGACGTAGACATCGTCGTCTCCACCTACTCGGTGAGCTCATCGGGCGGGCTCAACCACCTGTGGCAGAACGACGGCTCTGGCAACTTCACCAATGTCGCCGTACAAGCCGGCTTCGCAAGCCTACCGGGCGGGAACTACTACCTCGGTTCCACCGGAAATGGCGAAGACCCCGAACCGAATGCCGAGCCGGGAACGTACATCGGCAGCAACGGCTTCGGCATTGACTGTGCAGACGTCAACGGCGACGGCTGGATGGACATCTTCCTCACCGCCATCTCGCACCCCGTCAGCAGCGACTACAACCGCAAGTGGTCCGACCCCTCCCAGCTACTCATCAACCAGGGCCCCGACGCCGACTGGACCTTCGTCAACGAGTGGCAAGAGCGCGGGCTGCCGTTCAACGAAGGGGACGTTGATGGGGCCACCGTCGACATTGACAACGATGGCCGCCTAGACCTCTCGGTCTCCCGCGACCGCAAGTACGAAGGCAACTACGACGACGTCGAACAGAAGTCTTGGTTCGGTCTTCTACTCCAACAGGACTCCGGCGACTTCGCGAGTCTCGGCCACACTTCTGGCGTCAACGGTGCCGAAGACGACCCGCTTCGCATGATGAAAGGTGCCCAGAACCACGCCTGGTCAGACGTGGACGGCGACGGCGACCTAGACCTACTCGTCGGCGGACGTGACCAAGGCGGCGGACGGCCCAACTTCCTCTTCCGCAACGACATCGGGCATCAAAACCGCTGGCTACAAGTGGATCTGGCAGGTGACGGAGACGTGGTCAACAGCGACGCTATCGGTGCCCGCGTGACCCTGCGCCAGGACGAGACTCAGCGCGTACGTGAGGTCCGGTCGAGCCGCGGAATGTACAACTCTGAGGACACCCAGACCGTACAGCTAGGACTGGACGGCTTCGACAACGGCGCCGAGCTGGTTGTGGCGTGGCCCGACGGCACCGAGGTCGTCTTCAA
>CAJXTB010000046.1 GCA_913061235.1 uncultured Pseudomonadota bacterium | reverse complement strand
GGCCCTCCGAATGGGCCACCGGCCCATCCCAAGTCGCACATGACCGCACCAACAGTCATGCTAGCGCTGACCGGTTGCCCCGAACCCGAGATCGACGATGTCCCGGCCCCGACCCTCTCCGAGGCCATTACTCAAGAGGCGTTGATGGGACACCTGACGACTCTCGCGAGCATCGCCGAAGCCAACGGTGGGACCCGCATGGGCATGTCGCAGGGCTACGTCGACAGCGCCGACTACATCCAGACCCAACTGGAAGACGCCGGCTATACGGTGACCGTCAATGAATTCACATTCGTTACGTTTGACCTCGAGTCCGCAGAGGTTTCTGTCGTCTCTGATGGTCCTGCAGACCTGACGACGCTCGACATCCTCGCCATGCGATTCTCCGGCAGCGGCGCGGTCGAGACCGGGTTCACCGCTGTCGACGTAATGATTCCGGCCGCGAGCGACCCGAACACCTCGACAAGCGGCTGTGAAGCCAGTGATTTTGACGGTTTTCCAGTTGGGAACATCGCGCTCATTCAGCGAGGCACCTGCCCCTTCCATTTGAAAGCAGTGAACGCAGCGGATGCGGGTGCCAGCGCTGTTCTTATCTTCAACGAAGGTCAGGAGGAACGTCGCGAAACCCTTGACGGATTCATTGAGCCGACGGGGGTGAGCGTGCCGGTAGTGGGACTGTCTTATGCCGAGGGAACTGCGCTCGTCGGCACTCCGGACGCCATCTTGTCTGTGGAGGTAGTGGCCGAAACCGCCAACCCTGTCGACCACAACCTCATCGCCGAGACCCCAGGCGGAGACGCGACCCGAACACTACTCGTCGGTGCGCACCTCGACTCGGTCGAGGCGGGTCCCGGCGTCAACGACAATGGAAGTGGCTCGGCCTTCGTGCTCGAGCTCGCGCTGCAGATGGCTGAACTGGGCATCGAGCCTGCCAATCGCGTGCAGTTCGCATGGTGGGGGGCCGAAGAACTGGGCCTACACGGCTCGGGAACTTACTTCCACGACGACAATGGCGACCTCGCCCCCGAAGTTGAGGACGTTGAGGCGTACCTGAACTTCGACATGCTCGCGAGCGGCAACGGCATTCGCAAAATCTCCGACGGGGATGGTTCGACCTTCGACGACGGCGTGCAGACGGATGGGTCCGCCGTCATTGAGGAGCACTTCGAGTCGTACTTTGCCGACTTGGGGCTAGCCACACGCCCAGAAATGCTCTTGGCGCCTACCGATAGCCGGTGGCCAGTGCTGTTCGGAATCCCCAGCGGAGGTGTGTTTAGCGGGGCCTTTGAGATCAAGTCGGAGGGCGAGGTAGCCGACTTTGGCGGCGAGGCGGGGCTACCCCACGACCCTTGCTACCATCTGGCCTGCGATACCTTTGACAACACCAATCCCGTGCTGTTTACCGAGCTCGCCAAGGCGGGAGCGCATGTCGCCGAGATCTTGATGCAGAGCGACACCCCACTCGTGCGCGGTGAGTTCCGCCGAAGCTCGGTCATCGACCACCCGCGCCCCATAGGTTGCCACGACCACGTGAGCTGGGATCGGTAGCCCCGCGGCTGCCTTTTAGGCCCCGACCGCGCGACCGGATTGGGCCGTCGCGCGGAGGTCCAGATGGCCACAGAAGTCCGCGAGTTCAAGCCCAAATGCACAGCCTTCATGATTCCCCGAGCTGCGCGAAGACGCATTGGACGCCGCCCTCGTTGCAGAACAAGCGGCGCTAGTTGTGCTCGCCGCGATGGCACAAGAGGCGCAGGCTGTGGCTAGGGTGCAGGTATTGTGCGGGTTGTAGGGCCTACCTAAGGGCTACCCGCCGTACTCACGAACAACCACCAAGCCCGAACCACCGGCGCCGCCGCAGTTGGAGGAGTTGACCTGCGTTCCGCCGCCGCCGCTGCCGTGAACGCCGTCCCGCTTCTCACCCCACCAGCTGCCACCGCGCCCGCTGCCACCCCAGTACGAAGCGCCACCCGCTCCGCCGGCCTCGGAGTTACCCGCGCCGTCGATGTTTCCGGTGCCGCCATCATTGCCGCGTAGGTTGATGTCGCCGCCACTGCCTTGCCCGCCTACGCCGCCGACTCCCCAGGTGGGTACCGAGGAGCCGCCGGTCGCGGACAAGAAGTTCCCGAAGGTCGAAGAACCCCCGGAACTGCCGCCCACGGGGGTGTTGCCGCACGAGCCAGACCCGCCTGCACCAATGGTGACCGACACGCTTGTGGTGCTGGAGACATCCAAGACTTCGATGGCCGTGCCTCCGGCCCCGCCACCGCCTTGGGCATCATCGGTGTTGTGCGAACCGCCGCCGCCGCCACCGCCGGTCACAATGACCTCGATACGGGGCACGCCCGGAGGACGGGTCCAGGTTCCGCTGGCGGTAAAGGTCTCGATAGAGACTAGGCCACCGGGCACCGCTTGACACTGCCAGCTCTGGGTCGACGCGTCATACCGAATCGTGTCGCCGTCGCTGCACTGGAGGGCGTCTAGGGGATTGTGAATAGCGTACGCTGCGGCATGTAGGGCTTGACGGGGACCGATGGAAACTCCGCCAACGTCCGTCTGTATTTACAGGGCGCCGTTGTCGCGCAACGCTGGCATCAGGGCCGTACTCCCGCCTAAGGTCACGCTGAAGTAGCCGTCAATTGCAGTGACCGTGTGAGTCTCAAACCACACTTCGCTACCTGTGACGGCGTCGGTATGCAGAGAAATGCGTACGGCTTGCTGTGCATTTAACGCGCTACCGCTGACATCGAGAATACGACCCGAGAACGCCATGGTCTGCGGCGTGGCGACTGCCGTAGCACTGGTCAGTAGGCCCGCCACTGCTAGAATGCCTGCCCGAATAATCTGCTGGTTTGTCATAGTTTCTCCAGATTTTTAGAGGATACCATTGGTGATTTCGGAGCGGGTCAAAGGGCAGCGATAGCGCCGCTGAATGCAGGAGCGGCGCGGGCCCCGGCTACGTTCTGCGGGGGTTGGCTGAGGGAGTTGCGTTGGACGAAGCTGGCGCGGATGAGCGGTTGATGTGCTCGATGCAGGCTGCGTGTGATGTGGGTTCGTGTTCTGCCGTCGCGCCGATGTCGCATGGACTTCAGGTCGCGGGTCGAACAAAGCGGACCACTGGCAGTGACGACTGACCGTTGTCAGACGATCTCCGTCAGTGCGGCGCGTCACTTGCCGAACTCCGGACATGGGATGGCGTTGTCCACGGTCTTCTCCGCGCAGCTGACCAGGGCGACTCGGTGGGTCTGGTTCGTGCACTGCGCTGCACCGTGGTCCCAGTGGAGCGACGAGGGCAGGGTTCGACAGAGTTGGTGCACCGAGTGTTGCGGCAGGCGGTGCCGCAGCTGAGAGAGGCGGTCACGTCTGCAGACCGACGCCTCCCGTCGTTCGTCTGGCGCGAGCTGGAGAATTCAATGCGTGCGGGGACCCGAGAACCGGCTTCGCATGGCTGACGTGTGGCCCGTGCGCACACCATCGACGGGCCCCGTTCTCATGCGGCGGCCGTGGCTTCTGCCTGTCGTGTGGAGGCCGCCGAATGGCAAGCCTGGCCGCTCACCCCATGGACTGGGTCCTGCTCGGAGGGGGGCTTTGGCAGTGGGGGGGGCACCGTTCCCTGACCACGCCGCGGGGTGCTCGCGGTGGCCATTCGGACCCTCACCCGCTTCCTGGCCCGGCGTGCCGCCGCGCTGGTGGTGGAGCTGGCGACCCGTGCCGAGCGCTGGCTCTCAAAACAAGGCTTCGGGAACGAGGAGGACGGGAGTGCGGGTGTCGGTACCTGGCCCGACCCTCGCTCGCTCGCACCCGGCTGGTGGAGACCCCGGCCGGACTCATCCGAGTGACGGTCAAGCGGCCGTGGGCGGACGGCACCGCCGGAGTGACGTCACCCCGCTTGAGTTCGTCGAGCGGCTTGCAGCCCCGGTCCCGCCGCCGCGTGCTCACCTCGTCCAAACCCACGGCGTGCTCGCAGGGCGCTCTGCATGGCGGCGGGAGGTTGTTCCAGCTCCGCCTGCGTCCGCATCGCAGCGGCCAGCGCTGTCGAAGAAGGCGCCGCCCGGTCGGAATGCCTGAACCCTGACCTGGGCGGAGCTGTTGTGGCGTGTGTTGTCAAGAGTAGGTCGTGTTGACCCCGCTTCGTGCACGCGGTCCACGCTGTCGAACCGTGGTTGGCGGTGATGGTGCATTGTTACTTTTGTAACGGGGTGCATCCGGTAGCCTAGGCGCAGCATGCGCGAACTGGCGCACTTTGGAGAGATACGATGCCACCATTTCAACGTCGCGGCCAACCCTTCATCGCGTGGAGCCTGCTGGCGTTCACCGCGTTCGCTGGAGGGACAGCGTATGCCAATGACGCTGACGATGACGGCGTTATGGATGTGGATGACGGCTGTCCCAGCATCTGGGACCCGCTCCAAGAAGACACGTCCCCGTTGGGGCCAGATGGTGCCGGAGACGCGTGCGCGCATCCGCTTGCCGTCGTGGCGCTCACGGCCACAAACGGCGGGATGTATATGGCCGCGCGCTCGGCGCTCGGGGAGCGCAGTACGACCGGGCCGCTCACGGTCATCGCGCGACGCGCCCAAGTCGGAGATGACGTGACCGTCGGGTCGGACGTGATGATCGGGCGGGCCAGCGCTGTGGGCAGTGACGTGACCATCGGCACTGGGTCGGACCTGGGCTACGCGGCAGTGGTCGGCGCTGGTGCGCAGCTCGGCGCCCGCACCGTTGTGGGCAGTCTGGCGATGGTCGGACCCGATGTGGTACTGAACACCGATGTCATCATCGCACGCAGCGCCTCGGTGCTGGCACAGAGCGTCGGGGCCAATTCCATTGTGGGACCTGGCACCACGGTAGCCACTGGGGCGACCGTTGGCAGCGGGGTCCGTATCCGCAAGTACGCGTCCATCGCCGCCAACGTCACCATCGGCAACGGCACGCGCATCGGCCGCAATGCGGTCGTAGGGGAGGGCGCCGAGATCGGAAGCTCTTCGATTATTGGACCGGGTGCCATCATCGAGCCCGGAGCCACGGTCCCGGATGAGGCCCGGGTGGGTCGCAACGAGGTGGTCGAAGGGCCGGGTGTGCCTCAGGGGTTCGGCCTGTTCGCTGGATGGCAGTATTCGTGTGCGATCAACGCAGATGAGAGCGTACAGTGTTGGGGTGACGGGTGGGGCGGCGGCAACCTGGGGCACGGATTAGATTCCAGCTCCAACACTGGCGTCTCTGTGCTCGGAATTGGGGACACCCTCGCGGGCGCACAGTCCATTGCCGGCGACATGGATGGCGCATGCGCCCTGCTGACCGATGGGTCGGTGTACTGTTGGGGATCCAAGTTCGGCACCAACGCGCCCACTGTGCCAATCTCTGGCTTGACCGATCCGGTCGAGCTGTTCGGAGGAGGCTCGGGCCACACCTTCTTCTGTGTGCGCAACGGCGGTGGCACGGTGCAGTGTTGGGGGAACAATCGGTTCGGACAGCTCGGCAACGGCATTGCCACCTTGGCCAGCGACTTCACCACGACCCCGGTCGCAGCAATCGGTCTGACGGACGTCACGGGAGTAGCTCGCGGTGTTGGCAGCGCCGGAGCCTGCGTCATCCACGCGACCGGCGAGCTCAGCTGCTGGGGACAGGGAGAGTATGGGGAGCTAGGCTTTGCCGCGTCGCAGACCTGCCACAGTACGCCCTGCGAGCCCACGCCCACAAAGGTTCCAGGGGTTGCGAACGTCGCCAAGGCGGCTGTCGGTCACCGCAACACCTGTGCGTTGTTCGACAACGGCAGTGTCGACTGTTGGGGCAACAACACGGCGGGTCAGCTCGGTCAGACCGGCGGCGGAAACGGCCCTGGGGACTTGGTGGAGGGACTGCCGGGACCGGCCACGGAGATCGGCGCGGGTACCTACCATGTGTGCGCCTTGGTGAGCGGCACCGAGTACTGCTGGGGGGGGAGCAACCAGACCACGATTGTCCCCGGTCCATCCCCCTACGCCATCGCAGCAGGCGGCACCGTGGTGGACATCAGCCCCGGTGACAACCACTCGTGTCTGCGTCTGGATGACGGCACGGTGAAGTGCTGGGGCTACAACGACGGCGGCTCACTCGGCAACGGCACGGACTACACGGATGAGAACGTACCCGCCGTGGTGCAGGGCATCCCGTAGCGGGTTGGGTGATGTCAATCGTGGCCGCGGTCGCGGGTGCGGCGATATGAATGAGCATGGTTCTGCCGAGGGAGTCAGTTGGACACTCGATGAACCTGCCACAACGCGTGGATGGCAAGGGTGAGCCAACCGACGGCGACTTTGTCGTGTACTGGCTGCGTACGGCGCTGCGTACGCATGAAAACCCAGCCCTGGATGTGGCGATTTCCGTCGGGAATGGGCTAGGCAAGACGGTCTTTGTGTACCACGCCCTGTCCGAGCGCAATCCATTTGCCTCCGACCGGCACCACACGTTCATCCTAGAAGGGGCGCGTGACCTACAGCCTCGGCTGCGGGCGAGGGGAGTTGCGACGGCCTTTCACTTGGAGCGTCCCGGCCACCGCGGACCGCACCTGAAGACACTGTCGGACAGGGCCTGTCTGGTCATCGCCGAAGACATGCCCGTGGCACCGCTGACGCAGTGCACGGCGGTGCTGGCAGCCTCCACCAATACTCCTGTTTGGCGTTTAGATACTGCCTGCGTCGTGCCCATGAATCTTGTCGGCAAGGCTCATTACCCGCGCCTACCCGTTCCGAAAGTCCATTCAGCCGCTCGTGGATGACCGGATCCTGCGTCCGTGGACGGATGTCGCACCGGTCATGCCGCCGGCGTCTATCGATCTACCGTTTGAGCCCGTCATCTTGGCCGACGCGGACATCGCTGAGCTGGTCGGCTCGTGTGAGATCGATCACACGGTCGGGCCCGTCCCACACACCCGTGGCAGCAGCGGACCCGGCTACGCGCGGTGGTGAGCCTACCGCGATGGGGGGCTCAAGCGATACAGCAAGACCCGCAACGACCCCCTGATTGACGGCGTCTCTCGCATGTCTGCTTACCTACACTACGGCATGGTCTCGCCGCTGACGTTGGCCCGTGAGGCCGAGGAGGTGGGGGCGGATAAGTACGTCAATGAGCTCATCACCTGGCGCGAGCTTGCCCACAGCTTCTGCAAGTTTGGCACCGACCCGCATCAGCTGAGCGCCATTCCCTAGAGCGCCAATCAGGTAGTCTCCTATCGGTTGGCCGCCGGTCCACGACGGGGCGCGAGGCCCACCCGACAACGTCGTAGTCTCCTCCTGAGCCGCAGCGTCGCGCTGCCGGTCCGGTGCCGTGCGTCTCGTGGAGGGGCAACCGGCTGTCTGGACCCAGCACCACACCCGAATACGGATTCTTGGCGTTCGGAGACGGCTCGTGGGGAGGCGATGACGGGCGTCGCGGTCGAGAGCTGCGTGGCCGGACTGGAGGCAAAGGGCGTTTGAATCACCTATCCATGATAGCGCGGACGAGCTTGTCCCCTGGACCCCCATTGCGAGCGTAGCGTACGCACACCGCGCTGACGTTGCTACGCGCGTAGTGACCATCGACTCAACGAGTGCCTGCACGTCCGCAAACCAAGGCGCTCTGCGCTTCACCACCAGCTCCAGCACCCTAGACGTCTGCGTAAGCGGCGGCTGGCTGTCCGCAACCGAGCCGAGTGCGCCCGAGAGCTGCCAGGACCTGTTGGACGGAGGTGCCACCGCGGACGGCGTGCACACCATCAACGCTGCGGACAGCGGCGACATCAGCATCTACTGCGACATGACGAACGACGGAGGAGGCTGGACCCTCGCGGCCAAGACCAATGGCACTGGCCTTACCCACTGGAGCAGTAACGACACGAGCATCAGCAACCTGTCGTCGTCCGTTACCAACACGAGCGATACATTGGGCGACGCGACGCGAAGCGGTCGTCCCTCGGCCAGATAGACCAACGCTCGCGATTGCGGAGGGGTCTAGTACCCCTCCAGCCGCTTGGAGCGGCGCTTTTCGTCGGCGGCCGCGCCCCACCCCGATGTACGGTTGTGCAGCGTCTTCAAGCGCTCACCGCCGGGCTCCAGGGCCTTACGCGTGGCGCCTGGGCCCTCGCTGACCCGCCAGTCCTTCGGCTTCAGGCCCAGCGCTCGACTGAGCTGGCGTGCGCGCTTGATTGTGGAAATCCAGATGGCCCACGAGGTCTCGACGGTACCGAGCAGATGCAGGACCTTGTTGTGGTCGATCAACCACGAGTCGACCTCGGCCTCGGCTTCCTTCAACAGGCGGTCTTCATCGGCCTTGAGCGCGGCCAGAGTACCGTAAACCCCACGCAATCGCGAGTGTTGGTCTATCTGGCGAAGGGTGACCGCTTGGGGGGTCTCTGACTCCGATGCGAACGTCTCCTGGGGACGGACACCGACCAAACAGGCGCTGCGGGCTGCTCGCCGCCTCTCGCCCACCCTTTCCAGTGCGGTCAACATCTCGGCGCGAGCCGTGGGGTCTTCGACGTTGAGCGCCAGAACGGACATCCGGAGCGCGACCTCTCGGGCGCCCATCGCCTCGCACTCGGTCAGCAGCTGCTGGGTTCGCCCCTCTTGCGCACTCTGTTGGGAAAGCTGGATGCCGAGCAGGTCACCGATGGCGTCGACGGGAATGGCGGAGGTCAGGCCGTCCACCTTGGGCTGAAGGGCCTTGGACTCGGTCAGTAGGGCCTCCAACTCCGTCTGCATCTTCGCGGTGCCCTCCCACAGACGGCCTCCGCCCGCCTCACGCTCGCCGCCGCCCAACGCGCCCACGCCCCAGTTGCGCATGGCGCTGTGGAGGATCTCTTGGCCGCTGCCGGCTGCGCTCTCCATGAACTCGGCAATGGCTTTCGCGCGGCCCAGCTTGGCGGCGTGGGGCACGTCCTTCCACTGTTTAGGAACAGCAGCGGACCGAAGCCTGGCTCCTAGGGCGTCCCAGGCGAGGAACGGCTTGGGGCCGTGCAGGGAGGCGTGACTCTGCCACTCGGACCTCGAACCCGCACGCGCTGCCAAGGTGTCGACATCGCTGCCGCTGAGCTTGAACTGGCGCAAGTGCGTCTCGACCTTCTTCATCTCCGTTTCGTAGGCCGCCATACGCTTCTTCAGCGCGCCCATGCCAGCGCCATCCAACGGTACGTTGAGCTTCTCAAACGGCATCTTGAACGACGTATCCGTCCGCGTCTGGGTCACATCGACGGTCAGGTTGCCGTCTTTGTCCACGTTGGCCTTGGCGGATTCTTTGTCGGACTGCCCGACTTCGAGCATCTTGGTTAGCCCAAAGCTGGCGTTCGCCTCGTTTGTGCCCGTCGCGGTATAGTCGATCTCCTCGATGCCGTCGTCGTTCTTGGTGCGCTTGAGCGCGTCGTCAAACGACGAGGAGTCGCCCACTTTCATCGTTCCGGGACCCACCGTCGCGGTGCCGCTGGTCACGTCGCCGCGCTTGGTGGTTGCTTCGCTGTCCCTCACCAGTCCTGCGTACTGCGCCTGCAGAGCAACGAGCCCCGAGCGTGTGAGCGTGCGGGTGATGGCCTTGAACTGGGTGTTGTAGTTGTTGCTCGACGCGTCCAACTCGAATGTCACGGACTGCCCCGCACCACTAGATGCGGTGTTTTGCGCGGTCATTGCGGCATGGCCCTGGGTCATGCCCATCTTGCCGGTGCGCTCCGAGCCGTCGTCGAACTGGACCGCAACCCGAACCTTTGAACCCTCCATCTTGGAGACCGTGACGGTCCGCTTCTTCGTCTTCTTGCCCGACGCCCCCAGTGTTCCGCCGCCCATACCGAGATTCACGCCCCCTCCCGCGGAGCCCTCGAGCACCAGGCTCGTCTCGTCGCCCACCTTCATGTCCTTCGCGCTGTTGCTGCTGCCGATTGCGCTGAGCATCGACGTCATCGTGCCGTCCTCGCTCGCCCACGCGCGGGCCTTCTTGAGCTGCTTGAGCTCGGGGAGCATGGAGGTGGGCAGATCGTCGGGCTTGCGGCTCTTCATCGCCGCATCGATGTCGGTCATGTACTTGGACGCTTCGGCCTTCGACAACACGCGCACGTGCTGCAGCTGGACACTCCCCTTGACCTCGCCCTCTACACCGATGGAGAGCTTGGAACCTCCGTTCTTCCACTCGTCGGCGTGGCCTTTACGGCGCTCGGACTTGGCAGATGCGTCTGCGCCGAGACCAAGCCCCACACGCACGGTGGTGATGAGCTTGTAGCTGCCCTTTTTGCCCTTTACGGGCACCATCTTCACGGTGAAGGCACCGTCGGAGCTGGCTTTGACCTTGCCAGACGCGAAGTCGCCTTCCTTGCCCGCGCTGGTGTCGGACTTTGTGGTGATACCGTCGGTGTCTACCTTGGCGGAGGTATTGAACGACGAGGTGTTGCCGTCCTTGTCCCGTTTTTCCTCGCTCATACCCGCCGTCAATCCCTCTTTGGACGACAGACCCACGTTCGACTTCTTCGACGTGCGCTCGCCGGTCAACGAGTCGGAGGATGACACCTCGTTTGACTGCTTGAGGTGCGCCCCGTCCTTGAGCGACATGCCGCCGGAGCGCTTGGTCTCGTCCTTGGACTCGATCTTGCGTTCGAAACCCGACTCGGCGTCGGTAAGCGTGAGTGTGGAGTTGTCCTGGTCCACGACGGACCGACCGAGGGACTGGTTCTTCCAGTCGAGCCCCGTCTTGGTCGTGCGTCCTTTCTCTCCCTTGTACTTGGATACGCCGGTGTCCCACTCATTGGTGGTCATCGACTTGTTGGTGGTCAGCCCGTGCTTCTTCGTCGTTGAGTCTTCGGAGGTGGTCGTCTTGGTGTTGTGAACGGCTTGCACGGTCACGCCGAGCGTCTGCGCCTGCTCGGCCATTGCCTCCAGCTGGGACGGGTCCTTCGCTTGCACGCGCAGAGCCCGAAGCTGCGCCACGCGCTTGCTGGCCTGCTCCTGCTCGGCGGCTATCGTCTTGGCCTGCTCGATTTGCCGCACCATTACCGCTTTTCGCTCCGGCGGAATGTTGGCACCGGAGTCGAGCTGCGCCTGTAGACGGTTTGCTCTCGCCTTGGCCTGCACGCACGCCTGTAGGCTCGCCATCGCCTCGATCTGCTTGTCGGCGATGGCCTGTTCTGCCTTTCGTGCGGTGCGTTTGCGGTCGAGCTGCCCGTCTTCGCGCGAGACGGTGTTGTTGATTGGCTTGCCGGTGCCACGCTCGCCGGGTGCGTACGTGGTGGAGTGTTTCATGGTGTTGGTGTCGCCGTTGGCGTTCGTGCGAACCAGTGTGGTGCCGTTGCCGGTGCCTGTTGCGACGGTGCTGGGTCCGGGCGACGGCGTGAAGTGCTTGGGCGCGTCCGGCATCTTCAGGTCGGCCTCTTCCTTCGCCCACGACACACCAATGCCGTGCTTCTTGAGTGCGTCGTACGCTTTTCCGGTCTTGCCTCCGCTTGCGAACGTCGCTTTGCGGGCTTCCCAACTCTGATCCACCGGCCCAACCGCGTCCTGGGTCGGCAGGTCGACGAGCTTGTCCAGCCAGAACATGTAGCCGCGCCCTTGCGCGGCGTCTTCGGCCGCTGGGCCATTCGCTCCGTCTGCGGTCTTGGCCAGTTCGTCCTCGGTCTGGGTATTGGTCGTCTCGCGCCACCACTCTCCAAACGTCTTTCGCATCGGGCGCGTGGGCATGCCGCCCGAGACCTGGAACGGGCGTCCGGCCAGTGCTGCAGCCGCTGCTTCGTCGGCATTGACCTCGGCGTCCCCTTCCGAATCCGCCGGCTCTCCGCTTCGATTCTGAGCGACGTGGGCCAGCTCGTGTGCCAACAACCCATCGAGTTCGTCGGGGCGAGCGGTCGCCTCGTCGCACAGGTGGATGGTGTCCCCAAATGTGACGGCCGCCGCACCGTGGCGCTCGGCTACGCCAGTGCCGTGCTCAAAGGTGGTGCCGGACAGGTCGACCCCAAACGAGTCCGCCGCCATAGACAGCATGTTGCTTTCTTGGCTCTGTGCAGGCCCTGGGGCAATGCTTGCGGCGCGGGCCGAGTTGCCCATCTCCGCAGATGCAGAGGAGGTGGAGGTGGAGGTGGACGTGGACGCTTGCTGAGACGTCGGTCCTGGGCGTGTCTTGGGGGTGTGGGACTTCACGGGGGAGCTCCTGAAGAACGAGTCTTCAGGGCCGTATTGGGACGGCGTCATTGCACCGTCATTCGGGACCCGCGCGCTTGCCCCCTTTGAATGATGCCCATCACATTACAGCGCGACAGCGTCCCCAATCGGGTCTTGCGTCCAGCGCTGCACGACCTGGCGGAACGACTCGGCCTGGCTGGCGAGGAGGCCGTCGGTGACGCCCCCTATGTCGCGGTCGTCAACGGTGTCCGGGTGCCCCAGGTGCGCGAGCAAGATGCGGCTGTACAAGCCGTCCGAGCCGCTCCTCTCGCGAAGTCGCTCGATGCCGTCGTCGTCCACTATCGGTTGACCCGTCATGGCTTGAAAGCGGAGCTTGAGCAGGTCTACGCGGTGGGTCATGTTCGCGGGTACATCCTGCCATGCGCGTTCGACGACCGCTGCGTCGGGGTGGACCAAGGCAACCTCGATGCGCACCATCGGGATGAACTCGCCACTCACCCGTTCTGCGGCCTGCTCGACGTCTTCGAGCGAGCCCTCTCCACCGTGCAGCGCGGCCAGCGCGACGTTGTAGCGGGCGACGTGCTCCAAGCGGCTGAGCGACAGCTCAGCGAACAGCTCGGCGGAGCGTCGGCCCCAGTCAATCGCTTCGGGGAAGCGCCCGAGGTATCGCTCCAGCTCGCCGCGGGCTCGGTACAGAATGGCCCGCGTGAACGGGTCTTGGGTGCGTGCGAGGACCTCTGCGATGGTGCGTCGGGCGGGTCCATACGCGCCCTCGCGCATCTGAAGGGTGGCCAGGTTTGCCATCGCCACGTCGACCGTCGCGCTGCCGACATCGAGTTGTCGCAGCTCTTCGAGATGCCGCCGCGCGGTTCGGTGGTCGCCAGCGCGCTCTGCACTCACTGCCAACCCCATTAAACAAACAATAGCCATCGGCCGCGCCTCCCGCTCGCGGGCCAGGTTCAGAGCTTGCAAGTGGGCTTCGCGTGCCTCGTCGAAGTGGCCAAGCATGCCCAGACAGGCGCCCAATCCCACGAGCGCTTGAAGGCGTTCGAGCCCTGTCGTGTGTTCCAGCGTCCGCTCCAGGTGGTAGCGTCCGCCCTGTGCGTCCCGGCTTAGCGCGCATCGAAGGCCCATCACCAGCGTCAGAATGGGCTGCTGATCGGGCGAGGTGGCGACGAGTTGCTCTAGATCCGCGACGACATCGTCCATCGCGGTCGTGTCGCGGGCCACCACGGCCATGCCAAAGACCTGCAGGCGGGCGCGGCTTAGGGAGCTCGGCCGTTGCTCCCGCTGTGCGTAGCGGAGAAAGTCGTTGGCGGCCTGCTGTCCGTTCGGGACGTCGCGAGCGAGTCGATATTGTGACACCAGCAGGGTCCACGCCTCATTGGCTTGGCTTGGTGTTGGAGCCAGTTCGGCGGCGCGGCGAAGCGAGCTGGGGTCGTCGCGCTGCAGGCCTGCTTGCAGGTACAAGTCGTAGGCGCGGCGACGCTCTCCGACGCGCTCGAACTGCACGGCAGCCCGGGCGATGTCGCCGTCGGCCTGCAGGACTTCGGCCAGGCGCGCACGAATGGCGGCGTCGCCGATGTCCGGGATGTCGGTCTCGGGCAAGTCGAGCGCGTCATAAGCGGCTGCGACCTGCAGCAGGTCCAGGTCCAACACCCGAGCGACGACGGTGGGCGGCAGATCGTCGTCGTCCATCCGCAACAGCCTGCGCAGGCGGTGCACGACGGAGGCTGTTGGGCGCGTCTGTGTCGAGGTCAGCTCAGTGCGCAACAGAGACCACTGGCGGCGCTCGCTCGGTGGCAATGCGTCGAGTTGATGGGCCACGCGTTCCCACAGCGAGCGAGCCTCGGCGCGCTCTCCCAAATCAATTCGCGCCCGGATAGCGAGCTTAACCGCCGATAGGTTGAGCGGGTTCGTGGAGAGGTCGAGGGCCTGTAGGGCGTGGCGTGGGTCGGTCTCGAGTGCGCGCTCGGCGATGGCGAGTCGAGCGGCCACAACCGCGACGGTGAGCTGCTCTCGCACTTGCTCTAGCCAGTCGGCAAATGCCGGTGTGCCCACGTCGTTCAGGTCTGCCATCGGCGGTGACAACGGTAGGGCATCGGGCAGGTCACCCACAAGCAGCCCTGACGCGTCGTTCGGGAGTGACACGCTTAGCGTCTCGTCGTCGACCATTAGCCACTCGGTCGCGCCGGGGAGCGAGCGCAGCTTGTACAGCAACTGCCGCAAGTTTCGTCGACCCTGGCCGGTCCACAGCAGCTCAGCCACCGTGTCACGGCGCACCGCTCGCCCCGCTAATGCGACATAGGCAAGCAGCGCGCGGCCTTTCGACCACGGGATGGCGGTGCACCCGGCTGGACCATCCAAGCGCACGTCCCCGAACAACAACAGCATTGGGTCAGTCGATGACAACGGCAACCTTGTGTCCAACAGCGCTCCTTGGAGCCACTATTGCGGATGTCGCTATGGCTGTGCGTGCTTGACCGGGACGACGGCGTCGGGTTCGCGGCGGCGCCAAGTAGCTTCGAGTACTCGAACCGACCCCCAGTGACAACCCACTGTGACCGGACGGGACACGGATAGGTGATTCCAACGCCCTTCGCTCCGTACCGCGGGCGGCCGACTTGCGT
>CAJXTB010000045.1 GCA_913061235.1 uncultured Pseudomonadota bacterium | reverse complement strand
ATGTGGAAGTGCAGGTTCAGGTTCAGGGCCGACCCGAACCGCTGGACCACCGTGATTGAACCCGTCCGACCTTTGGGATGGCCCCGCGCGGCGGCGCGCCGAGTCACGAAGCGGGCGAGGGTCCGAATAGCGACCGCGAGCACCCCACGGGCCAGGTCCGGCCTGCGCGCCAGCAGCCAGCGGCGTGGCCAGGGAACGGTGACCACCCACTGCCGAAGCCCCACTTCGGGCAGAACCCGGTCCACCCAGTGAGCGGCCAGGCTCGCCATCCGTCGGCCCGCGCACGACAGGCAGAATCCGCGACCGCCACACGAGAACGGAACAAGCCGGTGGTGCGCGCACGGGCCGCAGGTCAGCCAGGCGAACCCGTACTTCGGGTCGCCGCACGCCGCGAATCGCTCCAGCTCTCTCCACAC
Organism: uncultured Pseudomonadota bacterium; assembly: GCA_913061235.1. Lineage (GTDB taxonomy): Bacteria > Myxococcota_A > UBA796 > UBA796 > CAJXTB01. The sequence goes on along the minus strand of CAJXTB010000045.1, from coordinate 15,666 downwards.
GAAGGCGGGCAAGTGTCGGTCCGCCTGTTCGAGGGCGTCTCGCAGCTGCGGCATCGTCTGGCGAACCAGCCGGTGCACCAGCTCGGTCGGTCCCTGCCCTCGTCGCTCCACTGTGACCATGGTGTGGCGCAGTGCACGAACCAGGCCCACCAAGTCGCCCTAGTCAGCTGCGCGGAGAAGACCGTGGACAACGCCATCCAATGTTTGGAGTTCGGCAAGTGACGCGCCGCACCGACGGAGATTGTGTGACAACTGTCAGGCGTCACTGCCAGAATCAGCGGACCGTCACGCTCCTCGGCTCATAGACTATGGAATTGGCCCGACAGGCCGTTGCGTGCGAGGAGCCCACGGACTGCCCATCGGGTGTGTGTCGACGCCGGCGACGGCGCCTGCGTCGACGCGCCTCGCTAGCTGGAGCTACAGCGTCGGTAGGACGCAGGCGGCACCCGATGTGGGCCCTGCGCTCCCGCCGAGACTCGTGGTGGTGTTGCCGTTGTCGGCGGCGATGATGCCCAGGTTGGGTGCGCGCAAGATGCCGGTTCCCGAGCTGCTGTTGAACAGTTGAATGCCGGTTCCACCTGGACTCGCCAGCACGAAGGTGTTCCCGGTCACGTTGCCGCACACCGTGGCATTGTCATCGCTGCGCATCCACAAGCGCACCCCGGTCCCGTCGTAGAAGTCGCCTGGCGAGTACGGGTCTTCCTGCAGACCGGTCTCCATCACGTTGTTGTCGACGGTGATGTCGATGTTCTGGCCATCGTACAGGGCACCGGCAAACACGGAGTCGGACTCCATGTTGGTGAACGTGTTGTCGTGCAGGTGGATGAACAGGCGAGCGTCTGGGTGCCAGGTGTAGAACCCGGTGTAGCCCGCGTCCATGGTCACGCCGGCGATGTCCGCGTGCAGCTCGGACCCCGTCTGCCCGTCGACCAAGACGCCAAAGGCGGACATGGAGTCCGGGTCGCCGTGCATGCCTGGCGTCACCGCGCCGGTCCAGTGGTTGCTGCCGGAGATCGACATGCGCAGGGCCGAGCCAGGCGCATTCGCTCGAGCAATTACCGCCGCCGACTGGAAGCCGCTTGCATCGTAGTTGGCGATGCTGATGTGGGTCTCGCCGGTCGCGTAGACGATGATGCCCTGGTTGTTCGTCCCGCCGGCATCTTGGTAGACGTCCACGTCTTGGATATCGATGGTGCCGCTTGCAGCGGGAAGGTTGATTCCGGCTCCCGCGGTGTTTCGGATGTCGATGTTGTCGACGGTGAGTCCGTCGGTGGCGCCGCTTGGTGCGAAGATGCCCGAGCCGCTGCCACCACGGTCGATGAGAAGGTCCTTGAGGGTGGCTCCGGCACTGGCGGTGACCGATCGACCGAAGAGGAACTGGGCTCCTCCGGCCGAGCACAAGCTCTCGCCAGCCTGCATGGTCCAGCTGCCGCTGTCTCCGGCCACTTGGTCGTCGGTGAGCACGACGACGGCGCCGGGGTTCGCATCGGCCAGGGTTCGTGCCGCGCTCAGGGTGCACGGGGCTTGTGCGGTACAGGTGTTGCCGCTGCCGGTGGCGCTCACCACGATTTCGATACTTCCGGAGGGGACATCCACACACGAGCCGCCGCCGCCGGTCGCACCGGCGGGCTCACAGGGAAGGCTGTACGACTGACCGGGCACCGTGCTGCCGTAGCCGTAGATGCCGGCGCACTCGGGGTCGTTGTTGTCTGCACAGGCCCGCCCGCCCGCCTCGACTATGGCACTGGCGCCCAGCCGGGTGTCGGCTTCGACCGAAGTGCACTCCTCGGCCGTCGCGCCACGGCCCATCACCGCGCCCTGGGCAACCCATGCACCTTGTCCGATGGTCACGTTCTTTCGGACGCGCACGGGCTCACTGGCGGGGTCCAACGCGCCAACCAAAGCGCCCGCGCCGACTTCCACCTGGGGGCCGAGGATGACGTTGGCGCCAACCGTGGCCGCCTCTCCCAGGAAGGCTTCCCGGGCCAAGACGGCTTGGGGTCCGATCACGGCGTCATCGCTGATCGAGACAAGGCTTCCGAGGATTACCCCGTCTGCGATGACCACGTCTTCGCCAATGGACGTGCCGTAGCCGATGCTGACACTGTCTCCGAGTCGCGCGCCACGTCCAATGGTGACGGCCCGTCCGAGGGTGACGTCGTCGCCGTGCTCCACGTCGGCACCGGAGAGGCCGACGGTAGTGCTACGGCCGATGATACCGGAGGGAAAGACCGATCCTTCGGCGGGTGTTGAGGCCCCTTCAAGGACGGCTCGACTCCCGACAATCGCCGGAGAGCTCGCGCCGCCGAGCTGTGAATAGGCACCCACTGTGGCGTAGGAGAGGACCCCCGCTCCAGCACCGAGCTCAACGCCGTGCCCGAGGGATGCGGTGGGCGCGACACTGGCCGATGCGTCGGTGCAGTCGGCGCCTGTGGGCAACAAGACCGAGGTCCCGGCGTAGGTGTGCGTGGTGGGCTGATTGCCCGGCGAAGCGGTGAACGGGCACAGGTCCGACGCATCGAGAATACCGTCATCATCGCAGTCGTTCGGGGTGTTGCCACAGGTGCCGGCCCAGGCCGAAGCGATGGGGGCGAGAGCGAGGGCTGCGGCAATCAAGGTGGGGGTGGCGCGCATCGCGTACTCCTCAGAAGAATGAAAGAACGCGATAATATTCGGTCGTCTAAGGTGGGCAAAGACAATGATCCGAGGGTCACACGATTCACACAGTGTGCGGTGTGTGTGCGCGACCGGTGCACGGATAGGTGAATCCAACGCCCTTTGCTCCGTACCGCAGGCGGCCGACTTGCGTAGCGAGAGCCACTCGTACGTTGTCCAGTCGATGTTTAGAATCTCCGGTTCAACCCACCGGCATCAACCATGGGTGCCCAGAAATGGGAATGGTGTTGTAGTCGAGCACACCTTCCTGTAGAAAATGACCGCGGAGCGACTCCTCTCGACTCCGCACACTCAGAGGCTGCCATGCGCGTTCTCCTTCCGATTCTCCTCGTCTGTGCATGCAGTGAATACGGCCTGGACCAGCCCCAACCTCCCGAGCAGGGCGCCGGAACCGACGACGAACGTCTTAGCGATGACGACGATAGCGCGCTCGATGGCACAGACGATGACACCACCGGCGATACTGTAAACGAGGGAATCCCAGACGATTTCGGTACCGTAGATTGCGAAAATGGGACGGCGGCAACCTGGAGCCCAGGCGAGGTTGTTGCGCTGTCGTACGACGTCGGCCCGTCCCTCGGTGTGTTGAACTCCCCGCTCGCGGGCACCTTTCACATCTACGACATCGTGCCGGCCGAATCGGGTGGCGGCCAGCGCAATGAGTCCATGTACCTGCGCATTACCCACGCATCGGAGTCTGTGGGTATGCCGCTCACCGGCAACTGCCTTGGCGATTTTATTGTGGTTGACCCTGACAATCAGGCGTCCCTACCCACCGATACTACCCAGTACCTGGGGACCTTCCGGCTCGAGGCTGGAGACAATGACGTAGAGGTCTGGCACGCCTGCCCACGCATCCGCGACGGAGAATGCGCGGAGCAGCACATCGAAGATGAGCCCGCCGGAACATGCGACTCCAACAATATCAATTCGGTGCACATGACCGGCCAAGCCATCTGTTTAGTGCCCGCTTAAGAAGTCCGCGCTTCGACGACGCTACCGATTCACGAGCCAGTCGTGCCCGTTGTTCGCTTGTCGGATGTTGGCATGGGTCACGGTAAAGCACGGTTGCAATGCAAGAGTCTGGTGCCACCATCCCGCGGGGATGGACAGCGAATCATCGGGCTCCATGACCACTTCCCTGATTGCCTTTTCGGTGTCGTCTAGGTCAACGGGGTCGGCCCAATACGTCTCCGTGGACGTGACATCCTCCTCAGGCGGCACCAACCACACGCGTTTTCGCCCCAACAGCTGAGACAGCAGAGTGGTACTGATGTCGAAATGCAGCTGCGTCTCGGAACCGGCCGGCCCCACAATAAACGCGGCTCCACCCTTGACACCCCTCACAAACGGGCTCGGTAAGGAGACATCCGTGGTCAGTGCTTGAAGCGGTCCCTCAGACAACTTGCAGCGCGCCGTCGCATAGGTGTCGTTTCCAACCGTTGGGTCTAGCACTTGGTCCAGAAGCTCCGAAAACGTCATGTCCGAGCGGTGCTTTTCCCACTCCAAGTCCGGGTTTCCGCTAGCCCGCAGTCTGCCCGTGAGCGCCATGACGGTCTGCGTGCCGAACCGCTCGCGCAAGCTCTGCCACGTCAGGTTCAGAGCCAGCCATGAGCGGTTGAGGCCTTCAATCACAACCGGCGTCTGCCCCGCAGCGAACTCATCGAGGTACAGCTGCGGGTCCGGCGGAATGCGGCACACTCGGCGGCTTCCATTGCGCAATACTGAGCGTCGAAGAAGAGATGCTCGTCGCACCGGTCCGACTGCAGCCTCTACAGCATTGAATCCCGGACTGGCCGCAATCTCAGCGACCATTGCACGGGCTTGCTCCGACGGAAGCCCCTGTTCCACCGACATATTCGCAAGCTCGCCCTGAGGGCGGTTGCGGAGAAGTGACGATGCAATCCACGCGAGCCAAGCGTCCGATATCGGCCGTTGATCAGCCATCACCGTACGCTATCGGCGTTCGCGAACAACAGCTCCGCCCAGGTCGGCGTTCGGGCATTCCGAACGGGCGTCGCCTTCTTCGACAGCGCTGGTCGCTGCGGTGCGGACGCAGGCGGAGCCGGAACAACCTCCTGGCGCCATGCAGAGCGGCCTGCGAGCACGCCATGGGTTTGGACGAGGTGAGCACGTGGCGGCGGGACCAGGGCTGCAAGCCGCTCGACGAGCTCCGGTGGTATGAATGTCACACCTGGGGTGCCATCCGCCCACAGGCGCTCCCGTCCTCCTCGGTCTCGACCGCCGACGGTGACGACGCCGTGCAGGGCCGCTTCACGCCGCGCACCGAGGGGGCAGCGCGTACGCGGCACCCCAAACGAATACCATCCAGACCTTCAACACCTACATTGCTGTTGTCGTCCGAGTGACCCGCGACCCCAGAGGGCACCACACATGAGGGGGAGAAACCGCTCGGTCTACAACCCGCCTCTTACTGCAGCGCCCGTCCGAGTGGGAGCGTGGGTTGTCACTACGTTGTGGGACGAGGTGTAGGATCGATGAGGGGTCACACAGAGGGACCGGTCCGTTACGAGCGATGCACCAATCCAGGGGTTTGTAGTGAATCGTCTTCTCAAGACCATCTCCGTTGTCGCCAGCCTCGCGCTTGCGTTCTCCACCATCAGCGACGCACAGGCCACCACCGACGTAGAGAGCTGGCGCGTGAACTCGCTCAGCATCGCCGAAGACGGCACCAAGACCCACCGCGCCATCGTCAACACCAGCGGCGACGTTCCAGCCTCTGTCGGCGTCTCCCTGGTACCCTCGGACAGCTCCCTGGGTGAGGCGGTCGATGTCACAATGACCGCCCCGCACCGCGGCACGGTGCTCACCACAGGCTCTCTGCAGCTGCTCATCCAACCCGAGGGCGGGACGGCTACGCTCGTCTTCCTCGGCCTAGGGGAAGGCGTCGCTGTCGGCGACGAGTTCGAGGTCATCCTGCCGCTTCATCCTGAGGATGGCGGCGACGTGGACTTCGTGTTCAGCGAAGGCGAAGGCGTCATCTCCGCCACCACGAGCCCTGTCGAAGGAGAGGTTGACGCCTACTACGTCACAATCTCCGCCGACTTCGATATTACCGGCGATATCTCGGGCTTCACCTACTTCGACATGACCGTACAAGAGACCGATGGCGACGTTAGCGTCATTGATGAGCAGGCAGAGCTCTACGTCGACGGCTCGGACCTTCGCTGGCGCGCCACCCTGGACACCGAAGCCACGACGGCGCCACTGGTCGACTACCAGGGAACCGTCACCACGAGCGCCAATGGCACGGATTCCGTCGGCGCCTACAATGGCGTGACTCTCGCGGACTCCGACATCGATGATGTGCTTGTCACCACCACCGTGTCCAGCCAGATCTTGAGCCGCACACGCGCAGCGGGCAACTACAAGCTCGTGTCGCTGCAGTCTGTGTTCGTCGCATACGGTGAAGAGGTTCCCTCGGTGTCCGCCACGTACACCGACGCCGCGGGCGAAATCATCGCCACCATCGAATCGGAAGCCACGCGACACATCAGCATGTTCACCGCGTTCGGCATCGCGTTCGAGGACGACGCCCTCGGCTCTGTCCTGACAGTCGACGTCGACATGCTCAACGCGGATGGAGAGATCATCGCGAGCGATACCGTGGACATGAAGGTGCGGAGCGACTGGGCGAGGACCCAAGGTCACTCGGGCACGGGCGACGGCTACGTCATTGGCTCGGGCGCCGACATCAATGCGGACGACGGATCTGTATGGGTCCGCCTCGCCATCGCGGGCGACCGTGCGTCCGAGGTCACCAGTGTGGACATCGACATCACGGGAGTGACGGGACCTGCAGTGGTCGGAGAGACGACGCAGTCCGCTGAGCGCCAAGCGCAGCTCGTCCAGTTCCGCGGCACCGCCACCGTCGAGACCGAGTACGCCGACACGGACGTCGGCTACACGGTCACCCTGACTGGCGGAGACGGTGGTACCATTGAGGCCAAGGACAAGGAAGAGAAGCCCAAGAAGAAGCGGCGCAGGCGTATGCGTCGGGCGATGAAGACCACCCTCAACCTGCCATGCTGCCCCCCAGACATCCCCTACTAGGGGTAGGTCTCGAAGGTGCGAAATCGAAGCCACGCTGGGTCAACCCGGCGTGGCTTCTCTGTGTGAACCTGGCATCTCGGCGGCCACCGTCCCCAACCCAAGACGGCATGCTCGTGGATCAAATGCGAGCCGTCCGACTGCCCTTTGCGAACACTCGACTCTCGTTTGCGGTCGAGTTGGTGGATACCCGGTCTCAGAAGCTTTGCTTGTCCTGCGCATTCCCTTTGCGCGGCATGCCATACGGAGTGTTGGTGGTTGTGAACGTCGCATGAGGGACTGGAGCCGGAGAGCATCGTTGCCGGAATGTTGGGCATACGAACTCTTCTCGGGACGAGTGGATGCCTGAACCAGCGACCCTTGGAGAGTCAGCATTCGGTCGTTTCACCGAGTGGCCTTGTGCGCACTTCCAAAGCGCTGTCTGTAGGCACCTGGCGTCACCCCAACGTGTCTCAAGAATGCACGCCGTAGCGCTTCAGCCCCGCCCATTCCGACGTCACTCGCGATGGTGTCGACCGGCTGGTCGCCGAGCTCAAGAGCCCTCCGAGCCGCTTGTATGCGCACGGTCTGCACAAACGCCGAGGGCGTGGTCCCGGTCTGGTTCTTGAAGCGACGAGCGAAGGTACGCGGGGACATACCAGCTCGTTTGGCCAGCTTCGGAACGCGATGGTCAGTGCCGGGCGTCTCAACAATACATGCGACGACTGCGCGGATACGGTCATCGGACACGGTTGGGATGGGCGTAGCAACGGCGAACTGGCTCTGCCCGCCGGGCCGGTTCGAGAATACGACGAGGGTCTTTGCGACGGCCAGAGCCAGCTTCGGACCGCCGTCTAGACGGATGAGATGAAGAGCGAGGTCGATGCCCGCAGTGGCACCCGCGGAACAGAAGATACCTTGGTCCTCTGTGTACAGAACATTCGGTACGAGAACTGCGGTGGGCGCCTGTGTGGCCAGTGATTGGGTTGCCAGCCAGTGTGTGGTCGCCCGGCGTTCATGAAGCAGGCCGGCGGCAGCCAAGATGGAGGCACCGACGCATACCGAGACCACTCTGTCGCAGGTGGGGCTGACGCGCAGAACGGCGCCTACGAGTGGCTTGTCTACTTGGCCGGTCCTGTTCTCCAAACGTCCACCGACAACAAGCATATCGGCGGATTCAAGTGTGCTGAGCGGATGCGTGTAAAAGGTCAGGCCCGACCTGGTCCGTACCCGTTCGTCGAGGCTGAACCAGTCGATACCGTACAGTGGTTGCTTGCCATGATGTGTACGGATTCGATTGGCGGCGTCAAACGCTTCCACCATGCCCAGGACTCCGAGGAGTTGCCCGTCTGTGGGAACGATGACCGCAACGCGAATCGGATTTGGCAGAATTCGAGGCATCGTTGTCCTTTCTGCCAAAGGTATATCGGTCTATTCACAACAGCGGAGGTTCTTCTATGTTTACGCTGTATGCGGTCCCATTTACTTGCTCGCTTGCCATCCACGCCACACTGGCGTTCCAAGAGCGGGAGTTTGAGGTGCGTTGGGTGCACCGGGGGCCTAATCGACAGATTTCTGACGCTGATTTCATGGACGTCAATCCAAAACGGAAAGTCCCGGTCCTGGTCTCACCGGATGGCGAGAGACTGACGGAGATGGTTGGTATCGCCCACTATTTGGATGAACGGGCAGGGTACTCAAGTGTCCAGAGGCGTCGGCACTTGGAGTGGCTGGGCTTTTTGAGCTCGGAGCTCCATCAGCAAGTCATTGCGCCGTTGTTCGACGCGGACGCTCCCGTTGAACACCGACTAGACGCAGTGGGGCGACTGCTACCGACCGTGCTGGGGCCACTCGATGACGTGTTGTCCGGACAGCCTTGGCTGACCCAGGCCGGAGGACCTAGGCCCGCTGATATGTATCTACTCTGGGGACTGATGCTGCTTCGCCACCACGACCAGACTCTGTTGACGCCGGCGTTGGCGGCGTTTTTGAAGCGGGGCCTTAGTCTGCCGACAGTGGCTCGAACGCTGGGCGTCGAACGTTCCGTCCTAGGTGAACGGAGCGCTTAGGGGTGACCCCATTTGCTGAGCCGCTGCCTCTCCATCAGGACAGTCCGCTCCACCACAGGTGGCGGTCCTGATGGTCCAGTCTGCCCGTCGCCCATGTTGAAGTTTGGATGTCGGGTTCCACGGCAATTGGGCGGCCCATTCTCGCCACGCATCAAGGCCAACACCACCCATGCCGGCCACCCATGTGATCAGCTGCAATACGATGCGACCGCTCTCTGAATACACCATCCTCCATGGCCGTCGACTCGTCCCTGTCCAACCCAGCTCCGGAACACACATGCGCCTCTCCGTACTACTCTCCATTGGCCTCGCCGCGGCACTCATCAGCGGATGCGACGCCACCGATTCGGGAGACGACAGCGACGTCACACCGGCCCCTGTCGGGACGGACATCGATACCGAGCCTGACACGGAAGCCGACAGCGACAGCGACAGCGACAGCGACAGCGATACCGACACCGATTCCGACACCGATACCGATTCCGATTCCGACACCGATACCGATTCCGACACCGATTCCGATTCCGACACCGATTCCGATACAGAGCTCGGACTCCCTCCCGTGGTCCGCATCCTCACCGCACCGCCCCCACTGACCAATCAGCCGGCCGATTTCAGCTTCTCGTGCGAGCCCGGTCCGTGCGACACCGAATGCCAGCTCGACTCGGATGCCTGGGCCACATGTACATCGCCCCTCACCTACGCCGACTTGGCCGACGGCTCCCATGACTTTGCGGTGAGAGGTACTGCACCCTTGCGGTCCCGCAAGCGCACCCGACTCGTGGACGTGGACTCAGGACACCTTCGCCCCCGAGGTGGTGTCGCTCGCCGGTCCCGACGCGCTCACGGCCGACACCAACGTCACCGTGGAGTTTGACTGCTCAGAGGACGACTGCACCTTCCTCTGTGCGCTCGAATCCACCACTCAAGGGTCCATCTTTCCAGAGCGAGCCTGTGAGACGGGCACCGAACTTGGACCCCTCAACAGCGACGCCTACACCTTCAGCGTTGTGGCCGTCGATGCTGCTGGGAACCGCGGTATTGCCAGCGAGTATCGCTGGCAGACGGACGCGACGGCACCGACCATCGTGGACCTTGCCGGACCGGAGGCCATCAGCTCTGCAACGGACGCGACGCTGACATTTGACTGCTCCGAGTCGGACTGCGCGTTCTCCTGCGAGCTCACCGGCGACAGCCAAGGCGTCGTGCGGAGCGACCCGGACTGCGACAGCGGCGTGTCCTACAACGGGCTGACCAACGATGTGTACACCTTCACCGTCTCCCCAACCGACGGTGTGGGCAACACCGGCGAGAGCGCATCGTGGCAGTGGAGCGTGGACAGCGAACCGCTCGTGTTGTGGGTGCGCACGGTAGACTCCGAGGAAAGCGCAACCATCAATGATGCCTCGGCAACCAACGACGGCGTGGCGGTGTTTGGCAACTTCAAGCTCACCGTGGACTTCGGCGATGCCACGATTGAAGGACGTGTCTCGAACAACACCGTCTATGTCGCACGCTACAGTCCAGTGGGAGACGAGCTGTGGGCGGCGGTGGTTGGCGCGCCAGACACTCCCGGCATTACCGAGCCCGGCGACGACCGGGCGGTCATCTCTAGCTTCGGCCAGGACGTGTACCTGAACGACTCCGGTGCGGTCCTAGTAGTGGGAAGCATGGGGCTGTCCGGCGCCATGGGCTCTGGTATTCAGACGCAACCCTCGGCGAGCTACCTGTCCCCGACTGGCGCGTTTGTCTGGGAGGTAGTGTTCCCCGGTACGCCGACCTTCGGGTTCACAGGTGGGGCCCTGAACGCCCTCGGTCAGCCCGTCGTGCTCGGTGGTCAGGACCGCGGACGAGGCAAGGACCTGTACTTGGCACGACTCGACCCCGCGAATGGGGCCGTCGTCGACAGCCTACAGACCGACGACCCAGGTCGGCACCAGCTGTGGAAGACGGCCCATGATGACCAAGGCAACATGCTGGTATTGGTCGCTTTTGATGACGCCCTCGACCTTGGCAATGGACAGACGGTGACCGCGGATGGGGGCGGCAGCTTTATTGCCCGATTCTCGCCATCACTCGACGCGCAGTGGGTGCTCCCCCTGGTCGGCACCGGCATCCCGCCGCTCACCACCCATCCGAACGGCGACTCCTCGCTCTTCCTGCGCTTTCGCAGCGGGGAGACGCTAACGGTCGGCGACCTGACGCTGACATCCGCGGCGGACAATGCCGCAGGTCTGTGTCGGCTGACTGCGACGGGAGAGGTGCGCTGGTGCCGCGTCTTTGAGACCTTCGACGGCGACGTCGACATCACCGCCATCGCTGGCCACTCTTCCGGCCAAACACTCCTAATTGGCACGCTGGAGGGCGCGCTGTCGTTTGAAGGCGACGAGGTCATGGACACCGATGGCGCCGTGATCCTAGCCGTCTCCGACGACGGCGAGCTCGTCAACACAGAGGTCTTTGGCACCCCGTCCACCCTCATTGTGCCGCGCACCGTCGCCACCGCACCGGACGGCAGTATCTACGTGGGCGGATTCTTCCGCGACGACGTTGTCTTCGGCGGCCTGGGCTTTAGCCAGTCGACAGGAACCTTCGATGGCTTCCTGCTGTCGGTCGACCCGGCTTTGGTCACCGCGCCATAACGACAACCCGCCCGTCTACGGAACCGGCCGGTAGCGCACTTCCCAGCTGACCGGCTCATCCAGTCGCGGGCTAAAGAGTGTCTTCTGCACAAGCAGTCGGCCGCCACTCGGACGGTATCGGGTGGTCACGCCGCCCTCGCCGGTCGCGAAGGTCACGCTCATCTCAGTATCGCTGGCATAGACCGTGGTGGTCACGGACTCCCCGTCCGCATTGGTCGTGGTGACGCCATCTGCCGGGAGGTCAACGACCCGGCCAGGTTCATCGTCGCAGTTCAGCGTGAGCTGCTGGGTCTGTAGGTCCACGCCGATCTGGCTGCAGTTGCCAATGGCCCGCTCCACCCGCGACCGAGCGAGACCACGAATTGCCCAGGGCAGGCTCGCGAGGGTGGTGTCGACGGCAGCGTGGTGGATCTGTTGCAACTCGCTGTTGGTCTGGTCGATGCGAAACGTTCCGCTGACGGCGGGGTCGGCCGCGAGAGCGATGGTCATGGCGAGCGTGAGCATGGGAACCGCCTGTGTCAGGTACGTCTGATGTGCCTAGCCAGACCCTCAGGCTCCTTGTCGATCGGGTGACGAGATGTGGCAGGTTGCACCCTTCCCGGCGGGATCGACCAGGCGAACGATTCACTCGGGCGTTGGTCGCGGCCCATCCCAGTCCGGTGGCAAGGTCTCATCTCCCATCTCAATACGGTCGGTCACGTCGATCACGTCTTCCGCCGACCACACCTGCGCGGCTCCATTGGGACCCGTTCCAAACGTCACGTCCCAGCGCAGCCGCCAGCGCACCGTTCCGTTGAGCTCACTGACAATGTCGTTCCGCTCCCGCGGACCGCTAAGGACGGTGACTTCCGCATCGACCAGACCGTACACATCGTACGTCGCTTCCGACGTGCCCGCGAGCTTGGAGATGCCGTATCCATCGATCTTATCCATGCCGATGACCGCGCCTTCTTCGAGGTGCTCGCTGTAAAAGGTGAGGGTACCAGCGGGCAGCAGCACATCTGACAGGCGCAGGCTCTCGGCGAAGTTTGCCGAGGGTACCTGTGGGTCGAAGTACAGCGAGGTCAGGCCCAGATCACGGCGTCGGAGCCCAAAGGAGCCGGCGATAGCGCCGCATTCTTCCATCAGGTCCGCCGTTCGCCCGTCGCCGTCTTCGTCCCACAGCTCCAAGGCGGTGCCCCCGGTCGCAAACGACTGCGTCACCGCAGTTCTTGTCACAGCCGCTCAACAGCGCAAACACAAGTAGAAGGGGTCTCATGCGCTGAACGTATCCTGCAATCGCGGACACCGACAACAGGCTGACGGGACCTCCCGCTGGACACCGTAGAGTGTGCTTCTGTGGGGGCCTTCGATGTCAACGGCGTGGCGTGTCCGACGTACGGGAGGGCGATGGCTCTGCGCGCCGTGGTTCGGCACCCGGTCCGGAGGATTGGCGACGCTGATTGTGTGTGCGTCGCTCGAGCAGTCGGCACGAGACCCGCCGGCCAACGGGATGGGTGTGGACGGAGCAGTCGTTTAGGACTGCGCCTCAGTTGCGAATCGCGAGCTTGAAGACCTTGCTGCCGGAGGGGTTGATGGACGTGTAGCTACCGGCATCGCACCCGCTTGCTGAGGGGATGCTCCCGTTCGGGTACAGGTTCTCGCACAGGCCGTAGTTCAGGTCCTCTCCACCCGCGGTCTGGCTGTAGAACCACACTCCGCCAATGCCGGCGGGACCGCAGCAGCCCGTACTGTTGGCCCAGCGGCCCCAGTGTCGACCCGTCGTCTGGTCGGTCAGTGCGCAGTACCCGTTGCTGCCGGAGGTGTTGCAGTTCCAAGTCGCTTGGTTGCGCCCGCTGAACAGGTACTCGACATTGGGGCGGTTGGAGGTGCCGTACTTCACGGCGTCCTGCCAGATGTACTTCGGACCCCCATCAACCTCAACGTAGAAGCCGGTCGTTGTCACCGTGTTCCAGTAACTTCCTACGGTTTCGAAGTTAATCGACCACCCCGACTCGGTACTGGAGACCACATCATGGGCGTTGGCGTGAAGGTTTTCGCTGGTGTCCCACTGCAGTACTGCCCACGGCCCGCCGGGGGTATCCATGTCGCAGAAGATGGGCTGGGGAGGCACGGTACCGCCTCCGTCGGGATCGATCAGGTAGACGGCGCTCGGCGCATCTGGCGTGGTCGCAACCACCGCGCTGCAGCTGGTCGCGGATGCTGCAGCACCACTAATCAGCGACACCCACCCGTCGTCCGAGCAGCCCTCGAAGGTCCCGTTCCGGTAGCGCATCAGCCCTCGATGGGTCTCGTCGCAGCTTACTTCGGCGTCGCCCAAGTGCACGGTGCCGACGACGTGAGCCGCGCGTGGCACTGAGAACAGCGGTGCACGGTCGGCCAAAACGGAGCCATTGACGGTCACCTGAACCCACAGGTCGTTGGAGAACAGCTCGCTCTGCAGTGTGGCGCCGCTTCCGAGTGCTAGCTGGTAAAACCCACCGCTGACGGGGACGTTGGTGAACAAATCCGTCCATACGCGAGCGTCGGGGTCGGCCGAGTCTGCGTCCGGCCACAGGGAGATGCGTATCTGTGCAGTGCCTTCGATAGGTACGCCGTCGATTCCGAGCACTCGCCCGGAGTGAGCGAGCTGAACGGGCGCGGCTTGTGCAATGCCCAGAACGAGTGTGAGGATGCTGAACATGTGGATTCCCCTCGACATGAGTCGCCCAAGTGTACCCGACGTTCGGGTGCATTTCCGGGTCTCCATGGGGCGCGTACAGCATGGCGTAGGGGCATTGTGCCCTTACACGTGGGCAACGAGCGCATAGGGGTGGCTACGGAGGCGTGATGCGGAGGTCTGTGGTTGTGTTGCTCGTGGTGGGCTGGGGCGGTGAGCCTGGGCGGTGAGTCTGGCCGTGCCCTCCAAGAGTGGACGTGGTGGTGACAGACAAGACCGGCGCGTCTCCAGATGCCATTGACCGCGTGAATACTGCCCTAGACTCGTCGTGTGCAGACCTGACGTTTGGCACACCCGGTGAACGGGTGGATGAACGAGTGTCGTGGACGCCCCTTGAGCTGGACGGCCGCATCACGTCTGTGTGGAGTGCGGCAGACGCCGTTGTGGTGAGTGAGGAGGGGCCCGACGGCTTGGGACTGCGTTGGCTGGGCATCCAACGATGCGGAACTCGACAGCCCCGGCCCCCTTCACGTCGGCGAAGCCCTCCACATCCTCATGCCGATCAGCGTGCACGCCGGCGGAGACTCACGCCAGCGATGACCAACAGCGCCCAGCCCAATACCGGTGGGTGAGAAGATGTCCCGCAACTGCAGCCGCCTTCGTCGATGACGGGCTCATCACACTCAACGTCGCCGTCCGCGCAGTCGTTGTCGATGCCGTCACCGCAGACCTCGTCCTCGTCCGGTCCAACGTCAAACGCCTCGTCGTCACAATCGCCGCCGCAGATGCTCACGCCGTCTTCATCGAGGTCGGCGTCTTCATCGGGCACGGCGCCTGAGCACGCGTTGTCGATGCCGTCGCACAACTCTGGTGCTCCGGGGAACACGGTGTCGTCGGTGTCGTCACAGTCGACATCTGCACAGAAGGAATCCTGGTCGGCATCACCGGTGGCGTCGTCTTTTTCGCACACGTCGAGGTCGTCGCACACACCGTCTTCGTCGAGGTCTGATTCCATGTCGGACAGCACACCGTCGCAGTCGACATCTACATCGAGGTCGGTGCAGAACAAGGGGGCGTCTGGATAGATGTCTGCGTCGTTGTCGTCGCAGTCGATGCACGTGTCAAACCCGTCTGAGTCTGCGTCATCCCCTTCTTGGGTGCTTGGGTGCTTGGGTCGCAGTCGTCGTCGATGCCGTCGTTGCAGACTTCGGTCGCGTCCGGGTTGATGGTGTCCAGGGCGTCGTCGCAGTCATTGGCGCAGATGCGGAAGCCGTCGTTGTCGTCATCGGATTCGTTGGTGGGAACGCCGTCGATGCAGTCATTGTCGAGACCGTCGCACAGCTCGGTAGCGCCGGGGAACGTGGTCGCCAGGGCATCGTTGCAGTCGTCTTCGCAGATGCGGAAGCCGTCGTTGTCGTCATCGGATTCGTTGCTGGGGACGCCGTTGACACAGTCGTTGTCCAGACCGTCGCACAACTCGGTAGCGCCGGGGAAGGTGGTCGCCAGGGCATCGTCGCAGTCGTCTTCGCAGATGCGGAAGCCGTCGTTGTCGTCATCGGATTCGTTGCTG
>CAJXTB010000044.1 GCA_913061235.1 uncultured Pseudomonadota bacterium | reverse complement strand
TCGTTTTACGGCCTACCTGCGAACAGGAACCCGACAGATCTCTCTGGGTAAGAACCACTGAATTTTGAAACTGGCCCGTCGCCGATACACAGGTAAAACCGAAAGATATGAGGTATCTCTGCTGCATGCCAGCTCGCCCTCTACGCATGCCTTTCGACGCTTCACTTTCGTTCGGGCACGTCTCCCACCTATGGCTTGCTTCAGACCTCCCCTCACGGGTGCAAATGCGGTCGTCTACAAACACGGCGTCATCCACTGGCCGGTGCTCCGGCCTTGGCCCTTGCCTCCTCGGTGGTGGGTTCCCTCTGTCAGGGCCCCAGGTTAGGATTTGCTTTGCTTCGCTCGCCTCCAATCAAATTGTCCATGCCAGACACACATGCCCCTACTCATGCCTCGTTCCGAGGCGTCGCAGGAACGCTCCGCTGCATCATGGACAGACCCGCCGCACGGTTCCGACTTCTCCCCTTCGGGTTTAATGGGTGACCGACGGTCATGAACACCGAGAAAGGGTGTTGTTCAAAGTCGCGGCGCCGACAAGAGTAAACTCACAACAATCACCGCGAGAATCGCCGATTAGAACAGGTGAAAATGGCGCCGACAACCCAAAACTGCTGTGCTACGCTCCTTCAATGACAAACGCATGGATCTACTGGTTTCTCGGTTGTAATGCGGTGTTCTCAATGCTCGCCGGAATCGCCGCGCTCTTCTTGTTGTGGCTGGCCTCCCTCGCCCCGTTCGCCTTCGAGACTTCGGTGGACGTCCAAAGCGATTGGAATCACCTCATACTCGTCTGCATCTGCCCTTGGTTCCTCGCGCTCGCCTCGATATATGGAGCATTTTGGCTGCGGCCCAAGACAGAACAGGTTCGACTCTAGAATCGTGGACACGGTTGGCCAGTCATCCTTGTCCGCACAGGACGTCAGGCTATTGGCAGTTCAACAGGGCCGCAAAGGCAGGCGGGTGAATGGCCAAAGGCGGAAGTCAGCAGCAACGCCGAAGGGCAAGGCCGGCGACCTGTTGCCAAGAACCAAAGTCCCACGTCGAGCCCAACCCATCGAGACCATACACAACGACTCGAAGCACCGGGTCGCTCTCCACCGCACTCTAGGCCAGCGCAGCCCCTCCGCACCGTTACAACCTCCCCTCTTCGGTATCGGCCTTAGGGTGGTGAAGGCGAACGACTATTGCGCGCCAGCAAATCGACGAAGGCGGCACTCACCGTCATGAAAAGTGAGCGGCTGTCACGGGTCGGCCCATTGGCGAATGCCGGCAATCACCTGCAACGCGCATGGTCGTGCGCGTCCGTACAGGACTTCTCTCAGATTCTCCTAGGCGGAAAGCGGCAAAAGCGCGCAACGCGCAAGTGCCGATTCCAAAATGGTCACAGCAATAGTGACGCCGGAAGCAATGGCAGTTCGGGACAGTCGTGAAGTCGAACATCTGTCGGAGGCCAGCCATTCGGCGAAGGCGGCCATCACCGGCAGCGCGCAGAGTCGTGCGCGTCCGTACAGGAGTTCTCCCTCAGGTTCTCCAGGGCGAAAAGTGCAGGGGCGCGCAACGCGAAAATGCCGTGTTTAAAATACTCTCAGCAATGGTGAATCCGGAATTCATCGGCGGCTCGGGCGGGTCGTTCAGACGACCGGCTGTCGCGAGCGGTGAATCGGCCAAGGCGGAGTCAAAGCTTGGGTAAACTCACCACCGTTCAGCTAGGGCAAAGTCCCCGCAACCGACAGCGTCGGTCCGCGAGCGACCAAGGCTAGAATGACCACCAGCATTAAGGGGCAGGCGTCCGCCTTTCTATGTCGGCGAATCACGCCTTCCATTCTAGTACGAGTTCAGGCCTGTTCAGGGCAAAGGGCTCTGGTAAACGAGGGTAGAGACACTGAACTCATCGGTGGAGTCATGGGGTCGTCGGAGATGGGTTTGCGTTGCCACGGCGTGTTCACCCGACCCATAGCTTCTGCCTACTCCGAAGCCCCTCATACCAGGCCACTCTCCGCTCTTAGCCGAACACGCACGCCAGGCGCTGTGAAACGGTGGCCAGCATCCGCAAGTGGAAAGAAAGCCAACGTGGTCAGCAATGGGAGTATAGTACGGACAATGTTCTGACGCTCCACCTGGGGAAAATCATGATTCGTCTCGCCGTCGCCCTAGCGATACTCGCCGCTCCAACTGCCTACGCGCAAACCTTGACGCCGAGTGCGACATACTCGCTACCCAGCCAGCTGGAGAATGCGTCTTGCAACTTCTGCCCTCAGGGGCTGGGCATCGACGAAGCATCCCAACGACTTCTGTACGCGCAATACAACTCGGGTACCGTCTGGAGTACCGACCTAAGCGGAGCCAACCTGCAAAGCTTCGCGACGGGCATCAAAACGAACTTCACCAGCGTCGCGGCATGGGACGGTGACGTCTACTACACCGACTACAGCTCAAACTCGAGCGGTCCGGACATGTGGCGTATCGACCTTCCGGGTGGAACCCAGAGCCAATACAGTACGTTTACTACCGCATACGGGGGATTCCCGATCGATATTCGCAACGGTGAGTTGTATCGGACAAACCTGTGGAGCTCCAGCTACACCTGGGCGAACCTCAATCAAATGAGCATCACAAATGTTGCGACCCCCAACGGCGGTACGCGGACGTTCAGCCTGAGCGGGACCAACGGAGTTGGCGACTTCGCGGTCGATCTCGACTCCAACTCGATTTGGGTCTTGGAGTACTCGGCCAGCGCACGTATCCACCAGTACGACATCAATAGCACGGCCCGCCTCGCCACATACACCGCAGTGGGCGATGGTCTTACGGCGGGCCTGACATACTACAACGGCAATCTGTACTACTACGACCACAGCACCTCCAACTCAACGCTCACTGTGTTCCCGACCGGCTTTGTAGCCGGATGTACGGATGGCATGGACCCGTTTGACCTAGACAACAACGGAGACGATGAGACCTGCATCCATCCCACCGCTGTGATTGACGACACTGTCATCGTAGAGCCGGGCGCACGTGTTCACGCCAACGTCATCGTGGCACCTCGCGCCACCATTGGCAGCACAGCGGAGATCCTCGGAGGCGCCATCATCAGTCGGAGCGCACAGATCTACGGAACTGTTGGAGCCAATACCGTAGTTGGGCGGGAAGTCCTCGTCACTAGCGGCTCGAACATCGGTGCGGATTCACTACTCGGGTACGCCAGTACCGTAGACGCCAGTGACCTTGGGCCCCAGACCACCCTGGGTGCCACAGTCACGGTCTCCGGTGGTTCGAACGTGGGTGACGACGGTGGCAGCGGACTGGCTGTTGTAGCTCGTGCAAGCACGGTACAAGGAGGCTCTACCGTCGACTCCGGAACCGTCATCGGACCTGGCTGCACCCTGTCCGGTGCCAACATCGGAGGTTTGGTGCGCATCCGTAAGAATGTCACCTTTGCCACTGGCTCATCCGCTGGAGACAGCGCCCGCATCGGGCGCGACGTGCAAGTGGGTACCAACGCCGACATCGCCGCCAACACACACGTTGGAGCCCTCAGCACCTTGTCTGCCAACGCTTGTGCATCGGGCGTAGTTGAGCGCGGTACCAATATCTCTAACTGCCCGTAAAGGCTCCGCCTTTCAAGCGTTGACGCATCTAGCTCACGTCGCCTGCAACGAGTCGCAGAGCGGCGAAGCCGGTCTTGTCGCCTATGGCAGGATGTGCTCAAAAGCCCCCCGTCAGGGATACCGAAACTGGCGAGGATTGTTGTCGCTGATGAAGCCCTCAACGACGGCAGCGCGAGCGGCTTGACCCATGCGGCACAAATAGGACCTGTCGGTTGCCGAACGAGAACGTGAATCATCCACAAACGAAAGGGCGGGCCAACCATTTGGACCACAGCAGCAGCAGTCGCATCACGACCATCGTCACATGCGGCGGCCACACAGCCGTCGCATCGTCCAGCGCTCGGGGCCGCCGACATGGTTGCGACGGTCGTCACAGCTCGAGTTCGTCATGCAACCGGTGGTCGAAAGGGGTAGCCAAAGAGCTGTAGGCAGGCGTCAGGTTGGTACAAACCAAGTGTATAGCAAATGCTTCGACCGGATGAACGGTGCTTCGCACCGCGCTTCGCGTCAGCGGTCAAGCTGGTGTCATGTCGATTGGGAGACTGTGCGACTACAGAGTCAAGAATGCCCGAACAATCGCGGGCCAGCGACTCCCCCAACCACCTCTATAGAATAGGCGAAAAGGTCTCCCTCCTCGTCTCTCTCAGAACCATACATACATTATTCGCAGACGGCACGGCGGGAAAACAGATTAACAAACCCGCCGCCGGCCTGTTGGTGACTTCAACTTCTCCGAATTTTGTTACCGACCACGAGGGTCAGAACACGTCAGCACAAGCATGGGTCTCCGAAAAACTTCATGTCGGCGGACCGCGGACAACACGGTGCCGCTCTGTGTACTCATCTTAGACTTCAGCCGGGAGGGTGGCTTCGCCAGAAGCCGCTCCGGTCGTTCCCTAACGGAACACAGTTGCATAAATGAAAAACCAAACTGCACTATATCCTCATCAACCAGAACTCACTTCCTTCCCCGCGAAACGCGGTCAGGATAGACTTTCGAATGCCTTCCGATACTATGGAGTCCTCCGACTTCTACAAGGCCATAGACTTTCCTTCTCTAGTTGTACGGCCTTCCACATCATCTACAAGAACGCCTCGACAAGCGCCTGATGGCCCCGCACCCCACGGTCAATCCCGTTCTCTCAAGGCCCACCAATTGTAGTGTTGTCTGTGGTGGCCCCAGTCTTCGCCGGTGTACAGCCAGTCATTCGTGATTCGCAAACGCTCATGCATCGGTCTATGAACGACAGAACGCCCAGGGGGAACCAACGTTTCCCCGACCTGTATGGAGTATTGTCGATAACAATCCGAATAAGGGAAATAGGGCAAACACTGCACCTCGCCGGCAACGAAACGCAAAGGGAGCTCGTCGAACGGTTCTTCCCAACCCCACCACCCGAATCGCCAAACCGACTCAGCATAAGCCATTACCGGACCGTCTTCGTCGACAACCAACCCTGCCGAACCGCCCGCGTCGTTTCTGTACCACATACCAACCTGAATGGCGGTGTTGAGCTCGATGAGCTCATAAAGCTGTGCAGGACTGCCTTCCGGCCCGATGGTATACAGGTCAAAACGGTCACCATTTGCATCCTCCCAACTTAGAGCGATGGGGCCAGACGGTCGATTGGCTGAGCAGGTTCGACTGTAGACGTCCATGTCGCGTTCTTCTGGTGTGAGTAAGTCAATCGTAGTTCCCGACAGGTTCAGACTGAAAGAGAACCACTGCGGGTCACCTGGAATGACCAGGTCCACAGGCGGGGCGGACGCCGTCGACCAAATACACATAGACCTCCAACCATCCCCTGGCGGGTCGAATTGGACAACATCGTCGGTGTCCGAATCCATGTCGGTGTCCGCACCCGCGTCGGTGTCCGAATCCATGTCGGTGTCCGCACCCACGTCGGTGTCCGATTCCATACCTGAACCCAGGTCGGTGTCCGAACCCAGGTCGGTGTCCGAACCCAGGTCGGTGTCCGATTCCACATCAGACGGTTCCGGCATTGGCAATGTTCCATCGCAAGCCGTGGACAGCAACGCCCCGAACATCATGATGCGCATTGGGCACCTCCGCGCCCTCTGTGTGGCTCCAGCCTGCACTCCTTCAGTTGTCTGCTGCGAGGATCCCGCGATCAAGCCATATCATACATTTCAAGAGAATAATAAACGCTCAATCTTCAACGTCGCCACCCGAAGCAACAAAGGGTCGCGAAGCAGAAGGCAGCAGCGGGCACGCACAGTCGCGAAGCAGAAGGCAGCAGCGGGCACGCACAGTCGCTCACCTAGAGCTCTTTTCAGAACGAAGTCTGTCACTGCCCGAAATACCGGGCTCATCCGCACGAGATGCCGATGTCCGCGTTGTGGATTGTAGAAGCCGTGGATGTGCCGCCAACGCTAACTCCAAAAGCCTTTGAATCAGCGGAACCATTGCCATCATCAATAAGGGGCACGGGTGCGGTGAAACCGCATGTCGTTGAGGTCAGCCAGCAGCGTCACGTTTACCAAACCCGAAGATACCAACTGACCGGACCACATGCAGCCTTGACTCGCCCACACCAGCCGCTCCCTGGGCACATCCACGTCAGCCCATTCCCAGTCGTCCAGAGCGATGACTTGCCTGGAGCTCGGGTGCCGCAGCTCAAACACTTCGTGCCGAATGCGAACCTCTCGGCCCATCACCCACTCCCCAAACGTCGGTCGTGTGAAGTTATGCACGTAGTCCGCACTCTCCTTGCCCGGTTCCGAAACCAAGGTCCATCCGTCTCGCACCAACCGCGAGAGATGATGCGGCCCCCGGTACCACCCCTCACCGAACAAAAACTCGTTGTCAGCGCGAGGCTGGTCAGGTGGCTCAATCATAGGCTCGGTACTGAAGGGCCAATACTCCCCATCCTTACTGAATAAACCGCCGCCACCACCCCATGTCGTACCTACAGGCCATAAGCCAAGCGCTTTAAGGTACGGTGTACGCGCCAAAACCGTATACGAGCCTTTGGTTTCTTCGTGTCGCTTGCCATTGAGAGCAAAATATATCCAATGCTTTCCATCTGGCGAGATGTCGCTGTCGTACGGGTAAATTCGCCCTCGGTACCATTGGCCGAGCGTGAACGTGTCGTTTGTAAGGTCCCACCCAATTGTGGCGACCTTGTTCGTCGGTCCACGACGCAGCACCACAGCGGTCGGCGCATCTCGCGCCACGAGTGCGTGCAGTCTGGCGAACACCGTTTGTGCGTTTTGGCCCGTCCGACACCTCTTTGCAGCAGATACTACCCTACGAACACTTCCCATTGCCGTCCTGCTCGCTCTACTCATGATTGACAGGCTGACGCTGGCGACCCTCAACTTATCCCGCACACAAAGTGGCACGGGCGCGCACCTGGCCCAGCACCGAGCTGTTCGGCACTACGCGAATGGCCAACACGAGAGACTGTCACAGGCCAGAAAGTCCGCCATTGACGGGCTGAGGCTGGTAAACCGCAGCTTATCCCTGGCACAAAGTGACAGGAGCGCGCACCTGGTCAGCACTGGGCTGTACAACAATACGTTGTGGGTCACGGCGCAAGCCTTCACACTCCGGCAGCGTCGCGTCGCGAAGAGCGTCGAGTGCGGCGGCCACGAGTCCGTAGCGTTGAGTCAACCCAGGGGCCGCCTTCGTGAACATCATGCCCATCGCAGGTCAGGCTCGTCACAAGAATTCTACCCGAACCAAACGGCCAAAAGTCTGGGGAAAATACGAGAAATGAAGAAAAACAAAGACATAACAGACGCTTCGTACGGGTGAACGGTGCTTCGCGTCACCGGTCAAGCGGGTGGTATGCCGAATTCGGTATTTAGATCAGCCGAGTGGTCCGCTCGAAATGCCAAATGAAGGCTTCAGGCAAATCCACCACCGTCGTTAGACCGCAGGGCGTGTCGTAGTCGTCGCCCCCATCCAAGTGTCACCGTCGCAATGGTCGAAGTGCGACATCCTCGTCGAGTCTCCACGGGCTCAACCACCCGCAAGGGCGAACACTCGAGATATCGCGTCTGAAGCGCTGCGGACCAAGACCGAAGGGTCGGTTCCAGTGCCGTCGCTTGTACCAGCGCCTCCGAAGAGGTGGCGCGTACAACGTGCTCTGCGTCGGCGTGATTGCAGCCCATACCCTCATAGCAACGCCCACATGCGGGTCGTGGGCGAGCGCCACCACCAAAACAAAGCCGTCGTCGAACTGAAAGCGGTCGTGAACCCCGATGCCCAACAAGACGTTACGCCAGAGCTGGTTGCTCGCCGGCCGCAGTAAGGCATCGGCGAGGCCGATTCTACCGGGCGTCCAGCCCATCAGCAAGCCAGCGAACAGATGCGTCTATGACGAATTGCCAGCGCGATGCCCTTAAATCGACCGCCCCCCCCATCGCAAGTGAGGCCACCTGAACGCCCCACATATTCTCCTTTACTAGGGGACCCGTGCGGGCTGCCGCTGCGCGTCGGACCGCCCACGCCGACCGGCTCGGACGCTCGGTATACCCGCGTATACCCATGGGTATATTTTAGGTGATTCGCCCATTATCCCCCCATCGTAGGAAGGCGCAGCACCCCCTCACGGGTAACTCTGGAGGTGCGAGCAAGGCCGGAAGCCTTCCACCGCCACCTGGAGGGTCCAATGACACGCACAACCAGCATCTTCGTCGAGGCGTACAACACAATGAACCGAATCATAGTCGCAGCTGCGGCACTCAACCTGGCCTGCGCATGCCCGGCATGGGCCGGAGGCGAGCCAGTGGTCGAGGAAGAGCAAGACACAGCCGGTCGGTTCGGCCTGTCTGTGGCCTACTTCGGCGAGACCATCACACACCCTGGTTTCCGGCTCGGCGGTGAGTGGTCCGTCGTCGACAGGCCCAAATACGCACTGATAGCAGGTGCCGACTTGGGGTTTTATTCCCACAAGCGGAGCCACACGGCGTTGTTCACCGACGTGAAGTTTGGTGTTCGAGGAACGACCCGTTCAGGCCTCTATCTAGATGTGTTCGCTGGCATCGGGTACTTTCACACTTGGGTCAACGGTGACGTCTACGTTCAAGACGGCGATGGCGTCGCCCTCCGCGGGCTGTCCGCGGGCCGTCCCCACGTGATGCCGAACGGGTCCTTTGGACTGGGATGGGACTTCTCCCGGAAGACCGAGTTGCCCTTGAGCGTGTTCGTGTCGCTTGCACCCTTCTCCGAGTATCCATTCAACACCAAATCTGCTATGCATGCGGCGCTGTTGGTCGGCGCGACTTGGCGGTTTCGCTCCACAGGACAAGAACAATGATCGACAACAATGCATTCAAGAAAATGCGCCTCACACCCCTCTTTGCACTGCTCGTCGTAATGATGGCATGGGCTCTCCCCGGCTGCGGATACAGCGATGGCGACTTGTTCTGGGTCAGCCGAAACAACGCCGAAATGCCCGTGTGGGTTCGCGGCAACACGGACTCTGGCGTCTTCGTAATCCTCAATCACGGCGGACCCGGCAGCTCGGGTCTGTTCGAGGTCTATATGGAGGCTGCGCCTGGGAACGGCGAGGTGGACCACGTGTCGCCTCTGCGACAACTCGAAGAGGACTACGCGGTGGTGTACTGGGATCAGCGACACTCCGGCAACGCCCAGGGAAACGCTGACCCCGACGAGACCACTTGGGAAGATTTTGGGGCCGACTTGGAACTGGTCATCGACACGCTGAACAGCCGTCATGACGTCGAGAGCGTGTTCGTGATTGGCCAGAGCTGGGGGCACGCTGTGGGCACCATCTACCTCACGCTCGGAGACGACTGGCAACGGCGTCAAGACAAGGTGGATGGCTACATCATCTACAAGGGAAACATCACGGCCAATATGCCCTACGAGTTCGCGGCGCCCAGAGGACTGGAGCTTGCACAGGAGCAGATCGACAGCGGCGATGACAGTGCCATGTGGCAGGACTGTGCTGTCCTATGGCGAGACACCGAGTCACTGTCTGTAGCGCAGGACTACATGGAGCATCAAATGTGCGTCGACCATGCGATGGACGCCGTCGTTTCCACCGGCCAGCGCATCTTGACGTCGCTCGCGTTTTCGTTCAGATCCGCGCACAACGGGTGGTATCACTCGGCCAACAACTCGGCGACGCTCGGCTCGACCTTCATGGACCGGGTAGTCACGGAAGAGCCCCTTCTCGAAACGGCGCATAGAATCGAACTGCCAACGCTGCTTTTGTACGGAGCGCTTGACCTGACCGCCCCTAGCGAAGTCGGCCAATGGCACTACGACACAATCGGGACTCCGGCCGCCGACAAGAAGCTAGTGATTCTCGAGCAATCCCGGCATGGAGCCGAGGGCAACGACATTGAGGTCCTACAGCAAGAGTTGAGCGAGTTCATCGAGACATACCTGTAGACTGACGATCTCTGGCGTTCCGCAGGCATCCGGGATGAGGTGCTGGACGCTTCGCCCTTGGCTGGGGAGCGCCCGATGTGAATGGCCGCTGCGTCGTGTCCGCGAGCGGCCATCAAAGCCTGGTGCCGTCGGGGGTAGCGGTGCTCGCCTTGAGGTGCTGAGCGCTCTACAGTTGGTCGGCCGCCGTCGAATCCAGCCTGGCCGTGCCGCGTAGGGAGGCCTCGGGGCCAGCAGTACGAGAGCCTTCGATTCGGCAGCGGTTTCGACAGGATAAAGCGCGGCAGCGCCCCTCGCCTCCGTCGCTTTTCTCCTACGGCGTCCCCAGTCACACCGGTGTTGGAGTTTTCGGAATGGCCGCTAGGCCACCAGGTACGCATCAGTCAGCCTACCCTGACGACCAACAGACTCCGCTCCCCGCACGTGCCGAGCCGCGTACACCGTGGGCCGGGCGACGCCCGTCGGGACGGACTCCGCCAGTTGGTGCGGGTTGAGCCAGCCTCGCCGAGCTCACGCGAAACAACGTCGAGGTATTCGCCTCTGAGTCGCCTTAGTACGGCATCGTTCGGCCTTCGACGTCTTACGGACTCCAGACAACGCCTATCCGTTGTCCCAAGAAACTCTGGGGCACCCCAGGTGTGAACATTCCAATGCTGTGCGCATGGACACAGTCACGCATCAGCAAGCGACTCTGAGACGTCGAGGCGAGAAGTGACGTTGGTGAAGGTCACGCATGCAACCCCGTATATCGACGGGTATATTATGGCGTTCTTCGTACAATATCACCCCATCGGGAGACACCGCGGACGCTCGAAACAGGTGAGTCTTGGAATGCGAGCAGGGCCTTCCGCCCTCACCGTCGCAAGGACACTCCAATGACCCGTGTGACCCTCCTCCTTACCTCACTCTTCATCAACAGCTCGGCCATGGCTCACGGCGGCGAAGACACCCGCCATGACGGGGTCATTCTCCAAGAGGGTACCGACTACGAGACCTGCTACATCGACTTCCATTCCGAGCTCACGCAGAAGCAATACCGGGAGTTCAACTCCGAGTGGGGCAGCGCGTATGCGTTCACGCCACAGTCCGGTCCCACCGTTCTAGGAACCGGGAATGTACAGTTCAGTGGCGTCCTCCGGAGCGTCGCAATCGACGACGGCAAAGACAGCTGGAACAACACCTGGACCCATCCCACCGCTGACCATTGGCTCGGACCGGTCCAGCTACCCATTCTGTCGGCGCGTGTCGGGCTGACCCCCGCCTTGGACATCGAGACGATGTTCAGCTTTGGAAATGCCAACTGGGCCATTGGAGGCGTTGGGCTTCGCCACACTCTGCTGACGCAGGACGACGACATGCCCCTGGACCTGTCTCTCCGAGAACACGTGCAGGTGACCCGCGGAGGCAGCGCCTGGGCCAACGTGTCCGTTGGCGCCGATGTCTCTGTCGGCCGCACCTTTGAGCTCGGAACACGCCTAATCACCGCCACGCCCTATTTGGCCGCCGGAGCCTCGAGCGGGCTGGGCATCGAGTCCGACGACGACGTGGACCTAAAAAACGCCATCTCTTTCTCCCCGCGCGCTACCGCCGGCTTGGAGCTGGCGGTCGGACCCGCGCGCCTCGGAATTGAAGGCAGCGTCGCCGACATCAACCAGTACGCATTCCACGTCGGCGCGTCCTTCTAATGGGGTCTATGGTTCGCATACGCCTCGTCGCCACGCCGGCCTCGTCTCCGGGTTTCGGGGTGTCAGGACGCGTGATCTGTTGCGATTCCAGCTCTGGGTTCTCAAAGGATGAAGCGGTGATTGGCGTCGGAACTGGACAGGTCGACCCAATCCTGACTCTCCCGAGAGCCTCCTTGGTGCGTTCGCCAAAGCTGCTGACACTCTATGAGGCCGCCGTCCTACCGACCACGGTCCCGCAAGCCGTGTGTGGACTCGCCGGACTGGAGTGCGGACAGACGGTCTTGATTCGCGGCGCGGACAGCCCAGTCGGCACCGTAGCCATCCAAATCGCCAAATCCCGAGGATGCCGCGTGCTGGCCACGGGAAACGCTCGTCGAGTTCCCATGCTGTGGGACCTCGGCGCCGACCTGGCCTTGGCAGAAGGCACCGTCGTATCGGAATCCGTGCATCGGGTTTTCGATGCTGGGAATCTGCCGACGGTCCACGCCGATCGGATGGAACTGAAGACCGCAACGACTCTCGCCGAACAGGCCGGCTTGGTGCCATTCGTCGACCGAATCTGCCCGCCCGACACACTCACAGCCGGGCTGGACCACGTGGTTTGGCAGATTGGACGCCTAGACAGAGCTAGGGGATGAAGCCATAGGCCCGGCCTGAGTTCACCCCTTCAACTCGGTTTCGCGCCCCCAGTTTTCCGAGTACCCGGTGCATGTGGGTCTTGATGGTCCCGGTGGAGACGAACAGCGACTTGCCGATTTCCGGGTTGGAGAGCCCCTCGCCGGCAAGGGCCAGGACTTCCAGCTCCCGTGCCGTCGGGAGCACTGCCAGAGGCGGTAGACCCGTTTGCGCAGGGCGAACGGAGGGGACTCGCGTGGGACGGACAGGAGTCGGGCAAAGTTGCGCGAAGTCTGCCTTGGCCTGTGGTGACAAGTTGCCGACGATGAGCGCGACTCCCCTGGCACGCTCGGCAAAGACGCGCCGGAAACCGACGGGACGACACTTGGTGAAGACCCTCTCCAATGCCGCTGCTGCGGCTGCCATGTCTCCGTCGAGGTGACATGCGATGGCGGCCTCGACCTCCCAGTCCACGACGTGCGCCAGGCGCCCAGCCTTGTCGGCAATGGCCCGATGGGCCTCGATGATGGAAGCTACGTCGGGTCCCCCACCGCCATCTAGGACACTGCGGACTGCAAAAAGCGGCGCATCGTGCGTAGCGGATCGATAGGCATCGGCGCTGGGCAAATCGTGATCTAGAGAGTGTCCACGCAGCACATTCAGGATGTCGCGTCCCGTATGAGCCCATCCCACGAGCATCGGAATGCCCGAGCGATCGGCGACAGTCTGCGCTTCGTTGGCGGCCTCGTCTGCCAGATCGTGCTCACCACCCGCCTGCCGTATTCTGGCGAGCTGAGTCAACATGCGGACTCCCGTAAAGGGGTCCTCCAGCATGCGCGCCCGGAGCATTCCCCGGTCGAGAGCATCGAGGGCCGCTGGAAGGTCCCACCGCTCGAAGAGGATGTGTCCAAGCTGACTGTAGACGTAGGCCGTGGCCCCCAACAGACCGCACTTCTGGTCCTCTGCATAGGCCAGCGCATCGTGGCAGAGCGCCTCCCCTTCCCGCAGCTGCCCAAGGCTCAACAGTGCCCCGCTGCGATAGCCCATGCCCGCGGTGGCCGCGAACGCATTGCCACCGACCTTCCCCCATTTTTCGGCGTTCGATAGGCGTTGTAGGGCAAGACGGGGCTGTCCCATCATGCCGAAGGTGATGCCGATCTGAAGCGCCAGTACGGAAGCGGCACCCAGAGCGCCGGTCGGCAGAGCGTCCAACGCCTTCTGGGCGTGGGCGATGCTCATGGCGGGGTCTCGGACCGGGCGAGTCGCGATTGACTCTGCCACGGAGAGATGGGCCGGAAGATTCGCCCAGTGTTCAGGCTTTTCATCGTCAATGCGCAGATTCAGGACGTCCCTGGCTCGGCGGACCGCGTCCAAGGCCAACGGGGTGTTGGGAGGCATTCGCAACGGCAACACCGCCAACCATGCCCTCAGCGCACCGATGCCCGGGAGCGCGTCCGTCGACGCATCCGGCAGCGCGCTCAACCAACTCTGAAGAGTGCCCATGTCGCTGGTGTAGAGAACCGCAATTCCCCAGCGGTCCACCACCTCGGCGAGCAGAGGTATGTTGTTGGCCCGAACCGCGTGCCGGGCGGCGTTGCTCGGATCACCTTGTGACGCAAACCAGCCCGACGCCAGCGCGTGTAGCTCTGCCGAAAGCCCGGGGTGGTCCTCCTCGAGTCGGGCGCGCAACAGGGCGCCGAACAGGTGGTGGAAGCGATAGCGCACACGGCGATGGTCGAGCGCAATCAGGAACAGACCCTGATGATTGATCTCCCGCAACAGGTCCGCGGCGTCCGACATCCCGGTCACCGCGGCGCATAGCGGCCCACTCAACTCGTCGAGTACCGAACTTCGAAGCATGAAATCTCGGTGCTTTTCCGAAATCTGTTCGAGGATTTCGTCCACAAGATAATCGGCGATGTGCTCGTCCTCGGCGAGGGCGTCGAGCACGTCGTCAAGTGCTGCTCCCCGGCGCAGCGACAAACCCAACAGCTGCAAGCCGGCCGCCCACCCTTCGGTCTGCAGATGGAGCTTCTCCAGGGCCGGCGTCTCGAGGTCCAACTCGAAGACGCTGTTGAAGAAGGTACCGATCTCGTCGCTCTGGAATCCCAGATCCGGCCCGCGAATCTCGGTAATTTGATCCCGGGCTCGCCATCGCGCTAGCGGCAGACTGGGTTGCTGACGGGTCGTGATCAACACATGCATCGCCGGTGGCAGATGCTCGACAAGCCATGCCAAAGCGTCGTCAACCACTGGGGAATTCACCGCGTGGTAGTCGTCGAGAACCAGAGCGAAAGAAGCCTCGTGCTCGGCAAGCGGGACCAGCACCGTGTCGGTGATCAGCGGCTTCAGGTCCGAGAGACCAGAGATTGGCGCAATGCCGTCGAGACCGGCACCGACGTCCGGGCAGATTCTGCGGATGGTGGCGAGCAGATAGCCAAGGAATCGAAGCGGGTCGCTGTCATCCGTGTCCAATGACAGCCAGGCAATGGGCAGTTCACTACTGGCCATCCACTGGCTAACCAATGTGGTTTTGCCCGACCCAGCAGGAGCGACCACCAATGTGAGCGGTCGCCACAGTCCCTCGCGGATTGCATTGAGCAAGCGTGGTCGGTCGACCATGGCGGGACGGCGACGAGGAGCGTACAGTTTGGAGGGGTTGATGGCGCCGAAGGAGCGCCGTGCATCTTTCGCGCTGGCCGCCTCGGTCTGCTCTCGGTGCTTCATGGATGGGACTGTACAGCATGCACTCATGCGCAGGCTAGCGGAGGCTCTGTGGTTGCTAAGCCAATCCGAGAACCGCTCTGGCGGTGGTGGGTCGTGAACCCTTGATGACCCGCCAGAACAACAACCCGGTTTGCGTCCTGGGGTACACGGCCCCCAACCGGCATCGTTCTTGGGGCCACTCATCCAAACCGCTCGTTTGGCTCATCGTGAGCAGGCTGGCTGAAACACTGTCCGTCACAGCGGCCCCAGGTCAATCGCCGGTGTTCGGCTACCGGGCAGCGCGACCCATACTCGCCCTAGGGCGCTTCGTCCCCGACAACCGAGTTGGGAAACGACAACGTCCCTGCGTTCATGTCTACTTCAATCAGCATGTGAACGTCCAATGACAGCACAACGGCTTCGTCCACAGAAGGCCACTGCTCGCCCCAAACCTGGTCGGCGTAGCAACCAAGCAACACATCCGATGAGCCACCATTGTCGAGCAAAAAGACATCCGCAACGCCACTGCCATCGAGTTCGACCTGAATCTCTGTCTCACCCGCAACTAGGTAGTCGACAGTTTCGGAGGTCCTAATTGCCTCTTCCCACGCGACCCCGACGCACTGCTCCGACAATAGCGCTGTTACCCGGGCCTGAACCTGGTCAAGAGTCGCCTCCGCAGTTGTGACTCCCTCAACTCGGCCCACCAGTGGGGGTGGAGCGTTCGGCAACGCCGGACGGCGTATGGCTGGTTGACCAGGCTGCTCAAGTCGAATCCGACGCCGGCCGCTTGTTGGCTCGTCTACCGCTTGCGGAGAACCGCCCGCCAGTGGTTCGTCCTCTTCAACAGCGTCAACGAATGCAACCCCTAAGGTCATCACCCACCAAACGGCCACCGCGGCAATCGCCAGAACGAGCCCCAACGCCATCCAACGAAGCCGATTCACGCAACCTCCCATGCAGTGCGTTCAGAGCCGAGTGCGCCGAGGGCGCCGAGCACATCTATCTGCTTACGCGCATAACCTCTGCCAGAAAGACGACACCGAGGCAGAAGAACGATTCGAGTCGGCCGTATCGTAAAGCCAAATCTGGGGTGGCGGAGAATAGTTGGGTCTTGAAAGAACGGAATTCGACGTCACGGAACTCAAGCCATGGCGACGGCCCGGCCCACTCTCCACCCCACTCTGGGTTTGTACAGGTAGAGTAGGCAGGGCGGTCACCCGCCCCACCTCTCACAGAACCGTACTTACGCTGGTCGTATACGGCTCCTCGGGACCGTGGGTTTTCACCCCCACAGCCGGCCGGTTTACGACCTCAATTCTTCACCAAGCAAACGTCGTTTGCTTCGGGGCACCCCTCTCGCGCTGCTTCTCTTCGAGCCGCGATGCCAGAGGTTCAAACCCCTGCTCGCGAAACCAACGGTTGGTTAGTCGAAAGACAACAACACCACGAGCAGAGAGGGCCCACCATTGCTGGCGCCCCTCATACACATAGTGATTGATTGTCTTGGAACGCAGTATGCTATTAAGCTTACGGGCAATTGTACGCTTGGTCTTCCACTGTTTCAGTTTGATGGCACGAAGGCGTCGCCGCGCTCGGCCATCAAGTGCATTCATGGACCTCCTTGCGTTGATAGAGCAGATGCCGAAATAGCCGAACCAGCCTCGAAAGTACTTGTTCACCTGGGCGATACAGGAAGCGAACGAGCTGCCCCAGTTCCGAGGCGTAAGCTCCCGAACTTTGGCTTTTGCCCGCTGGATACTTCGGTCTGACAGAAGAACCTCTGTCGTCCCGTCCTCTCGCATTCCGAGGCGAAACCCAAGGAAGTTGCCTTCATCGGGCGTCCTCACGCCACTCTTCT
>CAJXTB010000043.1 GCA_913061235.1 uncultured Pseudomonadota bacterium | reverse complement strand
GAACGGACCCAGCGCAAGCGGGCGGCGACCCTGGCGGGCGTCGGCCAGTACACCTTCGACGTGAAGGCGCTGCGGGTCGTGCCGGAGTGGCCGGTGGTGTATTGGTGGGATGCTTCCGTTTTGAATCGGTATGGCTCGTCGGAAAAGCTGGGCGACTGCTACCCAAGTCGAAAGGGAACTTGGACGTCGGATAATGCGCGATATTTGCGGTTTCCTGCTGAGGCTGGAGTCACACGTGCATTGGACGTTGCAGGCTGGACTAAAAGCGGACGCTTGCCAATAAACCGTTGGCAACCCTATGTCGGAGGCGCAAAGGGAGAGAAGTGGTTGGACGCGGTCACGGAGCTAATCGACTGGGGTTCCAACGGGCTTTCGCTTAAGGTTCTACTTGACGAAAAGCATGGAGCATATCCGCAGGGTACCGCATTCTTTTTCATGGTTGGAATAGCATTCTCTCAAATTGGCAGTTCCTGCATGGCTCGTGCTCATCGATTTGCCGGCACTTTCGGCGGGAAGGGCTCCTCGGTGTTTCCAGAGGACGTGGCAGGTGTGTTGTGTGTCATGAACTCCCAGAAATCGTCCTCAATCCTTGCATCATTGAATCCTGGCGTAGGGTTTGAACTTGGTGACGTTGCGAGACTTCCACTGGTGCCTGTACCGTGTGCAGACCAAATACTCGATCAGTTGGATTCAGCCTTCACCACCCACGAATCCCACCGCGAACCCTCCGTCGAATACACCCACCCCGGCCCGTCCCCGTGGAACTACGCCCAAGACTGGGCCCAGACCGCCGTCGACCGCGACGAAGGCACACCGCTACCCCCCTACGAGCCCGTCTTCGACACCGAGCCCCCGGAAGACCACCTGTTTCACGGCCTCGGCGTAGCCCTGGGTCGCTTTGGGGCCGACAAACAGGGCATTCTGGACCCGAACACCGCGGACCTGTCCCACGCCCTGCCACACGGCATCCTATTCCT
Organism: uncultured Pseudomonadota bacterium; assembly: GCA_913061235.1. Lineage (GTDB taxonomy): Bacteria > Myxococcota_A > UBA796 > UBA796 > CAJXTB01. The sequence continues at coordinate 16,376 of CAJXTB010000043.1, read as the reverse complement.
CAACGGCGCCAGCCAAGACGACAGCCTGGACCATGACGCCGCAGCCCCGCTCCACGCCGCCTGGGCGTCTCACGGCGGCGGACTGTCCGCAAAGACCCTGCGCACCTGGCTGCGAAAAGACGCCTTTGAGCTGCACCGCAAGCGCTATGAAGGCAAGCCCATTCACTGGCCCCTGTCCAGCGCCAAGAAGACCTTTGTGGCGTACATCACCATTCACCGCATGACCGCCGACACCCTGCGTCACCTGCTCGCCCAGCACCTCAACCCGCTGCGCACCGTTCTCGCCGGCCAGCGCGACGACGTGCTGTCAACCCTAGACTCCGGCGACACCACCGCCAAGGCCGCCGCCAACAAGCGCTACGGCAACCTGACCACCTGGCTCGACGAGCTCGACGCCTTCATCACCCACGTCACCGACTGCGCCGAGAACGGCCCCCCACAGCCCACCGCCAAGGTCCCCGCACGCACCCAAGACGCCCGCTACGACCCCAACCTAGACGACGGCGTCATGATCAACTCCGCCGCTCTGTGGCCCCTGCTAGAGCCCCAGTGGAAGTACCCCAAGAAGTGGTGGACCGAGCTCGCCACCGCCAAGGGCCGCAAAGATTACGACTGGTCGCATCTGGCTGCCAAGTACTGGCCCGAGCGCGTGGATGAAAAGTGCCAGAAGGACCCGAGTCTTGCCGTGGCTCATGGGTGCTTTTGGAAGTACCATCCCGAGCGTGCGTATAAGTGGGAGCTGCGGCTTCAAGACGAGATTGAGGCTGGATTTACCATTGATGAAGAGGGCAGTGATGCGGCGCGTGAGGCGTGGCTGCAGCAGAATGCCGAGGCTGCGGACGAGCTGCGCCAGGCTGAGTGGAAACGCAGGGTGCGCAAGGCAAAGAAGGACGGGGGAGTGGCCACGCCCGTGCCTGGCGTGAGTGTGGATGGCGAGCTGTTGTGAGCCTTGGCGCTCGGACATTCCTGGGGAGCGCCCTGGTGCCGGCACTCGTCAGCGTGCTTGCGTGTACCTGCGGCGGTGACTCTGCAAAGGTCATGGCTATGAAGGCCATGTGCCCTGGGCCGTCCATGGACCCCGCGTCGAGCACCGTGATTGGCTCGGCGTGTATGGAGTTGGGTCTCGGGTACAACAACGGCCTGTATGGTTCGGTTGATGAGCCCGAAGCGCGCAAGTACTACCGCTGGGGCTGTGACGTGAACAGCGAGGGTTCGTGCTACAACCTGGGTAGAATGGAAGAAAAAGGCGAAGGCGGTGAGGTCGACTTGGTGCGAGCGCTGGCCCACTACGAACAGTCGTGTCACCTCGGCTACGATGAAGGGTGCGCAGCTGGATTCATGCTTGAAAACGACCCGGCGATACTCGTCGGACCCTGTGAACGCGGGGACAATCGTTCGTGTTTTTTGCTAGCACGCGAGCTGGACGACTCCGACCCGGAGCGCGCCGCAATGATTCAGCGGCAAGCGTGCGACAGAGGCTACGCGCATTCGTGCTTTTCGTATGGAATCAATTTGGTCGCGGGTCGCGGTGTTGAAAAAGACAAAGAGCAAGGCATGGCCATCTGGAGTGAGCTGTGTGACGCAGGCCACGCAAGCTCGTGCGGTACGTTTGGGATGATGACCGATGACCTCGCCATCAAGCGGGACTATTTGCAACAGAGCTGCACCCTTGGGGATGGTCCAGGGTGCATGGCGCTTGCGGATATTTCAGAAGGGGAGCTCGCGGTGGAGCTTCAGGAGCGGGCCTGTGAACTCGGGTTGCAGCGTGCGTGTGGCCTGTGACGCCAAGGCGGTATTGATGGGTGCGCATGAAGCGTGAGAGCGTGCCGAGCAACGCGGTTAGCCCAAGACCGGACGTCCCATGTCCAGGCGTAGCATGAGCTGCTGGGCAATCTGGAGGCACCGCCGCTGAGCCTGCCACACCGGGCGGGAATGAAGAGTGGTAACGACTCCGCCCAGGTGGAGCGCTATTTTGAACTGAGCTGCTCCGCTGGCCAGGCATAGTCCTGCTTTCATTTAGGTAGGCTAGACTAGGTTGGCTACATCTATTCAATTCGGCGAGCCGATTGGTACTTAAAGAAGGCCTGTGAGCTTTGATTTGCCCAAGGCTGTGTAGGCTACCACCGTATGAATCCAGAGGCAGATCCCGGGCCACTGCTCGAGCCCTGTCGACCTGGGGGCGTAGAGGCCTGTGAGCTCATGGGTGATTTGGTTCTACAAGAGAATCCACAAACCGCTACTGTCCTACATGAACGCGCTTGTGAGCTTGGTCTTTCGCACGCTTGTCTCCCTACGATGGGAGAGTAGCTGCCATAGGTGAGAGTGGGTGAACCGTTCGGGCAGTAGTTTCCTGCCCACTACGGCGTATAGATTTCCGTCCTAATGCGTGTCGATCAAGTAGACTGGGTCAAGTCCAAACGGGATGGAGGTTCTAGTGAGTCTACAGCGTCGTCGTCATGGCCCGACTCAGGGGCACGCTCCTGTGTCCTCCGACATCATTGGCCCGTCAGGGAACTGCCCACAGATGGTTCAATCACCGCTCACCACCTCGCAGCCTGCGCAGTCGGGCGCGTTGGACATTGCCACGGAAGAGTCGGCTGGACTCGGAGAGTTGGGCGACGGGGTGGCCTGGGCTGAGCCTGTAGATGACCAGTTTGTCGCCGAAGACTTCGTAGACGCGTCTGTATTGGACCGAGCGCAACGGCATGTAATGCTGACGCTGCGTTTGGCGGAACGTATACAACCCATGATTCTCGGAGCTAGTCTGTACGGGCTAGACGAGTTGCTCCTTTACTCTCATGTTTCGGGTGCAGTGGCCGTCGCTGACGCTCTGAAAGATCGACTGCGTGACCTTGATGAGGAAGCGTTTTCAATCGTTGACGGGGGCGACGAGTTGGAAGCGGTCGCTGCGGCGAACGATATCAAAGACATGGTCGCCTGTTTAGACGAGGCGATGCCCATTCTCCACGACATCCAAGCGTCACTCAACCGAGAAGACTTGGCTGAGTTTGCGTCCTACGTGGAGTCTTTGGCTTCGGAAGTTTGGGACTCGGTGGCGGCGGTCTGGTCGGATGGCCGAACGGGCTTTGCGGCTATGGAGGTCCTAGGGCGTGAGTTCGTCCTACATAGAGAGTTGTTCGAAGCGCATCTCACAGACATGAAGGTAGATGCGCTGGGCCTATTTATCTCTAGGCACGGTGCGGTCGCTTCGTTCTTCAAGTCCGCGAGCGGCCTGATTCAGCTGCGAGAGGCTGTTGATACCGGCAATCCTTTTGCTCTGGTCGGAGCGGCAACTTCCATGGTGACCACACAAGTGTCCGATACACTGAAGTCCTTCTCCGTTGAGTCGTTTGTCGAGTTCGGGGGAGGCCTCAGCGTACTGGTCAAATCTTGGCAGTTTGCAAACCACCAGCTCAATGCAAGTGCTCAACTGGTCATGATGGACAACATCGTTGAGAAGCTCGAGAGTGTTGCGGAGGTGCTTGGGCCAGCAATGACCATCTTGCAGCAATCCGAGGAAGCGATGATGCGGTCGTTGGCGGCCTTGGTGCCAATGCTGAGCCTCGCCGACAGGCTAGGTGCTGCGATTGGACGTGTAGAAGCGCTAGGTACCTCAAGCCTGGACCGGTATGACAATGCGTTGGGAGGCGTGTAGTCCAACAATGGCAGAGAGTGCGGCTCCTACGGGCACGGCACGGGTGGGCCCTGTATTCGAATTTCGACGGTGCGGGGTACAATTGGGTCAGCACTCAGGCTTGCCTCGGTTGCCACGCATAGCCCCATCACCCACAGTGGAATCTTGTGAAAACTATCGAGGGGCTGACCATCCAAACGCGTAATTCCCCCATACGGAAGTCCAATGGCGGTCCACAGTGGATGGGCGCCACAGCTAGCTGCCATGCCCATGTCCGGCCGACAGTCCACCGGTTGGGCAATGAGTCTTCGCATTGCGAGCCGATCAACAACAACCACGTCACCTAACGACACTCCGCGGGTGAAGGGCGGGTCGGCAGAGATGGCTGGCATCCAATCTTCTGCTAGCTCAATGGGTGGACCTTGAAGAGCGAGTACAAATGTGTCGCCAGATGCAAACGTTAACCGGACGTTCTCTTGTGTTAGTAGCGCGTTTCTTGCAGCTTCAAAGCGTGCATAATCGTCCCACACATGAATGCGCATCTCAATGTCATCCACTCTTGTGACCTCCTGCCACCGCTCCAAGCCGAGCAGGTTCGGCATGGGGTTGGGCAGTAGTCGGTCCAGCGGAATTCCACTGTGAGTCATTGGCTGTAGCTCCGCATAGCTAAGCGTGTCATCGAGATGGTCATGAAACAGCGTGCGCGGAAGGGTTGCTCCTCCTGTCCGGAGGCGGACGCCCTCTCGGGCGCGGGCTTCGTCATCATCAATTGTGATGGGAAGTGTCCAGACAGCTGGGGGTGTCGTTGGCGGTCCGACCCAGCGAAAGCGTCGTGGACCGGATGAGTCTTCTAGAGTCGTTTCGTCGGCCACCAACCAGCTGTCGATGGCGTTCCATAGGGCCTGGTCTGTCACAATCGCCACGCCGTCATTCGTTCGGACTTCCGAGACACCTAAAACGTCTGCGATTGGACCCTGCAATCTGTAGCCCACGGCAACGCCATTGTTCCGAAGCGGTGTCGCGCTTGAACTAGGCAAATGCGCCAGCACCGAGCGGTTGATTTGACGGTTAGAAGCGGCGGGCAAGAGTACGGTAGAAGATGCCTGTCCTAAGCTTGTCATGGGCCGCTCCGGGGGAGCTATCGGTGGGCCGTGCCAGACAACGGTCAACGTCCGGACCTCGCCGTCTGCCAGCGCCTGGAACTCCGAGCGGTCCGCCGTGAACCAGCTATCGACCATGGCTTCAATATCGTTGGTGACAACTTCATCACCGGCGAAGACACCGATTTGGCCGAGCAGTCCTGACTCATCCATCAAGAGTCTTGCACCCTCTGACGTGGCCTCGAACTCCAGGGGTGTACTGGAGGTAAGGTGTACAAGTGCGGCACGTGGCAGGACCAGGCCAGATGAGCCCGTGTATCCGCCATAGGGAGTAGGCACATGTGCTGTCGCATCTGGTTTTGGAGAAACCGGCCGCGTACAGGCTGCGAGAAGACCGAACAGGATAAAAATGGGCATGCTGTACAGGTATCTACTTGATGGTCGTTAGGGGAGCGTTTGCGAACAAACGACGCGTCAGTATCGACGGTGCCCTCATCGCACCTGGGTGCGAGTCCGTTGGTACAGTAGCGCATGTGGTTTAGACTTCATCATGAAGACGCAGACGGCCTACACGCGTATTCGGTCACCCCCTCTTGGCTGTTGTACGGATGTTTTGGTGCGTGGATACTGGTTTGGTCGGCCGGCGCGGTATTCAGCGCCGTAGTGGGCGAGGGAGTGCCTGGCGCGTTCGCCGCGCTACTTTGTGCATTTGCCGGCCTTGGCGGTGCTCTAGGATTGTGGGTCAGTCGCACTGGAGAAGTTGCAGTCCTATCGAGCCAAGGGATTTCCGTCGCTCGTCGTGGTGTGGCTTGCGGACGGTATGGCCTCGCGGAGTTGGATGAGTTCTGTCACGTTTCCTTCCGTCCATCCGGCTCTGAGAGTGTTCCCGATCAAGGTGGTTTCGTCTGTGCGGTCCTTGTCGACCGCGAGACAGAACCCCTTCGCATTGGACGGGGCCTAAGCGACCACGTTCTGCGCGATTGGGCGGCACAGCTAAACGCAATACTGTATGCCGAGCGACTCCAGGGGCTCCCATGAACCTATGTTTTTTGCTGAGTTGCCTATCTCTCGCAGGCTGCGCTGCGGCCGTTCCAGCAATGGTGACGATTGATGGCGAGCCGTTTGCAAGCATTCAGCCAGACGGCTGGCACCACGTCTCCGGCGAGCTCGCACTGCCCACCCAACGGGAACGGGTGGGCGTCTTGCCCAACGGCCTATTCGCGGACATTGGCGAAGCAGTGGTGTGTGAAGACGATACCTGCCGCTTTGTCGTGGCGGGCTCCGGATTTGAAGTTCGAGGTTCGGAAGTCTGGCGGGCGGGCGTTCACCGGGGTGACATCGCCAACGCATCTCGCACTGAGCGCCTTCATGTGGTTGCGCTCCTGTCGACCTATGAACCGCCGGGTCCAGTAACGGTGGGCATCACCGCTAGGCTCCCTCACGGTTTGGCTGACTTTCAGGTCTCTGCAATGCCCTCTGGGGACCTAGTCCGCGACTTGTCCTGCAAGTGGCCCGAGCGCTGCACTGGACCCGAGAATGTTGTGGGTACGTGGTCGGAAGAAGCCGTCACCGTCAATGGAATCACGATTGTATTGAGTGATGCGCTCGCGCCTAAGGATGGCGGGTGGCGGTATGAGAGTCAGCATCCGGGTCGAGCCGTTGAGCTGAACGCGACAGGCCAGATACGGGGGCCGTCGGACAGCGTCTGGCGTGCGACCGAGCGGTTTGGCGGGAGTCTCGTGCCGGCAAAGAGGCAGGTCGAGACCAGCTCTCCTGCCGCCGCCGCTGCGTTTACGGGTGCAGTCTTAGAGCTTGAGGCCTGGTGGCTAAGTGCACGCGCAATAGCGCCTTCACCTCCGCCGCCCCCACCCATGTGATTGGGCTGACCCTCCACCTTCCACGTTGATGCGATAGGCTCCGCCCCCCGCCCGGAGACAGCACAATGGACACACTCGGCCCTGTATCGGCGCATCTTGCACGCACGCTGACCACTGAAGCCAACGCGCGTGGCCTGCTGGTCTGGCTAGACGGCGAAGGGGCGTACACCGAGCTCGTGAGCAAGCTTCACCGGTCCAATCAGTCCGGCTCTTTCCCGCTACCCGTTGTGCCGTTTACTGGTAGCTTCTTGGACCAAATGCGCGCGATTCGACCGCTCATGGGTGGCTTGTCTCGAACCTCTGCGGTCATCCATATGCCGGGGTTTAACGAAGAAGAGATTCGCAAGACACCTGCACTTGAGGCCTACCACGCGGGCAAACGCTGGCGCATGGCACTGCCAACACTTGTGCGTGACGCTGCTGTGGGACGTGTGACGCCAGCTCGACTCAAGCAGTTCTTGGACGAGCCGGATCTGACCTTGACCAAAGCCGATGCATGGCTTGCGCGAGCGGCACTTGAGGCGTCGGGCGAGCTTGCGGACTGGCTAGAGGGCAGTGAGCCTACGGTCGTGCTCCAGGCCATGTTGTCAGCCAAAGACGAGCAACGGAAGAGCTTGCTGAAGCGTGACCTTAAACAAGAGGTTCGTGCATGGTTTGAGCGCACCCTGGGTGTAGATGAGGCGTGGCGTGCGTTCGTAAAGGGACTCAATGCGGACCGCCAGAACACCGAGATGTCGGCACTCGCCCCCATCACCCACGCTCTGTGTGTGGAGTACGTTCACGACCTTAAGCGCGAGCCGGCCATGGCGGAGCTGGCCCCACTGAAGGGCTTGCCGGACGCTCTGGTTGCTGCCAATCTGTCCGTTGCACGCTGGTTCCGCAGTCGTCATAAGACCCGCTACGAATCTCTCGCGAACGACGTTCAGGGGCTGCTGAGAGCCGAGATTGAGGCCAGTGCTCCAGAGGACCTCGGGCAGGTCGACACCTTCCGCTTCGAAGAGTCCATGCTCATGCGCGGAGCTCTCACCGCCCTGGATGAAGAGCGCTTTGCGGACGCGTTGCAGTGGTCCGAAGGCAGGAGCGGAGAGGCGAGCTTCTGGGCATCTCTCGACCCGAAGCGCCGCACAACCTGGTCGCTGATTGCCTGTGCAGCCCGGCTCGGAAGCGCGCTTGAGGCCCATGCCGGTCTGGCGACGGCAACGTGGCACAGCCAAGAAGCGGCCATGGACGCGTACGCGGACCTCACAACTGGGGCTTGGCAGGTAGACGCCGCCCACCGCCGCATGGAGACCGAGCGTGCTCAGCGATGGGACGTATCGTTGCCGCATGTGTTCGATCTGCAGAAGGCTCTGACCGCGCTGCGAGAGAAGTACCGTGAATGGGCGGACCACGTCACCGGCCGGTACGTAGTCCTGTGCAAGCGCGAGGGCTTCTTGCCAGATGCCCCCATGCGCCAGCGCGCTCTGTTTCAGACGGTTGTCTGTGAGCAGCTGCGTCGCAATCCCCGTCAGAACGTGGCCTATGTCTTGGTAGATGCCATGCGCTACGAGATGGCGACAGCGCTTGCGCAAGAGCTTCAGGGAGAGCGTGCAGTCGATGTGCGCCTTGAGTCGCGGCTCGCTGAGTGTCCGACAGACACGTGGCTCGGTATGAATGTGCTGGCCCTGTCGAGCGACGGACATGCCCCAGTAGACGTCTCCTTCCGCAACCACGTACACAGCGGGCCATTCGCCATCACCGGCCCCGAGACGCGCGAGCGGGCCATGGCAGACGGAGCGGCCCTCAACTCAGTGGCGGGGCTGCGTATTGAAGCGGCCCTAGACCTTGGCGATGCAAAGCTGAAGAAGACGGTCGACTCCGGTCGCCTGTTGGTCATCCACAGCGACGCTATCGACAAGGCGGGCGAGGGCGGCCAGGGACTAATGGTGTTTGACCGTGAGCTGACGAAGCTGCGCAGCCTATTTCAGCGTCTGCGCTTGGCCGGCGTACACCACGTGGTGGTCACGGCGGACCATGGCTACCTTCTCAACGACCCTGAGACGCTCTCGCGGATTTCGTTCGGCAACAAGGTCGAGCCGTACCGTCGCTATGCGCTGCACCCGGCACCCGCCCAGGAACCCAAACAAGTCAACGTCTCGCCGAGCGACCTAGGACTGTCGGGGATTGAAGGGACCTTAGTATTTGCCACCGATACCCAGGTCTTCGACCGCGGCAGGAAGGTCGACGACTTTGTCCACGGTGGACTGTCGCTGCAAGAGCGGGTGATTCCGCTGCTCCGAGTGACCTTCCGACACGCTCTCGGTAAGAGCAACATCACCTTTGCACTGCAGGCCGCAGTCGAGTCGTCGAGCAACGGGCGTGCGGAGCTGACCCTGACCGCCACTATCGACAGCGATGGCACCTTGGCCTTTGGTGGCGACAACCACGTGGACATTGCGGTGGGTGTTCCAGGCCGTTCGGACATTGACGTGTCCATTCTGGAGTGCGCAGACGGCGAGATTCGGGGAACTGCTGTGCGGGTATTTGTGGGCAAGCCGGCACGCGTCCAGGTGAGCCTCAGAGGGCCGCAGGAGGAGCCGGTGCGCTTGAAGCTGACCGAGGCTGCAGGAGGCGGCTCAATGCCCTCTGTGACCCCTGACGCGTGGTTTGGCGTGCGTCAGCGGAGCCGGACAGAGGACGACTCGAGTGTCACTCACAGGACAGCCATCGTCAGCACCTTGCCCACGTCCACCGACTGGCTTGCTGCGTACAAAGATGAGGCGGTTCGGGCCATCTTTGCGCACCTCAACGAGCACGGAAGCCTCACCGAAGAGGAGTGTACCCAGATGCTCGGAACGCCTCGCGCCTTCCGACGGTTCAGCCGTGAGCTTGAACAACACGCGGTGAGCGCACCGTTCGACGTACGTGTGGAGCGAATCCATCACGTGAAACGCTACGTGCGAGTAGGGGGAGGAACATGAGCTTGGACAAGCGAGACATTCAACACATCTTCGAGCGGCTGCGCACGGGTGCCGTGCCTGAGCGGGGCCTAGATACCTTTGCAACGGGCATTGAGAAGGAGCGCGCCGAGATTGCGCGTCAGCTAGAGCTTGCAGGAGACGGCGAAGGGCTCGTGAAGTTTCTGCGCGGAGACTACGGCTGCGGAAAGACCTTCATGTCTCGCATTGCCGCAGCGGATGCCCAGAGCCACGGCTTCGTCACCAGCTTTGTAGTCGTCAGCGACAACGACCTGCAGTTTCACAAGTTCGAAGAGGTCTACCGCAAGGTTGTTGAACAGCTGTCCACACCCTCGTGTCCGCAGCGTGCACTCGGCGACATTGTCGACCGGTGGATTGGTGTGGTCGAAGAGATGCTGATTGCCGGCGGAGCCGACGAAGACGCCGCGGACTTTGACGACAAGGTGCGCGAACGCATCAGCGCAGAGCTGCACAGTCGAACAAGCCAAGGCATCCCAGACGACTTTGTTCGTGTCCTTCAGACCGTCTTCGACTGTAAGCAAGAAGGCGACCTGGCTGGTGCAGGAGCTCTGCTGTCTTGGCTGTCTGGCAGTCCCAACATTGCGGCTGCCCACAAGCGTCGAGCGGGCATCAAGGGCGACATTGGCAGTGCCGCCGCCATGGCCTACCTTCAGGGCGTGCTCGTTCTGGTCAAGATGGCCGGATACAAGGGCCTTGTCATTGTTGTGGACGAAGTGGAAACCCTGCTGCGTCGTCGCAAAGACGTGCGGGCCAAGTCCATGAATGGCATCCGGCAGATCGTAGATGCGTCTTCGATGTACCCGGGCTTGCTCTGGGTCTTTACGGGAACGCCCGACTTCTTCGAGTCTCGTCGGGGGGTTGCTGGGCTCGAGCCACTGCACGACCGCATTCGCTTTGATGAGAGCAACGGATTTGCGAGCTTGCGACAGCCTCAACTGCGTCTCAAGCCCTTCGACCAACAGCGTCTGCGTGAGGTCGCCCTGAAGCTGCGGGACCTGTACCCAACGGGCAGTCCAAACCGCGTCGCAGAGCGCGTCACAGACCACTACATCAACTTCTTGGCCAAGCAGGTCACGAGCAAGTTCGGTGGTGACGTTGGGGTGGTTCCGCGTCAGTTCCTGCGGCACTTTGTGGGAACTATGGACAAGGTTGATGAGTTTCCCGAGTTTGTTCCAATGGACGAGGTGGGACCCGACCGGATTGATGTCCCGGAAGAAGAAGTGTTGTTGGCGTCGAAGGCCCTTCCAAATGACGACGATGACGACTCGCTCATTGCCCAAGAAGAAGTCTGGTAGATGGCGAGCGCGTTCTCACGTCTTCATCCACGCCTACAGCGGGCTATCGTCGACCGCTTGGGCTGGTCTAGCCTGCGCCCAGTGCAAGAAGAAAGCGGACACGCGCTGCTCGACGGCCACAACGCCGTAATCCTGGCACCGACCGCTGGCGGAAAGACCGAAGCGTCCATGTTTCCTGCCTTGTCTTTGATGCTGTCCCACCCCACAGACCGCGTCGGCGTCCTCTACATCGCCCCCATCAAGGCGTTGCTGAACAACCAAGCTGAGCGTCTGGGACGATACACCGAAATGGTCGGCATGCGGCGAACGGTCTGGCACGGGGATGTTGGGCCCAGTCAGCGAAAGCGATTCCTGCGGGAGCCGACAGAGCTGCTGATGACCACACCCGAGTCGCTGGAAGTGCAGCTCGTGTCCAGAAAGGTGGACGCTGCAGACCTGTTCAGCGACCTGCGCATGGTGGTCATTGATGAAGTTCACGCCCTTGCTGGCAGCGACCGGGGGGCGCACTTGATGAGCGTCCTGGAGCGCTTGGCGGCGTTGTCCGTTCATGATGTGCAGCGAGTGGGCTTGTCTGCAACTGTGGGCAATCCAGATGCGATTCTGTCGTGGCTAACGGGCTCTTCGAGACGCACGGGCTTGGTGATTGACCCGCCAAAGCCACCGTCTCGTCGCCAGCTCTTGGTCACGTGGCGTCCCATGCTCGACGACCTGGCCCGTGACGCCGCCACCATTGCTCGCGGCAAGAAGTCGCTCGTGTTCTGCCAGAGCCGGGCGGTCACCGAGAGCATTGCAGACAGCCTTCGTGTGGCTGGAACACCTGTCTTCGTCCACCACAGTGCTGTCAGCAAAGAAGAACGGGAAGACGTAGAGGCGAGCTTTCACAAGGGCCGCGAGGCGTGCATTGTGTGCACCAGCACCTTGGAGCTGGGCATCGACGTCGGTGACCTTGACTTGGTCCTACAGACCGAAGCCCCGGACTCCGTCGGCAGCTTCCTACAGCGCATGGGCCGCACCGGTCGCCGAGCCGGGCAAGCCGCCAACACCACCTTTCTGTGTACAACCGGGTGGACGGTCCTTCAGGCGCTCGCCCTCATCGATCTGGCGCGGCAGGGGTGGGTAGAAGACGTTGGCGTCACCGGCCGCTGCTGGCCCGTCTTGGTTCACCAGCTGCTCGCAATGTCTCTAGAGCGAGAAGGAATCCCGGCTGATGTCGCATGGGCTCACTTGTCCTGCGTGCCTGATTTCCAAGGTTTCACAAGGGCGGAATTCGATTCGCTTGTGGAGCACTTCCTCGCTGAGCGGGTGTTTGAGCTTGTAGACGGTCGCTTGCTCCTGGGGCCGGTCGCCGAAAAGCGCTTTGGTCGGAAGAACTTCATGTCCCTGTACGCGGTGTTCAGCAGTCCCGTGGCCTACACCGTTCACACCGCACACGGTCGACCGGTTGGCACCCTGTCGCAGAGCTTCGTCGACAACTTGGTCGAGGGAGTCAGCAGCTTTCTACTCGGCGGGCGCGCATGGCGGGCACTGCAGCTCGACCACAACCTACGCGCCATCACCGCAGAGCCCGCCCCCCAAGGCAGAATGCCGCGCTGGGGAGGCATGACGCCGCAGTTCTTGAGCCTAGAGCTCTGCCAGGCCATTCGCGAGGTGTTGCGGCGAGAAGACATGCCACCGTACGTCCACAGCAGCGCCAGTGATGTTCTCTCAGACATGCGAACCCGCTACGATGGGCTGTTGGACGCACCCAAAGGCGGATTCGAAGACGTCGAAGACGGCGCCACCTGGTGGACCTTCGCCGGCGGACGCATCAACGCCACACTCGCTCGCGCACTGGACACCCTGGGCGAGTCTTGGAAGGTCACCACGGACAACATGTTTGTTCGGCTGATTGGCGACGGCGTGAGTGTTGTGGACCTCAAGAAGGCCGTGCGCAGGCTGCACAGTGTAGAGATGTGGAGTGACGACGCGCTGTGGGAAGGCATCAGCGAAGGGTTGCCTGGCTATCGCTTGTCGAAGTTCCAGGACATCCTGCCAGACAACGTGGTGCGCGAGATGATGTCCGCGTACCTGCTGGACCGGGAAGGAGCCATGCAGTGGTTGGGGGTGGCATGAAACGTCACCACTGCGCCATCGACTATGATGACTCTCACATGGTGGAGTGCTTGTGAGCCGTGGAATTCGAATAGGTATTCCCATCGTAACGGTGGTGGTGAGCGCCGCTGTCTACCGTCAGCTACCTGAGCGGGTTGATGTCGACTCACTGGAAAGAGATGCCTATGGGCTTGCCGTTGGGGCCAACCTGCAGGTCATGGCCAACGGGGTTGAAGCGGATGGCGGCTTCACCCTTTCGGTCCACAGCATGGAGTGGAAACACGCTGATACTGCACTGCACATCGTTCAGTTTGCCGGCCCCCGGCTCCGGCTGAGCAGCGTCAGCGAAGAGACGGTTTTTAGCCTTGGATATCAGGATTTGCGTGAGGCATGGAGCGTGGCTTCGTACCAGAAAGACGGGATGTTTGTCATAAGTGCGGATGACTCCGGTGTGTCACTTTTTTCGTCTGTGGATTCGCCATGAAGAGTGCAAGAGAATTTGCTTGGTCGTGGGCTTTAGGCTGTGCTGCGTGCCTGCTCCTAGGGGCGGTTGGTGGCGTGACTTGGGAACGCCTGCACCAGCCCGTGTTTGTGGACAATGGCATTATTCGCTTAAATGGGCCGCAGGTCTTTCAACTGCAGAACTTGAGTTCTGCGGTGACCCTGCGTTCGACGGACGACAGCGCGGTGGTTGAGGCCACTCACCAAGAACGCCGCGCCGCACTCGAAGCAGATGCTGGCGGGACTAGATTGTCCCTTTCTAACGGGGAGACCGATAGCGTTGTGGTTGAGCTGACCAGCAACGGTGCACGCATTCATGCTGCTGCTGGTCTGAAAGAGAGCGTGCTGTTGGTTCCGTCCGACGGTTCTCCGCCAAGCCTGTCTTGGGGAGCGCTGGATTCTAGTCCGGACCACCAAGTCTGTACTTTGGGACCCGAAACGGTTGTGTGTACAGGACCGAATCTTATCCCCTGAGCTGCACTTGCCTCAGGTGTTTTCACTACTCGGAGAGAGTGGGCTGAGTGGCGGCGCAGAGCATCTTGGGTGCGGGAGCGGTGAAGGGGAAGTGTTGCTATTCGACGTCCGAAGGTGGAACGCGAGCAGGCGCAGCTCAGGTCGAGGGATGGTCCAGCGTATCGCGTAGTTGCGAGTCAGTTTTTCAATGCCATGCGGGACTACTAAATACTAGGTCTTTGCGGCCCAGTCTGTACGCTCGTACGAATGGGAAGCGGTGTGTCTGTGATGTCATGCGCCACAAGGAAGGGACCACTTCGTTGGTGGACCACGTGTTCCGGCCACCGGCCACCCCGTTGTCGGGAACGTGGATGCTATCCTAGCCAACACTGATCATCGGCGCGAAATCAACATGGTCACATTCTATTGCGCTCTTCCGCGCCAGCCCGAAGCGGTGCGAGACGAACACTATTCCAGTCTGCAGCCACCCGCAGAACATCGTAATACAGAGCATCCTGGCCACTTCCCCCGCTAGATTTCCGCGACACATTTGCACGTGGCAACTACACTGATGGCATCTCGGCGCTGCCCCGCTGGAGTCCGTACCGACCCCTCTCCTCGGAGGCAGGATGATGTGTTCCATGAGCCAAGCTTACTACGCGGTAGTGTCTCTGAGTGGCACGTCGCGGTCGCGCAACAGCGTCCCTCGTCACGTCCCGGTGGCAGCGCGCTGCACGTGGACTACGCCAGCGTCTGCGGTCGATGGATGGCCGTCTCACGTCTCCGCTTCATTGGATGCCCCATGTTCCGTTTGTCTGTCCCCGCCGCCGTCTGCGTTGTTGCCTTGTCCCTTGGCTGTTTTGGGGGTGGCGTGAATCCGGAGAAACCACGCGAGTTCGTGTATGACGACATGCACGCCGTGCCCGCTGCGTTTCAGGACATGAACCTGCCCTGGTACGGCGGTCAGATCGAGCGGCAAACGCCAAACTCCATGGCCGTCAGCTACTCGCTCGCGGATGGCGTGTCGAAGGAGTGGTTGGTCGCCCAGTGGAGCGAAGCACTGGCCGCAGAGGGCTGGGTGGAGGCCACTCGCACTGAGAGCGGTAATGGCGATGTCTCGATCATCTACACCCTTCCGGACGGCAAGACAGCCTCTATCGCGGTGGAGACCCACGCCCATCAGGTGTGGTGGGTCACCGTCCTTTTGCCCAATGGAGGTGCCTTATGAGCGAGCTGGCTCACAATCCTCCGAGTCCCACATCCCACAAGGCGACGGTTCGCCGCTATTGAAGCCTTCAATTTGAGCCTCGCGTCCGCGTGGCGCCATCTCGTGAAGCTCACTCAAGGACAGCTCGATGTGGCCAAGTTCGACCGCGTTGTCCGGTGGCTAGATGTGCCCCCCGGCTCGTCGAATCGCAAGAACGAGGGGGTCGAATGTGCTGGGATCACAAGGAGCGACCACAATTCGGCCCCATTGGACATGGCGCAGGATCAGTCGAGGGCCCGAGCTGCCGCCGTCATCGCTGTGGGCGTTGTCGCGTGGTTCGATGGTTGTCTGTGGCCATGTCCACGTGCGGATTCCAGGTTCTCCCCAGACCTTCCCGTTTAGACGCACACCATTAGGGTGGACCTCTACAGTCGCCTCTTGGCGAAAATTAACTAAGAAGTAAGAAAATGGCAGGCCGACAGCGGTTGCTGTGCTCACCCAAACGGCAGCGATTGTGCCGACGTTGGTGAGCTGGAGAGACGCGATGCCCTTGTACGCGATGGCGACAGCGAGCGACCCAATGGCCATTCCAGCGAACGCCATCGAGGGTCGCCAAACCAGTGCGGTGGTGCTGAAGTGAATGGACATGGTGCGATAGGTCTGGGGAGTCTTGGATGGCCCTGCCGCTGGGCCCTTTACGCTGGGGCGCGATGCACGTAAGACGGCGGATTCGACGTCGATAGCATCATGACTACAATGCCCCCGGACAGAAGTCCAAGGGGCACCTGGCTCCTAGCTCTCTACGCCGCCTCCAGCGTATCGTTATCTGGCCTTGGTCCTTTGATGATTCGTCGTGAACGCGAAACGGTGAAAAGCCAAATACCGGGTGGTCAAGGCAACTGCTGGCACAGCAGGAGCATGCGTTCGGTGTGGTTAGGACACGGTTGTCCGCTCTTAGTTTGGGGGCATCCAGACTGCTCACCAACTACGGCCCAACTCACTCGGACTGCGCATCTGGACGCACCTTGTACCCGCATGATGTGAAGCCCGTTCACGGTTCAACGCCGGTACGTTCGTGCGACTGCACATGACTGCACATGAGAGCACTTGATTTGGGACGGAGACGGTCAACCTGTCGTTGACCAATCGTGCTGTCCAAACCAGGTAGAGCGTGCCTCTCCACAAACAGTGCCAGACCTGTCTCTTATACACATCTCCGAGCCCACGAGACTAGGCATGA
>CAJXTB010000042.1 GCA_913061235.1 uncultured Pseudomonadota bacterium | reverse complement strand
CCGACGTCGATACGGACTCCGACGTCGATACGGACTCCGACGTCGATACGGACTCCGACGTCGATACGGACTCGGATTCCGACGTCGATACAGAGCTAGACACCGACGTCGATACGGACCCCGATTCCGATACGGACCCCGATTCCGAACAAGGCACCGACCTCGACGTCGACAACGATGGCTTTATTGACGTGGACAAGGGTGGGCGTGACTGCAACGACGCGAATCCTGAGATCTACCCAGGTGCTCCCGAGACCCCAAACAGCAGCGTGGACGCCAACTGCGACGGCTATTTGTCGACCAGCGCCATCATGGGGAGCGGCGGTTGTGAGTGCAGCACGTCACCCTCAAACAACCCGCCGTGGGTCATTTTGCTAGGGTTGTTGGGAGTGATCAGGCTGCGCCGTCGCTAAGGGACTGGCGCTAACTAGACGGTTGTTCGCCTTCGTGTGCGGAGGGTTCGGTCTCCCACACAAGTCGACTGCTGCTGTCGAACAACACCCATGACCACGCCCACTTCAGCATGACGACCACTCGATTGCGGAAGGTGATGAGAAACAAGACGTGGATAAACACCCATGCGAGCCAGGCGACGAAGCCTGAGAGCTTGAGCGGTCCTGTGGCGGCAATGGCGCGGGCCCGACCAATCGTGGCCATCTGACCGCGGTCTGTGTAGCGGAACGGCGTGCGTTTCTTCCCCTTTAGGCTGCCAATAATCATTGCTGCAACGTGTTTGCCCATCTGCATTGCAGCGGGAGCGACGCCGGGTACCGGGGTCCCATCCGCCCCCATGACAACAGCCTGGTCCCCGGCCACGAAGATGTGGTCGTGGCCTGGTACGGACAGGTCCGCGTTCACCGGAATTCGCCCGTTGCGGTGCCGTTCAAATCCAGCATCCGCACCCACAGAACTGCCTTGCACTCCGGCGGCCCACACCACGGTGGCAGACTCAATGCGCTTGTCTTCACCGAGCTGTACGCCTTGCTCGTCCACTCCGGTGACAGATGTGTTCAGTTGAATCTCGACGCCCAAGCTCGACAGTTGCGTATTTGCCCGTTCCGGTAGAGGTGCTGGGTACACGCCGAGCACCTGGGAACCGCCTTCAACCAGCACAACACGCGCCTTGGTCGTGTCGATGTTTCGGAAGTCTTTTGCAAGGGTCAACCTGGCAATGTCCGCGATTGCGCCCGCTACCTCCACTCCGGTCGCTCCTCCACCGACCACCACGAAGGTCATCAGGCGTTGGCGCTCGTCGGCGTCTTCGCACCATTCGGCTTTTTCAAAGGCCATGAGAATGCGACGTCGAATCTCAAGAGCATCGCCAATCGTCTTTAGGCCTGGCGCGTGCTCCTCCCACTCTGGATGGCCGAAGTAGGAGTGTCGGACGCCGGCAGCGATGATGAGCCAGTCAAAGTCCAGCCATGCGTCATTGACTTGGATTCGCTTGTGGCCGGCGTCGACAGACTGTACCGACCCAAGGACGACCTTTGCATTGGCCTGTTTTCGTAAGACCGTGCGGATTGGCTCTGCGATGTCAGCGGGAGCCAGAGCGGCAGTGGCGACTTGGTACAAGAGCGGCTGAAAGAGGTGATGATTGCGACGGTCCACCACCGTGACGTCGACCGGTGCGCGCTTGAGGGCCTTTGCCGCTGAGATACCAGCGAAGCCACCGCCAATAATGAGGACTCGAGGTCGTGCTGTCATGCGGAGGGGTAACGCCGAATGTGTTGGGCGACGGTCCGAATGTGTGAGGTCGTGTCTGCGGGGAAACGACAGACATGGACCGCTACTTAGGACGGTAGAACGTCACATAGAACTGCACGGGTCCGCGTAGCTCCAGGTGGTGCGACTCGACCGGTGGAATCGCTCCGGGAGAGTCTGGCGTGACGTGGTGTGTGTGTGTGGCGAAGACCAAGTCGACCTCGCCACTCTCCACCACCACTTGGCCCCAGGAGCCGGCTTTGATGCTGTGGTTTGCGAGCAGCTGCTTCGGCACCGTCGCCTCCGTGAACGACTTGGTGGTCAGGTATCGCTGCATGTTTTCGGGAAGGGTGTGTGACATCGGATTGTCGTAGCCTCGCTGTGCGTCCTGCGCCGCTCTGTCGCTTCTTAGCTACAGATTTCATACTCAACGACGCCATCAACGATGCCCTCGCATTCGGTGCAGCACCACAGTCCGGTGTCGTCGTTAAGCGGGGACCCACTGACGCCGGGGCAGCTCTGGTTGCTGACTGTGCAGTCGTCGGGCGTTCGGCAGTAGCACAAGTACGTAGCCTCCCCTTCGCACCAGGCGAATCGTTCGACCGACCCGTCGCAGTTCTCGCGCGCGAGGGTTGCCACACGCTCAGTGCCTTCCATCGTAGGCGTCTCTTCCGGCGTTTCTCCGGGCGGGTCCTGCGTGGTCAATCCGCACCCAACGAGCAGGAACAGCCAGGCCACAGAGAGGCTCGCTGGTTTTGTCATGTGCATCACCCGAGTTGAGGGTGCAGCGTAGCCTTATTGCGGGGCGAATGTCAGGACCCGTCAGACAGCCGGTCTCTCGCCCCACCATGCCGTGACCATTCTCGACGCTCTCAGTCAGGCAACGGGCGGCGCTCGCCATATCGTGTGGCCATGTTTACAGTCCTCGCCCTGCTCTTCGCCTGCTCCACGCCTGCCAACGCCCAAGAATACATGGGCCGAACCATCGCCCAGACCATGAGCTACCGAGGCGCACCGTGGCTCATTCGTCCCGAGCGAGTGACGGAAGAAAACCCGGCCCTACTCTTGGCGAACTTGGGACTGCAGGAGGGCCAAGTCGCCTGCGATATCGGCGCGGGAAACGGCTATCACAGTCTGCCGATGGCCATGTTGGTCGGTGATACTGGCCGGGTCATCGCCACGGATATTCAGCCAGAGATGCTGACTCTATTAGAGCAACGAGCAAGCGATGCGAGCGTTGGAAATGTCACCCCTGTCTTGTCGACCGAGACAGACGCGGCACTGCCTGCGCACACCTGCGATGTGGTCCTATTGGTGGACGTCTACCATGAGTTTTCCGACCCCGAAGCCATGCTTCGAGGCATTCGAGAGTCGCTCACACCCACCGGTCGTGTAGCGCTGGTGGAGTACCGCGCTGAGGATGATGCCGTGCCTATGCGGCCGCTGCACAAGATGACGATTGAACAGGCCGACCGGGAGTATCTGGCCAACGGGTTTACGCGAACTGGGCAGTTTGATGGCCTGCCTTGGCAACATGTCTTGTTCTACAGCGTTGGCTCTGTACGGTGAGGAGCAATCGTACGCTCTGACACGCCCAATAGCGCTGCGACTTCCGAGAAGTATCCAGGTAAACCGTGGTCAGATGGCAACCCTTAGAGCCGAACACGAGCGCCGAAGTCTTCCGTCACCGGCGTCGTGCATCCACGGGCCAGGCATCGTCGTTCGCTATTTGTGGAGCTCGTCCATCATCTTTTTCGTTTCGTCAACCAGCGCGAACTTCTTCAGTCGAACCTCGAGAGCCTTGGCCTCGTCTGTCTCGGCGTCTTGCCAGAGCTGGAGTCTCTTGATGAGGTTCAGCCGGTACGCCACGCGCTCACCGGGTGTCAGCAGCCTGTCCACGTCCGGAGACGCTTCTTGCTGGGCTTTCCGCAACTGGTCCAGGCTCTCTTTCGGCTCATTGTCGGCCTGGGCCGAGCGTGCGTTGAGAAGTCGGTCAAGGCTGCTGTAGTACAGGGCCCGTTCTTGTCGCGGGGCCTTTGCCTTTGACCAAGACTTCAGCACCTTTCGCAAAGACACGCCCTGCTGCTTTAGGTCTTTTTGTAGTTGCAGTAGGTCCTCGTCGGATGCATTTCGCAGGGCATCTGAGACGGTGAGACGGCTTTTCTTGTCGGTTGGCGGGACGTGCGTCGAGGCTTTCGCGATGGCCACGAAGCCTCGGCGTTGCTTTTTGGACAGCGCGGTGGGCACTTGTGGCGTTGAATCTCCCAGTGCGTCTTTGAGGGCGTTGCCTGCCAGCGGGTCAACCAGAGGATCTGCGCTCGCACTCTTTGCTGACGCGCTTCCCGCCGCTGCTTGCGTGTTGGCGTCTCCCAACATGCGCTCGACATCAACGTGGGACATGGCACCTCCGGTACATGGCGTAAACCCACGCTACTGGGGCGTCTACCGATACTTCGGGTCTGTTGGGTCTGTGTGGGGTTGCGCCGGGCTGATTCCGGCGGGACCTAGGCCTCACTGCCCCTTGCGCTTGACCTCTTTGCTCGCTTCCATCACCGCTGCGACGTCCAAGTGGTCCGTTCCGCAGTACTGCAAGTACTCAGCGAAAGTACCCTTGAAGTCGTTCATACCCTCTGGAGTAATCTCGATGATTCGGTTGGCGACTTGGCCAACGAACCAGCGGTCATGGCTGACGAAGACCAGTGTGCCTTCAAACTTCTTGAGTGAGCCGGCGAGCGACTCGATGCCTTCGAGGTCCAAGTGGTTGGTGGGCTCGTCGAGCACCAAGACGTTGGGCTCTTTGGCAGCGATACCGGCCAGTGCCAAGCGCGCAGCTTCGCCACCGGACAGGTTGTCTATGCGCTTGTCAGCGTCGTCTCGGCTGAACAGAACTTGCGCGAGGCGCCCGTAGATGGCGCCTTGGGGGTCACCGGGTGCTTTGTCCCACAGCCAGCTTGTGACGGTGTGGTCGCCGGCCATGACGTCATGGTGGTCCTGGGCAAAGTAGCCAACATGGGTCTCGTAGCCCCACTCGAACTCGCCTTCGTCAGGCTCGACCTTCTCCATGAGAACCTTGAGCAGGGTGGACTTGCCAATGCCGTTCGGTCCTAGGATAGCCACGCGGTCGCCGCGATTTACGGTCAGCCCTACGTTTTCAAGTACCTTCTTGTCTTCGTAGGACTTGCCAATGTCCTTGGCGGTGAGAACGGTGCGACCGCTTGCACGTTGCTGCGGGAACTTGAAGGTTGGGTGCTGGCGCGAGCTTGTGGGCAACTCCTCGATGGAGATTTTTTCCATGCGCTTCTGACGGGAGTTGGCCTGGCGGGCCTTGCTGGCTTTGGCCTTGAAGCGTTGGATGAACGCTTTGTGCTCGGCAATTTCCTTTTGGCGCTTGTTAATCTCGCGCTCGAGCCGGTCCCGGATGTCAGCTTTACCGTCCAAGAACGCTTGGTAGTTGCCCTTGTAGATGGTGACGCGCTGGTAGTCGACGTCTACGATGTGGGTGCAGATGTTGTCGAGGAAGCGGTGGTCATGGCTGACGACGATGGCGCAGCCTTTGAACTCGACGAGGAACTTCTCAAGCCAGCGAAGAGACACGATATCCAAGTGGTTATTGGGCTCATCGAGAAGCAGTAGGTCAGGCTGGCCGGCCAACACGCGAGCGAGCAGCACGCGCAGCTTGAAACCACCCGACAGCGAGGACAGTGGGTCCAGGTGCCGTTCCGTTGGAATCTGCATGCCTTCCAGAATGTCCGCCGCTGTGCTCTCCAAAGAGTAGCCATCTAGGCGAAGGATGGTGTCTTCCAGCTCGCCGTAGCGGTCCACGTCAAACGCGTCTTCGGGGCCTTCGAGCATGGCGTCTTTCTCGGCCATGGCGTCCCAGACTTCTTGGTTGCCCATCATCACAACGTCGCGAATAGCGATGTCTTCGTACTGGAAGTGGTCCTGCTCTAGGCTACCAATCCGGACCTTCTTGGGGATGATGACATCGCCCTCGGTCGGAATCTCTTCTCGGGTGATGAGGCGCAGGAGCGTGGACTTACCAGCACCGTTCGCGCCGACAATGCCGTAGCGATTGCCAGGATGAAACTGCTCACAGGCGTCAGCGAAGAGCATCTGGCCGCCGTAGCCCATGCCGAGGTTGGTGATAGTGACCATGTGCAGACTCCCGAAGTTGGCGCACATAGTCCGGCGGGCAGGTTCGTCCATGGCGAGGAGATGACAGCCGCATGAGTGGAGATGACAATAGCCGCGGCAATACAGGGCAGACTCACGTTGAGTTGGCCCACAGTTCGCCATTTGAGGCGCCAGAGCATGAGGCGGAACGTCCGGTTTTATTGGCACCCACCGTGTCCATGGGCCGTCGTGTGGCTGCAGGGGCACTCGACTCGGTGTTTGTGACGTTTGTCTGGGCGCGGGCTGTCTCCGACGCTCTCATTGCGTTGGGCTTTGCTGAGCCCATGTACACCTATAGCGGTGATTTTCGCCTGTCGGATTCGGTGTCTGGCCGCCTCTTTATCGCCATTGTCATTACGTTGTTCGCCCAAGGGATTCCTGTGCTGAAAGCGACAACGCTCGGCGGCTTCATGGTGGGACTGCGGTTTTCGGGTGAGAACCGGGTGTCCCAGATGGTGGCCTTGGGGAGCCTGGTTGTCACGGGGTTTGGTGTGTACGGTGCGGTGCTTTTTGTGGGTGGGCAGAACACGCACTCTACGGCAACGAACGTGTTTTTGCCGTCTGCCTGGGTCTATGAACCGCTGAGTATGTACCTGTTCCTACCCATCACCTTGGCGCTATTTGTCAACCTGATTCCCATGCTGCGTCAGGAGAGGACGGTACTAGAGCTGGCGACTGGCGCCGTTGTAGACAGGCCTAAAACCAGTCAGACAGAAGACTAGCGCTCGTCTGGCCGGTACACACCGCGAAAGCCGTTCAATGGCACCCGATAGCCGGTGAGGTTGCGGTCGCGGTTGGCCAGTCGGCAGTTGCGTGCCGGCCCGTACCAGGAACCGCCGCGCACGCGCCGATTTCCGGTGACGGCGTCTTCGTCCTTGGGAACGCACACACGCTGCTCATCGACCACACCTTCGTAGTCGGCACACCAGTCACGCACCCCCCCAGCGACTCCCCGAACGCCGTACACGCTGGCGTCTGTTGGGTAGGAGTCGACGGTGGTCGCGAGCTGGCGACCTTGGTGGCTGTCGTGCATGCAGCACCAGGATGGGTCGAACGCATCTCCCCATGGGAAGAGCCGACCGTCCACGCCGCGGGCTGCTTTCTCCCACTCTAGTTCACCCGGAAGACGCCAGGGTTTTCCTGTCTTTTCGGCAAGCCAGGTGAGGTATGCACGCGCACTGTGCCAGTCGAGGTGAAACACCGGCCAGTCGGGCTCCCAGATGTCGCCGTCGGCGTCGACCTGTAGGCAGAAGCCGCCGTCTGCGGTTCGCCCATACAGCACAGCGCCCAGTGTCTCTTCGCTCGATGACCGTTCACGGGGAACGTGGGTCATCGCTTCGTCTGCACGGCCCTGGGCAACCAAGTCATCGAGGAAGGCGATGAACTCGTGGTTGGTGACTTGAAAGCGCTGGATGACGAGGCCGTCGCACCACAAGCGTCGAGCGGGGTGGCTACCGAAGGTGTCGGGGTCGCCGCCGGAGGCAAACCAACCGGCAGGAATGTAGACGTCGTCGGGACTCATGACCTGTGCTGGGGTGACGTCACCGGGGGCGGTCGTGGACCAGTCCTCTTGGCGCTGAATGTGGACGGGGTAGCGAACATCGTCATGGTCGGGGTGTGACAGGACGCACAGGTACGAGCCCATTGGCAGGGCTTCTCCCACAATCGGTGTGGTCCCCAGGTCGCGCTCGAAGGTCTCTACGAGGCGCCGGTGGTGCTTGGTGTACCGGTACAGCCTCACGCTTGCACCCGGGGGTGACGTGGTCAGACTGAGTGTGCCGTCACCACGCAGATAGGCCTCGCTGGCGATTCGCCGCGGGTCTTGGGTGGGGAGCGCCTGTAGATGACGACGCATGGCGCCTTCGTGAATCGCGGCATCTGCGAGGTCTCCGTCCTGCTCAGCCTGTCTGTGCCTCTGGTGGGACCGGTGCAGCAGGGCGGCGTGTGCTTGTGGCAGGTCGGGAGCCATGCGCAGGGCAGCGAAGAGGCGTTGGTCAATGTCGATGTCCGCCGCTTTGGCGCGTGCCGCCGTGGCTCGGGCGGCATCAATGAGTGCCCATCCAGCGACCTTGTCGTCTTCAGGTTGCCAAGACTTCACCGTTGCGAGCAGTGCATTTCCGTCTGCTTCTTTGTCCGCAGCTTGTTCCTGAAGGCCTTGAACGCGGTGCACGTCCATGAGGGCTTGTTCGGTCAGACGGAGGGCTTGCTCGCGCTTGAAGGTGTCGTCTAGCCACTGGTCCACGGCATCTGCGAGCAGGTCAGCAGAGTCGAATCGCTGGTCGGCCACGCGCGCCATAGCGGTCTCACAGACGCGAACCAGCTCGGGAGGAGCCGGAGCTCGAAGCGAGGTGTTGAGCGGAGTGGGAGGCCCGGCAACCACGCGTCC
Organism: uncultured Pseudomonadota bacterium; assembly: GCA_913061235.1. Classification (GTDB taxonomy): domain Bacteria; phylum Myxococcota_A; class UBA796; order UBA796; genus CAJXTB01. Next base: position 13,052 of record CAJXTB010000042.1, on the reverse strand, counting down.
GAGCACATGCTGGGCACTCGAACCACTGTATGGAGGGCGTCCCATCAGCAGGGTGTACAAGATGGCACCGAGTGCGTATATGTCGTCTTGGACGCCACGAATCGGGTGGCCTTTGCCAGCTCTGGCGGCATGTAGGCCGGGGTGCCGGCCAGTGCTGCAGTGGGAGCAGTATCCGACAGGAAGAAGGCTAGGCCCCAGTCCAGAATGACGAGCTCTCCGTCCGCGCTGACCATGACGTTTTCAGGCTTGAGGTCCCGGTGAATCACGTGTTTGTCGTGCGCGTAGGCCATGGCGCGGCACATGGCTGCGAACCCACCCACCAGGCGGCGAAGTGTGAATCCGTGGGTGCCGACCCCCCACGCCGTTGCGGAAGCCGCGTGAACATCGGCAATGGCGGCAGTGAAGGTCTGGCCTCTGGCCTCGCGCATGGTGAACCATGGCTGACCGCTTTCGTGAACGCCCATGTCGTAGATTGGAAGTAGGTTCGGGTGCTGAAGACGCGCTCCAACGCGGGCCTCAGCAAAGAACCGGCTGGTGGCACGTGGGTCGCTAGTGGCCAGCGTCTTCATGGCTACGTTGCGGCGTAGGTGGCGGTCATACACTCTTCGGACCTCACCAACTCCGCCAGCACCGAGCTCCATGATGTCGTCGTAGCGCTCGGTGACGGATGTGGGAGGGGCGGAGATGTCCTCGGGTAGGGGTCCGTCGTCCAAGACAGGGAGGGTGTCGAGGGTCGCACCTTCGGGCCGGGTAGGGGAGAAGCCGAACAAGCGCCTCAAATCCCGCTCAATGTCTGGGCTCAGGCCATGACGTGCGGCAAAATCACCGATGAGGTCGTCGGCCATTTAGAGTGGGGACTCACTGATTTGAGACGTCCCAACACGAATCTGCCGGGTAGATAGGCGGCGCTCGACAATCGCTTCGGGGTCTGCGATACCGAGTCCGGCGAGCTCTTTGCGAATGCGGTGGATGCCCAGATTGATGTGGTTGCCGCTGAGGCGAAGCATACGTTCGAGGTCCGCTTTGTACAGCCAGCCTCGTTCTGCAGCGGCGGTGTCGCTGTCGTTCATCCATGCCCGGGCCAACACCAGTAGGGTGTAGTGGTGGGCGCGTGCGGGCAGCATCACCGTCTCGGTCGGCGTCTTCACCTGGACTTGCACATACTCTTCATCGGCGCTGACGTTGAAGTGCAGCGCCAGGTCGCCAACGGTGTGTTGGACGGCGCTCAAGGTAGCGGTCTGGGGCAGGGTCTCAGGGAGCGAGAGCTTCCAGTCATGTTCTTCGAGACCGATGGTCTGACCGTCTACGACATGCGTGTGCAGCAAGCCGTAGGTCAATACCCATCGGCCATCGGTGTCGCGTTCGATCAGAGCGATGGGGTCGTCAACGGACGGAACGGCAAGCAAGTCCCCGTCACCCACCACAACCGTCTCGCCAGATGTGGCGGACGTTGACGGCGCTTCATCCGATGTCAAAGTGGCGGTGTGTGTACCTGCCCCAAAGTCGAGAATATCCCCGCGAGAAAGTCTTCGGTCGGTTCCTGCCGGTACCGGTACGCGCGTTGACGCGGGTTCCATTGCGGCTTCCCAGGTCACGCACCACCCAATACTGGCCTGTCCACGCAACAATCGCATGCTCGGCTGAGATGTCAGAGCTGTCGAGACGAAGCTGGGCGCGTCTTGAGCGACCGACGAGGTGACGACAGAACACGCTCGACGTGTCCCCATTCTTATCTTGCAGTGTAGCCATGCAAACACGGTAGCATTGCCCGATTCATGATGGCTACGTCTGTCCGGTGCTGGCGATTTTGTGGGCGCTCAACCCGCTCGGGTGCCCGATCGAAGCTCTGTTGTCAATCCGGTGAGTGGGCACTGACACGCCCTATTTGTGGAGCGTTTACGGCGTATTGAGTTGGTAGCCAACGCCGCGCACTGTGGAGAGTCGTAGGCGATTGAGGCCTGCTCGGATGAGCTTGGTGCGTAGGTGACTTAGATGGATGTCGAGCGTTCGGTCCGTGCCGTTGTACGGAGCGCCGGTTGTTGCTCGGTAGTACACGTCGCGCGGCATGGGACGGCCGATGTGTTGGGCCAGCATGTGCAGCACGTCGAACTCAGCAGACGTGACCTGCACGGGCACACCATGAACGCGAAGGTGACGGCGGGTAGGGTTGACCTCAAGCTCGGCGTCCACGTAGCCGTCGATGGTCGGCGCGAACCGGTTTCGCCGACACGCGGCGCGAAGGCGCAGTGCCAGACGCATGTTGTCTCTGGGACGATGAACGTAGTCGTCAGCACCTGCCTCGAAGGCGGCGACCTCAACGGCGGCCTGCGGGTACTGGGTCACAATGAGGATGGGCCCCGAGAAGTCGTCTCGAATGCGCTGACACAGGTGGATGGCCTGTCCTGGCGGTAGGTCTGCGGACAGAACGATGGCGTCTGGGGGGTTGGTGATGACGCGTCTGGGCACGTCCGCGACCCCTTCCAGAACGTCTGTGCTGAAGTGGGCGTCTTGCAGAAAGTCGGCGTCTCGTCTTGCCAACTCGCTGTTATCGTCGACGATAAGAATGCGGGGCAACGGGGCTTGCGGTCGCGTCGCGGGCTCTGGACGCGGCCAGACCACTGCGTGAACGGTGCGGCGATGAACGAGTGACATGCAAGCCTCCAATGCGGGGTGTTGGCCCTCACTACAAAGGAACATAGAACGGCCAGTGCGTGTTGCCTGTGGTCGGTTCGTTGTGCCTTTGTAAGCAAGCGTAAGCACTGCAGCTGTGACCCTTCATGACGGGACAGTCGCCCAGATGAGGGACTAGGGTCTCGGCATGTTCAAACGCGCAAAGTCCGCCATCACCACCTTGTTCAAGACCTACGGAATCACGGCGGTTGCTGTGTGGTTGACCACTTGGGTGGTGGGCTTCGGCGGGTTCTACCTGTCCGCAGCCCTCGCGTTGTCCACGTCGGGCGTGGAGTCGTCCTGCTGGCAGACCGCCGCTGCGGCCTACGGCGCGTTCGTGTTGTCCTACCCGATTCGAGTAGGCGCCACGGTCGCTCTGACCCCGCCGCTTGCGCTGAGACTTCAGCGCTTGCGTAGCTAGCAAGAGCCGCTCTCTACGCCTCGAAGCGGACGAAGATGACTCGCAGGGTCTGTGACGACTTGCCTAGCATTCGATGGACAACCTCGGTCGCGATATTCTCGGCGCGCTCCTTCGGAAATCCGTACACGCCGGTGGAGATAGCGGGGAAGGCGATGCTCTGAAACCGTCGCTCAAGCGCGATTGTCATGCAGGCGGTGTAGGCGTTTGCGAGCAGGGTGGGTTCGCCACTTTCGCCGCCCGTCCATCGGGGGCCAACGGTGTGGAGGACGTGGGTCGCAGGGAGGTCGAACGCTGCGGTCAACCGAGCGTCTCCGGTGGGACAGCGCACTCCTGCCGACACGAGTGGCAGGTCTGTACAGGCTTGTAGCAGCTTGGGACCTGCAGCTCGGTGAATCGCGCCATCGACCCCTCCACCGCCAAGAAGCGTTGGGTTTGCGGCGTTGACGATAGCGTCGACATCGAGCTTTGTGATGTCTCCTGTCCACCACAACAGCGCGCTCTGTTGGTCGAGGACACGCGTGCGGATGATGCCGCAGAGCTCCCGCATGCTCTCCATCAGCGGGTCTTCAGGGCCCCAGGAACCCCCCTGAAAGTAGTGTTGGCGCTGAGCCATGAAGAGCTTGAGACGAAGCTGATGAAGGGTACAGGCATGCAGGCCCGGCATTGCGTCCAAGGCGGCAGACAGGCCGTCGTAGCCGCCGCAGTCGTCATACCCATTGAGGGTCTGAGCAAAGCGGATGACCTGCGAGTCGGACGCCCCAACGGGTGGGGTTGTCGACGGCGTCAGGGCTGCGGTGGGGAGTAGGCGGTACACGGCGCTACGTTAGGCTTCGGTGCAGGCGTCGCACAACCCTCGGAGTTGAATCGCGACATGCCCTAGGTTGACGGCAGCGGGCACTGAGCCGCCGATGGTCACGTCGACCTTTTCCAGACACGAGACATCGCCGCAGGCGGTGCACAAGAAGTGTGGATGGTCATTTCCGCTGTGCTGGGTGCTGGCATTGGCAAGCTCATAGCGCCACACCCGGTCGCCGAGATCGACCCGTCGCAAGATGCCTGCCGCCGCCATGTCGGTGAGGTTGCGATACAGAGTGGATCGGTCCCATCCATTGCTGGCCAGCGCTTCTGTCACGTCTGGGTGGCTCGATGGAGATGGCTGACCGTGAAGGATACGCAGCACGGCCAGACGCGACTGCGTGGCGCGAAGGTCGTGGGTGCGCAGTAGGTCGCGCAGGTCGGAATCCGAGAGCATGCCGCATCTTAGCGCTGTTGTGTTCCGGTTGCAAATGCATCATTGTTGCAACTGGAACAGATAGGCGATAGCGTGCTCCCATGTCTGCTGCTCTGCTACTACTCGCGTTGATGTCCAATGCCGCCGCTTCGTGCGACTTGGTGGTGCGTGGCGTGGTGGTGGACGGAGACTCCGGTGCCCCGGTCGCTGGCGCTACAGTCGTTGTGGGGCCACCGGGGCGCTTGATCTCTGTGGTGTCGGACAATGAGGGGCACTTTGAGGCGCCGGGCCAGTGTTCCGGTTTTGTGCGAGTCGCTGTCTCGCACCCTTCTTTTCACGCGGGTGCGACTGCGGTCGATGCCGCTGAAGATGCCGTGGTTCAGCTGTTTACGCATGAAGACCACGAGATTGTCGTCACAGAAGAAATGCCCTTGGGCCTCCAGGATACCCGGGCCAGCGTGACGTTGACCGAGCAGGAACTGGACGACAAGCGTGGTTCGGACCTTGCGGGAACCATTGAAGATATCCCCGGTGTCACGGTCATTGGCGGCGCCTCTTCGACCAGCAAGCCTGTGATTCGCGGCCAGTTTGGGCGTCGATTGTTGGTGTTGGTGGACCGCGTTCGACATGAAGGTCAGAAGTGGGGCATTGACCACGCGCCAGAGGTGGACGCCTTCGGGGCGGACGAGATCACAGTCATACGTGGTGCGGCTGGCGTTCGATATGGCGCAGATGCTGTAGGTGGCGTCATCTTGGCGGACCCACTGCCCATGCGTGAGACGCCGGGTGTGGATGCGTCTGTGCACACTGTGGCGGCCGCCAACGGCCTGCGTGGCTCGCTTGCCGGTCGGGTGGATGCCATGAGTGCGAAGGTGCCCGGTCTTGCCGTTCGACTCTCTGCAAATGCGACGTCTGCTGGGGATCAGAGCTCTCCAGATCGTGTTCTCGGCAACACCGCGGCCCGCGAACTGAACCTGGGTGCGGCTATTGGCTACATGTCAGACACGGTGCACGCCCGGCTGTCGTGGGATCGATTCACGGCAGAGAATGGCGTGTTCTACGGGGTCCGCGCCGAGAATCCGGCCGATTTTCGCGACCAGCTGACGGCCGAGCCGACCGTTGTCTACACGGCAGGCCGAGACATCGACAGGCCCCGGCAGAGTGTCACCCATGACCGAATCATCGGGCGTGTGGGTGTAGACGTCGCCCAGCTCGGTCATTTCGATGTCACCGCAAGCTACCAGCACAATCACCGCACGGAAGAGGACATCACGCGGCAGGCGGCGTCGGGGCCACAGTACGACTTTACGCTCCGAACCACTGCTGTCGACGCCTCTCTCCATCACTCGCCCATGGCCGTTGGCTTGGATGCCACATTGGAAGGAGCGGTCGGTGTCACCGGACAGCTACAGGAGAACCTGTACAGGGGCGTGCCTCTGGTGCCCAACTACCGGTCGTTGAACGGCGGCGTGTATGCGTGGGAGCGGTTGTGGCGACGGCGTGCAGCGGTTGAGTTGGGCGCGCGACTGGACCGAACCTCTCGCACGGCATTCTTGACCGAATCTGCTATTGACGGGCTCGACAGACGTGACGCGACAAGTACCTGCGAACGCGGTGATAGCGGCGCTCGGTGTGCTGGCGACTGGACAGCGGGGGTCGTTACGCTCGGCGGCTTGTGGGGCACCGAAGATGATGTGGTCGGTGTGAAGGTGGACCTGTCCTCTGGGGCGCGTGTTCCGAGTATTGACGAGCAGTTCTTGGGCGGAACCGCACCTACATTCCCGGCGTTCGCTCTGGGAGATCCGTCATTGGGTGTGGAGACCACCTACACGGCCGGCGGCGTCGTCCACCTGCACACCGCAGACCTCCACGGGGAGATTGCACCGTTTGCCAGCTACGTGAACGACTACATCCAGTTTGCCCCCGCCGTCGGTGCGAATGGGCAACCCCAGTTCGATGTTCTGAGCACCGGTACCTTCCCACGCTTCACCTTCGGTGCCGTCAATGCCGTGTGGTACGGCGTGGATGGGCATGTCACAATCGCGCCAGACCGCCTCGTTTCCTTGGACTTGCGTGGCTCGATGGTGCGTGGGCAGGACACCGCTGGCCAGCCGCTGGCGTTCGTTCCACCCGACCGTGCCGGCGCCTCGTTGACGGCCCAAGGGCCCGACCGAGGGGCCGTAGAATCGCCCTATGTGGCGTTCGACGTGGACGCCGTCCGCGAGCAGAACCGCGTTCCGCTTGGCGACTTTTCTCCGGCACCGGATGGGTATGTCCTGCTTGGCCTGCGGGCTGGAACCCAGCTTCGGCTCGGCACGCACATTGCCCGCGTCTCAGCCGAGATTCAGAATCTCGGGAACGTCAAGTACCGAAATTATACCAGCTTACTCCGCTATTACGCGGATGAACCCGGCCGTGACGCACTCGTGCGCGCTAGCCTTCACATGCACTTTTAGGAGCATTATGCGATTTGTACCTTTGGCCCTACTGTTGGCCGTCTCGGCTTGCGACAATGTGGAAGATACTGATGGCGACGAGAACATCGAAGAAGTCATCACTACGATTGTCCTGACCTTTGATGGCCCGGAAGGCCTGGTCGAAGGCTCTTGGGCAGACCCAGAGAATGATGGTTCACCGGTGATTGTCAGTCCCGAGCTCACCGCAAATACCGAGTATCAGGTCTCTGTTGAGTTCCTCAATGAGCTCGAAGACCCTGCTGAAGACATCACCGAAGAAATTGAAGACGAAGCGGACGAGCACCAGGTGTTCTTCGCAACAGACGCCACCGTGACCTACAACGACCAAGATGACGGTGGCTTGCCGATCGGTCTGGACGTCACGTTGACCACCGGTGATGCTGGAACCGAAGATCTGACGGTCATCTTGCGGCACTTGCCGGAGCTCGATGGCGCGGCTCAGAAAGTCGCCGGGTTGGCCGAACAGGCCGAGGCCGACGGCATCAGCAGCCTGCCCGGTGACTCGGACGCCATGGTGACCATCCCGCTTACCGTTCAATAGCGACGGTGACTGCTTGTGTGGAACTCCGCCTTCCGGTACAACAGCCGGAATGCGGAGTGCCGAATGAGTGAAGAAGGCGGAAGTGGAATGATGGGCTGGCTCATCTTCTTCTTAATTTTTGTGGTCGGAAACGGAATTCTCTACGCGACCACCGGAATCTTCTTCATTCCGATTCCTCGTAAGTAACGAGGCACTATGCCGCCCATTCGCGTTTACGCCTGGCAGATGGCCGGGCTGGCCGTGCCGTGGATGCGCCCCAGGATTTGGTGGGTGCTCGCGGCGGTGATGGGTGTTGTTCCGTTGCTCTTGGGGTTCGCCCTGGGCTCGTCGCTGCATCAGTACCTGTCGGCGACCGGCCTGTTCGTGATGCTGATCGCGGCGGTCCGTGAACAGAAGCCCGCCTGGGGTATCGGCGCACTTGCGGTCGGATTTGCCGCCCACAATGCAGTGGCTATCGGCCTCGCAGCGATGTCCCCGGTGGCAGCGGCTGCCTGTATGCCGGACGGTGCTGGCTACTTGGCAGCCCAGCTGGAGTGGATTCGAACCGGCGCAGACCCCGAGTACGATTGGGTCAACTGGGTTCCCGCCCACCTGCATCTGCTGCTGGGAATGACCTTCATGGCACTGGTCTCCATGGGCCTTCTTGTGTTGGTCCAGGGCATGTACGAAGTGGACTTAATGAACTTCTACGTGGGTAATGTCATTGCCCAGTCGGACAGTAGCGCCATTGCGTTGTTCGCTGGCTGGCACCCGTGGTCGGTCATTCGCGGCTTCTGCTACGTGCTGCTTACCTACGAGGTGGCGTCGTTGTCGCTGTCTTTGTGGTCGGGGCGAACGCTGTCTACGCGGCGCGCCCGCGCCATCCGGTGGGGGGCAGCCCTTGCCTTCTTCGCCCTTGACATGGCTGTCAAGTGGTCGACATTAGACGTTGTTCGCTCGGCTTTACACGCAAACCTTGCCCCTTAAGGGCGTCGCTGGGTAACAGGACGGCGAGCGGCGTTGACCGTCTGCCCAACTGCTACCACTGGAGCACTCATGGCCCCCCAATACACCCAACGTGACCTTGCTTGGTACGCGGGAATGATGCTCGGTATGGCCGGCGTGTACGTGCTCTTGGACACGACAGGTGTGGTGGACCACCGCATTGCCAAGCTCGTCATCTCCGGGCTGTGTGGTCTCGGATGTGGCTTTGCTCTCACCACCATCTTCGACCGCTCCACGAAAAAGTGAGCGGTATTGAGGTCAGCGGGCTGTCTCATCGCTACGGTGAGACCCAGGCGCTAAGCGACGTTCACTTCACGGTTCCGCCTGGCGAAATCTGCGGCCTACTCGGACCCAATGGTGCGGGTAAGACCACCGCACTCTCCGCCATTGTTGGCACGCTTCGTCCGGACGCGGGCACCATTCGCCTGGGTGGGTACTGTCCGCAAGAGGGTCTGCAAGCCCGTCAGTTGCTTGGCTACGTGCCGGACAGTGGAGGACTGTACGGACTGCTCTCGCCGCGCGAACACCTGCTGTTGGCCAGCGACCTACACGAGCTCGATCCCGCGGTTGCGGCTGCGAAGATGGTGGAGTTGGTGGAGCAGTTTGGCATTGGTGCCATTCTCGACCAGCGCATCGACACCTTGTCTAAAGGGCAGCGTCAACGCACGGCTATCTGCTGTGCGCTGCTTCATGAGCCACGCATCTTGCTTCTCGATGAGCCGCTGAATGGCTTGGACGTAGACGCGGCACGGGTGTTGCGTGACGTCATTCGTTCTGCAGCAGACAACGGGGCGGCGGTGCTGTACTGCTCGCACATTCTCGATGTGGTGGAGCGCTTGTGTGACCGCGCCATCATCCTTTCGGCCGGCAAGGTTGTGGCGGACGCTCCGACCTCGGAGCTGGTCGCCAAGAGCGCGGACAAGACCCTAGAGTCCGTGTTTCACGCCCTGACGCATAGTGCGGATGTCGACGAACTCTCGGGTGCGTTCGACGCATGAACGCGCTGCTGACCCGCCTAGGCGTTCAGGTGCGCCCCTTTCGCGCTTTGGTTCGGACCTTTGCAACGATGGACCTTCGCGGCCAGCTGTATGGTTTGTCGACGGGGGCCAAAGCGGGCGAGCTGATTCCGCCGTTGTTCTGGGTCTATGGCCAGATGCTGACCGTCAGCTTGCTGCTCTGTGCGGCGCTTGCGGGGCGAGTGGATGCGCGGTTTTACGCCTTCGCCAACCTCTCTGTGGCCGCGTTGATGGTGTTCAGTGCGGTGGTGGTGGAGTTTCACGAAGCCGCCTACGACCCAGAGGATGTGCGGGTCATTGGGCATCGTCCAGTCACCTCGCGGACATGGTCTCTGGCTCGCTTCGTAAACTTGCTCGGGTACGTGGCGCTGGTGGGAGTTGCGGTGACCATCTTTCCCACGGTCATGGGTGTGGGCCTGCGAGACACCGACGCCACCTGGGTGTTTCGCTACCCCATTGCAAGCGTGATGACGTGCGTGTGCAGTGCGTCGGTGGCGCTTGGCTTGTACGTGCTGGGCGGGTTCGGCGAGCGCTTCGATGGCCTGCGTCAAGCGCTCGCATGGACACAGATTGGTGGCATTCTGGCTCTGTTCTACGGCGGTCAGTTCATGATTCGCAACGGGACCGGCTCTGTCAGTATGATGAGCTACGACCCGCCGGATTGGGTACTAAATGCACCGACCTGGCACCTGGCCCCGTGGGTCAGCGACGGCGCTATTATGCCCCTCGCTGTCGCTGGCGCCATCACCGTGGTCCTTGCGGGGTTGGCGCTGTGGGGCATGCAGCGTGCGTGGTCTGGCGTTGCGACGGTTCAGGCCGTGACGGCCAAGGTCATTCGTCCAATCTACGCGCCGGCGTGGCTGGCCTTCTTTGGCGTGACTCGCCGAGGACGGGCCATCTTCGCCCTCACCCGGGCGCTGTTCGGCCGTGACCGTGAGCTTCGCAGTCGCACGTGGCCCGCGTTGGGCATGGCTGTGACGGTGCCGATGATCGGTATTTTGGCCGGTGAATACGCCAGTCCGACCGCTGGACTCACCGGTGCTGCTGTTGTGCCTATTGGCTCGGTGGTTGTTCTGTGTGGGGCCATTCCGAGCCTACTGTTCAACCTGACCCATTCGCGAGACCACATCGCCTCGTTCCGACTCGCGCCATTCTGGGATGGAGACGCGCGGCACGCTGTAGCAGTGGCTGTCTATCTGTCCTACTGCCTGCCGCTGTTGGTGCTGCATGGCCTGGTTCTGACCTGGGTTTGGGGGGACGGCCTTGCCGCATTGAGCTTCTCGCTGACGTCCGCTGTACTCGTGGCCCTGGCGGCTCGGCTCTGCGTCACATCCCAGCTTAAAGGTCCTATTGCCAGCCGGTCTTGGCGACGTGGCGGCACGAGTGGCTCGGTCACCGTGGTCATTGCCGGTGTGTCCGCGCTCGCCGCGACGGTTGGTGCGGTGTGGCTCTTGGCGAGCGCTTCGTTGGTCTTATGGGGGGCATTTGTTGCAGTGCTATTCGGCGCGCTTGTGGCCTCGGTGGTCGTTGACCGGCCGAAGCGGGAGGTCGCATGAACGCCTTTCTGCGAACGCTCCAGGGGCAGGCTGCGTTGTTCGGTCTGACAACGTTTTTGGCGATTGTCTTGGGCGCTGCCATTGCGACACAGCCGCACTTCTTCGAGAGCTACGTGGTTCAGAAGTACGCCGAGCCGACTGTCAGTGAAGCGGCGGTTGCAGCCGCTGTTGCGGCGGGTACTGAGCCCCTCACGGACGACATCGAAGACAGCGTGTATGCGACCTGGATGCTGGCGAGCGAGCTGCCGGACCTGACCGCTCTGTCGGACGACGACTCGGTCCGTGTGCGGTCTTTAGTGATGCGCACCGTGGTCTCTGGAACCCCCGAGCAGCGCGCCACCGCAGTTCGCTTGTGGCGCCAAGCTCGACCGCAAGACGACGTGCTGGAACAGGCCCGCGCCTACGCCGAACGCCTTGGGCGCACCGACGTGCTGGACGCACTGGACGCGCTGTAGGCGTTAGCTTGTGTCCGCCGGTCGCCTGCCGCGCTAGTCGGGCGGTCTGGAGGCCTGATGCGCCTGATTGAACTGTTGAAGGCTCGCGGACTGTCGAACCGAGAAGCCCGTGGCTACCTGATTACTGGAAAGGTCAGCGTAAACGGCATGCCCACGACAGATGGCGGCCGGGAGATTGATCATCTCGACGTCTTGGTAGACGTCAATGCACCGCGTCTGCAGCCTGGGCAAGACCTGATGATTCTGCGCCGAGATGCGGACATTGCGATTGTGTACAAGCCGGCTGGGTTGTTGGCGGTACCGGCGCCGGGTCGCCACGATGTCAGCAATGTCTTGGCATCTGTCCATGCCATCTGTGGCAGCGCCTACCCAGTTCACCGCTTGGATGAACCGACTAGCGGACTGATGATGGTCGCACTCAACGAAGTGACTCAGAAGGGTCTCAAAGACCAGCTGTTCGAACACAATATCGAGCGAGGCTACCTGGCGTTGGTCCAGCGTCAGATGCCCCGTGACCCGTTTGAGGTGCGCAATCATCTGGTACGCGACCGCGGCGATGGCAAGCGCGGTTCTGGCGAGGGACCGGGTGCCAAGGCCGCCTCCACACAGTTCGAGTGTCTAGAGAGGCTTCCAGGTGCGTCGCTAGTGGCGGCGTCCCTCGAGACAGGTCGTACGCATCAGGTGCGCATTCACTTGTCAGAGATTCGGTACCCGGTGCTCGGGGACAACCTGTACGGCGGCAAGGGCGTGGCCCGACTCGCCCCTCGGCTGGCGCTTCATGCAGCACGGCTCACGTTCCAGCATCCGCGCAACGGACAGACCTGGGCATTCCGCATTCCATTGGCGGATGACCTAGAGAGCCTGCGTCGTCGGATCAAGAACCCGCCCGAGAAGACCGAGCGTCGGAAGCGGCCGGCTAAGAAGCACGAGAAGAAGCCGAAGCGTCGCAAGAAGAGCTAGTCGTGAGCTGGCTCGGCGACGAAGGTCTTGGCGAGATGGGAGTCAGCAATCAGCTATCGGAGCCGGCTTTGCCGGCAAGAATGGCGGGTGTCGGTCTGCTTTGGTGCAAACCTTGGATTGCTGCTGCATGACCTGCCCGCTTCGCGGGCTCTGACAGCTGACAGCCGATGGCTGAAGGCTTCCCTGCTACGGGTTGCAGGCCACAGCAGCGGCGCACTGTGGGTCTTCGCAGTCGGCCAGGCCAGTAGCGTTGTCGTCGATGCCGTTGTCGCAGATCTCTTCGCAGCCTGGGGCGAGGCCGGTCAGCAGGCCAGAGACGCAGTCGGCGAGGTCGGAGCAGTCGGAAGCACCGTCGCCGTCTTCATCACCGGGGGTGGCGCAGTCTTCGGCAGGCGGCAGGAACTCGATGCTCGTGCAGCCACCGAAGATATCTGCAGCGCATGAGGGTTCTTCGCAGTCCGCGAGGCCGTCACCGTCGTCGTCAATGCCGTTGGTGCAGTCTTCGACGCATGCGGGGTCTGAGCCACAAGCAGCTTGGTCACGACAGTCGATAGCGCCGTTGTTGTTGTCATCCAAGCCGTCGGTGCAGTCTTCCGTTGTTGTGGGACCGCCACCGCCGCCGCCGCCGCCAGCACAGGCTGGGTCGAAGATGCAGAACAGGTCGTCACAATCTACGGCGCCGTCTGCGTTGTCATCGACGCCGTTGGTGCAGTCCTCAAGACCTGTCTCTTATACACATCT
>CAJXTB010000041.1 GCA_913061235.1 uncultured Pseudomonadota bacterium | reverse complement strand
ATCATGCCTAGTCTCGTGGGCTCGGAGATGTGTATAAGAGACAGGCGGCGGGCTGCGCCCGATTTTGGGCACGGCTTCTCGGAGCGGGCGTTTACTGTAGCGGGATTCCGGTTTGGTCTTGTGGGGGTCGGGCGCCGAAGATGCGACGTTCGGCTTGGGTGATGCGTAGGTCGTTGATGGAGGCTTCACGACGTCGCATCAGGCCTTGTTCATCAAACTCCCAGTTCTCGTTGCCATACGACCGCCACCATTGGCCTTCTACGTCCAACGACTCGTACTGAAAGCGCACCGCAATTCGGTTGCCCCGGAACGCCCACAGGTCTTTGCGCAACGCGTAGTCGAGCTCCTGGGACCACTTCTGAGTCAGGAACTCTTGGATGGCGGCGCGGCCCGTGAGGAAGGTGTCTCGGTTCCGCCAGACGCTGTTGATGGAGTACGCACTGGCTACACGAGCAGCGTCACGACTGTTCCAGGCGGCTTCGGCACCGAGCACCTTGGCCCAGGCGGAGTCTTCATCAAATGGCGGCAAGGGTGGGCGGACGTCAGACATGGATACCTCCTACAGATTCGGTGGTGGGTAGGTCGGCAATGACCAAACGGTCACCACCGCTCTTGGCGGGGACAGCGCAGCACAGGAGGACTTGGTCATCCAAGACGGGGAACTCAGGGGTGCTCAGGTGCGTGACGCGGCCTTTGATGACTGACATGACACAGGAGCCACAGCGACCCGAGCGGCAGCCGAACGCTGGACTCAAGCCCGACCGTTCCGCAAGCTCAAGCAGAGACGGCACTTCGGGAGTCCAAGTGACAGGGTCGATGGCATCCGAAAAGAGTACCTCGACACCGTTAGTAGCAGCATCTTCGGTATTTTTATGCGTGACGATGGGCACGTCGCGAACCACTGAGGCGGGGCCGAAGGCCTCCATGTGAATGCGCTCATCGAGGACATCCAGGTCGCGAAGGTCACGGTACAGCGCAGTCATGAAGCCAGGTGGACCGCACAGGTAAAAATCGTAGCTACCCAGGGGCAACAGGCGCTGAAGCAATGCGCCGTTCACACGCCCAGCCACGTCATGGCTGACACCGAGCGGACGCGACGGGGCATCGAGCACACGAACCAATCGAACGGCACCCTCGGAACGCTTCTCTAGCGCGGTCAACTCAGCCTCAAACGCGCGGTCAGCCTCGTTTCGTGCGGCGTACACCACCACGGTTGGCCGGGTGTGCCGAGTCCGCTTTCCCTCGTAGACAACGTGCCGAACCATCGACAACAACGGCGTGATGCCAATGCCGGCGGCCAACAATACCAAGGGACGAGTCGCGTTATCGTCCAACGTGAAGGCTCCGGCGGGACCACGAGCCTCAAAAGTGTCGCCGACCTTCAGGCCATGCAAGTACTGAGAGACCGTTCCTTGGCGCCTCACTGAGATTCGGTAGTGGTCGTCATGAGGTGCTGATGACAAGGTGTAGGTGCGCACTGCGGCGGACTCTTCGCCCGGTTTCGTCACGCGAATGGGCAAGTATTGCCCAGCTTTATGGGCCAATCGGCGGCCGTTCACCGGCTCCAAGACCAGCGAACGAACCGAGTCGCTCTCCTCCACCACCTGTCGCACGCGAACGGCCTGCCAACGATTGCGCACGAGTTCCGCGTCAAGAAGAGCGGCGGCGTCGTGCCAGCTGCCGGTGAGTGCGTTGTTCGGGGAGGCATCGAGAGGACGCGCCCTCAGGTCCAATGCTCCTCGTCGCAACACCACCTGGGTGGGTGTCAGGGTCCACAATCGCTCCGCACCTTGGAAGGCAGCGATTTCAGGGCTGTCGAGAATGAGCTGTGTCGACCCCGTGAGCTGAAGTACATCTCCAGTCTCAAAGTCCACAAACAACAAGCCCGCTCGTGGGTTGCTCAACAGGTTGCCCAGCGTGTTGAACATCAGATTGCCCGAAAAGTCCGGGATGGTGAGCACGCCATCTGCACCTACTCGTACAAAACCCGCCTTTCCCCCCCGATGTGACACGTCGACCTGCCTTCCGGTAGGCAGATCCACGAACGAGCAGACGTAAAAGGTATCCACCTTAGAAATCCACTTCCGAGCAGTATCCGTCAGACCATTGGACCAAACCGGCTCGGGTGTTTTGGACGGGGCAATGCGCTCAACCACACGTCTCTGGATGTACTGCGGGCAATTGCCGTAGCTGTGCTCCACCGTGACATCCAAGCCAGTGGGGGTCCGCCTCACCGTTCCGTTCATGCGATTGCGACGACGTGTCTCCAACTCAATGCCGAGCAACCCTACGGCATTGCCGTCGTCGAACCCACGCCAAGCCGGGTCATCGTCACGAGGAGTGAGGTCGAAGGTCAGTCGCGTCGGCTCCGGCGACGTCGTAAAACCGGGCTCACCCGTCAACAATGTTGCCCAAGGGTGGCCCGCTTCATCCACGCTCCCCGCCACCAGAAATGGGAGCTGGGCAAAGAAGGTCCGGTGCTGTTCAGGCATGAAGTCACGCACCGCACTCGCAGCGAAGGCCCCAATGCGCTGTGCAGCCCCCTCCCGCTCTTGCAGCGCCAATTCACCGGCATGAAACAGCGGCGTAGCAGTGGACATGAACCCCTCCAGAGACGTTGGTGACAATCAGTCGGCGAGAAGTCCGGCTTTGGATTGCTGGAACGGAACAAATCCAGGCAGTTCACGAACACGCTGAAGCAGGGCCCGAATACGCGGGTAGGCCGCTAGGTCAACGTTGCCTTCGGGCGCGCTGTCGACGTACGAGAACCACGACACATCGGCGATGGTTGGGTGGTCTGTAGACGCGAGCCACGTTCGGTCTTCAAGGTGCTGCTCAACAGTGACGAACAGGTTGTGGGACCGTGCAATCGCACTTTCAGCGTCTAGCGGAGCACCAAAGACAGTCACCAAGCGGGCAGCCGCAGGACCGAACGCAAGCGAACCCGCCGCCACCGAAAGCCACCTTTGAACGTCGGCTGCACCCTTGGCATCCGTTGGGTACCAATCTTCTCGTTCAAGCTTGCGAGCCACGTACACCAAGATGGCGTTGGAGTCGGCGACGATGGTGCCGTCGTCATCCAGAACTGGAACCTGCCCGAAGATGTTCAGATCTAGGAAGGCCGGCTGCTTGTGCTCACCCTGCCCCAGAGCGACGGGAACAAGCGTGTGCTCAGCACCGACCAACGACAAGAAGAGTTCCGCGCGGTGAGCGTGGCCAGACAGGGGGAACGTGTAGAGTTTCATAGGTATCTCCAATGGAAGTAGACGGTCGTTTCGTTGAACACCCATCAAATAGCCCGAACTCATTGAACAACAATACGAGTTATCAGCACAACACTCGTTCAATTTCTGAACCAATTGGAGACCACGATGGACCGCCTTGAGGCCATGGAGAGCTTTGTCGCAGTTGCCGATTGTGGAAGCTTCACGCAGGCCGCCCGACTTCGTGGCGTGTCCCGTCCAAGCATCAGCCGTGCCGTCTCAACCCTCGAAGACATTTTGGGTGCGCAGCTTCTCATTCGAACAACGCGAACCGTGTCCCTGTCCCGAGTAGGTGAGCGCTATCTAGAGGACTGCCGAGTCATCTTGGATGCCGTACGCCAATCAATGGACACCGTCCGCGGCGATACGTCAGCTCCCACCGGGGTCATCGAGCTAACCGCACCCATGCTCTTCGGCCGACTGCACGTTCTACCGGTGGTACAGAGCTTTCTCGACGAACATCCTTCGGTTCAAGCCAACGTACAGCTGATGGACAGGGTGACGAACCTGGTTGAAGAGGGCATCGACATTGCCGTACGTATTGGCGAGCTTCCCGACAGCGCACAGCGAGCCACACGCGTTGGCCGCGTGACCCGCGTTTGTGTGGCTTCCCCTTCATATTTGATGGGGTCGCCGGCCCTCAAAGTGCCAAGCGACCTCGCGAAACACACCCTCGCGGTTCATACCAATCAGCGGCGCTGGCGCTTCAGCAGTGGCAGACAGAACATCGAACCGAGAATGGTCGTCAACAACGCACAAGCGGTCGTCGAGCTTGCACAGCGCGGTTTCGGCATCACACAAGTGTTGTCCTACCAGGTGGGAGAAGCCCTGGCCGATGGGTCGTTGGTGCGCGTACTCACTGACTTCGAGACTAAGAGCGTACCCGTTCACTTGGTGACACCAGCGCGCCGTCACACATCCGTCCGCACGCAAGCCTTCATCACGCACGCAGCCAAGCAACTCCGAGAGGTCGCCGGAAATGGTTGGCGACGGGCACAGTTCCGTTCGTAAACGACGCGAAGGGTCAAACTGGGGGTACACTGCGCCACCTGCTAGGAGACTCCCCATGCGTTCTGCCCTTCTCGCCCTGTTCCTCGTTGGCTGTGGCGGCACCGATCCGTTCACTGCTGTGACCTACAATGCTGGCCTTGCCGAGGGATTCGTCCTGGGTGCGAGCGACCGCGCCGACGTCACTGCTGCCGCCACCGTCGCACTTGACGCGGACGTCATCTGCGTTCAAGAAGTCTGGCTACCCGAGCACATTGCTACCTTTGAAGCCGCTGCCGCGACCAACTACCCACACTCGGTGTTCATGGCCGACGCCCCAGACCCCGGTACCGAGATCGGTTGTGCCGGCGAAGACCTCGACCCGCTGTTCACCTGCTACGAAGAAAACTGCGCGGACGGTTGCTTTGACGAAGTCGCAACTTGCCTGCTTCAGAACTGCGGCCTGCCGTTCATTGCCCTTGGCGACCAGTGCATCGGCTGCCTTGAAGCCAACGTCGGAAACGCGCCCACCGCTCGCGACATGTGCGAAGCCGAAGACACCAAGTACGCCTACGGCGGCGCCTTCGGAATCGGCATCTTGTCTGCACACCCCATCACGTCGAGCGAGACCATCACCCTCGACTCCACAACCAATCGTCGCGGCACCATTCACGCGGTCTTGGACGTAGACGGCGACCCCGTAGACGTCTTCTGCACCCACCTCACCGCAGACCTCGCCCTGCCGTACACAGGTTCGGCAGCCGGCTGGGCACCTGAGCAGCTTGCACAGATCAACACCCTCACCGATTGGGTCGCCACGCAAGCAACCGCCGACCTGTCCATCTGGATGGGCGACTTCAACACCGGTCCAGACGGCACCGAGTACAACGCCGAGTTGCTCGAAAACTACACCGCGTTGGCCAGTATCGGCTGGGACAATCCATACGCAGACGCGGACATCGACTGCACCTACTGCTTGGACAACGGGCTGATCAACAACAGCGGAACGGGCGCGGCCATTGACCACGTGTTCGTGAAGTCGCCAGAAGGCACCGAGTACACCGCAACGCGCGTGTTGGACGCGGACATGGACGTCCCAGCCTGTGGCGAGACCATCAGCGCACCACCGAGTGACCACTACGGCGTCCAAGTCGTCATCACCCAGTAAGTCTGCCCCATGGCCGCTCTACGACTGCTGTTTCTGTGTTCTCGCAACCAGTGGCGCAGTCCAACCGCAGAGCGCATCTACGCCCGTGACCCGCGGGTTCAGGTGCGCTCAGCGGGTACCTCGAAGTCTGCTCGCCGGCGCGTGCGCGAAGCAGACATTGAGTGGGCAGACATTGTGTTCGTCATGGAGCACGACCACGCGCGTCGCATCCGTCCACTGGGCGGACGTGACGCCCAGGTCGAGGTTCTAGAGATTCCGGACGACTACCAAGCGATGGACCCCGAGCTCATCGACTTGTTGCGAGACCGAATAGAGCCCGTCTTACTGCGCGTCATCAGCTAAGACAGTCTACGACGCCGTCGCCCAGATGCGCTTTGAGTACACGGCCTTGGGTGCCCCGTCGTTGCGGGGCTGGGCACCGGCGTAGGGAGCGCTCTCGACATGGACCCTCGGTCCGGTACGAGGTGCACAGAGAAGCCCGGCATCCCCACTCGCACCATGAGGTCCGCATGTCCGATTCAACCGCCTTCGACCTGTTCGCAAACGACTACGACTCTTGGTTCGGAGACAACCGTGACCTGCTAGAAAGCGAGGTCCGCCTCATCGCCCACGCATGGCCTGGCAAGGGTGAGGCACTGTCGGTCGGCTGCGGTACCGGCCTGTTCGAGACCATCCTCGCCCGCGAGCACGGCATTCACATTCAGCACGGTATCGAGCCGGCTGAAGGCATGGCGGCAATCGCTCGAGACCGCGGCATGACCGTGAACATCGGCACTGCAGAAGCCGCAGAGCTCGGCGAAGGCACCGTAGACATCCTGATGTACAACGGCTCGACCTCGTACGTGCCCGACCTCCAAACAGCCTTCGCCAAGGCCCACCGCGCCCTTCGTCCTGGCGGCCACGTGGTCGTCGTCGATGTGCCGCGCGAGTCCGGCTACGGAGTGTTGTACTGCCTCGCCGACGCGCTCGGAACCTGGGACCATCCGGTCTTCAAGGGCGTCAAGCCAGATGCCGCCTACCCCATGCCTTTCGTGAAGGCAGCCACGTGGCACACCACAGCAGAGCGTATCGCTGCCCTTGAGGCCTGTGGGTTCGAGATTGTGCGCACCGCCCAGACACTGACACGGCACCCCGTGAACGCACCCCACGGAGTCGAGACGCCCCGTGATGGCCATGACGCCGGTGACTACGTGGCCATCGTCGCCCGCCGTGCTTGAGCGCTCCGCCCGACTGAGGCAACAAGCCGCACCGCTGAGGGCGGCTTGCCGCGCCCATCCCTTCGTGCGTGGGATTGGCGACGGCAGCCTACCCCTGGAGTTCTTCGCCCGCTGGGTTGTCCAGGACTGGCGATACCTACTGACCTATGTGCAGGTCTTGGAGAAGGTCGCGACCACGGCGCCAACCGCCGCTGCCGGAGCACGCTGGGCCGAGCTGGCCACGTTCACACGTGACGAGGAGCTGGCGCTACACAGAGCCTACGCTGCACGCTTTGACCTGACCGAAGCCGACCTCGACCACGCGATGGATGCCCCAGCGACAGCCGCCTACACCGGCTTCCTCCAGGCCCAGGCGGAGCGGTCCTATGCCCACGGAGTCGCGAGCCTCGTCCCATGTGGAGTCGGCTACGTCACTCTGGCGGCCGAGCTCGCGGAGGGGCCGTTGCCCAGTGAACCCCGCTATGCAGACTGGATCCACACCTACGCCGACCCAGCCTTCGCCGAGGCCGTCGCGTGGATGGAGATCGAACTCGACAGAGCGATTGGAGACGAAGCTGCCCTTGAAACGACCTACCGTTCGGGGGCCGAGCACGAGCTGGCCTTCTGGGACCAGCTGTGGCGAGGCTGGTAGCTGCCAGCAGAAACGGACCGGACAATCCGGACAGCGCACAGTCGTAGCGCTGGTCGCCACACTCGCCTTCCACCACATCGTCGTCAGACCAGTTGCATTATAAAAAAGCGCAGTTTCAACAACGACGATTGCGCGGAACACTCAGGTTCGGTCAGGGGCTGGTCTCCAGCGTACAATGCCACAACCGGTAGCCAAGGCCACGCTTCGATTCAATCGCAAGGCCGGTTCCCTTCAACAGCTCTCGGGTGGGCCGAATGACCTGCTTGAGGTTTGCCGCAGACGGACGTGGCGTGTCCCATGGCATCTCGGCAATAAGCTCGACCGACTGAACAAATCCGCGGGTGGATGGATGCTGGCCAGTCTCATTTCGATGCCGTTGAAGAAGCACCGAGAGCAAGCTGTACCGAAGCAGCGATAGCTGGCACTTCCGACCAAGGAAGACGGCAAATCCTCCACCCCCACACTCTGGCTCGTGCAGTTGAATCCGACGCTCCACAATCTGCAACGACGTGGGCTCCGGCCTTGGCGGACTGGCCGCCGGTGGGGTGATGTCCATGACGGTGCCCATCAGATGGGTCACCTCACCCTGTTCGTCTCGAAGTGCGCCGCCCCGCGTTCGTAGCGTCCGAGTGGAACCATCCGGAACAATGACTCGATACTCCATCTGCGGGGCTGTTCCTGACGCCCCTGCTTTCGCAATCATCCGGTCCACGTACTCGGAGTCGTCCGGGTGGACCATCGACCTCAACAAGTCTGGGCTGCTTGCGGTCGATAGTGGGTCGAGCCCAAGCATCTGAAAGACTTGGGTGGACCAGAGCACAACACCCGTCACAGGCGACCACTCCCACGAGCCAATGCAAACATCTGGGTCGGCATCTCCCAACAAGATATTGTAGACGTTCAATCGTTGGTCGGCGGACAGGCCGTTGAAGTTCATGCGGTACCCTTTCCAGATTCTACAATGCAATCAACAGCTGCTTCATTCAGAGCGCATCGGCGCTCGAATTGCAGAGCCGCTCGCAAACAATGAGCAGCCAAGGCCTACTCGTACAGTACCACCCACTCGCACTGTTGTACCTTGCCAATGCTCACTTCACACCACCACCATCTGGCCTGTGCGGGGTATGCAACAATAGATTGGCAAAGCGGAGCATTTCCGTCGTCGAAGAGGTTCCAAAACAGACTTCGCCAATAATAATGCGCATTCAGTGTTCACCAAGCCCGCAAGACGCACAGGCTCCATCGCCACGCTCAAGCCGGGGTAGTACTGGATCGGGCTCGAGCCCAGGCCGTTCGTTCGTTCCCTGACGCTTCGCGTTCCGCCATTATGATCCATGCATGTCGACAGACACGACCGAAACAGGGTGGCCGACGTCGTCACGATCTGAACGCCCTGCAGTAGCCGCTTGACGCTTCGGCGCATCGAACACCGCACTCACCCACAACGCGAAAACGGCGCACAAACCACACGGTTTGAAATCAACGCGGTGGTCCCCCCCTGTACTCACTGTCAATAGACACAACGCCCACATGTACTGTGGTGCCTTCGACGCGCACCACAACCGGAAGGTCGGCCAACAACGCAGGCAAACCGTCCACCGCGTCGCAGCCGGCACTCAGCAGGTCTCCGGTGGGAGTGAGTAGGCCGAGCAGCGGCACTACTGTGTTGTCGGAGGCGGCCGCATCCATACGAAACAGTCGCCCAGCATCCGTATCCACACCGTTAGCGACCACACCATGATGGCTGTGAGCCCAGGAATCGTCGTCACGGGTCAGCACCCAGGTCTTGGACGACGACCACTCAATGCCGTTGACGCCGGCCCGGACACTGTCCGTGTCTGGGGCAAATACGACCTCCGGCACGCTCCCCAGGTTCACCAGGTGTTGTAGCGGAACCGAGCTCTGTGGATCGACCAGCAGGCCGGCAGCCAGATCCTCCGCAACCACGCCCTCGCCCCACCCATACGCACCGGAAAGGTCAACAGATTCGCGCCTGCCGTCACTGTGCACCAGCTCGTGGGGCACATCCGGCGCATTCCCGATGACCAACGCACGATCTGAGCCCGGCCACACCCACACATTCTCCAGGTCCGCTCCCAACGGCACCGAGGCCCCGAGCGCATCCAGACGGTTGAGCCAACGCAGAGCCATGCCATCGGGCCCCTCTTCGAGCACCACAACGGCGTCTCCCGCACTCCACACAGACGCGATGCGGCCGTCCAGCTCCAGGGTCGTCCACGACACGCTCAGCCCGCCACCTTGCGGGGCATCGAACACAGACGACCACGTCACTCGTTCATCCACCCGTTCACCGGGTGTGCCAAACGTCAGGTCTGCACACGACGCATCGAGCCAGCGGTCCACTGGCGGGCGCGGTCCCCACTCACACACACGGCCATACGCTTCCCACAGCGTGCCTTCATCATCGTACAAGCCCTCAATGCCGTCTGGCAGAACGGCGAGTAGGTCGTCGGCGTGGGTCTGCTGAATCTCCTCTGTCCAGTCCAGGGCATGACAGAGTTCATGCCGCAGTATCCGAGCCTCTTCCACGTCATTCCTGGGCAGCAACTCAATCAGACCACCAGAGCGTTGCACGGAATAGCGCCCGCGAGTGGACGCGAGAAATCCCTCCGAGATGCTGTCCACCAGCGCAACCTCGACCAGACACAGGCTGTCCCGGCCCGTCAGTTCATAAAACGAGTCTAAGGCAGTATTCACGCGGTCAATGGCATCTGGAGACGCGCTGGTCTCGTCTGTCACCACCACGTCCGCTCTTGGAGGACACGGCCCCGGCTCACCGCCACAGCCCACCATGAGCAACACAACCACAGACCTCCGCATCACGCCTCCGTAGCCACCCTTATGCGCTCGTTGCCAATGTGTAAGGGCACAATGCCCCTACGCCATGCAGTACTCGCCTCTTGGAGACCCGGAAATGGACCCGAACGTCGGGTAGCCAGCGAGGGCAGATGCGCTGCCGGAACAAGTCCTCTCTCCGTCCACGGAAGCCACCGACCGTGGCAACAAGCTGCAGCACTACATGGGCATTGCCAGCGTCCAACACATCCTGCTCGTCACGAGTCAGAGCGACGAGCGGTTGGAGCACTACCGCCGCACGGACCTAGGCTGGCTGTTCACCAGTCACCTCCGCACAGACGCTGTGAAGCTCGGCGCAATTGAGGTTTCGCTCGCGGTTGACGACGTGTACGACCGGATTCCCGCTGAGCCACCGCCTCCCCCGAAGACGGACGACGGGCCGGCTTGAAAGGCCCCGCCGTGACGCCCAATCTTGAGGGCCTCGATTTCTGCTTTCGGGATTAGGCGCGTTCCGCGGGACGCTGGAGCGTCTTCACGACACTGCCGGCGATGCCGTTCGCAAGCGCGCCGAAGAAGGCCACGGCGAGGCTCAACCAGGTGGTGTACAGCGCGACTGAGATGCCCGCCGCCATCATCACTTGCTTGTACTCTGGTGTTGCCGTGGCCACGGCCCTAAAAGCCGCAATCAGACCGGAGACGGTGCCCAGCAGGCCCACGATGATGGTGCAGAGCAGTACGGACCACAGGGCCGGCATGAGGTTGACGCGCTTTGCAGTTACGAGCTGAACAACCCAGACAAGGGCGTGGATCAGACCGACAAAGAGCACGACGTAGGTGAAAATCCCACCTTCAACAATGATGTCTACGGGATTCGGCACGGAGCTCCTTGTTCGGTTGCGGCTGTCGTAGCGACAGGCGCGAAGGATACTACAGCGGTGGCGCTCCAAGTTGACCCAGGCTGCACCGCTAATGCACGCACCGCGCTTCCCGGACGCAACTCCCTGTGCCCCAACACAATGACGTTGCGCCCGGTCGCTGTGCACGCACCTGAGCTGCGCATCCCGCAGGTCAACCCGTTCGGGCAACACAGTAGAACGGATGGGTGATTCCAACAGGGTTTGCATCCGACCCCGCCCGTCGGCCGTTGGCGCGTCAGACCACGGCAGACCCAAGGACGGAAGATTCGAACACGCTAGGCGTTACGACTACCGCCGGAGGTTTCATGAAGGCCACACGCACCGCATTCCTTGCACTCGGTGTGCTCACCGCCCAGCACGCGAGCGCTCAAGACTGGACCGAGCGCCATGACAAAGACGGCATCCAGGTGTGGACCGCCGACTTTGAGGGCAGCCGCTACAAGCAGTTTAAGGGCCAAGCGGTGGTCGACGGCCCCGTGGACAAGGTGCTGGCCGTGGTCCTGGATGTGGAGGAGTATGAGGCGTGGTTCCCGAACACACCCGATGCACGCTTGCTGGACCACACCGGCGACGTCCTTACCTACTACGTCGTGACCGACCTACCGTGGCCGATTACCTCGCGGGACACGGTGTACCGGTACCAGGTCAGTCAGGCGGACGGCGGCGCCACCCTCGACGTCTCCGTCGATCCGACGGGCCACCCCGAGCAAGACGGCATGGTCCGCGTGCAAGCCTCGTCGGGCCGTTGGACCTTCACCGCGGTCGACGGCGGCACGCAGGTCACCTGGCAGCTTCACTTCGAGCCGAACGGCAGCCTGCCGGCGTGGCTCGCCAATAGCGCTGTGGTCGACACACCGGCTGGCATGCTCAAAGCGCTGCGCGAGCGCGTGGCGGCGGTCCGGTAGCCGAACCGGACAGGTGCGGACGGGAGTCGACTCCGATGTCGATGCCTCTGGGACCCTCATCCGCAGCGACACGCATGGCTCACCCGAGCCGCTGCCAGTGATGCGTGCTCAGATCCAGGCTGTAGGTATGCGCATTGTCTTGCAACTCTGACTCCGACTCTTTCGTGTCGATCTTCCCGCCCGAGACGTGGATGCACCCGTCCACCAGTGTGGCCTCGTGTTTGTGAATCCACCCCGGGCACTCACCAGTGCACGGGATCGGCGCCATCTGCCAGGTGTCGAGAGTGAGGCGAAAAACTGGCGTAAAGCCTTCAACGCGCGTGCGGCCATAGCCGAGGTTGCCGATGATGTAGATGTGCGCGCCCACGAGGGTCGCCGAATGAAAATCGGTAGGCGGGAAGATGTGGGTTGGGTAGCCAAAGACCTGGACCCGTCCATCGGTGTTGTGCACGATGACGTCGTTGTAGATGCAGAAGTTGGAGTCGTACCAGTCCTCGTGCTCGCCTGCGATCTCTACGAAGCGGTCATCCTTAAGGCGGGTGAGGGACTGTCCAAAGCGTGCACAACACCACGCCGCGTCCCCTCCGTCGTTGTCCGCGAAGGCATCGTCGGCAGTGTAGGCGGCGGCGCGGTTCAGGATGAGGGAGACCCACCAGGGATTGGTCATGTCGGTGGGGTTGTCCTGTCCGTACAGGCGCCAGCGAAACGTGTTGTCTTCCGGCGCGACTAGCTCTTGCTCGGGGTCTCCGAGCAGCTTCGCTCGGGCGTCTGCGTCGAGCGGACTCCAGTCGGAGCCGGGGCGTAGGACCGTTAATATGGACCAGTTGGCGTGGTACTCGAGCTGAAACGCAGTCTCGCCTTGGCTGTTGCGGATATTGGGGTCAGCGCCGGCGGCGAGGAGCTGGCGAACTAGGCCAACGCTGTCGAGGTTGGCCATGAGTGCGGTGCATTCTAAACTCTGGGTCTGCTCATTGACGTCGACCCGCTGGAGCAGCCGGTCAATGAGCGACCGCGAGGCAAACGCCAGCGCCATCCGCAGTAGGGGGCCGTCGTGTGGATGGGGGAGGCGCGCATTCGCGCCGAGGTCGAGCAGCTCGTTCACGGCGGTCTGGTTGCGGTGCTGCATGGCGATGTGAAGGGCCGTCCGGCCGTACATGTCGAGGGCCTCTAGATCAATGTTGGGGTCGCGCGGGCTGGGCAGCGAGTCACGGAGCGCGCCGAGATGCAGCTCGGTCCAGCCGATCTCATCGAGCGTTGCACCAAGACGCAGCAGGCATTGGGTCTGCGTCGATCGCCCCTCGACACAGCACAGGGCGAGCGGTGTTTGGCAGTCGTGGTTGCGTGCGTCCAGGTCGGCTCCGGCAGCTACGAGCAGCTCCAGGACTTCACGTTGGGAGCCTCCCCGTGCGGCAAAGTGAAGAGGGGTCCAGCCGCGGGAATCGGCCACGTCGATGCGAGCGCCGGCGTCGAGCAGTCGCCGCACAAGCTCTACATTGACCCACAACGCCACTGCTGCCGACAGCACCGTCCTTGGAGATGCCTTGTGCAGCGCCTTGCCGCGCAAGTAGCTCATGTCCTGGCCTTGACGCGCGCAGCGCTCGATTCGGCCTTGGTCTCTGTCCCAGGTGGAGCGGTTCTCCAGGATGGCGTTCGGATTGGCTCCGTGGGCCAACAACAGCTCCACCATCGGCAGCGAGCCGCCCTGCATCGCGGTGTACAGCGGTGTGTCGTCGTCGGCGTTGCGCGCCTCGACGTCGGCGCCACGCGCCAGGGCCGCGGCGACCGCACCCTGCTTATCCTCGGCGATTAGCGCATGTAGGTCCATCCGCCCTCCAGCGCCCGGGCCGTATCAGCACGCGGTAGGATGTACGGCGTTTTTCGCGAATTTCTGGCTCGGTTCGTGAGCACCCCAGGCCCTCAACGGTCCTGAACCTCAAGAGCCGCATGCAACGCTGCGCAGGCAATGAAGTCCTGAAACCTAGCGTTCATCCCTTCGGAGCTGCCGCCAGACTTTGAAGGATAGGAAACATCAGGCACCCCAAAGTCACCCTGTCAGCCCCGAGCAGCGCCAACCGCCACCCTCATCGCGCAGAGCTTCCTGAACATGGACGCCACGTCATTCCTCAATGGAAATCTGGTGATGCTGTACGACGAGATGGTGGTGCCGAGCAGCAACCACACCGCTACCAAGACCCGCGTGATGAACTCCCTGGCCATGGCGGGCCCCTGGAACCACACGGGACCCTGAACAACACCGGGCGCATCAGCACCCACGGCAACAGCTAGGTCAACCACGGCACGGTGAACGGAAACGTCCCATGCCCTTGTCATCTGGGCTGCGCGACACATCCTGGTACCGAGACCGCACGGTGCTTCGCTTCAGCGCACGTAGATCCGGGCGGCGAAGTCACCCACATCTTCGTGGGTGCTGCTCCACATATGTCCGCCCGTGTAGTGCACCGCGCTCGGATAGTACTGGTTAGTCCAGCCCCCTCGACTTGGACGTGCCTCGGAGTCCCAGGAACAGGCACCGGTGTCCCCGTCGATGCCGAGTCCCCAGCCACCGTTGACCAGCTGCCCATCCGGATTCGTAGGGCTGTTGCCCCAGAGCCGGCACACGTCATCGTTGTTGACCAGGTCGCACGTGCAGTTGCGCTTGAGTACGTTCGTGTAGATCGCCGCGTTGTCGCTGCTGATGGTGCCGCCGCTCGCGAGTGGTGTGGAAGCAAGGGTCGAGCACCCGCCGCCGAACATGCCTGACAGGCTGCTGTTCGCGCCGACAGCCCACGCCTTGTAGCCGAGCACCCCAGCCACAGTCTCCTCGATGAGCATGTCAGTGTACGGCACGTTGGACCAGCTGGCGTACTTGTGGTCCTCCGTGGTCGTAAACACACCGGGCGCGAGGGTTGCGGTGTTCGTCCAGTTCCCGTCGGAGTAGTCCCAGTGGATGTTGCTCGGGCACCCCGTCGCCGACGCGATGCCGTCCCCGCTAGAGATGATCCCGGCCAGGGTCCACCCGCCGCCAGCGGTGACCATGTCGCAGTGCACTTGGTAGGGCGCGATGGTGGCCACGTCGCCGTCCGGGTCGATGTAGTACTCGCCGCTGGAGCCGGTAAACAGCGGATCGTCGTTGATCGCAGCGCAGTCCGGATAGACACTCGAGCTGAGACAGCCAGGGTGGGCGGGCGTGTCCGAGCAGTTCCATGGGGTGGCTCCAATCGGATTCCAGCCCGCGGCGGTACACCCTTCGAACAGCCCCCCCAAGAATCGAGCCTACCGACGAGCCATCAGAACAAGTGCCCGCGGCGCTGCCGAGGCGCAGGTTGCCGGTGATCTGGGCATCGGTGACCAAGACCGTTCCGCCCGACACACTGGTGGCGTGCACAGCGCTCGGAACCGACGCGAGCAGCTGCCGGGGTCCGATGTCCCCGCTGCCCACCACGGCGATGCCCAGATAGCGCGCGGACCCGTCAAACACGCCGTCATCCAGCGGATTCCCGGCCGTGTCCGCTCCCAGGACGGCGGTGTAATACCCGCCCTGCAGCGTCACTGTGACAAGCTCGCTCCACTCGGCGGTAACCGTACTTCCATCAGCAAAGATGCCGATATCTAGCTGCCGCTCTCCGTTCAGCGGCACCCCAGCGAGATCGAGCAGGCGCCCCTGATGATGCACCTATACTGGCGTGGCCAGCGCAACGGACGGGACCAACAGCATCAAGAACAACCGCATCGCCCCCCCCCAAACTCAACAACAAAGGTCACCCAAGGTACCACGACGCACATGCCCAGCCCAAGGGCCCAGTCAGGCTGGCCGTCCGACTCCGATGACGACGGCCTCCACCGCTCGGCCGGGCTCTCCTTCCACGGTGGCACCCTGGATGTCAGCTAGGATGGGCCGCAGGATGTCCTACGTCTCACAGCTAGACACAAGCCACTACAGCCAGCGCTCACGTGGTGTCGGCTGAATCCAGGAGGCGGGGGCACTGGCGTCGACATGGGCCAGATCGACAGACGGGTCGTACATCAGAACCGGTGGGCGCCGGTTGAGCGATACCTGGACCCGGAGTCGGACCTCCACGCCTGGGACGCCAGCCTCCTCCCATTGCTTGGCAATGGCGCGAGCAAACCCAACCACAAGGTCAGGGCGGCCCAGCACGTCCGTCGCTTGGTGAGGCTCCAGGAGGTCGTTTGGGCCCAGGTACCAGCTGTCGCCAGTGGCCGGATTGGTGACCTCGATCAACGCGCTCGTCACGCGCTTGGTCCGGAGCAGCATGCGCCAGGAGTACCGGTGGCCCTCCTCCGTCCAGGTGACGTCACCGGGAATGGCGAGGTGCCGAAACGGAACCACAATCTGGGTGACAACCCACACCGCGAGAACGACCAATGGAAGGGAATGGGTTCGGGGAAACTCAGTGGCGACGGGTGGTTCCGCGACGGCCAGAGACGGTTCCAAGAAGAGATAGCCACCAATGGCACCTGCCCAAGCGGACACTGCGATGGTCAGCACGGACGCATTCGCTGGCCACAGGGCACCCACTACCGCCAGAACGACCGCTGGAATCAGCAAGGCCGCCCGCTGCCCCATCGAGCCATTGCGGAGAGCTCCGAGGAGCCTTGGCAGAGTGTCATCCGGGAGTAGGACTGGGGTGATGAGCAGCATCAGCCAGGGAAAGACGCCGATGTTGAACAGGCCGCTATTCGCGATGTGGAAGACACACATACCAGCCCAGGCGAATCGCCGACCGACACCTCGCCACAGCATCAGCGGGGCGAGGCCATCGAGAAACACACCGGCCAAGGTCATGACCTCGGCCTGGTACGGCATCGAGACCGCCCACCCGAATGTGGACTCCCGGGCGACCAGCATCTGATTCATCACAATTCCGGTGAGCCAGTCGGGGTCGAACTTCGCGAGCGAAGCGTAGACGTAGGGGACTGTGATCTGGAACCGCACCAAGAACAGCGCACTCCACGGTGCTGTCCCCCGCGCACCGACGGTCGGGATGAAGGCGGCGACCAAAGACAGGAGCACCAGCAGGTAGTGGTGGTTCAGGTACAGCGAGGCATCCTGGGCGAAGTCCACCAAGAGCAGCAAGGCCATGACAGCGGGGGCCAACCGCCCGCCGCGGCCGACGAGGGTCAGCGCTGCCGCGACCATGATTCCCAACCACACGGCATGAAGGCTCGTCCCCCCAGACACTTGGAGAAACTCCAGCCCCGGCATGGGCACCCGGATGACCGGGTCGATGTGAACCGCGCTCCACGAAGCGGACCGGTACGAATGGAAGGTTTCCCAGAGGACAGCGCCGCCGAGGGTACGGCGGAACCACACGAGCCATGTGGCGCGCACTGGGCGACTCAGCCATGCGAGGGGACCGATCCTTGGCGCCACGTCGCTTCGTTCCCCTTCCATCTACTCCCCTACGGACATCTTACGTGTCTTCATCCTTCCCGCTGTGCCACACTATACCGGACTGTCGTTGACCCAATTGCCTAGGGATACCCATGCTACTCACCCTCTCCCTTCTCCTAATGGGCTGCGGACCCGCCACCCAGGACGGACCAACCGACCTGTCTGCCGACCTCTCCAGCGAGCGTGGCGGTGTAGCCGGGGCCACTGACGCACTGACTGCGGACCTCGCTTCCGCCATCGACCGCATCGAGGCGCTTGAGGCGAGCAACGCCGAGCTGCGTCGGTACGTCGAGAGTCTGGCACAACTCCAGGAGACCCAGAGCGATGCTCTGGTCGGTCTGCGGAGCACCAACGGCGAGTTCCAGGAGGCCTTCCGCTCCGTGAACGTCAGGACCAGCGAGATCACGCTGCGCCTCGGTGGCGTTCAGACCCAGGTCAGCTCCCTGACCACCTTCACTGGCTTCGACGCGACTGACGATTTCGACACGGTGCCGCTGGACCTTCGCATCGACGCCATCGCGGACGATATGGACTTCCTCTCTGACGACATCGACTTCCTGACAACCAAAGTCACCGGCCTACAAGCCGGCTTCATTACGGTCCTGGATGACATGGACCAGCTCTCCGCCCAGGTGGAGTCACTTGGCTATGTCATCGCCAACGACGACAGCGACTTCCTACTCGACGAGCTCGGATACCTCAGCGCGCGTGTGGAGGTCGTTGGCGGTCAGCAATCCGGCATGCAGACATCGATTGAGGAGCTACAAGTCGGGCATATTGTCCTTGCGGACGACATGGACCAACTCTCCGCCCAGGTGGAGTCACTCGGCTATATCCTCGCCGACGACGACGCCGATCTCGTTACTCTGGGCTACCTTTCATCCCGCGTCGATGACCTGGACGACCAGCAAACCGGGCTGACCGAGATGGTTGAGCGGATCTGGGATGCACTCTTCGGACAAGCGGAAGTCGATACCAGGCCTCCAACGGAAGAAGAATCCGCAGAAGCTGCAGAGGCCGCAGAAGCTGCAGAGGCCGCAGAAGCTGCAGAGGCCGCAGAAGCTGCAGAGTACGTGCCGGCTGAGCGCCCCTAAGACCTCAACGAGGCCCACGCGGCGTGTTCCAACACCAGCTCAACACGGTCCACATACTCGGGGCGATGGGGAACCAGAATGGCTACCCGAATCCACCCCGGCCCTGACGCTGGCGGTGAGACGATTGCCTGTCTGACACCGGTTTGCCAAGGATAGGGAACACTAGGCACTCCCGAAGGCAGGGCGTCGGTGCGCACGATGCCCAACACCGACGTCCGCTCCGGTGACAACCAGCGCCGCGAACGGACTCCGGTCGGAACGAGCGCTCGAACATCCGACTCGGCACCCTGACGACGTTCTGAGGGTCGCAGGGGCTTCTTGACGCGAACGACGTCGCCTGTGGTTGTCGTTACCGGCCGGCTGCCGCAACGGCCGGTGCCGAGCGACGACGACGAAGCAGCACCAGACCTGTGGCCAGCAAGCCCATCAGACCGCCGGCGCCACCCGTGGTGTTGCACCCAAAGCCCAAACCACCCGCGACAACTGCGTCTTCGACCTGGTCGTCGTCCATGTCCAGCGGGTCGGACCCACGGGACACCTCGTCGCCGTCGGACACGCCGCCATCATCCGTGTCGGCGTCGAACATGTCCGTTCCTAGGTCGAGCTCCTCAGCGTTGGTGAGTCCGTCCCCGTCGCAGTCGGTGTCCTCAAGGCACTCGGCCTCGCTCGTGGCGTCGTTCGGGTTGGTCTCGTCTTCGTCCACGGCGCCGTCGCCATCGCGGTCCTCGTCGCCGTCGCTGATGCCGCCATCATCGGTGTCCACGTCCATTGGGTCGGTGGTCGAGTCCGGGTCTGAGTCCGCTACGAAGATGTCCATGTCCGTGTCTTCGGGGTCTTCGGGCTCGGTGAGTCCGAGCTCGAGTCCATCGGACAGACCGTCGTCATCTGAGTCGAAGGCGTTCGGGTCGGTGCCTTCCTCGTACTCCCGTCCGTCCGTCAGGCCGTCATCGTCACTGTCAGCATCCAAGGGGTCGGTGTTGTCGGTGAGAACCTCCTCGCCGTCGGTGCGTCCGTCACCGTCCGTGTCGGCCACGTTCGGGTCGGTTTCCTCGGTGATCTCCTCGCCATCGAGCAGACCGTCGCCGTCCGAGTCGGGATTGGAGGGGTCGGTATCCATAGCCAGCTCATCTTCGTTACTGACGCCGTCATTGTCGAAGTCTTGGTCAATGTCATCCGACGCGTCCAGCGGGTCGGTGTCATCTGTGAGGACCTCGGTTCCGTCGTCCACGCCGCCGTCGTCGGTGTCCCTGTTCATGGGGTCGGTCTCGCCAGCATCTACGACGCCGTCGTTGTCCTGATCTTCACCCGCGTCGCCGCCGGTGCAGGTGCCGTCGCCGGCGCCAGTGCCGTCACACAGACCATCGCCGTCCGAGTCCGGGTCCAAGGCATCGGTGTTTCCCATGGCCTCGATGCCATCGAGAATACCGTCGTCGTCGGAGTCGGCATTGTTCGGATCGGTCTCCCCAGTCTCGACCACGCCGTCGCCGTCGTCTTCTCCCGAGTCGCCACCGGCGCACACGCCATCTCCGGCACCGGGCCCATCACACAGGCCGTCGTTGTC
This sequence comes from uncultured Pseudomonadota bacterium, assembly GCA_913061235.1. Classification (GTDB taxonomy): domain Bacteria; phylum Myxococcota_A; class UBA796; order UBA796; genus CAJXTB01. The sequence goes on along the minus strand of CAJXTB010000041.1, from coordinate 5,845 downwards.
GGTGTCAGGGTTGGTTGGACTCGTGCCCGCGGTCAGGACCTCGATGCCGTCCAACAGACCGTCGTTGTCGGTGTCCGCTAGGCTCGGGTCGCTCTCACCGTCGTCCACCACGCCGTTTCCGTTCAAGTCTTCGCCGGCAACACAGATCTCAGCAACAGTGATGGCGCCATCGCACAGGCCGTCCCCGTCCGAGTCAGCGTTGGTGGGAGAGAGTCCCCGGGCGAGCTCTACGTCGTTCGCAAGGCCGTCTCCGTCAAAGTCCTGGCCCACATCGTCTGTGGGGTCGGCCGGGTTGGTGTCGTCCGCCAGCACCTCGGCGCCATCCCACACGCCGCCGTCATCGCTGTCTTCGTCTGTGGGGTCGGTCTCGCCGGGATCCACTTCGCCGTTCGCGTTCTGGTCCTCCCCTACATCTCCGCCTGTACACGAGTCATCGCCCTCGCCTGGCCCGTCGCACAGTCCGTCGTTGTCCGAATCTGCTTGGATAGGATTGGTCGGATTGGCCCCGAGGACCTCGTTGCCATCGGTCAGACCATCGTTGTCCGAGTCGTCATTGCTGGCGCTCGTCTCGCCTTCGTCAACCACGCCATTGGCGTTGGCATCTTCACCCAACTCACCACCCACGCACACGGTGTCTCCGGCGCCGGGTCCGTCGCACAGGCCGTCATTGTCCGAGTCTGCGTTCGTGGCGCTGGTCGGTTCATCCGAGAGCACTTCGACCCCGTCCGCTAGGCCATCGTTGTCGGTGTCAAGCACCATGGGGTCGGTCTCGCCTGGGTCCACGATGCCGTTATCGTTGAGGTCCTCACCGGAGACGCACACGCCTTCGACGCTGCCCGAGCCGTCACACAGGCCATCGCCGTCCGAGTCGGGGTCGAGAATCCCAGTGTCTGAGAAGGCTTCGATGCCGTCTGACACGCCGTCGCCATCACTGTCGCCGTCCCTGGGGTCACTCTCACCATCGTCGACGATGCCGTTATTGTTCAGGTCTTCCCCTGATTCGCACACGCCTTCGACGGTTCCGGTTCCGTCGCACAGGCCGTCGCCGTCTGCATCTGGGTCGTCTGCCGGCAGCCCGGCAGCAATCTCAACCTCATTGAGGATGCCGTCACCGTCGTAGTCTGCGCCGATGTCATCCCAAGGGATTCTGGGGTCCGTTTGGTCGGCCAACTCCTGGTCGTCGTCTACGCCGCCATCATCGGTGTCGGCCTTGGCAGGGTCCGTCTCGTCGTCCCCTACGGTGCCATCACGGTCGGCGTCTTCGCCTCCCACACACGTGTCGAGGTCCCAGTAGGGCAGGCCATCGCACAGGCCGTCGCCATCGGTGTCAGTGTTGAGGGGATCAGTCGGGTTGGGTCCAGCAACTTCAGCGCCGTCGGTCAGGCCGTCGTCGTCGCTGTCTGTGTCGTTGGGATTGGTCTCTCCGTCGCCTACGACGCCGTTGCCATCGCGGTCTTCGCCTTGGTCACCACCGGCACACACGCCGTCCCCCACTCCTGCACCGTCGCACAGACCATCTTCGTCCGAGTCTGGATTAGTCGGGTCAGTCTCGTTGTCTGAGAGGACTTCAACACCATCTAAGATGCCGTCATTGTCGGTGTCATTAAGGGCAGGGTCGGACTCGCCTGGGTCCACGATTCCGTTCGTGTTCAGGTCTTCGCCGCCTACGCACACATCCTCAACAGACCGGGGCCCGTCACACAGGCCGTCGTTGTCCGTGTCGGGGTCGTTCGGTAGCCATCCTGCGAGGATTTCGACGTCATCGGGTACGCCGTCGCGGTCTTCATCCGGCCTACAAACAATGTTCTCGCGGATGGTCACATTGTCTGTAGGGTCACACTCGTATTCCACGGTGGCAGGGGCGTTCGCTGGATCCGTGCCGTCGTCGTTGGCCACTGCGTACAGATCGAAGGGGTCCGCCGGCTCGGCCATCCCGAAGGTGCCAAAGCCCGCCTCGCCGGGAGCGACCGGGGAGCCAATGATTTGGGTGCCGAGTAGGACGCCGCCAGCGGCTGGGTCGCCGTCGTAGAAGGCGACGGGCATAGCGGCGGTGGCCACGATGTCGCCGGTGTTCTCGACACGAAACGCAATGTCAATTCGGGCAGAGCCAGAGCCGCACTCTCCGACAGGGGTGACCTCGGTGATGGTAACCGCGAAGTTGCCGGCTGGGCTCTCACCCGGCGCTGTGAGCACCGAATCTACGTTGAACTGCTGCATGCCCACGTTGAGTGGATAGCGACCACTACCCTGGGGGAACTCGGCGTTAATCGGTTGGGGATTCGCCGGGATGGACCCGTCATCTTCGATGTTCGTGACATGGTAATAGTACTGGTTCCACACCGACCGCGAGGGCGTCCACGGCGCGCCAGCGGAGCCGAATCGGTCTAGGCGACCATCACAGGTCAGCACCACCTCGGACTGGCCGTCGCTGTCTGCATCCAGGACGATTGGCCCCTCTAGTCGGGTGCTCGACCGACAGGCCGTAGACGCGTAGTTGCGATTTGAAGTGTTCACCTGCGACGGCGCGTTGGCCATCGGACCGCCGTACATCACTCGGAACGTGTTCTCGTCGCGGTAGATAATCTCGGCAATGCCATCGCCGTTGAGGTCGTGTACGACCGCCTTGGTCGCACCCGAGCCATCGTTCGTGCCGAGGCGCCATGTGAAGGTAGTGGTGTCGGTGAGGCTGTAGGCGAGGAGCTCGCCCGCGCGCACGTACAGGGTGTCCGGGTAGTTTGGCGTGCTGCCGTTGACCAAACCGTCATCCGCGAGGTCTGCGTCGTAGAACTCGCCGATTACAGGGCGTCCGTGAAACGTTCCGGTATTGTCTGGCCACCAGGCAAGCTCGACCTGCTCGGTGGGGTCCCACACATACATGCCCTGGTCTGTGGCCACGACCACGTCGAGGTCCCCATCCAGGTCCATATCGGCGACGGAGGTGAATCCGTCTCTCCGGGTGACCGGAGAGCTGACCACCGTGGACGTCCACGAATCGCCGGTCGTGTCGATCACGTACACCTGGTAGCCCGCAGCGATTTCGAGGCCCGGGTCCGGGAGAATGTCCATCGCTACAGTCATTCCAGCGCGGTAGCCGGTGAAGCTGGCGTTGTTGCCCTGGCACACGGAGCCGGGGGCCAAGCTCCCGTCGAGCAGCAGCTCGATGGTGTGGTCGTCCGAATTGTACGACCACACGGTGTTGCCAGCAACGAGCTCGGGGTCACCGTCCTGGTCCACATCCGCCATGCTGACGGCCCAGCCGCGGGTGTTGTTGTCGTTGATCACCGCCCCTGGAGCCAGAGTCCGGATGTTGCCGCTCATCGCAACTACCCACTCGTCACCTTCCAAGCGGGCCACCTGGAGTCGGAAGTCACTAGAGCCATTGCCCGAAATCCACGCGACCTCGAGGGAGCCGTCGTCGAGCTGTCCAAGGGAGGGCCCCGGGTCGAAGGTCTGCCAGGAACCACTCGCGAAAGGAATGCGCGACTCCTCCTCCATGGTCTGGGCGTTGATGACCGAGAGCTCCGTCGACTGACCACCTCGGCCGATCACGAGCTCGACAACACCGTCTTGATCGAGGTCTGCCGCGGCGACCTGGTGGCGCGCGTCGTAGGACCCCGTGCTCCGCTGCTCGCGCGTCATGGAGAATGCGGGGTCCGTCCCCGTGAACTCGGTGCACTCCGGGGTCGACAGATCGGTGCACTCGGAATCGTATCCATCCGTGTAGCCGTCGCCGTCGTCGTCGAAGCCATTGGCGCACAAAATCGCGCAAATAGCGGGGTTTGTCTCACCACCCTCACCGCATGCGAAGGCGGGAGTGGAGAGCGCAAGGATGGCGCTGCCTAGGAGGGCGGGGGCGAGCCAGGAGACGGTTGGCATGGAGGTCCTCGGGGAACAGATCTCGGGGCCGGGCAAGGGCGGCCGGCCAGAATCAGACTGTACCCCCCCTGGCGACAAGACGCCGATGAGAAGAGCCAGACCTGGCCGCAATCGGGCAGATCAAGGGTACCGCCTCGCGTCAGATACCTAACGAACGTAGAAGCGGTAAATCCAGAAGGAAAGCGAACATGAGGCACTCCCGAAGTCTACGTGTCAGCCCCGAACAACACCACCGCGGCCTAGCGCCCGCATCGTTTTCGACTGAGTCCCTCGCGCACCTTGCACACCGGGCGAAAACGAGCGTTTACGGTGGGCCCCGCCGTCAAAGACGCACCTCTCCCCGACTGTTGTGTTCCCCCACTGCGCTTCAGACTCAGGCCACATCCATCCCACTGTCAGGCGGGCCTCGGGCCGACCGCTCGACCGAACCACCGCGCGCAGCGCCATCCCCCTCCCGCACGTCGGACACACCACGCCGTTAACGTCGAAGACCCGCCACAGCAGCACACTCCACGGTCTCCAGCGGCGTGATTGTGTAGGGACACAGTGCGTTGCGCCGTGTAGACGCGCATCCAAGCATCGCGGTGTTCGTTGGGCACGAGCTGTAGGAGGCACTCCGGGCCCGTCTCAAAGGCCAGAAAGCCGAGTGCGCAGCCAAGCCTGGCCGACACGCCACTCACGTTTGACCGTCGACAAGGACACGTCCATCTCGTCGGCGACTTCTTGTAGGTCCAGGCCACCGAACAGGCGCAACTCGACTACCCGTGCAGCCCTGGAGCGGGAAGCCTCCAGAGACTCGAGGGCACCGGCCAGTGCTAACCCGTCGACAGGATCGTGACTTTCACCAATCCCAGTCAGGCTCAGGTGGGCGCCGTTGGAGCTATGCTTGAGGGTGGCCTTACGTCGCGCGCGGTCGATGAGAATCTGCCGCATAGCCACCGCAGCCACGGCGCGAAAGTGTCGCTCGTCCCGCCATGCACTGCTGTCGGAGGTGTAGAGCTTCAGCAGCACATCATGAACCAGTGACTGCGGGGATAGGCTTGCGCCTCCAGCCCCCAAAATCACAGCCGCCCGCTTCTGCAGAGCGCGGTACACAGCAGGCACTAGCGTATTGTCCGAAGCCGGTAGCATCGTGTTGTTGGAGTGCATGGTGCAACGATAGCAGGTCCGATGCCCGAGCCTCGACCTCATCCTGAAATCGTCTTGGCTGTATTCGCGGACCTCCTAGACGCCGACGCTGAGACGGTTGTGCGTCGGTTGCAGCAAGAGTCCGACGACGTCGCACGAGAGGTTCGTCTTCTATTAGACGACGACGCGTCATCGTTGGAGCTCGAGCCCGACGACTTCACAGCGGCAGTGACGGCTCTGGTGAGCCCAGAACAAGTCGCGATGCCGGCGTCGCCTGCGGGTTTTGAGCTGCAAGAGCTGATTGGCCGAGGTGCCATGGGCGAGGTGTACCATGCCATCCAACACAGTCCCCGGCGCTCGGTTGCGCTGAAGTTCGTCGATGGAGACGGGCTGGCCGAAGCCCAGGCCTTGGTCGATGCACGTCACCCGTCGATTCCCGAGGTCTACGTTGTTGAATCGATACCCGGTGGCGCGTACATCGCCATGGAACTGGTCGCTGGAGTTCCACTGCGCACGTGGATGTCGTCGGTCGACTTGGATGCCAAGCTCGCGCTGTTCGAACAGTTGTGTCGCGGCGTCCACCAGATTCACCGTCATGGGTTGCTACATCGGGACTTGAAGCCCTTGCATGTGCTCGTGGATGCCCAAGGACCCCGGCTGGTCGACTTTGGCTTGGCGATTGAGCACGGGCGAGCGGCGAACGAAACCGTGGGAACCGCACCTTATTTGGCGGACGAAGTGCTGATGGGCGGGCCCGCGAGCGTCGCTTCCGAGGTCTTCGCACTGACCTGTATCCTGGTGGAAATGGTCACCGCTGTCTCTTATACACATCTGACGCTGC
>CAJXTB010000040.1 GCA_913061235.1 uncultured Pseudomonadota bacterium | reverse complement strand
CCCCGAGCCTGTGCCCCCTCCAGCGCCCCCCGCACCTGTGGTTGCGGAAACACCGGCCAACCCGGAGATGGGCCTGTTGAAGGTGCGTTGCGACCGGCGGGCTCTCATCGCTATCAACGGACGTGTGGTGGACCGCACGCCCTTGGATCTTGAGTTGCTGCCTGGAGACTACGAGCTCACGGCGACCATTGACGGAATGCCCGATTGGCGCGTTCGGCGCGAGGTCACGCTGCTGCAAGGCCAGACGAGTGAGATCGAACTGAATTTGTAGTCGAGTAGGGGAGTTGCCACGGGGCGCTCGCTCTGCGACCATCGGGTCGTGAAACTCTCCCCCATTCTTGTTCTCGCGCTCCTTGTTGCCTGCAGCGGCGAGCCGGCTCCTACAACGGAAGCACCAACTGTGTTGGCGGAGGATGCTGGTCCTCCAGACCCGCCCGAGTTTGCGACGTCGCCGGGTACGTACCAAGTTTCGTGGACGACCGAGCTGTCGGAGGTCAACCGGCCAGGGCCGCCGATTCCCGCAGGGACATCGGTCGAGGTGGTGGCCATAAACGGCGACCAGGCATCTGTACGTACGCCAGAAGATCCTCCGAGAGCTGGTAAAATGCCGGTTCATCGACTGATTGCCGGTACGAGAATGCAGCCCGGAATCACGACGGGTGACGCGTTGTTGTCGGAGCGTCTCGACGGCACTGGGGGGGTGTCTGTAGAGGTCCTGACACTGGTTGTGCCCTACCTTGCCAGATCTGGAAAGCGGGCGGTGGTGGATGCCGACGGCCAGCCTCGATGGATTGCTGGGGACGCTCTACGGCATGACCCAGACGAGCTGGCCCTCGGCGCCAAGCTGGCTGAGGTTCGTTGGGCAAATGCAAACGGTGATGCGGAAGGCGCCCTTCGGCGGCTACGCTCTCTGGAGACGACTGCGGACGGAAATGACCTCATTGTGGTCGCCCGTGAGTTGTTCGCCACTCAGATTGGAGAGGCTGAGGCCTTTGAGCTGTTGGACGACCGGGTTCATGACCCCGAGAGCGGCCTGTCGTGGCGACGTTGTGCAGATGGACAAGGTTGGAGCTCTGTCCGTCGCGGCTGTGAAGGCGCTGGAACGCTGATGGACCGAGACCGCGCTGCTGCGGCGTGTGGTTCCTTTCGTTCCGACGACGGTGCATGGCGGCTACCCTCTGCCGAGGAACTGGAGACGATTCGTCAGTGCTGGACCGGAGCGGGTGCGGATGGGCTGTGTCTGGCACCGCAGGCCACAGCAACCCTGGTCGACGCCTTTCAGGTTCCCGCAGACCGCGTCTGGACGCGCGACCGTGACGAAGGCAGCTTCAACGCTGTCGACCTGTCAACAGGCGTGCCGGCGAACATAGCGGCTGACGAAGAGGCGCTGGCGCTGTGCGTGACCGAGGCCTTTGACGGCAACACGTACCTGCAGACCATTGAGGAGACCCCCACAACTCGCTTGGGAGAGGTGGAGGAGGGAGAGGTCCCGGTCATGTTGGACGCCAACATGCTCTACCTCACCGCCATGCCCGCCCATGTGCCCGAAGATGAGCTGGATGACCTTGTGATTCAGCTCCGGACGCCTCAGGGAGTACGCTGGACACACCGGAACCTGCTCAAGCAAGCGGCATTCCCACTGCAAGCGATTGCCGTTGAAGCGGTGTTGTTGCCGGTTGATGCGCTCAAGACCGGCAACTGTGTTGAGCTCTTTGGTCCCAGTGACCGCATCACGTCTGGTGAAGATGTCCGTGTTGTTGGACCCGCTGAGCAGGTGGGTACGCTGATTGTAGAGGTCGAGCGCGGGTGCAAAGGTGAAAACGGCCTCACCTTCCGAAACGTCTCGAGCGTTACCGTCAACGGACCGTCGTTGCGTGTCCGCTCGGACGCCGAAGACCCCTGTCGCGACATTGCCGCCAAGGTCCCTCCAAGCCTGCGCGAGAACATGAGCGGGCGCCTGCCGAACCATCCGGTTCTGTGCGCCGAGTGGCGCTTCGAAGAGGCCGAAGACCTCTTCCCTGGAGCGACAGCGCAATTTAAGGCTTATCTCGCCCAAGACGTCGTGGTCGAGGCCAGTGCCTTCACCGGCTACATTATCGACGGTCAGCTGGTCAGCGGAGCTCCCGTTGAGGTTGACGCTATCTTCGAAGGCGGCCGCTACAACCTCATTGCCTCGACCCGCAGCAATGCTCTCCGTCGGACGTCGGAAATCGTCATCCACCAGGCCACGTTGTTTGACTGGAAAGAGGTCACCACAAAACTGCAGACTGGCGGTGGCTCTCGCGAAGAGATGTTCACCTTCGACCCTGCAACTGGTAATCTCACTGGGTCCCTTGGACTGCAGTGCACCTTCGACCCAGAGACCGTTGACTACCAATGCGAGTAGGAACTTCAAAAGCCGCAGACACGGAAACGCCTTTACGATCTGTTGATCTATCGGCTATACCGGCGGCGACCTCACCAATTGACAGATTATGTCCTCGGGAGACCAGCTCTATGCGCCGTTTTTCTTTTGTGTCCCTCGCCGTATTGTTCGCCGTTCCTGCCATGGCGCAGGAGACCACCGAGAGTGTGGCGGATGTGAGCTTTGAGGTCGAGCAGACTTCATTCCGCGGTGCTGATGACCGGGTTGTTTACATCCCAGCGAACACCTCTTTCCGCATCAAGGTGTCGGTGGATGTTGACGCAGACGTTGCGGCCAACATGGACGGCCAGAGTACGTTGGAGTGGCCGGAAGCCATGACCCAGAGTTGGGAAGGCGTTGCGGGGGGCGGCGAAGCCGAAGTTGACCTCAGCATGAGTTTCGACGTTGGTGCAGAGTTTGCGGGATTGCTTGATCTCGGGTTTACTGAATTGGATTTCCGGCCTGCTTCGGAAGGCGGAACGGGTAGCGGGCCGATTTATTACGGCTTCGTTCAGGAAGAGTGGGCTTGGTTCCAATCGGTATTCTTTGATTCTTTCCTGTTGCCAGGTTCGCCCAATCCTTCGGTAAGCATCCCATTTGACCGCGCTACCGATAGTTCGCTCATAATCTGGGACTTTGACATTGGTAGCATCGACTTCCAAGTGTTGAACACAGGGTATTTTGTGCAGCTTGGCGGTAGACTTGCAGTCACTCCAGATTCGACTCTCACGCTGTCTGGTCAAAACATCTCGACCCGTGGGCGTCAGGTCACCGAGCATGAGGGAACCGTTGTTGTCCCTGCTCCGAACGTCAATGATGGAACGGCGACCTACGAGAGCGTTTGGACCGGCAGCCTCGCGTCCAATTTTGCGGTAGTCGCGGGCTTTCTTCCAGAAATCACCGTAGGCACTGAATACGACGCGAATGGAGATGTGGTTCAGGCGACCGGAGTGAGCAGCACGGCCGTCGACTTCCTGACGACCTACATCGGAAGCATCGCAGAAGTTCCTGTCCCGATTGCTACCGATATCCAGCAGATTGTCTCCAAGCAGACCCCCTACACTCACGATTTGCCTGCTATCGACACCGACCAGTCAAGCCTGGATTTCGGCTCCATTCTGATCGATACCGAGTCGCAGCTTAACCTGACTGTTGAAGACCTCGGGGCCATCGAGCTATGGGGAGACATCACCATTGAAGGCGATGGCTTCTCAATCAGTCGTCCGGACCTTGAAGTCGACCCTGAAGGCGAAGTGATGGTCACCGTGACCTTCCGTCCCGGCGAGACCGGAAACTTCGACGGTACGTTGACCATGGAGAGCAACGACCCGGTCAACCCTGTTGTCGCGATTCCACTGTCAGGCAATGGCTTTGACGAGACCGGTGACACGGGTGTGGTTGATGACACTGGAGACGGTCCAGATGGTGAAGCCGGCATCCGTGGATGTGGCTGTTCTTCCGCTCCCGGTGGCAGCCTCGCTTGGCTCGCGCTGATTCCGGCCTTTGGATTCGTGTTGCGTCGTCGTCGTTAACTGCGGTTTGTGAATAAAAAACGGCCGCTCTATTGAAGGGGGGCCGTTTTGCTTTTTGGTGGGGGCCGCTACGCTACCAGCGAATCGGTGGAATCAGAAAAGTGGAGTCGCTCCAGAGACTAGCGAAGAGGTGTTCGCCGTCCTTCGCGCAGTGAGCGTTCCAGACGTAGCCGTTGGAGACTTGGAATTCCCACTCCCCAACAGTCGTTGTTGAGTCATCGAGCGTGGACCATCTCAACGTCTGAAACGCAGGGCTAGTCCCTTGGCCGGGCGCGTAGAATTCGATGCTTTCGAGATGCTCTGGCATCTGGCTATTGGTAAGATTGCACACCGCTAAGGTCCGAAACAGTCCGAGGTGGTCTGCGACGTGAGCAACGGGCGGAGTTGTGATGCTAATCGGCAACCTACCGCTTGTTCCTGACACCACTTTGGGGGTGATGGAAAAGTCGCTGTCCGGCTCACCAGTGAGTGACGTCAGGGTGTATCCACCCAGCAACAAGTCCAGGCTGCCGTCATTGTCTAGGTCAAAATCTGCTTGTTTCGTCATCAACCCATATGCAGGAGTATCGAAAGCGCTATTCCATCCTTCCATGTCTGCTTGAAAACTGCCGCTCACGAGTTCGACGGTGAGCGCCGACAAGGCCCGTGGAGTTGCAGTTTCACCCGAGCCTGTGCCTTGGAGTACGACGGGAGTCAGCACTCCCACGACGAGCAACTCGGGAAGCCACTCAATACCGGGCGAGTCGATCGAGGAAGTTTCGGCCATTGAGATCACAGTCTGAAGAGGGGTGGGCGCAAGAACTCGAAGCTGTGGGGCTTGCCCTGCGGGTCGGCCTGCCCACAGGAGCATGTCAGTCTGCCCAACTCCCGATGTGCGTAGAATTGACATGCTCTTCGTTCCAATTGACAGCCGTTGAGGGGCCGCGCTGACCAATTCGACGACAACATCTGCATCGTCGCCATCAAGGTCCTCCGACGCGAAGGGGCCATAGAAGATTCTGATGCTTGAACCCTCCTCTTCTGGATATGAACCCGAGACTACGATGTCGGAGTACCCGTCACTGTTGAAGTCGCCGCCGATGAGCGCTTGATTCTCGTTCCAACTCCAGTCCCTGCCTTCGGGACCGAAAACGATGGCATCAGGGTGTTCCTCTTGGGGCTGAAGCGGACCTAAGTACAGCTCAAGTCGATTCCGGGTGTTGGAACGCTCATCAACAGCCAACAACGCGTCCATCACGCCGTCGCCATTGAAGTCGTCTAGCCACTGCCCGGAAGACTCGGTCGCAAACACCGTCGACGCCACAGCCTCCAAGTCCACCTCCCCAGCATACTCACACTGGTTCGGCTCCCCATCACAGTTGTCATCTACGCCGTTGTTGCACACCTCGACCGCATTGGGGTTCACCACAGCATCGTCATCCGCACAGTCATCTCCACCCTGTGAAACCGCGACGAAGCCGTCACCATCAGCGTCGTTGTCGTTGTCCGCGTTGCAGTTTTGGTCTACGCCGTCGTACCAGACTTCGGCAGCACCCGGGTTGATGTCGCTGCGTGTGTCGTCGCAGTCCTCTCCCCGCGACAGGTCCGAAAAGGCGCCTGCGGGAGCGGAACACCCGGTGAACTGGACGGGGCCTGCGAAGCCGTCTTCGTCTCCATCTACGAACCACGAGCGCTCTCCGACGCCAGCATCGTCAACGATGCCGTCGCAGTCGTCGTCAATACCGTTGCCGCAGGCTTCGCTGGCATCCGGATTGACGTTCGCATTGGTGTCATCGCAGTCGTCACCGTCTAGCTCTGAGGTGAAGAAACCGTCGCCGTCGCGGTCTCGGCCAACAGAGGGGTCGACGCAGGCGGACAAGGCAACGAGAAGTAGGATGGATGTGCGCATAGAGTGACTCCGGTAGAGTAGGAGTCTACACATCAAGTCGATGCCTCGCCAGCGTAGAGGGCCACTGCGCGGTTTGTATTTCCGCTCACCGGAAGACGTCATACAGCCGCCGCCGAGGTGACTGATGATTCGGGTCCGAGACTGCCAGATTGCAACGACGGTTCGCGGCGAGACCACGCCTGCGGTGATTCTCTGCCACAGCACTGGGATGGGCAGTATGCAGTGGGCCCGCATTGCCCGGGGACTTGCGCCGAGGCGATGTGTGATGCCGGACTGGCTCGGCTACGGGGAGTCGGATGGGGTCTTGGAGGGCTCTAAAGACTGGACCCTCGACTTGGACGCGTTGCTTGCGCTTGTGGACGCACAAGACGGCTCTGTTGACCTGGTTGGACACTCCTACGGAGGATTCTTGGCTCTGCAGGCATCCTTGGTTCGGCCCGACAAGGTGCGACGCGTCGCGGTTCATGAACCTGTGTTGTGGGAGACCTTGCGCACGGGAGGAGAGCAGCTGCACCGCGATTCCTTTGATGCGATCTGTACTGGTCTGGCCAAGGTTGCGCGTGGTGGGGAAGCGTGGCTCGAAGCGTTCGTGGACTTCTGGAATGGTGCGGGTGCCTGGAAGGCTCTGCCGCCGTCACGGGCCGATGTGTGGCGACACAATGGCGCGGTCATCTCCGCGGAGGTTCATGGCCTGATCGACGACCGTACGCCCTGTACAGCGTGGTCAGCGCTGCCCATGCCGGTGTTGGTAACGGTCGGTGCGGGGACGACGGCGATTGAGTCGCACGTGTGTGACATCCTCCACCGCTCCCTTCCTATGGGCGTACTCACCAAGGTTCCGGGCGGGCATATGGCGCCGGTTAGTAAGGGACGGTCGTGGATGGACGTCGTGTTGCCGTTTCTAGACGCCGAACTGTAAGCTCCGGCCCCCGATGTCGTTGAATGACGCGAGCAGTCACATCCTTGTGCAACAGATTCGGGTTGTCATGCGTTTGGGTTAGGCAAAGGAGCGGAGGTGCAGGTGTACAGCGGTCGGATGCGTAGCGTTGGATACGGAGTGGCTGCACTTGTGTTGGCCGGCTTCCTGATTCCTCAGCCGGCGCCTGGAAGCACGGTGTCCGAGCAGCGGGCATTGCTACCAGAGCCAGCGGAGTGCGATGACCCAATTATTGGTGTTTGGAAGTCGCACAACTACAACACCTTCCAAGAGCAATGGACAGAGTTCACCCTCGAGGTCCGCCGCGTGGCAGATGACCCGCAGACGCTAGAAGGGCGCATCTTGAACCACTCATGGATGGCCACCGACCAGCATCCACAGCCGCCCGACTGCAACGGCTTTGACCTGCGGTACGAAGTGTCCATGCCAGCGCGCGGTAGTGCGAAGTCCATGGATGTTGAGTTTTGGGGTGTTGGAACCTGGAACATGGACAATATCCACTGCGGAAGTTCCCTCGGGTTTGGCTACAACCTGGACCATTTCTCGGGCACGATTGATCCGGAGATTCAGGAGTTTCAGTCGGTCAATAATGACGGTGGCATCGCGGTAAATGAACCTACGGTGTTCCGCCGCATTCGCTGCTTTGAAGGTCCGGCTCCCCTGGGGGACATCGAGCCACCGCCGTTTCAGCCGCCTCGCTCACGAGGGTGCGGATTTTGGTAAAGGTCCGTGCCGCGATTCGTATGTTACTCGGCTGGTTTCCGCTGACTCCTGGGGGCCTCGTTCTCCTAGTTGGCGCGTTCATTGCGCTGCGCGTGTTTGGCATTGGTCGGTCTGACTTGCTGATGTGGGTACTCGGCGGACTGGGCTTTACGATTGCTCTGTTCGCCTTGCTCGCGGTGATGTTTGCCGGAGCTCGTGTCGCTTTCGCGGCCGGCCGGAATCAAGACGAATCGCCCATCTTGGCTGAGTGCTCGCACCCCGCAGTCACCGGCTTTCAGGTGCCGACGCTGTGGTGGATTCCAGGCGTCGCGGTGGAGTGGGCCTGGCTTGAGCCCGAAGTAGACGTCACCCTCCACAACCGCAAAGGATGGTCCCGAGAGCGTGTCGTTCCAAAACGCCGCGGTGAAGCTGACCGAATCGTCCGTGAGTTTGTGGTGAGTGACGCGTTTGGCATCGCACGAATCCGTTTCCGTCGCGCTCAAGAGCGTCGCTTCCGGGCCGTGCCTCACACGGGCGCTCTCAATCAGATTCATGTGGTCCAGGGACTCGCCGGTGGAGATGCGATGTCCCATCCGGAAGGCCGTCCCGTTGGGGACCGCTTTGACATGCGCCACTACACTCCTGGCGACCCTATTCGGTTCATCTTGTGGAAGGTGTTCGCCAAGAACCGCGAGTTGGTTGTTCGCACACCTGAGCAGGCCATCAGCCCGATTCAGCAGACAGTGGCATACCTAGTGGCCGGACCCGGTGATGAGCCCTCGGCTGGTGCCGCCCGTGTGGTGGTTGGTAGCGGAGCCATGGGGGGAGACTGGGCGCTGGGTGCTGATGGCGTGGACGGGGAGGTCTCGACAACTGCTGAAGCGATGGACAGTATTGTGAAGTCGGCTGCCACCGATCCCAGCCACTCGGCTGCTGGATTGCACCGCTTCTTGGCTTCGGCGCCTGGCGGAACACGCCGCGCCGTGGTGTTTGTACCGCCAACGCCTGGACCCTGGATTGAACGGGTTGTCGATGCGTCTCGCAAGGATGTTGCGGGCTCCGCTCGGTTGGATTTTGTGGTCTGTATCGATGGACTGCAGCCGAAAGCCAAGCGTGGAATTGCGGGGCGTTTGCTGTTTACGAGCGCGCCGGAGATTGGACCGGGTGCAAATCGGGAGGACCTTGCCAAGGTGATTCAGGCACTGAGCTCGACTCGCGGACGCGTCCTTGTTGTAGACCGTGTTGCAGGACAAGTGCTTCCGGCCAGCCATCTCAAGGCTCTGGGAGTCGCAGCATGAAGGACTTCTTAGACAAAGCGCTCAAGGCGTCTCGTTACCCGCTCCGCATTGTCATTGGCCTGATGGCCGTGCTGGGGCTGGTGGTCTCATTCGCTGGATTGTCGGGCATTCTTGCCGCACTTCTGGGAGCGTTCCTCGGTCTGCTCGTCGGAGAGGTGCTCGGTCGCTGGAAGTCGGTTCGCATCGGCGCCATTGCTGCTGTTCTTGGCGGAGTAGTCCTCGTTGCGTTGCTGTTGGCGCGCTTTGCCGTTGGTTGGTCCATTGTCCCTGCCATCGTCGGCCCGTCCGTAAGTCTGCACCTGAAGACCGTTCTCACACTGGCGTCGCTGGCGTTTGCGGGGCTGGCGCTGTTGAGGACCGTTGCGGTCCGCATCCCGAGCTGGCGCTTTGTTGAAATCGGCGTGTTCAGCGTGTTCTTCGTCGCTGCCTTTGCGGCTCACCGCGACGGCAGCATCGCTCGACCGCTGTGGTTGTCCGATTGGGCGTGGCGTGCTGGGTATGACCCATCCAATGTGCTGCTGATTATTGGCGCCATCTTCGGCGTCATCTGCGCTGGCCTGCTGCTGTTGGAGTCGAAGCATCGGTTGTCCGCACTGACCTTGGGAGCTTTGCCGCTTCTTGCGGTCATCCTGTTGGCTTCCGTCGAGCCCAAAGACTTGCTTCCCGAGCCTGAAATCACGGAACTCGAAGACATTCAGAACGCCTTGCCAGGTGGCGAGCGGGAGACGGGTCTCGACATTCCTACGACCATCGGGACCGGAGACGACCCCCTGGAGACCGAGCAGGGTGGGCCTCTACAGGGAGAGGGCGACGGGGAAGGTGTTGCCGACGCAGAACAAGGTGAGGGTGAAGACGACGGTGAGTCCGGCGAGGAAGGAGAGGGCGAAGGCGAAGAAGCCAGCGACGGCGGTGCCGGCGAGGAAGGCGAGAGCGAGACCGGCGACCAGCCCGAAGGCGACGAAGGGGAGGCCGAAGCCGAGGGCGGCGAAGAGGAAACGGGTGACCCGCAAGAAGGCGAGGGTGAATCTGAAGGCGGTGAGCCCCAAGAAGGGGAAGGTGAGGGCGGTGAGCCTCAAGAGGCCGAAGGCGAAGGCGGAACCCCACCAGAAGACGTGCAAGAGGCCGACCAGCCCGAGATGTCCTTCGAGAACAGTTCACAGAGAGGCGCGCCGTCTGTTGCTGCCGTTGTCGTCTTCCTAGATGACTACCATACTCCTAGTGGCTACTACTATTTCCGCCAGAAGGTCATGTCGGAGTTCGGGGCCTACCGCTTCGATGAGACCACCCGCGAAGACGCAGACTTGGACGTCTACCCGAACTTCCCGACCCGTGTAGACCGCGTTGACGAGCCGCCTCCGTGGCAGCTTCGCACCCGAGTGCGCGCTCGCGTGGCCATGATTGGTGAGCACGATTCGCCCTTCGCTCTCGAGTCGCCTGTCCTGTACATGCCGTCTACCAACTCCAACCCGGACCGCTTCAACAGCGTCTACAAGTTCGAGAGCATGGCCCAAGAGGTTGACTACGCAGAGCTTGTGGGCCGCGAAGCCCGAGGCCCGGGTTGGTCCGACGAGCTGCTCGACTACTACCTGACCGCACCGGCTGATGAACGCTATGCCGAGCTGGTCGAAGAGATTCTGTCCGAGCTACCGGACGAAGCACGCGCCGACCCATTCACGCGGGCACTGGCCATCAAGGTCCACTTGGACCAGCGCATGGCCTACACCCTGGACGCTCGCTACCCAGGTTGGGACGACGCTACTGCCGGATTCCTCTTCGCTGAAGAAGACCGATATGTTGGCTACTGTGTTCACGCAGCGCACGCTGCCGTCTACATGTGGCGCCTGGCTGGTGTTCCAGCGCGTGTTGGCACTGGCTACTTGGTCGACGAGAGTGCGCGCCGCGGGTCATCTCTCATGGTCATGGGCGGAGACGCACATGCGTGGCCGGAGCTGTACCTAGAGGGCGTGGGCTGGATTCCAATGGACATCTCAGCCGCTGAGACGTTGGACGCGCCCGGTGACCCCGTGGACAGCGACGCAACGCGCGTTCTTGGCGAGATGGTGCAGGACGCCGAAGACCTCAAGGACGGCTCGAAGGAGCGTGTGCCCTTCGGCCTGTACATGCGTCGTGGACTGGTGGGCTTGGTCTTCGGCCTCATCGTCTTGTTGTTCTCTGGCCACTACCTCACCAAGGCTTGGCGCCGTGCGCGACCTGTTCTGGCTCGCCCGCAAGCCGTTCCACGCGTTGCCTACCGCGCTTGTCTCGACCGCTTGGCCGAAGCCGGCTTGGTTCGAGAAGAAGGGGAGACGCGCGAGGCCTTCGCCCGTCGTATCGCCACAATTGTTCCGGCATTTGGCGAGATTACCGACATGCATGTCGGTGCCGCCTTCTCCCGCCCTACCAAACCCGACGCGGACACTCTCCGTGCGAACGCTCTTCGCTGGCGCCGGTCGCTTGCTGCTCTGTCTGAGCAGCTGGACGAACGTACGTCGTTCTGGCGCCGCCTTCTTGGCGCTATCGACCCCACCAGCCTCTATCGCTCTCGCTAAATCAGGACCGACCGATGAAGAACGAGTTCACTCAAAGCAAGCATGTCACCCACGAAAAAGCACCGCCTATCACGGATATGGAGGGTGCTCATGGTGTGGTGAAACGGCTCATGGACCGACTGACCAAGGGTGTCATCGGGCGAGACGCCATCATCGAGTTGGTCATCATTGCGTTGCTCGCAGATGGCCATGTCCTGCTCGAGGACTTCCCCGGCTCGGGTAAGACGACCCTCGCTAAGGCCCTAGGTGACGCCATCATCGACGATATGCCAGATGACGATATTGTCACCATCCGGCGCATCCAGTTCACCCCGGACCTGCTCCCTGCGGACGTGACGGGAACGACCATCTTCGACCCGAACACCAACCGCTTCTTCTTCCGCCCCGGGCCCATCTTTGCCCACATTGTGCTGGCGGACGAAATCAACCGGACGTCGCCTAAGGTGCAGTCGGCGCTGCTGGAGTCGATGGCCGAGAAGCAGACCACCGTCGACAACGTCACCCGCAAGCTAGACGACCTGTTCTTCGTCATAGCGACCCAGAATCCGCTCGACCTGTCCGGTACCTTCCCGCTGCCGAGTGCGCAGCTGGACCGGTTCCTGTTCAAGATTAAGATGACCCACATCAGCCGCGACCACGAGCTGTTCCTGCTCAACAACTTGGCCAGTGTATTGAAGGGGGCCGGTGACGCCTTCCCTCGCGTGACGCGCACTGAGATTCTCGATGCTCGCAAGGTAGTCAAGGACCTGGTGTACGTGCATCCGAAAATCAAGGAAGCTCTTGTTGATATTGCCGATGAGAGTCGGAGCGACGAGCGCATTCTGCAAGGCGCCTCGACCCGTTCGCTTGTGTTGATGATTCCCGCCCTTCAGGCACGCGCACTGGCCAAGAAGCGTACCTACGTCAACGCAGACGACGTGCAGTCCTTGGCGTACTTCATCTTTGGCCATCGCTTGGAGCTCGCTCCAGGTAGTGGAACCTCCGAGTCTGTGGTGGCGGATATCTGTCGTCGTCCGCTGGAATCCCTTGCCCGTCAGAGCCTCAAGCGATGAGACCACTTCTTCTGCTTTGCGCCTTGTTGCCTACGGCCTCGTGGGCAGGTCCTCGTGCCGACCAACTGGCCGTTCAAGCAGAAGAGAAGCTCGCGAATGACGAGCTCATTGGGGCTCGAGGGCTCGCGGAAGAAGCGCTGGCGCTGGACTCTGAGCAGTATCGAGCCCACTACGTGATGGGCATGGTTCAGCGCGACAGCGAGGGCAATCTGGCCCAAGCCATGTACCACTTGGGCGAGAGCCGACGCAGCTACGAGACCCGCTACGCCACCTCCCTAGACACCGAGTGGCGCTTTCACCAGAACCTCATCTACGTGGTCCAGCTCGTGGCTGGTGAGATTGAGGAGTACGACTACCAACTCGACATCATCGAGTTCTACAACGCACGCTACGACCCGGACCTGATTGGCGAGCGGGCGTGGCCCTTGATGAAGCTGGGTCGAATCGATGAAGCGCGCGCCGCTGCGGCAGAGGCTGTAGCCCTCCCTGACGAGTGGCAGCAGTCTGTCGGGCTCAATGCGCACTGTGCGCTGGAGTCCGAGTCTGGATTCCGGGAGCGGGCCTATGAAGCGTGTATGGCGGCCCTAGACGCCGAGCGCTTGAGTCCAGAGGCGGACGTCACAGTAGACGCCTACAATGCCTCTCTGGCGGCCTACCAATCGCTTCGATACGAAGTGGGTGAAGCGTTGGCTCTTGAAGCCAACACGGGGTCCACGGTCAGCACAGCAAATCCCTGGGCTGTTCTAGCGAGTGCGTACGTCTCAGAAGGGCGTGGGATGGATGCCGTAGCGGCTGTTCGCAGCATGCAGGGGTGGCGTTCGCGTATGGATCCCGAGCTTCGCGACATGAACCGCGCCGAGCTGGACGCTGTCTTTGCGACCGTTCTTCTCGCTTCCGGCGAACCGGAGCTCGGCTACGACGTCATCTCCCGCGCCATCGATTTCCCTGACCGGCGGGCGATGACCTCGGGCTCATCGGACCAAGCGCGAGGCGGACATGCCCTGCTGCGCATTGCTCTGCGAAGGGCAATGCGAGAACGGCAGCGCGAAAAAGCTGCGACCTTAGGCATCTTCAAGCGCTTGACAAAGTCGGTCGGGCGAATGGTTCCGGACACCCTCGAGTGGGAAGACCGCGCGGCGGTTGTCGCCGTCCTCTCCGATGACAAGCGCCTAGACCAGACCATGCGCATGTACCTAGACGGCGGCCTTCAGTCGGCGCCGCCATGGCTGCTTGGGGAGCTGATTCCTGTTCTGGGAACGGGAGTCGTCTCGCAAGCGCTGACGCGTGCGCGTGACGCCGAGGCCGGTTCGATGATGGCGCCATTCTATGACGCCGTCGATGCTGAAGTCGCCTGGTGGAGTGGTCGATACACCGAGTCTCGTGAGCTGGCGGCGTCCGCATCACGCGACCTGCCTGCAGAAGAAGTGTTGCTGCGGGCTCGTATTCTAGCGCTCGCCGGAGACGCGGCGTGGCGTCAGGGAGACATGGGGGAGTCCTTGTCGCTGACAGCCGAGGCTATGCGGGCGGACCCTAGTGTGATGCGCAGGCTGGGACTGCAGCTCCCGGCAACCGTCACTGTGACCAGTGGCGGCGCAGCGGCGGACTACGCTGAGAGCATGCTTTGGCGGTCACCCCGCTTGAACTCCGAGAGCAATGCCTTCGTGGTGAGCATCAGCAATGAGTCCGACATTCTGCGGATCTGTCTGACCAGTCCGACCGGAACCAGGCTGTCCTGCGGATTGGAGCCACGACAGCCCACCCCTGCCGAAGGCGAAGAGTTTGTGGAGTGGACGGACTGGGAGCGCGCGCAGCAGACCGTTGACTCGTTCCACCGCAAGGCCTTTGGCCTTCCTACCGGTCTGAGCCGAGCAGAGCTGACGGGGTTGGACGGGACGAACACCATCGATACACAGGCCGCGCGGCAAGAGATGGAGTCCCTACTTCAGGACCTCATCACTCCGTCTGGGGAGTAGGCGTTGTGGTGGGCCGCTTGGGCTCCACGCTGACGTCTCGAATCCGGTAGCAACGCGGAGCATCGTCTTCGGATCCGAGCTTGTGAATACTCACAATGCACGGCACCAATGCGCCGCTGCCGTGTTTTGCCAGTGTCTTCCAGGCAGTTCCTAAGTGGGCTCCGAGACCCGTACGCAGGTCGAAAGCGTTCTCTTCGCGCAGACGATGTGCGTTTTGGATGAGCTCGTCGACACGCATACCAATGAGCATAGAGGCGCGCCTGCCAAACACGCGCTCTGCGGCAGGATTGACGTGGACCACCACCGTGTCTTTGTCCACGATGAGCAGGCCATCTGGGGCCGCCGACATGACGCGTCGCCAGGTAGAGTCACGAGATTGGGACTGGGAAAACGCAACGGCGCGGTTGCGCATGACGGTCAGGCGACCGCGGGCGACCCCGAGCGCGTATCCAATTGCGCCGCCTGCAATGGGGGCAACGTCGAGGAAGATGTGTAGTGGATTCTTGCCGTGAACGACCCACACGCCACGGATGGTGAACCCTGTGCCCTGCCACCAGGTGTCCACTGCCCACGCCGCCATGGTGATGCCGAATCCTAGAATGATACCGACAATGGCGGATGCTAGCGGTAATCCCAGGAGTGGGAACAGCAGCGATTCGTTGGGTACGCGCTTGGTCGTCATTGCATGCCCCCCATCATCTGGGCGACAACGAACACACACAGGCCGAGTGCAATCAACAGAGTAATGCCGGCGAACCAGGCCAGGTAGCCGACCATTGTGCTGTCTTCGAGCCAGTGCTCAGTGTTCAGAGCACCCGTCTCTGGACCGTAGGAGCGGGGAATGCGATGCACGGTCTCGGGCTCCTGCTGGGAGAGTAGGGCCCGTAAGATCTCAATGGGGGAGGTGGCGGGTTCGGCATGCCCGACCAGACCCATTCCACCGCTGGAGGGGGTTCGCGGCGTCCATGTCTGGACAAGAGGACCTGTGTTCGGAGCAGACTCTTCGACGAGCACGGTCCCTTCTGGTAGCAACTGGCCACCACTGACAGCAATCCGGTAGCGCTCTTGGTCGATGAGAGCAGGAACGGCGAGCTCCGCGTAGTCGCGCAGCCCTAGGCCTGGGGCCTGTGTTGCCCACGTCTCGCAGTGTCTCTCGACCTCGCGAGCGGTGGGACGATGCGACGGTTCGTATGCGAGCATGGCGAGGATGAAGTCACGCAATCCAACGCAGGCCGCAGCTTCGGTTGCGGCGAGCGAGTCACCAGCCTGGGCAAGCCGGGTGTCGTGGGCCTTGCGCTGACTCACTGTTGGGCCGAACGCCTCACCAACCAGGACTTCGTACAGAACGGCGCCAAGTGCATAGATGTCAGCTTTTGGACCTTCAACACCGCTGAATCGCTCGGGAGCCAGGTAGGCGACTGAGCCCTCAATGGTGTCAATGCTGCGTGTTCCATGGCCACTCATCGCCGACAGCGAGATGCCGAAATCCAAGATCTTAACGTCACCGAATGGCGTGATCAGCAAGTTAGCGGGCTTGATGTCTCGGTGGATAAGACCCGTCGCGCCTCCGTCTCCCGGCGACTGGCTGAGCTGTGCCGCGTGCAGTGCTCCCGCGACTTCTGACACCGTCATCAGAGCGGCTCGCAGTGGAACTCGACTTGTCTCGCCGAGCGCGTGCAGGTTGACGCCTTCGACATACTCCATCACCAGCGCCCACATGCCACCCAGGCGTACTAGGCCGTCCGTCTTCACAATGGCTCGGTGACGAATCACGCCGAGAGCTCGGGCTTCGTCAGCAAGAATCATCAGCGCTTCACGCTCTGTCATTCGCTCAGAAGCAAGTTTGATTGCGACTTGTTTGCTGAAGCCGGCTGGTCCTTCTCGCCTAGCGAGGTACACGGTGCCCATGCCACCGGAACCCAATGCCTCGATTATCGTGTACTGGCGTTCCAAGCGTCAGAGGCCCTCGGCGCCATCATACCTGCGTTTGCGTGAGCACTCTAAAAACGCGCTGCCATGAGGTAGTGGGCAATCGGTTCCCCAGTCTCGATGTGGGCCTCGTAGGCTTCGATCCACAAGAAGGCCTTGTGAAGAACACGTTCGACGGTCTCGCTGCTGCGCCAGCGCGTAGGGTTGTAGGTACAGATTTTGGTCCATCCAGGGACGTCCGTCTCCCACACGTGCATGTCGTGTGTGCTGCCGTAGTCCTCGAGCGGCTTGTCGCGCCCACGCAGAGGAGAGGGCCAGCAGATGTAGGTGCTTGGGCACTCATCCGGGTAGCCGGGGGGAACCTTGACCACCAGGAAGTAGGAGGTGGACTGGCTTGACCAATAGCGACCCTCGATGGTGAGTTGTGCAGTTGGATTGCAAAACTCAAAATCGGGAAATCGTTCTGCCAGCACCGCTCGTTCGGTCGCTAGGCGGTGTTTTTGAGTGTCAGACCATGCCATGGGGCTGTTCTACCACTGGTCGCCTACGGTTCAAACCCGACGATGACTGGAATCGGCTCCATGCAGTCTTCGTCGCCCTTTACGGTGGCGGTCGCCAAGATGACCTCACCTTCATTGCGCGCTGTAGAGTGGTCGATATCGTTGCTATAGTCGAAGGTCATTCCTTCGATACCGAGTGTCATGGCGTGTGTTTCGTCGGCGATGGTCACGCTGTACTTACCGCCTCGGTAGTTGTCGATCTGCTGACCGCAGGCGCGAGTACCGTTGTTGCGATGGTCGAGGTGGACCAGCGGCGCGGGGGAGAAGTCGTTGCCCCAGCTTCGAGTCATGTCGTCGCCCTGCAAGACCACGCCACCGCCATCCGCGCTGAACTGCTCCAAGGCGCGGAAGGTGCTGATGTCGTCCATGGGGTAGCCGGGATTGCTGAACCAGACGACGTCGTACCCATTGAAGTCTGCGCGGGTGAGTCCGTCTTCCGGCTCATCCAGGTAGGTGACCGAGTTGTTGTCTGCGTCGCTCAGCAGGCTGGTGACGACGTTGACGTTGTTGAGGTCCTCACCATGTGCGTTGTCGTCGAGCACCACGAGCACATCGGGACGCAGAACCGGGCTGACCCACTCACTGGTCTGACGGGTCAAGCGACCTGCGAGGTCAGCTGGAATACCGGGGTCACTGGTGGTCAGCAGGATGGTGGCTACGCGACCTACTGGATTGACGTCACATGGAAGGTTCACAACATGCTCGGTGACGCCTTCAACGATGTTCTCACCGTACGTCCAGGTCGTTCCGACGCGCACGGTGAAAGTACCGCATTCCTGCTCGGGCAGCTCCACACACACTTCGTGTGAGGCGTCGAAGTAGTCGCCAATCACGTCAAACACGTGAGGTAGTTGCTCAGCGCTCTCGATGGGAAGGTAGCGACCGCCCGTTGCATCGGCGAGGCTTTGAAGCTCATCTGTCACCACGTCCCGCCCGAGACCGATAGTGTAGATAGGCGTTGTAGCTCCGCCGACGCGCAGGTTTTTCAAGTCGTCGAAGGTCGTGTCGATGCCGTCGCCAGCGTAGCTGGTGTCTTGTTCGTCAGCCGAGTTGTTGTTGGCGCCGTCTGTGAATGCGACGATGCCGAGCGTCCGGTTGCTGGCGCAGAACGAATCAAGGCTGTCCGCGCGGTCCGCTTCTGTCGCGTCTTGCACAGCGCCGCCGAGTGTTTCGTTGCCCATGCGAACGCCGTCGTACAGGGCGGTCCAGCCGTTTGCCACGAACATTTCGTCGATGGTGCTCTCGAGAGCCGCTGCGTCGCCGGTCAGGGTCTGCTCAACCGAAGAGGTAGTAGAGACGCGGGTGATGGACGCGCGACCGCCGCGGTCGACGATTTCGCCAACCATAGAGCGTGAGCCTTGTTGTAGCCAAGGTAGGAAGCCATCTTCCGAGCCCGAGTTGTCGACGACGATGGCGAGGTCACCGGTGCGTCCGTCATCGCAGACAACCATGTAGGACTCCGACGAGAGGGACGCGAAGACGCCGTCATCTCCGGCGACTTCTACGTTGACGTCCAACGAGCCATCTTGGCAGGACACGGCCTCGCCAAGGCTGTCGGTCGCGAGGACTTCAAGGGCCAGGTATCCGCCGCTGCCGCTCCGTCGTTCCACGCGCGGGGCCTGCTGGGTGACGTCAAAACTCGGCGTGTTGTCGCAGGCAATGAGCGTCACCAACGGCGTAAGCAGCATCAGGGTGCGTGAGTTCATGGTCTAGATTCTCCCCGGATTCCAGCCAACGAGGACGGGTCGGTCTTCGCGGCAGGAACCATTGCTTAGATTTGCACTGGCCAACACCTCTTCGCCTTCGCCGCGCGGGCGGGTGAAGTCGATGTCATCGCCATACAAAAAGGTGCTGCCGTCAATGCCGTTGAGCATTGGGTGGTCAGCGGACAGCGTGACGCTGTAGGCGTCGTGTTTGTCGTTGTTGACCAAGGCGCCGCACTCGCGCACGCCGTTGTCGATCCAATCGAGATGGGTCAGCGGAGCCATGGACCACGCGTTGCCGAAGCTCCAGCTCATGTCGTCGCCTTGCAGCACGATACCGCCGCCTTGGGACGAGAAAGCCAGCAGCGACTCGAAGGTCTGGCGGTCGTCCATGGGGTAGCCAGGATTGCTGAACCACACGACGTCGTACTCAGTGAGCGCAGATGCTGAAACGCCGTCAGTAGGCTCGTCTAGGTAGTCGACCGATGCGTTGTTGTCGCTCTGAAGAAGCCAGCTGCGGATGCGCGCTGCGTCTTGTGGGCTCTCGCCGTGATGGCCGTCGTCGAGGACGACCAGCACCTTGGGGCGCAGCACTGGGCTCACCCAAGCGACTGCCTGCTGAGACAGCTCCCGAGCAGTGGTGTTGGGAATGCCTGGGTTGCTGAGGGTCAGAAGCATGGACGCTGTTCGACCCGTGGGGTCGTGGTCGCATGGCAAGTGAACCTCATGTTCCGTGGTGCGTTCGACGGTCTGGCCGCCGTCGCTCCACGTGGTGTCGACGCGCACAGTGAAGGTGCCGCACTCTTGGGTGGGCAGCGCTGCACAGACCTGATGGGTGCTGTCGGTGTACTCGGTGATGCTCGCGAGAGCGTCGCTGATGGCGTCTGGGGTGGGGACGTCTAGGAAGCGACCGCCGGTGCGTAGGGCGAGCTCACTCATCTTGTCGTCGTCGATGTAGTAGCCGAGACCCACGGTGTAGAACGGGGTGGTGATGTCGTCTACGCGCAGGTCGAGAACGTCCGTGAAGGTCGTGTCGATACCGTCGCCTGGGTACCAGATGAGCGACTGTTCGGTCTGCGATTGGCCAGCGGAGTTGTTGTCGTCACCGTCGGAGAAGGCAACGATGGCGGTTGTGCGGCTGTTGTCGCAGAAGGCGTCGACGGAGTCGTAGACCGTAGCGTCGAGCGGGTTGGTGATGGTGCCGCCTAGCGTCTCGTTGGCCATGCGGAAACCGTCGTATAGGGCCGACCATCCGCGGGTGACCTCGAAGCTGTCGATAGCGTCGTGTACCGTGTCTGCGTTGTCGGACAGGGCAATGAGCTTGTGGGCCTCGGTCTCCACACGGACGACGCTGACACGGCCGCCTGCGTCTAGGACCGCGTCTGCGAGGCGATGGGCTCCGTCCTGAATCTGCGGCAAGTACTCGAGTGCTGAGCGACTGTTGTCGGCAACGATGGCCACGTCTGCCGTGCGGGTCTCGTTGCAGCGAATGGCCAGATCTTGCAGTGGTAGGTCGGTGAAGCTGTTGCTTCCGCTTGCGGCGATGGACACCTGAACGTCGAGGTCGCCAACAGTGCAGTCGATAGGGTTGCCATCTTCGTCCGTCAGAAGAACGTCGAGGCCGAGAAAGCCGCCAGCACCTGACCGGCGAGCCATGTCCACGTTCTGCACGCTCATGTCCGCGTGGTCCCATTGCTGCTGTCCACATCCGCCGAGCAGACTGACACAGAGCAGAGCGACCGCGGTGTTGAGAGTGGAACGGATTGTGAATGGCCTAGTTTGTTGGATGTACGTCCAGTGCTGTTGAAGAGTAGCCTAGCTGAAGAAAACTCTCCATCGGTATAGAAAAATTTTCTTCAGCGAGATCCCACATCCGTCCCGGTTTTCAACAATCAGCCGCACACATTGGGGCAGGCGCTCTCGTCACCCGAGGGGATGTCTGTACAGGTGTCGGTGGCATCTTCAACGTCTTCGATGCATTGGCGGGCTTGGTCTCGGCGGAAGTCGGGGCAGGCTTCGCCCCTTCCGGTGTCGAAGGTCAGGTCGCACTGCTCTATGGACTCGAACACATTGAAGCAGGTCACTAGATACTCGCATCCAACGTCATTGAAGTCGTCGCGGAAGTCTTGTTCGCTGTACCCAAAGCGAAACAGCCCCCCTCCGTTCCCGTCATCATTCGGAAACAGACAGCCGCAGATGAAGGGCAGCAAGAGCAGTAGGGGTCTGGCCATATTCATCACTCTTGCAGGTTGAGGGGAGCCTACCCTACACGTTGGCGTTGAGTACCGGTCATGGAGCGGCCTAGAACGGGGCTACGGCGTGGCTGTGTAGGTGCTGTTCACTCCCGGCCGGTATCCGCCGTTGATGTTCGTTGCCGAGAAGGCTCCTGTGGCAGCATTGTAGTACGACGTCCGGCTGTAGGCGCAGCCATCCACGCTTAGCCCCGTCTGAAAGTTGGACTGATTGCCGCCTGGATAGGTTGCGGTGACGGAGTTTCCACTGCCGCGGTACCACTGCCCAGAGCTTGAATAGCTCGCGGAGCCGCGTCCGATGGAGTCGGTGTTCCAATGCTTTAAGCGATTAAATCGCCGGACGCCGTGGCGAGAAGCAGTCGGGGTCGGCACAGCCGAAGAGACCATCGAGGTCACCGTCCAGAAGGGGGCTGCGGACGTCTTGCGCAATGAGGGGGCGTCGGGGGACTACTGTGTTCGGTTGCACATCCGAGAAGGTCCCAATGGTGACGCCGGTCTTGAGGTCGCAGTCCGCTCCGACTGTGGCGCCGGGTTCAATGGTGACGTCTCGTCCAATCCGTGTGCCGTCTCCTACCAAGGCGCGCTGCCCAATGACTGCGCTCTTGCGAATGCGAACGCTTGCGCCAATGTCGGCACCCTCGCCAACAGAAGCACCGGGGCCGACGACGGTGTTGTTGCCACTGCGAGCATTGTCTTGCACCACAACATCACGCGCGAGCACGGCGTCTGAGCCAATGACGACGTCACCTCCGACGCTCACCAGGTTGCCGAGCACGGTTCTGGCACCCAACTCGGTATTCCTTGCGCTGAATGATGACGTTGGCTCCAATGACGACGCCCGGTTCAAGGATGACCCCGGTGCCTAGGACCGCGCTCGGGTCTAGGCAGGCGTCTCCGAATACATTGTATGGGGCAGCACGACTGGTGAACTGGTCCGCGTTGGAGACGCTGGGGCAGTTGTCATCGCCGTTCAACACGCCATCGTTGTCGTCATCTTGAGCGAACGCCGAGGGGGCGAACGCTAGGCTGACAATGAAGAGGATGCTGCGCATTGGAGGCCCCATGCGGCTTGGAACCGCTACAGTGCCTCAATGGTGGCGCTTCTGAGGACGCTACAACCGACTTTTCGCAGCGGATTCAATGCAAACTTTCGGTCCCGTCCCTTACGCCTTTCGGTCCCGTCCCTTACGCCTGGGGAATCGGAAGTATGCCCGTTGCCTTCTCACTGCCGACGATGGCCGAGATGGTGGCCGCAACATTACCTTGACCTGCGTAGAGGTCTGCCAGCACTGATTCTACAGCGTTCGTGAACCAGACCATCTCGTCGTCCGTGATGGTGACGGGCGGTAGGGCGATGAGTGCATTGATGTTCGGGCCGGCAAGCTGCATAGCGACTCGGTGGACCGAGTACAGCTCGTTGGCAATCGCGGCGGCAAATGCCTGACTGTCGGGTACGTCAATACCGGCTTCTGCGAGCGCAATGGAGTCGCCAAAATGGATCGACAACAGGAGGCCGTCTCCACCGAGGTGGTCGATGACGTCGTACTTTCCGGCAATTTCGGTCAATCGGGTGCGTAGCTGTTCGGACCGTTGAGCCGCTAGAGTTGGGGCGTCGAGTTCGTCGAGCACCTCAAGCGTGGTCATGGAGGCGGTCATGGCCAGGTTGTTCTCAGCGAACGTCGAGAAGTAGATGGGACCGCTTGTGAGGCTGGTGTAGACGTCGTTGTACACCTTGTCCGTCATCATCACTGCGGCAACCGGAACGGCGCCACCCGAGAGAATACTGCTGACGCTCATCATGTCTGGACGAATGCCGAGACCGGTTGTGCGGAACCAGTGACCGGTTCGACCGAGGCCGCTGTGGGACTCGTCTGCAAGCAGAAGAACGCCGGCTTGACGGCAGAGAATCTCGGCTTCGCGCATGTAGCCACGGTCGAGGGCCAAGCCGGTCAAGCGCTGCACGGGCTCGATGATGAACCCAGCGACATCCCCTTGCTTGAGCTCACGGCGTAGCGCTCGCAGGTCGTTCGGCTTGATGGCCGTACACTCTGGCATGAAGGGCTCTTGGCCTTCGCGCAGTTCGGGGATTCCGCACACGCTGATGGCGCCGAAGCTGCGGCCATGGAAGCCACCTTCCAAGTAAAGGAACCGGCGGCGTTTCGTCACGAAGCGTGAAAAGCGAATCATGACGTCTGTCGATTCGGTCCCGCTGTTGGCGTAGATGACCTTGCCCATCTGACCGTTGGTGTGCTCCAAGATCATTCCGGCGACTTGGCCGCCGAGCAGAGAAGCGTTGACGATGGAGAGGTTGGGGAGGTCCATCTCCAGCAGGTCCCGACAGGCCCGCGTGACACGCGGATGATTACGGCCCAAGAAGGTGGTACCGCCGCCGCCAATGAGGTCGAGGTAGCGGTTGCCCTCGGCATCCGTCAGGACAGTGCCTTCGCCAGAAACGAATGCAGTGGCACCACTGTCGTCACCTAGGAGAGCGCCGAGCTTCGGGTGGATGTGTTCCTTGGGAGTCGGGGCCTGCGCGAGGTATTCCTCGATACGGCTTGTGGGCTCATTCATGACGAATCTCCTGCAATACGAGGCCGTTTAGCCCGTGTAGTCTTCGGGGTAGCCGTACGCGTCAAACGCAGCGGACCAGTATTGGCGGACCATCTTCTTGTGCTTCGCTGAGATCTTGAGCGCGTTGACCTTGTAGTCGCCAACGCCTTCGAGGTAATCGCGGATGGATTGCTCAGCCGTGTCCCAGTTTGCGTAGCCGAACTGCTCGTAGATGCTGCGGATGACGTCGACTTCGTTTCCGACCAAGTCGTCGTACGCAATCTCAACGAGGTTCTTCTCGGGGATGAGCTTGCGGTCTTCGGTCACGCGCTCAAAGATGCGCTGTCCGAGAAGCAGGGTCTGACGTGTGCGTTCGTCTTCCCAGTTCTCTTCGGGTACCTGGAAGAAGTTCTCCCAGTCCGTGTGCGACCGCATGTGAAGCGTGCTTGAGAAGACGCGGTACGGGTGGCGGTGAATGTGGACAAACTTTGCGTTCGGGAACATCTCGAGGATGAGGCGAATGCGCGCGGTGTGTGTGCACGACTTGACGACGACTCGCTTGCCACCGGTCTGGTACATGATCTTCTTGAGGAAGTAGCGGAAGGCCTCTTTCCACGCGTCACGTTCGTCTTGAGTGGCCTCGATAAAGTCGACGTACCGTTCGTACTTGGCGCCGTTCTCAGGGAACATGAACGAGATGTAGGGGGACAAGCCGCACATCTTAGCGAGTGCAATCTCGTCTTCGGCAGCCTCGTCCCAGCCCTGCTTGACGTTGTCATAGGTACGGGTGTCATCCATCAGGCCAGCGGTGAGACCGGGAACGATGGGCTTAAGGGTGAGGAAGGACGTTGGGAAGACGCACTGAAACACCGTTGGGTAGGTGTTTTCGGGAACACGACCGAACAGATTGTGCAGGTGAGTCGTTCCACTTCGCCAGTGGCCAATGAGAAACAGCGGCTCGGGCTCGATCTCTTGGGATGCGAGAGCACGCCCGTAGCGGAGGTCTTCAAAGCGTCCTGCGGCTGTTGCCCCGACGGACAGCGCACCGATCCATGCAGCTCTGTGTAGGTAGGTGCCGTCTACTTTCCAACCATTGGTGGAGAGTAGCTTGAGCCAATCAGCGGTCTCAATGCCGGTGATGAGCTGGTCGGTTGACCATCGTTTTTGGATATTGGATGCGCGGCGCATTGGGGGCCTCCGGTGGCCTGTTCGAAGTCCGCCCCATTACCCCGCAAGCGATGGTCTAGCGAGGTCCCAAGGCGTTGCATGCGTCGGAAGCCTACAGAGCACCGAAGCGAACTTCGATTGCTGAACGCAGCGCTTGGTTGCCGTCGGTCGTGATGGGCGTGCCGTGAGCCATGATCAGGCCGTCGATTTCTAGGTCCAAGAGCCGTCGCACACTTGCCCGGAACGCGGCATCATCTTTGACCATGAACTTGACCAGTCGACTGGCGGCCAGACGGTTGTAGGTGCCCATCAGCCCGAACATCAGTGGTGACAAGAACCCTGCTGGTTTCTGTAGATTGAAGATGAGGTCGGTGACCACCAAGGTCTTGCTGGGGCGGTGGTACAGAGCGAACTCTTGGATTCCCGGCTCGCCTTCGATAGCGAAGGCCTGAATGTCGGGACCGAGATCGACCGTTGCAAGTTCGCTATCTATGGTGAGGTTCTTACGTTTTTGGGTCAGTCCGGCCGGCGCTGCGATTCTGCTACCGGTGAGTGCTTCTTGGGCTGGGCGAAGATGGAGATGGTGGAACAGGTTGGGAGCCACGAGCCAGGTCACGGTGCCAAGCGCTGAAATCGCCTCAACATCTGCCGCCGAGAATGGACCCGGCGACACACAGACCAGCTCGCCTGGAGCGGACCGGAGCAAGGTGGTCTGACACGGCAGGGAGGTTCCGGGAGCCATACGCATGACGTGTTTGTGGAGCCAGACACCGTCTGCGAAGGGGGTCAGAACACTGGAGTCAGGATTGGACATTCGGCCTCACGGATTGGGGGGCCTTAGTGAGTGGGAAGCCGTGGCGTGTACAGAAAATCACGTTGATGAAAGCTTCGCGTAGTGACACAAAGCTGGGGAGGAGTTCGCATGCGGTTGGGATGGAAGCTGGTCATCGTGCTTGCGATGGGCTGTGTGGATGATGCGGTGAGTGACACCGAGTTCGACACGGCGTCTGTGGGGGATTCTGACGCGGACTCTGAGAGTGATTCCGACGCCGAGGGGGATTCCGACCCCGATTCGGACACGGACTCCGATTCGGACACGGACTCCGATTCGGACACGGACCTCGATTCGGACACGGACACGGACCTCGATTCGGACACGGACCTCGATTCGGACACCGACTCCCAGACAATCACTTGCGGGATGTACGTTCGGTCGTCGATGACCGTGCCAAATGGCAGTCTGATTCAGACGTCAGCGGGTAGAATCGTCCTTCCGGATAGTATGGAGGGCTTGCAGGTCGTCTTCGGTGATGTCACCGGCGATGGATGTGACGACCTGCTGGCGGTTGTGTCGGGGCCTGTGGGGCTGGCTGGCGACGTAGACACGCCGAGAGTGGTCATCTGGGAGGGGCCAATCGTTGGTGATGTGCGAATCACAGACGCGATGGCCGTCATTCGCGGACCGTCGAACGCCCGCCCGGGACAGCAGTCCATTGTCACGGTGCGAGTGGGTGATGTCACCAATGATGGTCTGGGTGACGTCGTCATCTATCGGACGGACCCACGACCTATTTACTCCAAGACCTATGTCTACGAGTCGCCGCTGTCGGGTGACTATATCGGTGAGGATGCACACGGAACGTTCCAGTCTGCCGCCAACGTCAGCTATCTCGCCTTGACTGCTGTCGATGACTTCGATGGCGACGGAATCGACGACTTGGGGTTCCAATCGTACATCGTCACAGGGCCAATAGTTGCCTGCCCAGAACCGTGCATACCGTTGGTTAGTCGCGTGGGCGTGCCTGAGACCCACCCCATCATGCTGGACGTGGCCGATGCCACCGGAGATGGACAACCAGACCTGTTGATGGGTGGGTGGGTGGCCGACACAACGGTTGCCAACTTCGGAATGAGAGCCACGGCCTCACTGGTTCCATCCGCATCGCTCGACAACGGTCACCTCACCGGGACAGCCCTCGGAACCTTGCGGCTCGGCTACTACTACCAGTTTCCTGTAATGACAGAGTTTGTAGGCGACTTTGATGGGGACGGCCTTGCCGACTACTTGGCAACCGAGGCTTTCCCACAGTCCACACGACTGTACCTAGGTGCGTCCGACAGCGCTTTTGAGGACACCTATCGCTTGTGGACAGGGCCCCGGCATGAGAGCCGTCCCCGTGGCGTAGGCGATGTCAACGACGATGGATTCGACGACATCTTGTTCATGCTTGAGGAGCCGTTCCGTGTGGTCGTTGTGTTTGGCGGCGTGCGAACAGAGTCGGTGTCCACATCGGCAGAGCCATCACCCGAATGGGTGCGCGAAGCGGAGGTGTTCCTTCCGGTCGGATTGGCCTGGTGGGACCACGTGGCTCACGGAGACTTGAACGGCGACGGCGTGTCGGACTTCGCCGTGGTTGCGCCACAGGACCGTAATCAACGGGTTGGGCCTAGCAGTGAGTATGTCGCTATTCCGGTCCACTATGGCGGACAGCAGTCGTCAGAGTAGTCGGTTGGCCAGACCTGTCGCGGTTCCTGGGTTTGACCAATGTCCGTCGGGTGTCCTGGACCCTTGAGGTCTCCCCGACAGGGCCGACACATGCCAACCCACCCGTCGGCTGGTTAGTAGTCTCGGAAGAGGAAGAACCATGCAGTTTACGCTCACCGACGAGATTGCCTACCCACGTGACTTGGTCTACGCGACACACCGCGACAAGCTCATTGAGGTGATGGAGTACCTCCCCAATATTGAGGATATCGATGTCCGAAGTCGTGAAGAAGACGGCGACATTGTCCGCTTCGAGAATTGGTGGACGGGTAGCAGCAATGACGTTCCCCGCGTTCTGCAAGGCTTCCTCAAGCCAGAGATGTTGGTTTGGGTAGACCGGGCAACCTGGGACGAGTCCAAGCACCGCGTTGACTGGGAGATCACCCTCAACGCGCTACCCGAAGCAGTCACGGCGAAGGGCTACAACCTGTTCGACGACGAAGGCGATGTCACGGTCATTCGCATGCACGGTGAGTTCGTGGTGCACCCTGAGAAGGTCAAGGGCATCCCGACCTTCGTCGCCAAGCGAGCGGCACCGACCATCGAGAAGTTCATCGTTGGGCTGCTCGAGCCGAACCTGCGCGAGAGCAATCGTGCGGTCGAGCAGTACTTGGACGATACCGTCTAGACGAAAAAGTCGGGAGCGAGCTGGGCTCCCGGTACAACGCTGTACTGGTCGAGGTCGGTCTCTCCGGCTGCGGTCAGGACGGCGTCGTCGATGAAGAAGTTGCCTGTGCAGTCGCGGCTTCGTTGGGTCAGAATCCAGTAGGCAGCATCCGCCATGATGGCGGGTGTGCGACTGGCGTTCATCATGGCCTCACCTCCAATCATGTTGACGGCGGCGGTCGCTATGGCGGTGCGTGGCCACAAGGCGTTGACGGCGATTCCCTGGCTCTTGAATTCGCCAGCCATGCCCAACACGCACATGCTCATGCCGTACTTGGACATGGTGTAGGCCACGTGCGGCGCGAACCAGCGCTCTTCCATGTTGAGGGGGGGTGCCAGGTTCAAGATGTGAGGGTTGTCCGACTTCAGTAGGAAGGGCAGGCAGGTCTGACTCGTCAGGAAGGTTCCGCGGACGTTGACCTGGTGCATCAGGTCGAATCGCTTCATGGCTGTGGCCAGCGTGGGCGTGAGCTGGATGGCCGAGGCGTTGTTGATGCAGATATCGATGCCGCCAAAGGTCTCGGCCGTCTCTGCTACCGCTTCTTGAACGCGGGCATCATTGCGCACATCGACGACGAGAGGCAGGGCCTTGCCACCAGCTTCTTCGATCTCTTTGGCAACGCTGTAGACCGTGCCTGGCAGTTTGGGGTGCGGCTCACCGGTCTTGGCAGCCAGCGCGACATTCGCGCCGTCCTGAGCAGCGCGAAGAGCGATGGCCCGGCCAATGCCGCGGCTACCACCGGTGATGAACAACGTCTTTCCAGCGAGCGACATGAGACCTCCACAAGGGGACAACCCATACCGCGCTCCGCACCAGGGGCATGGCTGCATTGACGCATCGAGATGGGCTGTTCGTGAAATGGATCGGCCAAACTGCTTATCCACCGATCTATCCACAGGATAAGGAAAGGATTGAAGCGTGTTTCGGTAGGATCAGCTAAGGTAGTGTCCCCGGTTTACTATTGACGAGTAAAGAGAGACATCCCAATGGACCTCACGCCCGCCGAGCGCTCCCACCTTGCGTCCTTCTACGCTAAGCGCTTTCCCACTCCCCAACAGCGTTCTGAGCTCGCCCGAGCCGCAGCCGTTGTCGAACCCCCTCCAACATCGACGTCGGCCACCGCTGCGTGGACTCGGTTGCTTGCTGATGCCCAAGAAGCGGGTCGTCTTGCGCGCCTCGCCCATGTGGCGGCACAGCGTGCACCGGATGACGACAACCTGCGTCGTGCTGCTGCGTTGATTGGTCCACCGCCGTCTGTGTGGCCGAAGCTCGCTCTGGGCACATTAGCGGTCGGCGTACCGGTTCTCGCGGTCTTGAGTGTGGCGGTCGTCGCCATCCAAGTGGGCGCGTTTGACGGCACCCCCGCCAATGCCGCACCACAGGTGACTCCTGCCGCTATGGACATCGTTGCAGTAGCCGACGCTGTGGATGCACCGGACGTTCAGGCGGTCACTGACATCGGCAACGATGTCCCTGCCAACGCTGCGCTAGTCGCGACCCCAGACGAAGAGGGCATTGCGGACGATTGGCAGGAGCCGGTTGCAGAGGTTGAGCCAGTACTGAACTCCGAGACCACTCCCGTTGTGCGGACCGTTCAGCCGGCGAACGCGCGAGGTCGCTGTACCTTGGAGTCCGGTGGCTTGATTGGCTACTGGTATGCGGGACGCGACAACCCTGGTCGGGTGGGGGACACCATCACCGTTCCCCGCGACATGAATGTGCGTGCCCATGTGCCGTCGCTGTCCAATGACTTCGACTCGCGCGGCCCCGTGCGCTGTGTTCTGGTGCAAGGTGACCGTGTACGGTTGACCCACGCGCCCGTTCCTGTTCCTGTAGACGCCTTCTGGGTCCCGTTGTACAGCGGAGACGTCGTCTCGGAGTAGTGAAGAAATGCGCATTGCCAACTGTTCTGGATTTTATGGAGACCGCCTCTCTGCAGCCCTTGAACAGGTCGAAGGCGGTGCCATTGACGTACTCTGCGGTGACTACCTAGCCGAGCTGACCATGGCACTGCTGGTCCGCGACCGCATGCGGGACCCGTCGCTTGGGTACGCTCGGACCTTCCTGCTTCAGCTACGGCAAGTACTCGCGCCATGCCTACAGAAGGGTGTCCGCATTGTCGTGAACGCTGGCGGGCTCAACCCGAAAGGGCTGGCTGCTGCCGCGCGTGAAGTGGCCACGGAGCTGGGATTGACGCCCAGCATTGCTTGGGTCGAAGGCGACGGCGTTCACCCTCGTGTGGGTGAATGGATGGCGTCAGGTCGCACTCTGGCGCACCTAGACACCGGCCAAACCCTTGCGTCGTCTGGGGGCATGCCTATCAGTGCCAACGCCTATTTGGGGTGTTGGCCGATTGTGCAGGCTCTTGAGTCGGGAGCGGACCTCGTCATTACCGGGCGCTGCACGGATGCTGCGGTCGTGATGGCGCCGGCTGCCTGGCGGCATGGTTGGAAGCGAGACGACTACGACGCACTCGCAGGCGCGCTGGTTGCGGGACACATTATCGAGTGCGGCGCGCAAGCTACCGGGGGAAACCACCCGTTCTATGAGCGCGTTTCTGGGCTCGGACGGGTCGGATTTCCAATTGCCGAAATCGCGGCGGATGGCTCTAGCATCATCACCAAGCACCCCGGCTCTGAGGGCTTGGTGGATGTGGACTCAGTCACGGCCCAGTTGCTGTATGAAATTGGGTCGCCTCACTATGTCTCGCCGGATGTCATCGCGGACTTTGGGTCGGTGTCTGTCACCCAGCGTGCGCCCAATGAGGTGGCGGTTGGACCCGTACGCGGTCTGACGCCTCCGCAGACTCTCAAGGTGGGGTTGAACGTCACTGCTGGCTTCCGCAATCAAGTGAAAGTGCTTGTGGGAGGGCCGAAGCTGCGCGACAAGGCGGACCGGGTCTCCAAGGCATTTTGGCAGGCTGTCGGTGGACGAGACCGCTTTGTGGACACCCGGCAAGAGCTGATTGGCGGCTCGGAAACACCAGAGACACCGACCGATGCCCTAGGCGTCTTGCTGCTGTCCGCTAGGTCCGAGTCCAAGGACGACGTGGGACGACGCTTCACGTCTGCGGCTGTGGAGTTGGCGCTAGCGTCCGTTCCGGGATTGACCCTGTTGGACCCGCCCGGGGCGCCGAGGCCGTGCATTCAATTTTGGCCGATTGCTGTGGACCGAGACGAGATTCCGGTGGTGGTTCACGTGGATGGCCGAGCGACTTCTGTACGTACGACATCGCTGCAAAACCCAGGAATAGAAGAGACCCTGCCTACCTTCGTTATGGACTACACCCCGCAGGCGTGTCGGACCGCACCGCTAGGGGAGGTGGCTGCCGCTCGCAGTGGGGACAAGGCCGGCAATGTGAACATTGGCATTTGGGTGACGGAAGACGGCCGGATGTCCTGGTTGCTCCATACCGTGACCGCAGCGCAGGTGGGTGCGTGGCTGGGTGTGGCGCCAGAGAGAGTGCAGGTCTATGCATTACCGAATCTACGTGCGGTCAACGTGGTCGTTCAGGGGTGGCTCGGGCTCGGTGTCGGAGCATCCCTGGCGGCGGACGCGCAGGGGAAATGTCTCGCGGAGTTCATTCGCACCCGCCCCGTAGCGATCCCTCAAGACTGGCCCGTGGTGGGCGCTGGCTGAAATTCGCGGTACAGTCGCGGCCGAATGTCCAATCCCGAAAAATACCCGAGTGGCGTTGTGGTCTCGCTAAGGCAGGCGTGTCCTGCCTGTGATGCGGCCATTGTGGGTACTGCGGCTGAGTGCCCAAGGTGCGAGCTAGGTCGACCCGCTGCAGGTTGGGTTCCTGTCGACACAACAAGTTCTATCGGTCAAATGGACGAAAGGGTAGATGACCCAGAGACGGCCTCATCGGCCCCCCCCCCGGTCGTTCCTGTGAACCCAACGGTGACCGCCGCACCGGCTCCTTTTGTGCTGTCATCAACGGAGGAATCGTCGCTCAATGCGATTCTTTTTAGGTTCTTCGGTATCTTTTTGTTGTCGGCTGCCGTGACCGCATTGCTGGTGACGCTCATCGGGATGCGGTTCCTCCCCGAGAAGAGTGCCCCTGCGTTGGTGATGACACCGCCCCCTGTGGAATCGGTGGTGGTACCGGTGGCGGCTGTTGTCGTGGACACCGATACCGAGCCCGACTCTGACGGCCCAGAGCTCGTTACTGCGCCGGCCCCGGAGCGCGACGTGACTCCGCAGCCAGCCGCAGCCGTAGCCCTGTCTCTTATACACATCTCCGAGCCCACGAGACTAGGCATGATCTCG
>CAJXTB010000039.1 GCA_913061235.1 uncultured Pseudomonadota bacterium | reverse complement strand
GGCTCGGAGATGTGTATAAGAGACAGGTCGAGGTCGGATCCGTCCATCTTGGCAATTGCAGAGTCGGCTGCAGCGCCATCGGTGAAGGTCACGAAGCCGAAGCCGCGTGAACGACCGGTTTCACGGTCGGAGATAACCTTAGCTTCGGTGACTTCACCAAATGCTTCAAAGGCTGCGTGGAGGCTATTGTCGTCGGTTCCCCAAGAAAGGCCACCAACAAAAAGCTTCTTACCCATTTTTAATACTCATCTTTCGATGCGACCTTTTATTCGGTCGCGAATGTCGGGCAGGAGGCCCGGACTGCAGGTCGCCCGAGTGGCGACCCTGTTGTTCCCGAGGGTGTCGTTTTCACGCTCATCCCCGTTGGCAACGCGAGCACCTAACCCTAGCGAAAGAAAACACCCGAAAATAGCATCAACGAGGGATTTCATGACGAGCAACACAGGTGATCCGAACCGGAAACATACCAGGTTCAAAGGTTACATCTTCTAAATGCCTGGCTCATACGTTTCACTTCCATCAACCAGCCTCACTTTACAGATCCCACCAGAAAACTCCGTTTTCGGCTACCCCTGCTGCGAAGAGAAGCTGGGCAAAATTGGAGATGACCGGCGGCGACAGGGGCAGCCGACGTCGTGGACAAAAGAAACCAGCGCCAGTGCACGTTCTGGACGACCGGAAACTATCCACGTTGTAACTGGACACCACTAGGAATACGGCGGCCGAATGTGGCGTGCCAGAGCGTCAGGTTCGAGTTCAACGTGGAGGTCCCACCGAGTAGCGGTCGTAGGGTCCGGTGAAGCGGCTTGGCACGCCTGGACTCGCAACGGATACACGGCCCCCACACCGCCGAGGCCGTCCATGTTTCGATTCGCCCTACTCTCTGCCGTCCTGCTCACCGGATGCCGCGCTGTCGAGCGGACGGCGGTCCGGGTCTTGGACGGTGACTACGAAGCGTCTTCAGTGGAAGGCCCCGACACCGTAGACGCGGACCATCCACGCATCGAAATCGGCTTCATCCCTGTGGCGGAGGGCTTGGAGCAAGCCACGGACATTCAGTTCGCCCCCGGAGACTCCACTCATGCGGTCGTGCTCACCAAACCCGGCGTGGCGTACACCGTAGACATTGCAGCCGGTACAGTCACCGAGTGGTTCCGCGTAGACGTCGTCACGGTCTCTGAACAAGGCCTACTCGGCCTGGCCTTCCACCCCGACTTCGCGACGAATGGCCGCTTCTTCATCAACCACACCCCGAGTGGTGTGTCTCCAGAAGTGACGCGAATCAGCGAGTACCAGGCCGCAGATGTACACACCTCCCCTACCCTGATTCAGCATGTTCTCCAGGTGGAGCAGCCGTACCAGAACCACAACGCCGGACAGCTTCAGTTCGGCCCCGACAAGATGCTGTACATCGGGATGGGCGACGGCGGCCTCAAAGACGACCCCTTCGGAAACGGCCAGGACCGCTCCACCCTGCTCGGCAACATCCTGCGCGTTGACGTAGACGCCGCAGTCGAACCCTACGGCATCCCAGCAGACAACCCGTTTGTGGGTGAGGCCAATGTCCAGCCTGAGATCTGGGCCTATGGCCTACGCAATCCCTGGCGCTTCAGCTTCGCTCCCGACGGCAGGCTCGTTGTGGCGGACGTTGGCCAAGACACCTGGGAGGAGCTGTCCGTCGCTTCTTCAGGCGACAATCTGGGCTGGAACAACCGAGAAGGACGGGTGTGTTTCCCGGTTGTTGACGGCCAAGACTGCGAGAATGACGGCTCGGTCCCCCCGTTCCACGTCTACGACCATGACGCCGGCGTCAGCATCACCGGTGGCTACGTCTACAAGGGCCGCTCCATCTCCGACCTGACTGGAAAATACGTATTCGCAGACTTCGTCACGGGTCGAATGTGGGCCATGGCACTACCCGATGACACCGGAACGCCCGGCGAACTTCACAGACTCGGAAGCACGGGCATGCTGATCAGTACCTTCGGTGTGGATGCCTCTGGACGCATGTACGTCGCTGACTACGGCACCGGCCGATTGTGGATGTTTGGGCTTCCCATCACCACCGTTCCCTTGTCAGAGCAGCCGGCAGAAGCAACGCCGTAGCCCTTGGCGTTCTTGTTATAGTCATGCCATCACGTTGAGGGACACCGTATGCTTCGCCTGCTCACGCTCGCCCTCTTCTGCCTCACTGGCTGCGAACCCGACCGCGAAGACTGGCCGAGCCACTGCTCCAACCCCGGACGCGAAGACGTCCGGTACCTCCACGACACTTGGGCAGAACGAGACGAGTGCATGTGGACCGACTTCTTCTGTCCTACCGGCACCGAGTTCATCTCCGGTGCCTATCCGGAGATCATCAACCGCGACTGCGGATGCGGATGTACCGGGGACCCAGAGCTGCTCGGTGATTTCGGCCTGCCGCAACCCGACAACGAGTAGCCACTACCGCTCCGACCTCACTGTGCTACATCGCCGGCCACATCTCCAAATCTCGCCCCCGGAGTCCCCATGAACCGCCTTCTTCGCTCGCTCCTACTCGGAGCCGCACTGTGCACACTCGGCTGCCCAGACAAAGACACCGGTGACACCGATCTGGGTACGGACACCGCAGAAGGCACCGAAGTCGATACCGATACCGACGTCGGCACCGACACAGATACGGAGGGCGATACCGATCCAGACACGGACCCCGACACAAATGACGACTGCGTGGCCAGCGTGACCGCTGAGGTCTCGTGGCAGGACTGCTCGGACAACGTGGACAACGACTGCAACGCCGTCTTTGACGGAGACGAGCTCGGATGCTCCATCTGTCCGCCCATCGGGGACCCTCTACGCCAAGACGGCGAGACCAGCTGCGACGATGGCATCGACAACGACTGCAACGGATTCGCCGACTGTGCCGACTTCGCTTGTCTCGGTGACGCCGCCTGCCCAGACGAGAACACCAACGACCTGTGCAGCGACGGCATCGACAATGACGGCAACGACCGTACGGATTGTTTGAGCCGCGAGTGCACGGAATCTCCGGACGTCACCGTCTGCGACAGCGATGACGGCGTTGAAAACACCGCGACACTGTGCGGAGACGGCCTAGACAATGATGGCGACGACCGCGTGGATTGCGATGACAGCGACTGCGACGAAGTCGGCTACTGCGTGTCCTTCGAAGAAGAAGAGCTGTGCGAAGACGGCCTAGACAACGACGGCGACGCGCTCATCGACTGCGACGACTTCCGAGGCTGCTCGGACAGCCCTCACTGCAACGGTGAAGACGATGACGCGGCCTGCACAGATGGCCTCGACAACGACAACGACGGCAGCATCGACTGCGCGGACAACAACTGCTACGCCAACCCCGCCATCACCGTGTGCACGTCGGTCAACGAAGACTGCGGAAACACCCTAGATGACGACGGCGACGGCCTGAGCGACTGCACCGACCCCGAGTGTGCCAGCGCCTGCGAATCAGAGCCCTGCAGCCCGAGCAACCTGTTCGGCTCGTGTTCGGAGGACGGCTTTAGCTGCAGCACAGACGGCGAGTGCGTTCCACCGAACCCCTCCGTGGCCGGCGAAGTCATTGTGACCGAGTACATGATTTCCCCGACCCAAGGCGAGTTCATTGAGGTGTACAACACCACCGGCGGACCGCTGAACCTCGGCGGCTGCACGGTGGGCGACCTCGACACGGACAACCACACTATCGCCGACACCGTCATCGTTGAGTCGGGCGGCTACGCAACCTTGGCCAAGAATGCCGCGGAAGCCGGATTTGTGCCTGACTACGTGTACGCAGGCGGCGTGGCCCTGTCCGGCGGAGACGAAGCCCGTATCTCATGCGGAGAGCAGCTCATTGACGTCATCGCCTGGGGCGACAGCGACAACGGCAACGATGACACGTTCCCCGCGCCAGCAGGCGGAATCAGCGTTGCCCTGTCTCCTACAGTGGTCACGGATGCTGACCCAGAGATCGCTAACGACGCTGGAAGCAACTGGTGTATCGACTCGGGCACCTACCCGGGCGGCACCGGTTCTCCGGGACTCGCGAATACCTGCGCTCTGTAGCGAAACCGCGTCGTTCACAACGCCCGCCGGACCGTATGTCTAGCGGGCGTTTTGCGTGGGCAGCAGATCTACCTGTCGCACCGCTGCTGCGGATGTTGTCCTCACTGAACGCGTAGTGCTGGAGACGCGGGCTGCGACCTTTCTTGTGTGGTGAGGCGACGGCATCCACCGGACCTTGCATCGGGCGATGACCAGAAATCATTCTGGGACGCGCCCATCGGTTATCCGGCACACTCTGCCCGGAGCCAATGTGCTGTACCGCCCCTCACTTATTCTCCTTCCCCTCCTGCTCGCCGGCTGCCCAGGCACCGACACGGGCGACACCGGAACGGAACCCGACCGTGGTGAGCTTGTGGGCATGAGCATCACACCGTTCTCGCCCACTCTGACCCAGGGTGACACGCTGACCTTCGAGGCCCGCGGTTTCTACGAGAACGAGACGTCTACGCTTCTGGAAGGCGTCAGCTGGATTAGCGAAGACACGCGTGTCCTGACCATGAACGAGGGTGTTGGGACAGCGGTTGCGGTCGGAGAGACCTCGGTCATTGCCACCTTCGGTGAGCTCTCCGCGCGAACCGCGACAACCGTTCGCAACGCGGAGGACCCGCCCACCTCCGTCGCCGCTACGCCGAGCACGCTCACCCTGGCAATCGGCGACAGCGCAGACATCCAGGTCATTGCCACCTACGCTGACACCACCACCGGTCAGATCGGCGGGTCGTGCCAGTGGTCTTCCTCTGACGTCGCCATTGCCACGGTAACGGGTGGAAATGTACGGGCCATTCGCGCCGGCAGCACAGACATCTCGGCCACCTGTCCCGAGCGCTCTCCCGCCGCCGTCAGCGTCACCGTGGTGCCAGAAGGCGAGCCGATTGTTCAGTCGGACCTTCAGATCACGTTCTTTGAAGCCACCGTCAGCGGAACAGACGTCGCGTATGACGTCGTCATCACCAACGGAGGCGCCGGAAACGCCGGCAGCTTCTGGCTCGACTTGTTCACCGACCAGCCGTCAGCACCGACCACCAGCGACCCACTCGACGACTTGGCGTGGATTCCGGGCCTCGCCGCCGGGACCTCCCTTCCGGTTCGCCTCACCTTGACCGACTTGCCGTCCGGAACCATGAGCTCCTGGGTCACCGTGGACCTGGACAATCGGGTCTCCGAGACCAACGAGAGCAACAACGTCAGCGGCCCGCGCAATGTGGTGGTGTCCTCCCAACGTCCGGACCTGTCCATTCGTAACGTTGAGAGCCTGTCCGACGGCATCAGTACGCTGTACGAAGTGGAGCTGACCAACACAGGGAGCGCGCCGGCGGAAGGCTTCTGGGTCGACCTCTTCTTGGACGTCTCTGCCGACCCCGTGGTGGACGATTTGGGCGACGACTTCCAGTTCCAAGAGACTCTCGCCGCCGGTGAGACCCGCATTCTGGTCTTCTCCGTCGACGACGCTCCGCTCGCAAGCTGGTCGTCCGTCCTGTTCGCCGACACCAACAACCAAGTCACCGAGTCCGACGAAGACAACAACCTGTCCCGCGTGACGGTCACAGTCGAGTAGCCCCAAATGCGCGCCCCACCCGAGAGTCCGACGCCGCTCCGCGGTGATGTTCGCGTTGACGAGCCCGGCTTTACCTACGTTCCTCGCTTCATCAGCCAAGAGGACGCCGTGGAGTTGGTCGCGTACTTCAACAGCCTGCACCCGGTCTGGGAGTCTCGCTACGCAGACGGAGACCCGCGAGCCCGAGGGTCCAACAGCAGGCTCACCCGGCCGGTCTACTGGCTCGGCGCTTGGCAGTTCGCGGGCCTTGGCTACTACGCGCCTCCCGAGCACGTACACGACCGATGCGTGCGAGCAGAGCCCTTTCCACCAGTGTTTCAGCGCCTTCTACAGGCGCTGCGTCCTGTCCTGGCGGACCACGGAGACACCGAGCTGCCGAACACCTGCCTCATCAACTACTACGGCAGCGAGCGCCTCGACCCCAAAGGCCCACCGGTCGACTACGCGCGGCTGCGACTGCACCGAGATGCTGAGCCGGGTGCTGTGGCCATGTTTAGCATTGGTCAGCCCGCGCAGTTCGAGTTCGCCATGCCCGAAGCCAAGGCGCCAGAGTACAGCCAGTGGGTGCGCAATCGGTCCATCGTGGTGATCAGCGGAGACGAGTACAAAGACCGTCTGTACCACCGCATCACACGCGTGCGACACGGCCAAGACCCTGTGCTCACCACACCGCTACCGGCGTTCAATGTACGACGGGTGAGCGTGTCTTTCCGCCATGTTCCCGAGTCAGCCATTGTCGACTTTGGCGGTCTGTCGTCCCAGGCCCAAGCTGTCGCTCTGCCGTACGTCCAGCGCCTCGCCGAACACAGCGAGTATTGGCAGCATCAGCTACAGAGCAGACCTTCGACGACGTGAGCGACTGCCTCGCGCAACAAGACCGCACGCTGAAGCCCCGAACGTTCTCGCGGCACAAGGTCGTGGTTTGCGTCCTCAAGCCAGTGCACATCAATCCGCTCCGGTAGCCCATACCCAAGCACCTGCTCACGGTTTCCCAGGGCGTCTCTCGACCCCTGGCACAGCCACATCGGTAGGCGGCAGTCGTTCAACGCATCGCGTGCAGCGAGAGACGTTGGCGAGCGACGCGGGTGAAACGGATAGCTCCACAACAGCAACGCGTCCGCACCTACGGCGGTGGCAAGCGGAACACTCACACGAGCGCCACGGGACTGTCCGCCGATAACCAACCGTTGCCCATCCGTACGCATGGCGGCGAAGGCCGTGATGGCGTCCGCCCAGTCGGTATCTGTCCCGTCGACCGGAGCCGCGAATCGCACCACTCGGAGACCGTGGGAAGCCAGAGCCTCGGCAATCACGGTGCCACAGACGTCTTCCAGCTGTCCACAATCGCCAGGTGCCATGA
Source organism: uncultured Pseudomonadota bacterium (assembly GCA_913061235.1). Taxonomy (GTDB): domain Bacteria; phylum Myxococcota_A; class UBA796; order UBA796; genus CAJXTB01. The sequence continues at coordinate 26,181 of CAJXTB010000039.1, read as the reverse complement.
CAACCAGCCACGGCGCGGTCGGTAGACCGTACCAGTGATGGGCAGGCGCTGGGCTCACGATGCCGAAAGCGTCTTCATGGCCGCGGTCATGGCCTCGATGAACTGTCCAACATGCAGGCCATCGACCAGTGCGTGGTGCGCCTCAATATTCACCGGCATCCAGCACGCATCGCCGTCTGGAGTCGCCTTGCCTAGCGCAATCTTCGGCACCGAGCCGCTGTTCGGGCCCGGGCTCGCATGCTTGAGGCTGGTAAAGCGCAACCACGGAATGCTGGTGCAGTGAAGCAGGTCGTCGTCTCCCTGCTCAGGGAGAAGCAGGCCGTCGTCTAGACGGGCCCGGAGCTCGGCACCCGCTAGAGCCTGGAACGCGAAGACATCGGCATCATGCGGGTAGTAGACGTACAGGAAGCTACCGTCATCACGCAGTGCAGTCGCCCCCACGCGCACGGCATCGTGCACCCACACCCGGTCCTCACGCACTCGGTACCGAAAGTTCGGCACCGCGTTTGCCGCCTGGGCGACAACGAACCACAGCCCTAAGCTTAGGCGAACATCGTGTGTACGACACCACGCCTTGAACGGCGCAATATCGACTTCTACCGTGAGGTTGAACCACGGGTCATCAAAGCCACAGAAGAACGAGAACGCCTGCTTTCGCGGCCACGTGGCAACATCTAGCCAATGACCGCCCACCACAACCCCTAAGGGGCGGTTGTGAAGGTGATGTCGTCGATCATCCAGCCAGCGTAGTCGTTGGCAGCGTCGCCGTTGGCGTCGAACTGGAACAACAGGTCGATGGTCTCACCGGCAAACTGGGACAGGTCCACCGTAATGGTCTGAAGTGCGCCGTTGTTGACTTCTGCGCGCTCCCACACAACCGCCCAGCTAGTGTCAGCACTGGAGACTTCCAACCATGCGCGGTCGTAGGCGCTGGTCTGTTCGGTCTGAATGCGCTGCTGCCACATGACCACCGGTGCGGCGTACAAGGACAGGTCGATTTCCGCGATGTACAGGGCACCTTCGGGGTTCGAGACGTCGTACGTTCCCGAGGCTTCGTCGCCGCAGTACATTGCGGTGTCGCCGTCTACGGTGTGAGTGGATGACAAGTGGAACAAGCCATCTTCGAGGATGTTGGAGTGGGTGGACTCGAAGTCGAGCACGACAGCGTTCGGGTCGAGCTCCACATTCACTGGAGCCGGTGTCGCGGTGACCACGTTGCTGACACCCGAGACATTGCCCGACTCATCTTCAATGCGAATCGCGAAGTACGCCGCAGCGCCATTTGTCAGGCCGGTGACTTCAACCGTCTCGTCGCTGCCCGGTGCTTGCGGGTCTGCAACGGGGACCGTGGTGGCTTCGTAGAAGTTGTCAGCGGTGATGGGGCTTGCCGACTGACGCAGGTCGTAGCGGTAGGCCAGGCCATTGCGCCCGTCATCGCCAGTGGCGGTCCAGGTCAGGACCACAGCGCCGTCTGTCTGGCTCTCGGTAGCGAAGTCATTGACTGCGTTGGGAGCCACGGTGTCCGGGTTCAAGCCGCCACCAATGCCAATGCCAACGTACAAGCGACGGAAGGTCTCGCCGGTAATCTCAAAGATACCGTCGTCGTCTCCGTTGTCTGCTGGCTCGCCGCTTCCCCAAGGGTTGCGTAGCTGGACCATGACCACGCCTTCTTCGGTCTCACGCGCGCCCATCAGAGTGTAGGCATGCCATGCGTAGACGCCGGTTCCAGCGTAGTCGACACCATCGTCTTCGCCGTAGGTCAGGGCCGTGAGTGGGCGGTTCTCAGCGACACCATCGCGGATGGTCTTGAGCACCGAGCTGTCCGACAGGTACTTGACCCGACGGTAGCTACTGTGACTGCCGGTGAGCGCCTGCATGACGTCTCCGGGGGAGCCGCCGTCACCGATCTCTTCGTAGTCGCCGTGCCACTTGGCGTAGGCCTTCTCAAGCAAGCTGATGGCCCACTCTTCGTCTCCGCGAACGCTGTCTGCGGAGCGCGCGTAGGTTGGGTTTCCGCTTCCGCTTCGAACCAGGTCGGCGTCGACCTCGACGTCTTGCGGGCGGCCGGCGTAGTCGTAGAAGCGAACCGCGTAGTGCTCGGGGTCACCGGCTGAATCGCGCACGGGGCGAATGAAGCTGTCCCGAACGCGGCCGTCGACATCTGCGTACAACACTGCGGAGAGTGCGGCTACAAAGTAGCAGTCGCCAATGGCGCCCTGCTTGACGTCATCAAAGTTGATGCGTCCCTCTTCCTGGTCGTACAGGTCACCGATGGCGCGGGTGTAGCTGTTCGACGTGTGGTTATCGAGAGGGGTGGGGTCGTCTTCGAAGTCCGCGAGGTTCTCGAACTGCTCTGGCGTGAGCAGGCCCGGAACTTGGGGGTAGGCGGCGTCGTCTTCGCTGCCGATGGTCACGCCGCGAATGAAGCGTGCTTCTGGAAGAATGACTTGTTCATCCAGGTCTTCCGCCAACACAACGCCGTAGCGCACTTGGCTGAGGCTCGGGCTGAGCTCCAGGTCGGAACCTTCGGTACAACCAGTGATAGCGAGCAAAGACACCAACAATACAGACGAACGCAACATACAAAACCCCTACAGAGAGGCCCGCATATTGTCGCGCCAAGCAGGTGCAACGCAATTTTCACGCAATCGTGTGCGTACCCGCAGGCGACACACCCGCCACTCCGTACGCTCACTCACGGTCCATCCCCACCATTCCAGAAGACAAGCCTCTTGAACACAAAAATAGTCGCCCTCTCAAGAGGTGTTCAAATGCCGTGTTTAGACACAGACCTGTTACGGACCGTAAACTAGATTTGCGCGTGGTGGAACCACAGATACTTACCTGCTGTCCTTGAATCTCGCCGGCACTGTGCCGCTGAATATCGCGCCGTGCCACTCGCTCTGCGCTGGGTCCCGTCCATGTACAAGAACATCGCCGCATTGTTGCTCTTCACAGCATGCGCTGCCCCTGAACCTGCAACTGTCGCCACGGTCACTGATGAGCCCACAGCACAGCTGCAGCTCGGCATCCCCGTACAGACTGACCTAGCGGATATTCAGAAGCGAGGCGTGTTGTCGGTGGCCCTGACTACGGATTCCACGGGCTATTTCTTGTACCGGAACCAGCCCATGGGCTTCGAATATGACGTCCTTACAGCCTTCGCCGACAGCCTAGACGTCGCACTCAATGTTCACGTCATCCACGGGCGCGAAGACCGCCTGTCCTCCGTCATGCGAGGAGCGGTCGACATTGCCGCGGGTCGACTTGCCGCAGACCCTGCCCTGTCCAACGGCTTGTCCTTTAGCGAGCCCTTGTACGCAGCACAGCCTGTCATTGTTCAGGCCAACCCTGACCTCCCTTTGTTCGACGACGGCGTCGAATTCGCCGAGTCTGAATCCTTCGCCATGTACGCACAAGCGCTGAACCAACCTGCAGACTTGGTTGGCGAGACCGTGTGGCTACAGAACGACAGCCAGTGGGTGTCCGCCGTCAACGAGCTTGAGAGTGAGCACGGAGACATCGAGATTCGCGGCGTACAGGAAGAGGTCTCTACCGAGACGCTGCTTCGTTGGGTCGCAACCGGACGGATTGAGCGCACCATTGCATCACGGCGCGTCGCGGAGATCGGAGAGCAGGTCTACGACAACCTCGTGGTGAGCGTACCTGTTGGACGCCAAGCGGACATCGCGTTTGCTGTGCGCACCCCCGCTACCCAGTTGGGCACGGCCCTGGACGCCTGGCTGCTGGCCAACGCCGAGCTGGTGGACCAACTCCATCACCGCTACTTCGACGACCGCGATGCGAGCCTGCGCCGCACCGATGACAGCCCCTTTGACGGCCCAATCGCCCGCGTCTCCGACTACGACGACCTGTTCCGCGCCTTCGCCCCACAGATGGGCTGGGACTGGCGCCTACTCGCTGCCCAGGCCTTCCAAGAATCCACGTTCAACCCCACCGCTCAGTCATGGTCCGGTGCTCAAGGTCTGCTGCAGCTCATGCCTGCAACGGCCCGCGAAGTCGGCGTTCACGACGCCATGGACCCGTCTGACAATACGCGCGGCGCTGTTGCGTACCTGATGTGGCTCGAAGAGCAGCTCATCGCGGACATACCGGACTCGCACGAGCGGGTGAAGTTCATCCTGGCCTCGTACAATGCCGGCTTAGGCCATGTTCAGGACGCTCAGCGCTTGGCCGTCGCCCACGGCGACAACCCACTGGCCTGGGACGATGTCCAGGTGTGGATGGAACGCCTCGAAGACCCCGAGTGGTTCGAGCACAGCAGCGTTGAGCACGGCTACTGCCGCGGAAGCGAGCCTGTCGACTACGTCTCCCGCATTCTCACCCGCTACGAGCACTACCAGCAGTTCGTCAGCGCGTAGTTCGCAGGGTCATTCGACGCCGTGAATGACGCCGTCTACCAAGTCCACGTCAAACGCGGCGGGTCTGCGCGGAAGTCCAGGCATGCGGCTGACGTCTCCCAACAGCGCCACCAAGAAGCCCGCTCCAGTGTTCACAAGCACCTCTTTGACGGTGACGGTGAAGCCAGTCGGGCGGCCACGACGCTTGGGGTTGTCTGACAGGCTGGCGGGCGTCTTGGCCATACAGATGGGCAGGTCGGACCAGCCACGCTTGGCAAAGCGACGCAGGGAGCGCGTAGCGGTCTGGGTGAACACCACATCATCTGCGCCGTAGACGGTCTTCGCAACCGCACGAATCTTGTCGGCGGCCTTGGCATCATCTTCGTACATTGGCGTGAATGGCCCGCTGTCTTCTTCAACGGCCAGCATGACAGCCTTGGCAACAGCAACAGCGCCGCTCTTGCCGTCTGCAAAGTGGGTGGCCGCAGCACAACGAACGCCGCGCTCGGCACAGAAGGCTTCGATAACAGCGACTTCTTCCGGGGTGTCTTCGAGTCGGCCGTTGATAGCGACAACCGCAGGCTTTCCGAACGCCGCAATGGTGTCCAGGTGGGCGGCAAGATTCTCTAGGCCGCGCCCAACCGCGTCAATATCCGGTGTAGTGAGGTCTTTTATCTCTGTCCCGCCGTGGTACTTGAGCGCGCGTACGGTGGCTACAACCACGACTGCACTGGGGTCGAGTCCTGAGCTTCGGCACTTGATGTCGAAGAACTTTTCAGCGCCGAGGTCCGCGCCAAAGCCGGCTTCAGTAATGACCCAGTCGGCGTGCGTCAGAGCGGCACGTGTGCTGATGACGGAGCTACAGCCATGAGCGATATTCGCGAACGGTCCCCCATGAACGAAGGCCGGTGTGCCCTCGGATGTCTGAACGATGTTCGGCATCAGCGCGTCACGCAACAGCGCCATCATCGCTCCGGTGGCTCCGAGGTCCGCAATCGTGACCGGCGTTCGTTCCGTGGACATGCCCACAACCGTTCTGTCCAGACGGACGCGCAGGTCCGCTTCGTCGCTGGCCAAGCACAGAATCGCCATGACTTCAGACGCTGCGGTGATGTCGAACGCCGTCTCACGCGGAACACCGTCTCCTTGAAGACCAATGGTGCAGTGACGCAGCGAGCGGTCGTTCACGTCCAGCACCCGTGGCCAGCTGACCTTGCGCGGGTCGAGGTTGGTCGTGCGGAAGTGAAGCGCATTGTCGATCATGGCAGACACGAGGTTGTGTGCTGCGGTGATGGCGTGCATGTCGCCGGTGAAGTGCAGGTTGATGTCTGCGGTGGGCACCAAGATGGCGCGTCCACCGCCAGTTCCCCCACCCTTGATACCAAAGCACGGTCCGAGCGACGGCTCGCGAAGCGCCACAATGACGCGCTCTCCCAAGTGGTTGAGCGAATCAGCAATACCAATGCTGGTTGTGGTCTTGCCTTCGCCCGCAGGCGTCGGGCTGATGGCTGTGACCAAGACCAACTTGCCCGAACAGGCTCCACGGACAGTGGCAGGCAGCTTGGCCTTGTCACGACCGTACGGAATCACGTCATCTGGGGAAAGGTCGAGCTGGCTAAGGACGTCGTTGAGCATGGAGCCTCCAGTGCTTGTCGCGTATCTCACGCAAGGCCGTCAGCCCGCGATACACCGTGCGCAAGTTGGAGAATACGATGGCTTTTGACGTAGAAAAGCGCGAAGCAGCGCACTTGTTGCGCGCTCTCGAAGACGGCGGCATGGACACCGCGGACATCCGGTCTCTGTACGAAGACGCCGACCCGGCCTTGGTCGCCCTGCTCATCGCGTGGCTACGCAACCGCTACCATGCCGGTCATTCGGCGTCTGAAGGGGTATTGGGCCGCATTGTCGCCCTGTTTGGCGCCAGCTCTACCGTCAAGCGCATGGCCCGTGAAGGCCAGTCGGACATCATTGTGAAGTGGTTCGAAGAAAACCACAGCTACAGCGAGTTCGACCGGGACGACTTTGTAGACCTCATCGTCGAAAAGCTTGAAAGCTAGTCCACCGCAGTGATGTCGCGTGTCCTACAACTCATTGCCTTGGTCATGGCAGGTGAAGCGATATTCGCGCTTCCCTTCGTGCTGCCTCGGGTCTTCCGACCGGTGCTGCTCGACGCCCTAGCTATCGACAATACCCAGCTTGGCTACGCCTTCAGCTTGTACGGCATTGTCGCACTCCTTAGCTACGGATTCGGTGGTCCCCTCGCCGACCGTTTCGCCGTGCGCCGAATGATGGCTGTCGCCCTGTGGGCGACCGCTCTCGGCGGATTGTGGCTAGCCACCCTGCCCTCGTACACAGCACTCGTCACCCTGTACGGACTGTGGGGAGCGAGCACCATTCTGCTCTTCTGGGCCGGCCTACAGCGAGCCACACGCGAGTGGGGTGGCGCCGATACCCAAGGGCGCGCCTTCGGGCTGCTCGACGGAGGGCGTGGGCTCTTCGCCGCAGTCGTCTCCACACTAGCAACGGTACTTTTTGCGTGGATACCCGTTGCCGCAGGCTCTGAGTTCCTGCCGCTTCAGGCTGTCATCGTCGTCTACAGCCTGCTGACCGCCCTGGCGGGTGTGCTGGTCTGGGCCGTGCTTCCCGACCCCAAAGAGCGTGTGCCCGGCATTCAGTGGGGACACATTGTAGGCACGCTGCGAAACCCCGCCGTGTGGCTTCAAGCGGTCATTGTGGTGTGCGCTTATGTGACCTACAAGGGAACGGATGACCTGTCACTCTTGGCCAAAGACGTGCTCGGATACAGCGATGTGGAGGCGGCAATCGTTGGAACCCTCGCCTTCTGGATCCGCCCCGTTGCCGCTGTGGCTGCGGGACTCGTTGCCGACCGGTTCGGCGGTTGGAAGACCATCGCTTTCTGCTTTGGCCTTCTGATTGCGGCGAACCTGGCCATCGTGAACGCCACCACCGGAATCACGCTGCTCTTTCCGGGCATCATCGCCAGCTGCATTGGCGTGTATGGCCTACGCGGCGTTTACTTTGCCCTGTTCGGCGAGGCCGGAGTCCCCGTCGCGGCAACTGGAACCGCGGTCGGTTTGGTCAGCCTTGTTGGCTACACACCCGACATCTTCTTTGGCCCAACAATGGGGAGCATCTTGGACGCGAACCCAGGCCCAACCGGTCACGCACACCTGTTCACAATGCTGGCCGCAGTCGCGGCTGCCGGCATGGTGGCAGCGCTCGGCTTTGGAGCCGTCTCAGTAGGACGTCAGCGGCGCAGTCCCGCCAGGTCGAACGCAGCCTAGGCGGCTATTGGCCCGTTATAGCGGCCACAATGAGTCGAACCGAGAAGTAGCCAATCACAAGGTAGCCAGGCACGGTCGCCGCGAGCAGACTCACTCGAATCCCGCGTCCCATGCGTTGCCCCATCAGTATTGGGTAGGCGATTCGAGCCGCCACATAGATGCCGCCGGCAACGGTCGCACCGAGCGGCCCCACAAACGCCGCATTGAGCCACAACAGCGCCAAGAACACCGGCATGTGCTCCAGCATATTGAGCTGAGCGCGGTCAGAGGCCAGCATCTCGCGGTCTTGGCCGAAGTACCGGTCGAACTTCTCGCCACGGCTTTGATACTCACGCACCAGCCGGGACTTGGTGCGCATGCCGCGAATCTGGGTGGCGTAGTACACCAGGGTGTAGACTACGGTCACAACGATGGGGCCAGCGTACATCTGTGGGTCGAACTGCATGCCCCACCCTATCGCACGGCGCTTAAGCGGAGGCTTCCATGGCGAAAGACGGCAAGTACTGGGACAAGAAAGGCAAAGACAACCAAGACTACGACGTGATTGTCATTGGGTCTGGCATGGGTGGAATGACAGCCGCGGCGATGCTTGCCAAGTGGGGCAACAAGGTGCTTGTTCTCGAGCAGCACTACACGCCGGGTGGCTACACCCACACCTTCCGTCGCAAGAAATGGACCTGGGATGTTGGGGTTCATGCAGTGGGCGAGGTCACAGAAAAGAGCCTTCCGGGGCGTATTCTGAAGCGCTTGACGGACGGCCGGCTGGAGTGGGCCTCACTGGGCCCGCACTACGAAGAGTTCAACTTCCCAGACGACGTGCGCATTGACTTTCCCGACAACAAGCACCAGTTCCGTGAGAACCTTGTCGCCGCGTTTCCAGACGAAGTGGCAGCGATTGACCGGTACCTAGAGCTGACATCCGAAGTCAGCCGAACCATGCGCGGCTACTACATGGCCAAGGCAGCGCCACCAGGGCTACGGAGGGCGACGCGCTTCATGATGGCCCGTCCCGCAGAGAAGTGGCTCGCCAAGACCACCTTAGAGGTCACCACAGAGCTGACCAACAACCCCAAGCTGCGCGCCGTCTTCGCCGCCCAGTGGGGCTACTTGGGCTCCGTGCCCAGTCGCTGTTCCTTCGCCATGCAGGCGCTCGTCGTGCGCCACTTTATCCATGGTGCGTACTACCCAATCGGCGGGTCCGGCCAAATCGCGACCCAGCTGCTGAAGACCGTCGCAGACGCCGGCGGATGGACGCGCATCTACGCAGACGTCGAAGAAATTGTCATTGAGAACGGCGTCGCTGTTGGCGTGCGTTTGTCCAACGACGAGGAGATTCGCGCACCGCGCATCATCAGCGCAGCGGGAGTTCAGTCCACCATCAAGCGGCTACTCCCCAAAGATGCCCTTGGTTCCTGGTCAAAGCCGGTTGATGCACTCCGTCCGGCCTCGGCACACGTGTGCCTGTACCTTGGTTTTGAGGGGGACATCCGTGAGCATGGTGCCGGCGGAGCCAATCAGTGGTTCTGGAGCACCTGGGACCCCGAGCTGGACGTGTGGGACGTGACCGCCGACAAGCTAGACGATGCCCCCATTCTGTACTGCAGCTACCCGTCCCTCAAAGACCCGCTGCACGAGGCTGGCCCCGACCATCTACACACCGGCGAGGTCGTCACATTCGTGCCGTGGGAGACGTTCGAGCCGTTCAAGGGCACGCGATGGAAGCGCCGAGGAGCCGAGTACGAAGCGCTGAAGAAGCGAATCCACGACTCGCTACTCGAGCAGTACTTCCGACACAACCCAGGTCTCAAGCCACTGCTCAAGTACTCAGAGCTGTCCACACCCGTGACCAGCGACCACTTCGTACGTCCCGTCAACGGCTCCATCTACGGATTGGAGCCCACACCCGAGCGGTTCGCGACAGACGGTCTGCGCCCACGCTCACCGATTCCGGGCCTGTACTTCGCCGGCTCGGAGGTCAGCGCTGTGGGCGTGATTGGCGCAATGATGGGCGGCGTTCTCGCTGCCGCAGCCATGGAGCCGCGGCGAGCGATGGGGTGGCTGAGGAGCGTGTAGCGCCTCAGCAATGGCTAGCGACGGCGGCGAAGTCCAACGAGAGCAAGTGCACCGACAAGCCACATGGCGCTCATTGGAACAGGTGCACTCGTGCAGCCACAGCCGGAAGGCTCGTCAACGGGGTCGGACGAGTCCGCATCCGTGTCCGCGTCCGTGTCCGTGTCCGTGTCCACTTCGGTGTCGGCCTCTTCATCCGAGTCACAGACCGTACCCACGCCGTTGTCATCTGCATCTGCTTGGTCGGCGTTCGCATCATCGGGACAGTTGTCGAAGATGGCCTCAACGCCGTCCTCGTCTGTGTCGCTGAAGTCGAAGTTACGGACAGCTGCCTTCTCGTCATCGGTCATACACGCGAGCAGGTCGGCACCAACGCTGTCCACAGCGCCGGACACCAGTGCCGTGCTGGTGTCATCCGCAGTCAGCATTGCGAAGCTGGCAATGGCGACCGTCTCACCGGGTGCGACCGTGACGGGGTAGATCCACGCCAGAGAATCGTCATCGTAGCGAACGGCAACAACCGCGCGCGAGCTGCCTGAATCGTCTTGAATGAGGTGTCCGACCTCGGGGTCGTCGGGGTCACCGCCCGTAACTACCCAGTTATCGTCTACACCAATGGTGGTGTCTCCACTGGAGGTTGCGACGGTAATCGTATCGGAGTCTGAGCCCAGGTTGCCGTCATGCGCAATCCAAGCGGTGACCGCCGTATCGGTCTCATTCGTTGCGAGCGTCAGCAGGCGTCCGAAGGTCTGGGTTGGGCTCACATAGACCACACGCTCAAACGACAACACTGTGGCTTCGGTAGGCTGAGGACCGCCGCGACGAGGGGTCTCTTCTTCGACCAAAATCGGAGCCTGCGAAAAACGAAGCTGTTGTCCTTCACACTCGGTGGTGCTGGGTTCGTATTCGAAGGAAGCAGAGCGCACTGTGTCGCTTGCTAGGCCTTCATAGTCCGAGACCGTACCCGCGACGGCATCAGGCGCAGCCGCCACACTGAAGACATACAGGTAGCCGTCAAACGCATCCGAGCGCTCTGTAGAGACAGTCGTGGTGGTGGTCGTGGTGTACGTAGAGACAGCACCCTCGGTCGTGGTGGTGGTCGTGGTGTACGTGCTCGTCTCGACTCGGGGTGGGTCGATGAAGAACGTGGCGTCATCAAACACACCACTGCTCACGTCCCACTCAAGGCCGTCAGGGCCCTCAACCTGGGTTTCACTACCGGCAAATGCCGGACCGGCCACGAGCATGCTAAGAAAAATAACTGTACGCATTGTCATCTCCAAGTACCCGCTGGTTACACTCCGTGACACCCATTCGTCAAGTCGGACAAACACCATTGCGTGCATTGCGATTAATTTTTCCGCTCCTTGCCACCGGCTGCATTGGCCCTTGTACGACCGCACAGCCGCCCGCGAGGCCGGTCCACCTGCTGGTGGTCACCATCGACACGCTGCGCCACGACCGCGTTGGCTTTTCGGGAGGTCCGCTGACCCACACGCCCACACTCGATGGGCTGGCCGAGCGCGGCGTTTGGTGTAGCGAAGCCCGTTCCACCGCCCCGGTCACGCTACCCGCACACAGCTCCCTGCTCACCGGTCTGCTGCCCCCCACACATGGTGTGCGCGACAACTCAGTGAACGCGCTGTCTACGGACGCCGTCACCCTGGCAGAGGTCACCCAGGCCGCCGGCTATCAGACAGCAGCATTCGTCTCGAGTGTCGTGCTGGAGCGGAGCTATCAGCTCGACCAGGGCTTTGATCTGTACGACGACAACCTGTGGGCAGAAGACGATGCTCCGGCATTCATGCTTCGCAATCGACCCGCGAACCGGACTGTCGACTCCGTCATAGACTGGGTCACCAACGACCGTGACTCGAACAGACCCTTTGCCGCCTGGGTGCACCTGTTCGACCCGCACCTTCCCCACAACCCAGACGCGTCGCGCGCCTTCCCGCTGGCCATCAGTGAGTACGATGCCGAAGTCTCCTTTGCCGACCAGCAGCTGGGCCGCCTGTTCGCCGCGCTGGAGGCTCAAGGGGTTCTACAGGATACCTTGGTCATTGTGACCGCAGACCATGGTGAATCGCTGGGTGAGCACGGCGAGAAGACCCACGGATTGTTCGTGTACGACGCAACCATCAAGGTGCCGATGGTGTGGGCACATCCGAGCCTCATCTCGGACGTCTCATACGACGGCAACATCAGCCTGATCGACGTCATGCCGACTGCCTTGGGGATGCTCGGGCTGCAATCCCCACCGGGTATGCAAGGACTCGACCTCGGCCCCGCCCTTCGCGGCGACGTTCCAGCACCGGCGAACCCCCAATACATGGAATCCATGCTGGCGAGCAGTGGTTTCGGAACCGCACCGCTGTTCGGCATTCATCTGGGTCACCACAAGTTCATTGAGGCGCCAGAAGAAGAGCTGTACGACCTCGCGTCCGACCCGGGTGAGCTCACAAATCTGGCCCCAGCATCCCCAATGGCAGACCCAGAGAACGTCTCGTTGTCTGCAGCACTCATCGCTCTGCGTACGTCCGCAGAACAAGCCGCTATTGATGTCGACGAGCGCCCCATGGACCAAGCCACCCTGGAGACCTTGTACGCCCTCGGCTACCTCGCGCCGCAAGAACAGCGCGTGTCCGTCGCAGGTCTCGACCCGAAACAGGCAGTGCGTACCCAAGCGCGCCTACAGCGGGCTCGACACGCCATGGCCGTGGGGCGCACCAAGTCTGCACAGACCATTCTGGCGTCCCTCGTCGAAGACGTCCCCAACCACATCGCCGCCATCAACACACAGAGCATCATCGCACGTCAGCAGAAGGACTGGGATGCGGCACGTGCGTTCATCGTTCACTCCCTCGAGATTGACCCGAGCCAGAGCCGTGCGCTGACCTCACTTGGAACCATTGAGCTCCGGGCCGGTAATCTGGACGAGGCAGAGGCAGCGACCCAGGCGTCCCTCGCCATGGTCCCAAACCACATCGCAACAATGACGCAGCTCGCTAGCATCGATGTCGCGCGTGGCGACTACCCGGCTGCTGACGCACACATGCAGGCCGTCATCGACGCTGACCCCAACCGACCCGACAGCCATCAGGTTCGCGGACAGATTGCCGCCCAGCATGGGGATTGGGACGCCGCCATTGTCCACTACACTGCTGGATTGGCCCTCTCCCCGAGCCACTACATCCTGCACAACCTTGTCGGTCTCGCACTCGCCTACAAAGGGGACTTCGACGGCGCTCGCACCACACTAGACGCCGCCCGACAGTACCGGCCCGACGGATGGCGAGTCGACTACAACCTCGCATGTGTCGAAGCGTTGGCCGGTAATCCAGACGTCGCTGTTCCAGCACTCCAACGTGCTGTGGACCACGGGTTTCTAAGGTTGCGCCACCTGCGCGGTGACCCAGACCTGGTGACGCTCCGGCAAAGGGAGGATTTCAAGGCGGTCATGCAGCGGATTCGCGACAGCCACGCGGAGCCAGCAGCACGGCGAACCCAAGCCGGCCCGACCCTGGTGGACGGCGACCTGGACAGGCTCCCACCCGACCTCCGCCGGGCTCTGGGATTTGCCCCAGCAGACGCGGATTCTGACTCGACTCAGTGAACGGCGTCACAGTTCAGTCGCCATCTGCAACTAGGCACGCCGCGCGGGTATCCCGAGTGACGACACCATTGAAGAGCACGCCAACTGCATGGTTGCCGTGCCCTTTCTGCGTTCTGGCTCATCGCAAACAGTTGCGGAACACCACTGACTACACGCCCGGAGTGACAGTGAACGCCGCTCCGGGTGTCCCGCCCATTGCCAGGATGCTCACCGCTGAGTCCGTCGTCACAAGCTTTCGCGTGCTCTGTGGTGAGACCCGCACCATGTCTCCTGCGTGCAGCTCCAGGGCCTCTCCGTCCACAACAAGCCGCACGGCGCCGGACATCACTACGTACACCTCTTCTTGACCGTCGTGCTCGTGGTTGTGCTCGGGATGTCCTTCACAGTTGGGGTCTAGGTCGAGCACATTCATGCCCCAGCTCGACACCCCCAGAGCAGTGCGCGCCGCACGAAAACGAATACCGGGAATCGCGTGAGGGCCTTCGTAGGCAGGAATGTCGCTGATGTTGTGCACGGTCGGAATGGACATGCGGTCTCCTTTGGAAGTTGAGGAAGTCTACGGTGGGCAAAGCGAACGGTCTTGAACAAACACGACGCACACGCGGATTGGTCTCCGGACGGGTCAGCGGCTCACGGGTCCACGCCGAACGTTGGCCGCCGCCGAGCGATCTGGCAGACGTAGTGGAGTGCTTGTGGCACGGACGCTGGGACTTGGTGGACCAGGAACCGCACACCACCCAGCTGTTGAGCGACCCCAGCATGCACCTGGTTGTTGAGCTTGGTGACGCCGGACCAGCATGCCGAGTGGTGGGTGTGTGGACCGACCTATGGACACGAACGCTTGCTGGACGCGGCCATGTCTTCGGCATCAAGCTGCGCCCGGGTGCCTGTCAGGCATTGGCATGTGCACCCGCTAAGAGCCTGTCGAACACGCGCTCCCCCCGAGATGAGGACGAGCTCATTCATGCACTCGCGTCCGACGAAGGCGCTGCTAGTGAGCACCTCTCAGCATGGTTGCGCGCCAATCGATTCGACCACCGAGACACCCAAACTGCCGTTGCGATTGTTGCGTTCATGCAGACAAGTCCCCTCACCCGGGTCGATGAGGTCGCCAACGCACACGGCATCAGCGTGCGCGCCCTTCAGCGACTGTTCGCCACACATGTGGGTGCGAGCCCAAAGTGGGTGTTGCGACGCTTTCGCCTGCAAGAAGCGGCAGACCGAGTGGAGAACGGGACTGGCGAGCAGCTGGCAGACCTGGCGTATTCACTGGGCTACGCCGACCAAGCGCACTTGGCGCGGGACTTCCGGGCGGCGACAGGAAAGACGCTGAGCGGGTTCGGTAAGACGGTGTGGATGGAGTGACGGCGGTCATGCCTACAGCGGCAAAACCGACGGGTCACGTGCGACCTGAAAGGTCTCCGACTGGCAGGCAAACGTGCCACCGTTTCTCTGGGCCGAGCCGTTCGCAACAGCGCGTCCCCCAGGGATTTCGATGACCGTCGACCCCTCCCAACGAAGCGGCTGACCCTCAACCACAATCCTCGACTGACCGTCGTGGCCATTGTTCAGACAGGCCCCAGCAACGTTCAGCAGAGCGCTCAACGGATTGCGCACCCAGCCAGACGTGGATGCGGCGTACAGAATGCCACGGCTATCCGCGAATGCGGCGGTCTCTCCCTCACCACAATCTCCGCCCAAAAATTCGCGTCCCGAGTAGCCGACCGAGAACGGCGCGCCGATGTTGAGGTCCGCATTCGGTCGTGCCGCTGTTCCGTAGACCGCCCAGATGTCCCCGTTCGCCGCCTCGGCCGCCGCCACCAATGTGTTGTGCGACGCCGTGCAGTCATTGAAGCCACCGGCCGACGGGTCGGGAAGAACCACCGTCGTCGCCTCTACAATCGTTCCCTGTACCAGCAAGGACTCGCCCATCGCCAACGGGTACAACGCCGAGGACTCTGGCCCCTCCATACACAGCCCAATCCCGGTCCAAGGAAGAGGGTCGGCTGGCAGAGCGCGGGGGGCTCCTAGATAGACGCGCGCTTCACCGGCGCCGGGGGCCGAAACCACAATGTCCGACAACCCATCCGCATTGGTGTCACCCGCCGCGAATCCAGCGCCAACCTCTGCATCTTCCTGCCAACTGCTGCGCGTCCAGAACGGAGAGACCGAGTCGCCGGGGCCGCGCGTGGACGACCCAAGAATCAGCGAGACACTGCCCCCAATGTGGTCACACCCGAAGGTTCCGGCACGAGTGGCCATGAAGTCACTCAGCCCGTCGCCGTCTACATCTCCAGCACTCGCGAGTCGGTACCCAGGGCCCCTGCGCGACGCCCGACCGACGACCATTCGGCTCGGCGCCACAGCTTCGGGGGAAGTCGCCCCAAAGAACAAACCGAAGGCCCCAAATGGCCCGGTGGATGAGTAGAGAAACGACGCTGGCTCGGGTGCGGAGGCGACGAAGTCGGCAACCCCATCCCCATTGGTGTCTCCGGCGGCAATCGCTGCATATCCGGCCGCCGTTCCGGCCGGCTGGCCAAGCGAGAAGGTGTCTGACAGCCAAGACCGCGTCGCCTGCACTGGGTGCATGAGGTCACCGTTGAGCGGGCCGCTATACAGGCCCACAGCGCCTCGCTGGTCCACGCCTTCAAAGGCAGGCTGCCGCTCGGAAGGCGTTCCTCCCACAACCAAGTCGGGCTGCCCGTTGCCCGTTACGTCCCCCACAAGTGCAATGCTGGTCCCCGCAGAGCCGCCTTGAATGGCGACGTCAGCCCGCACGGACACCAGGTGTGAGCCAGATACCGGGCCATAGAACACCCACGCCGAGCCGTCGGCTGTCGGGTCGAAGGGCTCACCGAGGACAAGGTCTACACGCCCGTCCGCGTCCAGGTCGCCCACTGCCACGCTGGTTCCTAGACCGCCCGCTGCGTGCTGACTGGTGAACACGGCAGAGGCGCTGTCCACGGTGATGTCCCCGATGAGCGGGCCGTCGAACCGGTACACCGCACCCGCGCTCGGAGCCGCTACGACAAGGTCCATCAGCCCATCTGCGTTGAAGTCCCCCGCGGACATCACCGTGCCGAACGACGCATCCTCGCCATGCAGCGTGGCCAACGCGTCGTCTGTCGATTGCTCCCCGACCACCGGTCCCGCGAACACCCACACGTCTCCCGCACCCGCGATGACAACCTCGGAGCACCCGTCCCCGTTGGTGTCTGTCAGCAACGCCGCCTCACCGAACGCGCCTGGACTGCCGGTGAGCACGGCCTCACCGTCCACGTAGCCATCTACAAAGAACTCCTTCGACCCCACGAACCCGTCTGGCCCGGCCACGAAACACGCGCAGTCTGTTGTGGTTGCGTCTCCGTCCGCACAGTCCCAGTCGTTCTCCACCATTCCCGCAATGGGACCGCAGGTCGGTAGCGGACTGGCTGTGCTTCGGCCTGACCCATCGCCGTCGCCGTCTGGGTACAAGAGCCTGCGAAGGCCCTCGTCAACGTCACCATCGCAGTCGTCGTCCGTGCCATTGCACGTCTCGACCCCACTCGGATTGACCAGCGGGTCCGAATCATCACAGTCAGCCCCGTCGACCAACATCCCGCTGGGAATGGCACACGCACGGCCGGCCTCAAGAACCGCTCCGAACCCGTCGGTGTCTGCATCTTCGTAGAACGCGATGGCGTCAATCGCCTCTTCGTCTACGCTGCCGTCACAGTTGTCATCCACGTCATTGCAGACTTCCTCGGCACCTGGACGAATGCGCACATCGTCGTCGTTGCAGTCCAGGCTGTTGGTGCGGGTTGACGGAGGTGCTGTACACGCCCAGCCGGCAGAGACGTCTCCGCCGAAGCCGTCTGCGTCTCGGTCGACAAAATACTCCTGCTCCCCCAGCGAGCCCGGCTCATCGACCTCACCGTCGCAGTTGTCGTCGACATGATTGCAGGTCTCCTCAGCGGACGGACTCACCAGTGGATTCCAGTCGTCACAGTCGAGCGCATTGGGCACCATCCGTTCCGGTGCGATGCAGGCCCAGACCGAGACATCGGGTTGGCCAAAGCCATCACCGTCGGCATCGACGAAGAACTCACTCTCGTCTTCGGAGCCACGGTCGTCCACTAGGCCATCACAGTTGTCGTCCACTCCGTTGCAGCGCTCGGCGACCGTTGGGCCAATGTCCGCATTGGCATCATCACAGTCATCGCCTCCACACGACACCGCGACAACACCGTCACTGTCTGCATCACAGTCATCCGGCGCTTCACCCAAGAGCGGAACGCTGACCGAGTCCGATGCGACCTGTACGCCGGGATGACACCCCGCAGCCGGCACGGATGCGCCGTCGGCTTGGATGACGAGCTGTCCGTCCTCGGGGTCGGCTTGGGAGTCGAGACCCACTGCGACCGTCAGACTCTCACCCGCAGAGAGGGTGACCGGTTGCCACGCCTCCACAAGCCTCCACGCGGTGCCTTGCACGCGAATGTCGGACACCCAGGCATCTCCATCCCCCTGGTTTTCCACAATCACGTCCACGTCGCCACCGTCTGTACTGACGACAGACGCAACCAAGGAGACTGAGGCCTGCTCGGCCGGACCGACCGTGGCTGCTATCAGCGTGAGCACCCTCACCAGACCGAGCCGACGTCGCATGTGTTCCTCCACCACTGCGGTGTAACCGCGCCGCCCCATCCTTCAGGTGGATGTACGATGAGGACGCAGAGCTTCTACACTAAACAGCGCACAAGCCAGCCAGATCACCGCAAAGCAGCCAGCGCGCACTGGACCAAACTCCTCTCCATACACAGCCACGCCCAACAACAACTGAAGCGTTGGCGCCAAGAACTGAAGGAAGCCCAGAGTGGACAGCGGGACCCGCCGTGCCGACGCCACAAACAGCCCAATCGGAACCGCCGTGGCTAGGCCAGTGAGCAGGATGAGACTCGCTATCCACGGAGAGGCGGTCGCAAGCGCGCCCCCACCCCGCCAGACCAGCACGCCAAGCGCCACAGGAATCAAAAACCCAAGCTCAAGGGTGCTGCCGACCATCGCACTCGCCGGCGCCTGTTTGCGCACCAGTCCGTACGAGCCAAACGAGCCGGCCAACACCAGCGCAATCCACGGCAACGTGCCGGTTGCGATGACAAGCCCCAGCACTCCAAGTCCTGCCACCCCCACCGCAGCCCAGCGCAGGCGCGACAGCCGTTCCCCCAACAGTAGGGTTCCCAACAGCACATTCAGAAGTGGATTGAGGTAGTAACCAAGGCTCGACTCCACCATGCGCTCGGACTCAACGGCGTACAGAAACACCAGCCAGTTCGTACAGATGAGCAGGCCCGACAGCGCGAACCACCGGAGCTTGCCGCGGTCTGCCAGTAGACGGCGCACCTCTGGCCACTGTCCGAACAGTAGAGCCCCCAAGGCGAAGGTCACCGCACCAAACACCAGGCGGTACAGAGTCTGCTCCACGCTCGGAACCGAGCCGAGCTGCTTCCAGAAGATGGGCAGTAGGCCCCATAGACCAAACGCTAGCACCCCGTACACAATGCCCGTTCGCTGACTTGAGGGAGAGGTCATGTTCAGGTCCACCTCAGTCTAAAAGTCGCGAAATCCAGATAAATCGTGCGCTTCCACCCGGATGGCTTATGCCGCCGGCCCCAAAGGACAAGCCCCATGGAAGACTGGATTACTCTCGACCAGGACGTGATTCCTGGCGACCCGGATTCGGTCTTGTACTTAATGAAGTGCCAAGACGAGTACACCATTTTCGTCAACGGCCGTGAGCTGATGAGCAACGGCATGCATGGGTCCGAAGACGCCCTGGCTGACGAAGCCTGTGACCTAATAGCAGACCTGACAGGTGCCCGGATTTTGGTCGGTGGGCTTGGCCTTGGCTTCACCCTTGCGGCAGCCCTACGGCGCGTAGACGAAACCGGGCGCGTGACGGTGGCCGAGCTCATCCCAGCCGTCGAGCGCTGGAACCGAGAGCTCATGGGCGTCGCCTCAGGACACCCCCTGCGCGACTCACGCTGTGACGTGTACATCGGCGACGTTGGCGCGGTCATCGACATGCCTCCAGAGCCGTGGACCGCCATTCTGCTGGACGTCGACAACGGCCCCAAGGCGCTGACCCGTCCGTACAACACCTGGCTGTACTCGCACGCTGGCTTGAAGGCCGCCTGGGACGCGCTGGTTCCCGGAGGCGTGCTCGGTATCTGGTCGGTATTGGACGACGATGAGCTGAGCGACATGCTCGAAGCGCAGGGCTTCGATGTTGAGGTCATCCAGTACGTCGAGCGCGGACGGGCCACACCCGACAATAGTGGCCAGCACATCTTGTGGATGGCGCAGAAGCCCTCCTAGCCTGGGTCTACGACGACCGAGTCTGGGGCCACGCCGACCGAGGTCGGGGCTACGACGTCGGAGCTAGGGGCGCTGTCGGACTGTTGGGATTCGAGGAAGTCCGGGTGAAAGCCGCTGGCCAACACAGCATCCGCTGTGAAGGACACTTGGTTGATCTGCTTCGGCCACTTCCACGACCACCACGCTCCAAGTACCAGCGGCATGACCGGTACCATCGCCATCATTAAGCAGCCGATGCCTGGGTAGTCGGACGCCACGAGCACGAAGAAGACCGCAGCGGTGAACGCTACCAAGACGCTCGCAATGATGACCATGCCGGCTTGTCCCGTGCGTCGCTCATGGTGCATGTGGGCCGAGCACATGTGCGCCTCAAAGTAGTAGACCTTCCTGGACATAAAGAACAACGGCCAGAAGATGAATAACCAGAGAACAGAGCCTGGGCTCGTCTTCGTAAACGACAGCCGAGTCTTCTCCACGCCCGGCTCCGCACACACCGGACAGCACGTTGGCAGGGCCGACCCGATTGGGATCAGTAGGTTGCCCCCTCGCCACTCGAGCACCTTCGCCACTCCGGCCGACTTTCGTGCAGCCGCCGCTTTCGCAACCGCCGGAAGGAGCGCTTCATAGGACTTCGCAGGCAGTGGAATGTGGCCAATGGACACCTTGCGCGGATGCTGCCGAACATCCAACAGCTCCTGCTTGCACCATCTGCAGCGTGAACACCGCACCACAAAGTGCTCTGCACCTGGCTCCAGCCGGTCTGGATACGGCTCGGTGGCCAACCAATCGGCAATTGCCTTGTCTGGGTCCACCTCAATGCCATCCGCCAGCGCATGCGCAGCGTGGACAGCATGTCTGGAGGGAACGGTCGACCCCAAGTCCGCGTTGAACATGCCTGCAATGCGATTGGATGCTGGACTGTCGCACGACGGACAGGTGGCCCGGGTCCAAGGTAGAAGTCCTGTCGCTAGGCCCGCGGTGACGCCCAAGAGCATGTTCATCACATGCGGTTCGGCTCCTACCGGGACCCACTCTCCACCCGGCATTGGCCGTCCGATACCAGAGGTGTACTCAACAAACCATGCCGCGAAGTCCCATGGAAACGGAGCCACAATGCCACCGATGCCCAGGTACAACAAATACCAAGACAGGGGTAGAACCGTGGGTATGCCTAGGAGCAAGAACGCACCCGCCCACAACGAGCGCCGTGGCCCAATCAACGCGACGTGCAGTCCATACGGCACCGCTGCGGCACCCGCGAGCAACATTCCGCCGACTTCTTCTTCGCCGTACATCCACCCAGATGGCGAGTTGTACGCCACCAGCGCTCCAACGATGGCCGCGCCTAGGACCCCGAGCACAATCAACACGACCTGAACAACGGTCCCGACCGGACGCGGCGTGGGTCCAGCCAGTCGGCTGTCTGACTCAAGGACGTTCCATACTTCCGACATCAACAGCCTCCGGGAGGTCGCCCCTCGCACTCAACCTGAACGCGTGCCCTAACCGGTCGTGGCAATCCGCTCCATTCCCGCAATGAACGGGCGTCCCTTGGCAATCGCCGCCTGCACATACTCCAGCTTCAGCGAGTCGCTGTGAAACTGCGCGCTCACCCACTGCTCGGTGACCCAGACAACATCCGCATCTGTCGCATCCGGCCGCACGTCGTAGCGCTTGCACCCAGGCATCTGGCGGTGGTTGGAGGGAAGCGCCTCCATGAGGGCCGCCCGGTCCCCCGCTGTGGCCGTGAACTTGCCGATGAGCCCGTAAGTAGCGGGCTGAACGCGGGTCTGGTCGCGGAGCTGATGCAGCATAAGCTGGTTTCCGTCCGGGTCTACAAACCCCACCATCTGGCACACCGGCGAGTTGATGATGTCGGAGACGAAGACCACCCCCAACCCCTTGAGTCGCTCCATCTCGCCAACAAGGTCGAGCACCTCAAACACCACGTTTCCGCCAAGAGGCGCGTCTGGAACCCCGTCGAACAGCGCCAAACAGCCGCCGTTCGGCAGGTCGTACTCAATCCAGTTCATCGCTCCGCCGCCGCCGTTGAGCCCAAGGGTCAGGCCGAGGGTGTCTTCGTAGAAGGCGCGCGTGCGGGTGACGTCTTTCATAGGCAGCCAGGTGAAGGCAA
Source organism: uncultured Pseudomonadota bacterium (assembly GCA_913061235.1). Classification (GTDB taxonomy): domain Bacteria; phylum Myxococcota_A; class UBA796; order UBA796; genus CAJXTB01. The sequence goes on along the minus strand of CAJXTB010000039.1, from coordinate 4,341 downwards.
TGCGGTCGTACATGGACTCTCCAGAGAACAGTTTTCCGCCCTCTAACCGCTCGCTCCTAAACATCCGCCTGCCAGGTGACGACGACCATCAGTGCACCTTCCTCTCCCCAGAGCGGTGTCACGTTTCTCCCCACCTTGAGGTACACATGAACTGGGCCGCATTCCCCGCGCCAATGGGACTTCTCCTGTTGGTCCTGACATCCACCGCCAGCGCCGTTGAGGTCTGCTACACCGAAGGGGGCGACGCAACGCCCCTGGCACTGGTCAACAACGCCGTCATCAACAATGGCGAACTTCAGGTCACCGCCGACCTTAACACCCAGTCCGGAGCCATCTGGTTCAACGAGAAGGTCTCCACATCTGGTGAACTCCACGCGTATTTCGAAGCCAACATTACCTCGCAAGGAGCCGGCGCAGACGGCGTTGCGTTCGTCATGCAGAACGAGAGCGCATCAACCATTGGCGCCTCCGGTGGCGGCATTGGCTACAACGGCCTCGCCCGTAGCATCGCGATTGAGTTCGACACCTACACCAATTCAGGCGACCCCGACGACAACCACATTGGCCTGGTCACCGGCGGCAACGCCACCTCACACACGGCCACCTACACACCCGCCTGGACCCTTGAGAATTCTCGCACACATGTCTGGGTAGACGTCGTCAATGGCGTGATTGAAGTGTACGCCGCCCAGACCAACGTCAAGCCAGCCTCGCCCGTCATGACTGAGACCGTTGACGTTGCCGGCATTCTCGGAGACGACTTCTGGGTCGGCCTCACCGGCTCGACCGGAGGGTCCAAGTCCCGTCACGCCTTCCCAACCGTCACCATGGCCGACAGCGCAATCGGCGACGACGACGGCGACAGCATTCCTGACGTCTGTGAAGATGGCGACGACGACGGTATTCCACAGGGCAAAGAGATTCGAGACCAAGCCCTCTACGGCGACGTTGACGGCGACGGAATCGATGCTGTAGATGACGACGACAGCGACGGCGACGGCGTCTCAGACGCAGATGAGGGAGCCGGAGATGCCGACCAAAACGGCATTCCCGACTACTTCGACCCCGCCTATTTCCCAGAGTCCGGCGTCAACGCCTGTGCCGACGGCCTAGATAGTGATGGGGATGGATTGGTCGACTACGACGACCCCGACTGCACCTGCGATGCGGACCTCTTCGCCAACTTTGAGGTCACCAGCCTCATCCTAAACCCGTCGTTCCAAGACCAGATCGACGGAAACTGCCCGAACTCTCCGAGTCAGATCACTGGCTACGCGGAACACTGGAGCCAAGCGACTGGGGCCACCTCGGACTACTTCGCGTGCGGGTTCTACTACTCAGGATTTGGCGCGATTGAAGGCGAGTTCCCCGCTGGAGACGCCTGGGTAGGCGCGCTCTCCAACGGCAGCTACATCGAGTACATCGGCAACAACACCGTTGAGCCGCTTATCTCCGGACAAGAATACACCTTGGAGTTCTGGACCGCGGTCCCCAGTGCCACCTCCTACGGCGGCGCTTCGGCAGGCGACATCACCGTGTTCGGAACCACGGCCACGTCCTTCCCGCTCAACACCAGCGGAGACTTGGAGACCGACGCCAACATTCCGCAAGACGTCTTGGTGCGCATTCCGGTTGACCTGCAGCCGTCCGATGGCTGGGTCAAGGTCTCGACCACATTCACCCCAACCAGCGACTACGCCGGCATCATCATTGGCCCGGGTGCCGCCATGACCCACCCCGACTCCGGGTACGTGCACTTGATGTTTGACGAGATCAACATCAACCACACCGAAGCCTTCAGCGCCACAATGGGCGTCGGCGGTGATGCAGAATCCGGCTACGCCCTGAGCGCTCCGCAGGTCGAGGGCGTTTCCTACCAGTGGTTCCTCGACGGCCAAGCCATTGATGGCGCCACAAGCTCCGACTACGACATCCCGCAAGAGTCTTTGGCAAACGGCCAGTACACCGTTCGTATTGACGACGGAAACGGCTGCACCTTCACCGAGGAAGACGCTCCGCTCATCATTGAAGATGCCCAAGGATTCGACGAAGACGGCGACGGCATTGACGACGACAACGACGCGTGTCCCGCCGGCGAGAGCGGCTGGGTGAGCACCCCACAGACCGACTTCGACGGCGACGGCTGCCAGGACGCAAGCGAAGACGAGGACGACGACAACGATGCGGTTGCCGACGTCAGCGACAACTGCCCCACCGGCCTGATGGGCTGGGTCGCTGACAACACCAGCGACCACGACGCCGACGGCTGCAACGACAGCGACGAAGACGAGGACGACGACAACGACGGCATCTCAGACGGTGACGACTCCTGCGCAACCGGAGACATCGACTGGTTCTCAGACAACGAGTCTGACCATGACGCCGACGGCTGCCAAGACTCCAGCGAAGAAGACACAGACGACGACAACGACGGTATCAGCGACGCCGCCGACATCTGCGCACGAGGAACGACCGGCTGGCTTAGCGCCCTGGACAATGACCGTGACCAAGACGGCTGCAAAGACAGCGATGAAGACACAGACGACGACAACGACGGCGTCTCAGACACCGATGACGCCTGCGCCACCGGTGAGATGAGCTGGGTCGCTGGCCCAGAGACCGACAACGACTCCGACGGCTGCCAAGACTCCAGCGATGAAGACACAGACGACGACAACGACGGTATCAGCGACGCCGAAGACGACTGTGCCCGCGGCGACGCCATGTGGGCCTCAAGCCCCCTCACCGACTACGACGCCGATGGCTGCCGAGACGACAGCGAAGAAGACGCAGATGACGACAACGACGGCGTCTCTGACACCGAAGATGCCTGCGCACTCGGCGATGGCGGCGAAGACCAAGACGGCGACGGCTGCTCCGACGACGAAGACGATGACGACGACAACGACGGCATCTTGGACGCAGCAGACAGCTGTCCAAACGGCCAGAGCGACTGGACCAGCGCCGAAGAGACCGACCTCGACGCCGACGGCTGTAGCGATGCGGAAGACGACGACGTTGACGGTGACGGCCTGAGCAACGACGACGAAGGTGCAGGCGACCCCGACGAAGACGGCCTGCCCAACTTCCGCGACACCGACTCTGATGACGACGGCATGACCGACGACGAAGAAGTCGACCCACTCGTCGGAACCGACCCGTACAGCTGGGACACCGACAACGACAGTCTCTCCGACCGTGAAGAGCTCTTCGTCACCGGAACCGACCCGCTCAACAGCGACACCGATGACGACGGCAGCGAAGACAGCACCGAGCTGCTCGTCGGCACAGACCCGCTCAACCCGGACAGCGACAACGACGGCATCTCCGATGGTGACGAGATCGACGAAGGCACCAATCCGAACCGGTCCGACAGCGACAACGACGGCATCTCTGACGCCGATGAGCGCCTAGAGGGAACCAACCCCCTCGATGGAGACTCCGACGATGACGGCGTGCGAGACGGTGACGAGCTCGACGACGGAACCGACCCCCTGGCCGCAGACAGTGACAACGACGGCATGACCGACGGCGACGAGCGCGACAACGGCACCGACCCGATGGACGATGACAGCGACGACGACGGCTTGAACGACGGCGACGAAGCCTACGCCCAGACCAACCCCATGGACGATGACAGCGACGGCGACGGCCGCAAGGACGGCGATGAGGTGAACAGCCTGACCGACCCGAACAGCGACGACACCGATGCTGACGGCATGACCGACGGCGAGGAGTACGTCAACGGAACGGACGCCCTGCTGGCCGACACCGACGGCGACGGCCTCGATGATGGCGAAGAAGACGCCCTGGAGACCGACCCAAGAGTTGTCGACACAGACGGCGACGGCATGAACGACGGCGACGAAGTCGACTACGGCTCTGACCCGCTGACTCCCGGTCTCAACGGAACCCTGGCTGGCGGAAGCTGCTCGGTGACCGGTGGCTCCGCGATGGGCTCCTTGTGGATTGTCCTAGCCGCGGGCCTCATCCGCCGCCGCCGCTCCACTCAGCGCTAGTCCCAACGACGCGTCGTCCTGACCGCCCTCCAGAGAGACTCTCTCTGGGGGGCTTTCCCGTTTCACGAACACTCGCTACAGATGACGGCAGACTTACATTCCTCTTATTGCTCTTCCAGGCAGAGTAAACTGGACGCAGGAGTTGGCGCACCGACGGCTCCTACTCTGGGGAGAGACATAATGGTCCTGCGTTCGCTCGTGCTCTGCGCACTGTTCACCGCCACGGCATCCGCCGCGGACCTCGACTCTGACGGAGTTGACGACACCACGGACAACTGTCTAGGCATCGCAAACGCCGACCAGGCAGACGTCAACACCGACG
>CAJXTB010000038.1 GCA_913061235.1 uncultured Pseudomonadota bacterium | reverse complement strand
ACGTTGACGGCGTCACGCCCCTCGACTGTGATGACGACAACGCCGATGTCTACCCTGGAGCCCCCGAGCTGTGTGACGGCCTGGACAATGCCTGTAGCGGCGTGATTCCGAACGAAGATGCGGACCTAGACCAAGACGGCTCCACCATCTGCGACGGTGACTGCGACGACGAAGACGCGGATGTCGGCCCGGGAGCCATCGAGCTGTGCAACGGCTTCGACGACGACTGTGACGGTGTGCTTCCGCCCGAAGAAGCAGACGCCGACAACGATGGCTTGGCCGTGTGCGAAGGCGACTGCAACGACACCAATGACCGTGTTCGTCCCGGTGCTGTTGAGCTGTGCGACATGCTCGACAACGACTGCGATGACGAAGTCGACGAAGAGTGTTTGAGCGACGAGCCTGAGCCCGACACCGATGTGGACACCGACGTGGACTCAGACACCGATCTGGACGTGGACAGCGACACGGAGCTTGACCTTGACGTTGAGCGAGAGGGCTGCAACTGCTCCGCTGCTGCTGGCTCACAGGCGCTGTGGTTGGGCTTGCCACTGTTCGGCTTGGCGCTGCTGCGTCGTCGCCGGTCGCTTCGGTAGCGCTCTAAGAGTGGGTGCTGGTCGACGAGCGTAAGGCTTGCTTCGGTCCAGCACTCACTCTCGGTTCTTGGGCGGCTCTCCCGTCGATCTCGCGTGCTCTCGATGCGAACCTGGGTGTATGTAAGAGACTCTGAAATGGCGTAGATAGTGGATACATGCGGCATTGTGGTAGATGTCGACGTGGCGCGCTCGTATTCAAGTTGCATTGACCGGATGACAAGGTATTGGACTTGATGTGAGGGTCAAATGCGTCTATTTTCCTTGTTGCTCGTCCTGTCCGCTTGTCAGTCGTCCACAGAGACGCCTGCACCAGCTCCAAGCCCGACTCCTGCTGCCGAGCCAACGCCCGCCGCCGCGGCAGAGCCGGTCGTGGAAGTGGACCCCGTACACCAGGCAATGTTCGGAACGCTCGCTCCAGCGGCGCCAAAAGTCGCAGGCGTGTCGCCGGCCGTCAATGACGCTCAGATTGCGCTCGGACAGACCTTGTACCATGATGGTCGGCTGTCCATTAACGGCGAGATCAGCTGCAACTCGTGCCATCGTCTGGACAAGTTTGGCCAAGACAGCGAGCCCACATCCCCCGGTCATGACGGTACCCGTGGTGGTCGCAACTCGCCAACCGTGCTCAACGCATCGACCCACGTCGCTCAGTTCTGGGACGGGCGCGCCGAGGATGTAGAAGCGCAAGCAAAGGGTCCTATTCTCAACCCCATTGAGATGGGTATGCCCGACGAAGCAACGGTCGTCGCAGCCCTCGGTGCCATTGACGGGTACGCGCCTCTGTTCGCGGCTGCCTTCCCGGACACCGAAGCGCCCATCACCTACGATAACCTCGCCAACGCCATCGGTGCCTTCGAGCGTACGCTCATCACGCCGTCTCGATTCGATACCTACTTGGCTGGTGATGGCTCGGCGCTGACTGCAGAAGAACGTGCTGGACTCGACTTGTTTGTGTCTACAGGCTGCACTGCCTGCCACTCTGGCGCCGGGCTCGGAGGCAGCTTGTACATGAAGCTCGGCCTCGTCACACCGTACGAGACCGAAGACATTGGCCGCATGGAAGTGACAGGCCTCGAGAGCGACCGGCATGTGTTTAAGGTGCCTGGCCTGCGCAACATCGCAGAGACCGGACCCTACTTTCATGACGGTTCCATTGCGACACTCGAAGAAGCCGTCATCCTGATGGCCAACCATCAGCTCGGCAAGAACCTGAGCGTTGAGGAAGCCGACAGCATTGTGACCTTCCTCAAGGCCCTGACTGGTGAGCTGCCAGAGGGTGCCGCGACCGTGCCAGAGATGCCTTCGTAGGGGTGCGTGGCTCGCATGTTTGTCGCGCTAGCCGCCGTGTTCTTCACAATGCTGACTATGACTCTGCTGCTCACAGCCGTGGCGGTGTGGTGCTTATCGCTCGGTAAGCCCTGGCCGTTCGGCTCGATGGCTAACAGCGGTCTTGTGCTGTTGTACGCCAGCTACCTGGCGTTTGTGATGTTTGGAACCGGCCCTACGGATGTTCACGACTATCCAGTAGCCGACAACTCGCAGTACGCCGCGCCTTGGCCGACAGACGCTAGAAGTTGTGTCGCACAGGGGCATCGCAGCGTTGTGAGCCATCGTGGCACGCACCTGCACGCGTGGGATTTTTTGCGGCCGATGCACAGCCCCATTCTTGCGGCACGAGGTGGACGCGTTGTCGCGCAGTTGGACTCGGGGCATGGAGTAGGGTGGTTTGAGGGCAACCACATCACCGTAGACCATGGAGATGGCAGCTCGGCGTTGTATGCGCATTTGGCCCAGGGAACGGCCAGAGTTCAGATTGGCGAGCAGGTGTTGCAGGGAGACCACATTGCAGATGTGGGCATGGTCGGAAAGACACTGTTTCCGCACCTACATTTTGTGGTGCATGACGCCGATGGCGCCTCCCTCCCCATTCAGTTCAGCGACATCGGGCTTCCTGTTGCTGGCGGATGCTACCTGCCCTCAAGCGAACTGTGACACCACGTTGCTTGGGTCGGTCCACTGCTCACGATTGAACACTGTTGACGACCAAGTGTTCGATGTGCTGGGCCAGGGCCTCTTTGCTGTCGAGGGACTGCCCGAGCAGTGCGGTGAGGCGGTCCACTACGAAGCGCGGTGTTGGCGACGTGGAGCTCGCGGGGGCCACTTGGATGACGCTCTCGGAGCGTGCGGTTTCGACCACCTGTTCAGCAATACGTTCCCACGGGGTCGGCTCGGCATCGACACATAGGTAGGTGCCCTCGGCGTGTGGGGTGTGCACCAATGTGGCCACGACTCGGGCAACATCAGTGGCGCCGACGAGCTGCCGTGCCGTACCTGCAACGACGGTCAGCGGGTGGCCGGCCTTCGCTGCGTGCACCAAGGCCTGAAGAGTGGAGTCGGAGCGAAAGGGGCCTCCGGCCTGTGCCGGCGGTCCAACAACGGGCCCAGAACGGAGGACAAGGCCCGTCATTCCATAGGTGTTGCATGCTGCCCACATCATCAGCTCGGCAGTGGCCTTGCTCGCGCCGTACAGGTCAGCCGTCTGCAGCGGGTCTGACTCCTTTATGAGCGCTCGAAAGGGACGATGGACGGCGGTGGATGAGATCAAGAGGCATCGGCTGACTCCAGCTTCGCCAGCCGCATCGAACAGCTTTGCGGCGGCGATGCTATCCGGTAGGTCGAGCTCTGTTCGCGGAGCGCCCCAGATGAGTGCGGCATGAATGACCACGGCGATGCCCTCAACGGCGTGGCGCAGGCACCGCTCGTCTGTCAGGTCACCGGTCCGGACGCGTACCTTCGGGTGGGTCGCGAGAGCTCCGAGTCGCGTGGGTTCACGTACGAGCACGGTGACGTCGTTGCCCGCTGAGAGCAAGGCCAGCAGCACGTGCTGGCCCAGGTAGCCAGATGCGCCGGTGAGCAGGACAGTCATGGGGGCTCTCCAAAAAGTAGGCTTACCCTGCAGTGACCTCGATGGCGTGGCGAAGGGCTTTGGCTTGGCGTTTGAAGCCGGATTCACCGGTGAGGCCCTCATCTACGGCAACGAAGACTGTCGGTAGAGCGCACCACATTGGAATCGCGCTCGCGGTCATGTTCACCCAAACGAGGTATCGCCGCCCGGCCAGACACCTAGACACCAAGGACAAGCGCCGTGCGGCTCGGAATCGATTTCGGTACAACAAACTCGGCGGTGGCTGTACAGCGTGGCATGAGCGCGGAGCTGGTCCCGTTGTCCCGAGAGGAACACACCCAGCGAACGGTCATTCATTGCCCGCTGGACGGCGAGCCTCTCTTTGGCAATGACGCGTTCCGCTCCTACCTAGACCAAGACCTCACGGGCCGATTCATCAGGTCGCTCAAGTCTTTCTTGTCGCAAGATGTGCCCTCAACGACCATCGCTGGCAAGCGATACGAGTTTGTCGACTTGGTCGCTGAATACCTCATGTTTCTCATCGAGCGTTCCGTTGCGGTCCTGGGGCGCAGACCTGACGAGATTGTGATGGGGCGCCCGGTCAACTTTGCCGACATCCAGTCGGACAGCGACAGGGCGGAACGTACGCTCTCTGAGGCGCTAGACCGCGCCGGAGTCACCAACTACCGATTCCAGCTGGAGCCTGTTGCTGCGGCACACAAGTACGAGTCCACAGCCTCTACCGAGCATCTAGTGCTTGTAGGAGACTTCGGTGGCGGCACCAGCGACTTCGCGATTCTTCGTGTGGGCCCTAAACGACGCCAGCTAGACGACCGCACGTCCGACATCTTGGCCGTGGACGGTGTGGCCAAGGCTGGCGACCACATCGATGGGCACTTCATGGACTGCTTCTTGCTTGAAGAGTTCGGTAAGAACGCCCTGTTTCGCAAGCGATACACCGAAGAGCTAGAGCCGTGGAAGTCGCCGATTCATGGCCAGATCAAGCGACTGTTTGAGCTACACCGGCTGCGGGACGAGCCGTTGAATCGCGGCCTGAAGTACATGCAGAAGCGGCTGGTGAACCCGGTGTATGCGGAACGTCTTCACCGGCTCATCTTTGATGACCTCGGCTATCCGCTCGCTTGGCAGATCGAGGAGTCCAAGAAGGCACTGTCCACAAGCGCCGAGACCACGTTCCGCTTTCGCGAGTTCTACTCCGAGCGATTGGACTTTGACAGGCCTGTTGGGCTGGCCGAGTTTGGCGAGTCCTGCGGCACGACCATTCGCGAATACAATGACGCGATTACCCGAACGCTGTCCATGGCCGGTGTGCAAGAGGCGGACATTGACAGCGTCTTCTTGACGGGCGGAACCTCACAGCTGCCCTTCATCCGAGCGAGCTTTGCGGCACGGTTCGGTGAAGAGAAGATTAGTGCGGGCGACGCGCTGACGAGCGTGTGCATTGGGCTGGCACTCTCGTAGTGGGGAGGACGCGCCTCTAGTCGGTAGGCCAGGTGCCGTAGGGACCGCCTGTGCTTCCAATGTTGCTGCGTGTACCGTCTGTATCGAGAATGGCGGGGTCACCGGCGTCGCGTAGCCCTGCGCTGTTGATGAGCCCGAAGTCCCACAGCAGGGCATTCTCGCTGAAGACGTTGCGGTAGCCGGGCTCCACCGTGGTCATGTGGTCGCCGAAGCTAGTCGGGTCGACTCGGGTATACGGCTCGGTGCCACTGTCGAAGGTGTTGGTGTAGTCAATCGACGCGGCCAGTAGTGCAGAGCTCCAGATGGCCGAGCCTGTCTGGTTGCCGCCGCAAACGGACACGTTGTCGTAGAAGCTGGAGTTACTGATGGTGAGCGTGCTGTTGTCTGGGTCGTTGACCGCGATAGCGCCGCCGCCACAGACAGTGCCGGCTGAGGAACCCAGCACTTCATTGCCTACAAAGTCGACATTCTGGATGTCGAGGGTGCCACCACTCAACAGGATGGCGCCACCTAGGACGGCTCCACCATTGATGGAGTTGTGGCCGAAGCGACCCCCCAAGATTGTCACGTCTGAACTGTCGATGTAGAAGACTCCGCTCGAACCACGATTGACGGTATTGTTCAGCGCTGTCAGGCGGATGAAGGTGATGTCCGAGCCGCCGGTGATCTGTACGGTGCCGTTGGAGAGCGAGTAGGTATCCGCGAGGTTGTCGGTCAGGGTCAGGTCGGTGAACACAACGGACGAGCCGTGCAGGCGCATCGCTGTGCCACCACCAGCCGTGTAGTTGACCCCTCTTAGGTTGGTGATGTGGTCAATGGTCAGCCCAGTGGCGGAGCCGGTCCAGTTGACGCCGTAGATGCCCGAGATGATGGTGCCGCTGTAGATGCCTGACCGGCGAGCGGTGTTGTAGTCGAACAGGACATCTTCGAGCACCGCGGCGCTGTTCTGAATGATGGCAGCCTGGTAGTCTCGACTGCCGACTCCGCGGTAGCCGGTGATTCGAACATCGCGAAGAGTTGGGCTTGCGCCGGAGATATATAGTCTTCTTCCTGTGCTCACGTCTGCTGGGCCTTGAACCGTCATGCTCGCGAGCAGTGAGGTGGCGTTCTCCCCGTTCGAGAAGGTGGGACCAGTGGAGGTGATTACAACGACAGAGTCTCGGTCCACGCCCATCATGCGTAGGCTCTTACCGCCGAAGTTGATGGCACTCTCGTACGTGCCGGAGTCCACACAGATCAGGTCGCCAATGGCTGCTGCGCTCACTGCCGAAGCTGGCGTGGCGTAGGGGTGGTCCTCGCCAACCCACAGGGCAACCTCGGGGGCGCCGTCGCAGTCGTCGTCCTCGTTGTTGCAGATTTCTTCGGCGGTGGGATTGCGGTTGGGGTCGCTGTCATCGCAGTCGAACGGGCGCTCTACCGTGCCTTCGGGCTGGTCACAGGCAATGATGATGTCGAGCTCGTCGCCGAAGCCGTCACCGTCTAGGTCGGTGTACCATTCCAGGCCTTCGGTGGTGCTGTCGTCAATGATGCCGTTGCAGTCGTCATCCAGCTCATTGCAGACTTCCTCGGCACCGGGGTTGATGAGAGGGTTGACGTCGTCACATTCGCCGGACGTCAGGACTGCGCTGTCGTTGGGGGCGTCGCACTGGACGACTGCCGTTGACTCCACGCCGTACCCGTCGTCATCCCCATCGGTGAACCAAGTGGGGGGGGATTCATCAATGAGTACGTCGCAGTCGTTGTCGATGCCGTCGCACAGCTCATCAGCGCCAGGGAAGATAGCGGCGTTGCCGTCTTCGCAGTCCCCCTCAACATCGACGTACGAACCGACCGGAGCTTCGCAGGAGATGACCGCACTGTCTGGGTTGCCGTAGCCATCGTCGTCGGCGTCCGGGTACCAAGTGGTCGCACCAATCGCGTCGTCGTCGACCAAGTCATTGCAGTCGTCGTCAATCCCGTTGCACACCTCTTCTGCACTTGGGTTGACGCTTGCAACAGCGTCATCGCAGTCACCCTCTGTACTGACGTGGCCGTCCGGGGCTTCACAGGCAGCAACAGCCAGACCTGCGCCGTAGCCGTCGTCATCACCGTCCTCAAACCATCGTGGCGGGTTGTTGTCGGGCACACCATCGCAGTCGTTGTCGAGTCCATCACAGATGTCGACGGCACCGGGGTAGGTGTTGGGGTCATCGTCGTTGCAGTCGTCTTCCACCGCGATGCCGTCGTTGTCAGCGTCAACAATGACGGTGATAGCGGTCTGAGCGAAGCCCTCGGCGCCGTAGCGGTCGCGCACGCTGATGGCTGCGGTGTACACGCCGGCATCCAGGTCTGTCAGGGAAATGCCCATCGTGCCGTCAGCGTTGAAGACAGGCGGAAGGGTCACGGCATCCGCAAGAGTGCCGGTCCACTCCAGAGTGAGGTCGCCGGGTGCGTCGAGGTCGTCGCTGACAGTGAGCGTCATGCGGTAGTCGTCCACTGTTCGGAAGGTGACTTCCTCGTCTGCCGAGGGAGCGGTGAACAGTACGAGGGGGGCTTCGTTCGGAACGGCTGTGATGTCGACGCTCGCCTCTGCCGTGGCACCGTCTACATCTGAGACGCGAGCGGTGAGCGTATGGGGACCTGCGGACAGGCCAAGGTCGGTGATGAGTGACGCTTCTTCTCCGCTTCGCAACCACTCTCCAGACAGGGGACCGTCTTCGCTGCTTGTCCAAGTGAGGGTAAGGTCGGCGGGCTCGGTCTCTGGGTCTGCGGCGAGAACGACGAGTGTAAGCGCGCGATTGGCCGGAACGTCGGCGTCAGGGCTTGGCCACGAGATGGTGATCTCTGGGTCGAGGTTTTCATAGTTGTACGTGAGGCTGTTGTCGCCGCACGCAGTGAAAGCCAGGACAGAGAGCCCGAGTAGTGGTCGCATAGTGTTCCCCTTTCTGGACGTAAACGCCCGCGTGCGGGGGTTCTACAGTGCTTCGCATTGTAATGGCTACACCTTTCTGGCCGAGCTGGCCCGGTGGGGGGCGCCAGCCGAAAACTGGGCCCGACGTTGCCTGGGGTGGGGATGTGTGATTTGCCCCACCTCCCTGGGGCTAATCGCGCAGATACGGGAATCCCTTGGGGCGTACCGTGAGCACCGACGTGGTCACCTTTCGCTGCACGCGTTCGGTGGTAGAGCCCAGCAACTTGTCGACCAATCCCATCCGGCCATGCGTACCCATGACGATGAGGTCTGCGTGGTTCTCGGTCGCGGCGTCTACAATGGCCATCACCACATTGCCGGCGCGTACTTCCACTTTCACCTTTCCGTCTTCGAGTGGTGCGACGGTCGCGATGTGCCTGCGAACGCGCTCCTCGAGGGACTTGAACTCCGCTTCGACCTCTTCGAGGTCGGAGACGGTGGTTGCTTGGTTGAGGTCTTTCAAGTCCACAGGGTCGCGACGAACGGACACTGCAACAAGTGCGGCGCCATACTTGTGGGCCATGTCGATGGCGACATCGAGGGCACGGTCGGAGATCTCTCCGGCATCGAGTGGGACGAGGATCTTGTTGAACTGATTGGACATGAGAGGCTCCTTGGAGGTGTTGGTCTCCGCTTAGCAAGGGTCGTGCCAGCAATGCCCGGCTCGCGTGTCGACCGCCCACTGTGCGGCATGCACGGGAGCATCAATCCCCGACAGCTGCGGACAGATTGCCTGTCGAAGACACGGGGGTTTTGGAGAAGCCTGCTCTGGTGCCCATCGTCATCACCCACGGTTTTGACGGCCGTTTACTCGGGTTTGGGAGCACCAAGCTGCTGCGCCTACACTGCCCATCCCACCACTTCAGCTCTATTGAGCTATGGGCTCGCTATAGAAGTGGAGGATGCTTGGCACTTATAGATATCGTTCTGCGGCCGCCTGAATACGGTTGGCAGGATGACCAAGGCGCTCTCGTGGTGCCGAGTACTGGCCAGATTTTTCGTGAGTTCGCCAAGAGGTTGAACGTTTTCGCCGACAAGCGAAACTGGCTGGTGTTTTCCAGCTGGATGATGCTGGTGTTGTTGAGCCCATTCTTCATTTTGTTCTTTGTGAAGTTCTTCAGTTGGCCGCTGGTGGCCATAGGATTTGTGTACAGCATGGTCCTGATGGGGAGTCACGGGACGGTCTGGTACCACCGATACAGCACCCACGGCGCGTTCACCTTCCGCAATGCCTTCTGGCGAATCCTCACCCAGAATCTTGTGGTGAAGATGGTGTCGGAAGAGGTGTACGTGGTCTCGCACTTGGTGCACCACAAGAAGTCAGACAAGCCCGGCGACCCCTACAATGCTCACGGCGGCTTCCTGTACTGCTTCCTTGCGGATGCTGTTCACCAGCCTATTGCGCTGGACCTCACCGAAAAGCAGTACAAAGGCGCGTCTGCGTTCATGAAGCGGTCGGGCATTGCGACAAACACGTACGCCCAGTACCAACGCTGGGGCTCGATCTCGAATCCGGCTGCGCTTTGGGCGACCACTCTGCTCAATTGGGCGTTCTGGTACACGGCATTCTTCTTGATTGGCGGTCACGCACTCGCTGTCACCCTGTTCGCCAGCGCGCTGATCTGGGGCGTAGGTGTGCGGACGTTCAACTTTGAAGGGCATGGGAAGGGCAAAGACCGTCGAGTTGACGGATACGACTTCAGCCGTCGCGACATGTCGGTCAATCAATACTGGCCGGGCTTCGTTGCAGGGGAGTGGCACAACAACCACCATCTGTACGCAAGCAGCGCGCGTACTGGATTTCTTCGCCACCAGATCGACTTCCCGTTCTACTACATCTACCTGTTGAGCCTCGTCGGCGGCGTCACGAAGTTCACCGACTCCAAGCAGCACTTCATGACCAATCACTATTTGCCCTATTTAGAGGCGAAGAAGGCAGGTACTGCAGTGTCAGGCGGACCAGAAGCGCTGTAGACGACCAACCGCACGCGACTCTGCAGTTGTGTGCGGCAGTCTGCGGTCGACGCTGTTGCATCCGCGATGGCGGTTTGGCTCACCTTTATGGATGACCCGGCCAACCCATCGGGGGCGTAGCCTTGCCCTCGAGGCCCCTCGCCGCCGCTCCTAGGCGAATGTATTCTGGTCATCGCCCTAAAGCCGCGCGGAAAGGGCTCCGATACACGTCGCATGGAGGGCCCTGTGACGACGGCAATCGAGATGGTCGCACCCCACGTGGTAGCGCTTTCCGCAAGCAGCTCAGTGAGGGTCGCCCGTCTGGCGTTGCTCGGCACCCCCACGGCTCGGTTGTTGCCTGTAGAGAGGTCCGGACGTGTGATTGGCGTGCTGCACGCACAGGATGTGGCCGCTGCCGATGTTTGCCCGAATGACCGCATCATGAGCTACGTCCGCCCAGTCGGGACTTGGGTCGCCCCCGACATAGACTGGATGGATGTCTACTCCATTCTTGCGGACGCTGAAGCGGATCTGCTTGTTGGAGATGCAGATAACTATTGCGGCCAATTGACGCCGGATAGCGTACTGCGAACAATGCCTTTGCCTAAGAAGGCATCCAACATTGTGGGGATGTCAGCCACAGCCTCGGCTGTCGGCGCTCTGGGCCGGTCGATTGCTCAGAGCGGACCTTGTATGAGGGATGTCGTGCTCGTTGTAGAAGATGACGAGATGATGCTCTCCTTGCAGATGCTCGTTGTAGAAGAGGCAGGCTTGCGACCTATGGGAGCGGCGACACTGGAGGGTGCCCGGGCAGTTCTGGACGAGTTCGCTTCAGAGCTGGCCTTGATCTTGCTCGACGTACACCTACCAGATGGCAGTGGGATCGATTTTGGGGGGCGCGTGACCAGTGGGAACTGGCCTGCAGCCTCGTGTGTGCCCATTGTGATTGTGAGTGCGACCGGCGACCTAGACCTGCTAGCGGATGCGCTGTATGCCGGTTCAATTGGGCACTTCCGAAAGCCATTCCAGCCGCTTGACCTGCTGGAGGCCGTTCGCGCCCATGCACCCGCCGCACCACTCGGATGCTAAGGCGGATTGTCGTGGTCCACGACCGTCCAGCCGAACCAACCTCCATCGCTTGGACGTTGCAGTGTCCGAGCGGGTGTGGCACTAAATCATTGTTCCACGGAGCCTTCGGCGTGTTGGAGATGCTGCCGTGAGCCGTCTTGCGCAGGCGCGGTTGATGTTGGAGGCGCGGTACCGCGAGTCGTTGGCGCAGGAGGCGACTGATCTAGCCGCTCTGGGTGGGGATTGGCTGCAGATTGGCGCGATGGTGCACCGCATCAAGGGATCTGGCGGAAGCTTCGGCTTTCCAATGATTACCGCTGCAGCTCTGGCGGTGGAACAGGCGAGTATCTGTGAACGACCTGGTGCACTGGCTGATCTGATTGATGAGCTTATGCGTAGGTATTTCGCTGTTCCCGAACACGCGCAGTCACGATGACCCTCAGAGGCACTCGTGAATGCTGTGAATTGAGTGGGGATGGCCGAATGCCCTATCTTGCCAACGGCCCCGCTCGCGTCGCGTACCTCACGCACTCAGAGCTGCAGCTGTCGAGGTGTTTGGGCGGCGCTGTCGGAGCCATTGATGGCATCCTGCTTTTCCCGCCCGCGATTCGCGACGAAGTGGACTCTGAGCGGCGTCTTGTCAGGACCATACTTCGCTTGTCGACCGAAGAGGAGAGATGAACGAGCGACGACCCAGTCGACTCGACGAGCACTGTGTACGACCGATTGAGGGTCTAGTGGGCGGCTCCATGTTTGATGAGCAGCTCGAGTAGGCGGTGTGCTGCGGCGGCAAGCGTGTCCGATGTTGCCTCCTCGACCAGCGAGGCGGCATCACTGATGTCGGGGTACCCAAAGCTACCGCCACTGCCCCGGAGCTTGTGGGCCCGCTGATGCATCTCAGCTTCGTTGAGCGCGTCTGCCGCTAGCAGCGCTTGAATCTCGGCGGCCTCAACCCTTAGCGACGCCCGATACTGTCCGGCGAGTCGCTCTCGAACGGAAGCTAGGCGACTCATGGAGAGGCGGCCAGAAGCTTTGTGATCTGCTCTCGCACGCCCGATGCCGTGTTGGCACCCTTGCGAACCAGGTGTTCGGCAGCGCCATTGAGGTGGTGTAGTTCAGTTGTGGACAGTGTCTTGGCCGAGCAAAGGATGATGGGAAGGTCTGCGTATCCAGGCAGCCGTCGCAGTTGCTCCAGAAACATGAACCCATCGACGATAGGCATCATGAGGTCCAAGATAATGAGGTCCGGTCGTTCCACACGGACCATTGAAAGACCTTCGGCTCCGTTAGCCGCCATGCGGACACGACAGCCTTGCTCTTCCACGACTTCCTGGACCAGTCGGCGCGCGTCTGGGTCGTCATCCACAATAAGAACGAGCCGAGACATGTCGGTCAGGACCTGCTCCAGCACTTTCTCAAGAGACTCACGCGACACTGGCTTGTTGATGACTTGGATGTCGCTTGCAAGCTGCGCCCGGTACTCGCCACCGACAGTGCTGCAGACGATTAGCGGGATGGCGCACAGCTCGGGGTCAGCCCGGATCTGGCGGATGACCTCGAACCCGTCGACCTCCGCCATCATCAGATCAATCGTGATGGCATCGGGTTTGATTGCCCTTGCTACGCTAACTCCCTCCGTCCCGTTTCCGACGGCAATGACCCGGAATCCGAGGTCTTGAACTTCTTGCTGCATCAACAGCCGCGCCTCTGGGTCATCGTCGATGACGAGAAGTGTTCGCTTGGCTCGGTCCGCGGGCTTCAGAGCGCGCTGCTCTTCGAACCCGGCGGCAGACGAGAGCACCTCGTGAGAAGTGGGGAGCTGCTTGAGACAGATCGGTGGAGCGTCGTCTACAAGGCGAATGGAGAAGGTGGAACCGGACTCTTCCTCGCTGGCGACCTCAAGGTCGAAGCCCATACTCCGGCAGAGCGCCCGTGAGATGGCCAATCCAAGGCCGGTGCCGCCGTACACCCTTGACGTCGAGGCATCGGCTTGCTCAAAGGGAGCGAACACCTTCGCCAGTTTTTCAGGCGGTATGCCGATTCCTGCGTCGGTGACATCGATTCGCACCGGCCGCCCATGACTGACCGAGACCGACAGGTGTACGTTGTTGCCGACGGAGAACTTGATGCCGTTGCCGACAAGGTTGATGAGTACCTGCATGAGGCGTCTACGGTCGGCGATTATTGTGGGGGAATCCTCGCAGGAAAATGTGATGTGCGCTTGAGTATCGGCGGTGCCACCGGTGTGGGCAACGACATCCGACAACAAAGCAGCCAGTGAGACGGGCTCCAACTCCATCTCCATGGCGCCCGCCTCAATCTTCGAGATGTCGAGCACGTCGTTGATGAGGTCGAGAAGGTGCCTTCCGTTCGTGCCGATTCGAGACAGGAAGTCGAGTTCCTTGGCGTTGAGGTTCTCTCGCTTGTTTCTGAGCAAGATGTTGGTGAACCCAATGACGGAGTTCAGCGGTGTGCGAAGCTCATGGCTCATGTTGGCCAAGAATGCGGTCTTAGAGCGGTTCGCCTCTTCAGCGGCGAGCCGAGCGGCCTCGATCTGCAGGGATGCGTCCTGCGTAATCCTCACGGAACGGCGAAGTTCCAGCTGGCTCATGACCTGCCGAGCCAGCGCGCGCAGCATGTCGATCTGGTGGTCCGTCAGGGTCATGGCCTCGTCGTCGATAACGCAGAGGGTTCCTAAAATATGTCCATCTGGAGTCTGTAAGGGCGCGCCTGCATAGAACCGGACATGGGGGGCGTCTGTGGTCAGTGGATTGTCGAAGAACCGCTCGTCTTCGTGGGCATCCGGCACCACCATCATCTCGCCGCCTGCCACGACATGACCGCAGAATGAGATGTCTCGTGGAGTCTCGGTCGCGTCGAGCCCGACACTGGACTTGAACCACTGGCGTTGTTTGTCCACAATAGAGACGAGGGCAATGTGGGTGCCGCAGATGTGGCTGGCCAGCTTGGTCAGGTCGTCGAACACCTGCTCCGGAGGGGTGTCGAGGATGTCGTAGCGTGAGAGCGCGGCCAATCGCGCGCGTTCGCGTTGTGGCAGGTCAGGCGTCTTCAACAGCAGGCTCCGAGCAATCTCTTGATCTCGTTGTACAGCAACTGGTCGTCCACGATGGGCTTGGACACGTATCCAGAGAAGCCCTTGATGAGGAACGCTGCCCTGTCTCCAGCCATTGCGTGCGCCGTAAGAGCAATCACGGGTATTGAGGACCACTCACGGAGTAGGTGAAGCACCTGCGTTCCGTCCAGTCCAGGAAGCGAGATGTCTAGCAACACCAGGTCTGGCTCCGAGTTGCGGATGCCCACGAGTGCCATTGCACCGCATGTGTAGGTATCCAGCTCGTAGTCGTCCTCCAGCAGTGCCCTGACGAGCATCATGTTGTCTGGGTTGTCTTCCACTACTGCGAGGCGCTTCATGTGTGGCTCCTAGACCGACGTCATCTGTGCGCGAATGACGGATTGTAGTGCGTCGGGGTCAAACGGCTGGTGGAACTGTCGGACCGAACCGGCAAGACCTGCGTTCTCTATGTCAGCTTCTTCGGTGTCTACGGTCACGATGATGATGGTAACAGAACGGGCGCGGGCCAAGCTCTCCGAGAGTGATGCCTTGGCGGAGCGGAAGGATTGCGTGCGGCACGCGCCCATCGTGCTGCACTCCGATTCGTATTGTTGTTGGGACCGTCCGTTGCCCTGGGTCCACTGCAACGAAGAGCGCATCTCCCTGCGCGCATCATTCCCACCACTTCAAGGACCTGGTCTTGGTATGGGCGGGTCGACCTTGTGCGGGGACGCGGCGAGGTCTCGAACCACGACACCTTTCGTGAGCGTAGGCTGACGGCCTCAGCAACCCGATGAAACTCCACGATGAGCTGAAGCGGTCGCCATCCAGTTCGTTGAGTCGCGCAACGCGAGCGGGACCGCATCCGAATCCTGCCGCTGGACAGCTTACGATGACGCGGTGACTCATACAGCGTTGCCCGAACAGGTTGACCTGCGGGATGCGGTGTTCAGGTGTGTGCATAGCGACCCGGCGCAACGTGATTGTGTTGGGACACAGTGCGTTGCGCCGGGGAAGCGAGGCGCGTGCATGAGCGGCGCAGCCCGGGGCAACCTGGAGTGGCACCGCTGTAGTTTGGGCTTTGTGCTGGAATTGGCCATTGGAGTCTCAACGGGGCGAGGTTTGCCCCTGTGGTCTAACCATGGAGGACCGGTTGGAAGCCGGGTTCCACCTCTTGCCGCCCCGCACTGATGGATGTCATTGGGTACGTCCCAACGACATCCGACACAGAAGTTGGTCAGGCCCCGAACGCCAGAGAAGGGGCAAGGGCGATACGCATGGAGTCCGACAGTAGTAGGCTTCCACAGCCGCAGAGATGGAGTTCATCCCACCCATCGCTAGGCCGTGTCCTCCCCACGACGAACGCTTTGCGTGCGGGCACTTCATTCCCCAACCCAATGAGCGTATGGTCGATTGCGCGTGAAGGGAGGGTTGCATGGCAGAATTAGAGGAATTGGGCGGGCGCTTGGCGGCGCTGCTCGGTCTGGAGCGCAATGCGAGCGATTCGGAAATCGTGGGGGCCGTGCGTGGAATCCTGGACGAGTCTGCCACCGAAGATGGAGTGCTTCTCCGTTCAATTGTTGAGTATCTTCCAGCCATGTTGTTCGTTAAGGATGCTGAGAACCTCCGGTTTGTTCACTTCAACCGCGCGGGCGAGGCAATGCTGGGCGTGTCCCGCGAAGACCTAATTGGACGCAACGACTACGACTTGTTCACGCGTCAGGAGGCTGAAGGGTTCATCGCGAAGGACCGAGAAGTCTTGGCGAACGGAGGCGTACACGACATTGAGGCGGAGCCGATACATACAATGAACGGGGTCCGCTGGCTCCACACCCAGAAGATTCCGATTGTGGGCGACGACGGCACCCCGCTGTATTTACTCGGCATTTCCCAAGACATCACGGACGCGCGAGCTGCGGCGGAAGCTCTCGGGCATGCACAGCTGGAGCTACGCGCGAGTACCAGCAAGGTACAGATGTTGCTGCGACGCTTTCCAGGTGGTGTTTGGACAACGGACGGTGATCTGCGAATCACGTCCACTGCAGGAGCGATGTTGGCTACCCTCGGTCTGCTGGCAGACGACTCGGTTGGAGCGCATGTCGGAGCCCGTTTGGCGACCTCGGTACTGTTAGGTGCGGTCCTGCAAGCCCATGAAAGAGCCTTGGATGGCCAGGTAAGTACCTACGACATGGCGTCTGGCAGTCGGACCTTCGAGGTGCGGGTTGAGCCACGTGGAGAACCCGGCCAGGGTGTGATTGGAGTTGCGTTGGATGTCACAGCGCGCAGGCAGGCCCAAGCCGAAAAGATGCAGACCGAGCTCGAGCGTACCCAGAAGCTGAAGACGCTCGGCCTTCTTGCCGGCGGAATCGCCCACGACTTCAACAATATTCTGGCGAGCATACTGGGTAATGCTGGGTTGGCGCTAACGATGCTGCCCCCCGACACTGCTGGCCGGGGTGCGGTGGAGCGCATTGAGCGCGCAGCTGAAGCGGCCGCTGAACTCACCGGACAAATGCTTGCCTACTCGGGGCGCGGACAGTTTCTCGTCGAACCCGTGGATGTATCCGGGCTTGTCGCGGATACGGCGGAGTTTCTTCGCCTGTCCGTGGGTAAGGAAGCAACCTTTGAGCAGAGATTGATGCCGGGACTGCCCATGACAAAGGCGGACCGAGGTCAGATTCGCCAGCTTGTGTTGAACCTATTGACCAACGCGTCTGACGCTCTCGAAGGGCAGCCTGGGACGATTCGCGTGACGACCGGAGTGGTGCATGTGGACGAGCAGCCGTTGAGCGGCATCTACCTCTCAGGCGACCCACAGCCAGGCCGGTACGTGACCCTGGAGATCTCAGACACAGGCTGCGGCATGGACGACGAGACGCAGCACCGCATGTTCGACCCGTTCTTCACCACCAAAGCGCATGGACACGGACTCGGCCTGTCCGCATCTCTGGGCATTGTCATCGGACATGGCGGCGCCATTCGGGTGGATTCCGAAGTCGGAGCGGGTACCACTATCCGCGTGCTACTTCCCGTTTCTACCGAAGAGGCAGTCGCGGCGGTCGCTGCAAGCCCAACCAAGTCCCACTCGGGTGGGCGGAAGACGATTCTGTGCGCCGATGATGAGCCAGACATCCGGACCTTCCTTGAGCTGGCGCTAGAGGCCTTTGGGTTTGAGGTCTTGCTCGCCAAGGATGGTGTGGAGTGTCTGGAGGTCTTCAAGGCTCATCAGGACGTGATTGACGCCGTCCTACTTGACTTGACGATGCCGCGCATGAGCGGCGAGGACACCTTTCGAGCTCTCTTGGAGCTCGACCCCAGTGTGCAAGTCCTTCTGACCAGCGGCTACTCCGAGAGGGATGCGACGAGTCGCTTTGATGGTCCCGGACCTGCGGCGTTCATTCAGAAGCCCTTTCCCGTCCCAAACCTGATTGCCCAACTCGAAGCAATCGTTGGTACGCCGACCCAATAGTTGGCGTGGCCGCCCCAGGCTGACCTGGGTTGGAGTCTTGGTTCAGCGACGAAGCCACTGGTGTTTGCCACGGTCCTCGATGCGTACTGCCCAGCCCTGGAACCTGGGAAGCCAGGTCGTTGGCGGCAGCGCCTTGATGCGAGGACCAAGGTTGTGCAGCGTCACCCTTCGAGAGCGCGGCTCGGGTTCCACGGTGAAGCGCAGCTTGCCCATTGTTAGCTCCCGCGGGAACTCTCGAGTGAGTTCCTCCATGCGATGCGCTGGCAATAGGTCGGGCAACAAGTCGTCCCGCGAGAGAAGCTGAACATCGGCACCACTCTCGATTCCGAGCGAGGCCACCCGTTCGGTCACCCAGGTCTCAAGGTCGGGCCAGGGCAGGGGTTGACCGTCCAATGCACCCGCGAGCGCGGCGGCGTCAAAGCGACGCTGTGCCTCGGCGGCACCCTTCTTGAACAGGGTCCCACGCAAGAAGAGGGCGCACACGGCCTCGCGAGCGAGCTCTCCCGAGAGTGGCATCTCTCGACTCTCCAGTAAGTATCCAGCATGGACCCGCTCGACGCATCCGACCGCAGCACCCCGGGTCATGGCGACCGAGGCTAGTCGGTCCCGTCCGATTCCGGCATTCACGACCCAGCTCGACACCAGCGGCATCGCGCAGGTGGCAATCAGCGTGACGTCTTTGCCGTGACCCAATGCCATCGTGCCCACGACCGCAACGAGGTCGACCTTGTCTGCATTGACCACAGAGCGACGACCGAGATCAATCTCTGTACCGCCGTTTGACCAGGCCACCTTTCGCTTGCGTCGCCGGACGACATGGACGCAGTCCGGCCACGCCGCCATCAATGTCTCGGCCACGGCTCTACGGTTGAGGGGGCGGTACTCGTGTGGCAGGTCGAGCGCTTGCCGCAGGCGCCGCGCCGACTTTCGTGCTTCGCGAAGGACCCATCCGTTCAGCGCATGGGTCTTGGCGTCGCCCAGCTCCATGGCCCGCAGAAGCCCGGTGACGTCGCACCCGCCTCTCAAATCGTCATCTGAGGTGGGGGCCGCCTCGAATAGGTCTCGCCCCATCGACAGCACCGCCACCAGATCAACCATTCGGGTGGCCAGGTTGCGGCTTTCTCCCTCAATCAACAGTCGTCCGTGGCGCGCATCCAGCGGCAGGCCGAACAGGCGTCGACCGCGCTCGGTGATGGCGTGCGATGCGTCGATTGCATCGAGGGACAGCAGGTGCTCTCGAGCCGTCTCCACTGCATGTTCGGGTGGCGTGTCCAGAAAGGGCAGGTCCAGCAGGGGATGTCCCGCCGCCGCGGCCGCGAGCACCAAGGGGACTAAACTCTCCCGTTGAAGCTCTGGGGGTGTGCGCCCGCTCAGAGGCGCGCTCTGACCCCAGAGTCGTAGTGCGATTCCCGGTGCTGTGCGCCCGGCCCGACCCGCACGTTGCTCGGCGGAGTCCTTGGCAATCGGCAGGAGTGTCAGGTATCCGCGGTCGTTTTTGTACCGGGTCCTACGCACCAGACCGGTGTCGATGACCACACGGGTTCTCGGGAGGGTGACCGACGTCTCCGCGACATTGGTCGCGACCACAATTCGCTGCGGACCCGTGGTCTTGAAGACGCGAGACTGCTCCGCGAGGGGGAGGCCTCCGTGCAGCGGCAGCACCTCACCAAGGTCGCCGATTTCGCGACATACGCGGTCGATTTCGGCCTTTCCGGGAACGAAGACAAGCCGGTCACCAGGCTCATCAGCGACGCTGAGCAGCGCTTTGCGTACGCGAGCGGCAAGTCCATCGGATTCAGGAAGTGTGCGGTCGTCACGGGTGTACCGAATGTCGACGGGGAACGTGCGACCTTCGCCTTGTAGATGTTGCCCACCAATGTGCTCAGCGACCCGGTCTCCTTCAATGGTCGCCGACAGCACCACGAGCCGTGCCCGACCTGGAACCAGCGCCAAGAGGAGGTCTAAGTCGAGACTGCGCTCATGGAATTCGTCCAGGATTACAGTTCGATAACGGCTCTCTGCATCGGCCAGAATCCGGAGTGCGACCCCGGTTGTGGCGTAGACAATCGAGGTCTCGGGCCCGGCGCGTCGTTCCCCCCGTACGATGTACCCGACGTCTACGCCGAGCTTCGGTCCTGCGAGCCAGGTGGCCAGGCTGCGAGCGGCCACGCGTCGCGGTTCCACCACGAGCACCGGGCCTTCACACCATGTCGGGACGCGACTCGACTTGCCGCTGCCAGTGGGCGCGGTGACGACCACGGGACCTTTTACGGCGTCGAATGCTGACCGCAGCGCATCGATGGGGAGTGGAATGTCCATCACGGGACAAGGCCCCATCCGGTCAGGATGGCCATGACGAGGGTCTCACGCAGGGTGTCCGCCTTGACACCGGACCGCTGCTCACGTTTGCGGAAGTGTTCCGCACCGTGCATTGCCGCCCACAGCGCATGGGTTCGGAGCGTGGCGTCACCAGGAGTGAGCGTGCCGGCTGCTTGGGCGTCGGAGAAGGCTTGGTGAACTCGGGTGAGGGCAGGGCTGAGGGCCTCCGCTACGGCAGCCTCTTGGGCGTCGTCTAGCAGCTGCCGCGGGTCGGACAGAGACCGGTCTGCGAGGCCGAACTGGGCGGGCTGCAGGGTGCGAAAGCTGGCCCAGGTGCCGCTGATCTGCTGTAGCGCCTCAATCCCTGTTCGCTCGCCTACTTCCGAGAGAAGGTGGCCGACAAAGGCGCTCACGGCCCGGACCTGTAGAGCAGCAACAATGGCCTCTTTGCCGGTGAAGTACCGGTACAGAGAGCCAACGGCCGTGTCGGAACGATCGGCAAGGCCCGGCATGGTCAGGGCGTCCAGGCCCCCCTCAGTCACGATGGCGAGGGCGTGGTCGAGGTACGCGGTGTGCTTTCGGGCACGATTGCGTTGCCGTCGGCCGGTCGGTGGTGTAGAAGAGTGAATCATATTCGCAATATGAATCTGTTTCGCTTTTTGGTCAAGGAAGGTCTGCATGTTTGATGTCGTTATTCGCGGTGGCACGATTGTCGATGGAACGGGAGAGCCAGCATTCGTCGGTGATGTGGCCTTTGTCGGAGGCATCATTGCAGCGGTCGGACCGAACCTCGGCCCGGGCGAAACAGAGGTCGATGCGACTGGAAAGATGGTCACTCCCGGCTTTGTCGACATGCATACCCACTACGACGGACAGGTCACGTGGGACGCACACTTCACACCATCTGGCTGGCACGGTGTCACCACAGTGGTCATGGGCAACTGCGGCGTGGGCTTCGCCCCGTGTCGTGCCGAAGACCGAGACTGGCTAATCAACGTCATGGAAGGCGTTGAAGACATCCCCGGTAGCGCACTTTCCGAGGGTATTCAGTGGGATTGGGAGACGTTCCCCGAGTACATGGATGCCATTGACAAGCATCCGCACTCCATCGACTTCGCCGTCCAAGTTCCGCACTCGGCCCTGCGTGGGTACGTCATGGGCACCCACGAGAGCGAGACCGAACAGGCCACCGAAGCCCAGGTCGACGAGATGAAGCAGCATCTACGCGCCTCGTTGGACGCGGGTGCGCTTGGCTTCTCGACGTCACGCACTGCCTTGCACCGGACTGCCGCTGGCGTCTTTGTGGCCGGTACCTTCGCGGAGGTGAGCGAGCTCAAGGGAATCGCATCGGCACTGGGTGAAGCAGGCACGGGTGTCTTTGAACTCGCAGATGAGCACATGGCCGTACCGCGTGACCTGTCGTGGCTAGAGGAAATCGCGGAGTCCACGGGGCGTCCGGTGGTGTTCAACTTGTCCCAGACCGACTTTGCCTCTGACATGTGGGAGCAGGGTCTTGCGGGTATTGAGTCCGCGGCCGAGCGCGGGGTACCTGTGTTCGCGCAGTCGGCGGGACGGGCCATTGGGATTCTGATGACCTGGCGCGGAACCGCGCATCCGTTCTTGCTGACGGACACCTGGAAGCGCCTAGCGGAGCTGCCATGGGACCAGGCGCTTGCGGAACTAAAGACCCCGGAGACGCGTGCGGCACTGCTTGTCGAAGAAGCGGCAGACCCCACCGTCTTTGAGGCCTACATCACCCAGTCTTGGAACAAGATGTTTCCCCTTGGCGAGTGCAACTACGAGCCCGCTCCGGAGCTGTCCATTGCCGCACAAGCCAAGGCACTGGGCAAGAGTCCGAAGGAGATTGCCTACGACATGATGATGGAAGAGGACGGTACGGGATTCATCTACTTCCCGCTGTTCAACTACAGCGACGGCAACCTGGACCTGCTCCATCGCATGCACACCCATCCTCAGGTTCGCATGGGACTGTCTGATGGTGGTGCCCACTGTGGTGCCATCTGCGACGGTGGCATGCCTACGTTCATGCTGACCTTCTGGGGCCGTGACCGGACGCGCGGCCCTAAGCTGGCCGTTGAGCACATCATCCGGCGCCAGACCCTAGACACCGCAGTCTTCTACGGATTGAACGACCGCGGCCTGCTCAAGCCCGGCTACCGTGCTGACTTGAACATCATTGACTACGACAATCTGCGCCTCGGAAAGCCCAAGATGGCCTTCGACTTGCCAGCAGGTGGACGGCGTCTGATTCAGCGCGCGACCGGCTACGTCGCGACCTTCGTGGCAGGCCAGCAGACCATGGACAATGGCGTACCTACCGGTGTGATGCCGGGGCGCTTGGTCCGTGGTGAGCAAGAGATGCCCGCAGCTGCGAAGTAGGGGAGCCACCCGCCTACAGGAGAACTCCGGCCCGGGGATGCAGGGCGCGACGGCCTACGACGCACCTTGGGCGCTAGACCTCCGCTCAGCAATCACGAGCCTTGCCGTCGCATCGTGGAGCGCAGTTTCGTCATCGCAACGGTCAGCTCCACAATTGCCTCGGCGGGTGATTACTTTGTATGCAGGAGGCACAATGGCCCTTGTTTCTTGTTCAGAGTGTGGCAGCCAAGTCAGCGACAAAGCGCATGCGTGTCCAAAATGCGGAGCGCCCGTGAGCCTGAGCGTGCCGGAGCACAACCTCAAGGCCTTTCGCCCGTCGCTACTCGGCACGGACCCAGGCCGGGCGCTGCTCTGGGGCGTGGTGGGGCTGGTCACTTGTGGCCTAGGTTGGTTGGTCCTCATTCCGTGGTGGGTGGAGTTGCTGACGACCCGCTTGGTGGTCAGCAATAAGCGCGTCACGCTTACACGCGGTGTGTTCACCAAGCGGACCTCCGAGGTCATGCTCGCCCACATTCGAAACGTGACGGTCCGTCAGCGTCCCTCCCAGCAGATGTTCAGTGCGGGGGATGTGGGTATCTCCAGCTCGGGTCAGTCCGACGTGGAGCTGATGGTCCGTGGCCTGCAAGACCCCTACGGGCTGAAGCGACTGATTGATGCCCATCGCGACATGGGCTGACGGGCCCGCGTGCTCCGATGAGATGCGGTGCTGTTGGAGTCGCCAAAGGACGCTGATGAAAATCTGCTGAAGAGTTCCTTTCGTCGAGGTTTCATTGACGCGGTTTCGGTTGTAAATGCCTTGAATACCTGTCATACGGTTCTGCCCAGCGTGGCTGAACCGGAGTTCTCTTGCAGGCACCAGCTGTTCCCAATTGTGAAGCTGAAAGACTTCGCTCGCTTGAGCAACTCGATATTCTCGACACCGACCATGAGGAGGTCTTTGACCGAATCACGAGGATTGCGGCGGCGATCACCGGAGTTCCTGTAGCTCTGATAAGCCTGGTGGACTCCGACCGTCAGTGGTTTAAGGCACGTACCGGCCTCGACGCGCAACAGACCTCGCGGGAGGTCAGCTTCTGCGGCCACGCCGTGTTGGGCACCGAGCCGTTCGTAGTGCGCGACGCCCGTGTAGATCCTCGCTTTTCCGACAATCCAATTGTGGTCGGAGACCCCCGAGTCGTCTTCTACTTTGGTGTGCCTCTGGCTCTGGCGGGAGATTTTCGAGTGGGCACGCTGTGCGTCATCGACCATCAACCCCGGGAGCTCACGACCATCCAACAAGAAGCCCTGGTGGATTTGGGCAAGATAGTGGTCCGAGAGCTCGAGCTGCGTCGCACGGCGTTGACAGACCCACTGACTGGGGCGTCGAATCGACGGATGTTGGTGGCCATGGGCAAGCGGGAGATGGCGCGTACGCGGCGTAGTGGGGTGCCTATGGCGGTAGTGACGCTGGACCTCGACCACTTCAAGCAGATTAACGACAGCGGCGGCCATGATGCTGGAGACCGCGTTCTCCAAGCTGTTGTGAAGGCCTGTGACGACGGACTCAGGGCCTCGGACATGTTGTTTCGCCAGGGTGGGGACGAGTTCACTGTGTTGATGGTGGACGTGTCACTCGAACACGCGTTGGTGGTAGCAGAACGCTTGCGTGCGGCGCTCGCAGCCCTAGTGGTCGATACCTCCAGGGGGCCGTTTCAGGTCACGGCCAGCGTGGGCGTGGCGGGCTTTGGCGGGGGAGACGAGTCGCTGGACGAAGTGCTGGCCAGGGCAGATGCGTCCTTGTACGCTGCAAAGTCCAGAGGGCGAAACTGCGTACACGTGGCGCCGTCCGGCTGAAAAGAGCGATGCCGCTCCAATGCCGACGAGGGCAGGCATGCCCAGCGTCGGGTTTGACATCACTGTGGAGGTTGGTTGGTGTGTCCATCCTGTTGCGCGCGTTGGATGAGAGCCGCCAGGTCCGGAGCGATGGGCATCGGCTGAAAGGGACTGACGGATGCTCCTCCGGTATTGCCGTGGGGGATGAGACCCACCATGGTCTTGGTAGCAGCACCGACAACCCGGAACATCTGTCCAAGAACCTCTCGCAGGTCACGGTTGTGTACGCCCCACGTCAGCATCGCCAGGTGAACCGAGACATGCCAGTAGGTCGAGGCCTGACCCAGTACGTGTGCTCGCTCGAGATGAAGGAACTCTTGGTCAGGGCGACCGTCATCCTTGGCTCGCCGGGCCTGTTCTAGTTCTTGCTTCATGAATGGGGCAACGCGTTGCGAATACCGGGATGCCATCTCGGATGTCCTCCACTGTGCCAATAACGCTCACCGGCGTGACTGCCCGCGTCTGAAGGGAAGGGGCACCCGCTTCGAAGCCATGGGACTTCCGACCGCAGGTAGGTGGGTTCCGTCACTTGGTGTACTGTGGTTATTGAGCGGTAAGGCTGCTCAAAAGCCAAAGGACAGTTTTATGGGCGGCTCGGTCATTTGCATGTTGTTGCCCTACGTGGTCGTCCTGTTGGTGTGGCTGTACCTCGTCATTGCTGGCGCGGTAGGCGGTATCAAAGCCATGATGTACAAGGGCGAAGAGGCACCGCGACAGGACGCTTGGATTCTGTTTGCACTCGCATATTCAGGCGTTTTTCTTGGCGTTCTTCCGGTCATTGTGGCGGCCGTCATGCGCGGTCGGGTGTGGCCCAACGTCAATTTTGATGATGATACCGTTGGAACCATTTTGTTGGATGACACCACCGGTCGACTGATTTCCGTCCAGCTCTTCCTGACCTTGCTCGCCGTGGTGCTCGTGGTGCTCCTTGCATTCATCGTCCTGTCTGGCAGCTTGTAGCGCAGGTTCGGGACGTCGTGCACTCTGGCGACGGCACCCATTCAGACTCCAGAGAGGTGCACGGGTCGGGAACCATCGGGCGGCTGCGTCTCGGAACGCAGCTGGCTGAGCCTGCACAACACAAAGGGTGTGTGGCCATCTGATGTGTGTCAGTGGTTGTGGTTTGAGAGTCTCGCAGCCTGTCCTGGCGTACTGCTTGGGGTCGTTGTATGCGCGGTCATGTCCTGGAAGCCCCCTACAACTCGTGAACGAGGCACAAGCGGTCGTGTGCCCGGCGCGCTGTATGGCAGCCTACTGCTCGAACAGCCCAAGCACCGTGCCACGGTCGACGCCTTTCATGCCTTTATCGACGCACCTGGCCCGGTCGCGCTCGAAGTCGGAATGGACAACGCCACCGTGCTCATTGACCACGCTCACACCTTCCCGGACACCCGTTGGGTGGGGCTTGAGATTCGTCGGAGGAAGGTCGAACGCGCCAAGTCCGCGGCACCTGAGAATGCCTATCTGTGGGCGATGGACGCCCGCACTGTCTTCGCTACCGTCCTACCACCAGCCCGTCTCAGCCAAGTGGACATCTGGTTTCCGACACCCACCGAAAATGGCAACCATGTCCTGTTTGGACCGGCCTTCGTGGCTGACGTCGCACGTGCCCTGGCTCCGGGAGGCGTGTTGACTATTTCAACGGACGTGTATGGCCTGTGGATGTTTATTGAGGGCTTACTGACAGACTGGCAGCCCACAGCCGCTCCGCCGCGTGGGGACGCTCGGTCGAGACGGGAGCGGGTGTGCAGACGGCAAGAGCTTCCTGTGTACGGCGGCTCATTTACCCCACGAGCGTGAGCCGATTCGGCTGCTCTGGCGTGCGCTTGCGTCACGCTTGGTGATGAGCGCAGCGTGGCAAGCTGCCATCAGCTTGACCGTGACGACCTAGCGGTACACGGCAATAGTAAAGTCGACGTACGGAGAGCCCGAACAGTTTTGCCCTAGTTCATGGCTGTGGTTTGAGTGGCCGGGGAAGATGGCTGCACAGTTCCCGTTGCCCGTTCCTAGGTGTGGGGCAGAGCCGCCAGTGGACTGACCACACGCATCCCGACCGTCGGTTGTGGCGAAGAAGCCAGAGGTGCTGACCCAGTAGGTGCGGGCCACCACGGTCCTGCTGCTCGTGACGTAGTCCCATGACGGCCAGCTGGATGTGGCGTTCCCGGTACCCGATTCCGAGAACTGGTCATCCACTAGCGTGCCCTGGGCGTTCCACATGCGGACTCGCATCCGGTTCACTGGCAAGCAGCCGTCCAATACGTCCGCGGTGACATCGTTGCCGCTTGTGTTCTTGAATCCGGCGCACTGCGTCCAGCCACTGGGTGGGTTGGGGTCCACGAAAGCGCTGCTGGAGATCAGAGTTGTACCGGGCGGGTTGACGTCTTCTCCGGGTGGATTGGAATCGTCCAGTCCGCCAATTGGGCGCCACTCGAGCGCGCCGGAGCCGTCATCCGCACACCACTGCAATGCATCCGCCACGCCCGTACTGCCGGCAACGAATCGGATGGCGCCACGGCTATCTGCGGCGCACGCGGTGGTCGGGCTCACCCACACAGCGGACCCATCCACGCGCAGCTCAGATGCGTCGACGGGGCCGCCTGACACCGAGTAGGAGCTTAGCGCTGTTGGCACTGGACGAATGACTTGGTTGGCGAACACGGCGCCACTGGCGCTGGAGACCCGTAGCTGTGGATTGTCGGAAAACCACTCTGCCTGCAGTGGATTACCGCTATCTGCGCCCAGAACAACGCTGTAAAAGCCGTCTGTCACGGAGACGTTCTGGGTCTCGGTCCAGTATTCGATTGCAGACGGACCGGTTTCATGGACGTCGAAGGTCAGGGGCGTGTCGTCGCCATTTACCGGCATTCCAGCGGCATCGAGTAGGCGTCCCTGGTGTGTCAACTCTACCGGAGTTGCTGAGGCGGTGCTGACGGCCCAGGCCATGAGCCAAGCGGAACGAATGTACATCGTGAGTCTCCATGACAACCGCATTGACCATAGACAGACCACCGTGCCGATGCAAGCAAAGCCGGCTCTTGGAGTCAGGTGACGGTACTTGCCGGGCTCGCTTTCCGCATTGCCTCCCGTGAGCTATGGTCTCGGCAGAATCTGGCCACGAACGCTGCCCTAGTGTTCCGCGCGCACGGCTTCCGCGAATGGGAACACAATGACCGACGAAGAGATTCGCGCCGAACTCAAGCACCTCGGCATTGGCGAGCACAACCTTGGCCTTGTGGCCCTTCTCCCAATCGTCCACGTTGCGTGGGCCGATGAGCGCGTGCAAAACGCAGAACGCTCTCTGATTGAGAAAATCGCCCGACGCTTCAAGGTAGATGACCCAGAGTCCATGGAGGTCCTTCGCGGCTGGATGACTCGGGACCCTGGTTTTGAGAACCACGACCGCGCGCTGCGACTCTTACGAGCCCTAGCGAAGCGCGAAGGCGCCTTCGGGACCCGCATCACCCCGCGAAGCCTGACTGGAATCCTCAACCTGTGCCAGAAAGT
The DNA here is from genome assembly GCA_913061235.1 of uncultured Pseudomonadota bacterium. GTDB lineage: Bacteria > Myxococcota_A > UBA796 > UBA796 > CAJXTB01. Next base: position 9,212 of record CAJXTB010000038.1, on the reverse strand, counting down.
GGCGGAGGCATCTGGGGGAGTGCTTGGTGTGGCCTACACCGTCGACCACAGGGAGCGCGATGCCATCGCGCAGATTGCCGAGGGCCTCGTGCTCGCTGAGAGAAAGCTACCCTCTCGCGGTTGGAACACGCTGCTCGATGAGCTGAGCACCGTCGACGCCGACGACGAGTAGGGCGCAGTCGGGAACTCGAAAATCGGGTTGCGAGTCCCATTCAATCGGTGGCTTCCTTCGCGAAAACGTTCTCAAGAACCGCTAGATAGGGCAGTCTTCGCCGGTGACTTCACTACGCACTGGGCCTACACCAAGGTCTTGCCGCGGCATTTCGTTTCCGGTTGGCGATAGTGTGATGGACGCGAACGGGCTCTGCCAATGTAGGGGGCACACGAAGTGTGAGTCGGTGTCGCCGAGCGCAAGGCGCTGTCGCCGAGCGCAAGGCGCTGTGTTGCTATACCGAACGCCCTGCCTCGCTTGCTGGCTCCTGTGTGACCGTTGACGCCTTGCAGGAGCCGGGACGTTGCCCATTGGGGGGCGCTTGGCCTTGAACACCGAGTATGGGTTCGTTTGGGATGCTGCGGGACGGGGCCGCCTTAACCGCAGGCCTCGGGTGGCGGGTCTGCGATGAGATGGATTAGGAGCCATCTAGCGGGTGGTGCTGGTCTCGTGGCAGCTCCGGTCTTTACTACCGGTCGTGAGGCTTTCTTCGGCCCGTTCGATTCTCATGACTCGCGACAAATCGCTCCGGCAAATCACTTGGATACAAAATGGCATTGGAATTGTGGCAACAAGTAGACTGGCAATACGAGCCGAAACGGCTCGGAAGAAATGCCTTCGCCCGTTCTTTTCGCGTGAAGCTGGCCAAGTTGAAAACCTTGGAGGACATCGGCCCGGCACTCTGTCACAGCAAGCACTGGATTTCCTTCGACCCGAAAAGCTCAGTCTATGGGGCACTGGGCGAGCTGGTGAGTCACCTAATCGAGACCTATGCTCTTGAGGTCGTCATGAGCGGCGGCGCACTGCATTCGGTGGATGGCGAGCACACTTGGACTCTGCCGGAAGATCCCAAACTGGCTGCCAAAGTCATGTCAGCACTCAGGCAGGCCGCGCCCAGTCTAGAGCCACGGCCGTATGTGAAGAACGGCGAATCAGACACCCTTGGCTGGGCGGTCTTCACGAGTACAGATTGGGCTGAATTGGAAGCCGGAGACGTCTACGCCACCCATGCCCTCTTCCCGAAGAAGGGCAAGGTTCCAAAGATGCCCAAGCGGCCCAAAAAGCCTGCGGCACGTCGACAACGAGACCCTGAGCATGAAGAGTTGTTGGCATGGGTCAGCGCGAACAAGGAGGAGCTGAAGGCTCAGCTTGTCGATGCCTTGGAGCGGCTGGAGACCTCCGCTCCAGAGTCGACGGAAGAGCGTGATGCGACGACCCAGATCTACCGGATTGGGCGCCGCGCTCGTCGGTAGAGACAGGTTCGACCTGTATGCGGCGTCCGTCGTAGACTGGGGGCTTCCGAGCGCCACCCTACGCCTTTCGGGTGCGCCGCTCTCGCGACGCACCCGTTCGGAAGACCTAGCCGACTTGGCGGCTACTGCTCCAGACGCACCCGCTCCGGCGTTTCGCTGCATTCGCAGCCGAAGGGCTGTGCTGCGGGATGCCCAAGGGCTCGGTCACCCCAGGTCCACAGTGTGTGGTCGGCTTTGAGCGCGACTGTCGTTCGAGCGCTGGTCTGAACGCTCGCCCAGTCGAGGTCCACGCCGACCTGTACCGGAGTGGCGTAGTCGCTTTGTCCGCCGAGTCCCAGATTGCCGCCGGCGCCATCGCCCCACGCCCAGAGACTGCCGTCGGTCTTGATGGCGAAGCTGTGCTGGAAGAAGGCGCCGGAAGACTCGACTGCGGTGCTCTCCCAATTGGTGTCTGTGCCCACTTGGGTCGGCTCTTGCACGGTCATGTAGCCTAGCCCGAGACCTAGGCCGGTTGTGGCCCACACGCCTTCGCTCTGCTCGTATGCTGTGCCTGAACCCCAGGCCCATAGGCTGCCGTCGGTCTGAATCGCAAGGGCGTGGTGACCGGAGACCTCGACGCTAAGCCAGGTGTCGGTGCCAACGCGCAAGGGCGACTGGACGAAGTGGCAGGCCTCTTCAATGCCCGCTTCGCAAGCATCGAAGTCTGCGGTGATGTTGAAACCCAGACTGAGGGGGCGCGCGGCGGGGTTCGAATCGTCGTAGGTGTTGTCTCCGAAAGCCCAAAGAGAACCGTCCGTCTTGATGGCCCACCAGGCGCCGTCACCGGCCTCCACGCTCTCCCAGTTAGAGCTGACGCCGACCTGAGTCGGAACGACTGAGGTAGCGCTCCACGCCCACAAGGTCCCATCTTCCGCGATTGCACCGGAGGTTGCGGTACCGTGGGAGATTGTCGCAAAGTCGAACATGCCGAGGACTGGGGTGAGGTCTGCGGAGAACGCCGGAGATGCCGCGCCGAATTGGCCCGTTTGGTTGTTGCCATGCCCGAAGAACTCGCCGAGGTCGTTGGCCGCGATGAAGAATCCAAACCCACCGTACAAATGGGTCCAGTCTCGTTCCTCATCATGGTGGAGTAGCTCCGCGGTTTCGCCCCATTGCCACAGCTCGCCCGACGCCGTGACTGCCGTCACCGACTGTGCGTTGTCTCGCGTCGCGAACAGAGTGAACAGGTCCCGGCCATCGGGAATGCCGTTTTCGTCGGTGTCGAATACCGTTGGGTCTGTGTTCCAAATCTCCAGTTCATCGAGGTCATCGAGGCCGTCGCCGTCGGTATCTGCGCGTGTTGGAGAGGTCTGCCAAACGTTCACTTCCTCGCCGTCGTCAATGCCATCGCCATCCGAGTCGGGGACGTCCGGGTCCGACCCATAGGCCACTTCCATCCGCGTTCCGAGCCCGTCATGGTCGGCGTCCTCCACGTAGACCACGTGCAGAATGTCTCCCGACTTGAGCTGCAGCGACTCGAAATCGTAGGTGTCTGCAAGGCTCGAGTACTTCTGGATTGTGTCGATTTGGCCCTCTGTACTCTTGTGAACCACCGTCCAGTAGCCTTCGTCCACCGCATCCGTCGCCACATCGCGCACGCTGTCGAGCCGGCCGTCTGCGGTGATGGAGTAGGGAATGCGAAGCGTGTCGGCGAACGCGTCCGCAACGCTCAACTGGAGCCGGTTTGGGTCGGTGTTCGTAGCGACCTGGAACCGCTCGGTACTGATCTCGTTGGTGTCGATGTCGAGCCGGTCGTAGTCCACAATGATGGTTGCGGTCTTGGCCGCGATTGCGGTGGTGTTGTGGGTAAAGGAGTTTCCTTCACGGTCCACCAGGTTGTAGGAGACCACGCGGGTGGTCAGACTGGTGGCACCTGCCAGCAAGTCCTGTGCGACGGACGGGTCGATGGTCTCGTTGCTAAAGATGAAGCCCGAGCGACGCTGTCCCACTCCCATCGAGACGTCTGTGAACCTGGCGGAGTCGGTATCGGGCGACAGCATCCCGACCGGCGACAGCTTGGTGTAGCGACCGGGGGTGGTCATCGACGTGCTGATGGACAGGCTCGTGAGGTCATAGGCGACGTCTCCGTCATTGACGATGTCCACGAACACCTTGACGTAGCCATACTGGATGTTGATTTGCTCTTCACTGGAGACCTCATTCGCTAGACTCAGGCCCGTTGAATGTGCCGCGGACCGCTCCTCGCTGAAGGTGTAGGAGGTCTCTTTGGAGGTTGAGACCGACTCCTCGTAGCTGACGGTTGCCTCTCCGCTCACGGTCGTTGGGCCGGGGAAGCTGGTCGAGGCGCCTACAGTGACGGAGCCGCCAGTCGTTTCGGTGTACTCGACGGCTTGGCTGGTGGAGTCCGAGTTGGAGGTGGTCAGTTCTTCCGTGGAGTCGGTGGAGCGTGCCACCTCGAACCGCGTGCCGACACTCGTGCTGGACTCGAAGATAAGGCCCAGCGTTGGAGCCCGGGAGACCTCAACATGAATGCGCGGGGTGTCGGCAATTCTTGGGTTGAACTTGAAGTTGTTGAGCTCTGGCGAAAAGCCATACTCGACGACCTCTTGGAAGTCGCTGAACCCGTCACCATCGGTGTCGGCTAGCAAGACGGACGTGCCGAGCTGGACCTCTACACAGTCCATGAGGCCATCTTCGTCGCTATCAAGCGTGTCCAAAAGGCCCGGGTCCTCGGTGTCGATTTGGCCGTCGCAGTCGTTGTCGATGCCGTCGCACAGTTCGTCCGCTCCAGGGTTGAGAACGAAGTTGCCGTCGTCGCAGTCGCCGCCGTCTTGCACATGAGCGGGGCTGGGAGCCGTGCAGGCGTCTTGGGTGTCGGCGTCGCCACCGAACCCATCACCATCTTCGTCCAAGTACCAGAACGCGCACTCGGGGGCGGTATCGCCTGGGTTGTCGGAGGTGCACGCCCCACCAAAGGGGACGAGGAACGCGAGGGCTACAGAGAGAAGAGGTGACTTCATGGTGTGGGTCCTTGGGTGAGCATGCCCAAGCTCATTTCAAGTCCCGTGCCAACACGAGTCGACGCATTATTTAGTTTTGCTCGTTGTGTCCGCAACGAACATCTGTCCGCGGACGTCCGGCCGGACAGGTGCGGACGTCTAGGAACGGTATGCGGATAGGTCGACGCCGAGCTTGCTCGCCAGCCTGTACAGCTGCTGACGCGACAGTCCCAGGGCTCTTGCGGCCGGGGCTACGCTGCCGCCGTGCGCTTCGAGTGCGTCTCGCAGGGCCTCGACATCTGGCGAGGCCTGGGTCGTGGGAGACGCTTGGGGTGCGCTTACTGACGAGGGTTCCGCCATCAGCGCAGACGCCGCAGTCAACGCCTGCTGGACAGGCTCCGACAGCTGAAGAACCGGTCCTGGACTCGCTACGATGGCGACGGAGAGCACATTGTGTAGACCGCGCACGTTCAGCGGCCATGCGTGCAGAGCGAGAGCCAGGGCCAAGTCTGGGGCGAGACGACGTTCAGCGGCGCCCATCCGCGTCAATAGTACGGTAACGAGCGTGGCCAGGTCTTCGCGACGCTCTCGAAGTGGTGGCAGGCGCTGGGTCCATTGTGCGAGACGTGCATACAAGTCGGCGCGCATCTGGCCGGCCCGAACTCTCTCTGCAGGGTCGCGGTTGGTCGCCGCAACCACCCGGACATCCACCGGAATCTCGTGGTTCCCGCCCACAGGGCGCACCGTCCGGCTCTCTAGGACACGAAGCAGTCGCGTCTGTAGGTCGACGGGCATCTCGCCAATCTCGTCCAAGAATAGGGTGCCGCCATTGGCCGCTCGGAACACACCAGGACTGTCCGTAATCGCCCCAGTGAAAGCACCTTTTCGATGCCCAAACAGCTCGCTCTCTAGCATGGAGGCGGACAGGGCACCGCAGTTGAGCGCTACGAACGGTCCGCGACGACCGCTCGCGCGATGCACCGCCTTGGCGGCGACCTCTTTGCCGGTTCCCGTCTCTCCCAGCAGCAATACGGTGTGGGGGTGAGTGGCGACGGCGCGCAACAGATGGCGTGCGTCGTGCATGGATGCGCTGAGTCCGGCCATGCCGAGGTCATCGTTACCAGTGTCGGGTGGCAGCCACGCGAACAGCAACACAGACGCGCCCATTCGAATCGCATCACCGTGTTTGAGCACCGTCGGCTGGGTAAGCAGGCGTCCACCCACGCTGGTTCCGTTGCGACTATTCAAGTCGCGAATGACCCAATCGTCACCTTTGCGAGCAATTTCCGCGTGCCGGCCCGACATGCGGCCATCTTCGAGTGCCTGGGTGGCGAGTTCGTGGCGTCCGAAGAGCAACGTCTCACTCAGAGGCCACACCGTTCCGCGTCCGGCTCGACCTGGCGCCGCAAACACCACCAATGACGCAACTCGGTCGTCGGCTGGACCGGTGTGTGTGTGCATGCCTAAAGTCTGGGTTTGGTCCATGCTGCAACCCTATCGTTGGCCGTCTGCGTTAGCGCGTATTGGTTTCGCTTAGGGTTGTGCTACCCAGGCGTAGCTCCTGGAGGAACGATGCTCGACGAGTTTGCTCGCATTGCAGACCGGTACAATCTGGACGCGCAGTGCCGGCGTGACATCGAAGCGCTGCTGGGCAAAAAATCGCCGGATATGCCAGCCGCAGCTCACCCTTCGACGATTGTTGATCCGTTGTCAGCGGTAGACCTCGGCCCGCCGGAGCCTTCGGAGATTTCCGGGCCTCTGCCTGGAGTGTTGACCACGCATGCGGCGCCGACGGGCCCAGGGGCAGCAAACGACGCGCCTTTGATGGTGGCAACGGCGACTGGGGCCGACCGATTCGAAGACCTGGGGCTTCTCGGGACAGGAGGGATGGGCGTGGTCCGTCGCGTCCGTGACTGCAGCCTCAACCGCGTCATGGCTATGAAGACCATCACGGAGGCCTTCGCCAAGAGCTCGAGCGCGGTGCCAAGATTTATCGAAGAAGCGCAGGCCACAGCCCAGCTCCAACACCCAGGCATTGTGCCGGTGCATGAGCTCGGACAGCTCTCCGATGGCCGGTACTACTTCACGATGCAGGAGATTAGGGGCGACCGGATGTCCGATGTCATTCGGGACGTGCACGCAATGTCGAAAGACGGCTGGGCGACCACCACATCGGGATGGCACTTCCGGCGCCTGATCACAACGTTCCAACAGGTGTGTGTGGCGGTTGCTTATGCCCACAGCAAGGGCGTGGTGCATCGCGACCTCAAGCCGAGCAACATCATGCTGGGTGCGTATGGTGAGGCGCTGGTGGTCGACTGGGGTCTGGCAAAAGTGCTTGCACAGCCTGGTCTTGCTGACGAGAGTGAAGCGGTCGTGACGGACCGCACTCGTGACGACAGCCGAGCCACGCGCATTGGCACCGTGTCTGGCACGCTGGCCTACATGTCCCCGGAGCAGGCTCGTGGCGACACCGACCAAATCAACGCCCAGAGCGACATCTACTCCCTCGGAGCCGTCCTGTACGAGGTCCTCACGGGCCGAGCACCCTACGAAGGCGCCGATGCGCGCTCCGTGCATACACAGGTGCTGCTTGGCCCGCCAACGCACCCAGGTGATAGCCAGGGGCCACCCATTCCCGACTCGCTGGTCAACATCTGCACGACCGCGATGGCCCGCGAGCGGACTGACCGGTACGCCAGCGCGGCTGCCTTAGCGGACGACGTTGCTGGGTGGCTCGACGGCGCTGAGAAGCGGACCAAGGCACTTCAGGTCGTCGTCAGCGCTGACAATACGCTGGTGCAAGCGGGGGAACTCCGCACTCGTGCGCAGGAGCTGGCAGCGCAAGCCAAGCAGCACCTGGCACAGGTGAAGAAGTCCGACCCCGAAGGCATCAAAGCGCACGGTTGGGCGCAGATGGACGAGGCGGCACAGCTCCAGAGCGATGCCACGCTACGGGAACTCGAATACCGGGAGACGCTGCGTACGGCGCTGAACTACGTGCCTGACCTCGCCGAAGCCCACCAGAGGCTAGCGGCTTTCCACCGAGACAAACACCAAGCAGCAGAAGAACACCGGTTGCTTGCCAAAGCTGCAGAGTGGGGGACCCTGCTACGTCAGCACGACCGCACCCACGAGCACGCTGCCTACCTCACCGGCACCGGAGCGCTCACGCTGGTCACCGACCCACCGGCCGAAGTGCTGCTTCACCGATACGTCGTCAAAAACCGACGTTTGGTGCCCGAGTTCGTGCGGTCTCTAGGCCAGACCCCACTCAAGACCATCCCCTTGGAGATGGGAAGCTACTTGTGCGTTCTCCGAGCGAAAGGCCGTGTGGACGTACGCTATCCGGTGAACATCGGCCGTCAGATGCACTGGCATGGCGTGCGGCCCGGCGACTCTGAACCCCACCCGGTCACCCTGCCTCGCACCGGTGAGCTAGCCCCGGACGATTGCTATGTACCGGCGGGATGGTTTGGGTCAGGCGGTAACGTCGATGAACAGAAGAACCTGCCACCCCGTATGTTGTGGATGGACGACTTCGTCATCAAACGGTTTCCCGTCACGAACCGGCAGTACATCGCATTTCTGGATGACTTGGTCGCGCAAGGTCGCGAAAAGGATGCGCTGGCATGGGCCCCTTGCGAGCGGGCCGGTCAGCAGGGCCAACAGGGAGACCAGATCTACGGACGAGACGCCAATGGTCGCTTTGTGCTCATGCCGGACACAGATGGCGACCTGTGGGACTTGGACTGGCCCGTTGTGATGGTCGACTGGTGGTGCGGCATGGCCTACGCCGCTTGGCATGCGGCCCGCAGTGGGAAGCCATGGCGCTTGGTGGGCGAGCTGGAGTGGGAGAAGGCCGCACGGGGCGTGGACAGTCGGCTTTATCCGTGGGGCGACTATTTGGACCCGTCGTGGGGCCTCATGTCCGACAGCCACGCGGGCCGAAGAACTCCGAGCATTGTTGACGCCCGTCCCATTGACGTCACTCCCTACGATGTGCGTGGCATGGCCGGAAACACACGTGACTGGTGCCTCGAACCGTTCGACCACCCATGGTCAGCGGAGGGCGCTGGCCCCACAGCTCCAGCCTCTAGTCCCGGCGACCCCGCCTCTCTCGGTCGCAGAGTCATCCGAGGAGGCCATTGGCGCGGCGACGCGGCGACTGCCCAGGTGTCGAGACGAGCAAGCAACGACCCAGGCTTTCGATACGCCGTCGTCGGATTCCGCCTGGCCCGGCGGTTCCTTGGAGACTCATAGCGCTGCCCGCGATTGCCAAAGCGGCGGGTCCGAGAACAACGTGGAGGTCCACCCCTGAATCTTGCCCGCGACTGCCGCTGGCCCTCACGACGATTTGGACCCTCTGATTGCTCAGAACCTCGCCGCTGCTTTGTCGGTTCCATGGGACGGCTACGGCGCTGCTTTGTTTACCCACAGTACAGGGGTATGTCACGGGATCTGGAGGTGGACGAAAAGTGAGCGTTTCGCGACCCGTCAGCGTGCAATGTTCATTGTGTGTATCGACGATGTTGAACAGGGCTTCTACGTTGCACTTCCGGCCGCATCGACTTCAACGCAAACGGTTCCTATGCGTGTGGACGTTGGTGTATCAGTCGGCGGGCCGCCGGCGGGGATAGCGCGCTTTTACAGCGGTACCGCTCCAGGTTGACCCGGGCTGCGCCGCTCATGCGCGCACCTAGCTTCCCCGGCGCAACGCACTGTGTCCCGACACAATCACGTTGCGCC
>CAJXTB010000037.1 GCA_913061235.1 uncultured Pseudomonadota bacterium | reverse complement strand
CACCTCTCTATTCGTCGGCAGCGTCAGATGTGTATAAGAGACAGGTATTGATGAGGCCCTTGTGAACCCGGCGACAGGCTTGTCCAGCGAACAACGCGCCTGCGTCGATACACGATTGACGGCGTTGTCCCTCGCAAGAAGCGAGACCTACTCGGTCACCTTCACCACGACTCTGACACCCGGTATCTAGTCGGTGAACAACACCGCAGCGGTCAGGCAGCCTCGGTGCCCCCCCCGATACGCCGACGTCACACACCGGTCCGCCGCCCGCTGCGCCGTCGCTTCGCCTAGATACTGACGCAGCTGTTCGACCTCCAACGACCGCCAAACAGGAGCGCTGCACAGCAAGTAGCGGTCTCCTCGCGCCATCACCTCATGGCCAACGTCTAGGCCAGACTCCAGGTGAAGCGCAGCATCGTCGCCCAATCCAGCAGACCCTTGGATGAACCGCTGAATCACTGCGTCCGCGTCTACCTTGGCTGACCGACCACTGCGCTGTGCAAAGGCCTGACGTGTGTGCTCAATCGACAGCTGCGACACCCGCCCATCGCGCAGCCGGACAATGCGACAGTCCCCCACTTGGGCCCACGCCAGCTCGCCCAGCACGGGTGACCAGAGCACCGCAATGGACGTACCAAGCACCTGCCCCGACTCGGTCGCCTGAGCGAACAGCGCGTCGTGGGCTCTACAGAGATAGCGAAGCAGAACGCGCTGCGGCTTGCGCGGGATGGTGGGCCCAAACAGCTTTGCCAGAACACGCACCGCTGAGAACGACGCTAGTTCACCGGTCTGCACACCTTCGCCTGCAGCAACACCAATGAGGTGCCCCTCCCCAAGCTGGGTGGTGCACACAGCATCGCTGCCGACCCGCCAGATGACGCGGTCAGCTGACGCCAACAGATAGTTATCAAGGTTTGGGGTGCCATAGCAGGCAGCCCCAGTGCTGATGCGCACGCGCTATCCCTCGACAATCTCAAAGACAGAGGCATCAACGACCAGGCGGTCACCGATTGATAGGCGAATTTCTACGCCATCTTCGGGGGCAGTCTTGTACTTGTCTTCGCCCTTCTGCACGAAGAATGGCCGGAAGCCATCCGCCAGCTTGTACGACGACAAGTAGTTCGACAACACAACCTCATCACCGTCATGAAGAGCCGTCACACTGACCGCACCCAAGGTGAGTTGGCGCTCGGTTCCAGCAGGCAGGCCACGCGTGAAGAGCGCCGCCGCGAGCGGGTCCGCTACGTCAATGCCCAGCAAGCGCGCCCGCGGGTCTGGAAGACGCTTGTCCTGGGCCAGCGCGATTCGAACCACGAAGTCTTCATCGCCCAGGTCATCACGGCGGATGATGTCGATGGCCTTGCCCGTTGGGTCAAGCTCGCCATCTGCCGCCGGGTCACCGTCGACCACCACCTCGGATGCCTGGAGGATTGTCATGGACGCCTTACGACCGCGGACCGAGAGCGAGAAATAGTCGGTCGGCGCGAAGGTCTGGTCATCTTCGATGCGGTTCTCGGGAATGACCAGGTCCGCTCCAGTGTGATTACCACCGGTGAACTGACCCTTGACCATCCAGCCTACCTGAACAACCTGCATGCGGCGGGACAGCTCAAACTGAGCGTCAGAGTCGCTCACTGCAACAACCTCACCCGCTTCTTCTAGGTCATCGGGTGGGGGCAACAGCCCCAGAATAGGCGGGCCACCGTCATCCTCGAACTCCATCTCAAGGTCGGCAATCGGTTCGTCTTCAACGTGGGTTGTTCGCGTTCCGTCGCCCTCAGCGGCGACTTCAGGGGCATCGCTGAGCGGGAACGGCGGCAGGGCAGCTACAGGAACGTCCGGGGCAATGTCGAAATCTCCACCTGGAATCGGTGGGGGTCCCCAGTCTTCGCCCTCATCGTCGGCTACCGCAGGCGGTGGCGGCGGCAAGTCGGGGAGGTCCGGCAAGTCGGCCAGATCAGACGGTGCACGAGCAACCACACGACCAATGCCCGCATCATCGGACGACGGGGGAGGTGGAGGTGAGGCGCGCGGTGCTGGTGGTGGCGTTTCATCCAACAGGCCCGGCGGTAGATCGCTCCCATCTGACAAGACAGTAGGCGCGTCGTAGTACTTGCTCTGGCGCTGCTTCACGAGCTCGCGGGAGAAGGCGTCTCCGGCAAGCGGCTTGCTGGTCACACCTGGACCAACGGACCGGCGAGGAACTGGGGCATCCGACAGTGACGGGGTCCTAGAGGCACGCATCATGGCAGGCTGTGGGGTGGCTTCGATCTCGACATCCACCTCGGAGGCATCTAGGCGAGTCTGATCCAGTGCGGCGATGTCCGGCTCTTCGACAGCCCGGACCAAGTCATCCGAAGCCGTAAACGCGAGCTTCGGTGCGGGGGCAGGCATGACCGCTTCGCCCGCTGGCGAGAAGCCAACGTGGAACAAGCAGTTTCCTATCAGCACTTCGTCGCCAGGCTCAAGGGTCATCTGCGTTGGGGTCTTTTCACTCTTCGTTGGGTACAACGGGAGCAATGTCCCGTCACGGCGCACGAAGGTGAAGCAGTGACGTGCGGTGCAGTGAAGGACCGCCGACTCCTCATTCAGGTCCACCTCAGCGTGTTCTGAGGCCACCATGATGCTGTCGGTGTAGAAGTTGGACTTCGGGATATCGCCCGAGCGGGCACGAATTGTAGCGCCCTCACCAACGTCCGCTTTCCAGCGAATATTGTCGTTGCGCGGCTCATCTGGCAGCGTGACCCGGCACTCACGAGACCGACCCATGCGGTACTGGTCGCCCCACATCATGTAGGTAGAGCTCGCCGGACGACGGATTTCGCCGACATACGGCCACCCTTCGACATCCGCTTCACGTAGGTCGCGGTAGTCAAAGCGCTGGCCGGCAACCTCGATAATGGTGTCGCCCACGATTGGAACCGGGGCGTCTACGTCGACAGGTTGACCGCCAACCTGAGCTCCCTGAACAAGGGAGCGGAAGTCCACGCTGCGACGGCGTACCTCAAAGACAGCGGAGGCGTCATCAATGCCGGTCCCCATCTGACCACGGGCATCTACATAGACATCATAGCCGTCCATGAAAGCGCCAAAGTGGACCTTCTGCAGCAATGCGCCCCGCTCTTGTAGCGTGAAGATGCGCTCACCAACGGCGTCTGGGATGATGGTCTTGTTGCCGTACAGCGAGCTGGCTGGGCGATGAGACAGCTGCACTTCATCGTCCAGCATCATGGGCGGGGCCACATCTGGGGTGGCTTCCTCCGCCTCGATTACCGCAAGGACCATGTACGCCAGCGGCTCGCCAGTCAACGTTGCAATCGTCAGGACAGAGGCGCCGTCTTGGTCGGTAGAGGTGACCTGAAAGCGATCTTGAAGGTCGGGATTGATGAGGTGGACGAAGCTACCATCTGGGTAGCGTTGAAGCCGGTACAACGCCGACTCTTCAAGGCTTGGGTGACTGAAGTTATCCAGCCAATGCGCGCCGAGAGTGAACAGGATCTGGTCATCGTAAAGGCGACCGACCTCTTGGTAGCCTTCCCACACACCGGGCAGGTTGATCAGAACCCCCACAACCGGCGTACTCGACGCAACGGGTCCCGTGTACAAGTTCGGCAGGAGTCCCGTGACAAATTCGCCGGCGGGCAGATTCAAGGACTGGCCGCCCATCTCGCCCGAACCATCGCACAGAAAGCGAACGCCGAGCTCACGGCTCGGGTGGGGCAAGGAGAGACCGTCACGCTCGCACAGCTCGGCAAACGCCTCGCGAATACCCGCTGTTGCACTGGCAAACCACTCTGGATCCGACTGAATGGCTCGTGAGTAGTCCGCATGGGACAGAATCATCAGCACATCGGTCACGCCGATGAGCTGGCCATCCGTGTTGCCTTCCATGTGTACGCCAAGGCCGCCCCGACGTGCCGCGTAGGCGGATGTGTACCAGATCAACCCGGGCTCGGAGACCAGGTCTCCATCCGCCGAATGCCGGCGCAAGCGGTAGTTGTAGTACGGGTTGCTGTCGTCGAGCGCCACAAGACCGGCGGCACCGCCGGACAAGCCACGGGTTTGGTCGGATTGAAAGATGTTTGCAATCCAGTCAGACACTGCCATCGGTCAGCACTCCTCTTAGGCCTTCACAGAGAGGAGGCAACCTACTCCACGTCACCTCTCCGCGCCCTGTCCCCTCGATGATCACGGTCGCAGCGTCCCCTCCGGTGGGTGTGAAAACACAGAGGGGCCGCAGTCGCGGGGCGGTGAGCCTTCCCGAGGATTCTGGGCTACGAGTCGCACCCTTGGAGGAGATATGGCAGACGTCCATCCGATTCGCGCAGTACGCCCCCTTGACGCTCTAGCTGGGGAGGTCATCGCGCCTCCGTACGACACCCTTACGGACGCGGAGGCCCGCCACTTGGCGCTCAATCCGCGCAGTTTCGTCCACATCACCCGCCCGGAAGTCGACCTGCCAGTAGGCACCGACTCCCACAGCGACGAAGCCTACGAAGCAGGTGCCGCGAGCCTTCGCCGGTTCTTGGAGCAAGGCCTTCTCGTGGAAGACGCAATCCCCGGGTACTACGTCTACCGGTTGCGAATGGGTGACCATATGCAGACGGGCTTTATCGCCGGCTGTTCGGTCGATGAGTACAAGCGCGGCCGCATCAAGAAGCACGAGTTCACCCGCTTGGACAAAGAAGAGGACCGCACGCGTCATCTTCTTACGCTGGAAGCACAGGTTGGCCTTGTGTTCATCGCCTACCGCAAGAACGCCCAGCTCAAGGCCATTGCCGACGACATCTCGTCACTCACGCCACGCTGGCGGATCACAACCACAGACGGTGTCGAGCACACGCTGTGGCGGGCCGCTGATGTCGACACGCCGCACATCCGCGAAGCCTTTCGCAAGGCAGGCGCCCTGTACATCGCAGACGGCCACCACCGCAGTGCGGCAGGCGCACGGGCTGGAGACGAGCTCGGGACCGAGGATGCCCAGACGTTCTTGGCTGGCCTCTTCCCGGACGACGAGCTGTACATCATGTCGTACAACCGCATTGTGCACGACCTCAATGGCCACGACCAAGACGCCTTCATGGCAAAGGTCGCTGAGTCCTTCCACATTGAAGACGCAGACGGGCCACGACCGCCGGTTCGTGGAACCTTCACCATGTACATCGACGGCAAGTGGCACCTACTGGAGCCGCACGAAGACAAGGTCGACATCAAGGACCCAGTCAAGAGCATTGACGCGTCCATCCTTCAAGACCTACTTCTGGCCCCCATCCTCGGCATCGACAACCCACGGACCAGCAAGCGCATCGACTTCGTTGGCGGAATTCGCGGGCCCGGAGCCTTGGTCGAAGGCGTACAGAACGGTACCGGCCTTGTGGCCTTCCATCTGTACCCAACCAGCATGGAACAGCTGCTCCGCGTAGCGGATGCCGGGGAGGTCATGCCGCCCAAGAGCACCTGGTTCGAGCCAAAGCTACGCGAAGGCGTAGTCAGCCGACTGTTGCGACCGGACGGGTTCGACGACAACGCTCCTGTCGAGTAGCCCGGGTCGTTGACCGGTGCGCGTACAGTTTTCGGCTTTCCGAGTCGGTTTCACCGGCATTCGGGGAACAAATTTCTCGGCCGCCAAAGCAAGACGACCCGCCACGATGGTGGCGGGTCGAACATGCCCGCTCCGCGGGCTCTGATAGCTGAAGGCCGATCGCTGCTCGCCGGCTAGCCGAGCAGTCCGCTACGCCTAAGGCCTAGGCTTCAGCGACTTCCGGGCCGTCTTCCGCGTCTTCTGTGTCCAACAGAGTGGCACAGTAGGCTTGAACAGCCTGGTAGACCTCGTCGTCTTCGATCTCACCGAACTCGACGTAGCCTTCTTCTGTTTCCTTGTACGTGAACAAGAACAGCTCAAGCTCTGCGGTCTCTTCGTCTTCAACCTGCTCAATTGGGGAGAGCATTGCGAACTCGTCGCCTTCCATCTCCACAACCGCAAGAACCACAAACTCGTGTTCGTTGCCGTCTTCGTCGACCAAGGTCACTAAGTCTTCACCGTCGATCTCTTGGCTTTCGTCGAGCTCGTCAACGTGTCCTTCACCATTTCCACCGGCCATGTGACCCTCCAATTTGCGCTATCCGCGCGTACGTTCAAATTCTTGCATTGCAGATATCAGGGCATCTACCGCCACATCCGTCTGCGCATTGTACATACTCGCTCGGAGTCCTCCGAGACTCCGGTGCCCCTTAAGCCCAACGAGCCCACCCTGCTCGGCCCACTGCCAGAACTCAGTGTCAAGCTCAGGAGTTCCGGTAGAAAACGTGGGATTCATGTGTGAGCGACTGCCCAACTCGGCCCGGCCCTGCCAGAAGTCCGTAGCATCAATCGCATCGTACAAGCGAGTCGCTTGGGCAATGTTCCGTGCTTCAACAGCGTCTAGGCCTTGTTCTTCAATCCACGCAAGTACACGTTCCATCACGTAAATGGCCCAAGTATTGGGTGTGTTGTACATACTGCCTTTCTGGCTGTAGACCTTGTACGACAGCATGGGGGGCAGGTCCGGTGAGCACCGCTCCAGCAGCCCCTTTCGGACGACCACCACGCACAGTCCCGACGGTCCGAGGTTCTTTTGGGCTCCGGCGTAGATCAAGTCGTAGGCGGAACCATCGATCTTGCGGGACAAGATATCGCTCGACATGTCGCAGATGAGCGGCACATCACCAGATTCCGGTGTGTACTGGTACTGGGTGCCGGCGACGGTGTTGTTGGACGTGTAGTGCAGGTACGCCGTACCATCTGGCAACGCGCCCCACTCACCCGCCTCGGGGACCCGATTGTAGTTCCATTGAGCGCTACTAAACGGCACATTCGCCGTTCCATACCGGTTCGCCTCGACTTCGGCGAGCTTGGCCCACACTCCGGTGTCTAGGTAGGTAGCTTGACCGCCATTCAGCAGGTTCATCGGGATAAAGTAGAACTGACTCTTGGCACCGCCGTGAACGAACAGAACCTCTTGGTCATCTGCCAAGCCGAGCAACCGATGCAGGCGCTCTTGAGCAGACGCGACAACGGCGTCGAACCGCTTGCTACGGTGCGAATACTCCATGGCTCCGAGGCCGGAACCCTCAAAATCAACGAGGTTGTCGCGTACCTCTTCCACAACGGAAAGAGGAAGCAGTGCGGGTCCAGCGGAGAAGTTGTGCAATCGGGCCATAGGTCACCTCGCAGGGTTTCTAACCAACAACAGGAGCAGCGCCCTTGGCGGATGCATACGAGGCTGAAAGGACATGCTCGACGGCCTCAACGTGCTTGATCAGGTCTTCGGTAACCGTACCCGAAACTGCTATACGGGCAATCGCCGCCTTGCGTCCCGACAGGGTGATGTTCTCCATCTCTCCCACGTTGACGTCTCCCCCCCGCAGCTCGGCCAATACGCCAGCGAGAACCCCAACACGGTCCAGGTGACGCACAACGAGCACCCCATCTCGACCTTCCTGGCCCGCAATGTTCACCGCAGTCGACACGCGCCCTGTCAGGGCCCACTCGCTCAAAATGTCGGCAACAGACACAGCGACTGCTTCGGACGCTTGCAAGGTGGAAGCGCCAAGATGAGGCGTCACAACCACACCGTCTTGCGACAGAAGTGGATGGGCGACGTCCGTGCTGCCCTTGGGCTCGACCGACAGGACATCGAGTCCCGCTCGCAGTCCGCGGTTCTGAACAGCGTCGAGTAGAGCGTCTTCGTCCACCACCTCATGACGTGCGGCATTGATGAACATGGCCCCCTCCGGAAGCACGTCAAACACGGCCTTGTTGATGCATCCACGTGTGTCATCGGTGCAGGCCAGATGTACAGACAAGACGTCCGCGCCATGCGCTGCTTGCTCTGGCGAGGTGCAGTGCTTGACTCGTAGCAAACGGGCGCGCTTGGGGTCCAGGGACCGCGAGTAGGCACGCACGTTCATGCCAAAGCCCCGAGCACGCCAGGCGACAGCTTCACCGATCTGGCCCATGCCAACAATCGCCAACGTGCGTCCAAACAGGCCTCGGGCTCCCTTGGCGTGGTGCGACTTTCGCCACTGACCGCCTCGAACCTCAGACGCTGCGGGCACCATGTTGCGGTCGAGAGCAATCATCAGGCCGAACACAAGCTCCGCGACCGCAATCGCGTTCTTGCCTGGACAGTTGGCCACGTACACGCCGCGGTCCGAGCATGTGGCCAGATCAATGGTGTTGACCCCGGCACCCGCACGCACGACGAGACCGAGTCCCGGCGCCGCGTGTACATGCTCAGCCAGGACCTTGGTAGAGCGGACAACCAGAGCATCTGGATTGAGCACACGCAGCCGCTCAGTCAGTGAGTCGCCAGACAGCTTCGGCTCGTCAAAGACGTCCCAACCCGCGGCGAGCAGCGTGTCGCGAGCCACCGGGTTCAGAGAATCTGCAAATAGCGCGCGCATGGAGGGTTCCCCTGTCAGATGTCGAGCTCTTCCACCTTGGCCAAGACGGCCTCAGCGTGTCCCTTCACGCGCACTTTAGGCCAGGCGAAGGCCACCGTTCCGTTCTTGTCGAACAAGAAAGTCGAGCGATGGATGCCCATGTAGGTGCGACCGTAGTTCTTCTTCTCACCCCAGACGCCCCAGGCCTCCAGCACTTCCTTTTCGGTGTCTGCCAACAGGGGCATCGACAGGCTGTACTTGGTCGCGAAGTTGGACTGGCGCTTGACGGTGTCTGCGCTCATGCCGACAACCGCTACGCCACGGTCGGCAAAGTCCTTGGACAAATCCGTGAACGCGCACGCTTCCGTCGTACATCCGGGCGTACTCGCCTTTGGGTAGAAGAACACAACGACCGGCTTGCCACGAAAATCGGCCCAAGCGACGGGCTCACCGGCTTGATTGCTCAACTCGAAGTTCTCTGGGGTATCGCCAACGTCTAGCATTTCGGGCTCCTTGGATTTCCCAAGCCCTATCCAGACTGCCAGGAGCGCACCGAGCCTTGGTCCGTCCGATGATGTCCCAGTTCGTTTCGCCCGAAGGTAAGCTGGCTCCCACGAACGGAATCGATGATCTGCCCATCTCGATAGACGGGAACACCCATGACGACGGTGACCACCGGCCAGCCTTGAACCGAGCGACCCGCATACGGCGACCAACCCACCTTCGTTCGTGCCATTTCGTGGGTAATGACCCGCTGCTCAGCCATGTCGACGAGCACCACATCTCCGTCAAACCCGACTTCAAGTCGACCCTTTCGGGGAATTCGGTAGGTCTGCGCAGGCCCCTCACACACCCAACGAGCGACATCATTCAGCGAGCAGGCGCCGGCATTCACGCGGTCGAGCAACAACGGCAGCGTCCACTCCACACCGGGCATGCCACTGGGACTATCCGGGTACTCCCGTTCCTTTTCATCGCGCGTGTGCGGCGTGTGGTCGCTCGTCACCAAGCTGAAGGTCCCGGCAATCAGGTGCCGCCACAGGGCGTCTCGGTGACGTGCTGAACGAATCGGAGGGTTGCATTGGGCAAAGGTGCCGAGCTGGGCGTAGGCAGTCTCAGCGTCCATCAACAGGTGCTGAATGCACACCTCTGCGCTGATTCGGTCGTTGCCAGTCTGGGCCAATAAGTCCGCTTCTTCTTCTGACGTGACATGCAGAACATGCAGCCGGGTGCCATGCTTCTGCGCGAGCTTGATGGCCCGTGTCGTGGCATTAAGCGCGCTCTCCACATCACGAATGCGTGGATGGTCCGCGACGTCATGCGAGTCTGCATACAGCAAGCGACGTTCAGCGAGACGCACAGGGTCTTCGGCGTGAATGGCGACGAGCTTGTTGCACGTAGCGAACACCTGCTCGAGCAGCTCGGGGTCGCGAATCGCCAAGTTGTCGTTCTTGGAGGTCAGCGAGACCTTGATGCCACAGGCTCGGTCAGCCGAGATGACTTCTGCCAAGTTCGACTCGTTCGCACCAATAAAGAAGCCGTAGTGAACGGAGCAGACCTCTGCCGCACGAGTGAGCTTGTCACCGAGTGCCGCGATGCTGGTCGTGGCGGGATGGGTGTTCGGCATGTCCAGAAAAGCGGTCACGCCACCCGAGGCTGCGGCACGACTACCCGTACGCAGGTCCTCTTTGTGAGTCTGACCGGGGTCTCGGAACTGAACCTGGGCATCGATTGCCCCGGGCATGCACACCAGACCGGTCCCATCGATGACTTCACCCTCGGGTGAGTCAATCCTGGGTGCAATGGCGGCTATGGTGCCGTCGCGAATCAACAGGTCGCCGACTACGCAGCGGTCCGGCAGCACAAGCCGAGCCTGTTGTATGGTGAGGTCCCCTGACATAGCCGGCATACTATCCACGTAGACCGTCTGTGGCTCACTTCCCCGCCTCGCCATGCCCTCTCTTGACGCCTCCTTGCAGCACTGGTTCGACCTTCCTTCCCTCCACGACGCCCAGCGCGAGGCGATTGTAGCGCTTGAACGTGGCGGCGATGTTCTGGTCAGACTTCCGACCGGCTACGGCAAGTCGATGTGCTTTCAGCTGCCCGCCGTTCGAGCCCACGCAGAGGGACGCGGCGCAACGCTCGTTGTCAGCCCTCTCGTGGCACTCATGGACGACCAAGTCGCAGCCCTTCGCGCCAAGGGCATCCCAGCGGTCGCTATGCACGGAAGTCTGCGCGGCGACGCACGTGCCGAGGCCCACCGACTACTCGACGAGGGGCCAGCACTCATCTATGCGAGCCCCGAGCGGCTGAAGAGCACGTCGTTCCGAAAGCGCGTTGCTCGAAACGGCCTCGCGTACTTGGCGGTGGATGAAGCCCACTGCATCTCCGAGTGGGGGCACGACTTCCGCCCCGAATACCAGACGCTTGGAGCCCTGCGAGACGGCTTCGACATTCCATGTATTGCGCTCACAGCGACCGCCACGGGGCGTGTGGCAGCGGAGATTGCACGCTCGCTAGACCTCGCCGACCCGGTGGACATCCACGCCTCCATCGCACGCGACAACCTGGCATTGTCCGTACAGTTACGGGACGGCGACAAAGACCGCGTCACCGCCTGTATCGACGTGCTCAAAGACGCTGGTTTTCCACGCATCGCGGGTCGAGCCATTGTGTACGTGGCTACCCGCAAGCGCACCCGAGTTGTCGCACAGGGCCTGCGAAAAGCCGGCATCATGGCCGATTGGTACCACGCAGGTCGTACCGTCGGCGCACGACAGACCGCCGTCGCCAGGTACGAGAGTGGGGCTGCGAAGGTCCTGGTTGCGACGTCAGCCTTTGGCATGGGTATGGACCGTCCGGACGTACGCGTAGTCATTCACGGCGAAGCCCCCGGGTCGCTCGAAGCCTACCTTCAGCAGGCGGGCCGAGCGGGACGGGACGGTGCTCCAGGACAGTGCGTCTTGTTGTACTCGGCGAAAGACGCGCTCACCCAGAAGCGACTGTGGGGCTCAAGACCCGGTCCCGGTGCCGAAGCCGCCTGGTGGGCGCTCCATGAGTACGCAGTCGGAACACAGTGCCGTCAGACCATCCTTGGAGACTGGTTCGGTGAGCAGCTCCCCCCGTGCGGTCTGTGCGACGTCTGTGTAGACCCAGAGCCGGTGCAAGCCGCAGCGACCGCATGGAAGGCTATTCGCACGGAAAAGCGCACAGAGCGGGTAGAAAAGCGACGAGCAGACCTCTCGGTTGACCTGGACGACAGTCAGGAACAGGCGGTCATCGATTTCGTCGGGGCTCTCAAGCGGCCCGTTGGACGACGACTCATTGCCCTGGGTCTGCGCGGCAGTAAAGCGAAAGCAGCGAAGAAGAGAGGAATCCCAGGCAATCCACACTTCGGCCTGCTCAAGAGCATTCCAGAACTGGCGGTACTCGCGACCATCGACACCATGTTGGCCGACGGGCGACTGGCGAAGAAAGGCAAGAAATACCCAACCGTATGGCTGCCCAACAAGCCCGTGCGAGTGAAGTCTGACGGACCGCCAAAGCCACGCCGTGGGTCAAAGGGACCGCTACACGACGCCCTGCGCAACTACCGCCAGCGCGCAGCACGAAAGCGCAACTGGAAGCCCTACCAGGTCTTCCCGAACGCCACGTTAGACGCCATGATGCGGGACCGGCCAACAACGCTCACCGAGCTGGGAGCGTTACCAGGAATCGGCCCTACGCGGCTGTCACGGTTTGGTACTGACCTACTGGAGATTCTCGCGAAGCCGCGGTGATTGGCGCTCCGCCGTGAATCAACAGCCCTGCGCGAACGTGTCCAGCAACGACCCAGACGTCAGAAGGTCCGGCAGAGGAACTGCCTCACCGCCACCTTCGGGCACGAACAAGTAGAACGGAACGCCAGCGCGACCATAGCGAGTCAGCCAATCGGTGATGACCTCGTCTCTGCGGGTCCAGTCCGCCTTGAGCGGGATGATTCCGCAGTCGGCCATGGCCTGACGAACGGGCTCCGTGTTGATGACAACGCGCTCGTTGACCTTACAGGTGACACACCAGTCTGCCGTGAAGTCGATAAACACGGGGCCTTCAACAGATGCGGACGCGAGCCGCTCCTCTGAGAAGGCTTGCCACGGGACTTCTTCGGCGAACTCGAGATCAGCGGCGAGACTGTTGTCGTCACAGGTCTCGGTGTTGTCGTACTCGAAGGTCAAGAAGGCGAAGCCGCCGACAGCGATCATGCCGAGCGAAATGGCCCCCACGACAGCCTGTCGTTTACCCGATTCCGCGACGCTAGCGAAGCGTCCAAAGACCCACGCCGCTGCACCAGCGACGGTGAGGAAGGCCAGGAACATCACAAAGGCCTGGCTGCCGATGAGTGCGGGCAGCGGGTAGGCAACCCAGACAGCGGCGCCGACCAACGCAAAGCCCATGGCTTGCTTGAAGGTCTCCATCCACGCGCCAGGCTTGGGCAGAATGCGGAAGAGTGCCGGGATGAAGGCAATGACCAAGAACGGGAAGGCCAGACCCGCACCAATCGCCAGGAAGAACACCGGCACGAAGGCACTGGGCATGGAGAAGGCAAAGGTGACAGCAGGGGCCAGCAACGGTGCCGAGCACGGGGTGGCCAGCAATGTGGCAAACACGCCATACATGAAGTCGCCGCCAACACCATCACGGGCCGTGGCACTGGCCGCGGCATTGCCCCCGATGGCCGGGATCTCGAACACGCCAAACATGGACAGGCCGAACAGGAAGACGACCGTAGACAGGCTCACTACGTAGATGGGCGACTGGAACTGCACGCCCCACCCCGCGGCTCCCGTTGCGGCTTGTAGGGCCACGATGCCGATGGCCAAGGCCAAAAACGACACCAAGACACCCGCCGTATACGCAATACCAGCGCGGCGTTGTGTGCTCGCGCTTGCACCGGAGTGGTGGACCAAACCGAACAACTTGAGGGCAAGAACCGGAAGGACGCACGGCATGATGTTCAGAATCATGCCGCCTGCAAACGCACCGACCAGCATGACCAAGGTCTGTGCGGTGGTAGACAGCGTACTGAACCAGCCATTGAATCGCTGGGTCAGGGTCAGGTCAGCCGCGGGTTCGGAGCTCCCGACCGCCGGGACGCTCTGCTCTGTGGGCTCGACGACAGCATCAGCACCGGCGAGCTCTACACCAGCAAGAGCGAACAGAGGCGACGTCGACACCTGTGTCTCGGTCCCGGCAGCCACCCAGGGCAGAGGGATGGTGACTTCTGTCGCAATGTGCTCGTCGCCCACCTGAAGCTGCAACAAACCGCCAATCACAGCGCCTTCGGGTAGTTCATCCAGTTCGTACGACTCCACGGTCATGACAATCAGCGTGCTGCCGTCGTCTGCCGTGGTGACTTCGGAAGGCTCTACCCACATGGAGCTTGCGTCTGAAATCGGAGTGAATGCCGGCCAGGTGCCCTGCCCCTCTGCAATGTCCAACGACACCGGCTGGTCACTCGTCGCAACCACTCGAAACACAGCCTGGAAGGAATCGCCAGGGACAATCGCGCTCTGTGAGAGTGCGGACTCAACGGCAACCGTGTCCACAGAAGCGAGCGGGGCCGGGTGCATCGACGCGTAGTGGTCGAACAGAGGTGCCCAAGGGGTGGGCTCGCTGGCGTCGGCCACTGAGATCTGTGTGCTCAGTGAGACTTCGCCCTTGATGCACTGTGACTGACAGACCAACCATCCAGCATCCACCGCAATGGTGTGAGTTCCCGCAGCCAGATCTTGGGGAACCACAATGTCCGTGTACAGCAGTACGTTCTGTTCGTAGCCAAAGGAGACAATGCCTTGGTCGTCAAAGCGAACCGGTACCGGAAATGCCATTTCACCCGGTGTGAATCCATTCGGATAGGTCCAGTCCAGCGCCATGGGTTCACCAGTTTCACCCGGCGACTTCCAGTAGGCATGCCAGCCATCGTCCGGATCGAGATGAACCCCCACACGGACGGTCTGCCCGGGAACAAGGTGAGTCTGGTCCAACAGCAGAGAAGCCTTGGCTTCGTGAGGTTCATCGTTCAGATTCAACGGACGGACGGAGGCCGTTGCGGCAACAGCGGACAAGTCCACGACCGGCTCGGGAGTTCCTTCACCAGCAATGGCTCCCCCCCAAGACAGGAGTCCAACCAACACCGCAATGCAACCATTCACTTTCGCCATCGATGGCCTCCGAGCGCCTTGAACTATCACAGCCATTGACAATGAGTTGTTACGTCCCATCTCGATGACGGTGACAGACAAACGACACAAGCACTCAAAAAGACCCTCAAGTCCAGCAGCTACTGTCCGATGAGCGGAGAGTGAGTGCGGTTTCGGATAGGACTCGACGCATTCGCAACGGTGAGGGCCTACCAAGCATGGTAAGCCAGCATCAGGAGACAAATCAGTGTTGGGTTCGTATCGGTCACAGGAAGAGTCGCGCACGGACAGCCCGTGAGCGCGGCCATGTTCCCAGTACCAACGCAACTTGATGTTGGTGATGCAGTCGACCCGTTCACGGTAGAGCCGGGCGTACTCCTGTTTGGAGGACGGTTCTGCGTTGTGGAGCCCGTGAAGTTCTCCACCGAAAAATGGAGCCTGGTCGTCTCCGATGTTGAGCGAAGACTTGGCGAAGCCCCACACCATCGCCTGCACGTTCAACACCTTGTTGCCGAAGGCACCAACGCCTCAAAGCTGCGGCTTGCTGCGGCAGTCGACAACACAACACAATCGCACGTGCATCACTGGGTAAGCCAGCCATCCGGCACCCTTCTCCTTACCCACGCAAACAGTTCCGCCCCCATCGCGGGGCCGCTTTCACCCGGCGATTCTCTACTTGTAGTCACTGCCCTCACAGACCTGCTTGCGCGTCTGCACGAAGCCGGTGTTGTCGGCGTTGGGTTCGACCGAAATCAAGTGATGCTCTCACACAACAAAGTGACGCTCACCGGCTTTCAGCACATCTTGCACAGGGGAAGCGCCAGTGATGACATGCAATCGCTCCTCTCCCTGTTCGACTCCATCGTCGATCTCTCCACAAAAGCGATTCTTCGCCCCATGCCGAGGACAGCAAAGCAGCTTTTAGACAGGGTCCGGGCACTCAATCGCGAACCTGTCGAGACGTTGCTGGCCGAACTTCTCCCCTCTCGCGCACCGTTCATCGGACGTGAAACGACCCTTCGCTCCATGCTCAAGCACTTCGAAGCTACCCGTAGAGGCGAAGCCCAAGTCATTGGGGTGGTCGGCGACCAAGGCATGGGCAAGTCGCGCCTACTTGAGCAATTGAAAGACGAACTCGGGCGCTATGCGCCTTGCCGCGCCGTAGAAGCGAGCTTGGGCGTCACCGCTGACGCTCGTGTCCCTGGATTTGTCGGAGCGCTAGACAGATTAGCCAAAGCAAGCCTGGTTGCAAGCCCGGAAGACCGAAAGGTACTGGCGCAACGAATCCGAGATACCGCAGGTCCACTCACCTCTCTCATCGGCTCGTTGTCGAACGGCCTGGCACAGCTACTCGGCGCGGAAACCCGCCCGCCCGCTCTGCATCTGGACGAACAATTCGTACGCCACGCCTCCACGATTGCCAGCGTCATCCGGTCGGTCGGAACGCCGGAGCAGCCGCTTGTTGTGCTGTTGGATGATGCTCACGAGATCACACCGGCCGACCTGACCATTCTGCGGTACCTGCTCGACGAGACGGTCTCCCACTACACAATGGTCGTAGCGTCCTCGAAATCGCCAATCCCGCACACGCTCGATACCGTGATTCCCACGCAGTACACGCTGACCGCATTTACCGTGTCAGATATCGAACGCTTGGTGAGCGCGACTCTCCCCGGCCACGTCGAGACCCGGCGCGACCTCGCGCAGACGATGTGGAAGCACACGCGGGGCATCCCGATGGCAGTCTGGGCGACCATCCAAGCGTGGACGAACGAAGGGTTTCTCGCATACCGTCCGGACAGCCGCTCTTGGTTTCTCGAAGGGTCACCCTCTACCGCGACGGGCGTGGTCGACCTGTTCCTTCACCACTACCGCCAGCTCTCGTTAGATGCTAGATATCTAGGCTTACTCGCGTCTATTCAACCAAACACCGTCACCCGCCAATGGTTCGCGGATGTCACGGCATGGTCTGCCGACCGGGTTGGACGTGCCACTTACGGACTCATCTCACGCGGCGTCGCCGTTGAAGAAACGGGCGGGCGCGTACGCGTGCCGAACAGTGCGTTGGCCACCATGATCCGCGACGCAAGCGGACAGCGCCGCCTTCAGTCGGCCCATCGGCAGATCGCACGCTGGCTTCGAAGCCGAAACACGGGTGAGCTGACCCAGCTCGCGTGGCACGAAGAGCACGCCACTCCTCCCGGAAAGAACGAGGAGCTGTGCAGCTGGCACGTGGAAGCGGGCCGCCAGTTGATGAACGTCTACAGTATTGAGCGTTCTAAGTGGCACTACGAACGAGCTCGTGAGCGCACATCAGCCGAAGACCTAGACGTCGACGCTGTCGAAGGTCTTGCGGACATCGACCTACTGTCTGGACGCACCGAAAATGCCATCCAAGGCTACTTGGACGCAATGGGACGGGCCGGTTCCATAGAACGTAGCCTTCAAATTGCCAGCAAGGCGGTGTACGGCTTTTACCGGCGCGGCTCAACCAAGCTGGCTCTCCGCCTCGGCACTGCGGCGCTACGCCAGGCTGGGGAACCTGTCCCACGGGCTGGTTCTTCCGCCGTACTCACCGCCCTGTGGACGGTTGCAACACTCTGGCGCCGCCCTACCCTCGCTGATGCAGAGCGAGACGCACTGTGCCAGTTGTACCCAGTTCTTTCGGCCGTCGTCAGCAACACGACCCCATCGCTGCTGATGCTCTATGTGTCCCGCGGCGCCAAACACGCGCGCGGACTTGCAACCCCCAACGCGTCAACCGCGCTGATGTTCGCTGCACAGGGTCTCGCGGCGGCTGGAACCATGTTCCCGCTCCTGCGTCGCTTCGAGAAACGCATCATCGACCGGGCCAACCACCTGGCGACCACCCACCAAGACCCGTGGGCCATCGGAGTCGTCCACCACATGCGTGGCCTGATTGAGTTCAACGATGGTGAGTGGCAAGCCGGACAGGCGTCCATGGACCAGGCCGTCGGTGCGTTCTCAACATCCGGCGACATGACCGTAGGGGTGCTCTCTCTGCTCACCCGTGCCATGCACACCTACAATCGCGACCACATGGACCGCATCTTGGTAGGACTCCGACGCTGTGAAGTCGCCGCAGTGCGGCAGCGAACCCAAGATGCCATCTGCATGGCGGGTGCATTGCGCGCCATTTTGTTGGCCCGAAGTGGAAACCCAAGCGCAGAAGCGCTCACGGACTCTCTACTGGCTCGACTGGATGCCATAGACGACAGCTCCCTGTCGGTATCCCTCGCCTACGGCTACCTGTCCCGCGCACTGTTGTATTTGGGACGCACCAACGATGCCCTAGCCAGAGCCAATCAAGGTGTCGTCGGCATCGGTCGGTTCCCAAACTTGTCATTCATGATGGAACCTCTGATGTCGCGACTGGAGATTCTGCTGTCGCGCAGCGCGTCGCGTCCCTCCGAATGGTGGGCTGTCCGACGTGAGCTATTTTTGGTCTGGCTGTCTGTTCGTCGCTCTCCAGGTCAGCTCGCGAACTGGCGAATCCTGGCCGGCCGCGCCGACTTGATGCGGGGGCGTCCTGCACTCGCCCGCAAACGGTTCGAGAGCGTGATTGAGACAAGCTCCGTGCACAGGGAGACTCACTCCATGATGCAGGCCCACCTGCATCTGGCGAGCCTTACCGAAGCCACGGACCCTACCAACGCAAAGGCCCATCACGACGCCAGCCGAAACTACGCGGACCAACTCGGCCTGACCGTTCCTCAGTGGGGCTCGGCGGACGAAATCAATCCCATGACGCCCGTTCCCCTCCCCAGTCCAGAGGTAGTGCCCGACAAAGCAAATGCGAACGTCGCCGTTGTCACTATCGCCGGTCCACTGCTACCCGCACTGCAAGAGACGCTGCCTACCACTGTCGCGTTCACGACGTACATCGACGAAACCCTAGAATACAGCGGTAACGCTGACAGATTCCAGCTCCTAGCGGTCAACTTGGTCTTCGCTGGCCGCGACCTACTCCCGGGCAGCGGGGAGCTGGCTCTTAGTATCCGTCCCGAAAAACTATCCGAACTGGACACGGCACCCTTCAAGCGAGCCACTGCAGGTGACCACATTCTGGTCGAAGTCGCCGTTCATGGCCTCGCCGGTCCCCTTGAGACGATTGGTGGTTGGAGCGTGTGCGAGGAGATTGTCCACGCGCTGGGCGGCTTCCTGCACTCCGAGCAAACCGATGACTCCGCCACTCTCATGGCCTACTTGCCGTGTGACGAGCCCCTTTCGTTCAGCACACACGAGCAACTCCCCACGTTCAATGCAGAAGACGACCTCAAAGTGGTGCTCATCGTGCATTCGGACGACCGCACACGTGCAACAGTCGCCGCTTCCATTGCCCAGCTCGGACTTCCCGCTCGTGAGTTGACCGACCCTGACCAGATCACGCAATCTCTGGGCCGGCATGCCCTCGCCGCATTTGTCGAGAAGGCCCACGTTCCCGTCGTTCAGCGACGCATCCTTCAGCCCGTCGTTCAACTCATTGCACGGGGCACCACCATCGACACCGACGGTCGTGTACTCAGGGTGCCGTTCGTATTCGGAGACCTTGCCGAGCTGGTCGAAGACCTTGGACTTATGGACGCCGACGAGTAGTCGGGGCCGACACGTCAAACACAACCAAAATGCGGCCGCGAAGTCTCCCCAACTTCGCGGCCGCAATAATTCGAGACGGACGAAACGGCCCTTAGTGAGCCAACGTCTCGTTGCGTGGGTTGCTGATGCGCACGTCCGGGTCGATTGGGATGTCCAACACCAGAGGCCCTTTCCCGACCAATGACGCGGCAAAGACAAAGTCCTCTACCGTCTCGATACGCACGGCCCGGGCGCCCAAGGACTCCGCGAACTTCACCACATCAACATCGGGACTGTCACACCAGGCGACTCGGCCGTACACTTTGTCCATGCCATGCGCGACCATTCCGAATCGGGCATCGTTGAAGACGGCCAAGACCACCGGAATGTTGTACTTGGCACACGTAGCAATCTCCGACCCAACCATGCGCAGACTGCCGTCACCGCAGATACCTACCACCGTCTGGTCGCGGTCATGCGCCATCGCCAGTCCCATCGCAACACCAATGCCCGAACCCATTCCGCCTAGGCCGACCGACGCATGAAAGCGCCGTGGCGCATCGAGCTGAAGGTAGCGGGAGGCAGCCAACAGATGATTGCCAATGTCGCTGGTCCAGATGGTGTCCGCTGGCATCGCGTCCTGCAAGACCGATACGATGCTTCGAGGGTCGAAAGGCGCCAACGACGGAACGACTCCCAGTGGCGGGGCCGTCACGCTGCGAGCCTTCAAGATGGCGGCTTCTCGGTTCATCACAGTGATTGAGGTCGGGAACACCACACGAGACTCAATGACCGTCAACGCAGCTAGCAGGTCACTGGCTATGGAGACTGTCGGATTGTAGGCGCGCCCCAAGCGCCGAGCATCATGGTCTATCTGTCCTAGAAAGCCATCTTTCGGCTGCAGCAGTGCGGAGAATCCGTTGGTGGTTGTGTCGTCGAGCCGAGCTCCAATCGTCAGGAGCGCATCACAGGTGCGCAAGTAGGCCGCACTGGCACCATTGCCTCCGACTCCGAACAATCCCAGCGACAAAGAGTGTCCCTCTGGAAACATACCTTTCGCCTCGACATCGCAAATTACCGGGCAACGCAGGCGTTCGGCGAGCTGAAGGACCCCGGGTCCCAATTCTGCGGTGCGCGCGCCAATTCCCAAGAAGATGGCAGGACGCTCTGCAAGAGCGAGAGCGGTCGCAATCTCATCACACGCCACGTAGTCCAGTTCCGTCTCCACCAGAGCGGCCTGACGCACAGGTTCTGAAGGAACAACCGCCAAAGTCGTGTCCAGCGGCATGCGCAGGAAGGCGGGACCGCGAGGGTGTGCCATTGCCGCTGTTACGGCGTCGGACACCAAGGCTACCGCACGCTCCGGCTGCTTGAGAGTGTCCGCAAACTTTGTAATACTTTTCATCATGGTGATGATGTCTAGACCGTCGACCCCACCATCTTGAAGAGCCCCCATTCCCGCAACTGGCGTGCGAACATCTCCGGCGAGGACCAACATCGGAACTTCGTCTTTGTAGGCGGCTGCAACACTTGTAAGTGTATTCAAAACCCCAGGACCAGCGGTAACAGCAACCGCAGCTGGACGTCCCGTAGCCCTTGCGTATCCATAGGCCATGTAGGCGGCCATCTGTTCATGTTGACAGATGACAACGTCGATTCGTGAGTGAATCATCGCATCAAACACACCACTAATCGCCCCGCCAGGAATGCCGAACACCCGGTCAACACCGAGTGATAGCATAGTTTCAACGATTGCATCCGCGCTTCGTCGCTCTTCGCGAATCGCGGGCGCACCTATACTTTCCATGGCGATGGCTAACGAACCCATTTCGACCTCCAGGGCGAGCGAAGCCGCGCGGGGAGTGCAACTGCAACGCTCTACAACAACCTACAATGAAATCGGATGAGCGCTAGCGAGACAATTTGGCCGACTCAGCCCACGATATATCGTGGGCAGGTCGTTTCACGATTCGTCAGGTTTGAGGGATTCCGGTTTCGTAACGACAGCAATCGACGCCATCGATAAAAAAATTTTACGTCCACGGGTCCGTCGGGTCGCGCTCGGCGACGCTCCTGCTATGGTCCAACTCGACGCCAGTAGGCTCGCCTTGAGGCTTTTTTTTGAGCACAGCAACGAAAGCGGTGAAAGACACGTTTCTCACTCATCAACGAGTAGGGTTGGCGGACGTTGTTTTTCCTCTCGCTGCTGCTGGCGTGATCTCCATTTGGCATGCCTGCGCTGCCACGCCCCTTCCCCTTGCTGTTCGGTTGCTGCCTGGATTCATGGCGCTGCTTCCTCTGCTGAGCGCAGGTGCCCAACCGCTCATATCGAACTCTACAAGCCGCCTTTTCGCGCCATTCCTGGCCACCGGCCTTACCGCAGGCACATGCGTCGTTCTGTCACCCACCGACCCGACAGCGACGTCCATTGGCATCCTCCTAACAGCCATTGTCCTGTCTATTTCATCGATTACGACAACCCGTATCGTCACAATGACCTGCGCCGGCCTCGCGGCTGCCATGCTGTCCGTCACATCCCTCGTTCAAGGTCAGGTGGCTCTGGCACTTCTACTGCCGCCCACCATCATTGGCTGTGCAGCCATCCTGAGCTGGCTGGCCATTGAGCTACGCTGGGCGAGACGTTGGGCGGGCGATGTCGAGCATCGGCTGTCTCTCGCCACCGCTGACGGCCAGGCCGGCATGTTCGAGATCGACATCCTCACCACCGAGTGCACCTACTCAACACGGTTCCGCCAGGTGCTCGGCTACGACGGGTTCTCTCAGTTTCCCCCGCTGCCTACAGACTTCATGTCGTCCGACGTGATCTGGCCGGAAGACCGAGACCGGGTGCAACGTGCTCTTCGCGAGGCGGTGGTCAACCACACACCGGCAACCGTGGAGTGCCGGATGGTGACGGCGGCGGGACAACCACGCTGGGTACGCCTTCGCGGCAGTGTGCGGCTGGGCCCCGACGCAACCCTGCGCCGAATCGTCGGCTCCATACACGATATCTCACCGCAAAAAGAGGCTGACGCACGTGCCCAGGACTTCTTGAATGCGGCGTCCCAAGAGATTCGTGCACCGCTGGCATCGATTCGTGGTGTGCACCGCCTGGTCTCTGGCGGCGCGTTCGGTGACCTGCCAGACCTAGCGACTCGTATGATGTCCATGGCAGACCGCAGCAGTGCCCGCCTCGAACAGCTCGTCGACCAGTTGCTAGAGCTTCAGAGCGTCACCCAAGGAGACGTGGAACTCGACATGGTGGACGTTGACCTTGAAGACGCCGTGCGCGAGGCTCTTCAAGCCAGCCACGAAGTTCACCGCGACGTCTTTCTCTCTGGCCCAGTCTTAGTGAGCCACCCCTGTCAAATCCATGCCGACCGAGCGCGGCTCATCGGCGCATTGACGACCCTCATGACCGTGGGGCTGGACGACATTACCGGCGGCGTGCACGTTGCGGTCAAAGTTTCGTACGCCGGTGGCATTGGAACCGTCGTAATGACCCGGAGAAGCAGCCCATCAGCAGCCATGCTGCACAACGGGTTGGTCGGCGTCTTGCACACCAACAGGCAGCACCCCCACGCCGACGTCACTAGCGTCACCCTCTCCACCGCCAAGGCACTCTTGGTCGCTATGGGCGGCATGGTAAAGGCGTGGTGCCCCAGTGACAGGGCACTCATCGTCCGCGTCGACTTTGTAGCTGCGGCGGATCCAGAGGCCGTTGTGCACGCCCCGGCCTTCGCAATGTCGGCCTCGGGCCGTTGACACAGATCCAGGGATGTCATAGGAACGCGCGCTAATTCCCCCTTGGAGAAATCATTATGCGTATCGCAGCCGTTGCAGCCCTCGCAGCCGGATTCCTGGCTCTCACCGCTTGTAACCTCAAGTCACAGACCATCCCTGGTTTCAACCCACGCTTCGCAAGCGCCGACTACCAAGTCCTCGCTCGCACGAACCACGAAGAATGTGGAACCTACGTCTTCATCGACTGGGGACACTTGTTCAAGAACGAAGGCGCCAGCATCAGCGCAGCTTCGGGCAGCCCGCTCGACGCCATCCTCGGTAGCGTCCCGTTCCTCGGTGGCCCGCCTGAGTCCAGCCGCGCGCTGTACCACGCTCTCGAGCGCATCCCAGAAGCAACGCACCTCCTCGAGCCCCGCGTCCACACCTCGTGGGAAGGCATCGCCTTGGCTCCATTCCTGATGTTCGGCACGCGCTGCGCGACCGTCGAAGCACACGGCGTCCGCATTGGTGACCGTCCGGTTCCGAACGCACAGTAAGCGCGTTCTGAACAGCAAAGCCCGCCTTCCGGTTCGCCGGTTGGCGGGCTTTCTTGCGTCTAAAAAACGGGCTCTTTTCTCGTCTAAGGCAGCTTACGGTTGAGGGTCTTGCAGACTCCTTCTTCCGTCTCAATGAGAAAGTCTTGAATCTGCTGACTATTCGGCGAGTAGTTACCGTGGTCTGCGGTCCGCGCTTGGTGGTCACCCCAGCCAATCGCCGCGCCATCCGCCGTGTACAATGCCCAGAACACTCGCGAACGAGCGCCAGAAGACGTTCCGTAGGTCTGGCCCAAGAACCAGCCACCGTTGTGCGCGTAGTAGTGAATGACGTAGGGAACGAGCAGAGCATCGGCGCCGTTGGGAACCGGTGCGCCGCCTTCCCAGGGGGCAGCAGCCAAGCTGAACCGCGGTAGCGGCTGGTTGTCGCGACCATCGATCTTGTCCGTTCCGCGAACATTCCGTCGCGTTGGGATGGGAGGCTGAACGTCTAGGTCGGCGGCAACCCAGTCCCGGCCTTCACGGCCCATGCCGTCGAACACACACTGGCTGACGACGTCCTGAACCTGGGTGCGGTACCGCTCTTGCTGCGACTGCTCCACCGACAGCGACACATTCTCAAGCCCGCCATCTCGCTCCACAACGTGAAAGCCACCGGAGAACAGGACGTTGCCGACGTAGCTTCCGGCCCAGATCTCATCGCCTTCATCCGGAACCTGGAGGTCTTGTAGAAACACAGGCTCGGCAACGGCAATAACGGAGGTCCGAACGTCTGGCTTCTGGCCGTCGAACGAGAGGGAAGTGTGACCGGCGCAAGCCGACAACACAGGGAGTAGTAGCCAACACCGCATACAGAGAGCCTCCGGGGCCGCTTGCTAACCCGGCGAGCGAGATGCGAGGGACGCCCAGAGGCAATCGACAGACGAATGGCCCGACTAGGCGGCTTCGGACACCGCCGACGCAGCTTCGGGAGCGACTAGCGCGTGTGCGAGGGCCTCCTCCATCGAGTTGACCAAGACGATGTCCATGGCGTCGCGCACTTCAGCAGGCACATCTTCCAGGTCTGGCCCATTGGCCTTCGGCAACAACACACGCGTCAGACCGCGTCGATGGGCCGCCAACACCTTGGCTTCAATGCCGCCAACCGGCAGCACTCGCCCACGCAGCGTCGCCTCCCCGGTCATTGCCGTGTCCGAACGCACTTGTCGCCCACTGAACAGGGACGCCAACGCCGTGAAGATGGTCACACCCGCAGACGGACCGTCCTTCGGCACCGCGCCGGCAGGCACATGAATGTGGACGTCCTTGCCCTCGAAAGCATCGGTCGGAAACCCAAGCCGTTCACTGTGTGCCAGCACGTAGGTCAACGCCGCACGAGCAGACTCCTTCATGACGTCGCCCAGCTGCCCTGTCAGCACCAACCGACCGGTTCCCGGCAAGGTGGACGCTTCCACATACAACACATCTCCCCCCACCGGCGTCCACGCCAGCCCGGTCGCAATGCCCGGACGTGTGGGCGCATCGTGGTCTTCGATACGGAAACGACGGCGCTTGAGGTAGGTCTCCACATCGTCGGCATCTACTACGAGCGTCTCAGTCAGTGAGTCCTTCGCCTTCAGCACCGCAGCCGCACGGTACACGCGACCAAGCTGACGCTGCAGCTGACGCACCCCTGCCTCACGCGTCCAACCCGCAATGACCGCATCGATGGCGCCATCCGTCAGCTGAACATCAGACTCTTCCAGTCCGGTGTTCTTGGCCACCTTGGCCAGTAGATGCCGCTTGGCGATGACCCGCTTTTCGGTGGGTGTGTACCCAGCGATTTCCAGGATTTCCATCCGGTCACGCAGCGGTCTAGGAATGGAGGAGACGTCGTTGGCCGTGGCTACAAATAGCGCTCGCGACAGGTCAATCGGTACTTCCATGTAGTGGTCGACGAAGTGGTGATTTTGCTCCGGGTCCAAGATCTCGAGCAGTGCTGCGGCGGGATTGCCCATGTTCGAGTTGGAGAGCTTGTCGATCTCATCGAGCAGAATGACGGGGTCAGCGCTGCCCGCACGGCGCAGCCCTTCGACTACACGTCCAGGACGAGCACCAATGTAGGTACGACGGTGACCTCGCAGCTCCGCTTCATCCCGCACACCGCCCAGCGCAATGCGAACCAACTTGCGGTCGGTCGCATCGGCGATGGCCTGCCCAATGCTCGTCTTTCCAACACCTGGAGGTCCGACAAGCAGCAGCACATCGGCACGACCCGTTCCAGCCAACTTGCGCACAGCGAGGTACTCGCTCACCTGGCGCTTGACGTCTTCTAGGCCGTAGTGGCTGTCATCCAGGGCGTCTTCCAGCTGACCCAAGTCAACGTCTGACCCCGAGTCTTCGTTCCACGGCAGCTCCGCGACCCACTCCAGCCAATCCACCGCGACGCTTCGCTCAGGGGACTGTGGGTTGATGCGGCCGAGGCGCTTAAACTCGCGGTCTACAGCGGTCTGTACAGCCGGTGGAAGGTCAACATCTGCCAGGCGGTCGCGCAGCTGTTCGAGGTGGTCATCGCCGTCTTCGGACTCCCCGAGCTCTTTCTCAATGGCCTTCTTTTGCTCGCGTAGAAAGTGCTCCCGCTGCAGATTGCGCGTGCTGTTGGCCACACGTTCCTGAATGTCGCGACGCGCCTTGATGACCTCGCCCTGCTGGACCACTTGGTCGAGAACACGCTCGGCACGGGCCAACGCATCCGTCGTCACCAACAGCTCCTTCTTCCACTCTTGCGGAGCGGTGATGAAGGCCGCAATCGCGTCGACCAGCATGTCTGGGGACTGGACCTGCTCAAGCATCTGCTGAACCTGCGCCTCGGCGTCGAGCGCCTTGGCGGTCTGCTCAACGGACCGGCGAATCGCCGCCAGAAGCTCGCTTGCGTGCGGGGTGTCTGGCATTGCGTCTTCAACCGACTTCCACCGTGCGCACAGGTGGGGATGAATCGACGGGAAGTCTGCCAGATGGACGCGAGCCAGGCCTTGAACAACAATGGCTTCGGTGCCGCGTGGCCCTGGAGAACGCTTGATGATTCGCGCAATGACACCGACAGGCAGCAAGTCTGCCGGGGTGGGACTCTTCGCAGCAGCGCTCTGAGCGGCAATGATGAGGTGTTCGTCAACGGCGTTGGCAAGCGCTGAACGCGAGACAGGTCGGCCCACGTTGAAGGTAGCAACGGCTCCAGGAAGCAGGACGCCTCGACGTAGTGCCATGACAGGCAGGGTGGTGGAAAGATTAGAGGGAATGCTAGAGATGCGGACGTCCGCCATGTGAAGGCCTCCTGACGCAAGAACGTCGGTTGCTTCTTCACCTCACCACTGCGCAAGCCGTGTCAATGCAGATTCTGTGTCGCAGAACGTCTCGAAAACCGCCTGCACACGGTAATTTTGAGCGCAACCCCTTGACAGAAAGAACGCTATCCGACCCGTCAAAAGGCCAGGGCGCACCCTGTTCGACGTGAGTCCCCGACCGCCTCGCACAGACCGTCAGCGTGACGAATCACCGTATGTGCCCCGCCAAAATACATGCTCTGACTTTCGAAGGTCGTTGCCTGTGGGAACCGGTGCGCCACGTCTCGGAGCGTTGTCTCAGCTTCCAGCAGCAGACCCGTCCGCGACACGTGGACCCGGTCCGCAGCGACGGCTTGTGGCAGGTCCATCCCGTGGCGAATGCGGTTGCGCGTCACCTGGGTCAGCGCCGAGCGAATGCGGCTGCTTCCCCCACTCCCCGTGGCCATCACAGCGCCGTCTGGCGTTCTGGCAAGCATGGGACACATGGCGCTGCCTAGACGAACTCCCGGTGCAAAACGATGGAAACCCAGCGGGTTGATGTCCGCTTCACCCAGGAAGTTGTTCAGAAAGACACCGAACCCAGGAACCACGAGACCACTGCTCTCTCCATTCGATACCGTCACCGAACACGCATTGCCCCAGCGGTCGACGACGGACACGTGAGTCGTGCTGCCGTGCAGATTGTCGAGGGCATCGGGCGGTCCAAACTCACCGGTGATGAGCCGCCGCTCTACCTCATTCCTCCCCCAGACCACCCGCTCGGAGTCCAACAGTTCCCACGCGTGGCCCCGACTCGGCGTTGCCGCTCCAACAATCTCGCCCAACGCACGCTCGGT
The DNA here is from genome assembly GCA_913061235.1 of uncultured Pseudomonadota bacterium. Classification (GTDB taxonomy): domain Bacteria; phylum Myxococcota_A; class UBA796; order UBA796; genus CAJXTB01. Next base: position 12,974 of record CAJXTB010000037.1, on the reverse strand, counting down.
CACCGCAAACACCGTAGCCAGAAGCTGCACGTCTCTCGCGGACCCAGGTTCGGGCACTTCAAGGCCTTCCAGCAGCGCCATGGCGTATGCGAGCCACATGCCGCCAACGGTCGGTGGCGCCGCCAACAGCAGCTCGGCATCCGAGCAACGCCCGCGGACTGGTGCCCCCATCTGTACCGTATAGGCAGCGAGATCTGCCAGAGACAGCGGCCCGTCATGCTCGGACATGCACGCCACAATGGCCTCGGCCACCTCTCCTTCACAGAACACCAAGGCGCCTCGCTCAACGCAGGCGTCCATGAAGCGCAGAAGGTCCGGGTTGCGGTAGGTGCTGCCAAGGGCAAGCGGCTCTCCCGTTGCCTCGACAAAGGTTCGGCGCAGCGCGTCCGTGCTGTCCACGATTGGCCACAGCAGGTGTACTGAGGTGACTCCAATACGGTTGTGCCGCGTACCGAACAGACAGGCTTGGCGCGCAGGCTCCAGCACTTCTGTTCGCCCAAGTCGACCCCACTGCTCCTGCAACGTCAGCAGACCATTCGCGGCCGACGGGACCGCGATGGAACCTGGCCCAATGTGAAACTCCTGAACGGCCTTGCCGAAGTCCACATCAACCGGGAAGAACGAACCCTCGGGGGGAGTCCAAGGCGTCTTCGGGCCGCCGAGTCCCGGTGCTGTCGCAAAGAAGTCGACACTTAGCGGCTCCCCATCAACCACAGCGACTGCAAATCCACCACCAGCAGGGCTCGTCAGCAACGGCTCGGCATGAAACGATGTGAACGCTGCCGCAACAGCCGCATCCACCGCATTTCCACCACCCCGAAGAACATCGATTGCAGCCTCCGATACCGCCGGATGCCCAGATGCAACTGCTCCATTCCTTCCAGTTACCGCTGTCACGACCCCTCCCAGCTCATCAGTCTACCGCAACATCTGCTCGGCGAGGGAGTTGCGGCGTACTGTCTGGCGTTCAAGCACAGCCCGAGACCGTAGGCTAGGGTTGTGCACCGGAGGAACATGTGAGGCACCTGTGGCTCTTGGCCATGGTCGCGGGATGCGGCCAAGACTGGACGGAGAGTGAGTCGTCGGGCCTGCGCCTGCTCGACACGACCCGAACCAGCAATCTAAACGGACAGCACCGCTTAGCCTTCGACGTACTCGAAGGAGAGACGGCGTTCTTGGTCACGATTGACCCCGAGGCACCGCAACGCGCTGTGTTCCTCGACGTCACAGACTCGGACAAACAGACGGTGTTCGACATTGATGTTGTCTCCGAGGCCCAGCGACGCCTCACCGGCGGCCAGTTCACCCTGTCGACCGTGTCCCTGAACTGGCCGATTCGCGAACAAGACGGTGCGCTCACCGCCGGTCAATGGCGCACAGATGTTGGCATTATCGATGCCGAGGACCTGTTTGATGCAGGTGTCGACAGCACCATTCGCGTGGCCTTTAAGCAAGACAGTGACTTCACTGCTGGAGACGTTCGCGCCCGAGTGGTCTTCGTCGGTTCCGTTGGAGAAGATGAAGAAGTCGTTCGCGCAACCGAAGCAGCGGTCGCCCAGTGGCAAGGCCTGTACGCCAACTTTGGGTTGAACCTCACCGTCCGCTTCGACACCAACGCCTCAACCGAGCCCGTCGGCGCACCCGGCGAGAGCAGCGGCGAGCTGTTCGAGTTGCTGTCCAGCGAGTCGGATGTTGGCGAGGTCACCGTGGTGATTGCCGAACGCATTGCCGACAATCCGGGTATCCAAGGCTTTGCCGGTGGTGTTCCTGGCCCCATTCTGCCCAGCGACCGCTCGGTGATGGTCCTGTCAGCCATCGACAACGGCGGCGGCGACTTGCTGTTCAGCGAACAGGAAATTGTGCTGCTGGCCGAGACCATGGCCCACGAAGTCGGCCACTTCATTGGCCTGTTCCACCCGGTAGAGCTGACATTCGACACCTGGGACGCCCTCGATGACACCCCCGAGTGCGACACCCAAGCCTCTTGTGAAGCCGCATACAGCCGCAATCTGATGTACCCGGTCCCAGTCTGCTCGCGCACCGCCTGCACGCCTCAGACCGAGATGACACCAGCCCAGCGCGGTGTGATGCACCGCAGTGTGTGGGCCAACTGATGACACCGACAAGGACACGCTCATGATCTGGCTCATCGCCCTGTTGTCAGTCGCTCAAGCCAAACCGCTGACCGCTGACATCACTACCGCCTTCACACCCCGCCACGCGGGGGCTGACTGCGACGCCATCCACGCCTTAGGTTCGCTGTCCACCGTTGTCCCAGCGCTGGTCGAGACCGCTGAGACCGTGACCATGCCACCTTGGGTGGGTACCCGTGCCGCTCACTGCGTCAGTGAGCTGATCAGCGTCGATACCGTTGCCCACGACGCCGCTATCCGCTGGATCAGCGACGACACCCGCTCCGGCTACGGCCTCATCATGCTCGACAACCTCGACAGCCTTCCCCCAGAGCAGGCGCTGCCCTTGGCACAGCTAGCCATTGAGCACGCCACGACCTCCCAGAGCTTCCGCCGCTACGCAGTGCCCCGGCTGGACCGAAGCCTGCATCCAGCGGTTCGCGCGCTCTAGACCAGCGAGTGGCGCTCATCGATGCGGCTGCGACTCGCCCGTAGATGTCGGACAGCATGTTCGACGACGTCCGGGCTCCAAGCCACAAAGTGAACACGGAGCTGTTGGCCGGTCACAACGGCGCTGACGGGGGTCTCTGGGTCTCGGTACGGGGACATCTGGGCGGCGACGAGCATCTGCGCACGCACCTGCTCAGGCATGTTGCCAGCCGGGACGATGACATCTACTGGAGAGCTATGGTCACGGGGTTGAACGCTAAACCGTGCCCCACCCAGCGATGCGACGGGAATGCTGACGCGCCGACCATCTTCACGAACCAAGGTCAGTCGAATCAGTCCCACTTCGGCCAAGGTCCCATTGTCTTCGCCGAAGCTCACCCAGTCACCCACCCGAACGGTGGGTCCGAGCATCAAATACAACCCTTCGATGTACCGGGGCAGGAAGCGCGCTCCAACGAACACGACGGCCAAGCCCATGGCCACCAGCGACCCACCGGCAACAACTGGCGAGGCATGCTCAAGGGCCTGAATGATGGCCGCGGCCGTCACTAGCAACGTAAAGATGACGCTGAACAGCTGAACCAACAGCAGGTCATCTTGCAGCTTCGGAAGACGACGACGCGCACGGGCCACAAGCGCATGAACGCCGACCAACACAACCATGCCGAGCAAGAAGCGCCACAAGACACTGCGTGCGGTCGTCAGTGGCGACCGCATGTCGATGGTCGGCAGCAGCGGCCCTTCTTTGACCACCACAACATTGGGTCCAGTCGGACCTACCGGGAGCACCGCAGAGAGCGGTTCAACGGGTACCAGCGGCGCATGAGCGGCCATTGGTGGCTTTCGCCCCGCAACCCGAGCACGGTCAGCGGCTGTGGCTACGGCGACAGAGTCTGGACCCGGCGGTGGAACCTCTGTCGAGATTGCCGGGAGGAACCCACCGGGCACGCCAGCGACGTCTCCAGGTAGTGTGGGAGGCGGTGGCAAGACGCCATGAGACGTGGCGCGTGACGTGCCGTGTCCGTCGTCCTGGGTCGCTGTGTGTCCGCCGTCATCACCGCGACCGGCGTCGTGGCTAAGGGCAGAGTCGTCGCCGTGAGTTGCCCCACCATGACCGTCGTCGTGGGCAGGAGCATGTCCGTCACCACCGCAAGCCATCAGTCCGAATACTAGAAGGAATACCCGCATCATCGCACCCCCTCTTCGGTGATCTGTCGGTGCAAGACCAGCTCGGTTCGCACACTCGCCAGCAGTCCCGCTGGAATGGTGATGAGTGCACCCTCATGATGAACATCCGACAACAAGCCACTCTCTCGCAGCGCTTGCAGGTGTCGGAAGAGCGCTCCCTGGTCGAGTCCCAGGCCGTGTGCCAGCTGGGCGCGGGTCATGGGTCCATACGAGTACAACACCGCGAGAGTGGCACGCGAAACCGGTGAGAGGTCACCGACGAACGGCAACGTCACAGCATGCGGCCTCGATACGGAAAACACGGATTCTTCATCTGTCACGGTCAGAGCACCACGGTGCGCGTGCATCGCCGATGACAGATTTCCGCCACTCGCCTCTGTCAGCCGCTTGAAGTAGCGCTCCTCCGGCTCACCAGGAAGAACAGCCTCAATGCGGCTCAAGTAGTCGTGACGACAGGAGAGTCCACCCAGGCGGAATCGTGCACGCATGACCTCTCGCAGGTCGCGCCAGCCCACCGGTTCCAGGTCCACGCGCTGATTGAAGACGCGGGTGACGGACAGGACATCTTCAAGGCGATGCAGCAGCGAGGCTTCGATGGTGACGACCCACTCAGTCCCGTGGGAGCTGGAGGCAGCGACCAAGCCCAACACGCAGTCAAGCCGGTCAGTGCTCTCAAAGGTAGGCGCCAGGAAGCGGCCTAGGTTGTCGACAAGCACGAGCGGACGAATCCGAGTCAGCGCTTCCAACACCTCTTCTTCGACGGGCGCAGTGTGCAGCTCCGTCGCCAAGACCGCAATGAGCCCCATGGTCCGGTCATGCGAGGCGTCGTCCACCCGAATGACCTGCCGCTCACGAGCACGCAGCTGAAGCATGTTCAGCAGCGACGTACGACCGCTTCCACGGCGACCGACGACCAGGGCCGCCAATCGAGCATGGTCTTCTGGACGAGACAACAGCAGTCCAAGGCGCTCGAGTGCCGACTTGTGCGCGACAAACAGGCGACGGTCATCCACCGCGCGAGCCGCAAACAGGTTCACAAGGCCAGCACCCAGCTCGCGGGACGGCAGCGATTCATACACGGCATGCCGCATAGCGTCGCCGTCTACCTTGGCGTGCCCCAACCGCACTGCGCGGTCGGTAATCCACGGATGGTCCAGAATCTCGGCCTGAACCGAGCGGGCGCGCCGACCGACGCCGGTCACGAATGAGCGCAGACCAACAAGCCACGAACGCACAGAGCGACGCGTGGCGGCAACACCGGTCTGAACCAGGTCAGCGCCGACCCCTTGAACGTCGAGCAGAGCGTCCAAGGCGTTGCGCGTGTCATCCTCTTCGCCACGAAGACGCAGCCGTGCTTGGTCAATGGCCGCAATGAGGTCTTCGTGTTCGGTCTTCAGACGCACGATGGCACGGCGAATGGGACCGTGAAGGTCATTGGGTTCCGCGGATGAACGCAGGGCCTCAGCAACACCGAAGCTCGCAACCTCAACGCCTTCCGCAATACTGCGATGTAGGCCTGTGATGCGGGACTTAAGCGGAGCCAACGCGCGCCCACACTCGGGAACCAGCTCGTCGAGAAGAATGGCCCGCAGGCGCTGAGCCATTGGAATGTGCTTCGTCAGCAGCTCGCGCGGATGGTCCAGGCGCGACGCCCGACGCACACCCACAACACGCAGACGGCTTGGCGCAGACTCCACCAACGGCAACATCACATTCTGCAGGGACTGGGGCTGGGTGCGCTGCCTGAAGTTCGCGCCATCCGCACGAAGTGCCAGGCGCTTCGACACCGGAAAAGCCCGCTTGACCTCCACTTCCCAGTCCACGTCATTGTCGTCCGAATCCAGGCGTGCATACAAGCTCTCTAGCGCCGCAATCGTGTCCTCAATGCGAGGGATTGCGGACGCCCGGACCTCGTCTAGAGCGGACTCACCCCAGTCGGTCAACATAGCTCGCGTCCGGGCGTCTCCAACCGCCACAAGGGTGGCCGCTTGCACGTGTTCCGAGGTCGCACCGACAGCGTCTCGCCACAAGCCAACGTCCGTTGCGATGCTTCGCATGTTGGATTCGACCAGCGGCTCAACGCGTGAGAAACGAGGCCGGCGCGGGTGCCCCATAGGACTTGCGTACTCCAATAGATCAGCGACCACACCGGCAATCCCCTCCGCCACAACCCGGCGCAGTGCCTCCTCTTCACGGCGCAACCAGACATGGGTTGCTTGTGCGACGCGCTCTCGGCAGATCTGGGAGTCTTCCTCATGCTCGATAGCCCGTAGGAGCAGCTCCAGGACGTGAGCTTGATTGCGGTACCAAGAGTCAAACAGCTCGTGCATTCCCACTGCCAAGCGGCCTTCTATCGCGCACCGAGCATGCATTCGCAGAGGCGGCGTTCGCCTATCGGTCAGCGACAAGAGCTGAGCGCCAGACCGTCTCAATCCCCCCAAGAACCCGGAGTCCGCTGCGCGAGTGGCGTGGTGGGCTGGCGTCTCAATCGCCACCATCTGCGCCCGCTCGGGGAGCGCTTGAACCTTGCCGGCCATCTGCTTGTACAGGGCCATGACATGGTCGTCCCATCCGGCTTTCGGCATCAGCATGGGCTTGAGGGCAGCGCTGACCAAGGTCTCAACGTCGTTGGCAACCGAGACGCGCGACAATGCGGCGTCTCGAACCGCGACGGCAGCGGGTGCGGCTACATCTTCAAAGAATACTGCGATGTCGTCATTCAGGCGCTTCGCGAGTTCCTCAAGCGTACCGGTGATCTCACCACCGCCTAGCGGCGCAACCAAGGCAGCTGGCGAACGCACCGGGCCGTCGTACGCCCCCTCGGAGGTTTCTTCGGTGAGCTCACGCGGAATGGCCACGTCTTCCGACTCTGGAGCGTCGCCAACGGTGGCGCCTCGGGTCTCCCCTGCCCACTTGAGGCCCAGCCCCATGGTGACCGGCCCGACCATCAGGTTCAGCGTCACCAATGCTAGACCAATGGCACTGATCTGACTGGAAAGGTCCGGCAATGCATTCGCCGCCAGTCCTACCAATCCAAGCGTCACACCTGCCTGTGGCAAGAAGGTCAGCCACGCATTGTCCTGTATTGCCTTGCTCTCCCCGCCAATCACACTTCCGAGACGACCGGCGATGTAGTAGGCGAAAATCCGAACCGCGAACAACGCCAGCGCAAGTGGAAGAATGCTCCACGTGGTGATGAGGTCGACTTTGGCGCCCGCTGTGGTGAAGAACACCACGAATACCGGCAGGGCAATTCGCTCAAGCGGGTGGAGCAGCTCATGCTCATAGGGCGTGAAGTTGCGGACCAAGAAGCCAGCAGCAATGAACACCAGCAGCAGCTCGAGGTGGTAGACCGCGCTGATCTCGGCGGCCACCAGAATGGTGAGCAACACGAACAGCAACATCTGCTTGTTCACGAAGCGAACGTAGGCCGTCAGCAACAGGCCCAACACCGCGCCGACAAGCATGCTGTTTCCCAGCTCTTGCGCCACGTGCACCAACACCTGCGCATCGAGGGTCACGCCGGGAACGAGCAGCGTCTTGTCGATAGCCAGAGCAATCGCCAAGCTGATCACAACGACCAAGTCTTTCACGACAGCAATCGCGAGTAACAAATCCGTCAATCGGCCTTTAGCACCGCTATCATTCACAACAGCAATCGCGATAGCGGGCGAGGTTCCAATGCCCAAGACTGCGACAATCAGGGCCACGGGAACAATCGCTATCGGCGGAAGTCCAAGGCTAGGCGCAAAGGTCTCAATGGCAACAAATGCGCCGCCAACCATCACAAGCAAGAGCGGAATCTTTAGAAAGACAATCGACGTGAGGCTCTTCCACACCCGAGCAATCGCCTTGAGATTCAGCTCCAGACCGGCGGTCATGGCAATCAGACCCAACGCCAGCGTATTGAACACGGTCAGGTTGTCGACGACGGCTTCGGACAGAATCCCCGATGAGCCATCCCCAAACATCAGCTTGCCCGCCTGCGGACCGACCAGCACACCCGCGACGATGTAGCCTGTGACCTTGGGCAGTCCAAGGCTGCTACCAAGCTCGCCAACGGTGAAGGCAGCCAAGACCACAAAGCCAATCGCGGCCAGAGTCAGAGGGTGCAGCAGACCGGCATCTGGGGCTTGTTCCAAGCCACCCAAGAACCACATGGCACCAAGAGCAGCAACCAGTACGAGTATGCGCCTCATGCCGCACCTCCCGAACGGGTGGCCGGAGAGGCCGGTTCTTGGACAACCCCCAGCTCTCCCGCATCTCCCAGAAGTCGGCGCAGCGCAGCGCCCGCTCCGAACTCAAGCACAAAGACACACACAAGAACCACGCTCATCACCTGTGCATGCTCCTCATGAACCAGAATGAGGGACAGCACCAAGGCCACCGGCACAACGCCTTGCCCCCGCATGCCCGCCCCGAGCCAGCCAGCCGCAACGGACCCGAGCAGAGGACGCACCACGAGCCGCGGCACCACCCAAAGCACCAGAGTTCGGGTCAACAAGTACGTCAACACGCCGGCCCAGCCCACCATGGTCGGTAGGACCCACAGAGTTCCGGCGAAAATCATCAAGACAATGCCGGAAGGCCGCTGGAGGGTCGAGAGCTTGTCGCTCAAGTCATCTGCTTGGCGGCTCATGATGGACACCGTCACACCGGCGAGCAAGCCGACTAGCAGCGGAGAGCACCCAACTGCCGAGGCGATGCCACTGGCAAAGATAACCACGCCAACCGTGGCCAGAAATGTACGTTCATCGTCATCTTTGTCTCGGTGGAACAGCCAGAACAGGACCCCAGCAAACACACCGATCAGCAAGCTCGCGACCGCCCACAACTCGCCGGGAAGGGACACTTCCAACACTTCAATGGGGGACTTGCTCCGCTGCCAGTCCATCACGCCGCCTGCCACCAACACCGCCAGCGTGTTGCCCCAGTCAGCCGACGTCGACAAGAATCGCGTCAGCGGACCACGCGCACGAAAGCGCTCGGCAGCAAGGTTCACAAAGCGCGAGCTGACCACGGAGCCCGCCGTGCCAAAGACCACCACCGGCAGAATCATGTCTAAGAGCGCCGTCTCGGGCTCTAGCCACTGAAGCAGACCGAATCCGGCCGCGCCAATGACCGCCATGCTCACAAGCGACAAAAGAGTGGCTGCGATCAGGTAGGTCACACCACCATCGGACACCGCGTGGCGCAATCGCAGCCCCTTGGTGAACCCGACCAAACCAATCAGAAGCCACATGGCCGGCTCAATGACAACCAGCGAGTCCGTGCTGACGATTCCGCTGACCAACGGCCCCACCAAGACACCGACGATTAGGTACTCAGCACCGGACAACAGCAACCCGCGACGCGTGGCAAGGCGCTGGATGAACTCGCCAATGACGAAGCTGAACGCAACGACGACAACGAGAGTAATGGTGGTGGACATGCGGCCTCTGGGTCGGGCGGCAGTCTATGGCATTGCGCTAGCTCTGACGAAGGCGGGTTCTATTCGCGCTCAACGCCGGCGAAGCGCCAACTCACGGTGCCATCGCTGACCCAGTTGATGACGATGTCCCCGAACGGAGATGCCACCAACAACTCGAGGTCGTTCGGGTCAATGTCTTCCGAGTCGAAGTTGTCGACACCGGCAAAGCGCAGCTGGATGCTGTCGCCTTCAATGACGTTGTCCTGAGCCGCCAAGACCTCGTCGCCGTACTTTAGCCGGAACAATGGGCGAAGCAGCGACAGCTCCTTCGGCAGCTCAATGAGCACATTGTCACGCCCATACTTGCTCTCAACTTCCACGCTCACCGCATCCGCTACACCCGCGATGATGGTGTCGACAGTCGTTTGGTACTCGGGAAAACGCTCGGTCGGTGAGTCCGCCACAGTGATGGGGCGACCAGGGACGTCCCCCGCGACGCGTGCTTCGCGCTCAGCCTCAGCGCGCTCGATCTTGTACTCGTCCGTGTCGACCCACAGAACGGCCTCATTGGTGATCAAGATTGCGCGGTGGCGGACGATGTCGTCCACGGTCTTGGTGCCACCAAACAGGTCCAGCTCAACATCCACCTTGCCAAAGTCGGTGATTTCATGTGGAGGGACGGCTGGAATCGTACGTTCAGCGGCCATGACTTCGTAGTCAGTAGCGTACATATCCGTGAACTGCAGCGCCAAGAGCAGGCTCGCATTCCGTAGGGTCTTGTCGCTTCGGTTGTTCACACCGACAGACAGCCTCGAGCCGAAGGTCGTGTTTGAGATCTCCAAGTCCAAGTAGTGGTCCTCAGGGAAAATCTCCCAGAACCGCGGACCCAGTAGATCGTAGCAGTACTGGATGTCGCTCAGCACAAAGTCCCATTGCTGCTGATTGCGACGCCGTGAGAAGTGGTCCAAGACCTTTTCTTTGCCGGCTTCAATGTCGCCAGATTCAAACAACAACTCGGCGAGCTGAAGGTCCGGACTCCAGTACCCGGCACCCAACATGGTGCTCTTGTACAACTCCAAAATAAACCCGCCCTCGCGGGACTTTCGCAAGAACGACCGCATGGTGTACGGGTCGAGCATGTCCGTCAGCTCTTCCGCCTGGCGCGGGTAGTAGGCAGCCGACTGCTGGAACGCGAGCCGGGCTTCATCGGTGCGTCCCATGTTGGTGTGCTGAATGCCCATCAGCTGAAACGCGGGCGCTGTGCTGCTTGGATGGTCTTCGATGTAGTCGGACAACAGGCCGAGAATTTCTGCATCGCTCTCCGCACCGCCCAGCTCAATCTTGGCCATGGCCAACAACAAGTGTGCTTCACGCTCTTGCGGCGCCTTCTCGACAGCGATGGTCGCCGCATCTGCGACTGTGACCCAGTCTTGGTTGTGGGCTGCCAGATACGCACGGTCGCGCATGACCGACAAGTCATCCCACTCATCCATATACCGGTAGTAGACCTCTGAATAGTCGGTCATGGCGGAGAGAAGCTCGGTCTCCAGCTGCGCCATGTCGCGCACCAGCTCGCGGTGGTCGTGCTGCTCTTGGCGCATGTCCCGCAACAGTTCCTGCGCTTGTTCGCGGTCGATGGACAGGCCGGCTGTGGGGCCGACGGCGTCGAGTCCACCGTCAAAATCCACCACGCTGAATGCTGTCAGGAGAAGCTCACTGGTCATCTCCCACATGGCCTGCTGATCGCCGGACTCCACCTGTTTGGCGTACAGCTTCAGCAAGACCTCCATGATCTCCTTGCGAGCGTCTAAAACCTCCGGGGCGACGTCCCGATAGTCCTGGGTGGCCAGCTCCTGCAGGTAGCCCTCAAGTGAATCCTTGTGGGAGAGCGCGCGGTCGAGCTCGTGAATGACTCGAATGGTCTTGTCGATGTCGTACGTGGGCTCCAGATGAGCTTCGGCAAACTTCTCAAACACAGGCGAGAACGCCTCATTCGCACGGTCGACTTGCGCGGCCTCCGCCAGTGCATGACGCGCATTCACTTGATGGCGCCAGTACCAAATGCCGCCGCCGATCAGAGTGACCCCGAGAAGACCCGTCACTGCAGCGCCCGCCCCTAGCCTCTTAAACCAGCGCCAGACACCGCTAGTCGGTTGGGTTTCTTCGTCAGTCATGCAGGTTCCCTCTCGAGCTATTCGATCACCGGCAACAGTCTATTGCATCGGGTGACCACGAGACGGCACCGCAAAGAATGCATTAGGACGCCCGCCGGAGGTTGTATGCCCAGTGCAGGTCTGTTGGCCCTACTCGACGACGTAGCCGCGATTGCGGATGACGTTGCCACGCTGACCGTCTCAGCGACCCAGAAGTCCGCCGGACTCGTCACCGACGATATGGCTGTCACCGCCGAGCAGACCCTAGGCTTTGCACGGGAGCGGGAAATCCCCGTCGTCCTCAAGGTCGCGCGCGGCTCGTTGATCAACAAGACCATCATCCTGGCCCCGGCTGCCCTGCTCCTGAACGCCGTAGCGCCTTGGGCCATCACTCCCATCCTCATGTGCGGTGGCTTGTTTTTGGCGTACGAAGGCGTTCATAAGGTTGTTCACACCTTCTCGCATGACCATGCCGACGACCACGACGACGCCCCTGGATCCCACGGAAAAGTCGTCGAAAAAGACGGGAAAAAGGTCGTTACTGCCAGCAAAGGTGCCAAAGACCTCGTTAAGTTCGAGAACAAGCGCGTCAAGGGAGCGATTCGCACCGACTTGATCTTGTCCGCCGAGATCGTGGCGTTGACCCTGTCACAGGTCGCCGAGGAGACGTTCCTCATGCAGGTCCTGGTGCTGTACGCAGTCTGCATCATCATCACGATCGGCGTTTTCGGCATTGTGGGCGGTCTGGTCAAGATCGACGACTTTGGTGAGTGGCTTGCCAAGAAAGGCGGCGCCCGAGAGAGCATCGGCCTGCTCATTGTTCGTGCCGCACCCATCATCCTAAAAGTCATCACATGGGTGGGTACCGTGGCCATGCTCATGGTCGGCGGGCACATCTTGTTGTCCAGCATTCACACAGCGTACGAGTGGGTACATCACCTACTCGAGCCCATCCAAAACGGCGTGGCGCACTACTTCGCGAGCGCGGGAATCGACATCGCCATCGGAATCGTCGTGGGTGCCGTCTTGGTCGCCATGGGCGCCACCGGTATTCCCCAGAAGCTGTGGGCCCTACGCCCGTGGGGCAACGACGAAGACGAAACCGCTCCGGCTCACTGACGGACTGGCATCAGCCCTTCGACGGGGTCTTTTCACGGAACAGTCCGAGGACCGTCGTGTAGCCGTGCGTCCACGTGCGTCCGGCGACAGGTCCCAGCTCACCGTTCGCGAAGAAGCCACCGAAGGGCATGTCTGGAAAGACGCTGTGGACCACATTTGCATCATGGTTGCGCTCGCCAAAGAACTCTTCGCCGCGCGCAATACAGGAGATGACGACGGCGCCGGCCGCACGATTCACCGGCTCAAGGAGCTGGATGAGCTGCTCCCGCGCACTCACTGGGTTGCGAATATGAAACCGCAACATGTCGCCGGGAAAGATGTCGAGTGCGACTCCGACCGCATTGCGGCTGCGGTCGACACCCACCACATTGCGAATGACGAATCCCCCGTCAACAGCCGCACGACGAACGCCCACCACGGGTGCACTAACGAACGCGTCGCGCACGTCCGTTGGGACGTCACCGACCATACGCTCCAAGGCTGTCTCTTATACACATCTGACGCTGCCGACGAATAGAGAGG
>CAJXTB010000036.1 GCA_913061235.1 uncultured Pseudomonadota bacterium | reverse complement strand
GAAGAGGGTCACGCGTTCAGCACATCGATGTGTGGGGGTGTCGCTGAAGGTTTACGTTGTAGAAGCCTTGGTCCGAGGCGCGCAGGAGCATGCGCTCACGCAGGGCATCCGGGGAGTCTGCGAACTTGTCTTGCGCTAGGCGAACCGCTTCGCGGGTAGGTGCCAGTACTTGATCAAGCCGTCGAAGCACGGTCAAAGGCAGGATGACCCGCCCGTATTCGGACTGCTTGTAGTCGCCGCGCAACAGGTCCGCGACGGACCAGATGAAGGAGACCTTGTCACTGAATTGGTTCATGCATGCTCAGGGGGTGTCGCAGGGGCGGGAGGGTAGCGGATTGCGGATGGGTGTGCCTGTCCAGACGCTCCTGTTGCGATTCGGGCAGCCAACTGGCCTGAACACAGGTTCAGCAATGCTGGTTGATGGGGCTTTTTTTCAAGTCGGACAATTTTTGGTCTCAAGAACCGGACGACGCCGCTAGTGAAAGTGGGAGCAAGTTCACCTCTCTACCGAACAAAGCACCTCCGTGCCGCGTTCCACCCCTCTTCCACCGCCGAGGCACCATGAACGACCTTGTACCCGTCTCTCCTGAATCGACTCGATCCGAAGAACCCACCGGTGGGGGGACCGCGGCTGCGGATCTGTCGGCGAGCTCGACCATCCAATTCGCGTTGGTCAATGGAGAGGTGCTCCACATCTCGGAGCCGAGAGCCGCACTGAGAGGCGCTGTGTGTGTAGCGTGTACTGAGCCACTGAACGTGCGCAAAGGGAAGGAACGAAGCCACCATTTTTCCCACAAACGGAAAGAACTGCCTTGCCCAATGGACAGCGAAGAAGTCCAGCAACGCGTGAGCGCTCGAATCAAGCTCGTGGACCAGCTCAACGTGCGCACCAGTCTGACCGTCAAAGACCAATACCGCTGTGGATGCTCGCGAACCGGTCCACACAGTGGGGTCACTTGGCAGCCCAGGTGGAATACTGCCACGATTGATCCAAGCCTCATCGCCGCTGTCGACACGCCGGTAGACCTTCGTCTTGATGATGTACTCGTGGCACAGCTGTTTGTGACAGATGCCAAGTCGGATGTCCTTGCCACGTCGCAACATGCCAGTCACGCACAAGTCACGGTCAGAGCCGTTTTAGAATGGAAGCCGGGAGACACGCCCCTTGGCATCAGTCGAGAACACGAACTCTGCCCGCTGTGCATCGCAATGCGGGAGCTTCCACCACTCACAACCACGAACACGTCTCTGAGTCCGAGAGCAACACGTATCGGTGCCAACTCAGTCCTGATCGCTACCCAACCACATCGCATCCAGGCGCAAGGCATGCAGCGTTCGGAGGTGTTGGAGATTCACGAGGTGGTTGACGCAATCGGTGTAGGCATCACCCGGGCACTCGTCGTCCGCAGCACGGGCATCATCTGGGCAGAGGTGCCGATAGAGCAGGTCTTGAGTGACTATCGCGGTGCATTTGATTACCTGACCGGTGCAGCGAAAGAGTGGCAGAAGCGTCTCGAACGGAACCACGTAAACGTGGAGCCTGCCCCCCAATGGCATCGGGAACATGGATACACCACGCACAGTCTGAACAACCGAAAAGGGAATCGGCATCTGGTCGAACCGGCGGTCAGACTCCGGAACGAGCATCCTGATGTCTACGCCGCATTCGCCACGCTTGGGTGTCCACCGTGGACGTACAAGGATGACATCGAAACGTGCCACCGGACGGCTATTCAGCAATGCCATCCCGACAAGAACGTAGGAGGCAATGAGCAAGACCAGGAAGCGTTGACCGCACGAGCAGCACAGCTCAATGTAGCCAGAGACAGGATTCGCACGTATCAATCCACATACGTCCGAGACCGCTAGACCCAATCACAGTGTGTGCTGGCTGGCGTCAGCTTCTCCTCACTCATCCCACAGCGAACCGGCCGCTCGAAGCCCCCTGTTGAGAGTAGGGTGGCCCCCACACCACCGACTGGTCCTGTTCTCGTTCGGCGGACGCGGCTTCTGCCCGTCGGGCGGAGGGCGGAGAATGGCGAGTCTGGCCGCGCACTGGGTGGACCGGGTCCTGCCCGACGTCGGGATTCGGCAGTGGGTGGTCACCGTGCCGACGACGATGAGGAAGAGCACAGCGACGATGACAACGCGCTGCCGCTGATGCAGGCGGCCTCCATACAAGGGCGGTCCGCGGTCGCGGGCGGGCGACGCGCGCGTCGGTTCCTACACCCTGCACGGTGGGGTGACCGTCGGCGGTCGAGACGCCGGAGGGCGCGAGCGCCTGTGCCGGCATTTGGCTCGGCCGGCTCTGGCTCGAGCCCGACGGTCGGAGACACCGGCCGGCCTCATCCGGGTGACCTTCAAGCGTCCGTGGTCGGATGGCACTGCAGGCGTCACGTTCACACCGCTCGAGTTCGTGGAGCGTTTAGCGGCGCTGGTTCCTCCACCGCGTGCGCACCTTGACCAAAACCCACGACGTGCTCGCTGGCCACTCCGCATGGCGGCGGGAGGTTGGTCCAGCTCCGCCGGCGTCCGTATTGCAGCAGCCAGCGCTGTCGAACAAGGCGAAACCTGGTAGCGATGCCCGGTACCTGACCTGGGCGTAGCTATAGTGGCCCGTGTTCGCGGTGGACGGATGGCGGTGTCCCAAACGCTGGGCCACGGAGGATGACACCGCCTTCTGCGGCGAGAACGCCATCCTCCGCGGCCTTCCACTGCACGCTCGAGCCCCACACACAATGGGGACGGCGTGCTGCACGCTACGGTGACCATCTCGGATGCCCCATACCCGAGTGACAATCCTGGGATAGCCTCCGCTCCGTGCCGGGAGGCCCCATGGACAGTGACACCCCACAGACCGCGCTGTGGCCCACATGGCTCGGCGCCATCCTGCTCGTGCCTCTGGCAGCGGGGCTCGAGCGCTTGGCTTGGTACGGCTTCCGGTCGCAGCTCTTCTACCGGTTCATGGCGTTTGACCTAGACCTGTCGAGCGCACCCTACTCCCTGCAAGGTGTCACCATCATCATCGGCGCCCTCGTAGGTGCGTTGCTTGCCGCACTCATAGGGCCTCAGATCGTGGCCATCGTGGGTACCCTAGGCCTGCTCGTCGCCCTAGCCCTCGTAGACGTCATGCCGGTCGATCTACTCACCACCTCCGCGGCCGTTATCGCCGGCTTCCACGGCTTCGCGGCCGTTGGCCATATCGCGTCCCTTGCCGTGCTCCTGGGGCGCGCCCGCCCCATGCTCCGCTACGCCGGTTTCCTTGTGTTCTACGGCACAATCAACAGCGGAGCCCTCATCTCCTCCACGGCTATGCAGGTCTTCGGCCGCACCGGCGAAATCATGCCAGGTGTGGCCTTTGCGCTGCCCCTTGGGGTGGCCACCCTGCTGATGGCGGGGGCTGCTGCCCTGTGGTGGAAGGCGCCCCCTCTGCCCGCGCCAAGCACGCCCGCTCCGATGCCCATTGTGGTAGCAGGAGCCTTGGGAATGACGCTCGCAACCCTACTCGCAATGTCCCTTATGGTGCCGTACAACCCGGCATTCTACGATGTCATCTGGACCCTTCCAGAGCCTTGGCCGCGCATCCTCCCCTCCCTCAACCCAGTGCTCGTCCTCTTGGTCACGGGCGTGCTCTCGCTCCTGCTGCTTGGCCTCTCCGCGATGAGATACCGCCTGCCTATGATGCCCCTCGCTGCCCTTGGCCTGCTGCTCCTGGGACTGGCGACCTTTTCTGGACTGATCATCAGCGGCCCACTCGCCGTACTCGTGGTGGCCGGCGTTGCCCTTGCCGAGGCCGTTGCGATTCCGTTCCTATACGCCCGCGCCGGCACCGACCTGCCCTGGCGTGCCGTTGCCCTGCCCTACGCCCTCATCATCGCTGCGCCACAGATCGTGTACATGATTCCCGCGGGGGAATGGCTCAAGCAAATCGTGGGTGGCGTAGTGCTTGTCGGTCTGGCCCTGTTCGTAGGCGTGGGAGGCAGCCTGCTCGAGCTCAAGACCGACGGTGGCCTTCGCCTGCGGCCCGCAGAGGCAGAGTAGACTGCCGCCAAAGGGAGCAAGCATGTACCGCACCACTGTGGCAGCGCTGCTGCTTGCCCGGCGTTCGCGTCCAAGTAAGCGTCTTCGCAGCCATCGTTGTTGATGTCGGCGGCGAAGGCCGTGGAATGGAGCAAGAGCCCGAGCAAGAGCGAGCGTGACATGGATTCCCCAAGGGCAGGCTTACGGAGCAAAGCAGACATCAAGCTGGCACAAGCATGCCTACCCAGCCATACCCCTAGGATTCCGCCGAGAGTCCACCGTACCGAATGCTACGGAGCGGCGGTGACGTAGACAGCGCCGGCGCCTGCAGACGCGTTGGAGGACTGATCACCGTTGATACCGGTCGCGCTGCTAGCCTCGGCGTATGCCCCAGATACGAGCGTGTCGCCAGACAGTGCTACCGAGATGCCAAATCGGTCATTAATACCCGTGTTCGAAGCCTTAAGATATGCGTGCTGGCTCCACACTCCTCCGCTGCGAGTGAACAGATACAGTGCGCCGCTCTGCGAGGCGCCATTGGAGCTCTGGTCACCATTGACCCCTGTCGCGGCGCTCGACTCGGCGTCCCCACTTACCACCATCGTGTCGCCAGCCAGCGCTAGCCCATAGCCAAAGCGGTCAAAATCGCCGGTGTTCGACGCCTTCAAATAGGCCTGCTGACTCCACACGCCCGCACTTCGCGTGAACACATACACAGCGCCGCTACCCGGTGTAGCGTTTGAACTCTGGTCTCCGTTCACGCCTGTCGACGAACTATCCTCAGAATCTGCACTCACCGCCAGCGTATCGCCAGAGAGCGCTATCGAAATACCAAAGCGGTCATTCGTCTCGGTGTTCGATGCTTTGAGGTAGGCCTGCTGGCTCCACACGCCTCCAGTCCGCGTAAACACGTACGCAGCGCCACTTCTAGAGGCGCCGTTCGAACTCTGGTCTACATTGATGCCGGTCGCCGAGCTATCCTCGTCGTGCGCTCCGACCGCGAGAGTGTCGCCTGAGAGTGCCACCCTCCGGCCAAACTGATCACTCGCGTCCGGGTTGGATGCCTTCACGTAGGCCTGCTGGCTCCATGCGCCGCCGCTCCTGGTGAAGACGTATACGGCACCGCTTCTGTAGGCACCGGTCGAGCTCTGGTCGCCATTGACACCCGTCGCAGCACTGTCCTCGTAGTGTGCGCCAACGGCAAGATTGTCACCAGCCAATGCCACTGATATGCCAAAATTCTCATTCGCTCCAGTATTCGAAGCCTTCACGTACGCCTGCTGGCTCCAGACGCCTGCGCTGCGCGTGAACACGTACACGGCACCGCTGTTTGGGGCAGAATTCGAACTGTCGTCTCCATCGACTCCAGTCGCGGCGCTGTCCTCGGTATGTGCGCCTACCGCGAGGGTGTCACCATCCAGAGCCACAGAAATGCCGAAGGTGTCCGATGCTTCGGTGTTCGAAGCCTTCAGGTAGGCCTGCTGACTCCACACACCGCCACTACGCGTGAACACGTACACGGCACCGCCGTTATGCGTCGTGTTCGAGGTCTGGTCTCCGTTCACACCCGTTGCCGAGCTTTCTTCACCAAACGCACCCACCGCGAGAGTATCCCCCGAGAGTGCGACCTCAATGCCAAAGCTGTCTCCTCCGTCCGTGTTTGATGCTTTGAGGTAGTCCCACTCTAGCTCCGCACACGACACGCCAAGCGCCTGAGCACATGGATCTGACGGCACGCCGTTGATTACCGTGCCGCGAGGTACCAAGACGTCATCGGCTACCGTCCCACCGGCACCCACCTGAACAATAGACCGCAGCGTCGCATCGACTCCAACCATGGCGCCATCGCCAAGTTCACTGTTGCGACCAATGGCCGTGCCAGCACCCACGCTCACTGCATTTCCGAAGGTCGTTCCCTTGCGGACGCGCACCCCGTATCCAAGGTCCAGGTCGACGCCTGCAAGCACGTCGGGTCCAATCACCACACCTGCGCCAAGCACCGCGTCATCCCCGAGTGTCACCGACCGGGCAAGTACCGTGTTCGCGCCCAGCCCGCAGTCGTCCCCCACGGAGACCAAGCTGCCAAGCGTCACGTCGCTACCGACGACGCAGCGGTCCCCCAGCGACGCCGCGTAGCCAACGGAGAGGCCGCCCACAGCCGCGTCTACATCGGACCCGACCGACGCCGCACGCCCAACAACGCTGTCCACTCCAAGGACCGTCCGCTCCCCGACTGTTGCCGTCCGGCTCACAATCACGTTGGCGCCAATATCGCTGTCAGCGCCTACAATCGCACGTTCACCGATGACCGCCCCCGCGCCTACAGTGACCCCTGCACCTAGCTGAGCAGAGGCGGCAACACAGGCGGAGTTGGCGTCAAAGTAGAGGTCCTCGCACCCGTCGTTGTTGGAGTCCGCGGCGAAGGCGGTGGAGTGAAGCAAGGCGCAGAGTAGAAGCGAGCGTGACATGTGTTCCCCAGGGTAGGCCTAGGGAGTAAAGCAGCTCTGAGGCAGGCACAAGCACGTATACCCGGCGTATACCCCTGGGGACTGGCCATCGAGTTGTGAAGACACGCCATCTGGGATGGTCACACGGCAATAGGAGATGTCCACGCACAGGATGTTGGCGGACCACGCCTTCTCAGCGACATCTCGCAGACACTTGTCCCGACAGATCACCTCGTGATGGCCCAGGCAACGACGGATGCAACATGGCCAAGACGTTCGTGCGATGAGCCCCGAGCGTTTCGGTGTTGGACATGTTTCCCGGATAGCGTAGGTTTGGGCCTACCCGCCTGAACCGCCTGTCAGCGAGCGCGGTACGTCTGAAGCGTTCAAACGGAGAACCTGTGCTTGCATTGTGGCTTGCCCTCGCATCAGCGGCACCCTGTGCGTTCGACGACGCGCAGCAGCAGTTCGTTGGAACGCCAACCGAGCAGGCGGCCTGCCTGCTTCGAGACGTCCGACAGTGGGGGCATCTTGGGCCCGTGCACCCTCGACTACCCGAGCCTCTGCAGACACTCGTTGGACAACCGACAGCCGTTCAGCCGGAGAGCTTCACGGCGTACATTCAAGCGGCGGGCATCCACCCCAATGACATTGGTGGCCCCATTGCAGACCCGCTCTGCACCGCACGGAACAACGCGCCAGATGCGGCTTCCGCACGGTATTTCGTCATTCACGACACCAGCACGCCCATCCCTGACATGAACGGCCCGTTCCCCGACGGCATCGACTCTGCAGAATGGCGTGGCAACGACCTCACTCGATGGGCCGGCCGTCCCATTGCCCATGTCTTTGTCAGCCGAGTCGGACAGTCCATCACTACCCGACCGTTCTCTGAGCCAAGCAACTGGGCAACCAAGTTCGAACGCGACCATCTGGACCGCCAAGGCGGACTCATGCTTCACATCGAGCTCATTCAGCCACGACGACGAGACCCAAACGGCGGCGCACGCAACGACGCTATCGCTCCCGACGTTGGCTTCACCGATGCCCAGCTCGACCGCTTGGCGCTGCTATACATCGCTGCGAGCGTGCGAAAAGGTCAGTGGCTCATTCCCGCATTTCACAGCGCGGTAGACGACGGTATTCCCGACGCCCACGACGACCCACAGAACTTCGACCTCGACCGCTGGGCAGAACGATTGGCGGCGCTCATCACCCTTGTCAGCGAACCCCAATAGAGACCTGAGCCGGCGACGCCATCGGTCGATGACTGACGCGAACATCCGACAATCGACGGTCACAGTGGTACCCTAAGGCACGGAGTACCCATGCGAATTGTAATGACCCTGATCGGCCTGCTAACTGCAACAAGCGCCGCAGCCCTGCCTCTTGAGTACACCCACCAAGGACGGGTCACAGACGCCGACGGGACCCCGATAAACGGAACCCTCGACGTCACCCTACGCTTGGTCGAAGAGCCAAGCGGGAACACGCTCACCACCGAGATTCACCCCAACGTGGAGCTTTCCGACGGCTACTACGCGGTCTCTTTGGGCTCTATCGCCACGCTCAACCCCGCTTGGTTCGACGGACGAGACCTATCGCTCGGCGTCACAATCGAAGGCGGAAGCGAGCTGACCCCACGTACAGCCATCTTGCCGGTCCCCTACGCCTACCGAGCCGAGACATCAGCGGCCGCAGATGTACTCGATGGCAGGGCAGACGGACTCGACACAAGGGCAGACGGACTCGACACAAGGGCAGACGGACTCGACACAAGGGCAGATGTCCTAGAGGCCCGTATCGACGTGCTGGATGCCCACGACGGCAACGGGCTGCTCCATCTCGGCCCCGGCGTACACAGCAACGTAGACGTAGCGGGTATTTCGACCGTTCAGCTAGAGCCCGGGACCGGGTTGATCGAAATCATGGGCCTAGCGGGCGGCGTTCCCGGCCAGGTCGTTCGGTTCATCCAAGTCAATGGCGGCGGCCGAGCGTTGCTGCACTTCAACGAGGCCGGGGCGTCACAGCCGTTCTTCACCGCACAGGCGTACGACCAAGAACTCAATCACTACGAGGGCGCGACCTACGTCTACAAGGACACCGGCCTGTGGTTCCCTGCGGATTCGAACATCCATGGCGAGTGGCACAGCTTTTCGGTACCCTCCGGCTGGACGTCAAGCGGTGCAAAGTGCCGCCGCAGCGGCGACTGGATTGAGTTTCGCGGACGCATCAATCACACAGACCTCGCTTCAGGCTGGCCCGCCGCGACCCTCACTCTGCCTGCTGGCTGTGTCCCAGCGACCAGCCGCTACACAGAAACCCCGTGCCACGCCACGTCGAGCGTGCGCAACCGCGTGTGCAACGTGGACTACCGGAGCAACGGTGAGCTGGGAATCTACTCTGATTTCAACATTGTCCAGATCCGCTTCGAAGGCGTACGCATCTGGGGAGGCGCGGAATAGGTCAATACGATTCTCCCGAATCGTCCCCCCTCTAGGTCCAGCGAGAGTGCGAGCGCTCCGTCGAACCCAGTGATGAACAGCCGACCTCAATAGACCGCCGAGAAGGTACCGTCGCACTGCTATTTGGCGGTACCTTGAACGCGATGCCGACTAGTTCCGCTCGCGGAACCACCACTGATGGGTGTTCGCATAGCTGGAGCTGTGCTGCCCGCCATTGCACATGTACAGGTAGGTGTCTGTGTTGGAGTTGGACATCACAAAATAGGAGGTTCCGGTACTCGACCGAGTGCCGATATTGATGTTGCAACCAGGACCGCCTTGAGGTGCTCCGGGGTCTCCAGAAGCACGCTCACAGCTAATGCCTCGACGACCGGTATCCACGGTTCCGCAGGGCATATTTCCCGACCATGCCACAGCATCGTCGGAGATACGGTACGACGTCATGGTGGTGGTCGTGAGCGACTCAGGCATGCGGATGTCGAAGCGGAAGGGGCCTGTGTAGTTACCGAGCACGACGTATTCGAGATTGCCAGACGATTGCGCAGATTGAAAGCCGGACTGCGTGGCCAGAACGTCGAAGTTCTCGCTCGGTCCGATGACGAGATTGATGTCCGCGTCTGAGAGCTTGTAGCCACCGTTGTTGATGGTGAGCGCGTTGGTGACATCACCAACGGCCGTACTCACGTTGTGAACGCCAGCCCCCGAGTAGTACGACTTCACACCAAGGGTCCAGCCCCCACCGTTGTAGGTCATGTTGCACTGAACCTGTAAGGCCGAGCCATTCTCGTCCGGGTCAATCCAGTAAATCCCGTCAGGTAGAGTGGCGTCTTGAGCATGAATGTCTTTGCAGGTACGACCGGGGTCGCTCTGGGTACCAATGGTGCTGCCGGCGCTGCGTGGGTCGGCATGTTCACGGAACCACCAACGATGATTCACCGGGTAGCTAGAGGAATGTTGGGAGCCATTGCACAGGTAATGGTAGGTGTCAGAGTTGTGTTGGCCCATGTACCACTGGTGCTCACCGGCCCCGCCACCCACCGCGATTCCTAGGTTTACATCGCAGTTGGGACCGCCGTAGGGGTTCACACCACGCACGACGTAGTCACAGTTGATGCCCTTGCCGCTGCCGTGGACACCCCCCGCTGTTCCACACCCCAGCTCACCCTCCCAGATGGCAACGTTGTCGGAGACTCGGTAGGCAGTGTGTGTGACCGGCGTACTGGAGTGCGAAACCAACGAATCAGACCGGTAGTAGGCCGTGTAGTTCTCCATCGTGGAGTACTCGTAGTTGCCGGTTGATTCTGCGGACTGAAAGCCGGCCTGGTCGTATAGGACGTCGAAGTTGCCACGGTCGCCAATGACATCACGAATGACGTCGTCGGAGATGCGGTAGCCATTCCCCTTCAGTGACAGGGCATCTACGACACCCCCGACAGCACCGGTCTGTCCGAAGATGCCCGATTGATACCAGGCCTTAATCGCGAAGGTCCAGCCACCACCCGCCCGAGTCATGTCGCAGCGTACCGGGACGGTCTGTCCATCTCCGTCGGGGTCAATGTAGTAGACCCCGTCGCCAAGAGACGGATGATTCGTGTGGATGTCCAGGCAAGACTGGCCGGGGTTGACCTGCGTACCCGTACCGTTGACTGGAATGTCGGTGCCTCCGCCGCCGAGTGAGCCCCACCCGCCTGCGTCACATCCCCGGAACTTGCTTGTGGTTGTGTCGAAGTAGAGTCGGCCGTAGTGACTCGGGTCGTCGCATGCGACAGGAGCGGAATCGAGAATCTCCGTGCTCTGGGCGGTTCGAGCCATTGGAACCGGCAATATCTCCGTTCGCCCACCAAGAACTCCAGCACTTCCACTCGTCACCTGAAGGAACCATGGCCCTGTCGAGAATAAATCCTCATCAAACGCCACAATAGAGCCAAGCTTTACTGAATAGTACCCGTTGGCCAGAACCACTGACTGAAGCTCCGACCACTCCGGAGAGCCACCCGTGGGCATCGAGTAGATCTCAAACGTC
Organism: uncultured Pseudomonadota bacterium; assembly: GCA_913061235.1. Taxonomy (GTDB): domain Bacteria; phylum Myxococcota_A; class UBA796; order UBA796; genus CAJXTB01. Next base: position 30,104 of record CAJXTB010000036.1, on the reverse strand, counting down.
AGTTGCTCAGGTCCATTAATCGCAGCGCCGGCCGAGTCAGACACGCGTCCTGAGTTGGAGAAAGTGAACGGTGTGGCTTGGGCCACCGACGCACAACTAAGAATCACTGCCAAGAAAACTGAACGCATGGTACCGCCCGCGGTTGGACCTCAAGCGTACATGAGCCCCGTGCCACGCAACAGTGAAAGACTGCGGGAAAGCGATGAGGTCTGCTCGTGCCCCACCCCTACAGGACCTAGGCCGACAATCCGTCCGTGACACCTGGGACAGAACTGCACCAGGAGGCGCACGCGGCGCGCATCGCAGGTAAATCCCCCACGCTAGGTACTAGCGGTTCGGTGTTACCATCTACGACTAGACGCACACTTCGGGGACCTCATGTACGCAGCCACGCTTCTGCTCTCGCTCTTCGGCACCGCCAACGCCGCGACTCTGACCGTGGATGCCGCTGGCGGGGGCGACCATACCTCCATTCAGGCCGCGATTGATGCCGCATCCAACGGAGACACCATCGAGGTGCGCGCGGGAACGTACGAAGAGTGGTCAGATGCTGTCGGGGGCATCTACAGAGGCGTGCTTCACATCAACAAGTCGATCGACATCGTGGGCGACGGCGCCTCAGTGGTCTTCGTGCATCCGCCTGCCAGTGCCGCTTCGGCCTCACGTACCGGTGCGCTCGCCATGACCTCGGGGAGCTACAACGCCACGCTCAGCGGAATGACCATCGAGCACACAGTGCGCGGAGGAGAGGGCGGGAACTACGCGTACACCACCATCTCAGAGGCAAGCGGCTACGACACAATCAGCGGAAGCCTGCTGATGAACAACGTCGCGTTTCGACTCGAGAGCGCCGGAGCAAAGTCGATCATCTACAAGAACAATACGAACTTTCAGGTCGTATTCGAGAACTGTGTCGTCGACTTCGGTGAGAGCTACTCCGGAACCATCGCCTACAACAACCGAACAAACTCGGCCTCCGTCTTTCGAAACGGCATTGTACGCAACGCCGTGGCGAACGCCGGCTTCCCATTCGAGTACTCCACCATCCACTCTTCGGGCCCGCCGGCTGGTACAGGAAACGCAACGTTCGACCCACTGTTTGTAGACGCCGCCAACCTTGACTACACGTTGAGTTCCGGCTCTCCGGCCATCAACGCCGGCCACCCAAACGCGACCTACAACGACACCGACGGTAGTCGAAACGACATGGGCGTATTCGGCGGACCCGGCTCTATTGGTGCTTTTGAGCCGTCGTGTCCTGCACTACACCCTGAACTACAGCGAGACGGCGTCACTGTCTGCCTTCACCCCAACGCCACGGTGGACGACACTGTCTCCCTCGGCGCTTGGTCCATCATTGGTCCCGACTCCGTTATCGCCCCACGAGCCACCATCGGCGCCGGCGCACACGTCCAGAGTGGCGTCATCATTGGGCGAAACGCCACGGTCGGGGCTGACGCGTCCATTGGCGTAGACTCGGTGCTCGCGCGCTCATCCACCGTGAGCGCAGATGCCATTCTCCAAAACGACGTGTTCGTGGGGTACGCCGCCCAGATCGGCGCCCGAACTCAGCTCGGCCCCTTCGCCATTGTCGGCAACTTGGGCCAGATTGGCGCCGACGCTGAGCTCGGCCTGACCAACACTGTCGTCATTGCCCGAAGTGCGACTCTCGACAACCGAGTCGAGCTGGTCGGACCCGCCGTAGTCGGACCTGAAGTTCACCTGCACGACGACGTCACCGGCCTTGGACAGCTCCGCATTCGCAAGAACGCGACCGTGCTCGCCAACGGTACCCTGGGCAACAACGTACGGCTGGGCCGCAACAGCACGGTGAACCCCTCGGTCACCATTGGGGACGACGCCACCCTGCGCGACCACTCCTGCGCCGGTCTAGACGTGCCAAACAACGGCTACCTGGCCCGGTCAGAGAGCACCTGCGGGGGCTGATGCTCGGCACACGCCCGCGCTGCACCAGCGGACAAAGCGGACAAAGCAGCGCACTAGGATGTCATCGCTGTCGACCGTTCAAGAGACCGAAGACGCGCTCAACACGCGCTTCGTGTAGTGTCCCCCGAGGAGATGAGGATGCGAGGATTGTGTGTCGTAGCGTTGCTACTGTTGGGCTGTACGGATGGGACAGACTCGGACACTGAGACCGATTCAGACGGTGGAACCGACACGGACATTGGAACGGACACGGACATTGGAACCGAAGCCGACACTGACGCGGACACTGAACCGCCCTACACCGGCTCTCTACGAATCTTTAAGACCGAGGACGTGCCCGCAGACTTCGGTGGCCCCACAGGCGCCGATGCCCTGTGCGATGCCGACGAGAACAACCCGGACACTCGGTCTACCTACAAGGCGTTGTTGGTCGGAGGCGGCCGTGTCGCCTGTGCAGAAGCCGACTGTGCCAACGCGGCGGCTGGACAGACCGACTGGGTATTGTATCCAGACGAAGAGTACGTCTTGGCCGACGGCACCGCGTTGTTCACCACCAACGCAGACGCCATTTACACAGCGTGGCCCATGGACAACGCGATTGAAGCTGCGGGAGACAACTTCTGGACCGGCATGCGCCGGAACTGGACGGCGTTTACAGACTTCCAATGCAACGACTGGACCACGAATTCGTCTAGCGTCAGCGGACGAGTCGGCTGGACCGCAGGCAGCGATAGCGGCTTTCTCGAAGGGGGTTCCTACACGTGCAACGACACGGATACGCCCTTGATCTGTGTAGAACAGTAAGTCCACACAGGCTCAACGGTTCTCGGGCGGCCAAGTCGCCCGAGAACCGTCGACTGTTTCACCGCTTCAGTCTTGGTCCAGCGTACTGCTGAAGTCCACCTGCCAGTCGACTGCTGAGAATGAGCTCGGGCGGTAGCCACCGTCGCCGACGAGCGCGCCAACCGAGCCCACCAACTCCACCTCATAGTCATACGTGTCGCTCGGGTTGCGACCGTAGTCATGCGTGTATTGCCCAGTGATTACACCGTTTAGGCCCACCTCTCCGGAGAACAGACCGGTCTGGGTTGCGCCGAATCCACCCAGTCCCCCGCTGTACGTACACGAGGCTGTGCCCTGAACGACGGGGTCTGCGTCAAGGTCCACGACCAAGGCCATCTGTCCGCCGGTACACTGCATATTGTTGACCACAATCGAGCCCGCAGCTTCCACGGCACCGAGCTGAAAGCCCCCTTCCCACGTGCCCTCGTACAGCACGCAGAACAGGTCATCTGCGAAGCCATCACAGTCGTTGTCGGCGTTGTCACAGACCTCCTGCTCACCTGGATTGACCTGATTGTTCAGGTCATTGCAGTCGGTGTTGTCGGTGGACGCGGACACGAGCCGCTCGCACGATAACGTTGGGGTGGAGTTCTCATTTCCGAACCCATCCCGGTCCATATCCGGGTACCACTCAGTGTTGGGATTGAGCAGTGGGTCGGTGTCGTCACAGTCCGTGTCGTCCGTCACGAAGCCCGTTGGTGCGCTGCACGCCTCCTGGCTGTCGTTGGGGTCACCGAAGCCGTCACTGTCGGAGTCTGCATAGAATGAGGTGGTGTCTGTGGCTCCAGCAATTGCATTGCCGTCACAGTCCAGGTCCGCACTGTCACACAGCTCATCGGCTCCGGGATTGATGTCACCATTCGAGTCGTCGCAGTCGCCGTCGTCTGAGACATAGCCATTCGGGGCTTCACAGGCAGTCACGGTTGTGGAGCCGCCGAAGCGGTCGGCGTCGGCGTCTTCGTAGAAGGCGGTCGCGTCAAAAGCATCGTCATCTACGACGTCGTTGCAGTCGTCGTCTACACCGTTGCACACCTCTGTGGCGTCGGGGTTGACCTCCGCGTTGGCGTCGTCACAGTCATCCGCAGCCACAAAACCGTCGCTGTCGGCGTCGACTGCATCATCGGAGACGTCCCCTTCTCCGTTGCAGGCGGCTAGCAGAACGACGGAGAGAAGGAGTGTGCGCATGGGGCCTCGGCAGAACGAGAGAGAGTGGCGCCGGGTATAGCGTCCATCTCGCCGGTCTGACTACAGCGCCGAGAAGTCCGAGTATGCATGCAGGTCCACCACGTACCCAGCCGCTTCCAGCTGGTCGGCCATACCGAAGAACGCGGTGTTGTCGGCAAAGGTGTAGCCGTCCTGTTCAATTCCAACGCGCAGCTCGCCACGGAACAAGCGGTCTTCCGTCTCGACACCACCGACAATGCTGCCCAAGCTCGACCGTTGGTAGGCCATCATGCTGATGCCATCTACAGGCAGGGTTGCGTACCAAGCGACGCGTTCGGCTTCGCTCTCCCACCCAATGGTGCCGGTGCCGCCGAGTGCTGGAGGCAGGTTGTCGAACCACACAGGCAGGTCGGCAAAAATGGTCAGGCCGCTGCCGCCGTTGTTGTCGAGGTGTTCGCGGACGACGCGTAGGGACTCGTACAGCGCCAACACCCGCAGGCGCTTGTCTTCGGCGGTCGCGCTGGCCCACGTGGCATCGGCTTGCGGCTCGATGTCCAGGTGAATGCCGTCGAACTGCTCGTTTGACGGACGGGCTGCGTTGTAGTTGAGCAGTCGCTGGTCAATGAGGCCGAGCATGAAGGCATGCTCGTTCGGGTCAATCCACAGTGGGTCTCCGAGCAACACAGTGGCGGTCGAGCCAGCCGTATGGAGTGACGCCACCCAGGCCCCAATCACCGCAGGCTCGCTCACTGGCCGGCTGACGTAGTCCCCGTAGTGGTGGGTGATGTCGAGCGCGCTGAACTCTGCCCGGGCTGCCGCTTCCTGTGTGCCGTTGCCGACGACTTGCAAGGTTCCAGCCGGGTCTGATGAGCGACGCCAGTGCCACACGCCACGTCCGGACACAGAGACGGCGTCTACGGTCTGGTCGCGGACAACCGGGGCGCTGCTGACAGAGCCGCTTCCCAGAACCGCGTTTGCAGCGACTCGTAGGCCAGTATCAATGGATGCTTTTCGCCCAACGCTAACGTCACGCCCAATGGTGACGTCATCAGCAATCACGGCTTCGCTAGCAACAATGACCCGCTTGCGAAGCCGTACGTCTTCTCCAACGGTCGCTCCTGCATCCACCTTGCTGTCCGGGCCAATGACGCTTCCAATGCCCACATCTCCACGCACCACCGCGTTTCGTGCGACCGCCGACGCCTCGACCACGGCGCCAGGGCCAATGAGAACGAAGTTGCCGAGCATGGTGTTGTCGCCCACCGTGGCCTGGGTACCGACACGGCTTGTGTAGCCAACGGCGGCATTCGCGCCGAGGTCAGCGCTGTCTGCAATAATCCCCTTTCGGCCAACAATTACGCCATCGCCTAGCGTTGCTCCAGCTCCCACAACGGCGGCGCGTCCAAGGATGACGCCTTCGCCTATCAACACACCATTTAGGGCATTTGCACCCGATAGAATAGTGGCGCCGTCGGCAATGACGCTGTTGGCGCCGACTCCGGCGTAGTCTCCAATTCGCGCGTGTCTTCCAACATAGGCGCCAGCGTCAACGTACGCGTCGAGCCCCAGAATGGCGGACGCGTCCACTGTGGCCGTGGGGTGGACACATGCATCGCCCCACCCATCGCTGTTGGCGTCGGCATTGGTGGCATCGGCGGTGTTCGGGCAGGTGTCGACATCGTTCAGGACGCCGTCGTTGTCGTCATCTTGAGCAAATGCCAGTCCACTCATCAGTAATGCCAACATCACCATCATCGCACACCCCCAAGACCAGCAACATACCGCGCCGGGGCAGAGTTGCGGCATCACGTTAGCCGGGTGCCAGTGGGGTGACTGGATGCTGTGGATGTGGTTGATGTTGACGGCGTGCGAACCGTCCGGCCCGAGCTTCGCCATGAGTGTTGTGTCGTACGAACCCGGCGACAACGCCGGTTTCGGTCAAGACGCCCTGCCCGACATCGTCCTAGGTCCACCGCAAGGCTCAGGTGAGAGGGCCGGCTCGCTGCACGTTCTGTCGCTCGGCAACGAAGGCAGCATCGTCCTGGAGATGGACGGCATCATTGAAGATGGCGACGGCGCCGATCTGCTGGTCTTCGAAAATCCATTCACCGGGTTCAACGAGTACGGCGTTGTCGGTGTGAGCGAAGACGGCGAGACCTTTACCGAGTGGCCCTGTGCAGACGACGGCACCGGGTGTGCCGGTGTCAATCCGGTGCTCAGCCATCCGGAAAACGGCATTGACCCAACAGACCCGTCGACCGCTGGCGGAGATGCCTTTGACCTAGGTGCGATTGGCGTCGAGCGCGCCGTGTTCGTGCGGATTCGTGACACCGGAATGAACGAATACCTTGGAAATAGCGGTGGTTTCGACCTGGACGCGCTGAGCATCGCTCAGTAGCGTGAAACGGACAGCCCAGCGTTGAGCCGTTCCATTTAGACTGCGGAACGGACGGAGTTGTCACCCACCGGGGTTCAACGGCGTACACGCGGCTAAGGACCCACACGCATGTTCGTATTGATGGCTAGCCTCGCATTTGCCGTAGACCCCGCTGTGTCGGGCAGCTACCAGCTCGACCACTCGGCCGAAGAGCTGTCCGACGTACACGCAGTCGCCGTCCAGTCAGCGATAAACGGTCTTCCCTGGGCGCTTCGAGAGTTCGCAAGACGCCCCGTTCGGCGCGTCATCTACAACTGCGGACGCTTAGGCATTGCGTTGAGCGACGACGAGCTGACCTTGGGGTGCGACGAAAAGCAGGACAAGGTCATGCGCCGCACCACCGACGGACACGCCACCTTGGACGGGTACGGCGAGCCGGTGGATGTCCAGATGAGCACCACACCCTCCAGCCTCTCGGTCCAGTTTGAGCGCTCCGAGGGCGCAGTGACGACGCAGTACATCCTAGATGGCGACCAGCTTCGCGTACGAAAGAGCCTGAACAGCCATCGCTTGCCCGAGCCCGTCGTCTGGGAAGTCCGCTACCGACGCGCTGTCGTTGTGGAGCCGCCGACAGACTAGCGCCTGTCCGACCAAGCCCCCATACCTGTGCGCTTCCCACCACCTTCGACAACGACAGCGACAACGACAGCAACGTCACCGCCGCCCGCCGTGAACAGAAGGTCTGTCTCCTCGTCCCAGCTGAACCAGTTCATGCCAATGGCCGGCATGCCCGTGCCGACTTGGTCGTCGACCGAGCTCACGAGTACGCGGAAACCACAGGACCACGTTGACGTAGCCATTGCTGAACAGCTCGCCCAAATACTCCTTCCGCCAAACCGGGGTACCGCCCTCGTCCATGGTGTTCTCGACGTCGTGGGCCCCCGCCTCACGGAGGCGGGCAGATTCCCTCGACGGACACGAGAGTGCCAACGCTAGCAACCGCCGACGGGACCGTCACTCTCCAGTCAATGCGCGCTGGCGCGAGCGACTCGAACTCCAGATACGTTTCGGAAGCCTCGATGACGATCTGGAGCTCGTCGCCGCCCTCGACCCGCGCGCGATTGTTGTGGCAGAAGCCGTCCTCGAAACACGAGGGCTCGCCGGAGATGTAGTTGCCGCTTGGCGTGCCCATGGTGCTGTGAATGCGCACCACGTAGGTGCCCCATTCTCCAGCTTTGTTCTCGCACGTGACGGTCAACTGGCCGCCTTCATCTACGCGAAGCGGGTCCAGGTCCAGGCCCTCGGCGGTGGCCTCGCCACGGTCGCTAAACCCGTCGCCGTCCGTGTCTGCGAGCATCGGGTCCGTTCCCAGCTCAAGCTCCCGGTTGTCCCACAAGCCATCGCCGTCCCCATCTATGGAGTTGGGCGACGAGTACACGTGGTACGGCTCTTGTCCCTCGATGGTGACGTCCCAGCCCTCGCGTGCTTCCCAGTAGTCCGACAGGCCATCCGTGCGACTGAAGGAAATGTAGTCCGAGTCAATGCTGTCGTCGGATGAGCCAATCAGGTCTTCCTCGCGAGCAATGAGGCCGTCTTGGTCGTGGTCGACGGCGTACACCACTTGAGCGGCATCCCCTGGGTAGACCGCGGTGTCCCAGATCGGAAGCAGCTGGTCTTCGTCCTCAGCGGCTGGGTCGAACCGGTCGATGAGGAAGTACCAGTTGCCGCGGATGAGCCTGGCGCCCGGTCCCGTTGTGGCCGTGTAGCCAACCTCGTCGAGACCTTCCCACAGGGTCGGGTCCGGAACGGTGGGATGGTACTCAGGAGCCACGCCCTCAATGGAGAGCAAGGTCTCTGAGTTACCGCTGAACGGGTTCGTAGCGACAATGGGCTCCCAGCCAACATCAGCGGTGTCGAGCACCCGACCAATGTGTACGCCGGCTGCGGTGCCGTCTTCGTTGCGCTCAACGCTGGACGCGATGTCGACGCCAATGGTTGCGTCTGGAAGCTCCACTGAGATGCCGCTAGTGCGCTCGTACACGGTCTCTTGCACGTAGGCGAAGTCGTCGCCGGACTGGTCAATGAGGTCGAGACTGGTGGTGCCAATCACGATGCGGTTGGGCTGTCGCATGAGCGCAGCAACCGTCTGTGGGTTGGCCCCGTCATCGCGCAGGATCAAGCCGCTGGCCCACTCTCCCGGTCCGAGGGTGAACGGGGGAATCGCCGGCTGAAGGTACGCAACCGGCTCCAACGAGACCCCGGTCCAGCGGAAGACGACGAGGGCCAAGCCCTCCACTAGGTACGTGCGAGTGCCGGTGTTTTGGACGTCCACGAGCATCTGCACCTGCGCGCCCGTGACGGTGTGCTCTTCCTGCGTGGTGCGTTGGTGATACCGGCCGAACTCAGCGGACATCGACGTGGATGTGGTGCGGTTGGAGTCCAGCCCCCAGTCGACCGAACCGCTCGCGCGAACGGTGACGCGGCCATCGACTTCTGCGGAGCCCGCGGCCTTTGTGCCGATCTCGCCCGTGACCGATGCCTCGACGCGCACGGAGACGTCGGTGGAGCCCGACATGGTCTTCCACTGGGATCGGTCCCAGTCCGTGCTGGCACCCCAGGAAACGTCGGTGCTGTGCGATGTGGTGTCACCGGAGCCCGACGCGTAGACCACGTCTAGGGTCAGATCGAGGGCGGAGAACGGAGTCGGCGTGATCTGAATCTGCGGTAGCTCGGCAAGGACCGGGTCGCGCTGAGTGAGCACGAGCTCTTCGTAGTCGCTCATGCCGTCACCATCGGTGTCTGCGAGGAGCGGACTCGTAGCGCCGAGGCCCGACACTTGGATGCCATCCACCATTTCGAGCAGGAGCTCACCACCGTCGAAGAGGTCTCGATCCGGTGGCGCTGGAAACTCTGGGTCGGAGCCGCGGGAGTCGCCGTCGGTGTCCGCTTGGGCGGGATTGGTGCCCCATCGGATGGCTTCGTCGAGGTCGGAGAGGCCGTCGCCGTCTGTATCGACGCGATTGGGGTCCGACTTGTACAAGCGCTCCAGGTCGTCTGTGAGCCCGTCGCCGTCCGCATCTGCGCTGTTCGGGTCACTGACAACATGCGCGGTGTGGGTGTCCTGGGCGTAGCCGGTTGTGTTGATGGACAGCGTCCACCCGGCGATTTCGTCCTGGTAGGTCAGTCCATCGTTGTCTTCGTCAGACTGGGGCGACGGGTCCGGCACCAACTCTGGCTCCGAATCACAGGCCATCAGGAGCACGAGCGGAAGTATGAAACGCCTCACCAGACACCTCCCCAACTACAGTTGAGCTGGGTAGTGAGGCCGGTGTAGTCCACCGCAGTCACGGACACGTAGCCGGTTTGCTCACAACTCTGCGGGGCGCGCATGATGGCGAGATGCTCCGGAGTCAGCAGGTCCTCAACCGTCAACAACCCCGTCACAGACACATCCATCGGAGCGTACTCCACAGAAATTTCAGACCCTGGAACGTCCAACCAAAGCCCGTACATTGGCACGAACTCGAGCCAGGGACGTCGGCCGAAAAGGGTCCGTACTTCGACGAGGTCAAAGCCCGGGTCGGAGATGATGAGCTGGGTGTGGCGGCACTCGAATTCCACCCCATTCACGTGCTGGGTGACACGCGTGTAGACGCACTCGGCGCTCGGCGGGGTGATGAAGTTCACATTGACGGCGTCCCACGGCGACTCGATCCAGTCGCGAACTTCGGTGAAGTCATCGATTCCATCTCCGTCGGTGTCCGCATCGAGCGGGTTGAGGCAGAACTCCAAGCCAAAAAAGAAGGGCAAGCACCAGTTCAGCTCTTCATCGTCGCTGAGGCCATCACCATCGGCGTCCACGGCAGCCGGGTCCGAGTGGCCGTAGATGAGGGTGCCTGGGTTGTCCGGGTCCTCGCCAATGAGGTGCTCGACGAACAGCTCCTCCACGTCACTGTGGCCGTCACCATCCGAGTCGATGGCTAGGTCAGAGGTTCCGTATTGGGCTTCGTGCCAGGAGGTGAGGCCATCGCGGTCTAGGTCCGTGATCTGCACGAGGGTTGCCTGGTCTCCGGCCCGCAGTGGTGTGTCGAGTCGGTCATCCGGCAGCTCGCCGTTTCGGCCGTCCCGATGAAGCAACACGAACCATCCCGTCTCCAGCCAGCGCTCCTCCACTGCGTACGGCAGCGGCTCCGGATCCTCCGTGTACTCGGTGCTCGGGATTCCGTTGATGTCGTACACAATCACGCCCGACGGCGTGTCTCGGGACTCTGCTGGAACGCCAGCTTCCGCCAGCACTTCTCGGATAGTCAGGCCAATGGGATTGCCCAAGGCATCCCGGCGAATGTCGCTTGCGCGGTCGAATACGTCCGAGGTGCCGTCTGCGTATGAGATCACCACATGGGCCGTTCGAAGCAGGATGTCTTCATCGACGAAGTCCAAGTCCACGCCTTCGCTGCGCTCGATGCCAAAGGCGACCGGTGTGAAGGACAGGCTGCTCGGGTCCGCCATGACGTCCATCACCCGATCGGCAGGTAGGTCGTCGTCTTCAAAGAACACGGTGGTGCGCTCGCCGGGCGCCAGCGTGGCCTGGGCGTTGCCCGCCTGCATGGTGGTGAGCGGCTTGGTGCTTCGGGTGTTGGTGTCCCAGCGGGTGACGCCAAGGGACAGATCTGTGAGGGTGAAGGCCAGGTTTCCGGTGTTCACGACATCGAAGGTGGCTGCAATTCGCCCGCCGGACACACGCTGATTGCGGGTTCTGCCTGCGTCGCGAACCTGGGCCATGGTTCGTCTGGATTCCCGACGACCCGACTCCCCCGTGCCGGTGGTGGCCGTGCCGTGCGCACCAGCGGTGACGTCGATGCCGCCGTAGACCGTGGTGTCGACGGTGGCTGACATGCCGGTGAGTCCGACCTCAGCGCTGACGCCGACCTTCAAGCCAATCCACTCCTCCATGCTCGCGTGAAAGCCGCCCACGGCGCTGGTGAACTTGGTCTCCGAGTCCCGCGCCGAATCAAACTGGGTCGTCTGGTACGACTGGCTGTTCTCAAGGCCCTCGCCCCATTCTACATTCAGATCGAGCGCGATGGTGGTGCCGGGGGTGACGTTGATGTCGAACCGAGGGCGGTCCGGAATCACTCCGCTTCGGGTCGGTGAGATGTGCTCGTAGTAGTCGGAGGCGCCGTCGCCGTCGGTATCTACGAGGATTGGCGACGTGGCTAGCGGACCGGCTTGCCACAGGCCGTCCACCAGCTCCAGCTGCAGCTCAGCGCCGTCGAACAAGGCCGGCAAGGGAGACGTTGTGCCGCTGTTGGTACCGCCGGTTGCGTCTCCATCCGTATCCACGGACGTGGGGCTGGTCTCCCATCGCCTCAGCTCGTCGATGTCAGAAAGGCCGTCGCCATCGGTGTCTGCGCGAGACGCGTCCGTGGCCCAGGCGCGCTCTTCAAGGTCAGTCAGGCCGTCGCCGTCCGTGTCGGCAACCAACGGGTCCGAGGTGACGTGCACCACCGACCTCGGATCATCAACCCGGCCGTTGACGCGGTCCCACACGCCGGTCTCATCGATGAGAATCTCGTACCCAGCGAGCTCTTCTCCAGTGGAGAGGCCATCTCCATCTGGGTCCGCGCCCAGATCGATGTCCGGTTCTTCTGCCGGGGTGCAACTCACAGCTATCGTCAGTGCAGCGCACCGTAGTAGGGATGTTTTCATGGACGCTCCGGAACTTCAACCTAGCCACTAACGGCAATATTTGGAAGATTTTGCGGGGTTTGGGCCTACCTTACGTGCGCCGCATAAACGCGGATGTACGGGGATCATCCAGTCTGAAGTTTCTCCGCCAATGACGGCACAACCCGCTGGTAAACTGGCGCGGTTGTACCCTGACCCGAAAGACCGGGGTTTGCAGGACATCCTTGAAGCGCGCTGTAGGGTGCGTCATCTGTGTTGCTACTGGCGTCCCACAGGTGGCGTCCGCGTCGGGCCTGTTCGGGAACCCAAGCTGAGGACACAAGAGTTGCGCGAGGTGGGGGCTGAGCGAGGACTTGCGCTGGAGCGCACCTGATTCGGGAGCAGGGGGTAGTAGGTTCGAACCCCGTCACCACGACCGCCACTAGATTGCCCCTTCGAATTTCGGTTCGGAGGGGCATTTTTCTTTGGGGCATCGTTGGGCTTCGAGCTGTACCCAAAAGGTAGTTGAGGTCGTAGGGCAGTCGCAACGGGCTGGCTACGTCGCCGGTTTTTCCCGTAAGAATGCGGACTGGCCCGACTACCGGTCGGTGTTCTACGTCCTCGACTTGGTAGGACGTGGCGGCGTTCTCCCGCTCGGGAGGCAATTGCAGCCACAGCTGAAGTGCGAAGACGCCCCTAGGCTCGGGATGGTCGTACTCCTCATGCCGGATGCCGTTCCCCACAGCGGGATGCTGTGACTCAGGCGGGTACGGCGAGGCTGTCGGGCGGGGCTCGGCCGGCCGCGGCGCGGGCCGGGCATCGTCGACGCTCCCAGGGTCCATGTGCTCGCGGGCGCCCTGGCAGCCGGCAGAGGAGGGCCTGTCCGACCAGGCCCCCATACCTGTGCGCTTCCTACACCTACATTGAGAAGGTGTAGTTGTTGCCCGTGTGAATCTCGTACACGTTCATCGACATGCCATTGACGGCGAATGCGACGTGGTCACGGTTGTCTGGATGCCAGTAGAACATGCTGTGTGACCACGTTCCGCCGTTGGTTGGGCCGAGGTGGCGGTGGTCCACGGGGTATCCACCCGGCAGTAGAGGGCTCTCACTGCTCATCTCCAGAATGTTCTGCCGGTCGCCCGTGTCCATGTCGATGACCACGAACAGCTCTGAGTTGCCGCCGGCCGTGAACAGAAGGTCTGTCTCTTCGTCCCAGATGAACCAGTTCATGCCAATGGCCGTCATTCCCGTGCCGACTTGGTCGTCGACCGAGCTCACGAGAACGCGGAAACCGGTGTCCGGGTCGACCGAGTACAGGCGGTTGCCCAGGGTAGTGAACATCATGATGACGGGGTCTTCGTCTGCACGCTGGACCCAACCAATGCCGCCAGGAGGCTGCGACTGGAAGCTGGCACCGCCGCCAATGTCAGGCTCGTCATCCGCGTGCATGCGCATGATGGGGGTACAGTCCAAGCCGTCAGCGTCGATTTTCACAATGCCATCGCCCATAAACGAGTCGCGGTAGCCTAGGTAGAAGTTACCGTCTGGGTCCATGGTGAAGGACTTTGAGACGTATTGAATGGAGGTGAGGTTCGCAGGTTCATCTGGGAAGCGACGGCACTGGCCGAAGTCTTCGTACAGGCCGTCCACACCGCGGTGCCAGACCAGCGTACGGTCGCCAGTGCTCGGGTCCACGCGGATGATTTCAGTGTTTTCGCCACCACTACCTGCGTAGGCGTACCAGAATCCATCCGGGCCGATTTGAACGTCAAAAATGTACGGCAATGGCGCGGTATGAACAAGAACACCACTGGACGTCACGTTCGTGTCGTAGCCGGTGCCAACAGTGACGTAGCCAGTAGGCGTGTCGATGACGCCAGAGATGACCCGGCGCTCGCCAGTGTCCACGTCAACACCCCAGATGGCCCCTGCGGAGCGCGTGTAGGTGGCATCACTCCAGTTCATGGTCATCACGTACTCACGTGTGTCCAGGTCTACGAAGCCGCCGCCTGCCTCACGCGACAGGTTGTTCACGTCAGCCATACGTGGACCTTCAGCCCATTCAAATCCTTGGTCGTACGCAACACCCGGTGGCCAGCAAACAGCCTGGCCGCCGCCGTTCTGTGCGAGGTTGCAGCGACAGTCCACGGGCAGGTCGGTCCGGTTGTTTTCGAACTGCTCAATCGTGCAGTTGTCGAAGTAATACTCGGAGTCTTCGACGGTCGTACTGCTGATGAAGTGCAGGTTGACCGCAGCCTCCATCGGGTTTCCGTCCATGTCGATGATGAGCGGGTCGGCTGGGTCGAACTCATTGCCAACGCCTAGGTCGTCGTACACGGCCAGATGCAGGTCCTGGCGAGCGTCCCAGTTCTCCGGGTTGGCGAGCAAGATGCGGTCGGGACTGAACTGGCTGACACGCGTGTGGAACAGCTCGTCACCGCGCTCGCCATCGTTGTCTTCATACACCACAACCCAGCCGCGATGGTCCAGGTAGATACGTGGGATTTCGGCCTTGTCGCGTAGCTGGGTGGTCCATGTCGGTGCCAGCTCCCAGAAGGCAACAACGGGCTCTTCGGTGTCCGGGTCGGTGTCCACTTCGGTATCCGATTCCGAGGTATCCACCTCGGTATCTGTACCCGTGTCCGAGCCGGTATCCTCGGCCACGGGGCACGCGGTCAGAGCGACGCAGCCGGCGATAGCAAGCAGGACAGGACGAAAGAAGGGACGCATACAAAAACTCCAAGTTGACGCACAAGGTGCTCCCCCACCATCGGTCCCGCACCCCACCCAGATCAAACATTCCTACGCCCAAGACACCGACTGCAGGCCTCTCAGAGACCAAAATCCTGATGAGAGCACGGCAATCGAGTGCCAAGCGAAATCGCTCCGGCCAGCACTAGGGTGACCTGACCGGGAGAGATAGTCGCAGAGTGGCCCCTGGGAACGCGCCACTGTCAGCAACCACCAGGCCGCCGCCAAGCCCGCGCGCCGACAACGCACTCATGTGCAGGCCCACACCGCCGCCCTTCACCTTGGTAGAGAAGCCGTGCTGGAAGATCTGTTCGCGAAGGTCTTCCCGCACACCACCCCCAGAATCACTGACTTCTAAACACACCATACTCTTGGTCGCATGGACATCAATGGCCAAGTGGCGCTGGTCCGGAGGCAAAGAGGACAGCTCGTCCTTCGCATTGTTCAAGAGGCTCAACACTATCTGAAGCAGTTGATGCCGGTCCGTCCACAACGGCTCCAGCTCACCGCAGCGCACACGGGCATCAAAGGGTGGGTCCTCTCCGCACACCAGCTGAAGGGCCTGGTCGATGACCTCGCGCACATCGACTCGTGTGACCACATTCTGTGCCCGCGCGTGCTCGTCCTGAAGCGCGATGACCGCCGAGATGTGGTCGACCTGTTCGGACATCCGCTGCAGCTCATTGCGCATGCCCGCCACGCTGGCGAAGCCGCGCTCAGTCAATCGGTCCAGGTACAACGGCAGCTGCGCAACACGTTCCTCCCCCGCCTCCAGCAGCGCTGGGCGTCGCTCTCGGAGCAAGCTGGAGACTCGCGCAAGCGCACGTGCGTGCACCTCCCAGAACGTGCCGTCACGCACCACACTTGCGGACGTCCGAACGCTGTTTAGAGCATTGCCAACATTGTGCAGGACGCCGCTGGCCACCTCCGCCATACCCGCACCCCGGGCCACCCGAATCAGGTCTGCCTGCGTCTCTTCAAGGCGGATTTGGGTCTGGCGATGCTCAACCACCTCGGTGACAAGCGCCGAGTTGCTGTCCAGGACCTGCTGCATCACCTCGCGCTTGGTTCGCTCGATGGCCCCACCAACGAACGTGACGACCAGGGTCATCAAAGTCGCATCCACTAGCTCAACGGGTAGAAGCTCGACTCGTGGCGGCGCCGGCCCAGTGACACCGTAGTAGTAGATCAACAGGCAAACAACCTGAACAAGGATGGTCAGCGCAGCGACCTTGAAGGCGGTTCGCGAGCCGGCCACGCTCATGGCTACGAACGGTACAATCGCACACCACGCAACGCTCCAGGTGCGGGTGGAGTCGGGGTTCGCGGACAGGAACAGCAGGAAGAGCAGCATGGACACCGCCTGCCACCACGCCACCACACTGAGGGACCATGAACGCCTAAGCAGAACAGCGGGCATCACGGAGAACAGGGCGTAGCCACCAAAGATGGGGGTCTGCCAATGAATGCCCGAGAACAGACCAACCGCGGCGAACGCCAGACTGCCGAAGACCGTCAGACCCGTCACCGCGTGGACCATTCGGGAACGCCGCCCACGCTCCAGCTGCGATGGACTGACTCTCTCTGGATTTGGCGAGTGCTCTAAAGTCACCGGTCTCCCATGAGTCACTCATTCGGATCGAAAACACGCAGTGTTAGAGCATCTTTTATGGGGCTATCTCAGGGCTTTTCGTCCGAATAGCTCCTACAGAAGCCACGCCAATATTCATGAGACACGATACGTGTGACCTCTACAGAGTTGAGGGGGAACCAATGCTGTTGTTGATCTTATCCGTGGCCTTCGCCGCACCCGGTGACTTGGACGACGACGGCGTCGCAGATGCATCGGACAACTGCCCTGGTCTCACCAACGCCGACCAAACAGACGCAAACGACGACGGTTGGGGAGATGCCTGTGTCGACGTCACCGCGAGCGTTCACCCTACCGCTCAGCTCGGCCTGAACGCCCGCGTCACCGGCGACTCAGTGGTCGCTGCTCGCGCTGTGCTTGCTGACAATGTCCTGGTCACAGACAGTGTAGTCGGCAGACGAGTCACCCTCGATTCCGGCTCGGTCGTCAATGGGTCCATCGTGTTGCGAGGCGGTCAGCTCGGCCCAGATACACGGCTTACCGACTCCACACTCTCGGTCTTCGCCACCGTTCATGAGGGCGCTGCGCTCACGTCAACAGTGCTCCACAGCCACGTGGAGTTGGGGCGAGACGCCGTTGTTTCAAACGCTCTCATTGGACGAAACAGCCGAATCGGGGCCGAGGCCACTGTCCGCGGCATTGTCTCGCCAAACGGTATTGTCGGCTTTCGCAGCACCGTTGACGACGGGGCCATCCTACGCTCTGGAGTGACCGTCGCAAGCAGCGCTACTGTGGGCGGGTCGGCAAGAGTTGGGCGCGACGGATTCGTCGGGAACGGCGTTACTATCCGTGTCAACGCACGGTTACGTGAGGGTGTCTTCGCTGTAGAAGACGTCGCTGAAGGCGCGGTTCAGGCACGCCAGGCATCGGCCAATCACCCACCGGTCCTACTCGACCTCGTGGTTGACACGCCAGTTGTGGGCCTCAATGGAAACACCGAAGCCTCTGCTCGCGCTGTTGACCGAGAGGGCGACAGCCTTGCGTTCGCGTGGTCCGTGGACGGGGCTTGGATGGTCTCGGGAAGCGGCACCAGCATTGTGGCCACAGCGCCCCGTCCAGATGCAGTCGGCTTTGACGACAGCCCCGACGTCACCGTGTCCGTCCAGAGCGACACGCATGTGGACACCGCAGCCTCCGGTGTGCAGCTGACCGCTCCGACAACCTGTGCCGCCGGTGACCTGCCAACCGGCGAGACCTTCATCTTGGTGCCAGACAGCGACCTGCGCTGGTACCGCGTGTGGTGTGATGCTGAGACATCTGGCGGCGGCTGGACCCTCTTCCACCCAGACGACCTCGGTCAGCTCGGCTTCGACCCCGATGACCTACGTGAGGACATGGAACAAGTTCTCGTCTGGATTGAACGCAACGACGGCGTCCAGTTCACAACATTGATGGAACAGCTGCCCCAGTTCGACGTCCACGACGTGACGACCAGCGCCAACAGCCGCTTCGTCAACGTGGTCTTCATTCCGACCAACGTCGCCAATGTACAGGGCGCAACCCAAGGCATTCGTAGCAACGGCTCGAATCTGACCTTCACCAACTGCGATGCCAACCCGAACAGCTACCTACGCTTCTTCCAGACCGGCGAGCCCCTGTCTACCAACACCTCATCAAACGACTACCGAATGTCGTACCAGTGGCGTGACACCAAGGTCGGCGCAGTCTCCCCCATCCCCACTGACTTCTTCGGACTCACCGAGTTCCACCAAGGTGGCTGCGGCACGTTCAGCACGAGCAATCGCTGGGCTGCGTACGACGGAACGACCGGCGCCGCACTGGGCATTCGCTAGCGCCGAATCATCGACACATGGAACCGACCCCGATGGCGGGCCGGCGAGATGAGGATGACCACACGCGGCGGTCTCTAGGTGGTCTCGTCGGAGTCGACGTCGGAGCCCAGTGACGTGGCTGACTCTTCAGACGGCTCTACGTGCTCGGCCGGCAGGTCCTTGACCCGTGCATTGCGGTTCTTTCGCTTGGGAATGAGACCACGCATCGACTCCAGCTTGCCGAAGCACAGAAGGCGGTCGTTGATCTCAAGCGTCCGTGTGACCCGTGGGTTGGGGATGACGGTGGTTCCACGATTGAGAGACAACACCGTGATGTCGGTCTCGCGCAGTCCCGTTCCCTCGATGGTCTGTCCGACCATGTGGGAGTCGTGGTGGATGTGAATCTCGGCCACGCCGTAGCCGGTACTGACCGTCAAACGTTGACGAACGTCAATTTCTGGGAAGGCCACTTGGTTGTCGATGTGGTCGATAATGGCGCCAGCGATGTCCAAGCCAGTAGCGCCTTCAATCCCCTCTAGACCCGGAGACGAGTTGACCTCCAAGATGAGCGGGCCGTCTTTGCCTTCCAGCATGTCTACGCCAGCAACGCGCAGGCCCATGATCTGTGCCGCACGCACCGCACTGCGCTCGAACGCGGGGTCCAACGTGACCGCTTCCGCCTTGCCGCCACGGTGGACATTGCTGCGGAACTCGTCACCTTGAGCGGTCCGACGCATGGCGCCGACCACACGGTCACCCACGACCAATGCTCGAATGTCACGGCCCCGACTCTCGGCAATGAACTGCTGAAGCAGAACGTTTGTCCCGGTGCTCTGCAGCGTCTCGATAATGGACTCAGCGACCTTGGCATCCGGGGCCAGAATGACGCCAATGCCCTGTGTGCCTTCGAGAAGCTTGATGATGACGGGAGCGCCACCAACGCGCTCGATCGAGGCCTTCACATCCTGACGGTCGCGCACAAAAGTCGACGCGGGCATCTTGATGTCGTGACGGGACAAAATCTGCAGCGAACGCAGTTTATCCCGAGAGTTGGCAATGCCGTTGGCGGTGTTCGGCGTGTACACATCCATCTGCTCGAACTGACGCACAACCGCCGTACCGAAGTACGTGATGGAGGCACCGATTCGCGGCAAGATAGCGTCATACTGAGACAGCTGCTTGCTGCGGTACTGAAGCGCCGGCTTGTCACCGGTCAGGTCAATCGCGAAGCGTAGAGTGTTGAGCACCTTGACCACATGCCCACGGTTCGCCGCGGCCTCGCGCAATCGGCGGGTGCTGTAGCTGCGGGGGCCTCGCGAGAGAATGGCAAGTTTCAAGGTGTCTCCTGGACGGCGATAGCCGCAATGTGAATGATGGCATCGCCGCGATTGACCAGCGGCTCCATCTTGAGGCCGACGACAACACCGTCGACCGAGCTTGTGAGACGGCCAAGTCGCCGTCCCATAGAGTCGTGAATCAGACCCAAAATCTGTCCCTTCTTGACGACGTCACCCAAGGAACAGTCGACAAGCGCCAGGCCACTACGGGCCGCGCGAACCCACTTACTGCCCGCACTTAGCTGCGAGGGAGAGTCGGCCGGAGGCTCGGGGTCGGTCATGCCGAGGGCCGCGAGAACTCGAAGGACGCCAGCGACGCCAACCCGGATGGATGGCTTGTCGAAGCGCAGCGCCTCGCCCCCCTCGAACAACAGGACGGTCGCACCCGCTTTGGTACCGGCCCCACGCAACGAGCCTTCGCGAACTTTGGAGTGCATCATGACAGGTGCCGCAAACGCGGTAGCCAGCTCCAGCGTCTTCGCGTCTTCCAGGTCAGCGCGAATCTGAGGCAGGTTGCAGCGCCCATCACTACCAGTGTGCAGGTCAATCCCCACCGAGCAGCGTGACACCACTTCAGTCATGAGCAGAAACGCGATGCGACGTGCCAACGACCCCTTGGCGGAGCCTGGAAAGGAGCGATTGAGGTCCCGACGGTCTGGCAAGTACCGGTCGCCAACAAGGAAGCCATGCACATTGACCACAGGAACAGCGATGATGGTTCCGTGCAGGGTCTTCGGCTTTATGCGCTCCAACACCCCTCGAATAATCGCCACGCCACCAATCTCGTCTCCATGAATCGCGGCACTGAGCCAGATAGTAGGCCCTTTGTGGCGGCCATGAAGCACCGAGACCGGCAAGGTGACAGGGGTCCCAGTGGGAAAGCTGGCCAACGGCAGTTGAACCACACCACGAGTGCCCGGGGCCACCGATAGGTCATGAATCTCAAAGGGGGCTCGTTTAGCCATCTATGCCTTCTCTCGGTTGCGTTGACGCACCTCACGTGGAGGAACAGCGGCCAGATAGGAACGCCCTGGGTCTACAACGTATCGACCACGCAGAGCCTCCCGACCCAACAACATTCGGAACCCCATCTCATCACGCCGCGTGAGAGTGACGTCAATATCGAAGGTTTCCCCAGAGATACCCAGCGGCACCCGGATGACCGGACGAGGTTCAGCAACGCCAGATGAGCTCTTGACGGCACGGTTGTCCACAAGCGGAGCTTCTACAGTCACCGCTCCCTCCCGCGAACCCTGCCAAGGGTGAACGATGAATCGGACCCAACGCTGGCCATCGCGGTCAAACTCTTTCAGGCCAAAGGCATGCAACGACGACGTTCGCGCGCCAGTGTCGACCTTCACCTTGATCCAAGGCACGTCCAAGGACGGTAGCTGGACCCACTCGCGCCAGCCCAACGCTGCCAATTTCTCAGTTTTCATGCGCGCCGGATTAGCGTTGTTTACGCGGGAAGGCGCGAAGATTTAGGAAGAAAAAGCCACTTGAGTCCTGACAAACCGGGCTTCATTCCCACTGTGCCGTTCCAAGCCTCACAGTCATTCTGAGTCGCCTGCCACCCCGATCCAATCCGCAGGTCACCCCGCGAGCAGTCAACGCGGACCGAACCGAATGTTGTCCATCTGCGAGCGCTCTGTGAGCATTTGCCCGGGACTGTATGACCCCTGTCCACCATTCGTAGAACCCGACAGGTAGAGCGTTCGCGCCACGTCTGGCCCGGTGCTTGGAGCCGTCTTCACCCCCTGACTTACGCCATCGATGAAGAACTCGAGCGAACTACCATCGCGCTGCAGACGGAGCGTCTTCCAGTCCGAGTGGTAGCCGACGTAAGGCCACGAGACGTTGCCTCCAGTCCCGTGAAAGTAGAACCGCGATGCACCCCAGTACATGCACATCATCCACCCATCCGTAATGACTCCCGATGGACTACTGGGCGGGCACCACGAGCCCGGTTGATTGGCCCACAGAGTGGACGTCGCCATCAAGATACGCCCGTATCCAGTGTCTCCGGTATGACGGTACTCCCACTCCCATGCCCAGTCTTCATAGTCTTCGCCAAGCGACCACTGAGAATCTGACGTGGCAGACTGAGCCGCCCAGTCAGGGGTTCCAGTCCCATCACTGCCGTAGATCGCGGCGGTGAGACTATGACTTCCTTCAGCGATGTTGACCGCGTCAAAGCGAATGGCCGATGTCGACGAAAACGTGAAGTTGCCGTGCTCGTCCGTCAGGTCATTGTTGACGAGCAAGGTCATGGGCTTCAACAGTTTTGACCCCGTAATGCCCGTCCAATCGACCCCATCACACACGCTCAAACGTCCGCTCGAGAAGCGCAGCGCGCCGGTCTGCCCCAGTCCGCATTCAGTTGGTGCCGCAGACACGCGAACCAAACCATCGACCGACAACGCCTTAGGGACGGCAGTCAGCGGAGAGCGCCCTAGCTCCTGGCCGTCGACAGCCACCACAACGTCCAGCGGTTCGTCGAACACGCCTGCGTCCAGCACGTTGACCGTGCCGAGAACAACCGCGTAGTACCCATCCTCGAAGGTGACGGTATGCGGCTCGGTGAAGGGCACATCGCCGTCTTCTTCCTCCAGCGAGACGACCACCGAGTGGCTTCCGTTGACGCCGGCCCCATTCGCATCCAGCACGCGACCGCTGTGGGTCAACCGCGGAGATGCGAAAGCCGTGGCTGACAACCCAAGTGACACCAAGACGACCGTGAAACCAACCCGCATTGCGTATTCCTCCCTACCAGACATTACCGTGGGAGGCATGAACCGGCCAGACACACGGGTCGTGACCGGTTTTCCACACGCTCTTCCCAGGTCGGAAACCTGTCCACTATTCCAGACAGCGCTTTCGCGCTGATTACGAAATTGTGGACAGGAGCACAGTCAAAGGCCGACTATCCGGCGAGAAAGCTGGCGTGGTTGTTGCGTCTGTAGGGGTCCACCCTGGGGGAATACGATGACACCCGAAACGTCGAACGGTCCATGCCAAGCCATCCGAGATGAAGAGCCCGAGTGGGGACCCATCCGGATTCACGAAGTACAAACCATCCAGAGCCGTCCCACTTTGTGCCGTCAATGGGTACAGGACGGTGAACGAAACGAGAACGTCGGCAGCCTTGTTCGCGACGCCTTGGCAGAGTCCGACACAGCCATTGCTGGCTCATTCACGAGCTTTGTGAAGAGCAGAACCAATCCACGGTCCTGGTTCACCTTCCTGTGTGAAGGAGACACCGTCATGGCCATGGCCACCTGCACGACCACCAGTCCCAATCGCCCAGCCATGCGACGCATGCGTCGTCGACTCTCGGCCTCTCTGGCCAACGATATCACAATGCCGGACCACAGAAGTGACCGGCTATTCGTCATGATCAACGGTGATCATTCCATCCAATCGGTGTCCCGCAATGCGCAAGCGGCCCCTTCCCTGACCCGGGTCCTAGACAAGCTCAGTGACATTCACAAACTGGCGCATCCGCCCACAAAGTGGGACGCCTGGGTACCCGGCTACATGGTCGAATTTCAGCCCATGGACCACTCCACTACACGGACCCTGGCGATACTCACGCCGGTGGGCCGCGCCACCGTGCCGAAGCTGGCCCAGCTGACTCCCACACAGGCTCAGATCGTTCGGTTCGCTGCCAACGGGTCCACCGCACCGGAAATCGCTCGCTCTCTCAACCGCTCCATCGAGACGGTTCGGACTCACCTCCGCGCCGCATATCGAAGTCTACAAGTTTGTTCTCGCGTAGAGCTTCTACCCTCAGCCAATGAGCTCACCCACTGGGGTGCAGTATGACAGTCCATCTAGACATCATGCCACAGACCTTCCGTGCCAAACAACCGAGAGACGCCCAAATGCCCACCCAACAGACACACCTAGAGCGCGATATCTACCGTCGTCTGCTGGATGTTCGCAGTGAGGCGGACAGTCGGGACATCATTGGTGAAGTGCTTACGCTGCTCGTTGCTATCACAGGTTCAGAGCGCGGTTTCGTTGAATGTCGGTGCATAGATGGCAAGCAACGCGTGCTTGCCGCTACGGGAATGGAACAAGACGGTGTCGACAACATTCTCACTCGAATCTCGACCGGAATCGTTGCCGAGACACTGTCCCAGGGCGAAGTCCTTCACACAACATCCGCGGTCTTCGACGAACGCTTCAATCAGTTCGCCAGCGTGCGAAGAGCGTCCATTCAAGCGGTGGCCTGCGCCCCGATTCAGCCCAGCCTAGGAGTCGTCTACCTTCAGGGGCCCGACCCGTTCGATGAAGAGGCCCTGCATGTCGTCGAACGTGTTGCAGGAGCGCTCGCACCATTGATTGCTCGAGACGTACTCGGCAGAGGGTCACAGGACCCCACAAGCAAGTGGCGCTCCATGCTGAAAGCGCGACGCGTCGTGGGTCGGTCCAAGGCAATGGCCGACGTGCTGCGCCATGCTGCCCTCTTTGCCGCTCAACCCGTGACCGTCTTGCTCACAGGCCCCACGGGAACGGGAAAGAGCATGCTTGCGCGTGTCATCCACGACAGCAGCCCGCAGGCAAAGGGACCGTTCATCTCCATCAACTGCGCAACACTGCCGGCGAACCTTGCAGAGAGCGAGCTGTTCGGCGCCGAAGCCGGAGCCCACAGCACCGCAGTTCGACGCATTCCGGGCAAGGTCGAAGCCGCTTCTGGCGGTACCCTGTTTCTCGACGAGGTCGGAGAATTGCCGCCAGAAGTACAGGCGAAGATTCTCGAGTTCGCGCAGTCCGGTAACTACTACCGTCTGGGCTCCACGACGCAGCAGCAGTCCGTCGCCAGAATCATCGCGGCTACCAACCGAGACCTAGACGGCGACATGCGCGACGGCTCCTTCCGAGAGGACCTCTTCCACCGCTTGTCGGGTTTCGGAATTCGCGTGCCCTCCCTCGCCGAACGGCGAGAAGACATCACCGCCCTAGCAGACTCCCTGCTGGCCCGCGCATGCAAGGAGATGGAGGTTCCCGTGCTGCGTCTACACCGGCAAGCCGCCGTGGCCCTGGCCGTGCGTGAGTGGCCAGGAAACGTGCGAGAGCTCGACAACGCGGTACGACGCGCCGTCGTATTCGCTGCAAGCGAAGGCGTAAGCGAGGTAATGACGCATCACTTCCAAGGCTCCACCGACAGCCCAACACCCATCACCTACGGCGACGCCACACGCGAGTTCCAGAAACAGCTACTCGTGAATGCGCTTGCGGCGGCAGATGGAAATGTTCTGCTGACCAGCCAGCGGTTGGGTCTTGCACGTTCCCATGTGTATGCGCTGATTAAGGAGCACGGGATTAATCACTAGTACCCGAACTCATCACAAGGGAGCTGCGGGCATCAAACCATCCCTTGGGCTCCGGAACGCCGCCAACTAGGCAGTTTGTAACCAGTTACTACTAAGAAGTCGTCGGAGGAACTGGGCGTGCAAAAGCGTCGGGTTCGGTATCAAACCCAACGCTCACCCCTATCGCAGCGTTTCTCTCCGAACTATCGGTTGCAACGCGAGAGCTGGCGTTCGGCATCATGGACCAACGCATCTTTGTATGGACCTTTGACCAAGCCTCTTAGTACAGGGCGAATCGTGTTGTATCGGCCAGCCAAAGAACGCGGATTCCCATTCGCATCGTACGATTCACTCAATGGATCATGCGCATCCGTCGTACAAGACGACTCACTAAGGTCACTTGAGCCGTTTGCGCTGGTTTCTGTGCTCCATTCTTTTTCGAGATTGTCGACGTCCAAGTAGGTCAACACATCGGTAATAAGCATCAGGAACAGTGCGTCCGTGGCCCTCGGTGCAGCTTCGTCATGCCACGATGCATCTTGTGGGCCTTCATCGATGTCCAATGTAAGACTCGGAGACCCATACGCTGGGTCACCCGCCGTCTGCCACTGGCGTACATTCGGCCAAGAGTGCCCCATTGTTGTGTTATGAAGCACGAATTTCAATAGTTCTTGAACGTCTTCGCTGGTGGAACCCGACGAATACGACTTGCTTCCTGCCGGCTTGAACGTGAACTCACTGCTGTCCTGCCATGTGGTGGGGTCTGATACATCATCCCAGGGAGCATGCTTCAGCTTCATCCCATCAATCTCCCGGAAGAAATCAAGCATCTGCCTCCTGGCTGGGCCCTCCTTCTCGAACCAGGGAACGTTGCCATTCGCGTCGACGTCAAGCAAATCCTCAACGTACGGAGTGACGACGTCATTGAAGTATGTTGAGATTACGACGGGAGCGTAGTGGTTGTCCGCTATGGACTTCCCCCGTGGCCTCCAGCCTTTCCAGTCAATGGCACGAGCTCGTTCGAGTTTTCGCGTCGCTAACGCCTCTTTGGTCAGCGCTGTCACGGTCGGGAATAGGCCATGGGTACCCCAGACGTTGTCGTCCGCATTTCGATTCACTGCGTCGACTTCAGCCAGACGGTGACACAGAGCCTTGTAAACCGGATGTCTAGTGTCCCACTTTACCTTGTTGAAACAGACGGCTATTGCCTCCATTGCAAGGTGGCCCATTGCGATATGTCCATCGATTTGGCCAGCGAGTAGAATGATTCCCATGAGAATGCGTCTCGCGGCCGATTGCTGCCACTCGGGAGCTGCTCCCATTCCCATCTCGACGACGATGGGGTCTCGATAGGTGTGGACTCCTCCAGCGGGATAATCGGGAGTCCGTCTTCGATATCGGAGCGAAATCGAGCGAATCTCCGCCACCTTCTTCCCGCCATTCTCCACACACTGAACAGTTACGACTGTGTCCGGTAAGCGGTACAGCGAGTCCGGCCCGTCCCCTGGGTCTCCGAAAGGGAGGTCGGTGAACGTGTAGTGGGCTTCAAACACCGCAGGGTCACTGGTTGTCCGCAAGTGTGCGGGAGCCATGCCGTTGAGCAGCTCATGTACGAGCCGGTCCCCATTTTGGTTTTGTATCGGCAGCGTGGCACCGAAGGGTCTCTCGAAGTCAGAAGACAAGCCACTAAAACACCCGTCCAGGTATCGTTTCGCCATCAGTTCGCCGTTCAAGTCGTCGCGTGAGTTCTGCCAGAGAAGGGCTTCTCTCACGATTTTTCCGCTGAAGGAGTCTGGAAGTGACCTATCGATCAGGGCCGGAGGAACGCATAGAGAGAACGCCTTGTTTCGTTTAATGAATACGCGTTTTGCATACTTGCTTCGCCAAGAGCCACTGACTCCTGCTGGATACAGGCCAGAAAACGGTTCGTCCCACTTACGTCGTGGAACCTCACCGGGTCGCCAAGCCCACCCCACAGGTGCGTGCATCTTCCGAGTGACGAATTTCAAGACGTATTCTACTACTGCAGGGTCCCGCATTGAGAGCCACCTGAGAGCATCAACGCCCATTGGCAGCGGTCCTGGAACCACGTCGAAAAACCCTGAATCCAGGTCTTCAAGTCGCAGTTGGCTCATCAAGTAACGGTGCAGCTTTTGACGGATTCGGGGTTCGGCATCGATGTAGTGGTCACGCGACCCCTCTCGTACCAACAGGCGGAGAGGGACATCATCGGCGTCCGTTTCATCCCGTACAAACAGAAGATGGCGGTCTTTGAAATACTTCCCGTCTTCGGCGGCGCGATTGTCGAATATATCGACGATTCTCTTATTTCGGACCCCTATATCCAGGCCCCCATCGATATTGTATTGTATCTCATCGAGGTCAAAATCGATAGAAATCGAATCTGGAAGCGGGAGGGAATCAAAACTAGGTTTTTTCCGATCGGGAACGGGGGTTCCGTCCATAAAAACTAGTGCCATGAGAGTCTATCCCTGT
Organism: uncultured Pseudomonadota bacterium; assembly: GCA_913061235.1. Classification (GTDB taxonomy): domain Bacteria; phylum Myxococcota_A; class UBA796; order UBA796; genus CAJXTB01. The sequence goes on along the minus strand of CAJXTB010000036.1, from coordinate 2,778 downwards.
GATATCGCCTGCGTCGCCGGTCCAGGAATGCTGGTCCGTAGCCACAAGGCTGGATTGGCTATTCCACGTTGAATTAGCAGATTGTAGTGCGGCTGGGCATCCTCCAAATGGAGTAGATGCGTGGAACAAGCGTCTGCGGCCTCATGCTGTCCTAGGCGACGAAACTGTTCCCGGGCTGACGCATACAACTCAGCGGACTTCTCATGCGACCCGAGCAGCCAACTCTCACACGCCTTGAGACTGGTCAGAGTGGCGCGTCCCCAGAGGGACGGCTCACGCTTGAGTTGCCGAATTCCTAGTTGTATGGCGCTCAATTTCTTATTCCCACTCTGAAGAAATCCAGCCAAGGCAATGTGCATCTTGCCCTCTAGGCGACCGTGGAGCAGACCACCAATGTGAAAGTCGCCGCGTAGAACTTGTTCTACGGAACGTGCGGCGGCCTCACTCTCTCCCGTGTACAGCAAGTACCGAACCGTTGTGTGGTGGATGGTGTAGCGGGTTGCGAATGACGCATGTTCACCAGCCTCTAGCTTCACAGCCTCAATCTCATCGGCGCATCGCTCGGGCTCACCGTTGAGGAGATAGCCCCAAGCACGCAGACCCAAGCGTGCTTGATGTTCATGAGCACTGCTGCCAGACCGTCTCCCGCGCTGGATACTCTGCTCGCCAATCTGTCTCATTCGCGCATAGTCACCGCGGTAGCGAGCAACCCATCCCGTGTGACGTTCCGCATGCTCACGCTCCCAGCCTTCATGTTCGATCAGCGTGAATGCGTGCAAGGCGTCATCTAGGCAGTCTCGCGCTTGGTCCATCTTTCCAGTGATGAAAGCGGAGTAGCCTGCACCCCACATCCATAGAGCACGTTCTTCATTGGATTTCGTAGCCTGGGCGGATTGAGTCATGCCTTTGAGGTAGGCGTGGCTTCGTTTTGGTGCCTTTCCCCATCCAAGTTCGTAGGTGGCAAAAATGGCATGCGCACGAGCATAATCGGTAGAATCTCCGTGCTTCTCTGCCTCGAAAAGGTGGCGGGCGTGCAGACCAACACCCAGGGTTCCCTCTTGGGACCCTAAGGCGCCCGCCACGGTCCAGAGTAGCTTCAGACGCACCTGATCCCGAGGTTGAGTGACGCCCTTGACGGCTCCCCTCACCCTCCAAGCCTTTCTCCGGAGCCGCCAGTACAACGTCTGGACCACGGAGCCGATAAGCGATGTCGGCAAGTGAACATTCACCTGTTTGGCTGCAGGTCGAACAAGAGCAAGGCCACGGTCCACTTGACCGCTTCCAAACGCGAGAGTGGACGCCTCAATTCTCGATTCAACGGCAACACGAGAATCGGTTGTCTGCTCCGCAGCGTGGATCCATGCCGCCATTGCCTCTTCAACGCGACCAGCCCGAGTGAGGGCAATCGCGTGATGTGTACGGACCGAATCGGTTTCGACACCGTGCGACAGACAGACGGCGTGCCAATGAGCGGCGGATCCCCATGCAAACAGCACTTCAGCCTCCTCAGCAGCCCTTGTCGCCCAGATTGCACTCTGCGGGTCATCCAGCTCAATCAGGTGGCCGGCGATACGTGCGGCCTTCACACCAGGTCTGGAAAGTAAGGAATTTACTAGAATACGGCGTTCGGGATCCGTATCCGTATGCGTGTTGACGACCTCTCGGACGAGATCATGAGAGGGAATGATGGCAATGGTACCGCGCGCTCTAGTGAGGGTGAGCAGCCCCTTTCCCAGAAGCGTTTCGATAGCAGTGTCATCAATTTCACACAGACGAAGAAACGGCAGCTCCAGAGGCACAGTCGAAACCACAGCAATGGCTAGCGCCCGTCTTGCGGATGGACGGAGGTGTTGCAATAGGGTGAGCACAGCACCACTCGTCGTACCGTCGTGACCTTCCGATGCAAAGAATAGGGTGAGCAGCCAAGGATTCCCAACCATTGAGGAGGGAGGCGGGCGGTCAAGCGCCGAAGCCCATTGTACGACGGCATCATCACTCAGAGGTTCTAGGTCCACAACGAAGCCAGGTAGGTTGTGTTGGCTGGGTCTGGTGGAGATCAAGATTCGCACATCTGCGGGGCAGCGTTCCGAAAGAGCGACGATAAATGGCGTAGCGTCGTCACTTTGCCAGTGAGCATCCTCCAGCCACAAGGTCAAAGGATGAACCTTAGCCACCTCAGAGATGACATTGACGAATGCATCAATGGCGTCGTCGAGTGAAGGCTTGGGTGCTGCCACCTGGACGCCGTGTTGCAGCAGGTTTGGAAACACTCTGGACAGACTAGAAGCAGCGAGAAGCAGTGCCTCACTGGCTGGCGTGTGCTGCTGATGAGCGAGCCATGTTGCAAGAGCGTCAATCCAACCTTGGATGCCTTCGAAAGGGATTCGAGCAGATGGGTGGCAAGCGTTCTTCCATTGAAGGCTATTGGGTATGTGCCGGGCGCCCAAGAACGCTTCCGCCAGTCTGGATTTCCCGATACCAGCGGGACCGCGGATAGTGAGCGTCTGGTTGGCCGAGTCTGCGTCGGCTCGGTGAAGCCGTCGAAGTTCATCATCTCTGCCAAAGAGCGTGTTCGGAGACTTGGCGGCGGGAATGCCTCGGGTCGCGATTCGCCGGCGCGGTGGGCCAACGAGGTCTTCGATTAGTGAACGGAGACGCTCTGACGTACCTGGGGGAACCTCGGTACATAGGCCAGTGTTCTCAGCCGAAAGGTCCGGCATTCCTGGTCAACGACAACTAGAATTCCCCCTCAGCGACAACTAGAATTCCCCACTGCTT
>CAJXTB010000035.1 GCA_913061235.1 uncultured Pseudomonadota bacterium | reverse complement strand
GCCCGATATTCAGGGCTTCGTAGCTAACTGTGCGTGTGTCGCTGACGGTTTACGTTGCGCGCGAACCGTCGTGCGGGGGTTCAGGGGTACTACACGCGTCCGTTTCTCGACGACTTCTGCCTTGGACTGCGTCCCGCGGAGGTCCCGGGTATCGACCTGGGTGCCTTCGAGCGCAGCGATGCGGAGTCGCTCGACGTTCGGTTTGCTACGTGGACCCTGGCTCTGGCACCAGAGAGTGCCTACCGTGCCCACAGCAGCGTACGCCTGCTCAACGACAGCCCGTTGTTCCGCGCGGTTCCCGCCACGCGTTCGGCGTCGGTCGGTTCGGTGAATGTGGGGTTTCAGGACGAGCCGTTTCACGCGTACTTCGGCGCGGAACCGCCTGGGGTCGAGCCCGCTCCGGACTCCCTGCATCTGCTGTCGGTCGTTCCAGATGCCCGCGGCCTGTTGATTCACGGAAGCCAGACCTTCGACACCCTGGGTCCCGATGGGTCGAGCTTCCCTGCGGGGCGTTTCCGCCTGTCGGACGACATGAGCGAGGTGCGCTTCGACCGGCCCCTGTCGGGCGTGGTCCTGGACCCGTGTGCGGGGGCCTTCCTGCCGGTCACGCTGAATGTGTCGTACACCCCGGGAACCGGTCGGTTCGGCGCGCGCATCGACGAGGCCACCCGCGCCCGACTGCACGCCTGCAACGAGGGATTGAGTCTAGAGGAGTACGGTGCAACACGGTTTGTGGTGGTGATTGACGAGGGGGCGGACTCGTCGCTGTTGCCGCTACTGACCACTGATCCGCAGAGTGCACGTGCTCTGGAGTCGAGCGCGCTGTTGATTCCGTGGGCGCGGGAGTGGCGATGGACGGAGGGCGAGTCGGTGGCCACTGTGCGGGCACTGACCTGGGCTGAGTGTGGGGCCATAAACGTCACCGAGCTTGAGGTGCGGAGTGCACAACGCCAGTACCGGCTGCAGACGGGTGTGTACGACACCTGGGACTGCGGGCTGTGATGTCGGAGCACGTGGCGCCTCGTGGACCCGCACATCGCCACCCTCGTCACCTACGGGTCCGGCCGAACGCTCCACTGCGAAACACTATTGTGAACGGCGTTACAACCAACACGTCGTATCGGAGAGCCCATGATGCATCTGCTCCTCTTGCTTGCCAGCGCGTCTGCCCAGACCGACGACAGCCCCGACCCCGCCACCCTTCTTCGACAGATGGCACCGTACCGGGCTCAGCTGCACGCCACACTCCGAGACGGCACATGGAAGACCGCGCCGTCCGAGCACATCGACGGCGCCTTGTGTCTGGAGGAGGTCTTGGTCCCTACACCTGGCCGGCCACACGATGGCAGCACCCTGGCCGTCGCAGAGGGGATTGCGCTTGCTGACTACATCGTCGACCAGAGCCCCTACACCCCCCGGTACATGCGCACCCACTACAAGGAGTTGGGCAACACGCTCGTCATGTGGGAAGGCAGCGAGCGGCAGTACACCCAGCGCACCCTGGGTGAGTTTTGGCACGATGCGGTCTGGGCTGGCCGCGACACCCTGTTCATTCGCGATGACGACGGGCGTGTTCAGACCCTGTACATGGAAGCGACGCGGCACACCGACAGTTGTGTCTGTGAGGTCCCAGGCCACGCCAACATGTGCCCAGGCTTTGGCCTTCTTGACTCTCGCGACGCCTCGATGATCGAAAAGGACGCATTTTACACCCTGATCCAGCTTGTATGGGAGGGCGATGTCGTGACCGCCGCCCATATCTCCCAGGTCTCCGAGCCCAACTCTGGAGAGCTGCGGTACCACACTAGCGACCCCGGCGGGCCCATGGCTGCGCTGGTGCGCACTGTGAGCTTCCCCGCGCCTACGCCGTCATCGGAGACGTGCTCCTCTCCAAACGAGTCGCCGCTGCGGTACATCACGCTGGACTGGCATGCGGCCGAAGCGATGTATCGGTAGGACCGGGAGTCCGGCCGGCACCAGCTTGGGGGCCGGCCGGGGGGATAGCGTTGACAATCCCCGCGCAGCACTCTGACCGTAAGACACCCATGCCATGTGCTCGGTGGTGCTGGTCCGTTAGTCGTCGAGCCGGAGGCGTCTATGAAGCTCGTTATCAGTACGTTGTTTGTTGCTGTTCTTACCGCCTGTGGCGGGTTGTCCGACGATTTTAAGGACTGCGGATGCTCAGACAAAGGGCAGGTCTGTGTGATGGACCCGTTCGACGGCGCCGAGAGCTTTGCGGAAAACCTCATCGGTGGTGAGTGCGGAGACTTGCCCGTTGATTGCGAGTTCTACTACAACACAGACGACCAGGTTCTTGAGCTCTTGACCGACGGTACGGACGAGGACTGCAGGAACGCACTGTGCCCCAACCCTGCGACCGGACTCGCGGCGTCGTCGGGCAGTGGCGAGACGTTCGTTCAGTGTGAGCGGTTCTAGTCGAACGAGGGGTGTCCGGCCGTTGTCGCACATTGCGCTGAATGCACCCCAGTGACTCTGGTGCACGCTGATTGGTTGCGGAACGGCGAAATGCAGGTCCAATGCTCGTGTTACTCTCACAAGGCGTAGTGAAGGAGGCCCACAGCGGGCTTGCTCGGGTCGACAGCGACCGTCGCCTGACCTCCCCGCGACGGAGCCCGCCGGAATCAGAGTCAGCGTGTCGTCATCGTTGGCGTGATTGTCGCACTCAGGGGCTATAGGTCTCGCGCGGTGGTGTGTTGGGCTGGACGACTTGATGTCGACTGCCCTCGCTCGGCAATGCTCGGCTCCGTCAAGAGCCCGCCGAAGACCACAGACCTTTCGGAACCCTTTTTGGTTTCCAACCTAGTTATCAAGGAATCTCATTTTGGCCAAAAGCCGTCCAAGCGTTCAAAAGCGCAACAAAGAAGCCGCCAGAATCGAGAAGTTGCAACAGAAGGCGGCCCGCAGAGCGGCTCGCGACGCCGCCCGGGAAGCCGGCGGCGACGAAGTTACAAACGGGGTTGACCCGGATCTCGTCGGAATCGTGGCGGGCCCCCAGCCCAAGAGCGACGACTGGATGCCCGAGGTCTAGCAGACACTCGGCTTGTGCCGGTCGTGTGGCCCATTGGGCCGCGTGCCTCTTGTGGCGGCGGAGTCGCTCCACTGCTGTCTCCGCGCCGGTGCCGGCAAGTCCCGGGATTGCGCTTACGGCGCGAAGTACCAACGCGGTCCAGAACACGTCGCCGCTGTGGCATCACAGGAATCCAGGCTGCCTTCGCTCAAGAAGGTGGTCCACATCGCGCGCTGTAGTGCCGCGTCGTTGTTGCATACGTGGAAGTCCTCAAGCGCCCCACCAACCGTGGCAAGTGCGGCGTCGAATGCCCCTTCCCAGGAGAAACCCGTGGCGAAGGTACAGTCGGGAATGACCGCGAGGGCACCGGCAATGTCGGCGTCTACCAGGAGCTGAGCTACGTCGGCGCCAGTGGTGTCGCCTGTGCACGTGAGGTTGGCTTCCAGGTACGTGGAAAGCTCACCAACGAGCGAGGCGATGAGGTCTGCCTCTAGGCTGTCCATGCTGAGAAAGGCTGTGCCCTCTTCGCACGAGCAGGCCTCGTAGGTACTGACCAGCTCAGTGAGCTCGTCCGGCGTCATCGCCGCGGCACTGCTGGTGGTCATGACGTCCAGCAGCAAGGTTCCGTCCTCGTCAATCTCCTCCACCGTCGTGCCGTGGTTCGGCAGCGAGGTGGTGGTCCACTCCTCCTCCGTGTCGCAGCGAAACTCAAGCGCGGTGGTGGTGTGCGGCGGCCAGAGCTCGGACGTCCGGCCGGGCCGTTCGGCGTAGGCGTCTTTCTGGAGCACAGTGAAGCGCGCTTCGCAGGTGTCCATCGACATCTGCGTGTCCGTGTCCGAATCGCTGTCTGTGTCAGCGTCCGTGTCGACCACCTCTCCAGCGCAACCGGTCATCATGAACAGCACTAGCCATCGGGTCATCTTCGCCTCCGAGCCGCCAGCCTACCTGCTGCGAGGCGGCAGTGTGTGGTCGATCCAAAACCGCAGATGCCAACACCTGCGCTAGTGTAAGCATGTTGGCGCTGGGTGCGGTTGACGAGGAGTTGCTATGCGTGGGTGGATGAAGTCATTGGTGATGATTGGGTGTTCGACCCTCCTCACAAGCGCGCTTGTTGCGTGTGAGCAGGGAACCCTCGTAGACGGTGATACGGATACCGAGGTGCAGTTCGACGACAGCAATGATGTCGACGCGGACACCGAAGGCGACGAGCCCGACGACCCCGACCGTCCGAACGATGACCCGAACGACGACCCCGACCGCCCAGATGATGGCGACTGTTGGGAAGTGGACGACTGCATTGTCTGCATCACGCCAGACGGCGAGATGTGGGAAGAGTGCGACGAGCCGGATGACCCCGACTGGCCCGACCCCGACGATTCCCAGTGTTGGGAAGAGGACGACTGCATTGTCTGCATCAGCCCGGACGGCCAGATCTGGGAAGAGTGCGACGAGCCGGACCCTGACGAAGCATTCTGCTGGGAAGACGACGAGTGTGTGTCCTGCCTCTTCCCCGACGGAACCTTCTGGCAAGAGTGCGACGAGCCCAGTGACCCGAGTGCAGAAGAGGCGTGCTACGACCGCTTTGAGCAGTGCCTTGACCGCGGAGACCGTCCCACACGGTGTGAGCGTCGCTTGGACGAGTGCCTCGAGAACATTGTTGACGACGAGCCCGATTGCTACACGGATGACCAGGGCTGCTGGACATGCGTAAGCGAGAGCGAAGGCTGGATTAGCGTTGAGTGCCCACCCGACGATGAGTGTGACATTGGCTTTGACCAGTGCATCACCAGCGGAAACGACCAGCAGGAATGCGAAGACGAGTGGCTGGAGTGCCTTGGCGAGTCACCGCTGCCGTTCGACGAGTGCGACCTTGGCTTTGACCAGTGCATCAACAGCGGAAACGACCAGCAGGCGTGCGAAGACGACTGGCTAGAGTGCATTGGCGAGCCGCCCGCGCCGGTCGACCCTGAGCCGACCTGCGACACGCTGTTTGACGACTGCTTGGTCTTGGGGCTGAACCCCATGATCTGCGAGCGCCTTTTGGTGGAGTGCGAGACCGACCAGTAGTCGTTCGCGGACACCGAGATGCCGTCGCCCGGGAGACCGAGCGACGGCATTTTTGCGTCTAACTCACAGGATAATGGTGCTGTGAATGCCAACGAAGTCGAACCCTTCGTTGCCCGATGTGTCCGTCACCGTGAGACGCAGTGTCCTCTCCCAGACGTCCTCCTCGTCGACCAGAGAAGCGACGGGTCGCAGCGTGCCTTCGGTTGAAGATGTACCCTGCAGGCGACCCGCGACGAGGCTAGGGTCCTCACCGGAGGCCCAATGCGCTGGCTCAACTTGATCGTAGGGATAGGTCTGGCCGGCTGCCCAAGTCCCGTCGAAACCGGCGACACCGGCCCGTCTCACTTCAACCCGGACTCTGGCGAGTGTGAGTGCCCGATAGGCGAGCGAACAGGCACCTGGCCCACGTCAGCAGACGACCTGTTCTGGAGCAACTTCCCTTGTGGAAATGCCGTTTTGTGCCCCGAAGACAGCGTCGGAGCCTTCGGTCTGGAACACGACTACATCGAGTACACCGACTTCACCTTCTTCGACGCCGCCGGCGCCATGCTGTCGTACCGAGAGAGCACCGACGGCATTGAGTCCGAAGACCCTGAAGACTGCCTTCGGGCGGGCATCCCCACCTGGTACGGCGCGCCTGTGCGGGACTGCGTTTCCTGGGATGGGGGAGCCGTCTTCAGCTGGCCAACCTGCATCTCGGAGTGGCCCGAGTCCGAGCCGACGGGAGAACTCCAGCTGGGCTACCTCACCAACCAAAACACCTGGGAGGCGACCGAAGCCGACCGCCAGACCCACTGCTGGGCTCAGACCGGCTGTACGGACGACGCAGGTACGCCGCTGCGCGCACTCATCCACATCTGGGTAGACCAGGGGGGCGACTGGGACGAGGTCGGTGGCGGTGCCGTAGACGTGTTCAACACTGCTACCGGCGACATTGTTGGCACCCGAGAGTTCCAACCGCGACGCCCTGTCAGAGAGCCTCGGACCTACGGTGTGGTCCCGCTCGCGTGTCTGACGGGTCCGCCCACACCCACACCTGGCTGCCTGGCCGATGCCGGGAGTCCGTAATGACTCGGCTACCCGTTACCCAGGACATTGCCTGACTATTGAGGTCATCAAGCCGCCTCAAAGAGGGTCCAAGAATGTCGACCCATCGCGTGACCCGTGTTCATGGGTGGGCGAATGTCAGTCACCCAACCTTCGGAGTTCACTATGAAAGCCCGCCTCCTCCTCGCCGCCATCATTGCCCCTATCGTCATGGTTGTTTTCGCTGTCCAAGCCGCGAACACTTGGATGTTTGGAGAGGGCACCCTACAGGTTGTGGCTGGGAACTCCGCTGTCACCCTTGTGGTCGATGACGGCGCCCCGGTGACCATCGATGCCGGAGACGGCCGTCGACTGCAGCTCGCCCAAGGCGACCACACTGTTGTCATGAGCACAAAGGACGGCGAGCAGTCCCTGAACCTCGATGTCGGCGGCTGGACCAATGCCGTTGTCGCAGGTCCAGGCCACTGTATTGTTGAAGTGGACGTCACCGACACTCTGTACAGTCGGTCCAACACAGCGACCGGCACCCCGAGAGTGGTTCGCATGCATGAGGCCGACGTGTTCGCGGACCGACCCGCCGTCTCGAATATCAGCGGTGGAGCCCTGCCCGATAGCATCGAAGAGGGAGACAAGGCCATTCTCCTGACCGCCGTCCCGTGCGGCACAGATCGCAACGACGAAGCCTTAGATATGGCCATCTACGCGGCTCTCAGCAGGTAGTCAGCGGCGGTTGGATAGGGTGTTGGGGTACACAGGGGCAGGATTCCACGACGACCACGCCATCCCACTGGGTCAGCAGGTCTTGCAGCGCGTCCTCGTCATCGGTGGGGACCCACAGCTCGTTCTCGACAAAGTCGACCGCGCGGCCCTCCTCGTCGACCAGAGAAGCGACGGGCCGCAGGGTGCACGAGCAGGCCGAGTAGGTCGATGGGAAGGACAAGGGACGATGGGGTGTGAAAGCGCATGGCGAACTCTCCTTGATGGGACGAGCGCCAGCCGGCCTTTGGCTCAAGACGCATGGCTGGAAGCCCGTCGTCTGTGCATGATTGTGTGTCTCATTACTTAGAAAATGGAGGGTCAGTGCATCGGAATCTTGTAGGCTATTCGGCGGGCGATGACCCCTTGCAAGAGTCATGTGCATGTCTCAGAGATGCACCCTGCAGGTCGGTGGCGGTGCCGTAGACATGTTCAACGCCGCCACCGGTGACATTGCAGGTGGTTTGGTTGAGTTGTGATTTGGCCCAATGTCTGGCTAGACTGCCGGAAACCATGTGGGGGCGTCATGAAGAAGGTGTTGTTGGGAATCGTGGGTGGCGGATTTGTCATCATTGCTGGACTGGTCGCGTTTGTCTCCATGCAGCCGTCGCAGACGACGATTGAGCGCGATATTCTGATTGCCGCGGAGCCCGGAGACTTGTGGCCGTACCTGGCGGATCAGGTGTTGGTGGACGAGTGGAGTCCTTGGAATGAGAAGGACCCTGACCTAGAGCAGACGTTCAGCGACCCGTCGACGGGGGTTGGTGCCTTCTACACGTGGTCCGGTAATGAAGACGTTGGCAGCGGCAGGGCTGAAGTAGCCTCCATCGACGAAGGCGTGTCCGTCTCTACGGCCCTCGAATTCCTGACGCCCTACCCGGGAACTGCCGTGTCGACCGCGTCTGTTGCGGCGACCGAAGGCGGCAGTACTGTGACGTGGACCATGGTCATGGACAATGACTTCATGTCCAAAGCAGCAGGCTTGTTCATGGACATGGACGCGATGCTTGGGCCAGAGTTTGAGAAGGGCCTCGCGCTTCTCGAACCGTTGGGTGTCGCGGCGGCAGCGGCTCGTGTCGAAGCTGAACGTGTGGAAGCGGACCGTATCGCGCAAGAGGCAGCAGAAGCAGAAGCAGCCGCAGAGGGCGACGCGGCAGAAGAGTAGCGTCGTCCGTCGTTTATCGGGTCTAGGCACTGTGCCTTGTTCGCCAGCGGGGTCAGGTGGTCGGACCGGTCGCGTCAGGTACGGGGCGGCTGCTTCCGTCCTGGGCACCCCGTGTTGGCAGGTCTGGGCTACAGGGCCCCAGGAGTCCTAATGAACGACGTCTCGTGCCTTGCTGAGCCTCTTACACTGCCCTGTGGCGCCGTGGTGAAGAACCGCATTCTGAAGTCCGCCATGTCGGAGGTCTTGGGAACGCCTTCCCATGCACCTCAACCCGGCATGGCGAATGTGTACCGAACGTGGGCCCAAGGTGGCCTTGGCGTCGCAGTCACGGGCAACGTGATGATTGACCGCCGCGCTCTCGGCGAGCCGGGAAATGTGGTCATCGAAGACGAGCGAGACCTCGCGGCGCTGCAAGACTGGGCATCGGCCGGCACCGAAGGGGGCTGCCAGCTGTGGATGCAGCTGAATCACCCAGGAAAACAGGCGCCAAAATTCCTCAACACCGAGACGGTCGCTCCGTCGGCCATTGGGTTTGGCAAGGCGTTGTCCACCGCGTTTGGGGTTCCGCGTGAGCTGACCGAGACCGAGATTGAGGCGCTGATTGTCCGCTATGGAACAGCCGCTTCTGTGGCGAAGAAGGCGGGGTTCAGCGGCGTTCAGATCCACGGAGCCCATGGCTACCTGGTCAGCCAGTTCCTCTCGCCACGTCACAACCAGCGTCAAGACGGCTGGGGAGGCTCTCTGGACAACCGTGCGCGCTTCGTTCGCGAGGTGTACCGGTCCATTCGGGACGCCGTGGGGCCAAACATGCCGGTCAGCATCAAGATGAACTCGGCGGACTTTCAGAAGGGTGGCTTCGACGAAGACGACTCCATGACCGTGATGACCTGGCTTGAAGAAGCGGGAATCGACCTCATTGAGGTCTCTGGAGGAACCTACGAAGCGCCGGCGATGGCCGGCATGGTCAAGCGCAGCACGTCTGAGCGCGAGGGCTACTTTCTGGACTTCGTGGGCAAAGCCAAGGAACGACTTTCGGTTCTTCTGTGCATCACGGGTGGATTTCGCACCCCTGCGGGCATGGTGCAGGCGCGTCAGGAAGGGGCGGAGATGGTGGGACTGGCCCGTACTCTGTGCATTCAGCCTGGCTTTCCCAACCAAGTGCTCGCTGGTGAAGACGTTGTGAGCGGGGTGAAGCGGCTGTCGACGGGCGTCAAAGCAGTGGACCGAATCGCCACGCTGGAAGTGACCTGGTATGAGAACCAGCTCGCGCGAATGGCGTCGGGAAAAGCACCGAACCCACGCATGGGAGCCTGGAGCAGCTTTGCGACCACCGCAGCCCGCATGGGGTTGCAGTCGTTCCGAATGCGCCGCGCGAAGTAAGGCTTTGCCCGAACAGGTTGACCCACGGTCCAACATGATGCCCTGTCGCCAGGAGAGGACACATTGACCGCCCTACCAGACCTGCACACCGAAGATGCGGTCGAGGCGTTCATGGACGATGCGGATGCGTCGTCCTCAGCCCTCCGAACCATCGCCCAGGTCGCCGGGGTCACCGGCCCACTCACGCGACCCGAACGTGGGTCGGCCATCATTGGTTTAGGTGCGACGGAGGTGCTCAAGGCCATGGCGCCTCTCGACGCCCGCCTGTCGTTCACGGAGCGTCAGTGGTTGTCAGCCTTGGACGGACAACTGCCCGTTGACACACCAACGCTGCTTCACCACGGCGGTGGGTGACCAGGTGCTGAGACCCTTGGCCTCGTCGATTCCCACTAAAAGCGAGCCGTCGGGAAGGATGGTCAGCGCGGAGGCATCGCATGCGCCATGATGTCGGACTTGAACTGGAGCAGGGACGTTTCCAATCATGGGGTAGCAACCTCCTCGATCAGCTGTTGCGATGGGGGTGAGCCGATTTCCTCTGCAACGGGCATCGTCTTGGCGCCGCACGCCATCACTAGTGGGACCACCCTCACGCCATGATCTAGGGACCACCCCTGATCGGCTGAGCCGCGCCCGGTTTGACCTCTGTGGTACCCACTGGGCACCCGGCATCAGGTGAGATGGTTCGAAGGCCGGGCTAGATACACCCACGCTGGTCATCGCCCCAGCACACGCCTTGACGGAGAACCGCATGATCCAGGTCCATCCAATCTTTCAGACGCCCGTCTTTGTCGTGGAGCTTGAGGGGCTCACCGATGAGCTAGGACTCGCGGAATACATCGCCAAGATGTGCCGTGAGACCCCTGGAACCTTCGGAGCTGGAGAGGTTGTTCAGTCGCGCTACAACCTGAACCAGGATCCCAAGCTTGCGCCGCTTTGCGAGCAGGTCTTTCAGACCGTGCACTCCCTCATGCGCGATGTGTACCGGTACAAGCCCGGGTACGACATCGAGATCACGGGAATGTGGGGCAACGAGCAGAAGCCTGGCTGCGTCTTCAACGCCCACATACATTACAACAACGTGTTTAGCGGCGTGTTCTTCCTGAACAGCTGCGAGGGCTTTCCGCCCATCACGTTCTGGCGTCCGGTGGAGTCCACGCTGTCTCCGATGACCACCCAGTTCAACGTGTTCAACCAGGGCTCGAGTCGCTTCGAGGCCAAGAAGGACACCCTGATGCTCTTCCCTTCTTGGCTGCGTCACTCGGTGCCCATCAATCAAACCAACACGCCTCGCCTCGGTGTGTCGTTCAACGTGATGCTGCGCGGCGAGTTCTACAACACCATGATGTGACAGCGGCGCTGTTCTCGTGGGGCTTGTGTCGGCATACAGCCGCCCCCATGGGAAACAGAAGCGACACCACAGCTCGCTGCACGCGTTGTCGACTCCATGTCGCCAAGTGCCTGTGCGACATGACGACGGACGGCGGTGGCTGGACCCTCCTGTTCAACCTGGACACATCAGACACGGCAAACCACGAATTGTGTGCACGTTGCTGGTGTGGACGGGGCCCTCGTCTCGCGTTGCATGCCGTTAAGCAGGATTGGCAGGGCCTTTACTTAGGCCTTCGCTTTGATCTGTTTGGTGTTGCTATTCCCTCTGTCCGAGAGCCTGACTTGGTCATTCAGCGCATTCAATACGATGTTCAGGCTTCGGCCGATGCACTGCCCGGCCACTGGTGATGGTGCGCAGACCCAAGAGCCTAGGTCTCTTCGAGCTGGTAGCCATCTGCCTAGGCGGCATGATTGGCGGTGGAATCTTCTCGATTCTGGGCGTCGCCGTGGAAAAGGTGGGCAACGCAGCGCCCATCGCGATTGCGATTGGAGCCGGCTTGGCGCTCTGCGCCGCCTTTTCGTATGCGCGGCTCGCCACCTACTACGAAGATGAAGGCGCAACCTATTCTTTCTTCAAGCGAACGTATCCCAGGGCTCCCCGAGCAGCGGCCATAGTCGGATGGCTTGTGGTGTTCGGCTACATCAGCACCCTGGCGCTGTATTCGTTCACGTTCGCGTCGTACGTTGGCAGCTTGTACTCACCACATCGCGGCATGCATGCAGCGCTGAGCGCCGGTGTGCTGCTGGTGTTCGCCGTGCTCAACATCGTCAGCGTGAAGGGAATGGGCAAGGTCGAAGACCTGCTCGTTTACACGAAGATAGCGGCCATGCTGGTGGTGACAGGCGTCTTGTTCTTCACCGGCTCTGCCGAAAATGCCATGCCTATGCTCACCTTCAAGCCCGGTTCCATCCTTCTCGTGGCTGCGCTGACCTTTGTGGCTTTCGAAGGATTTCAGCTGGCGATTCATGCGTATGAAGAAGTCGACAACCCGAGAAAGAATGTGCCACGCGCCATCTACTTGTCGATTCTGCTCGCGGCGGGTTTGTACGTCATCATGGCGGAGGGAGCGCTTTGGGCCCTGAATAAGGGGCAGATCATCGCTGACAGAGAGTTCGCGCTCGCGGCAGGCGCATCTGCGGTTCTGGGACCCGGCGGCTACTGGTTGATGCTGGCGGCGGCCATCATGGCTACGTCGAGCGCGGTCAGTGGCACTCTCTTCGGCGCTTCACGGCTGGCCGCTGTGATTGCTGAAGACCATTTACTTCCTGATTTTTTGGCGAAGCGTAGCTCTGAGAAGGTACCAGCGAACGCCATCATCGTACTGTCTATCTTGGCGTGGCTGCTCGTACTCTCCGACAAGCTGGAGCTGATTATCGAGTTCGGAAGCCTGACCTTTATCTGTGTGTCGTTGTTGATGGCCATCGCAAACTTCCGAGTGCGCAAGCACACTGGAACGAGTGTTCCGGCTGCGTTGTTAGCCATCGTCTCCCTGGCTGCTGCCGGGGCGTGCATCGTGGGCTGGCAGGCGGTCGAGCAGCCGGTTCACCTAGCGGTGACGCTGTGCGTTGCTGTGGCGTTAGGAGCGGGTGCATCGTGGTTTGCAGCCCGAAAGATTCGTAGGCGAGCTGGTAGTCACACCGACTCCGCTTGAGTCCCGCCGCTACCGGAATACATTATTAACAAGCCTGGAGTTGTTGATGGAAGAGTCCCTGTACGATGTGCTCGGGGTTGCCAAGACAGCCACCGAGAAGGAGCTGAAGAAGGCGTACCGCACGCTTGCGCGCAAGCACCACCCCGATGTCAATCCCGGTGATGCCGGCGCTGAGGAGCGCTTTAAGACGCTGAGTAGCGCGTGGGATGTGCTCGGAGACCCCGAAAAGCGCAAGCTGTACGACGAGTTTGGAGCGGACGCGAGCCGGGCTGGTTTCGATCCCGAGCAGGCGCGCGCCCACACGCGCTGGCAGGAGCAATCGCGCTGGCGGCCGGGGCAGCAACGCGCTCGTTCGGCGGACGAGAATGAGCAGATGTATGAGAGTCTGTTTGGTCGTCGCAACCGGGCCCCGAGGCGTGGCCGAGACATTCAAGCGGACCTCGTCACCGACTTTCGCACAGCCGCACTAGGCGGGGTCCGCAGCCTGCTCTTGGGTAGTGGCGAACCGGTGGATGTACGCATTCCTCCAGGTGTCGCTGATGGCGGCAGCATTCGCATTCACGGAAAAGGTCAGCCAGGACAGCTCGGTGGCCCCCCGGGCGACCTGCTCATCACGCTTCGAGTCGAGGCTGACCCACAGTTTCGTCGTGACGGGCTCGACCTGCACGTGGACCTTCCTGTGACCATTGTCGAAGCTATCCGCGGGGCCAAGGTCGAAGTTCCCACGCTGGAGGGGCGCATTGTAATGACCGTGTCTCCCCACGCGCAGAGCGGCCAGGTTCTCCGCATCCGAGACCGTGGCATTCACCGAAAAGACAAAGCCCCTGGACACCTGTACGCCCATCTGGTCGTGGTCGCCCCCGACGGTGACGTTGACGACGACGTACTTGAGAAGCTTGCCGCTGCCTACACCACCCCTGTCCGCGACTCCGCGCCCGAGGCGACATCATGAGCGACAACCCAATCGACTTGATTGCAGGAATGCTGGGCATCCCAACGTCGTTTGTTGTGGAACTGTGTGAGGTGGGCATCGTTGACCCCTCCGGTGAGCTGCTTGCTGAGGCAACGGTGGAGCGTGTGCGCGTGAGCTGGACCCTTCACGACGAGCTGGGTGTGAACCTGGCTGGAATTGAAGTCGCGCTGCACCTTCTGTCGGTCATTGAGCGCGACCGCGTTCACTTGTCGAGCCCGGCGGACTGAAGCGTTGGGCTCGGTGCGCCTGCTCGGTCGGCAAGACGCGCAGCGGGCGTGCTCCCCGTCAGCTTCCGTCGCTGTCGCCGTAGCCAAGCAAGCCACCCGAGTCGACGAACTGCTTGTACAGAATCTCCTCCATCTGCTGACCTTTCCAACGTTCGTCGGCTCCGGGCAGGCCTTTTTCGCGCAGCTCGTCCGTTTGAACGTCGTAGGCAGTCGTCTGGGTGCTCTCGGTCTTCGACTTGAGTGCCTCGTTGACGGCCTCAGCGACGGCACCACTCTCACAACAGTCGATGATGGCCTTGAGGTGCCAGCCTTCCGAAACGGCCTGCGACGCGAGGGTGCCAATCACCGAGTAGGGGACGGAGTCCGCCATCAGCATTCGACCTCCTGCGAACCCTCTGAACGCATTGATGCCAGCGAAGCCCCCGAGGTTGGTGCCGTGGCCGCCGAAGTACAGGTTGATCTGAGCGCCCGGGGTTGCGTTGCTCAAGACGTCGTCGACACCGTCCACAATGCCAGGTCCTGTGAGGTCTGGGCGGACCAATGTCGGGAATCCCTCTCCAAGCCACTGGCTCTTTGTCCGCTCCGCATCCGCCTCGACACCGTCGAGCTTTTTCATGTGCTTGTAGTTGACGTTCTTGATGACTCCGGCGAACTTCCTTCCGGTCTTTGGGGTGCCGCCGCCATCTCGTCGCTTTGCTGAGACCACATCGCCGCCGTTATTGGGGTCCTCTCGACTGGCCATCGTCATGCGCCGCTCCTCGGACCACTCTGGATGCTCTTGGGTGTACCGGTGCAAGGCGTCCGAAAAGGAGAAGTTGTCTGACGTGGCGCTCCGTTTGTCTGAGCTGTTGACCACCAGGGCGCTGCCGTTGGCTCGCTTGTTGAGCGAGTGTTCGTGCTTGGTCGTCCCACGCACCGTGCGGTCCGCGGCGTTTGGGTACGGTCTGTAGGCGCCGCCATTGCTCTCGGTATCGCCTGTGTCCCCACGGGTGGCGGTCAGGTCGGGTTTCGGACCGGCCACGACCTCCGTGCGCTTGAACGCTGATGCCGGGATGAGCGTGTCCTTCAGGGCATCCTGAAGCATATCGGTGGTGGAGGATGATTGGGCGTTAGCGCCAGTCTTGGCGCGCGCTTTTGTTTTGACCATAGGTGAGATTACGGACCCCTACGGCCAACGGCAACGTACGGAGATCTGACGTGCAGGCCGGAGACGCGTGAGCATCTCTTAGTCGGACGACGATAATGCCTCGACACTCTTGCCGGACTGCTTGTCCGAAGGCCCTGTCTTGGCGTGCTCGGCTGGCAAGCGCTCGACCGTCTCGTCCTCAATGCTTCCGAGAGGCGCAAGCGCTTTGTCTAGGTGTGCCAGCAGCTCCCCGCGCTGGGCAACGGACCGATTGACCAGTCTGCCGGGGATGAGCCACGCGACCATAGGCATCCATAGACAGAGCGCGAAGAAGGCGTAGTACATCACCTGAGGCATGTCGTCTGGGCGTCCGCCTATGACGAGCGATGCGGCCATTACGACGGCAATGAGCAAGGCGATGAAGGCGGCTGCCCGACCAACCCAGCGTGCGTACGAGGGGAGGCCGGCCGTTGCGGTGATCTTGGTTCCGTCCCCGACCGACTCCAATGTGGCATGGAGTTGAGCGCGCATGGGATTACGCCCTTCGCGCTTGATCATTTTCACGCGTCCGTTGCCTACGGATGCTGCGAAGGGATTGCCGAAGACGGGCAAGGCGGATTGCGTGGTCACCTCGCGGATGGCCTGCTCAACGGCGTCGACGGGAGCCGGAACGACTCTGACCATCGACTCAATCTTGTCCAAATCGGGTAGCTTGTTGCTCATGTCGACCGAGTAACCAGCACAGTCGGGGGTGAACAGTGGTCGTTCTGGACCCCGTCTTGCCCGCGTTGACAGTCGCGCACCCTACCGATGCACGGTCGACGTCGGTAGCGACGCGTGGTAGCTCGCCGGGGTCGCCGGGTGAGGGGTAATCGCCCGGAGACCTACGGAGTTGCCGATGTCACGCCTTTCCTTGATTCGTTCAGCGTTCCTGCTGCTGGGCTTGACCACAACGGCAATGGGGTGCCATGGGCGGTTCAAGCAACACGCGGACACCCTTGGCTCTGTCCATGCGCAGACCATTGTGACCGGTGGGCCAACGGTTCGCGTGCCGAGCGCATCCACTGGTTCGTCGTTCATTGACGCCGTTGCGAACGTGGGAGTGGCCGTGGGCGCTGCGACGACTGCCGGAAAGATTCGAGGCGCGGTGGACCTGACCGAGCTGTCGGGTGCGATGGACGCGTCGGTGGCCGACGCCATTGCCGATGGCCCCCCGTTTGCACACGCAGCGCGCGACGCATCTGGCGGCCTGATGCAAGTGGATATCCGCGATTTCGGAGTCGACGCGTCGAGGGGTGTTCCTGATTTTCGGTTCAACGGCGTGGTGAAGATCTACCGGGCACAAGACGGTTGGCGGGTGTACCGCAGTCGTTTCCGGTGCTCGTCGCGGGCAGGGACCTACAATGCTGGTGGGCTTATTGGCATTGGCCAGTCGGCCGCCGGGTTGATTCAGCTCGCCGAGATGAGCGACAGCGAGATTCGGCAGACGTTCGACCGCCAAGCGCAGGCATGTGGCCAGCTTGTGGTGGGCCGGATGCGCAGACACGCGCAGTAGGTGTGGGCGCGAGCCGTAAACTATACGAGCGCGCTGGTAGGTGCCTGACAGGTTGGGAAGCGAGCCAATTCGCTCACGATGAGGGCGCTCGAGACCCAATGGCAACGGGGTTCGCATGTGGTTTGGGACGCGCTGGCGCGTGCACGTCACCGCTGTAGAACTGGTGGATTGTCGAACATGTTGCAGGCGATTGAGTCGTCGGTGTGGTTTTATAGGCCTTGCATGGAACGAGGAGGGTGAATGCGCCCATTATTGGCCCTTGTGGCACTGCTGACCGCCAGTTCTGCGGTCGCTGGACCCAACACATTGCTGTACCAAGGCCGCTTGGTCGACGCGGCTGGCGGACCCCTCTCCGGGGAGTACGACCTGTCCTTCTCGGTGTGGGACTCCCCGGTCAACGGTGGAGAAGGTTGGGCCGAGCAACACGAGGATGTTCCCGTGGATGGCGGGTATTTTTCAGTCTCCCTTGGGTCGGTCACACCGCTTAACGATGCGTTCTCCACCGACTCAGCGTGGTTTGAGGTCACCGTTCAGGGCGTGGCGATGCAGCCTCGCCAGCCGGTCGCGGCGGTACCTTACGCTCGCGATGCGGACACCATCGATGGGATTCAGGGCGCGGACTTGGCCACTGCGGACTCGGTGACCACGCTGGATACCAGCTTTGCGCAGCTCGAGGGGGCTGTCCTGACCTTGGACGGTGTGCTGAGCAGTCAGGAAGCGGCGATTGGGCTGCTGGAGGGGAGCGTTACTGACCTGTCGGCGGGTGTGGAGAGCTTGGAGTCGTCTCTGTTGACGGTCCAAGAGAATCTGCAGGGCGTCCAAGCCGCGGTCGGAACCCTCGAAGCTGAGCTGGAGACAACGGATGGCTCGGTGACGGACTTGGGTCAGTCTCTCGACACCCTGAGTGCCTCTGTCGGTGAGCTGGAGACGTCCCTGACGGAGCTGACGGCTTCCGTAGACGCCGGCAAGCTGCCGTTCAATCCTGAGAGCCTGGTCAGCCACTCGGCGGTACTCGGCCTATGTGCAGGCATGGTGGCATCCTCGGGCTACGGCAGCATGCGCGTTGTGCGCAGTAATGGCTCGAGCTGCGCCAGTGCGTGCGACTCCCAGGACAATCCTTCTGGCGCGCCGTACAGCAACTACCACTGCTACGGCAGCATGGGCGTCGACTCGGCCTCTCCGGAGCCGGTAGCTGCCAACGTTCTGGCGTCGTCGGGCTGGTACGGAAACGGATACTGTGGTGGAACGAACGGAATGAACACGTTCTGTTGCTGCAAGTCGAACTATCCGAACACGCGATAGTCCGGTCGCGCGGTTGACGTAGGTGCCAGCCAACTCTTGGGGCGTGTCATGACTGAACAGAGCGATGACTGGTCTCACGAGGTTGTCGTGGATGATGTGCGCCTAGACGCCGTTGTCGGGGAGCTTGGTCAGCTGCTCATTCAGCGAAGCCGAACCCGGGAGTCGAGTGACGCAGTCGCCGTTGACCGTGTCTTTCCCCAGTGGGCACGTGACGTCTTCGCGGGCATTGGTGTGTTGTTCATCCTGATGTTGGGCGGGTTTTGTCTGCTTGCCTTTGTCGTTGGGGCCGTCTCGGGCGAGGCTAAGCCCACGCTTCTGGTTCCCGCTACGGTCAGTCTAGGCGGTGTGGTCGTCATTGCCTGGGTGCGGTTGCGTCGGACGGCCTTGGGCGGGGGAATCCGAGGCGTCGGACACAAGCTGACCGACCGAATGCTCATGCGGGTGGCCTCCCAACGCGTGGCTGGCAACCGGAAGAATGCGCCGTATGTGAGTCACTACCGTTGCGAAGACGGCGTGTGGTTGGGGGAGTGGAGGCGCGATGACGAGACGGTGCACAACTGGACCGTCAATCCCGCGAACTTCCAGCACGCCTATGTTGGGCGTGAGGCGGTGTACTTTTTCCAGAGTGCGACGGCTCGACGCATTGGTCTTGTGTGGATTGTGGCGTCGACCCATGGTGAGTCGCTTCGGGCGAGCCTGGAAGATCTGGGACTGTCGGTCGAGTCGTAGACAGCCAAGCCGCTTGTGCCTTCGCTCGAATTCCCGATGCGTCGGAGCCCGCCGCACAGAAGCGGTCCGCCACTGATCCAATAGGTCATTGGACTCGTACCCGATAGGGCGTGCATGGCCACAAGCCACAGCGCAAGCTTCCCCACCACTTTTGGAGTCCCATGCGCCTCACTTCGGTTCTTGTCCTACTACTCGTCGCCTGCAACGGTGACACCACCGGTACGGACACCGAAAATGGCTCTGATACCGAAAATGGCTCAGATACCGACCCCGATACCGTCGGCAACGACCCCGTCCGCGACAACCAAAGCGCCAGTACTGGTGACTTTGCGAGCAACTTCATTGCCAGTACGACCTACGACTCTATGGTCATCGAGATTGACTTCGTCACCGGTCACGCACCCGATAGTTCAGCCATCAGCGCGATGGTCACGCGGCTCGAGCTGCTACTCGACAAGCCGAGCGGCATCACGGTTGTCGTAGACGACGAGATTCCCGCCCAAGGGGCCCCAGCCTGGACCATTGGCGAGACCCGCGAGCTTGAGGAACAGTACCGAGACCAATACCGGGACCCGGATACGGGCGTCGCTGTTCTGCACATGCTGTACCTCGACGGAAACTCCGACCGAGACACCGACAACGGCCAGATTCTTGGCTACGCCTACCAAGGCAGCAGCATTGTGATGTTCCAAAGCAGCATAGAGGATGCCGGGGGTGGCGGTCTGTTCGCAGGCGACGTTGAGCCGGTGGTGCTGCTTCACGAGGTCGGCCATCAGCTTGGACTGGTCAACCTGGGTACACCGATGGCCGCCGACCACGAAGACCCCGACCACAACGGCCACGACTCAGACGATGGGTGCATCATGTTCTGGGCAGTCGAGACCTCTGCGGTCACAGACATGCTGCTCGGCGGCACACCCGACTTTGACGACGCCTGCCTAAACGACTTGGCTGCAGCCGGCGGCCTTCCCTGACAGAGCGCCATCGTCGCTCAATCACGAGTCCTCAGCACCTTGTGAGCGCGGTCCCTACGGGTGCGGCGGGGCTGCTGGGACTGCAGGCGGTTCGTCTGTGACCTCGATGGCGAGTGCCCGGTCGCGCATCAGTGCGGGTACGGGTCCGGTGTCGCGGTGGAACCAGTCCACAAGCGGCGTGCCATCTTCGGCGAGGAACTGCAGGGCGTCCACCGGCGGGCCGTCTGGGTGGGGCAGCATGAACTCGCCTGTACCGAAGCCGTAGACACCGCGAACGCGGGCCCACTCCTCGGGTGTGTCCTCCGTTCGGTGACAGGTGGAGCAGGTGCGCGGCTTAGCGGACGTCGTATGCTGGAAGAACGGTGGGAATCCGATGTTGGCGTCGGATGTTGCGGTCTTACGGAACACCCCGCGGTTTTGGTCGGTCGGCTGGCCTTGTTCATCCAGCGCAGGACCGCCAATGACGCGGTCGCCCTGTGGGTCTACGACGGTGAGCTGTGCGTGGGCAGAGGGCACCGAGGTCTGTACGCGGCCGTCTGTGTTCTGCACCAGCAAGACGGTATCGAGGGAGTAGGTCTGGCGGCTGCCCCGAACGAAGCCCATCGAGGGCTCACCGGTCTGGTCGTCGACCTGGGATAGTCGAGCATCAAAGCTGACATGGCAGCCAATACATACCTGGTTGTAGCTGGTGTGACAGGTGTCGCAGGTGAGGGAGTCGGTGTGGGACCAGTCGCCCTGTAGACCCATGGCGCGATGCATGGCGGCACTGCCGGATCCACCGTCAGCTAGCAGCTCAGCGGGCTGTTTGACCACGTGCTCTGCACCGTCGACAACGCCGGTCAGGACGACCGTTCCGTTGACACTGCTGAGTTGCGGAAGCGCCCGGCCTCCTTCGGTGCGGAAGACGCCACTTGCGTCTGGAGTGGCCACCTCTCGGACGGTGCCGTGGCAGTCCTCACACCGCAGGTCCATCTGTTGCTTTGCGGTCGTGTAGATGCGGCCGGTGCCGTGGACATCGGAGCCTACGTGGCAGTCCGCGCAGTGCATGCCGGCGGCGTAGTGCAGGTCGGGTGGGGTCTCGTCGACATCGTTGCGGGTGTCTTCGTCGAGAACGTAGAAGCCGGGGGTGTGACCGTAGGCGGTTTCGTCCCAGGTCTGTGCGAACTCGGGAGTCTCTGAGAAGCCACCTTCGCGAATACCTCGGAACAACAGGCCAATACGCCCGCCCTGGAAGTGGCATGTAGCGCACTGCTCAGACGGAATGGCCGTGGTGACCTCGTGTCGCATTGGGTGAACGGGTGTGGTGGTGGAGATGACCGGGTCGTTCCCTTGGTACAGACCGTCGGAGCTGTACAGAACATGGCATGAGGTGCAGCCAGCTGAACGGTAGCGGTGGGGCGAGTCGTTGGGACCAAAGCCAGAGGCGTGGCAGTCACCACAGGACTTGGCCAAGTAGTGGTCCCAGCCGATTTCTTGCAGCGCGTCGGCATCGTTGTCTTCAAAGGCCTGTAGAACCTGGGCTTCTGGCTGCGGCAGCATGGCTTCGACCGAGCAGACGGTGCCCTCGATAGACAGGTCACAGTCAGGGTCTACGGCTGGCCCCGCAGCGTAGATAGCGTCCTGGTCTTGAAGGCCGGCCAGGTGCCGCGTGGGCATGTAGTGGCCAGCGTTTGTGGTCATGACAGATGACGTCCACGTCTCCACAATTTCGGCATGGCAGACGCCGCAGGTACGGTCCACTGCGCGCATGTCGCCCGGGTTGATAAACTGTACGTAGTCGAGTGGAAGCTGGTCGAGCTGCGCGGGCATGAAGTCACGGATGTAGCCGGGTGGTGCGGGCGGCAGGGCAGTGCCACGGACATCCGCCCAGTTGGCCGGAATGGGGACGTGTGCCTCTTCCAGGGTGCGCGCGTCGCGGTCGCCGCCGTGGCAGACGACGCAGGAGTCTTCAGCGATAGTGGGCATCATCTGCTCAATACCCACGTGACAGCCCACGCACTGATCTCCTGAGACCGACGGATTGTTTCCAGGACAGCCGGCCAAGACGAGTGCGAATACCGACAACAACCGCTTCATCGGGACACCCGCAGTGTGACAGTGGCGCGCCCTTCTGCAGTGCGGTCCTGTTCATCCGTTGCAATGACAATGACGTCGACCTGCTCTCCGTCGAGGGCGAGCAGCGCGTCTACGTCGGGGAACTCTTCGGGGTTGAAGCCCACTACCTGTCCCCACAGCAGACCGTATCCGTCCTCTTGGCAGGTCAGGATACCGTTTGTCTCGAAGAATCCGGTCTGCTCACCATCGATCTCAGTGATGAGCTGCAGGTCGATGAGATTGTCGGTGGTGACGCCACGCGTGAGCGCGCGAACGGAGATGCCCATTCCGCCCTGTGGCGCGATTGTGAGAGCGATGTCCTGACCGTCCTCGAAAGGCTCAAAGGCCGAAGAAGCCCCCTGACCAAGCGTGATTTCAGGAGGAACATCGGCGTCGCAGGATGTGTCCTTGCAGGCGCCCAAGACCAAGAATGGGACGGCCAGAGCCCCTGAGAACATCCGCATTGCAACTCCGATACTACACACTAGCGGAATTGCTCGCTCCCGTCCTGCTGCGCGCTCAGATGGGCCTACGATGGCGTTGATGCCGGCGCAAGACCGAGGCTGCCCTGCGTTCGCGGTGTCGTTGGGTGTGTGTTTACAGCGTCGCCCGAGTCAACCTGGCGCGGCTTCGCTTTAGTTTGGAATCTCACACCCATCGGCGTCACAGCCCTCACCAGCCTCGACCGCCGCGGTCTGGATCGACTCCGAGTGGGCCTGATTTAGCGCTCGCAGCAGCGTCTCAGCCGGCTGGGCACCCGAGATACCGTAGCGTTGGTCAATGACGAAGAAGGGCACACCCGTGGCGCCGAGGGTGCGGGCTTGGGCCTCGTCGGCGCGGACGGCTTCGGTGAAGGCGTCGGACTCGAGCATTGCTGCTGCTGCGGCCATGTCGAGACCGACCTCGCCGGCCAGTGATGCGAGCTCGTCACGGTCGCTGATGGCGCGTCCCTGGGTGAAGTAAGCAAGGAGTAGGCGCTCTTTCATCTCGTCGCCAAGGTCGCTGTCGTAGGCGAAGTGGATGAGACGGTGCGCGTCTAGCGTGTTGCCAGTCTTGGCAATGTCGAAGCGCATCTCAATGCCGTCTTCGGCGGCGGTCTGGGTCACGTGCGTCTGCATCTGCAGTGCGCGCTCGCGGGGCATGCCGTACTTCTTGGCGAGTGCGTCGGTAAGCGGCATATCGAGTGACTTTGCAGCGTTTGGATCCAGCTCGAAGCTGTGCCAGCGGATATCGACATCGCCATCAAAAGTGGACAGGGCGGCTTCGAGACGGCGCTTGCCGATGAAGCACCAGGGACAGACAACGTCGGACCAAATGTCGATGCGCATGGGGGACCTCTAAGAGAAGGAGGCGCACAGAATGTGCACGCAGTCGCGGAGTGCAACACGTGATTGTGTCGTCCCATGTCGCGGGCCGGGTCTCGGCTCAGGTTCCACTGGGGTGTGCTGACAGCCAGTCTCGGTGACGTTGCCGTACTTGGTCGCGCGCTTCTCGCGTTGCGGCAATCACGTCCACACCACCGTCGTAGGGCGCGATGAGGTGCTTGAAATCGGCGTCTAAGATCAGTGTATTGAACCGTTCATCGTCTGCGATGAGTCGGAGCCAGGGGTCGAGCATGCCCGTGTGCCAACGGAGCGGCCACCCGTGTAGCACCCCGGGTGGATAGTCCGGTTCAATGTGTTCGGGTCGGTACTCATGGGTCATTCGCGTTGGCGCGTCTCCGACGAGAGCGGAGAGAATTGCCAGGTCGGCTCGTTCGGTGAGCTCGGCCTGAGCGTCGAGAACCGCTTGAGCCGCTGAAGCGCTGAGGTCTGTGGACTGATGCGGGGGTGGGCTTGCGGTGATCATCCATCCCGGTTTTCCGCCGAGCAATTCGTCAATGAGCTGGTTCTGACGACGAAGAATCTCCGCGTACTCCGCTTCGGTGTCCGCGTAGCGTTTCGACTCCGGCAGACTGTGAAAGCGTACCCAGCGCTCGGGAAGAAGAAGGCGAAGTTCACAGGCAACGAGCGGCAGTTCACCGAATGCGTGGGACCACTTGTCGTCGTACACCGTCACGTCAATCCTCTCCTAGTCAGGCTTCGCAGTGTACCTGTGATGCACCCCAATTCCGACTCTGGCGGTCCCCGCTTCGGGGGCCGACGAGACGACGGTTCCACGAAAGTGGCTGGACCCTAGGGTGTTTGGTGCGTAGGGTGGTTGAACAAGGGGAAAGGTCATGCCGGCAGTCGATGTACGTCAGAAACAAGATCAGCAGGTTGCGTCCGCCGCACCAGCGGCTGCGAGCGACAACCTTCAAGACTCGCTCACTGACGATCTGCTTGCGGCGGACGGCGCAGAGACCGCGTCCAAAGGCGCAGATAAGAAGGCGGCCGGGCGTGGCAAAGAGGGCACCGATGCGGGTGCGAAGGCGTGGTCTGGCGCCATGGGCGACTTCATTGGCGGCAAGCTCTACAGTGCTATCGCCGGTCAAGTCTCCGAAGCCAAGCTGGAAGGCATTGCTGTAAAGGTCGTGGAATCCGGCGTCGGCGCATTCGAGAAGT
This sequence comes from uncultured Pseudomonadota bacterium, assembly GCA_913061235.1. Lineage (GTDB taxonomy): Bacteria > Myxococcota_A > UBA796 > UBA796 > CAJXTB01. The sequence continues at coordinate 24,870 of CAJXTB010000035.1, read as the reverse complement.
GGCTGAAAGAGCAGACAACCGCTCCGGATGCACAGGCTGCCACCGCGAAGCTTGCCGCAGAGCTGAAGAAGCACCTCGGTCCCATGGCGAAAGAGCTCATGGATAGTGACGGAGGTGGCTGGGCCGCGAAGATCGGCGAGTTCACAGACGACAATCCGTGGATCATTGCCTCCGCAGCACTCGCCGCGGCCGTCACCTATGTGGTCACGAACCAGAAGATTCCTGCACTGAAGGTGCCCATCAAGTTGGGTGGTGCGGGCAAGATCACGGTCGGCACAACGCTCGGCGGCGGCATCATGGACCTGTTCAAGGGCGATGTCTTCCTCAAGGAAATGACAGGCGCCTACGCCTCCAAGGGCGGCGCAATCAAGGCCGACGTCAAGCACAAGAGCGACGGCGCCGGTGCGGTCGACCAAGCGGCCTCGTTCTCTCTGACCGACGAAGACAAGTACGCGAAGCTGTACGGCGAACGCAAGATGGCAGATGGCGACATGACCAGCGGCAAGTACGGCATGGAGATTGGGCAGAAGAACGACAAGGCCAGCAGCTACCTGCGTGCTGAGCACCTGATGGGAACGGGCGACGGCGTCACCACCTTCGGCGCAGGCGGCAGTCTCACGAACAAGGAGACTGGCTTCGGCATGTCCGGTGACATCATGGGCGGCACAGACGGCCGGTACAGCGCCTCGGGCAAGTTCTCGAAGAAGTTCAACGACAACCTGTCGATGTCCGCAATGGGAAGCGCATCGCGCATGCCTGGCGCCGCTGGCATGGACACCAAGTACGGTGGGCAGGTCGGACTCGACTACAAGAAGGACAACTTCTCGGTTGGCGGGTTCGTTGGCCAAGACGTGATCAACGGCAAGCGAGACACCAAGGCCGGAATCGGTCTCAAGTGGACCTTCTAAGGCGCTAGTCTTCAGCTAGTTGCCCGCCTCGATTTCAGTACATTCGCGATAGCAGCGTTGCTCGCCCGTGGAAATGACACGTCATTCCTTCGGGTTTGAGCCGTGCCCTCACGACGCCTCAGCGTCTTGTTGGGCAGACCCTAAACAGGCTTGCTTCCCGTAGTTCTTCGCATCGTCCCCTCGAGTGGGACGATTCTGCACGGCACCATTGTGTGTGGCCCGTGTCGGAGGTTCAGGACCATGCACCCTTTTGAGTGCGGCCTGTAAGCAGACCGAATGACCGTCGTTCGGTCTGCGCACCTCGCGGAGAGAACTATGCGCGCCCCATCGATTCTGTTGATTCTAGCTGCCTCATGCACCCTGCCTCACGACGGGGACGCACTGTTTGTAGACACGCCTCCGGTTCAGGCAGACGCCGTAGAGGCTCCACCCATCGTGATAATTCCGGATGCGTTTGAGCAGGCGCCGGCAGCCTCGCCTCGCCGTGATGACGCGGACCTACCCACGGATACCGGCGAAAGAATCGTCTCGTACTTCGACAACTTCGGGTCCCGTCGTGTACACGTCCAGCTCGACCGGCCCATGTACCGGCCTGGCGACACGGTGTGGGTGAAGACCTGGAGCCTGGTGTCGCGCGGCCTAACGGCTGACAACAACTACTCAATTAACTACCAACTTCTCGACCCGCGGGGTCTCGTCGTACAGACCAAGTCCGTGGGCCAGGCCGACGGCGGCGCTACCAACGACTTTGTTCTGGATGCAAGCGTTCCTGGTGGCCAGTGGACCCTTCGTGCAACGCTTCCCACCGGCGAGATTGACGAGCGTCACTTTGTTGTTTCCAGCTACCAGACCCCCCGGCTACGCAAGACCCTCGACTTTGTGCGCGAGGCGTACGGGCCTGGTGACCGCGTCGAAGCCCTCGTAGAGATTGAGCGCACCACCGGCGGTCCGCTTGTTGACCACCCCGTTCACGCACTCGTCCAGATTGCTGGAGAGACGGTGTTCGAGACTGACCTACAGACCGACGCCACTGGAGCCGTGTTCATTGCCGCACAGCTCGCCGACTCCCTCCAGAGCAGCGACGGCCTGCTGACCCTGCTCGTCGAAGACGGGGGTGTGACCGAATCGATCAGCCGCTCCATCCCGCTGGTCCTCGCAGACGTCTCCATCGACTTCTTCCCAGAGGGCGGCGACTTGGTGCGGGACCTACCCGGTCGGGTCTACTTTGAGGCCACGGATGTTCACGGAGAGCCCGCCGACATCGCTGGCATCATCCGCGACGACCGCGGCGAGCAAGTCGCGACCTTCTCGAGCCTTCACGATGGGCTGGGACGCTTCGCCTTCACGCCAGAGCGTGGCCGTTTGTACACCGCACAGGTCACCGAACCCGCGGGCGTTCGCCAGGCCTTTGCATTGCCGGAGGCACTCGCAGACGGCTGTACCCTGCGCAGCTTTGACGACGTGAACAGCGAACAGGCCGCAACCCGCGTTGCCGTACGCTGTGCCACCCCCTCTGAGGTACTGGTTAGCGGTGTCCTACGTGAACGGCTTGTGGACCAAGCTGCGGTCAGCGTAGGGCCGAACGCAGACACCATCGTCTATCTCCAGGGAGATGCCGACGTTCAACAGGAACAGGGTGCCATGCGCGTCACCGTGTTCGACCGCGAGCTCAACGCCATTGCCGAGCGCTTGGTGTACCGAAATGCCGGTCGCGACCTTGGCATTGAGCTGACCCTCGACCGTGATGAGTACAGCCCGCGCGACGAGGTCGTTGTGGGTGTGAAGACAACCAGTGCGGACGGCTCGCCGATTGCAGCCCAAGTAGCCCTGTCTGTTGTGGATGACGCGCTGATCAGCATGGCAGACGACGAGGAAGGACACATCTTAAGCCGTCTTTACCTCGACCCTGACTTGGTCGAGAGTCCAGACGACCCGGCCTGGTACTTCGACAACGACGAAGAACTGGCCGCCCACGGACTGGACTTGGTCATGGGCACCAAGGGTTACCGCCGCTTTGAGTGGGAACGCGTGTGGAACCCACCCGCGCCGCCGCCAGTCGTCACCGCCACTGTCTCTCGTGCCCGGCGTGGTGCCGCGCTTGAAGGGGCACTGGGTGGGGCAGAGTTTGGAGGTGGGATTCACATGGAACCGGGTGTGGCCGCCATCGAAATCCAGGGTGTTCCGGATGCCGATGAGCCCATGGACGGCGTTCGACAGCGCGTGGTCGTGGACATGCCCGAGGTTGTCGAGAGGCTCGAGTTTGAGCTCGAAGACATGGAGCAACCCAACGAAGAGGTGGTCATGCAGGCCGCCATTGGTCGCGACCGCGTCGATGCTGTGGATGCTGGTGCTGCCCCACAGGGTGCCGCAGGTATTGCCCACTTTGCCGACGCGAACGACGGAGACGGATGGGGCAGGGGTCTACTCGGTGAGATTGGCTACCTTGGTGGAGAGGCGGGCCGGTTTGGCAACAACTTCGGCGTACAGGCCAGCACCGTTCGCGTCTTCCCGAAGCCCGACTACCGCGAAGGCTTCACCGGCACCCGGACCGACTTCCGCGACACCGTTCACTGGGAGCCGACCATCCAGACCGACGAAAACGGCGAAGCTGAGGTCCGCTTCTACCTGTCCGACGCCGTCACCCAGTTCCGCCTGACCTCGGAAGGTGTAGGCGCCGGTGCCGCTGGACACACCGAGGCCACGCTCTCCTCGGTCTTGCCCGTGTCCATTGCGACCACATTGCCCACTCAGGTCAGTGCAGGAGACACGCTGTTTTTGCCCATGACAGTCAGCAATGCGCGGGATCAAGCCCTTAGTTCCCACGTCACCGCGTCCATTACGTCTTCGCTAATTCAGGCCACATCCGGCTCGGGTGACCTGTCGGTGGACGCCCAAGGCAGCGCTACTCACTGGGTCGAGCTCAACATCGGCCAAGGCAGCGAGACCGCCACAATCGAGCTCGCCGCCCAAGGTGGCGGCGTCATGGACACCATGGTTCGCACCCTCGAAATCGTGCCCCCTGGATTCCCGCGCAGCCAGTCTGAGGCGGGGGAGATGACGGGCGAGACTTCGCTCACCGTGAACGTAGACGAGTGGGTCGAGGGCAGCCTCACGGCCAGTGTCTCCTGGCAGCCGAGCACCGTGGCTACGTTGATGACTGGCATGGCTGGCCTCATCAAGACGCCCGGCGGCTGCTTTGAGCAGACGAGCAGCACCAACTGGCCCAACGTGGCCATCCTGGCCTACCTCGAAGCCCACGAGGGCGACCCGCGCCTGCGCGCACAGAGCAGCCAAGCGCTCGACGCCGGCTACGCCAAGCTCACCGGCTACCAAGTGGCTGCGGGTGGCTTTGAGACTTGGGGAACGGGTCCAGGCAAGGAAGCCCTGTCCGCCTTCGGACTGCTTCAGTTTGCCGACATGAAGGCGGTGTACCCAGTAGACGCTTCGGTCCTTGAGAAGGACGCCGAGTACCTGCTCGCTCAGCGCGACGGTGACGGCGGCTTCAAGAACAGCGGCTCGAGTGCTCACGGTTACGGAAGCGCACCTCCGGCCGTCCTAAACGGCTTCATCACCTGGGCCTTGGTGGGCACAGGCCACGCCGATTCGCTGTCGGATGAGATTGCACAGCAAGCCAACGTGGCCACCCAGTCTGACGACCCGTATGTGCTCGCCTTGGCCGCCCGTACGCTGGTCGCTACCGGGCATCCGGGCGCGGACCGAGCCATCGAGCGGCTTGCAGAACTACAAGATGACGACGGTAGCTTCCCGGGTGCAGAGAGCAGCATCACTCGCAGCTATGAAGCCAACTTACTGGTGGAGAGCACCGCGCTGGCAGCACTAGCGCTGATGGAGGCCGGCGCAGACCGCCGCGCCTACGATGCCGCCGCTGAATGGCTCGTCGCCAACCGCCGGGGTGTCGGCACGTGGGGTGCCACTCAGGCCACAGCGCTCGCTCTCGGCGCACTCACCACCCATGCAGACCTGAGTCGTCGTCCCAAGACCGGCGGTCTCATCTCGGTCGAGGTCAACGGCCATGCTGTGGGCATGGTCACCTACAATGCTGACCAGACCGAGCCTTTGTCCATGGACGGCTGGGAGCAGCACCTGGTTCGCGGCGCGAACGCCATTGTACTTCGCCAAGAGAGTGGTGAGCCGCTGCCGTACACGGTCGACGTGTCGTGGACATCGGTGACACCCGACACCTCTCCTGGAGCCGAGCTCACCCTGGAGACGTCTCTGTCAGACACCGAAGTGTCTATGGGTGAGACGGTGCGTCTGACCGCGACCATCGACAACCAAGCCGGTCGCATTGTCCCCAGTCCCATCGCGCGAATTGGCCTTCCTGCCGGTCTATCCGCGCAGACCTGGCAGCTACAAGAGATGCAGGACCGGGGTGAAATCGCCTTCTTCGAGACCCGTCCGCGGGAAGTCACCTTGTACTGGGACGGTCTACACGAAGACAGCGCGCACGAGGTCAACCTGGACCTCGTCGCCACCGTTCCCGGCGTGTTTACCGGACCCGCGAGCAGCGCCTACCCGTACTACAACGACGACGAGATGGCGTGGCAGCCTGGCCTTCTGGTCACCATCTCGCAGTAGCCGGTCAGCGAGGGTTGAGTTCGGGTTTCGCCCCGCCGCCGCACCACGGTTGACCGACCGAGTGCGGCGGCGATAGGCGTGTGCATGGCTCGTTTGCTCGGAACTGTGACCCTCATCTTTCTCTCGGCCTGTGCGACCCACTCGGTTCCCATCGTCGACCCACACCCGCCCGGCTGTGAGATCAGCGTGTGTCTCGCCGGCGCCTGGACCCTGGAAAATGGCGGCAACCCGGACCTGCTGGCCATGTGTGAGCAGCTTCCGGGGCTCGTTCGCGACTGCCGCGGTCGTACCTGCCACGCCGCGTTCAATATGCACCGCGCTGACCAAGCCAGTGACGCGGTCTTCGCTGCGTTGGATACGGATGCTGACAAGCGATTGACCCACGCAGATGGCACCTGTTCGGTGACGGTGGTGGGCTTTTCCTGGGGCGGAATCGGGGCTGCCCGGGCGTTCGATTGGACGGAGCGGGACGACATCGAACCCAGTCGTCGTGTCATCGACCGGTTGTACCTCATCGAGCCGTTTCGCTGGCCTCGACCGCAGACGGTTGTCATTCCCAATAACGTTGAAACAGCCAAGGTCTTCCGCCGCTCGGTGGTAGGGGACGGAGACTGTTCGCAGCGGTCCCTCTTTGGGCCGTACATTGGTGTCGCTCCCACCTGTGACCAAGCGGAGTGTACGGATGTCGACTTCTCTCGCTGGGGTCGAACGCATTTTCTGCTGCTGAACAGCGAGCCGGTATCCGGCTCCCGGGCAGGGCATTGCTGGGCCGTGAATTTCTCGGCACCCATCATCCTGGCAGAGATTCACGAGCAGTGGATGCCGGACAGTGTGAAAGACGTGCTTGAGGCCAGCGAGCTGTAGCCACGTGCACCCCGGGGCTTCAGCGTGTGGGCTGCCCATCCCAGGTGAGGGGTATGCGCTCGAGCAGTTCTCCGTTGTGCGGGTTGAACTGAAAGGACGCAGTTCCCCCGCCGCATTCGGCTCCGTTGCGATTGAGGGCCACATGGTACGCCAGCACCGGTTGCTCTCCCGGAGGTCCGTGCAGCTTTAGGGTGATCAGCTCGACCATAGCGGCCTGGCACGAGTCGGGAACCCACGCGGAGTCGTAGGGAAGAACCGTCCTTAGGTCGCACAGGTCGTGTGCGTTCGTCCCGCGACTATCGGCGTCTTCCAGACAAACCTGCACCCAGGTGGCCCGCTGTTCGCGGGTGGGGGCGGTACCCAGGACGTCCACGTCACCGGCGTACTCAAGCTGCAGAGAGAGGGCTGGGGCCAGGGTTGTTCCGGTACTTACCGGTGCTTTGTGGCATGCGGCCATGGCCGGCAACAGCGACAGTCCAAGCGATAGACGAACCGCGTTTATGACAGTGTTCTGGCTCATGACGCTCATCTCGCACAGACCTACTCGGTCCTTCCACGGACAGTCTATATGCACCTTCATTGTGTGAGTGGACGGTTGTCCGGCATCGGGGCATGAGGGTCGTAACGGAGGAAACTGATGAAAAATCGAATCGGCTGGGTACTGCTCATGACCGCACCCATGGCACTCTTCGGCTGTGACAACGACATCGGTATTACCGGGAATGCCCAGTGCGACGGCCAAAAGCAACCGTCGGAAGACACTGTCGATTCGCCTTTTGACGCTGACAACGACGGCTTCTTTGACGGCAGCAATGCCGGGTGTGTTGCTGCGTACGACGCGAGTGCTCTCGACTGCGACGACCGCGACGAAGACATTCATCCGGGTGCGGACGAGGTCGCGTGCAACGGGGCCGACGACGACTGCGATGCCGAGACACCAGACGACGATGAGTGCACCGAGTCAGACGACTTTAGCGGCACCTACATTGTCACTCCTGCCGTCTCCTACGCCTGCGCATTCAACAGTGTGACGCTCAGCGTCAGCTCGTTTACTGTGACGGACGCCAATCCCACGATTCTGGTTGTGGCCTCTGGCGACACGCAGCCCGGCTCCATGAGCGGGTCCTTCGACTCCGCGAACGGCTTTGTGGCTACCAATGCCATCAGCTCCGGTGGCGGTGGCTGCGATGAGACCTACTCGGTGGATGCCACGTTCACCTCGGCAGACGAGATGTACGGCACCCTGACGGCGACCTTCTTCGATGCCTCGGGCATTGGCGGCTGCTTTGACTGTGCCGACCAGACCTTCTCGTTTACCGCGGTGCGCTGAGAGCCTGTTTGTTGAGGCGCCCTCCATTTACGTGGAGAGCGAGACCTCGTCCCAGGCATCCGACGGCGAGACCAGCCAGGACAGCGCGTGGCGGCGTTCGTGAATCACACCGCCGTCCGCCGCCGGGTGGAAGCCTGGTGGCGTGGTTGTCCGCCCTTGCTGAGCGGACCGTACCGCGTGGTGTGCCAGGTAGAAGGTGTCTTCGAGCTGTGCGACCTCTTCGAGAGTGCGCGGTGTGACGTTGTCGATAAAGTCGGAGAGGTCGGAAGACAGCTTGGGCAGGAAGGCCCACATGTCGCGCGTGGTCTCATCCGTGATCATGCCGGGCACTAGGTCGGGCTTCACGTCGAAGCCTAAGGCCCATGCAAGCGGCCACATGTTCTCCATACGCCAGCCAATACTGTCGATATGCTCTGCGGCCTTCTCTTGTGGGAGCTGCGCCAGCTCTTGCTCCCGAGGCGTGAGTGCACTGTGTAGATCCAGTCGCTCCAGGAACGCCTTGGCATGGACCGCAGACGGTGGAGGCGCTGTGACGTAGGAGACCAGACCTTGCAGAGCTGCCAGTCGGCGGACGACTTGTTCGACGGGCCGCAGCGCTGCATCTGGGGACGAGGGCAGGCGAACGGCGGCTGCGTACCCGGCGGCGGTGAGCGCGTTCACGCTGAGCTGGCGCTGAGCGCTCGCTTCGCCTTCGTATAGAGCGCCGCGGCGCGACAGAATGGGGTTGGGTTCGGCGGCCTTGGGCCACGTGGCAGCAGGGTCTCTCTGGCCGTTGGGTGCAAAGAGCAGGCGGCCTTGGGCGTCCAACATGGCACCATTGACGTGGATGACGCCGTCGAGGTGGGCGCACATGGCTTGTATCGCCTGCCAGCGAGGGTCGGCGTCATCAAAGCTGCCGGGGACGAAGGACACTGCGAACCGAAAGCTACGGACCAACTCAAGCAGTTCCACAGGCGGCGCGGCCCGCAAGTAGTACTGGAACATGCCTGGAAGCTGTCTGGAGAAGCTCTCGTCGCTGTAGTAGCCAGAGTCGTGTTCCAAGGTCATCTGCTTGCCAGCGCGGAACAAGCCTCCGCCGAATGTAGCGGTCCCCGTGGTCCACGGAGAGTCCACCTTGACAGTCGCGCCAGCGTCTCGCAGGACCTGTAGGACGCCGTCAGGGTCGATGGTGGAGGAGAAGATGGTGACGGGGGGCTGGTCGGACATGCGACTCCAAGATCACGTGTAGGAAGGGGCTGTACGGCGGTGGCGCTCCAGCGGGTCTGCAGTGAGTGCATTCGCTCGGGTAAGGCAGACTTAGCGTTGCCGGGTCAGGTTGACCCGCGGGATGCGTCGTTCAGGTGCGTGCGTGGCGACTCGGCGCACCGGAGTTGTGTCGGGACACACTGCGATGCGCTGAGGAAGCTAGGCGCGTGCATGAGCGGCGCAGCCCGGATCAACGTGGACCGGCACCGCTGTAGCGCGGCAGTGTGAACCAGAACCGGCAGCCGCCATCAGGCGCGTCTTCAATGCCAATCTCCCCGCCATGTCGGGCCACAACGCGCTTGCACGTGGCCAGACCTACGCCGTTGCCGTCGAACTGGGTCTGGCTGTGTAGTCGTTGGAACATCTCGAAGATGCGGGCTCTGTATTTTGGCTCAATGCCAATCCCGTTGTCCTGTACGGCGAACCAGTGGACGCTGGGCCGGAACTCGCTCCAGACGCGCACGATGGGGGCTTCTACCCCTCGATACTTCAGCGCGTTTCCAATCAAGTTGGAGAACACCCTTCGGAGGATAGGGCCGTCTGCTTGGACGTCAGGAAGGTCTTCCACAACAATGGAGCCGCCATACTCGGCAAGGGTCAGAGTGAACTCTTCCAGAACCTCGGCTACGAGCGCTCCCGTGTTCACCTTGGCAATCTTGAGCGGAACCCCGCTGGCTTGGCTGTACTCCAGAAGGTCATCGACGGATGACTGCATCTGGTCCATGCCGGTTCGAATGAAGCTGGCAAATACCTGCCCCTGGTCCGACAGATCGGTGCCGAGCTCCTTCTCCAGAAGGTCAAGGAATGCACGTACTTGTCGCAGAGGTTGCTTGAGGTCGTGGGCCACAACTGCGTTGAATCGGTCCATCTCCTGTTCGCGGACGGCCAATCGCTCACCGAGCGAGTCCATGCGCCTAATCAGCATGCCGTGGGACAGCGCCCGTGACACCCACTGCCCAAATAGACGGATCAGCTCGCGCTCGCGCTCAGTCCACACGCTGCCGCGTGGTTCAGGACTAGAGAAGTTGAGTGTGCCGAACACCTCTCCGTCAACAATGAGGGGCACGCCTACGTAGGTCTCAAGTCCGAATGTGGTGTAGCAGGGGTGGCCCGAGTGGTCGGAGCTGGCCATGTCCGAGATAGTGACAACATCGTCGCTGTCCAGTGTGATGGCACAGTAGGTCTTGGCAAGCTCAAACTGCTGACCCGGTGCAAGGACGTCCGCCGGTTGGGCAACGAACAACACCGTGTAGACGTCCCCTTCGACACGACTGATGATGCCGATGTCCGTTCCAAGCATTTGAGTGCACCGCTGCAACAGTTCCGCGAGTTGGTCGCTTGCACCCGTCTCAAGGGTCGAAGAGACTCCCAGCAGTTGACCGATTATCGAGTCCAAAACGAACCTCGCGGGGCCTTACCGAATGGGTGTGATCCGTCCGGTGCGTTGATTGACCGGTGCGGAACAAGAGGTGGACCTAAGGAGTGTAGGGGACCTCCATATGAATGTGAAGTTCCACGCCTTGGCATGTGTAGTTCCACCGTTAGATTCCGAGTAGCACGTAGTTTAAATGTGGTCAGTTTGCGACTCCAATAGTCGCGTTTTGCCCAGTTTCTGCCATCAACAAGGTCGCTTATCGGTCGTGGTTGCCCACCCCGTGCGTCATCAGCGTCAGCCCGTCCACTCAGCCCATCCACTCAGCCCATCCACTCAGCCCATCCACTCAGCCCATCCACTCTACCCGCGTGGCAGCGACTGTTTCGATCGAGGGGGCCTCGTGAGACGGGGTAGGGGCTCATCGCCTCACCGGTACGGGTCCGCGGATAGGACACCGTTCACCACGTCAATGCTGTGAAACCCTTCCGTGGGACGGTCGCTAAGGTCAAATGTGTCACCAGGGGACAGCCGCCACACCTTGAAGCCTCGGTGCGTGAGAGGTTTTCGGGGTTGGCAGACCTCTGGCGGACCGTCGGCAACAACAACGTAGCTGTCGCCCGTGCCCATCACTGTCGCTCGTCCATTGCGGTCGATGAACAGCGACGATGCTTCGTCCGCCGCCAGGCCAATGGCAAGGTCCGTTCGGCCATCCGCGAGCTGGCGGGACAGGAACACCATCAGGCGGCCCATGCGGTCTCGGGCGACGAAGTGGGTGTCTGTGACAACACCGGAGAGCACGGGCCAGTGGAAGTGGTCGGTGGTGAAGGTGACGCTACTGTCGTACGGATTGGCGAGTGCCGCCGCTGAGGCGACGCTACCTACGCATCCGTCGTAGGCATAGTGCGCTTGAATGGCCATCCCGGCGCTCGTTCCACCAACGCCGCCGCCGCGTGCGACAACGGATTTGACCGCGTCCCGAACGGCGCCGCCAAAGACGGTCGTGTAGGTGCACTGGTCGCCGCCAGCGAAGAACACGACCTCCGCGTCCCGTACCGTATCGACCACCTTGGACGCATCACCGGCTCGGGTGACGACCAGGGTCTCCACCGAATCAACGCCCGCCATCGCAGCCACAAAATCGTTGTAGCCATCGGCACCGCTGGTTCTCAAGACGACGACATCCACGGTGGCATCGCAGTCTGTACACCCACGCGTCCCGTCGATCAGCGCCTGGAAGGCAGAAGCGACGTCTGCCCCGCCACCGCCTAGGTCAAACACTGGGCCCGACAGCAGCGGGTCGACGTCTGCACCGTTCCCGGTCAGGTACCGAGTGACCTGCGCCTGTGCGGGGGAGATGCCGAAGACGAGCAGCGCAGCGGTGAGGGCAATCATGCCGGTTCCTTAAGCCGCCTCACGTCTCCATCGTCTAGTCTGGCCGAAGTCCCTCAACCCCGGAGTCATGATGGACACCACGACCCAGCAGCGCATTGCAGAACTTGAAGAGCAGATTCGCAGCGCCCAGGCCGAGCAGCGTCAGCTCATTCGTGAGTCAACAGACCACTCCCCAGTGCGCGACTTCGCATTCGAGACCACCGCCGGTCCCGTGTTGCTGAGCGCGCTGTTTGGCGAGCACAAGGATCTGATTGTGATTCACAATATGGGCGCGTCGTGCTCGTACTGCACGCTGTGGGCTGACGGATTCAACGGAGTGCTGCCGCACCTGAACAACCGCGCTGGCTTCGTGGTGGTGAGTCCGGATGCGCCAGACGTACAGGAGTCGCTTGCCAAGTCCCGAGGTTGGAACTTCACATTGGTGAGCGATACTCAAAGCTTCACCACTGCAATGGGCTACCGCAGCACAGACAGCGTCACTCCTGGGTTCTCAACGTTTCGCAAAGAGGGCGATGTCATCCGTCGGGTGGGCCATGCGTCCTTTGGTCCTGGCGACCCCTACAGCGGAATCTGGCACTTGTTCGCCATGCTGGACGGCGGGGTTGCCAAGTGGGGACCGAAGGCCGCGTACTAGGGTGTCTACGAATCTCGCAGGATTTCCGCGCCTTGGATTTTCGGTTGACCTACCCAGGTGAAAACCGCTATATCCCTGCAAAATCCGGGGTCTCATGCTTACATTACTCGTCGCGCTTGCGTTGGCTGCGCCAACAGATGTTCACCACCAGGGACGACTGCTCGACGCCGCTGGAACTCCTGTGGATGGCAACGAGTCGGTCACGTTCACGCTGTACGACGCAGCCATTGGCGGTTCGGACCTGTGGAATGAGACGCAGTCTATCGATCTCGACCACGGCTACTTCAGCGTGCAGCTCGCTCTCGACCCGACCGACTTCGACGGCTCCGCGCGCTGGCTTGAGACCCGTGTCGGAACAACGGTTCTTGGACCTCGCCAGGCCATTGCTAGTGTGCCGTACGCACTTGCACTCTCCGCGCCCAGCTCTCTGCCTGCGGGTACGACCCTAAACGGCGGCACGATCTCCACGGGCTCGCACTACACAGACTCGAACGTAGTGGACGGCCCGCTTAGCCTTCACGGCTCAACGACTCTGAACGGCGCGGTCATCTCTACGGGCTCGCACTACACAGATGCGAACGTTGTAGACGGCCCACTGAGTCTTCACGGCTCGACGACTCTGAACGGCGCGGTCATCTCTACGGGCTCGCACTACACGGACTCGAACGTTGTAGACGGCCCGCTGAGTCTTCACGGCTCAACGACTCTGAACGGCGCGGTCATCTCCACAGGCTCGCACTACACGGACGCGAACGTGGTGGACAGCCCGCTCAGCCTGCACGGCTCGACGACTCTGAACGGCGCGGTCATCTCCACGGGTTCCCACTACTCGGATGCGAATGTTGTCGATGGGGCACTCAGCCTTCACCCAGGCACTACGCTCAACGGTGCTGCGCTAGCGGTAGAAACGCCCCAGGGTGCCTTGTGCAACGGCAACTTCTGCACCTACACTTTTAGCGCCAGTTCACCGCCCGCCAACTACCCGACCTGCACAAATCCGGGGAAGAACATCAAGATTGGCACGCTGTCTGGCACTAGCACAGGCAACGTCTCTACGATTCGGATTACTGCGAGCGGGTCGCACCGCGGAATCGGTGGCTCCAGCTATTGGTGCCATCAAGACGTCCTCCTCACAGTCGGTGACGCACTGTTCTCCAACGCTCTGCAGTCCGTCGGGTCTCCTGCTTCGCGCTGTGGCTACGCCGGACTGGAGGGCGCTGGCTACGCGGTGAGCCATCCCAACTTCACGGGTGGTGATGTGTATTGGCACATCCCGCTCAACTGTGGGGCTGGCCAGAAAGTTGATTTCACGATTCAGTACAACCCAACGTATTTCTCGCTGACAGCGCAGCCGTAGGTCGACGACCGCAGCTCACGTCACGGTGTTTACGACCCCTCGATGAGCGTTGCGGCGTCGCCCAATGACAACCAGGCCCGCGAGTGTCAGCCACACCCAAGGACTCGAACCTGTGGGCGTACTGTCACAGCTGCAGCCAGAGGCGAGCTGAGTGTCCGCGGTGTCTGCGGGCGGGTCGAACAACCGTGTACTCTCGCCGCAGTCGTTCGGTGCGATGCCCGTTGAGCCTCCGGCGCACTCGCCGCAGGTATCCATGGCTGCCGTGCCGCCCCAGTCGCCTGCGCAGTCCACAACGCAGTCGTTGAGCGGGTCGGCGTCGCACTGGCCGCACATGTCCTCAACAGCGTCCCCACCGGACACGCCTGCGCAGTCGGCATCGCAGTCATTGAGGGGGTCGGCGTCACAGACGTCACAGTTGTCCAGCATGGCGAAGCCACCCCAGACCCCTTCGCAGTCCTGTACACAGTCGTTGGTGGCATCGGTGTCACAGGTTCCGCACTCGTCTGCGACTGCGGTGCCTCCCCAGTCGCCGCCGCAGTCTTGCATGCAGTCGTTGGTCGAATCGGCGTCACAAACACCGCACATGTCGCGCTCGGCGGTGCCGCCTGCCTCGCCGTTGCAGTCCATCGGACAGTCGTTGGTTGGGTCTTCGTCGCACACGTCGCAGTTGTCGAGCTGGGCCAGTCCACCCCACACGCCGTTGCAGTCTTGGGCGCAGTCGTTGAGCGCGTTGTCGTCGCACACGCCGCACTCGTCCGTCGCGGCAGTTCCGCCCCAGTTGTCTTGGCAGTCCTGCACGCAGTCATTGGCGGGATTGTCATCGCAGCGCCCGCAGTTGTCGGTCGTCGCGGTTCCTCCCCAGGTACCCGCGCAGTCTTGGACGCAGTCGTTGGACGGTTCAGTGTCGCAGGTTCCACACTCGTCGGTGACCGCTGTGCCGCCCCAGACGTCCGCACAGTCCTGTGTACAGTCGTTGGTGGTGTCGGTGTCGCAGGTACCGCATTGGTCGGTGAGCGCCGTGCCTCCCCAGACGTCCGCACAGTCTTGTGTACAGTCGTTGGTTGCGTCATCGTCGCAGGTTCCGCATTCGTCTACTTGGGCAATTCCTCCCAGCGAACCAGCACAGTCTTCGGTACAGTCATTGGCCGGGTTGTCATCGCAGGTTCCGCAGTCATCTGTCTCGGCGGCGCCACCCCAGCTCCCGGCACAGTCTTGGACGCAGTCGTTGCTGATGTCCGTGTCGCAGGTACCGCATTGGTCGGTGACCGCCGTGCCGCCCCAGTCGCCCGCGCAGTCCTGAACGCAGTCGTTGTCCGCGTTGCCGTCGCAGGTACCGCATTCATCAACGGTGTCCGGGCCGCCCCACTCACCGTTGCAGTCTTGCTCGCAGTCGTTGCTGGGCAGGTCGTCACACGTTCCGCATTGGTCGACGGAAGCGGTGCCTCCCCAGACGTCCGCACAGTCTTGTACGCAGTCGTTGCTGGGATCCGTGTCGCAGGTGTCGCATTGGTCTAGGACCGCCGTGCCTCCCCAGACATCGGCACAGTCCTGCACGCAGTCGTTGTCTGCGTTGTCGTCGCATGTGCCGCAGTTGTCGCGTTGCGCGTCACCGCCCCATTCGCCGTCGCAGTCCTGTACGCAGTCGTTGTCTGCGTTGTCGTCACACGTTCCGCACTCATCAATCGTGGAGTCGCCAGCCGGGACGCCGTCGCAGTCATCGATGGCGGTTGCAACGAAATCAGTGACGGTGAGTGTTCCGTTCATGATCGAGTTTCGGTCGAAGTTACCGCCGGAAAGTCGCAGGCCGAATGGATGGCCTTGTACAATCGGAAGGTTCTGTACATCCACGGTGAACGACTCTTCACCGTCCGTCCATTCCTGCATCAGCTGGGTGGTTGTCGTGTTCCCCGCCGCGTCTTCGTATTGGTAGTCCAGGATGACGCCGGCCAAGAAGTAGGCGTGGTCGATGGTCAGGTCGACCGTCATGGATGTGGTGCCTGTCGCATCTGCGGTGGCCAGCCAGCTTGTGCGTCGCAAGGTGACACCGTTCCCTGGATTACCCAGGTCTACGTCGTACCAAAACTCGGCGGTGTCCTCGGTACTGGCATTCAGGTCAATGCCTGCAGTGCCGTCCGTAATGCCGGAGTTTGACCAGTTGGCGAGCTCGTACGGCCCCACAAAGTCGTTGAGTGGACCGGCTGATGCAGCCTGCGAGAGAAGGAGGAGGAAGGTAAGCACAAGGCCACCATAGATCAGAGTTGAGTCGGGTGGCTGAACAGGCGTCTTTCATCTTGTGGACACACTCAATCAAGGCGATGTAGAGTTATCCTGGCTATTGCTGGTTGATTGCCACTCTCGGAGATTGTCATGCGAGTTGTCTTGCCCCTGGTTGCACTCTTGCTCGCCGGTTGCTCCAAGCAAAGCGCACTTGGCCTTTCGCCCAGTGCGGATGCCGACTACGACGTTCCGTCCGACGGGACCGATAGCGCCGGTGACACGGCTAGCCCTGACCCAGATGGCGAACAGGCGGGAACGCTGACCGCTGGTGTGTGGGATGACAACGACAACTACGACGTGTTTGGGTCGTTTCTCTCCGACAATGGGCAGCTCGCGGGTACGCCAGACTTCACGGACGCTGAGCGAGATTCCGCGCATGCGCGTTCGGAGCAGGACCCCGGCGCCAAGAACACCCTAGACGTTGCCCTGGTGCTCGACACCACAGGCTCGATGGGGGATGAGCTCGCCTACCTGCAGGCCGAGTTCGACGCGCTCGCCAACCAGATTGGGTCGTCCTTTCCGAACGCTCAGCAGCGCTGGGCTCTGGTCCTGTATCGAGACCACGGGGACGCCTACCTGACCGATGTGCACGACTTCACGTCTGACCTAGCAGCGTTCCAGGCAACCCTAAACGATGCCTCTTTCGACGGTGGTGGCGACTACCCAGAGGCCCCCGACCAAGCCTTGGATGAGATGGCCGGTCTAGACTGGCGTAGCGGAAACACGGCCCGTCTCGCGTTCTGGGTGGCAGACGCGCCGCATCATGTAGGGGACGAGAGCCGCCTGGCGGACGCCGTTCGTAGCGCCGTGGACCAAGATGTTCACATCTACCCAGTGGCTGCCAGCGGCGTAGACGTCCTCGCTGAGTACAGCATGCGCAGTGCTGCCCAGCTTACGTTGGGCCGGTACCTCTTTCTCACGGACGACTCGGGAGTGGGCGGCGCTCACCGCGAGCCGTCCATCCCGTGCTACTTCGTGACTCGCTTCGACCACGCGGTGTTGCGTATGGTCGATGTCGAGATGACCGGCGAGTACCGCGAGCCTACGGAAGACGAGATTATTCGCACCGGCGGCGCGCCAGAGGACGGCGCGTGCCAGCTCGCCGACGGCAGTACGGTGCTGTCCTTCTAGGAGGCGCTACACGAACGGCGCCTTGACGTCCGACTCGGCGGTGAGCCAGTCGGGTGAGGAAAAGCCCTTGCTCGTACGGAACTCCGGGTTCCACAGCTGGCTCAAGTAGCGGCTGCCGTGGTCGCACAGGATGGTCACAATGGTGTGGCCGGGGCCCATCTCTTCCGCCAACTGCACGGCACCGGCAACGTTCAGGCCCGCAGAACCGCCGAGCATGAGGCCCTCGTTGGTGGCGAGGTCGTCGCAGACAGCCACAGCGTCAGTGTCTGGGATGCGGAAGGACCTGTCCACGAGTGCGCCGTCGATGTTTCCGGTCACTCGGCCCTGTCCGATGCCCTGGGTGATGCTGCCACCGGGAACGTCTACGTCCAGCTCCCCGCGCGTGAACCAGGCGTGCATCTTGGCGCCGAAGGGGTCTGCGAGAGCCACGGTAATCTCGGGGCGGACGCTCTTGAGGAAGATGCTCGTTCCGGCCATTGTGCCGCCGGTACCAATGGCACAGACGAAACCGTCTACTCGGCCGTTGGTCTGGGCCCAGATCTCAGGGCCGGTGCCTTCAATGTGAGACTGGCGATTCGCGGTGTTGTCCCACTGATTGGCGTAGAACGCGCCCAGCTTGTCCGCGAGGCGCTCTGCGACGTGAACGTAGTTGTTCGGATTGGCGAACGGCACGGCTGGCACCTGAACGAGCTCGGCGCCGAAGAGGCGCAGCATGTCCTTCTTCTCTTGGGTCTGCGTCTCGGGAATGACGATGACCACGCGATAGCCGCGCGCCCGTCCAACCATTGCCAGCCCAATGCCGGTGTTGCCTGCGGTGCCTTCAACAACGGTGCCGCCTGGCTTGAGCAGCCCGCGCTTCTCGGCGTCCAGAATCATGAACTTGGCTGCCCGGTCTTTGACGGACATGCCGGGGTTCATCCACTCGGCCTTGCCCAGGATGGTGCAGCCGGTGCGCTTCGAGACTCCGCGCAGCTTGATGAGAGGGGTATTTCCGATGGCGTCTACGACGTCTGCGTACGAGCTCATGAACTCTCCTGTCCGTTGTTTTCTTGCTGACCGGGGCGATAGAACACCCGTGAGTTGGGGGCGACGCTTGCCGTGAGCCACACATTGCCACCGACTAGCGAGCCTTCGCCAATGATGGTGTCACCGCCCAAGATGGTGGAGCCTGCGTAGACTGTGACACCGTTCTCGAGCGTTGGGTGTCGCTTGACGACATGCCGACGGCGCCGTTCTACGTCACCCCGTACCGAGTGCGCGCCCAGGGTGACTCCCTGGTACAGCTTCACGTCATCTCCAATGACCGCCGTGTTGCCAATGACGACGCCGGTGCCGTGGTCTATGAAAAACCGCTTGCCAATGGTGGCGCCGGGATTGATGTCGATACCGGTTCGGGTGTGCGCGTGCTCGGTGAGGATGCGCGGCAACATGGGGATGTCTGCGTTGTACAGCACATGTGCGAGGCGGTAGGCCGTGATGGCGAACACACTTGGGTAGGAGAACACCACATCCTCGATGCTCTCGGCGGATGGGTCGTTCGCAAATGCCGCCTCCACATCGCCGCGCAGTAGCTCTCGAATCCGGGGCAACTCACCTAGGAAGTGACGCACTTTCTCCTGACACCACTCGTCACACCGACGGTCGGCGTTTGGCTGACCGCGGTCCGCCCATGCGGTGGCTCGTGAGATCTGCGTACACAGAATCTCGGAGGCCGGCAGCAGGTGCTCTGCCAGCGACATGCGAAGCGTCTGTTGCGACAGCTGCCGTGTGCTGAAGTACCCGAGGTACAGCACGTGCAGGAGGTGCTTGAACGCTTGCACGACGGCCTGCCGGTTGGGCAGCGCGTGGGTCTCTAGGCTGTTCAACGGTGTGTCGTCGGCGTAGCTGTCGACAAGGGCGTCGAGAACGCTCTCAAGAGACGAGTGGGGCATTCGGGCGCGGTCCGGTCGGTGAAGCGTTGGCAGTGTTTTGGGCCCTGTAGTGGCGTTCGCGCTTGACGGCACGCAACGTTCACAACCGATGACGTTTGCTCCCCCAACGAATAGAAGGAGGGTGTCTCCATTGGAACGGGAGGGGCCATGAGCGGGCAATCCACGACGGGGCAAGAGGGCGGTAGCGGAGGCTCGTCGAAGGCTCCAGCTTCAGGTCAGCTGGGCACCTTTGCCGGCGTATTTACTCCTACTTTGCTGACTATCCTCGGCGTCATCATGTACCTGAGGCTTGGGTGGGTCGTCGGAAATGGCGGTTTGCTCGGGGCGCTTGCTGTGATGGGGCTCGCGATTGGCATCACTCTGTGTACGGGGCTCGCTCTGTCGTCCATTGCGACGAACACGCGCCTGGGTGCAGGTGGACCGTACGCCATCATCAGCCGGTCGTTGGGGCTCGAGGTCGGGGGTTCTGTTGGGGTTCCGCTGTTTGTGAGTCAGGCGCTCGCGGTCTCCATGTACATCTTCGGTTTTCGCGAAGGGTGGTTGTGGTTCTTCCCGGATCACCCGCCACTGGCTGTCGATCTGTTGACCTTCGCCGTGGTGTTTGGCCTCGCCTACATCAGTGCTGAGTTCGCCTTCCGCATTCAGTTCGTCATCATGGCGGTCATTGTGGTTTCTCTGGTGCTGATTCTCGCCAGTCCAGACGGTTGGACGGGTAATATTCGGTGGATGGGAGACTGGGAGAAGACAGTCGGACCCGGCCCTACGGGTGACTATTGGACCGTGTTCGCGGTGTTCTTCCCGGCAGCTACCGGCATCATGGCGGGTGCCAATATGTCCGGTGATCTGGCCAGCCCTAGGCGGTCCATCCCGCTGGGCACACTGTCCGCCATTGGCGTGTCGACGGTCGTGTACATCGTGCTTGCGGTGTGGGTGTCGCGCGCGGGTACCGCTGAGGAGCTCACGTCGAACTACACCTTCTTGGTGGACCACAGTCTGTGGGGGCCGGGAGTCCTGGCCGGATTGCTTGGGGCAACGCTCTCTTCGGCGCTGTCGTCCATTGTGGGAGCCCCGCGTATCCTCGTGGCTCTGACCCGCGATGGCGTGATTCCAAACGTTGGCGGGGTGGGCAACGTGGCTGCGAACGGCGAGCCACGTCGTGCGCTGATTGCCAGCGGTGTCTTGGTGTTGTTCGGACTTCTGCTTCGGGATCTCAACGCCGTTGCCCCCGTTCTTTCCATGTTCTTCCTCATCTCCTACGCTGTCATCAATCTGGTGGTCTTGGTGGAGTCCAGTCTGGGGCTGGAGAGCTACCGTCCCACGCTCGCACTGCCGCGATTCGTTCCGTTTCTGGGCTTTGTGGGCTGCGTATTCGCCATGTTCATCGTCAACCCAACGGTCAGCCTTCTCGCTGTCACCGTGGTTGCCGCGCTGTATGTGTTCATCCTGCGCCGCCACATTGGCAATGCGTCGGACTCGCGAAGCGGAATGTTCGCGGCGGTCGCCGAGTGGGCTGCGGCCCGCGCCACGGAGCTCGAAGCGGACAACCCACGGTCGTGGAAACCCAGCTTCCTAGTTCCCGTTCAAGACACTGCCAGTGTGCGGGGCAGCTTTCAGCTTCTGCATGAGCTGGTGTCTCCGGAAGGCTCCATCAAGCTGATGGGAATCACGGTGAAGGAAGAGCTTGAGGACGTGACCCGTCGCATGGCAACGCTCACCCAAGATTTTCGAAACAAGCAGGTATTCACGACCTGCTCTGTCCTAGACTCTACGGACTTTGAGACCGGGGTGGTGGCGGGTCTACAGGTGCTCGGCTCCGCGTTCTTCCGCCCCAATGTCCTCTTCATGAGCCTGGTCCGAGACGACCGGGACAGCACTGTGGAGAGACTGTGGCGCGAGAGTCACCGGCTGGGTGTTGGGCTTGCGCTTCTCGCGACGCATCCGCAGGCCGGACTTGGCAAGCGCGCGCTGATTCACGTGTGGATTCCGTCCGAACTGACACGGCTTCCTGTCTCAGTGAGCTTGGAAGGACGTGGCATTCACCTGGCGTTGCTCGTTGCCTTGCGTCTACAGCGGACTTGGAAGGCCGAGCTGCGAATCTATACGGCTGTACCGTCGGACGCAGACGTGGTACCCGCGAAGGCGTGGCTGGCGGACCTGGCGGAGGGGGCGCGCATTCCGAATCGCGTGCGCCGAGAGGTGGTCGTTGGTGAGCTTGAGGCGGTGCTGCAGCAGGTGCCGCAGTCGGACTTGGACATGTTCCCGCTGCCGCTAGAGCCGGATCTCGCGTGGGTCAGGCGCAGTGTTGAGCTGACCCGTTCGGCGTGTCTCTTCCTAGGGGACAGCGGCAAAGAGAACGCGCTGGCCTAGGGTGAGCAGGCCCGTCGAGACCGGCGTCTTCAGGGGTTCCGAGAGCTAGTTCTTCAGTACTGTGACCGCTTCCAAGCCGTAGCTTGCGACCAAGATTTCCGGGAAGCCGTCGCCACCCAGCACGTCTCCGACGGTCAGACCCATGGCGTTCGCTCCGACCAAGAAGACGCCGTGTTGATTGAAGGTGCCGGTGCCATCGTTGACGTAGACGGCGGCACGCTCCCAGTCGTCGTCGTCAGCGCGTCGGTTGATGCTGATGACTACATCCATGTCGCCGTCTAGGTCGAGGTCTTCCAGCACAACATGGCGCACGCCGTTGTGGGGCAGGACGGCGCCGTGGACGAAGGTGCCGTCGCTGTTGCCGAATCGGATGTCAACACCTTCGCTTCCGCCGATGGCGAGGTCTAGGTGCCCGTCGCCGCCGTGCTCGCCTAGTTCTTAAGGCAATTCGCGCCTTGCATGGAATGGATGCGAAGGTTGGGCTGTATAGTGTGCCGAAGTCAGGAGGCCCCATGAGTATCAAAGACGTCCCGTTCGTACAGTCGACCCGATTGCCCCGCTCTCGTAAGCTCGCCGCGAGCCTTGTTGCCGGCATCGCCCTTGTGGCAGGGCCAGCCTTCGCTGACCCGGTCGAGGATGACGCCGCCGAGAGGGAGTCGGAAGAACGGGTTGTTGATGACGCCACGCGCAGTCCGGCAGTGCTCGAGGAAGCGGCTTCTGAAGACGCCGCCCTGGTGTTGGCCGGCGAGACGCCAGAGGCCGCGGTTACCCGCATCGAGGCCGAGGTTGTAAAGGCAGAGACGGACGCCACCGAAGCGGAAGCGGGCGCAGTTGCTGCTGCTGGGGACCGTGCCGCTCGCCAGCGCGCCGATGCTGCCACGGCAGCTCTCGCCCTTCAGCGGGAACGCCTCACGCGGGTCCGACGTCACGAATCTAAAATGAAGAGTCGGAACCACCGCCGTGTGAGGCGCTAGCCAGCAGCGCATCGACCATGCGCAGCGCGACATCCACGCCACCGGTGCGCTTGGGGTGCGCGAAGTAGAACGGGAAGTTCGCTTCGAGCACCACGACCGCCCCGCTCTCGTGAACGAGCACGTCCACGCCGGCGCAGCGCAGTCCAAGGGCTGTGGTCGCCGCGCGTGCTGCGTCGGCCGCTAGTGGCGGCACCGGGGCGGAGAAGTCCGCGTCGTTTTCCTCGCAGACCTCTGTCCGGAAGTCGTCGTCGCTCACTGGGTTTCGGTAGGAAGCCACGACCTCGTCGGCCACTACGATGACCCGCCAATGAACGGCCGGTGCAACGTACGCCATCAGTGTGAACGCGTCGCCACCCTCTGCCCGCAAGGCGTCCACCACGCCAACGAGGGATGTCCAGGTGTCCAGACGCATCACGCCCACGCCCAAGGAGCTGCCTGGGCGCTTGATGACAATCGGAAAGCCGCCGAGCTCGTCGACTGCGTGGCGGAGCTCATCGACCGTTGCTGGCAGAGCGTATGTGGCGCGTGGCACGGGAACGCCGGCGCGCGCGAGCAGCAGTTCCTGTGTGTCTAGGAGCCGGTGTGGACCTAGGGAGTCGCCGTAGAACGTGGCAACGTCCTGTCCCCACAGAAGCTGTTCGGCAACGCACGCGCGGTGCGACCCGCCGATTCTGTACAGCATGTCTCCGTCACCGAGTTGCGGAAGCTGGAGCAGGTCAACGGCCCCGGCGTCTACGGTGAGCAGTCGCACGTCTCGTGCCGTTGCGGCGGCAGCGAGGTGCGTCACGAGCTCGTCGTCAACCTCATCAACCACTACCCACAGGGCTCGTTCGTCGGTCATACAATCTCCAGAGTGCCGCGTATTAACCGCAAGTTGAGGTTGCTTGCCGAACAAGACGTGGGCGAAACCTAACCGCGCCCACCAAGTTCCCATTGGCCAGAAGTGCAGTGCACGCCAGTGGTACGCTGTGGGCGGAGGTCCGCTTTGACCGTTTTCCGTATCGTCTTTCTCCTTGTCGGCATGATGGCCTGCAAGAGCAGCTTTGAGATCAGTGAGATTGCCGAGTCCGAGGGCGATGACCCCGGGGAGTGCTCGGACGGTGCGGATAACGACCGAGACGGTGCTTTCGACTGTGACGATGAAGACTGTGCAGGTGCGCCCGTCTGCGACGGCGACGGCGACAGCGACACGGATACCGACAGCGACAGCGACAGCGACAGCGACAGCGACAGCGACAGCGAGTGCAGCGACACGGACAGCGACGGGGTGTGCGACGACGACGATGCTTGCCCTGGCGAAGACGACACCGCAGACGCTGACCTAGACGGCGTTCCCGACGCTTGCGACCTGTGTCCAGACGATGCTCTTGACGACAGCGACAACGACGGCGTGTGTGATGGTGTGGACGCCTGCCCAGGCTTCGATGACACCGTGGACACGGATGTGGACGGTGTGGCCGACGGCTGCGACTTGTGCCCAGACGACAACCCGGACGACAGTGACAGTGACGGCGTTTGCGACAGCGAAGATGAGTGCCCAGGCGAAGACGACGGGCTGGACCTCGACGTGAACGGGACCCCGGACTGTCTAGAAGGCTGTGCTCTGTGTCCGGGGAGCTGCCTGCCCGACAACACGTGCTGTCCACCCGGTGGCTTCTGCCCCTCCAGCAACACCACGTTGTCCGGCCAGAACAGCTTCGACGTGGTCTACATCCCGGCTGGAGTCACGGTCAGCTGCACGGGTAGCGCTCCGCTTGAGCTCAACGTGAGCGGTAAGGTGTGGATCGAAGGCAACCTAACGGCCGATGGCGAGAACGGAACGAGCAGCTCCGGTGGCGACACTACGGGCATCTGCGGTGGGTACGGCGGCGGTGACGGCTTCCGAGCGTGTACATCGAGTGCGACCACCTTCTGCAACACCGACTCGGCCAGCGAGTCGCAGTGTTGGGACAACATCCACCCCGACGAAGTGGTTGTGGGGAGTGTGTGTGCGTGGCTCTCCAACGCACCCGGTCAGCCAGGCTACGGCCCGGGAGCCGGTGCGGGCGGTGGAATGGCTCACCCGCTGCACAATGGAGCCCCAGGCGCTTCGGGCGGCGGCGGCGGTGGTTCGTACGTGGACCAAGGCTTTGACGGCGATGACGGCGCCACGAGCTGTGCCGTTCCCTTCGGAGGAGAGCCCGGCGATTCCGTTTCTTACAGCGGTGGCATTCCCGAAGGTGGTTCGGGTGGTGGTGCTGGCGGTCAGGCGCGTGCCGGCGCCTGCAATCTGGCCTGCGCGCTCGGCTGTACCGGCTGGGGCGGCGACGGTGGTGCCGGCGGCGGCGTGATTGCCATCACGGCGGACGACGTGGTCGATGTCAGCGGCGTGGTCTCGGCGAGAGGCGGAGACGGCGGTGCGGCTGGCGGCGCCGTTTGTAGCGGTTCAGGTGGTGGTGGTGCCGGCGGAGCCGTTCGAATCGTAGCGCCCTCACTGCTGAGCTCCG
>CAJXTB010000034.1 GCA_913061235.1 uncultured Pseudomonadota bacterium | reverse complement strand
CGCACCTAGCTTCCCCGGCGCAACGCACTGTGTCCCGACACAATCACGTTGCGCCGGGTCGCTATGCACGCACCTGAACTACGCACCCCGCAGGTCAACCTGTTCGGGCAACGCTGTAGTACCCACGCCCACGGCACGCGATGGCCGACAACGCTTCACACCAGCCCGGCCAGAGTTTGGTGGCATCGCTCGCCTACCAGCACACGCAGCCTGTCATGACGCACTCACCATCGCACGTAGCGGTCTGCCAGCTACCCAGGGTTGTGACCGTCTTTGTCTGTGTCTGAAGTGACGTTACACCGGACGAGTCCGACAACACAGAACTGATCTGGCCCGCCGCGTCGGCTTTCACGGCTGGAGACGACGGCCTCTTCTTCATCAGCGGCGACCCATGGCTCGTGCCCGGGGGGGCCCTACTCAAACCCGAGTGACAGGCACTGGCCTGCGACCAAGACTGACCCGCCCACCGGCAACGGTCGGTTGGATGCGTACAGCGGCGCCGCTCCAGCTTGATACGGGCAGCGCCGCTGTAAAGCCGTGTTTCCGAATGCGGTCGATTGAAATATAACAGTCTATGTGACGAAATCGAACTGATGTACTCGGTGGTCGGCAACGACCTGCCTCGTAAGGTCGGCTACTGCCACCAAACAGTTGGCCTATGACCAGCACGCAGTGCTGCCTTTGGGTGGGCCCCGCGTGCGCCCGCCTAAGACCACTGTTGCTTCTTTCCGGTGACAAATATCGACGGACCGCAAACGGGAAAACCAAAGAGTGAGTTCGCCTGTCAAACCACCAATTGTGGGGCGTGAGCGTTGCTGAAACCAACAAGGTACGCCATTCGGGCGGCTGCGCCATCGAATAGCTGACGATTACTGTGGACCTTCGGTACCATGAGGTGGGGAGATTTCATGATGTTTGCCTTGGTCGTTCTTGCTGTGAGTACCGCCGGTGCTGCCGATTTGAATCAAGATGGCTGCGTTGACTCGTTCTACGACGCCACGGGGGCATGTGTCTCGACGACGGCGGCGACGGCGGCGGGCTTGTCCGCAGCGAGTGGTGTCCAGGTCGCCGCCTTTGCGGACGTTGGCCCAGATGTGCCCCTGGGTCAAGGTGTGACTATTGCACCACGAAGCATCATTTTAGGTAGGGTGGGGCAGCCTGGTCCATCGAACATCGGAGCGAACAGTATCGTGGGACGCAGCGCGACCATCGGCGCCGATAGCCAGATTGGTGAAGACGTCAGTATCGGACGCACGTGGCCTGCACCGACTAGGTCGAGACAAGCCCGGGCTACGCAAGGACCACAGAGTGCGTACACGGTAACGAAGGGTAGGAAACATCCGTCCCCCCCCGAAGTCAACCTGTCAGCCCCGCGTGGCGCCTACCGGCACGGCCTAGCGCCCGCATCGCCTTCGATTGAGTCCCTTACGCCCTACGCACACCGGGCGAAAAACATGGTTTTCGGCCCGCCCCGCCCGCGACATGCAGGGGGACGCAGACCACAGACGACCTCGATGTGGGTGATGTCGACGACGGCGAGCGTTTGAACGCGTCGGTCTCAGATGACGCTGCACGGTTCGACGTCGTACTCATCGACCTTGCCGGCAGTCCATCGCAGCCCGAATCGGTCTGTACGCTCCGGGGCTGGCTCGGTATTATGAGGGGGTTTCAGCCATAAGTCGGTAAGCTGAAAGACATCTTCGAACCTCTCACTATCACGACTCAGACCAATGTGTCTCTCGTCGGGTTCTTCTGTGGTGGACAGAGCAAACGTCGAACCACTGGGACCAGGGAAAGGCTCGCCATGGATGCTGCGGTCCGCAGAATCATCCATTCTGTGTAGGTCGGGAGCCTCTTGTTCTCCGAATCCGACAAAGGCAGCACGGAACGGCACGGTGATCCGCTGTGTTGTGTCGGCAGCTGTAATCGCGGGCCCGCCCTGCCAACGCTAGGAGTGGGGTGTGATTCTTCTTCTTACATGGTTGGCGAGCGCGGACCCCGTCATGGACGCCCGCGAACTCGTGGCCGAGGGACGGGTGGGCTCCGCCGAGAAAGTGGCGCGGGAGTGGCTCGCGTCGGCCCCTGAAGACCCAGCCAGATGGGTGCTTCTCGCCGAGATTGTGTCTGTAGACATGGACCCGGCCGCTTTGATCGACGAGGCGCTTCGACTTGACCCGACGTACGCGCCGGCATGGACCCTGTCTGGCAATGCTTCGTTTGCGGCGGGCGACCACGGCTCGGCGACACTGGCGTGGGAGCGTGCGGTCGCGATGGAACCTGCCGATGTTGCAGCGTGGCGCGGGCTCATCACCGCCCTTCCCGGCGATTCGATTGTGGCACAACGCGCCCTGAAAGCGTTGCCTGGTGAGCCGTTGGCCTGGCTGGCGACGGGACGGGTTGACGAAGCGATAGCGCGTTTTCCTAGCAACGTAGATGTTCGCCGAGCCGCTGCCGACCACCATTTGGCCAGTGGAAATCCGATGGCTGCGCTTGTGATCCTAAACGACCTACCCGGGGTGCCCACGTTGGTCACCGAGTCGGTAACGTGTGCGGCGAACGGCTCGCTGAGCACGTCGGACGCACAATCATTGCCATCGATGGCTTTGACAACGGGGCGGCGGCGGGCGTTGGTGGGGGCCAATCTTGATGGTCTTACGTCGACGTCTGCGGACTGTCCTGCGGTGTGGATGGCTCGGTCGTTGTTTCGCTCGGCCGTCGGTGACAGGGAAGCCGCCGCGACGGACCTAGAGCGCGCGGGGACCACGCCGACGCCATCGCTTGGTGTACAGCGGGCCGTGGCTCTTGCACGTGTTCGACGCGGAGATCAACGAGGCATCTTGACCCTTGGGCGGATTTGGACCGTCACACATGAGCCCTTTGTGGGCATTTCGCTAGCACAAGCATTGTTTGCCGCTCAGAAAGCCGACCAAGGCCGCGCCGTGTTGGCGCACGCTATGGCGTTGTACCCATTGGACCCCGATGTGGCGCTGGCCTACGTCGATCGGCTGGTCGTGGACGGTCATGAGCTGCAGGCGCGCGATGTTCTGGAGGCGCTGCTGGTGGAGCGTCCGCGGCATGCTGGGGTCGTAGCACGGGCGCGAGCGTCGTCAGAGCGGACCGGTCGGGCGTGGCTGACCGCTGACCAGCTGGCAGACATCACGGCAGACCTCTCCGTCGACAACCTGGCTCCGGACCCTCTTTCCGACATGACCATCATCATTCAAGATGACGCTTTAACGGCCCGCAAGGCCCTCGAAGACCGGCTCTCGGAGCTCGGGTATGCCCTCGGAAATGACAACGGAAGTGTCGCCACCTACCGCAGCGAAGTCCCGCTTTCCCCATGGGTCAAGGTGTACGCGGACGGACGCGTCGAGGTGCAGAGCAGCGGGGTCGTTCGACCCCCAGAGGACTCGAACCTGCCCGGCAGCATGATCGGTGTCATCAGCCGTCGCAAGATGAAGTTCCGCTATGAGCGGGTGCTTCGCGCTACACACGCTGAGGCCCATGCGCTTCAGGAGGCGCTTGCCACAAGGCAAACCATGACGCGTATCGGGGCGGAGCTAGCCGATCAGCTGCAGTTGCTGTGGGACAACGGAACGTCGCTCACCGGAAGCGAGGTGTTGATGACACCAGCGGCCAGACGGATGGCGCTCGTGGACTACTGGGCATCCAGGACATGTACGCCAGAAGGTGCCGCCGCTCGAACGACGGTTGTGGATTTTGTTCGCGCGGTGGTCCAGCATTCGGAGGAGCCAATGACGTCGGAAGAGGTGAAGCGCGCGGATGACGGTGGCATCTGCGGCGTTGCGTTCGACATACGATGAGGCGAGCTGTCCGCGTCCTACCGCGGAGAGAACCCATCCGACAACGGTGGCCGAGGCGTATTGTTCATCAAAGACGCCACCGTGACCGTCAACGGTTGGGGATTTGTTACCAACAGCAAGGCCGGCTCGCAGTCGCGTGGTGGCGCCACTACGCGCAACGGAAAGGGTAGGAAACATCCGGCACCCCCGAAGTCTACCTGTCGGCCCCGCGCGGCCCCTACCGCCAGCGCCTCGCGCCCGCATCACCCTCGACTGAGTCCCTCGCACACCGGGCGAAAACGAAGGTTTTCCGTTGGCCCAGCCCTCAGAGACACACCTCTCCGAGTTCACAGCACTCCCCCACCGCACTTCAGACTCGGGCCACATCCATCCCGCTGGCAGGCGGGCCGCGTGCCGACCGCTACGGCGTAAACCGGCAGCTCCCGATGCCGGCTTTCGTCCGTCGCAGCCCAGCGTCTTGGCCGCGCACAATCTCGGTGTGAGCGACGGGCAATGGCGAGGTCATGCACCCGTGTACGGTCGTGTCACCCAGGTTGTCTTGTGGGCCAGTCCCCAATCCGGTCAAGCCGCAAGGCTACATGCGCAGCGTGCTCGCGATGACGGGGTGGGCGCCCAATCCACGGGCGTTAGCCAACCTGCCGGCGCGGTGGCCATCTCTCGCCCGCATTAGCAATCGTATCAGCAAGACTGTACGGTCGTGTCACCTGACCGGAGACACCCATGAGCGATGGCTACCGATACCGAATGTGGCTTCCACTGGCACTCGTCCTTCGGCTTGGCGTATTCGGGATCTGCGTAGTCACCTTTCTTGGAGCCGAGTCGCCAGCCATCTCGAGTCCACACGTCGAGGGTCCTGTGCGGCCGGATGCGCTTAGGCAACTGCGTCCATCGATGACCCAGCGAGCCAGAACCGCACGGCCGAAACCGTCTGAGCCCGAACCCGGACTCGATGCGCAGGCACCTTCAATGAGCCTCTTCGTGCCTGTCGGCGAGGCCCGGGCCCTGCACCGCAACTTCCAGCTGGCCACTTCCTTCAGCCCATCCCACTGGTTTCCAGCGCCGGACGAAGCCCCGATTCCGGAAAGCGATTGCGCCGACGCTCTGCAGCGTCATTCTCGACCTTGAGGCCAGCGGCGACGGGTCATCCGACGCCCACACCGCAGCAGAAGACGACTTCCTAGAAGCCGCTTTCGCCGACGGGCTGTTGCCACTCGGTGAGATGGACGACCCATGGCAGGCCTTAGTCGCCCTTGAAGCCGCCCGGCGACAAGACCAACGCGCTTGGCAAACGGCGGCCGAAGTGTGGGGCCCGACCGACACCTACATTCCCGAGCGCATCTGGCCCGAACACGAACTCGACGCGGTGAACGATGTGGCCATGGCGCTTCGTGACGCATACGCCGACGACGCGGTCGCCGAGTATTTGGGGTTGTACGCGCTACACGCCCAATCTGAGGGCTCGGCGGGAGACCGGGGAGTAGCGGCCACTCTAGAAATACTGGACGAAGCCGAAGACGACCTAGTCGTCGAAGCGGCGGCATCCACCTTGCGTGGAGAGCTCCTCCACACGGGAGAGACGCTGTCACGCGAGGAGCTCGACTCCATCGATGCGGCGTACGGCTCAATGGGCGACGCCATGTCGCGGATGACCGTGGCCTTCATGGGCGCGGAACAAGCGGTTGCCAACGGCGACTGGGACGTTGCCCAACGCTGGCAAGGCAGAGTGCAACAGGCGTACGCAGACCTCTGCGTTCTGGGCACCACCCAGATGTGCGGCATGTATGAGTTTGAGGTCGCGGCGACGACCGGGCAAATCCGTGCATTGTCCAGAACACAGGCCACGACATGGACCGGCGCGGTGACTGCCGCCGTCTGGCGATGCCACCTCGGGGAGGGCGCGGTAGAGCCAGGAACGACCCTCGAAGCGGAAGCGACATTCGACGGAGCGTGGGTATTCGACTGGGATGGTGACCTGCATCCAATGCACACCTGCATGGACCAGCAAGTGCCTACCGAACCCCCTCCACCGGCCCGCATGACTCTGTCGCTGACCGTGAACCACCCCGAATAGGGCCAACCGGTCTGCGCTAGTCGAGCTGCGCCGTCAACGTGGGCAACTGTGCCGCCCCCATTCGTGTCGCGGCCCTCCTGGGCGGCGAGCGACGGCACGATGTTCAGACCGAGGCCGCCGCCGGGCCGTGTGACGCAGGTCGGGTCGGCAGGCAGACTGGGCATTGCGAGGCGAGTGAACGTTTGAGCCAGAATACGGAAACGAGCACGAACCCTACTTTGACTTGCCGCGAGGCCGGGCAACCGCCGCGATTCCGAGCGACACCTGGAGGTCCTGCGGGTCCAAGCCAACCGCGCTGTACGTGTCCGTGGCGCTGACCTCTACGCCCAAAGGCCCCCACACGTCGAGCCCGACACTGGCGTCCAACACCCTGGAGCTCGCTCACGCTTGGTTGCGCGTGGCCCAAGCCGAGCCAAAGCTCAACAGGACGGCGCTACCTGAGACGAGTGTCATGATGGTTCCCGGCACGAAGTGTACGTGACCGCCGAGATCGAGGAATAGAAAGTAGCCGACATCTGCGAGGCCACCGACAAGAGCAGCGAGAAACACAGCTTCGCGGCGCCCCGTCCAGACGAACGGGACGCACAATAGGGTGGTGATACCAATCCAGCCGAGGTTGAACCCGTGCTGATTGATGATGGCTCCGACCGCCGGCGCGTACTCCAGGGCGAGCGTAGCGGGATCGACCGCATCGGCAATGCCGGCGATGGCCTGGGGGGTGTCCTGCGAGACGGTCAAGATCCCTGCCAAGAGGTGCACAGCACCCCAGATGAACCACAAGACAGCAGCGATGCGATTGGCGAGCACAGACATTGAATTCTCCTATTCATGCATGCCAACTATTCGATCAAAATGGATACACATGTGTCGATATTGCGCACCCAATGATTCAAAAACGCGCATAGGAGAACCGGTTCGTGCGACAAGCGACGACCCTGGGTTCGGATGACCTCAGCTGAGCCCTTCTTGATGCCGCCAGTCGACGGTGTACAATTCCGCACTCAATGGACCTTCGGGCACTGACCGCGCGAATTTATGACAGATGGAGAGACCTTGGAGAAGTGGGACGAACTTCGAACCGCCTACTGGGTGGCCCGACTCGGCACCCTGAGCGCGGCAGCATCACAGCTGGGTATGCACCGGGCGACCGTCGCTCGGCACGTCGACCTGCTTGAAGAAGCCCTTGGCGCTAAGTTGTTCCAGCGCCACGGCCGTGGCTACGAACCTACGGAGGCGGGAGAGGACCTACTCCGCGTCGGCCGAGGCGCCTCCGAGCAGTTCCGAGAGTTCGCGGGGAGGACACGAGGCCGCTCGAATAGGGTGTCGGGTGAGCTGATCGTGACCACGCTGGAGTTGCTCGGACCCGTGGTCATGCCTGCGTTGGCGTCGTTTCGGAGACGTCATCCAGACTGCCTCCTGCGCGTGGAGGCGAGCGGTCGGTTGTTCAAGTTGGAGTACGGCGAAGCGCATGTCGCGGTACGAATGGGGACCCGGCCAGAACACCCCGACAACATCGTGCACCCGCTTCTGCAGCTGAGGTCGGCGCTGTACGCCCACAGATCGTACATCGACGAGCACGGACTGCCTGCTGGGCCCGACTCGTACGCACGGTACGGATTTGTGATGGATGGCACTCGAGAACAACCGGGAGTCCTCACACGATGGCTTGTGGAGCTTGCTCCCGACGCCCCGACCGTCTTTCACAGCGCGAACCTCCACATGCGGACACAAGCCATCGAGATGGGGCTGGGCATCGGCTTCATGCCTGCGCGAATCGCAGCGACAAACAGCGACCTGGTACAGGTCCATCCTCCATTGGAAAACTGGGAGATACCCGTGTGGCTCGTCACACATGTGGACCTGAATCGAACGCCCAAAGTACAGGCGGTGCTCGCGGAGTTACGCAAGCTCGCAGATACTGGCTGAACCGTTGCTAGGCTTGGCTGACGCACACGCGACATCCGAGCAGAGCCCCGTCTTCGAGGTCCGCCACGCTTGGAGTGGATGCCAGACTTGAGCCCTTATCCGCGCGCCCGTGGCACGGTCATCTTGTTTCCGTCGTTCATTCCGCATCGCGTGACATCAGGTGAGCCCTTTGTGCGGGTCGCGTGGGTACACGGCGACCGCCGGTCTCGCTAGTCTTCATCGACGGCATCTGGCCAGGCATCGACCGGAATGGACTCGCCGGGGTTGAAGCTCGACCACCAGTGGTCCGAGCCCTCAAATGACCGAAATCCTCCTTCAGGTTCACGCGTCTGTGAACAACTCCGCGGCGCTCTGTGGAAGGCCCGTCTCGCGTTCCCCGCGAGACGCCACCTTGTCGTGTCTACCCGTCGCGTGCTGACAAAACGTGTCCATGCGGGCATTCCCTAGGCCTTGCCAACCAACCCTTAGCGCCTACTTCGGCGCTCCAACCAACCACGAAAAACAGTGTTCTATGCATCTAAGATGCAGGACACGAGACGAGGGCCCATGAGAATCAACGACACCGCACCCAACTTCACCGCGGATTCAACCGCCGGTACGCTCACCCTTCACGACTGGATTGGAGACGGCTACGCCGTGCTGTTTTCCCACCCCAAAGATTTCACCCCTGTGTGCACGACCGAGTTCGGTGCGGTCGCCCAGCTCGCTCCCGAGTTCGCCAAGCGCAACACCAAGGTCATGGGCGTGTCCGTGGACAGTGTGAAAGACCACCAAAGGTGGAAAGAGGACATCGCTTCCTTCGCGGGTGTGCCCGCTGACTTTCCCATCATCGATGATTCTTCGCTGACGGTCGCAAAGCTCTACGACATGCTCCCCGCCGAGGCTCACATGCCCGACGGCCGTACCGCCAAGGACAGCGCTACAGTCCGGACGGTGTTTGTCATTGACCCCAACAAGAAGATTCGCTTGACCCTGACCTACCCCATGTCGGTCGGACGCAACTTCGCCGAGATTATCCGCGTACTCGACGCCATTCAGCTCACCGACCGAGCACCGGTCGCGACACCGGCCAACTGGACCCCAGGCAAGGACGTCGTTGTAGGGCTCAGCCTTGACAATGAACAGGCAGAGGCGAAATTTGGCCCGCTGGACATCAAGTTCCCCTACCTGCGTCTAGCCAAAACACCCGCATAGCTCACGATTCGCCGCTCACGGCGTGGACGGACGCCGCGGTGCAGCGGTCGTGCCAGCGAATAGACCCGGTTCTACCGCACCGCCGCTGACGGAAGAGGCGCCGACAGACTCGGTCGGCGCCTCTTCCAGCATCGCATCACATCAGGTGAGCGCTTTGTGCGGGCCGTGTGGGTACACGGCGACCGCCCGTTTCGCTAGTCTTCGTCGACAGCATCTGGCCAGGCGTCGACCGGAATGGACTCGCCGGGGTTGAAGCTCGACCACCAGTGGTCCGAGCCCTCAATCGTCAGCGTCGCCGAGCGTCTTTCGCGGCCCGACCACTGTGCAAACCAGGCAATACTCGGGGCCTCAGCAAAGGTCTCGTCGCCGAGCTGGTCTTCAAAGAGCCGCCACAACAAGGCATCTGGCGCACAAGGAGCGACCAGGCGCATGGCCAGAGCCGGGAGAATGGGCGTGTCCAACAGGGCGTTCGCGTCGTCATCTAAGGCTTCGATGTTGAACGTGAGCTTCAGGCCGTGGGGGCGGGTGAAGGAAGAGCCGTGGGCGGCGCGTGCGAGCCAGGCGGCTTCGTAGATGGACCGGTGCCAGTTCATGTGCGAGTGCTCGACCCACGGCTGAGCCTCCAGCATGTCGCGGGCCACGGTGTCTCGCATGCCCTTGGTCATCGTGTCGCCCATCAAGACCTGCAACAGCTTCATGCCGCACTCAACGGGCTCTAGGTCCTGGAGAGCCAGTTCTAGCATCTCGGTGAGGTCGGGCCCGGTCAGCTCGGTTGGCTCTTCGAGTAGCTCCTCGAGAAGCGCGCGCTGACGGTCTTCTGGCCACATGCCGTCCATAAGAGTGATGGGATTTTTGGTGACCAGACGAACGGTAAACTGTGGTCGCAAACGGACCTCCCTTGTACGCTGACGGTAACGCGCGCGGGTCCTTGCAACGTGAATACGAACGATCATACTGGAAAATCCGCGAGGGGTGTCCCTGGATTGGAGCCTGGCCGCCAGCAACGGACCGCCCCAGAAGTTCAGCGGGGCATTGGCCAACCGCTCTGGGACCGCGCAGTACTGGTTGGGTCGCGATGGGCAGACGACGGCACTTGTGGGGATGTCCTACGCTTTCCAGCACTGCCGTAGCCGTCATCCCCGACCCAAGGTGTGCCTCTCGGTCGCGGTGGGGTCACACAGGCATCTCCCCACCCGTCGCCCTTACTGAACGCGCGCGCAAATGGCCTGAACCTTGTAGGTCCATGAGCTTCCGTAGTACCCACGCCCACGGCACGCGGTGGCCGAAGCCACTTCACACCAGCCCGGCCAGAAGTTGGTGGCATCGCTCACGTACCGGCACACGCAACCCGTCATCACATACCCACTATCGCACGTAGCGGTCTGCCAGCTATTGAGGGTTGTGACGGTCTTTGTCTGCGTCTGAATTGACGTTACGCCAGACGAGCCCGACGACACAGCACTGATCTGGCCAGCCGCATTCACCGTCACGCTCGCGTTGGCGAATGTGCCTTGCGACAGACCGGTTGTACCGCCCGTCAGCACCCAGCTGGAGCCGTCGCAGACCTGGAGCGACTCTGTCGATGGGTTCCACCGAATCTGACCATCGTCACATGAGCCTGGTGCCGAGCTGACCGGGACACTCCGAGCGACGTCCGCTTCGGCTGCATACGGCGTTGACGTCAAGCGGGAGCGGCCCGAGAGCTCTTGCGTGCCGATGCCAATGGACACGTACAGCTCTGGGTCCGCGAAGAGCGACGAATCGAGGGGCGCGGCGCTGCCGTCATGGGTGTCGAGCACAAGACTGTAGTACCCGTCGACTACGTCTGTAGCGATGGTCTGAACGAACACCGGCGAGCCACCAGAGGCGGTGTCATGCAGTCGGGCGACGAGCGAGACGGAGCCATTGATCGGCGCCCCTTGGGCATCGAGCAGGCGCCCCTGGTGGGTCAGGTCAACGGGGACTGCATGCGCAAGCAGCGGAGCGAACAACAGGGCAGCGACGAGCGTACGGGTCATGAGAGCCTCCGGCCTCCAATCCTAGCGTAAAACCAGTTAAAAGGCCATCATCAACAGGACCGAGCTGAACTAGCCGAGCGTGACCAGACTCCACTGACCGGAACGGGCCAGCACCGCACGCTGACCCGCAGCCACCATCCGTGGAGCACGCAGCGTGGCGACGCCGTCCTTGACGGAGACACGCACCCAACCGTCCGGCCACCACAGCCGCCCGCCGCCGTCTTCGACGTCCAGTGCAGCGGTCGTGGTCGGGGCTTGGGCCTCTTGAAGCAGCAGGGCACCGGGCAGTTCACCGGGGTCTTCGCCACCACTAAATGCCAGGTCCACGACCTCTCCTGGACCTGCGACCGAACGCGGAGTTCCCTCTGCTGAGATGCCGTCAACACGCCACTCTCCGACACCGGGGAGGTGGACGGTCTGGCCGGCAGAGAGCGTGCCACACAGGACAGTACCGGTCAGCGACAATCCCTCTGGGGAGACGGTCCGGGACTCAATGCGAAAGCGCACTGCGGCCTCGGGGTCCAGTGGCTCCACGTCGGCATCCCAGATGTTGTGAACGGGAAGTGCGCTGTCCTCTTCGGGCAAGCACAGCGGCGCCTGCAACGCACCGGCGACAAACGCAAAGGAGAACGGCTGTTCGGTGAGCGCGACCGTGACGTCTGCGTGAAGCATAGCCAGCAACGCGCGACGCTCGTCACACAGAACCAACTCCAGCGGCCCACGAGGACTGCCCACAAAGGCCCACGCCAGCCCCTCTGCCTTGATGGCTCGGCACAGCTGAGTGGCACGTTCTTCGTCACCCAACACCTTGGTCAACCAAGCGGGAAACATCTCAAGGTTGCCTACACAGGCCACGGTGCGAAACGGTTTGTCCATGGGTCCTCCGAACGGGCCCCGTAGCACTCTGGCTAGGCCTTGGACACAGTGTTGCATCACCGTCGGTGGTGAAGCGCCACAGGCCAGGTATACCCGCCGCCCTGAGGACTCTGTGACACACGACAACGACTCCATCTTGCCGCGCATTCCCATGCTGCTGACGCTGTGGCTGTTGATGTTCACAGCCTCGAGCCAGTTCCTGATTGTCGCACCGATTCTCACCGATATTGGGGAAGCGCTCAACATTCCCCAGGCTGCGCGGGGCACACTCATCACGGGCTACGCAGTCGCCGTCGCGTGCTTTGCTCTGGTCGCAGGCCCCATCTCGGACCGCTTCGGACGGCGGATTATCTTGCGCGCCGGCACCACGTGCATGGCCATCGCACTGCTACTACACGCTTTGGCCTACGACTTCACGAGCCTGCTCGCCCTGCGCATTCTCGCGGGAAGCGCCTCGGGCATGATGAGCGGAGCAGCAGTCGCCTACATTGGCGACGTCATGCCGTACAAGCTGCGCGGTCGCGCCCTTGGCATCATCATGAGCGGCATGGCTTTTGGCCAGATTCTGGGCATTCCCGGCGGAAAAATACTCGCGTCCTGGGGAACCTTCAACACGCCCTTCGTGGTCTTGGGCGTGGTCATGCTTGTTGCTTCCGTGCTGACCTGGCTCGTACTGGAGCCACCGCCAGCCCGCGACGCAGAGCCGTTGACGTTGACGAGCGCCATTGGAAACTACCGGGAGATCTTGTCCCAGCGCCCGCTCGCCATTCTTACGCTGGCATCCGCCACCATGATGCTGTCGGTATCGGCCTTCATTACCTACCAACCGACATGGCTAGAGCTAGAGCTAGGCGCCACAGACTGGCACATTGCTACGCTCTTCGCTGTGGGTGGAATGGCCAACGCAGGCAGCGGACCGATTGCCGGATACGTCAGCGATAAGATTGGTCGAAAGCCACTCGTTGTCAGCGCCAGCGTGATCATGGCAGGCGCATTCTTGGTCATGCCGGCAGTGCCCAGCATCTACTGGGCCTACCCGGTCATGTTCTGCGCAATGATCGCGGTGGGAGCCCGAATGGGACCGCTCAACGCGTGGATGACCGCCTTGGTGTCCACCAACCGGCGTGGCTCGCTGATGAGCCTGACCATGGCCACAGGACAAGCCGGTTTTGCACTCGGTTCTGCGGGTGCGGGACTGTCGTACACACACCTAGGATTCCTTGGAAACGCCATCTTCGCCGCCGTTGGCGCGGTCATTACTGCGGCCCTGCTGCTG
Organism: uncultured Pseudomonadota bacterium; assembly: GCA_913061235.1. Taxonomy (GTDB): domain Bacteria; phylum Myxococcota_A; class UBA796; order UBA796; genus CAJXTB01. The sequence goes on along the minus strand of CAJXTB010000034.1, from coordinate 37,877 downwards.
TCCGGAGTTCCCGAGCCAACGGGCGACCCGTTGTAGACTGACCCTGTGTTGACGTCCCACCCCACCCCATTGCACGCGCCATGACCCACGAGCTGCTCTCGGCTATCGGAGATGGGGGGCCCATCGCCCAAGGCATTGCCGTGTTGGTCATGCTGCTGGCTGTTCTCGTGTTCATCTTGGGCAGTCGCCGGTCGGATTCTCCGTGGACACTCGCGCTCAGCGTAGTGCCCACTTGGGTGCTGGTGGGTGTGTCGCTATGGGGCGTTGGACGCGGGTGTTCATTGCTCATCGAAGCGATTGCCACCTACGCCCGAGCCACGCATGGAACCGTCGTTCGCGCCGCGCTGGACACGCTGTTCGGCGTAGGCATGACCACGGGTGCGGGGTTGGCGGTGTTGGGATGTGTCGGCGCTGTGGCTACGGGTCTCGGGGCGCTTGCACGGCGTGAGACAGGGTCACCGGCTCACGCAATCACACCGGTAGCGATTGCCGGCGTAGCGGCATCGGTGTTTCCAGACGCGGTCCTGGTGGTCGTGTTGTGTGCGACGGCGAGTGCGGCATGGCTGTTCACCTGCGCCATCAAACAGTCCAAGGGCACGGCCGCAGCACGCCTTGCTGTGGGCGCCCACTGTCTGATTGGAACGCTCGGGGTCGCGCTTTATTACTCGGTCGCACACACCCGGTCCGTCGTACAGCTCACGGTCATGGCTGGGGCAGACAACCGCGATGCTGTGCTGTTGGACGGTCTCGCCGAGGCGTCGTCCATGACTGCGTGGGTTGCCATTGCTGCCGTCGTTGTGGCTACGGCACTGGCTGTGGCACCGGTGGCCAAGCGTCCCAAATCGACCCACATTCCAGGGTGGGTGTTGTTTGCCGTGACCCTCGTTTTCGGCGTCGCGGGCCTGTCCTGGCAGTCCAACACAACGCGGCGTGCCACGACCGAGTTGTTGGCACTCGACCAGCGCGCTGCCACAGCCGACCTGGCCCTCAACGACGTGTACCTCCCTCGCGTTCCCAGCGCGCCACCCGCCGCGACCGGCCCCAGCGTGATGGTCAGCCGTGATGTCATCAGTCTGGACCGTCGCTATCTCGGCCCGCCAACGGTACAAACCGCCATTACCTTGCTGCAAGAGCTCCCCGCGACGAGCGCACCACAGCTCTCGGCAGACCGCGACTTGCCTTGGGTCACACTGCGCCCAGTCATTCAAGCGCTCCATGACGCAGGAAACGACAGGATTCTCGTTCGTGTGGCCTGTGCAGACGACACCGTGGGGAACGTCATCGTCAACGTGTCCGAGGGCGGATTCCGCCCCCCCGAAGACTTCATGTGGCTTGAGCTCATCAACCGCGCAGTGGGCAGTGATTCATGGGCGGTCTCGCTGTACGAAGAGCCCGAAGAAGTCCCAGATCCCGACACCGACTCTAGCGGCGACTCGCAGCCGTCCGACGAAGGCGACGACGCGGCGGAGTGAGGTCAGGTACGTGTACATCTGGCTGAACAGCGACCGTGTCGTTGCCCATTGCAAAGACCCGATAGCCGTGGGTTCCGAGCAGTTCGCGCAGCTGGGCCTGGTCCTCATCAGACAGTGCCTGGTGCTCGTACTTGATGATGGCCGGCTTGAGAACATCAAAATCGACCATGCGAACGACTTCAGCGTCATAGCCTTCAACGTCGATCTGCAGCAAGTCCACGTGGCTGACCTTGTGCTCGTCCAACACCTGCATCAGCGGCGCGCAGCGAACCGGCTCCTCGATAATGACGTCACTGGGCACACCAGAGCCTAGGTGATGGTTCGGGTCAAGTGACGCAATACCTTCGGCCCAGCTCGGAACTTCGTCTAGGCGGTTGGGGTCGACGCGGTAGATGGTCGCTTCGGTCTGCGTCTTGTGCAGAGCAAGCTGGATGGGGACAATATCGGGATAGTCCGCGTAGTTTGCACACAGGCGCGCGTAGTAGGTCGGCACCGGCTCAAACAGCAGACCGCCGCAAGGGTGCGTGGTGGCAAACCCGTACAGGTCGTCCCATGAGACGCCGTCATTGGCCCCGACCTGAACAAAGAAGAAGCGCTCGCTGCGCTCATGCTGGGCGGCCAAGATGCGATTGAACGCGGTGGGTCGGTAGACCTCGAATCCCAAACGCTCCAGCGCCGACTTGGTGACACGTACAGCGGCTCGTCGCATTCCCATTGAGTGCCTCCGCGGCGGGCGTATCTCGCCTTGATGGAGCCGGCGACGGTTGCTGGCATCGGGCGTAAGTGAAGGAAGCCGGGCAGGGTTCTACAAAGGGGATGGAGGGTTTCATGTCCGTTCGTCCCCTGACACACGCAGATCTCGGTCCCGCATGCCGCGTAGTTGAGCACGCATTCGCCTTAGACCCGGCGCTTCATCACCTGCTGCCGGACCCAAAAAAACGCGCCCGCATCGCGCCGCACATTGCCAAAGCCTTTCTGCGCTACGGCATGTCCAACGGCATTGTGTGGTGCACAGATGACGTGTCCGGCGTTGCCTTGCGTAGGCCCCCCGGAAAGGAACACATGTCCATTCTAGGCATCCTGACATCTGGCATTGCCTGGCTACCGTTCCGTCTCGGCCTTCGTGCCACATGGCGCATGCTCATGGCCGACCGCGAGACGGATGCACGTCACCGAAAGCTCATGCGCGGCCCGCACTGGTACCTGTGGATGATTGCGGTGGACCCAAGTCGTCAAGGCGAAGGCCTAGGGGGTCAGCTGATGGCGCGCACCTTCGAAGAGGCCGATGGCTTGGGAGTTCCCTGCTACCTAGAGACCAGTCACCCGCTGGCGAAGGCCATTCACGAGGCACACGGGTTTGTGACCCAAGATGCAGGCCCCATTCCAGGCACGGACCTGATGGTGTGGTCGATGGTGCGTGAGCCTGTGCGACGGCTGACGAGTGAGGTGGCGTAGGCCCCAGATGGACCGATGTGTTGGGGACGCAGCCATGACTTCGCCCCCCAGCGGTGGCCGGAGGTTTTGTGCGCTGCCTACCCCGAACGGGGTGTATGCAGCGCGGTTTGAGAGCCTTAGAGTATCGCCTCCCCACCCACAGAGGCTTCTATGAGCACCCAGATTCCGCCCCGAGGCGTTCCTCCCAGTCGACGCACGTTGCTCGGCCTTTCGGCCATTGCATTGATGTGCGCCAGCTCGGTGAGTGCCCAAGAGGGCGACACTGTAAGCTTGACTCGGCCCAACGCAGGAAAGCTCCTGCGAAGCACGCCTGCTCCTCTCTCTCAGAGCATGGTCTGGCGGGCATACTGCGACACCCCGACCACATCGCCCTTCCATCCGGGAGGCAGTATTCTCGGGATGATCAAGGAACACGGCATCACGCACCGACGCGCCTTCGTGATGTGTGCAGACGCGACCGAGGGCGGTCTGACACTAACGCCGTCGCCACTGAATCGTTGGCCACGGGCCATGACATTTCAGACACTGGAGGTCCTAACCAGGGCTCCAGACGGACAGACCATTCAGCTGACAAGTGACGGTACACCCGCAATCGTCGGCAGCAAACCCCTTCGCCTTGACGAGCTCGTAAAGTTCATCGAAGACAGGCAGGCGGCGGCAGAAGCGGAAGCGGCCGAAGTCCCAGAGGACGCAGATAGGAAGGACGACAAGGACGCGCTAACAGCGGAGGCCGAGGTCTTGGCCACTACATCGGAAGCGATTGAGGACGGCACACAGACCCCAGAAGTGGCCATCGCTACACTGGAAACGGCCGGCATACGCGCCCCGGTGATCGAACAGATTCAAGACAAGCTCGCAGAGATGACCGAGCAGTACGGGAGGCTGTACACCCCGACCTACGATGAAGGAGATGTTGGCCTCAGCATCACCATGAACGCCACCTCAGGCTCACTTCTTGCCGACACGCTCAAGGCGATTCCCGAACGTCTAAAGGCAGCAGCAGCAGCAGCAGCAGCAGCAGCAGCAGCAGGTAGTCCCGCAGCCGTGCAAAAAGCCGTACCCACGGCGGAGCAAGCCCTGAAGCTCGGAGAGATCTCAGAGCAGATCGGACAACGAGACGACCTCGATGCAGCCTGGGTGGCGGCGACCATCCGGCAAGCGCAAAACGCGACCACAGAGGACGAGATCGAGGCTCTGCTGACGACCCTCAACACCCCGCTAGCGGCGAGTACGGCCACAGCACAGGTCCAGGTTGAGGGCGTCTACAACTTGGTGTTCTTCGCGGGACTTGGGTTCATTGGCGGCGACGCACGTACAGGAAACTGGACAGTCACGGAGGTTGGCGGCCCCCCGACTATCGCCTCCGACGGCACGTCGTACGTGGACCCTGAGCTCATATTGGGCGCGACCTACTACCCAGGTCGCAAACCACGGACGTACTCCGGATTCGATGCAGGTATCTCCATGGCCCTGGGCGTCGCAGACTTCGAACAGGGCGCCATCACACCGTTCCGCTCCCTCTACGTGGGACCGACAATCGGCTGGTCTCGTTTTTCCATCACCTTCGCAGGCGTCGTCAAGGTCGGAGAGCACTTGCGCGACGGCTTCAGCGTTGGCAGCACCCTGCGTCCTGGGACAGAGATCGACGATATCACCGAGACCCGAGCCGGTTTCGGAGGGGGCATTGCCGTAAACGTTCCGCTCGGACTCATGGAGATATTCGGCAGAAAGCCCGCTGAAGACACCACCGACCAAGGAGGCAACTGATGCGTGCCCTCATTCTTTCGCTGCTCTGCCTAACGACCGCTTGCGAGACTCCCGGAGTCTTTCGGTTCAACTGCGAGCAGAACGCACAGCCGTACTGTGACGCATCCTGCCCTGTCGACTTCACATGGGCCATGCCCGCCGGACGCCAACCCCTCACGACAGGAATCACCCTCACCGGGACGATGCAGGTCGACAGCGAGCCCGCCCAGAGTGTTCGCGTTGCCGGTGTCGAAGCCACCATTTCTGGTGGCGTCTGGACCGCCGAGATTCCATTCGAGCTGCTTGTCGGACTCGCGACGGCACCACCCGCCGTCGTAGCGGAAACAGAACCCGACACTGAAACAGCCGACGACACAGACGTCGGAACAGACACAGACGTCGGAACAGACACAGACGTCGGAACAGACACAGACGTCGGAACGGAGGCGTCCACGGAGAGCACACCCGTGTTCGCCATCGCTACCCTGACTGTCCTTGTCAGTGGCAACTGCACCGATGGCGGCTGGCTACCCGCATGCGGGAGCAATTGCCCGCAGGTCTACGTCGACCTCACTGAGCAAGACGCAGACGCCAGCGAGTAGTCCCTGTACCGCGACGCCCCACGCAACCGCTGGGAACGTTGCGGTGCAGCGACGATGGTCAGCCGCAGTACACCTACGAAACGGAGGCCCCATGCGGCATCAAAGCGGCGGTCGTGCTCAGCGGGCGTCCGACACTCCACGGCGTCGGCCAATCCAGCCCATTGCCCACTTCACAACGACTGGGAACAGGCCGAGCAGCGCAAAACTGCCGAGCAATGCTGGGGACAAGATTCCCGACGGCGACTCCAGACTTGCCAGCTGTGTACCGGCGTTCACGTACACCGCGGTTCCGATCAGCATGCCGACCTGACTAACGATATAAAAGGTCAAAACACGAATACGTGTGAGCCCAAGCACTAGATTGACAATGAAGAAGGGAACGACCGGAATGACGCGCAGCGAGAAGACGTAGAAGGCGCCATCACGCTCAACCCCCTGCTGAATGGGCGCAAGACGCTCGCCAAAGCGCGTCTCCACCCAGCTCCGGAACAGGTGCCGACTCATCAAGAAGGCCAGCGTTGCCCCAATGCTGCTGGCGAAGCTGGTGATGAGTAAACCCAGCCCAAACCCGAAGATGGCTCCCCCAGCGAGCGTGAGCACGGCGGCGCCAGGGATGCTCAATGCTGCAACCACAACGTACAGAACGAAGTAGCCAACAACCGTCACTACCGAGTTTTCGTCGTAAAAGGCCGCAAGCTCCGACTGATTCGCCTTGAGGCTCTCGAAGGACAGCACCGAGCTCAGGTCAAACCACCATGCCAGTCCAACCGCGACCAGCAGGCCCCCAACGAGTAAAATCCTCCGTTGCGTTGCGGACATGCGGCTCCACTCCAGTGACTGCCGTATATCGGGGTCCGGGTGCGTCAGGGTGCGTTCGCTCAAGACGTTGTCTCTTCAGCCCTCTGTGCGGCAAAAGCGTCCCCCATTTCTATTCTGAATGGCGCGGCGGATACATCCCCGGAGACGACACCCCATGCGGCGATTGGGCTCGGACCACTCGCTGCCTGCACGACCCGCCAGTGGGTCCTACTCGGACACCCGAGGCACCCAAACCCCCTCTAAATCCAACGTTATCTCGCCAGACCCAAACATCTGATAGCCATTGCAGACACGCCCAGGGGAGTGCAATGGCACATGCATGCCCTGCGTCTGTGCAGCCACCAGGCCCGCGGGGTACCAGTTCACCGAAGCGCCTCCAACGTGGAACTGCACTTCGGCCCCGGTGAACTCCGCCTGGTCTGGCACCAAGAGCGACACATCGGGAGAGCAACCGCTGCCGAATACAGCCCTGGGGCGGGAGAGCACCATCTCGACGGGGTCTGAACGCGTGGCCCAAGATGTACGGTCGAGCCTGCCATCCAAGTCGGGCACCGAGAACGTGCAGGAACTCACCACACCCGCCTCCGAAAACCGGGCGAAAGTACCGGCGATTTGTCTGCCCTCCACCTCGAAGCCTTGATGAAAATCGTACTCGACGCCGTCGCAGCCCACGCTGCGAGAAAGGCCGCGCCAAGCCCTAAGGGTACCGGTGCTGAAGTGAACCACCTCGGCAGCACAGCCGTGACCCCAGCAATCTGGGTCATCACAGTCAATCAGACCGTCTAGGTCTTCGTCGTCACCGCCTGCGCACGCCTGCTCGGTACACAGCTCATGTTCCATGCACTGGCTGTCTTCACAGTCGGCCAGGCCGTTTCCGTCTTCATCACCTGCAGCATCACAGTCTTCGGGCAGCGACGTGTCGCTATCGCTGTCAACGTCGGTGTCTGTATCGAAGACAGAGCCGGTGTCTGCCTCAGTGTCGCTACTAACGTCGGTGTCTGCCTCAGTGCCGCTATCAGCAGTGTCATCCTCTCCTGGCTGACACCCCCAGAGCAAGGCACTGGCCAGACAAAAGTGCCGCAATCCAAAGGAACGTTCGCTGAACACTGGGCTTCTCCTTCGCGAGTCGTATTCATGCGACCCGCACTCGATTCGCGGGCACGCCACGTCAGCCCGTTTGATTGGCCCCACTATAGCAATGTTCTGTTTGAAAGTCCTCTCCACCCCGTTGGCCGACGAGTCCCCACTCACCGAGTCGGGTCGACCACCAGCCCCATAGACTCCGCAAGCAAGATGGCGGTCTGAAGACCAACCTGGGTCTTGGCGAGTCGGGCGGTACGAAGGTCAAGGCCTACGTTCTCCGCTCCTCGAAAGTCAACTTTCGACAGATTCGCGCGGTGGAATCGGGTGCGCGCCAGGTCACACCCGTCGAAGGATGCACCCGTCAGATCTGACCCGGAGAACTCGGTTTCCACCATGCGACAGTTCACAAATATCTGCTGCTTCAGCCGCATGTCTTCAAACAGGCCGTAGTCCAGCTGGCATTCCTCAAAGCGAACGTCGAACCCGAACTGACGGGCGGCGCTCCAGTCCACACCCATCAGCCGACATCGCTCGAAGACCACCTCGTGCAGTCGAGTATCGGCCAGAGAGACGCGGTTCATTGTGCAGCCAATGAACTGGCACCGCTCAAACGCACACTCTCGAAACATCTGGGCCTCTAGGACAAGCCCCTCGAACACACAGTCCTCAAACTGCACATCCACGAGGTCTGCCGAGGGCCCGGACGCCTCGCCACTCGCCGCTACGAAGTGCTCGGAGTCGTAGGTTCCGCCGTTCATCCACATTGGGGGTCTCCTGGTTCGCCTCCGGTATCCCTCCAACGGCACGCAAGGGCCTGCTCACCATCACAGACCTCAAACCCGTCTCAAACCGCATCAAGACAGTCCAATGAACGTCGACGGTCGGGACTGTGGCAAGTATCAAGCAGGCCGATCCGGTGGAGTCTCTCAGATGCGCGCATCCCCTCTCGTTCTGTTGTTTCTGTCCGGCTGCTGGCCCTTCCTGCCGGGCCCGTTCGAAGACTATGTAGAGAGCGACTCAGACGTCGAGGTCGACACCACACCGGATACCGAGGTCGACACCGAACGCGACACGGACCCGGACACAGACCCGCAGGGCTGCATTGACGACGGCAACGAAGAAGACGACGACTTCACATCCGGCACTGTGGTTCAGGACGGCTCGCGCATCAGCGGCACCATCTGTCCCGGCGACATTGACGTGATGCGTCTGCAAGTCGACAACGACTGCGAAGCGAACATCACCCTCGGCTTCAACCACGCACAAGGCGACCTAGACCTGTTCGTCTACGACGGCAACACCGAGGTCACTCGCTCCGACAGCCAAGACAGCGACGAGACGCTGACCTTCGCCGGAGACGGCATCACCTACGCGGTCCTCATCAACGGCTACCAGGGCGCAACCAACGACTACTTGATGGTTGTGGACCTGGACTGCGAGGGTGACACGGACACCGACACCGACCCAGATACCGACCCCGACACAGAGCCAGATACCGACCCTGACACAGATCCGCCGGGCTGTATCGACGACAGCTTCGAAGACAACGACACGCTCCAGACCGCTAGCGCGCCCATGAACGACAGCATTGTGCGCAGTGCTCAGATCTGTGCGAACGACCGCGACTGGCACGCAGTCTCCAGCAGCGCGGGCTGTTCCGTCACCGTCAACATGGACTACGACTACTCACCAACGACCGACCTGGAGATGCGCCTCATCCGTCCCGACGGCGGACAGTTTGGATTCGGCGGAACCTCCTCCTCCGACGACGAGAGCATCACGGCCGTCACCCCCACCGACACCTTCTACATAGAAGTCTACGGCTACCAAAGCTCCGAGGGACCGTACACGCTGGACGTCATCGAAGACTGTAGCGGCGTGTGTTCACCCGACAGCTACGAGGGCACCAACGGCAACAACTCGGTCGGGCTCGCTACACCACTCGACCTGTCCCCCGTGCCAATCGACGCGAACATCTGCCAAGACCTCGACCTGTACCGCATCACACCAGACGCCGACTGCACCCTTGAGCTGGACCTGTCGTTCGACCACAGCGAGTCGAGCGACTTGTCTCTCGTCTTGCGCACCGCCACCGGCCTGTACTTGGACCAATCCGTCGGGTCGACTGACACCGAATCACTGGTATGGCCCACAACGGGAGTCGACTACATCGTTGAGGTCAGCGGCGCCGACCCCGATGACGCCGGCGACTACACGCTCACGGCTAACCAGGTCGACTGCGTCGTCATCAACGAGTGCGAGGAGTGGGGCGAGCCCAATGACAACATCGATGATGGCTACGTCATCGACACATTCCCGCTCGTCAACGCCAGCGCCGAGCTGTGCGACGCCAACGAGGACGACTGGTACACCATCGAGACCACCGCGGGATGCCTCATCACGGTGGAGCTCGAGTTCACCCACTCCGCAACGTCCGATCTGGACCTCACCGTGCTCAACGAAGACGGCAGCGTTGCCATGGAAGCTGGCAGCGGGTCCAGCAACGAGTTCGCGAGTGACTACGCGGGCTCGGATACGCTGAACCTGCGCGTGTTCGGCTACAGCTCCAATGACGTAGGTCCCTACAACCTGTCGATCACCGAAGACTGTCCGGTCATAGAAGACTGCGTCGAAGACGCCTTCGAGGCCAATAACGACGTCTTCAATCCCGCTCCCCCGGCCGTGACCCTTCCCTTCAACGACACGCTGAACTTCTGCTCAGGAGCAGAGGAGTCGGACGCAGACTGGTTCGCCATTGAGGTCGACGAAGGCTGCATCATCAACGCGGTCACCACAACAGAGTTCGGTACACGCCTGGTCATTACGGACACGTTCAACAGCATCCACTCGGCTGACGACAGTCCCCCCCTACTCGACGCTTCGCTGCTCGCGGTCAACACCGGCACTCACAAGGTCGGCGTGTTCGGCCCAACGGGTGTGGGGCACGACTACGACCTGTCCATCGAGCTGGACTGCCCCGTTGGCGAGTGCGTAGACGACGAATGGGAAGAAAACGCCGACGGCGTGAGCAATGACGACCAAGCCACCGCCACCCCCATCACCGGCACTCAAGCCTGGGATGCGGAGCTGTGCGGCCCTGACGAAGACTGGTACGCCATTCCGTTCGAGAGTGGCTGCAAGCTGGGCGTGGAGGTCTCGCACGACACGTTCGACACCAGCATCAACGCTGAATTGCTCAACGGCACCTCCCGACGTGGCTCCTACGTTGAGGGCCTAAACGGCACGTCCATCGTGTATTCGCCACGCACAACCGGCACCGTGCACCTTCGCGTGGACTCCCTCAAAAAAAAATCCTACAGCGTGATTGTCGACCAATACGACTGCCCCGCGCACGAGTGTGACACCGACTCCTTTGAACCGAACGGAACCTTCGACGTCGCCAATCCCATCGAGTTCGGCCTGCCCCAGATGGCCAGCTTGTGCGAGGACGACGTAGACGCCTGGTCTATCGACCAACCCGATGGCGAAGTCTGTTCGACCGTCATCAACGTAGACATTGCCCCACGAGCGACCGTCGATCTTGTCGATGGTGACGGGGTTGTTCAGGCAACCTTCCGCACCACCAGCCCAATCGAGTACATCGGAAACGACCAGACACTCTTGTTGTCTGACGGCGCGGGCTCCGAGTACCGCATTCGCGCCGAGGCAGAGTGCGGCGCCGCCCCAACCTGTCCAGACGACGATATGTTCGCCCCGAACTGGCAGGTCGAGCAGGCTCCGTTCATCCAGTGGGACGTGACCACCCGTCTCGCCATCTGCGGCAGCGCTGACTACCTGCACCTCCCCATGGTGCCGGCTGGCTGCACCGGCACGGTGAACGTCTTCACCTTCGGCGACAACAGCGCCTACGGCATCATCACAGACGAGGACGGTGCGGCAGTCGGGTCCATGAGCCGCATCTCACGCGGTTCAACCGATTCGATTGGTGAGACTGCTGTTCCCCGCTGGGTACTGGTCCAGCGCGACAGCGGCTACGGCGGTGAGTACAGCATCTCCACCACCCTTGAGTGCGACTGACCATTGGCTGTAGCCGCGCGGACCGGTTCAAACGGCCCGCGCGACTCGCCCACTGTCATCACTGACAGGTCAGGTCAAACGTCCCGGATGGCAAGACCTCTGTCTCCTCCAACAAGGGCTCCATGTCTCCCGTTCCCAGCTTGCCTTCGGTGTTGGAGCCCACACAGCGCATGGCTCCGCTGTCGGTGACCGCACAGACGGTGTCGGTGTAGTAGTGGTAGGCGATGGCCAGCGATGTGACGTCCGTGAAGAGCTCGGTTGTCGTAGCGACTTCCTCGTCGTCCAAGTCGTAGCGGTACACCTTGCCGTCATCTTCGAGCCAGACGATGCTCTCGTCAAAGTCCCCCTCGGAGATGTGTCCGCCGTCGACAACATGACCCGGCCTTCCCAGAAGCTCGTCGTTCTCGCAGTCGAGTCCGTCAGGCCCCACCGTACACTGGCCCCGGCCTTGAGAGACGCGCCAGACATCGGTCGGGTTGAAGTACGCGTCACCGGAAGTGTCAATGAACACCCCGTCAAACGGCCCACCCGGCACCGGAGTTGGGACGAGTCCGAAGTTGTAGCCAGTACACCAACCTGCGTCAGCATTCGCGATGACGCAAAACTGGTCTCCGGTTCCAGACGCAAGCAAGGAGACGCTGTTGACGCTGCCGAACCACTCAGTCCAGTCATCAACGGGGTCCGTGTCACCCGTACCAAGCTGTCCACTACTGTTGCTTGCACCCATACAAGTCGGAACCCCCGCCACCGTCGCGCAAGCACTGTCTCCAGACGTGACCAAGACCTGGCTCACGTCTTCGAGGGTGGTCGCCACAAAGCTCGACCCAAAGTCATGGGTGTGAAGCTGTCCAGCGCAGAGGAGAGCGCCAGCATCATCGACATAGCAGGCGACTTTTGTCGACACAGTGGCGACGATGGACGAAGAACAGTCCTCACCATTCGCATCCAAAAAGTGAGACTGGCGTCCTTGCGCCATGAACTGGTCCGCAGACGGAGCGACGGGCAAGGATGCCATGGGGATGCACGGCTCATCGCCGTCTGCGCAGTCGTTGTCGATACCGTCGTCGCAGATCTCAACCGCCCCGGGATGCACCTCGGGATCGGTGTCATCACAGTCAATCGCAGACGTGAACCCGTCCAAGTCGGCGTCGACCACATCCGTGTCCGTATCAGACCCCGGACAGGCCGCTAAAAGAGCCACCGACAACAGAGAAATCGATCTCATAGACACCTCCTAGCTTGAAAGTGTCCACGCACATCCGCGGCGGAAGTGCGGCAATTTGTCGCGGCATGGCCCGGTCGGAACCAGGCGAGTCATCTTGATTTCTCGGGCCACACTCAACACCAACCACACCGGGTTGATTGGCTCAAAGCTTGCAGCTTCCTTCGCGGAGGTATTCAATGAATGAGCGCTGGATTCGAGAACTCAAAGACCTGACCATGGCTGATCTGAACGCGGTCGGTGGAAAGAACGCCGCACTCGGCGAGATGCTGGGCTCACTCACACAACTCGGCATCGCGGTCCCCGGCGGCTTTGCGGTGACCGCCTCCGCGTACCGTGACTTCCTCGGCCACAGCGGCTTGGTGACGGTCATCCAGCATCAGCTCGATGGGCTGGATGTGGACGACGTCGCCGACCTCCAGTCCCGCGCAGCAGCCATTCGACAGGCCATCGAGGTCGCCGCTTGGCCGCCTGAACTCGAGCAGTCCCTTCGGGATTCCTACCGTCACATGTGCGTCGCCGCCGGGGAGACCGTCTCCTGTGCAGTTCGGTCCTCTGCGACGGCCGAGGACCTGCCCACGGCAAGCTTTGCCGGCCAGCAAGACACCTACCTGCACATCCGAGGAGCCGACAAGATTGTGGACGCGACTCGCCGCTGCTTCGCGAGCCTGTTCACCGCGCGCGCCATCGCCTATCGGGAAAACCGTGGCTTTGGTCACCTAGAAGTCGCGTTGTCGGTCGGTATTCAGCGCATGGTGCGGACAGACACCGGGTCCGCGGGCGTCATCTTCACCCTCGACCCAGACAGTGGGCACCGCGGCGTGGTCTATGTGACCGCAGCGTACGGACTTGGTGAGAATGTCGTGCAGGGAAAAGTGGTTCCCGACGGCTTTATCGTCCATAAGGCCACGCTACTCACGGGTTTCCAGGCATCATCGACCGCCAGAAGGGCACCAAAGCCCTCGCTCTACGGTGGGACGACGTCGCCAGGAAGCTGGTCGACAAACCGGTGCCGCTGGACGAGCAGCGGGCCTGGTCCTTGACGGACGACGAGGTCAAGACCTTGGCGCGGTGGGCCTGTGCAATCGAAGACCACTTCTCTGCCATGCGCAAGACTCCCACACCCATGGACCTTGAGTGGGGCAAGGACGGCGAGACCGGTGAGCTGTTCATCCTCCAGGCACGACCCGAGACGGTGCACTCCCAACAGGAAGGTACGCTGCTGCACTACGAGATCACCGCACCCAAAGAAGCCGTGTGCGAGGGACTCGCGGTAGGCCGAGGAATCGCCACCGGCACCGCACGGGTCGTACACGATGCCAGCAAGCTCAGCGAGGTCCAGCCCGGCGATGTCCTCGTCGCACGCAACACAAATCCCGACTGGGAGCCGGTGATGAAGATTGCGGCCGCCCTGGTGACCGAAGAAGGTGGTCGAACCAGTCATGCCGCCATTGTGGCCCGGGAACATGGCATTCCTGCAGTTGTTGCCGCACCGAACGCTCGGGCGCTCCTGGCGCAGGCAGGCACTGTGACGGTCTCCTGTGCGGAAGGCCCGGTCGGACGCGTGTACTCAGGGGCGGTGCCGTTCCAGACCGAAGAGATTGATCTGGCCACGCTGCCCAATCCTTGTACAAGCATCCTTGTCAACCTGGCCGACCCCGACCAAGCGTTGGGAGTAAGCCGACTTCCAGTGGACGGCGTTGGCCTTGTTCGCATGGAGTTCCTCTTCGCCGGCGCTATTGGGGTCCATCCCCTCGCACTGCTCCATCCTGAACAGCTCGCCCCTGACGTCGCCGCACAGGTCGCTGCGCACACCGCCGGATGGGACTCACCACAGACCTTCTTCATCGACCGATTGTCCACGGGCAACGCCCGAATCGCGGCGGCCTTCCACCCGCGTCCCGTCATTGTTCGCTTCAGCGACTTCAAGTCCAATGAGTACGCCCACCTGCTCGGCGGGGAGTCCTTCGAGCCCACCGAAGAGAACCCGATGATTGGATGGCGGGGAGCGAGCCGCTATGCGCATCCCATATTCAAAGAGGCGTTTGCACTAGAGGTCGCAGCCATGAAGCGCGTGCGGAACACGCTCGGATTCGACAACGCCCACGTCATGGTCCCCTTCTGCCGGACCCCCGAAGAGGGCCAGTCGGTGCTGAACGAGCTCATCGCCGGAGGACTTCCCCAAGCAGGTGGCGACGGCGTGCCGTTGAAGGTCTACGTGATGGCGGAGATTCCCAGCAACGTGCTGCTAGCCGCCGAGTTTGCCGCGTTGTTCGACGGGTTCTCCATTGGCTCGAACGACCTGACCCAGCTCGTGTACGGGGTGGACCGCGACTCGGCGATTGTGTCCCAACTGTTCGACGACGACGGACCCGCTCTCAAGGAGGCATGCCGCATGTTGCTCGTCGCTGCCCGCGCATCAGGGACTCCGGTGGGCATCTGTGGCCAGGCGCCCTCTGACCATCCCGAGTTCGCTGCCTTTCTCGTGAGCCACGGCATCAGCAGCATCAGCGTCACACCCGACGCCGTGTTGAGCGTGACCCGCTCGGTGGCAGACGCCGAGCGGGAACTCTGACCGCCGCGCTCAAGCGCGCCGGTTCGCCCTACTGGGCCAGGAAGCCGCCATCTGCGACGAAGCGCTGGCCCGTACAGTAGGAACTCTGTTCGGAGCAGAGCCACCCGATAAGCGCAGCAATCTCCTGGTTCGTTCCGTAGCGACCCAGGGGTACCTGCGCTTCAAACGCCTGCTTGACGGCCTGTCCGTTGCCAGGGGCTGCTTGTTCTTCGATGGAGCGCATCATCCGATTGTCGATGGGACCTGGATGAACGCTGTTGACCCGGACTCCCTGGGCCGCAAGCTCAAGCGCTGCGTTGCGCATCAATCCAACGACCGCGTGTTTACTCGTCACATACGGCCCCAGACCCGGCGACCCAATAAACCCAGCGACCGAGCTGGTAATGACAATGCTGCCCCCCTCCACCATCGCCGGAGCCGCCGCGCGAATACTGTGGAATACGCCGAGCACGTTCACCGAGAGCACGGTGAGAAAGTCCTTCGTGGTCTGGTTGACGAGAGGAGCGACAACCCCCTCCATTCCAGCATTGGCAACCACGGCATCGAGTCTGCCGAAGTGGCTCACAGCAACCTGGACGGCCTCTTCCAAGTGGCTGGCCTGCGTGACATCCCCTACAACACAAACGGCGCTGTCCCCAAGCTCCAGAGCCAGTGCCTCTAGACTGCCGGAATCGCGGTCACACAGAACCACCCGCCCCCCAGCGCCAACGATCTGGCGAGCCGTTTCGGAACCGATACCACCGGTAGCTCCAGTAATAATGTGCACACGTGATTCAATCGTTGTCATGGCGAACTCCTTGTGGGGGACGTCCGTGCACAAAGCACAGGACGTGCCAATGATGGGGCAACGAGTCGAACCAACGGCCGGGAGGCTGGAAGGCCCCGCATCAAATCAAATAGATTTACGCACAATTCAATCGATAACGGTTTTCAATAACCCTAAAACTGTACCATTTAACACACCTATGTGTGGCAAATAACACGGTTAATGCAGTTGATCTCAGTCCGGCGGATGCGTAGCGCGCTGAACCGGCGAACTCTGGTTCTTGGCATTGACACCCTTCGACCGTTCTCAGAATTTCTGAGGATTCCAGATGAATCCACCCGTTACGCACGTTCGGAACTCCCGACCCATTCAACGACCGGAGTCCGCAGAACCCCTCGCAAACCCGTACAAAATCCGCTAACCATGCTCGGTTTCTTCAATCCGCACTATTCACACATTCCAAATGCCTAATCATCGCGTGATTCCCGACTCCGAATCACCCACTCATTCTGGCATGTTGATTGCATTCGGATTCATAGACCTAACGGAGGTATTGCTATGTCCCGTAGCTTTTTCGGCCCCAGCAGCAGTCGACGTCAGTTCATTGGCGGCGCCCTTTCAATCGGAGCCGCAACGGCTGCGGCTTCAGGGCTCTCAGGGTGCAAGGACACCACCGATATGGAGTGGAACGAAGAGGCCGACGTGATCATTGTGGGCGCAGGCGGCAGCGGACTCACCGCGGCAATTGAAGCGTTGCGAGCTGGGTCATCCGTCATCCTGTTTGAAAAGGCCCTTGAAGCTGGCGGGAGCACAGCGCTCTCGGGTGGCGTCATCCAGGCAGCCGGAACGGACGTGCAGATTGGCGGTGGTGTCACCAACGACACCCCCGACAAACACTACGACTACTACGAGCAAGCCGGTGAAGGCGTCCCCACGCCGGAGCTCTTGCGCACGCTCACCGACAACGCTCCCGCCGCCGTCACCTTCATGCAAGGGCTCGGACTCGCCTACAGCGGCGTCTACGGCGTGGACCCCATCCCCACTGTCGACCCCAGTGTGATGATTGACCGAATCCACCTGATCGGTGAGGCCGTCGCTGGCGTCGGTGCGGACCATGTGGCGGTCTTGCTTGCCGAGGTGAACGCGCTTGGCGGAGACTTGCGAACCGAAGCGGCTGTCGAGGGTCTCGTCGAGGACTTCGACGAAGGTATTGTGGGCGTGACCGTGACAATCGGCGGCCAAATCCTCAACGTGCGAGCCCGACAGGCCGTCGTGATTGCCAGTGGCGGCTTCGAGCGAAACGAAGACCTCGTTCTTGCCTTCTCCCCACAGCAAAAGTGGGAAATGGAGACGGGTGTTTGCTACTGCGCGCCCACCAATACCGGAGACGGACTGGTCATGGGCATGAACGTCGGTGCAGACGTCGCCGCCTTGGGTGGCACAATTGGCTACCCCGGCGTGGGTATCGGCACGAGCACAACCGTTCCGGGAATCTGGGTCAACAAACACGGCCAGCGCTTCATCAACGAAGGCGGTCACTACGCCTACCTCATGCGCGGTGTCTACGACCAAGAGGAGCACATGGCCTGGGCGGTATTCGACAAGACCGTAGGGGACATTGGCGGCGCCGCAATCGGCGGATTCGGCGGGTGGAGTGACGACCTCAGCGAGGAGATTGCATCCGGTCAAATCATCACAGCCGCAACACTAGAGGACCTCGCCACAGCCCTCGGCGTCAACGCATCCGAGCTCGAACGCACGGTCGCTTCATGGAACGACGACATGGCAGATGGCACAGACAAGCTGTTCGGCAAGGCCGTAGGTCTGGCGATGCTGAACACTGCGCCGTACTACGCAATACAGGTCACCTCAATCAACTTGGGTACCTGTGGCGGACTGAAGATCAACACCGACACCCAAGTTCTCGATGTGTACGGTCAGCCGATAAAGCGCTTGTACGCGGCAGGAATGACCACTGGCGGCTTCATCGGTCCGTACTACCCAGGGAGCGGTACTGCGATTGCAGCCACCGTCGTCTTCGGGCGCATTGCAGGCACGAACGCAGCCAACGAGGTGGCGCTCGAGCCGGTGAAGAACTTGGTTGAAGCCTAATATGCGCCTGACCTTCCGGGCCGCTTCGTTCGCAGTATGGCTGGTTGTCCTTCCGTGCCTGGCGTCGTCGTGCACCTCCAGCCAGGAGACTGCGGATACCAGCGACACAGACACAGACACAGACTCTGAGGACCCCGACACCAGCCCACCTGCGCCCATCCCCGATGCGACACACACGGGATGGAGCACGCCGTCATGTCTAGAATGCCACACGAGCGACGACCACAACGCTGGGCTGGCACCCTACGAGTGCGCGGAGTGCCACGGCTCGAACGGCGCGGGTCCAGGTCACACCGCCATCACGCCGTGCAGCCAGTGCCATGGCCCGCCGCACGGAACCGAGAACTTCCCAGACCCCGAGTCCTGTCAGACCTGTCACATCCGCTGAGGACGCAGCGTCGAACTCGGCGATGACGGCATCTAGATATGCCCGAGAGGCCTCCACCCCAACAGGTGGGGGCCTGTTCCACTCAACGCTACCCGTTAGCGCAGGCGAATGGCGGCGATGTCGTCCTGACAGGACTCATCAAACCCCAAATCTGGTGCGTTTGACCACTGGTTTTGAACGTACTGCACGATTCCGTCGCGCTCATAGGCCCAGTACATGATGCAGTCGCTGTCCACGTCATGGTACGAATTGTCGGGGTCTTCGTGGTCGGTGACCATCGGCAGGCCAGTGTTGACCAGGCCCAGAATGTGGCCAATCTCGTGAAGCAGTACGCCACGTTCAACGAGCGGGCAGACCCGGTCGGCGTCGCCGGGACCGAACGCGCAGAAGCTCACGATGGCGTCGGTAAACAAGACCACATGGGTGTGCTCCCACGCCACGCCAAGAACGTTGGGGGTGGTGTAGGTTCCGTCCAGCAACATCACGTGGGTGCTGTGGACGTCGGTGCCAGCGTCGTCGTCGAAGGTCGCTTCTGCGATGGCACGCAACGCGGCGTCGTCCCACAGCAGCTGCCCCTCCAGAACGTCGTCACTCACGAAGGCAATTCCGTCGGGCTTATCGACGAGCTGGGTGAGAATCTGTGGAATCGCCGTGGAGGTCTCGGCGTCCAGCGTGCGCCCGCCCACAGCGTCCACTTCGAAGACCCAGCGCGTGTAGGTGTCGGCGCGAATGGCCGCTTCGACTTGCGATGGGATTGGGGTGGTGTCGTCATCAATTTCTTGCGACGTGTCCGTTTCGACTCCAGGCGTGCTGCCGAGCAGAACAAGCAGCAGTGAGGGTGTTTTGTGCATGTCTCGACTAATGCATAGGCTGTGCAAAGCTCCGCGGAAGCAGGCATGGGGAGCACTCGGCGGGTGGTCAGGTGCTGGGGTCGCTCTGTGGCACCAACAGTGCCATTCATCTAGCAGCGGGCAGCAGATCCCCAAAACTCAATCTGTTCATTGCGGTGCTGGACCCTGGAAACAACCAACGCCTCATATCCTCCAGAATCTCGCAGAGTCATGGTACAGTTGACTGCTAAGTGTATGGAGTAGAGCATGTATCGTTGGGCGTTTCTTATCATTTCCGGTGTATCAACAGCGTTTGCCGCCCCCAATACAATGCTCCAACAAGGCCGGCTGATCGACGCCGCTGGCGGGCCCATCAACGGGAACGTCACACTCAACGTCGGATTGCACACGCAACCTACGGGCGGTAGTGCCCAATGTTCGGAAGACGAGCCGATAACCGTGCAAGACGGCTACTACAGCGTGGTCATCGGTGACGGTGCTTGTGACTTGACCACACTGAGCCTGAGCGACACGACCTACTGGGTCAGTCTCACGGTCTCCGGTGGTCCCGAGTTGCTTCCCAGGTCGGAGATTCACGCAGTGCCATTCGCTCTGTCGGCGGGACAGACTTCCGGAAGCTCAGGTGCGGTGGTCCCCACGCCCGTCACCACCGCCGAACGAGACGACCTGGAGCCAGTCCTTGGCCAGATCATCTACAACAGCAGTGCAACACGCCTAGAGACCTGGACAGGTTCCTCTTGGGCTCCCATCGGCGGCAGTACGAACCAAGTCGGCACGGGTGTGTTTTCTTGGGGCCAAGCCGAGACCGGTGGGCTCGGACTTGGCGACGAAGTGGACCAATCCTTCCCAAAGGAGATTGAAGTCCCTGGCGGAGTCACGTTCGTGAAGATGGCGGCGGGTGGGTACTCCAACGGCAACGACACGACTGGTTGCGCTATTGATACGGAGCAGCGGCTGTACTGTTGGGGACGCGGGAGCAATGTCCCTGACGGCGACTCCGCCAACATCAACCGACCTGTTGAAGCGAGCAACGGCCAGCAGTGGCGCGACGTCTACCAGGGATTCGGGCTGGTCTCCTGTGGAATCACGACCTCTGACCAGGCGTATTGCTGGGGATACCAGCACTACGGCGGGCTCGGAAACGGAGTCAGCTCCACGTCCTACCTGTACACCCCGCAAGCCGTGGTCGGCGGACTGAGCTGGAAGGTCTTGTCTCCTGGCGGCCGCTACGACGGCGCCGCTCACCGGGCCCACTTGTGTGGAGTCACCACCCAGACAGGGCAGGCCAATGGCTACTGCTGGGGCAACGACAACCACGGTGAGCTCGGAAACGGTGGTTCAGGCTACAACCCAAGTGCACCCGGCCTTATCCTCGGATACGAATGGGACTGGATCGAGACGGGCTCGTTCCACAACTGCGGTGTGACCGTAGACAACATTGGGTACTGCTGGGGCGAAGGCGGAAGCGGACGGCTCGGACGGGGCTCGACCACAGATGCGCAGACCCCAGCGTTGATTTCCGGCGGCCATGCGTGGGAGTTCATCGGAACCGGCGAAGCGCACTCCTGCGGACTTCGGACAGACGGAAAGATCTACTGTTGGGGCGATGCCAGCGAGTACCAGACCGGTCGCAACACTACGGGCGACAACAACACGCCCCTGCCCATCTCTGGCGACGGCACCTACAAGCAGCTCGCCGTTGGCTACCAGCACAGCTGTGCCATCGACATGAACGACGAGATGTGGTGCTGGGGCAGAGGCGACTACGGTCGCCAAGGCGACGGCTCAACAACGGACAACCGCATCCCAACCAAGGTGCAGGGCAACCTGTTCTTCTCCGACGTGTCCGCGGGCATCCAGAACACGCAGGGAACCCAGCGCTAGCTACGGCTTGACGAGTGCTACGCGTATGCGTCGGTCGTCGTCCTGAATCTCGAAGGAGGTACGCCGAAAAGACGGTGGACCCCACAGCCGAGTGTCAGGGGGTAGGTAGACCCCGACCGGCTCGGTAGGAATGCCGAGCCAGTTGGTCGCGATGCTGCCGTCACCGTCAACGTCGTGGAACACCACAACGGCGTACGTTCCGGCAGAGATGTCCTGGAACACGACAGACCGGTCGCTCATCAAATCGAGTGTCCGTATCGCGGTCTGTGGTGGGGCTTTGCCTGGGTATCCGTCCCGTCCGTCGTACAAGCGCACATGGACAGACCCGCTCAGCGCCTCTGTGTCGACGTCGACGGTCAGAGTCGCCGCCAAGGCAACGGTGGTCAGTAGGGTCAGCATCATGATCTGACCTAGCCCGCGCGACACGATCCCGCTGTGTCCCAGGTCCACCGTAGGCAATCGTTCACGCCTGAGTGAGCGACCTCAACCGCAGGTGGGTCCGTGGTGCCAACGACCATGCCGTTCGACTGCCCGCTACGCCAGGCCGTGCTTCGCCAGCTTCTCGTACAGCGTCACCCGCCCAATCCCAAGTGCTCGTGCCGCCGCAGCCTTGTTGCCACCGGCCACCTTCAGCGCCTCACGCAGCAGACCACGCTCGTACGCGTCCACCCGCGCGCGCAGCCCCACCGCCGCTGGCGCTTCGCTCGGCGTGTCGTGCATGAGGGCTAGGTCCAGCACGCCATCTGCAGACAGCGCCACCATCATCTCCACCGCATTCTTCAGCTCGCGCACATTGCCCGGCCACGGCTTGCGCATGAGCGCGTCCATCAAGCCCGCGGGCTCTTGCACGTTCGCCACGCCGAAACGGTCGGCGGCTTGTCGAATGAAGTGCCTGGTCAGCTCTGGAATATCGTCGGGACGTTCGCGCAAGCTGGGTACATGGAGCTGAACCACGTTCAGGCGGTAGTATAGGTCTTCGCGGAAGGAGCCGTCCGCGGACATCGCGGCAAGGTCGCGGTGGGTAGCGGCCAAGACGCGCACGTTCACCGAGACAGGACGGTCTTCGCCAACTGGCCGTACTTCCCCATTTTGAAGCACGCGAAGAAGACGGGCTTGTACGACGGGGTCCAGCTCACCCACCTCGTCCAGCAGCAACGTTCCGCCATCTGCCTCGCGAAACAAGCCAGCACGCGCCCGAACAGCACCGGTGAAGGCGCCGCGTGCGTGGCCAAACAGCTCGGCCTCAGCGAGCTCGGCTCCAAGCGAGGCACAGTTGAACCGCACAAAGGGCTGGTTCGCACGGCTTGAGCTGGCAACGATGGCTTCGGCGATATGTTCCTTACCGGTTCCACTCTCGCCAGTGATGAGCACCGTCACGTCCCGCGGGGCAACGCGCTGAACAAGGGAGGCAAGCCGCGCCATGGACTCGGAGCGAAACACCATGTGCCGGGCGAGCTGCAGCTCCCCTTCTAGGCGGTCCACATGCCCCTGGAGACGCACGGTCTCGGCGGCACGCTCAACAACCGCTGCCAGCTCGTCAATGTCGAAGGGCTTGCGAAAGTAGTCCCAGGCTCCGGCCTTCATGGCGTCCACCGCAGCCCGCTCGTCACCGTAGGCGGTCATGACGATGACGCGGGGCGGGTCGTCTCGCTGGGTGATGGCCGTCAGCAGAGCCATGCCGTCCATGGTGGGCATGCGCAGGTCGGTGACGACGACGTGGATACCGTCTTCGGCGTCCAACATGGCGAGCGCTTCAACGCCGTGACGGGCCTGGACCACGGTCATTCCTGCGTCTTCGAGAACGCTGGTGACCGTGAAGCGCACACCGTCGTCGTCGTCCACAACGAGCACGTGGGGGGTCATGGAGAACTCCGAGGCAGGGTCAGCCGGGCTATCGTGCCGCCACCCGGGCGGTCGAGCAGGGCCAGGTCACCGCCGTGTTGACGGGCAATGGCCAGCGATATGGGCAGTCCCAGTCCGCTTCCGTCCTGCTTATTGGTCACCCCCGCCTCAAAGGCCCGGTCGCGGACAGACGGGTCGACACCGGGGCCACGGTCGAGCACGTCTACGAACACCTGGTCAGCGTCAGACGACAGGACGACCTCCACCTGCGAGCCCTCTGCCGTGGCCACAATCGCGTTCTGAACCAGGTTCACGAGCACCTGAAGCAGCTTGCGAACATCTCCGGGGACGGCAGGAGCGGTACCCCCACAAGTCACCTGAACACGACGATGACTACCGGTCCCTTCGTGAAGTCGGCGTGCGCGTTCACACAGCGCGACGAGGTCAACAGGCGACACGGACAGCGGAGTAAGTGGACGGGAGAACGTCAGGAACTCATCGACAATACCCCGCATACGCTCAACCTCAGCCTGTAGAACCCGCATGCGCTCTTGGGTGCGTTGCTCGGTGAGGTCACGCGCCACAAGCGCGCTCAGTCCCTTGATGGAGGCAAGCGGGTTCTTCAGCTCATGAGCGAGCTCGCCGCTGAGCGCCTGTAGGTCGCGGGAAGAGGTCCGCCACGTGGCCAGCTGCTCGGCCCGCGCGTGCAGGCCGGTGTCGACCATGGCAACAAAGCGCGTGCGAATGTGCAGGCCGATGGCTGCCGAGAGCACCAAGGCCACACCGACAATGGTGCCGACTACCACCCGAACCATGGGTGCGGGAGGTCCGTTTTCTCCGTACAAAACCGGCATGTCCAGCACGGGAGCCAGTCCACTGGCCTGAGCGCTCGTCAAGACTGCCAGACCGACAATCTGAACGGCAAGCACGCCGACCGTCAGCGGACGGCGACCCATAGACACCGTGGTCAGCAGTCCCATGGGCAACATGATGGGAAGGATGGGGCTGTCGACCCCACCGCTCGCGGTAATCAGCGTGAGCTGGGCGACCGCCATGGCGACCAGGTTGGGGCCAGCCGCGTGAAGCGTGAGATCCGTTCGACGGGCGCGCAGCTCCATCAGAACCGACGCGATGACGGCGACGGCCACCAGCACCCCGAGCACCCATACGCGCCATGGGCTTGGGTCCGACCACACAACCACACCGGCGATGACTGCCAGAAGCGGCACCACCCACATGCGCACAGCAATCAACGTGCGCAGCAAGCCCTGAAGCTCGGCGCCTACAATGACGTCTTGGTCGACAAGGGCGCTGTCGTCGACAGGTGGTGGTGGTGGGAACGCGGGCATGTCCCCCACCCTACCTCCTCTGACCTCTAGGGTGTCGGCCACGGCTGCCCCATGGCGAGCAGGCGGTCAACACGAGCGGACGCCACAGCAGCCGTGGCCCCAGCGAGCGCCAGGTCAGCTTCGAGCCGTCGCTGCTGCGCGTCCAACACATCCAGAGAGCGAGCAAGGCCGCCTTCATACAGGCGAGTCGCAGTCGCCTCAGCCACCGCCGCCGTGCTGGCTCCAGACTCGGCCAGAGCGAGGGTCTGACGTGCAGTCGTCTCAGCCTGTTCAGCATCGGCGAGCGCACGCGACAAGTCGAGGGCCAGACGTCGACCCGACGCCTCCGCTTGAACGCGCTGTGCTGCCGCTTGGTCTGCCATTCCGTAGCGTGCTCCACCGTCGTACAGCACCCAGTTCAGGTCCAAGCCCACACGCCAGAACTCTGTTTCACCGGTTGGATAGGCCACGTCGGATGCCATGAGCGCGGCGGACGCGGACAGGGTCGGCGCATGACGCCACGCCGCTGCATGCGATGCCGCACGAACCGCAGACTGCTGGGCTTCGTTGGCGCGAACCTGTGGATGTTCGCTCGCAGAGACCGATCCCAGACTCGGCAGGCGGTCGACATCTGGCACCGCGATTCGAACGGCCCCCTCCACACCCAACAAGCCGCCAACGGCGCGTCGGGCCCCGTCTAGCTGGGCAACTGCACCCAACCACTCGCGCTCACGGCGAAGCACCTCGGTCTCCGCAGCCAACACGTCTAAGGGGGTGCCGAGCCCGGCCTCTGTGCGTCGGGCAACGCTGTCATGATGGGCGCGGGCAGACTCCAGGGCGGAGTTCAAGACGGTCACCTGCTCATCCGCCACCCAAGCCCCCCACGCCGCACGAACCAAGCCCGCTTGCGCAGACAGCTCAGCATGGTCGGCACCGGCTCGAGCGGCGGTCACACCACGACGAGCCGCTGAACGGGATGCCCATGCCGACGGCACAATGAGCGGAACCTTTGCCGACACACCGGCGGTCCACTGCTGTTTTGGCTGAATGATCAGGTCCGGCGGCAGCGTCGCCGGGTCCACGGGCACCGGCAGAGTCGACAGGATGTTGCCGAGAGACACGATAGCTTCCGCGTTGTTCACCGCGAATCCGCCGGTCGCAACGACCATTGGCTGCACACCCACCGACGCCATGCGTGCACCGGCCTGGACTTCGTCCACCCGTCCCTGTACCTCTGCGAGAAGCGGTGAGTCGTCCACGAGCCGCTCGAGCGCTTGTGACAGCGACAGGTCGGCCACCAACGGTGCGGGCTCGGCGGCGTTTGCGGTGCTGAGTGCGAGGGCGCTCACAAGGGTGAGGAGCAGGTGGGTCATCGAGACTCCGTCGTGACGAGACACCGACTCCCAAGCAATTGCGGTGCCAACACCACGAGGGGCCTAGTCACGGCATCGTGAGGCCTCACCTGTACGGAAGTCCGACAGTGCAGTGTACGGGTTTCCGTACAGATCTGGACCGCTTCTACCCGAAGTCGAGCCCAGTCAGCGCATCCACACTCTTGGCACGGTCTGTGCTTGGCAGAGCACACCGGACCCTTCCGGACGGAGGAATGACATGCGGCGCATGGCAGTTGGCTTTGTACTCGCAATCCTGGTGCTCTCGGCACTCTTGGGTGTGCGCATCGTCCGAAATCGGATGGCCTTGGACGGTCCACCGGGCGGCAGCGGCGTGGTCGAAGGCACCACGGTTCGAGCGTCGTCCCGCGTTGGAGGACGCATTGACGCGGTGTTCGTCATCGAAGGCCAAGCGGTCAACGAAGGCGAGGTCTTAGTGCGCCTAGACTGCGTGGAACCCAACGCAGCCCTCAGCGCAGCACAGGCCCAAGTCCTCGCAGCCCGAGGACAAGCTACCGCGGCCTCTGAGGGCGCTTCGGCTGCAGGTGACGCGATTGGTGCCGCCCGTGCAGCCGTCGCCGCAGCAGACGCTCAAGCCCGCGCACTCGGCGCACAAGCCGACGCCGCACAGCGCCAAGCCGACCGCCTAGATGCCGTCCCACAGGACGTCAGCGAGTCACAGCGCGACCAAGCCCGCGCCGGTGCCATCGGCCTGGAGGCCCAGGTGCAGGCCGCCCAGTCGCAGAAGCGCGCCGGACAAGCCCAGACCCGTGCCGCCACAGGCAGTGCCAGCGCTGCATCGGCACAGGCTGGAGCCGCCGCCCAAGGGGTGGTCGCCGCCGAGGCCCAACTGGAACGCGCCCAAGTCGCTGTGGACGAGTGTGACGTGCGCTCGCCTCGCACGGGCCAAGTACGCTTGCTTCCCTTCGAGGAAGGAGAGCTGGTGGGCCCAGGAATGACGCTCGCGAGCATTGTGGACTTGTCCGTCGTGCACGCCGCCTTCTACCTACCCAACGCGGAGCTCGCCGCAGCTCAGGCTGGCGGTACGGCCATTGTTCGCGCAGACGCCTGGCCCGATACCGAGTTTCGCGGCACCGTAGCAACGGTCGCCACAGAGCCCGAGTTCACCCCGCGCAACATCCAGACCCGCACTGACCGCGACCGTCTGGTGTACCGAGTCGAGGTGGACGTCCCCAATCCCGACGGAGCGCTGCGTCCCGGAATGCCGGTTGAAGTAGAGCTTCAAGAAGTGGCCCAGTGAGCGAGCCCCTCGCCATCTCCGTGAGCGGTCTGACCCGTAGCTTTGGCGACAACCAAGCGCTCAAGGGCATCGATCTGACCGTCGCGGCCGGCGAAATCGTGGGTCTCGTCGGACCGGACGGCGCTGGAAAGACGACCGCCATCCGAGCTATCGCCGGACTCCTAGACGCCGACGCGGGAGAGGTCAGCGTGCTGGGACTACCCCCAGACAGTGCCCAAGTACGCGAAGACCTGGGTCTGATGCCCCAGCAGCACAGCCTGTACGGCGACCTGTCCATCGCGGAGAACCTCAACTTCTTTCGACAGCTGTTCGGCATCTCGCGCAAGGTCGGACGCGAGCGCATTGACCGACTGCTCGGACTCACCCGGCTCACAGCCTTTGTAGACCGCCCCGCTCAGGCCCTGTCTGGCGGCATGTACAAGAAGCTCGCTCTGGCGTGTGCCCTGCTCCACGAACCCCGTGTCCTCCTGCTCGACGAGCCTACGAACGGCGTGGACCCCGTGAGCCGTCGTGAGCTCTGGGCCCTTCTCGGCGAGTTCGTGGGCGACGGCATGGCTGTCCTGGTGAGCACTCCGTACATGGACGAGGCAGCCCGCTGCCACCGTGTCGGCCTTCTTCACGAGGGACGCATGCTGACCATGGGCGCCCCCAACACCATGGTTCAGGAGTTCGACCACCCCGTCTTCATCGTTCTCGGCGGTGCACGCGAGCACGTTCAGGCCATCGTTCAGACCGCCCCTGAAGTGCGCGCGTACTCTCCGGCAGGCGCTCGGCTGAGGGTGGTGGTGGCTCCGGATGGCGTGCCTGCGCTGACCGACCGCCTACGTCCGCTCGGATGCACGCTGCAGCCCGCTCGGGCCACCTTCGAAGACCTCTTCCTCGCACACTTGGCCGAAGCATGAGCGCGTCCCCCGCCATCGTCGTTGACAAGCTGACGCGTCGCTATGGTGACTTTACGGCCGTCAATGACGTGTCGTTCCAGGTCGAGAAGGGCGAAATCTTCGGCTACCTCGGGGCCAACGGTGCCGGCAAGACCACCACCATCCGCATGCTGTGCGGTCTGCTCTCACCCAGCGAAGGCGACGCGATTGTGGCGGGCCACCAGCTGTCCAAGAACCCCGAGCGTATCAAGCGGGCCATTGGCTACATGTCGCAGAAGTTCAGCCTGTACACAGAGCTCACGCTGAAGGCCAACCTCGAGTTCTTCGGCGGCGCGTACGGTCTGTGGGGCAAAGCGCTGCGCCGTCGCATTGCAGAAGTGGTGGAGCTTGTAGACCTGCAAGGCCGCGAGAACGTGGTCACTGGCGACCTTCCCGGCGGTATGCGCCAACGCGTCGCACTCGCTGGCGCCATTCTGCATTCCCCCGACATTCTGTTCTTAGACGAGCCTACGGCCGGCGTTGACCCCTTGGCTAGACGCCGCTTCTGGACCCTCATCCGCTCACTCGCTGAGTCCGGCACCACCATCTTCGTCACCACCCACTACATGGACGAAGCCGAGTATTGCGCACGCGTCGGACTCATGGTCGCCGGTCGCTTGCCAGCGCTGGACACCCCTGACGGCCTCAAGAAGCACTTCGTACCTGGCCGACTGTGGGTCGTTCGTGGACCCGATCTGCTCACCGGAGACGCCGCAGCCCGCCTGTCCGCCCTTCCCGGCGCCATCGACGTTCAGACCATGGGTGCCGGCCTGCGCCTGCGCGTGCAACACGACGCCCCCATTACCGAGCAGACTCTTCAGCAAGCGCTCGCTCGGCCCGTTGAGATCGACCAAGACGAGGCCAACCTCGAAGACGTCTTCTTGGCCGTGGTGGACGCGGACTCACAACAGGCCGGTACGGCCAAAGCCTTCGGGGGGAGCTGAACATGTGGCTCTTCCTCACCCGCGTAGGCGCGATGGCCGGCAAGGAGACCTTGCACATTCGCCGGGACCCGCTGACCCTGTGGCTCGGCCTCGCGCTGCCTCTGTTTCTGCTCATTCTGTTCGGCTTTGGCATCTCGTTCGACCTCGACCACATCCCGCTGGCCGTCGTCGACCAAGACAACACCACGGAGAGCCGGGAGCTGCGCCAGCTGTTCACCGCAGGAAGTGAGTTCGTCTTCGCCGGCGCTCTCGACAACCCTGACGACGCCCTCGACGCCTTCGCCAAGAGCCAAGCCCACGCAGTGCTGACCATTCCCGAGGGCTACGCCGCTGCCCTGTCGCGCGGTGAGAATGTTGAGGTGGGTCTCATCTTGGACGCCGCAGACGCCAACTCTGCCCAGCAAGCCCTGGCTCGTGCCGACGCGTTCGCCCAGCTCGCCAGCGCACAAGCAGCCCAGAGGCGCGGCCTCGATATCGCTGGCTCCATGCCCGTTTCGGCCCGCACTTGGACTCGCTACAACCCCGCCGGACGCTCGGCACTGTTCTTGGTTCCCGGCGTCACCGCCTACGTCATGGCCTTGGTCTCGGTGTTGCTCACCGCACTCGCGGTGTCGAAAGAGTGGGAGCAAGGGTCGATGGAACAGCTCTTCGCAACCCCCGTTCGCCGCGCCGAAATTGTGGTCGGAAAGCTCCTGCCATACCTGGGAATGGGCATCATCCAGGTGCTCTTGGTCCTCGTAGCCGGCACGTGGATTTTCGGCCTGCCAACCAACGGGAACGGACTGGTGGTGGCACTCGGCAGCCTGCTGTTCATGGTCGGCATGCTCGGACAGGGGCTGCTCATCTCGATTGTGGCCCGAAACCAGATGGTGGCGTCGCTCACCGCTGTGATGACCGCCATGCTGCCGAGCATGTTGCTCTCCGGCTTCATGTTTCCCGTTGAGAACATGCCGCTACCCTTGCGAACGCTCAGCAACATGGTGCCGGCTCGCTACTACATTCAAGTGCTGCGCGGCACCCTGCTCAAAGACAACGGCTTTGCCGAGCTCGCCGTTCCCCTGATGCTGCTCGCCGCCTTCGCCACACTGATGATGGTGGTCTCAACCGTGATGTTCAAGCGGAAGTTGGCATGAGCGCCGTCACTGCCGCAGGCCCCTTTCGCTGGCTGGTTCAGCTGTGGGCGGTTGTTGTCAAAGAGGTCCGTCAGACGGTGCAAGACAAGCGCATCATGGCCCTCATCGTGATTGCGCCGTTCCTGCAGCTGGTCCTGCTCGGCTTCGCAATCGACTTGGACGTAGACCAGGTTCCGACCATCGTTGTGGACATGGACCGAACGCCCGAGAGCCGACATGCCGTCGCCGCCCTGATGGCCGATGGCTCGCTCACCGCCGTGGGCACCGCTGGCTCACCGTCCGACGCCGACGCAGCCCTGGACCGAGGTGACGCCGCTGTCGTCCTGATTGTGCCCGAGGGCTACGCACGCGACCTGGCACGCGGCGAGCCCACCCAAGTGCAGGTGCTGCTCGACGGCACAGACCCCACACGCTCGGGAATCGCCGGTGGCGCGGCCGTTCGCTACTTTGGCGAACAGGGCTTCTCTCTCGCCAAGCAGCGCCTCGCAGCCGTAGCGCCCGACGTGCAGATCTCAGCCATCGATGTGCGCTCCCGCCTGGCCTACAACCCAAGCCTATCGACACCCATCTACATGGTGCCGGGCATTGCCGGCATGCTGCTGCTCATCATCACCACCATTGTGACCGCCATGGGCCTGTCTAGAGAGCGCGAAGTCGGCACCCTGGAGCAGATTCGCGTCACCCCGTTGCCAACAGCCGTCCTGATGCTCGGAAAGGTCCTGCCATTCGTCGCTGTGGGCCTCTTTGACGTGACCCTAGCGCTCACCGCAGGCGTGTACATCTTCGACGTCCCCATTCGCGGAAGCATGCTCGACTTCTACATTGTGACGTCGTTGTTCTTGTTGACCACGGTCGGCGTAGGCTTGTTCCTCGCTGCCGTCTCCAAGACACAACAACAGGCATTCGTCGGGGCATTCCTGTTCATTCTCCCAGCGATTCTGCTGTCGGGCACCATGACGCCAATTCACGCCATGCCCGACTGGATGCAGCCCATGACGCTGCTCAACCCGCTCCGGTTCTATCTGGAGGCGATTCGGGCGATTCTGTTGAAGGGGGCATCGCTGTCTGACGTGCCTGTACAGACCGCGGCCCTGCTGGTGTACGGGCTGCTGATCTTGGGCTTCGCGAGTCTGTTGTTTCGCAAGCGTCTGGACTGACCGGCGAACCTGCGTCACACAGGCGCCAGCACAATCGCCCCTTCCCACAGGCCGCTGTGGCGATTTGTTGCGCTGTCGTCACTGCCGTTCTGCTAAAATCCGCGTCCCTCTCGAGAAATGATGCGCACACTGGCCCTCTTGCTCCTCGGAGCCTCTTCCGCATGGGCGGCAGACGCTGACTTTGACACCATCGAAGACGACGTAGACAACTGCCTCGGCATCTCCAATCCCAACCAGGTGGATGCCAACGCGGACGGCCGGGGCGACGCCTGTGTAGACGTGACCGCAGTGGTTCATCCAAGCGCCATTTTGGGCAGTGGAGTGACCGTAGGCCCGCAGTCTGTGGTCAGCGCACGGGTACAGTTGGCCGACGGTGTCACGGTGGCGGATGATGTGATTATCGCCCGAAAAGCACGCATTGGAGCCGGTACATCTCTGGCCAGCGGGGTCACTCTCGCTCGCAACGTGGTGATTGGGTCGGGGGGAAACATCGGGGCCGACGTTGCCCTTGGCTACGCCGCTCAGCTTGGAGACAACGCGCAGATTGGCGCCTGGGCCACACTCGGTGCACTCGTTCAGATTGGGGATGACGCCGTCATTGGCCAAGGCGTTGTGATTGCCAGAGCCGCGCGCATTGGCAACACCGTCAGCATGGGAAATGGCGTTGTTGTCGGCCCAGAAGCGGTCATTGGAGACGACGTCGTCGTTGGCCAGCAAGTCCGCTTGCGCAAGCGGGTCCGCGTTGACTCCAACTCGGAGATTGGTGAGCAGTCGCGCATTGGCCGCGACGTCATCATGGAAGTCAGCGTGCGCGTGGGAGACTCGGTCACCATCCGGGCCGGTTCTCGCCTTCGCACCAACGTAGTTGTAGAAGACAACACCCTCATTCCTCGCAACACCATTCTGAGCGGACAAGCACGGTACGCTGACGTGGGCATGGCCGAGAAGACAGTGTGCACATTGGACTTCGATGGCAACATCGACTGCTGGGGCCAAAACACCAGCGGCATTGTCAGCGACGCACCCAGCGGCACCTTCGCCAGCCTGTCCGAAGGTTGGGGGGACATGATGTGTGCCCTCGACGCCAACGGCGATGCCACCTGCTGGGGAGACACCCGGTTTGGTCGTGGAGATGTTCCAGACGTTCCCATGTCCACCATTGTCGGCACGGGTATCGAGTCGTGGTGTGGCCTCGGTAGAGATGACCAAGCCCTGTACTGCTGGTCCGGCGGGGCCGCGATCAGCCCCGGCGAAGGCCCGATTCCTGGGCCGTGGGTCCAGCTAAGCCCAGGCGGGAGCCACCTGTGTGGCCTGCGGGCGAACGGACAGGCGGAGTGTTGGGGCAACGCCACCGATGGTCGGCTCGACGTGCCTGTCGGCGTCACCTTCCAGCACATTGCCGCCGGAAGCACGAGGACCTGCGGCGTGCGCACCGATGGCGTGACCGAGTGTTGGGGCAACACGACCAATGGTGGTGGCTGGCCGAGTCCTCCCACCGAGCCTGCACTGAGCGCTCACTACGACACCAACTGGGGCTGCATTCGTAGGGCTGACCGTACGCTCAACTGCTACCGAAACAGCACCCCGAGCGTGTCTGCCCCCACAGACGTGGCCATGGCCGTGGTGAAGTCCGGCGCGTACATGATGTGCGGCCTGGATGACGACGGCGCTCTGTACTGCTTCGGCAACAACGACAAGCTCCAGAGCCAGCACCCCACTGAGTACCAAGGCCCGTGGCAAGAGTGGGCATTCTCGTCAAGAGGACACTGCGGAATCCGGCCTAGCGGTCAAATCGAGTGCTTTGGACGCCCCACCGCCACCAATACCGTCGCAAGCCAGGGCCAGTTCGTTGACCTGAACATGAACCCCGGAGGCGAGTGCGCCCGCGACGCGACGGGTGTCGTGAGCTGCTTCGGCAGCAGCACCCTCACCACAGGCGTTCCGACCGCGCCCATGAGCACGCTGTCAATGGGCAACACCTTTGCCTGCGGCCTGACCGCAGACACCGGCCAAATCGCGTGCTGGGGAACCAGCAACGACGGCGTCTTAAACAGCCCCGCCGGCACCTTCATCGACATGGACGCCGGCGAGTACAACGCCTGCGCCGTGAACACTGCGGGTGCGATTGAGTGCTGGGGCGCGGACGACAGAGGCCAGTCTACCCCAGTAAGCAGCAACGACTTTACCCAGGTTGCGGTTGGTCGATGGGCCGGCTGCGCGTTGGATTCCGCAGGTGCGCCCACCTGTTGGGGCCAGTCACGCAACGGAAATCAAGGCACCATCAACCGCGTGGTCAACGAGGCACCCGCTGGACCGTTCGACAGCTTGGTCGTGGCCTGGGAACACGCCTGTGGCCTTGCCAGCGACGGCACCGTCACCTGCTGGGGTGAGAGCAGTATCGGGCGCCTGGAGGTGCCAGATACCACCTTCCAGCACATCTACGCGGAGCCCGGCAGCGAGCGCATGACCTGCGGCGTCACCACCGCTGGCGACAACACATGCTGGGGCTGGGTGAAGTTCTAGTCCCACCTGCAGTGCCACAGGCCGTGTGTTGATAGGCTGACTGCGGCGGGGGCAAACCGCCGAACGGCACAGACCGTAAACAGGTGGAGCCCATGCAGAAAGCCATCATCTTCGAGCCAACCATCGACGTGAACCTGCGGACCAACCTGCACGTGGCGTGGAGCAAGGTGCAGGCCGCCCTGACCGCCATGGACGGCGACGTTCGGTGCACAGAGCTCACGTTCATCGTTCTGAATGACGAGCCCACAGACTCGCCTTCCCCAGGCTCTCCCCTTGTTGCACAGGTGACAGAAGCGCTGGGCGAGCCCATCTCCGCGCACCCTTCGCCGGGGCGCAAGATTGCGCGCATGCTCCGAAGAAATGACGGAGCCACTATCTGGAATCTGGAGCCTGACGCGGACCAGCTGAGCCGTTGCTACGCATGGGTTCGCACGCATGAGCGCGAAATCGTTGACGCCCTGCACCAGGGCCGGGTGTCCATGGACGTGGAACAAGAGGTGGCGCTTACCGGAGGTGGGTGGGTTCGAATCACCACGAAGCTCAATCCGATTCGTTGCACCGCAGTCATCGAGGCCTGCGTCCACGGGGATGGCGTGCAATCACCCGAGTTCACCACCGTATGGCATGCGCTGCAGGCGTCGTTTGGCACGATCAAAACAGACTCACTCCGCAAAGAAGAGCTCGACGAAGACGGAGACGGCACCGGTTCAATCTACAGCTACGCCCAGCCCCACTCGCTGGACCCGCTGCCCAAGTTCAAAGCTTCCAAAGACCCGTTCAAGAAGCCTCCCGCTCCGAAACGACCCAAGTTCCTCCTCTTCGATGGTCCGCTTCCGCTACCCGGGGACACACCCGCCGAACGCCTCGCTAGCCTGGACGCCGTCATTCAAGCGCTTGGAGAGACGCTGACGCCCACGCGCTTAGAGTTGGGCACCTACGAGGACATAGAGCCGGCATTTCGAGAGAACCTTGTTCAGTTTTGCGGCGTGCCACCGCTCATGCAGAGGCGCAGCATTCATCCGGTAGCACTCAAGGATGGCCAGAGAAGCGACCTGGTGTCGCGCGGCAAGCACACTCACAACGCCCCCACGCTCGCAGCCGTCGCCAAACACGGTGAGCCGTCCCACTGCGCATGGCGTGCCAATCGATTCACCGGACGATGGGACGAAGACGTCATCCCCGACTGTGTTCGGTGGGTGTGGCGACGCGACGACCACTCCGAGCGCGACGCCTTCGCAGCCAGTCTCGTCCCAGGCACCCTACCCGACATTAAGTGGCCTTACACAAGATTAGAACCGGCTTTTGAGGGCACCGTCAGCTGGTCTTCTGAACGGATTTCGGTACGCGCCGTCATTGGTGCAGAGTCCGGCGTTGTGCACATCGAATTCCCCCTGCTCGCGAAGCCGGGAGACGACGCATTCACGGCCTTCGCAGACCGTCTGTACGCGGTTGTGGGTGAACGTACGGATACCCATCCAAGACGTAGACAATGGAAGAAAGCGAGCCGAGACGCCGCACACCACCGGACGCTCAAAGACATCAAGTGGTAGGAAGACTGCACCCATGAAACAGCACATCGTGACGTTGGAGCCGGCGCTTCACATCAATCTTCACTACGACCTACACCCCGCGTGGAGCCGAGTGCAGGCCGCTCTCAGCGGTATCGGCGGTGAGGTCCAGTGTACCGAGCTGGAGCTCTCGGTGGTCGAAGACGTCACGCATGAGCAACTCACAGCGGTGATTCTGCCCACGGTCCTGCAGCCCGAAGACGACCGGTGCGCCGGTCAGGCCATTCCATCCGACCGCCGACTCGCCGTAGTCCCCAATGGCCATCCCCTCGTCACAGAGGTCTCTGAGGTTCTTGGGGAACCCGTCTCTGTCGGCTTCTTGGTTCAGCGAGAAGACGACGAGGAGTTTGGAGAAGACGACGCGCAAGCCGTGGTCTGGAACTGGTCCGTGGACAGCCCAGACCTCGACCGCTGCTACGCATGGGCACGCATCCACGAACTCGATTTCGTCTCATCTGTCGAATCGGGACGTGTTCAGATGACCGTGACACAGCAAGTTGAGGTTCCTCATGGCGGATGGGTCCGCATACGAACGCAGCTTGCACCAACCGGGTGCACTGCCATTGTAGACGCCTGTGTTCACGGCGAAGGTGCGTCATCCGCACCGTTCATGACCGTGTGGAGTGCACTGCAAGCGGCTTTCGGGACCTTAAAGACGGATGGAGTGCGTTGCGACGCACTCAACGAACACGGGGAGCGCACGGGCTCCGTGAACGCCGACTTCTCCGGTGTGTCGGCAAAAAAGGGAAGCAAATTCAAGGCTCCCAAGGACCCCTACAAGAAGCGACCACTTCCCAAAAAACCAATACCCAAGAAGCCCAAGAGACCCAAATTTCTCCTGTTCAAGGGCGGTGTTCCGCTGCCCGGCGACACCCCGGCAGACCGTCTGACCACTCTGAACCGAGTTGTACAGGCTCTCGCAGAGGGCTTGGCTCCAACAGTGTTGCAGTTCAACGCCTATGAAGTGCTGAACGAGCCACTCAGACAGCGGGTCGTTGACCACTGCGGCATCCATCCGGGGATGCTCATGTCCAGCGTCGAGGCTGCAGTCCTCACCGACGGACAGCGCACAGACATGGTGAAGCTGGGGGAACACAACCACGCTGCCTACACCCAGGCTGCCCTCGCCAAGCTGGGAGAGCCCAACGAGTGTAGCTGGCGTTCCAATGCACCCGTGAACCACTGGGAGGATGTCCGAGTCCCTGACTGTGTTCGCTGGACTTGGCTGCGACAAGACCATGCAGAGCTCGATGCCTTCACAGCGTGCCTATCGCCTGATTTCCTGCCCACTCTGCCGGCCAAGAATCCTCATAAGAGCGATGTTCGCTGGCCCAGCACACGCCTCGAGGTCACGTTTGAGGGGGTTGCGACATGGGCCGATGAACCCATTCAGATCCGCGCCATCATTCGCGAAGGCGGCGGCATTGCGCATATCGAACTTCCACTTCTCGCGACCCCTGGCGATGCCACAGTGAGGGCCTTGGCCGACCGCCTCGCTGAAGTCGTAGGCGAGCGTATCGACGCGAAACACCACCAACAGCGTTGGCAGTGGGCACAACGGGACACCATCTACAAGCTTCATACCAAGCCCATCAAGTAGGGTCGCGTTTCAAAAACCTATTCTGGACGAGCGAACCCGATGCCTCGCACGGTCGTGTGTGGTACCTGTCGACCTTGAAATGGGAGGGCTCATGACTCGGTTGGTCTGCATGGTGTGTCTGTTGTTCGCGACGCAAGCGTCGGCGGCAGACGTCGATGAGTTTACGACCCAGATGCGCGAGCTGCAGCGTGACTACGGCAACGTGGTGGTCGCCGTCCGAGGACGCGATGCTCCCGCCCTGCACGACGCGCTGGAGGCAAGCCCGGTAGCTGGCGTGTCGTTTCGCACGGTGCGGCCGAGTATTGCCCGCAAGACCGTGGAACGCGCAGGTGCACAGTGCGGGCTGTTGGCGACGGCTGTCCCAACGGGCTGGCGAACCACACTGCTCGGGCGGTGCGTTGTCTCGGAGCCGCCGCTGCTGAGCGCCGCCTACCAACAGGGCAGTCTCATGGTCCACGGGTCCGAGGTTCTGTCGACGGCGGGCGTTCTGACTGCGGCCGAAGTCGCGCTGCGGTTTGGCGATGCTGACACCCTCGCAGACCTCGAACGGCGCCGCAGGAGTGCCCAGGTTTGGGGAGGCACAGCACTCGCCACGGGGCTCATCTTCAGCCGCTTTGTCGGCCCCGTGTTGCTCGTCGGGTCGTTCTTTGCTGCCATTGTGGTGAGCGTAAACGGTGGCGAGATGGGGGCAGTGACGGCCGTCGCAGTCACCGGTGCGGTCCTGACCGTGGTGGGTATACCCCTGGCCATCGCGGGCGGACTGGTCATGGTGCGCGGCGGTCAGGGACGGGGAAAAGTGCATCGGTACTACACCCCCGAAGAACTCCAGACGGGAGTGAGCCAGCACAACGACCGACTCGCGGCACAGCTCGGGTACGAACGCGGCGCTTCACTGCAGCGCGGTCCACATGTGGAGTGGGCGCTGCTCCTGACCCCGGTCGGCCCGCGTGCGGTCGGGCGTTTCTAGGCGACCGACGGTTCCGCCACCGGTCCCATCAGCCTGCCGTCGTCAATGAAGAGATAGCCGGGTCTACCCACGACTCACGGCACCAACAACAGCCCGTCGCCGCCATCACCACCGCCGCCACCTACGCCGGGACACTCCTCAGGGCCCCCCACTCCGCCGGTCACATCCAGCATGCCGGAGCTCAGCAGTGAGGGCGCTACGATTCG
Organism: uncultured Pseudomonadota bacterium; assembly: GCA_913061235.1. Taxonomy (GTDB): domain Bacteria; phylum Myxococcota_A; class UBA796; order UBA796; genus CAJXTB01. The sequence continues at coordinate 24 of CAJXTB010000034.1, read as the reverse complement.
AACGGCTCCGCCGGCACCACCACC
>CAJXTB010000033.1 GCA_913061235.1 uncultured Pseudomonadota bacterium | reverse complement strand
GTATTCGACGGAGGGTTCGCGGTGGGATTCGTGGGTGGTGAAGGCATGACCAATTGTTTCAATAATCTTGTCTGATCCCTGAATATCAGAGATCGGCAATCTGTTGACGTCACCAACTTGAAAACTCACCGTGGGGTTAAGGTCTTGTAGAATTGACCTTGAGACGCTCGTGTTCATGGAACAAACAGTATTGTTAATTTCTGACGGAAACACGGAGCTCCCCTTGTCGCCGAAAATACCCACCGTCCGATGAATACGAGCGGCAAACTCGCTACCAATCATCGAAAATGCAACCCCCCGAACGAAGTAATGATGCCGTCCCTGAAACCGAGTCCCTCGGCCGCTATCTTCCATCACTGAGAATGTCAGGCCTTCGCGTCCCCAACGAACCACATCTTCAAACGGCTCAAACCAGGCCTTTCCCTTGCCCCCTTTTATGATCGGCTGCCAAGCTGTGGGTGATGCTGGTGCCTCCCATACTTTCATAGTCATGCGGGTGTCGTCACCGGTACAAATACCTTTAGATGCAGGACATTGGTCCTTTATGAGCGTAACGTTCCGGTAACGCATGTGGTGAGTCTTGGTCCACCAATAAATTAGGGGCCATTCCGGTACCACACTCAATGACAGCGTATCAAATTGATACATACCCACACCTGCCAGTGTAGCCGCCCGTTTCCGGTGGGTTCTCTCATTATCCCTGGATTGGTCTGCTCTATTGGTTGGCATTTGTGCGACCGAATCTTGAGATGTAGGCTTGTGATTGCGCAACACGGTCACCACAACACTTACTACTTCGTCCGGTACACCCTCAAACGCTCCGCGATCAAAATCGCCCACCGCCCGCACATCAAATTCACCAAGTAGCTTCGCACGCAGTTTCGAATATGTCTTCAAGAATAGCCAGCTGCGCATAGTCAGCAACGCACTGGTACCACCGGGCCGAACCAGCTGAAGCCCACGCTCCAAGAACGCTGCGTACAGGTCCGCTTTCCCTCTCGGATACCTCTTAGCGATGTATTTGCTGTCTTTCATCTTGGACGTGCCCTGGTACGGCGGGTTGCCGACAACCACGTCCCAGGTCCCTTCCCGAACCAGCTCGACAAAGCGCACACCGGCAGCCAGCTGCTCGCCGTGCAACCTGAGCCCTAGGTCTGCGGTTCCGGTGTGCTTGGCCAAGAACTGCTGAAGCAGCATGTGTACGTGATTCACGGCCTCTTCAGTGGTCAGGCCCTTTCGTGAGGCCAACATCAGAATCTGCGAACCCCCGTCCGCGTCTGCGTCGCCACCCTGGGCAAAGACAGCGTCGCGCACGGCACTGTCTACCTGGAGCAGACTGCCTAGGTGGTCGGCGTCTGCTAGGGCGTCAACAACGTCTCCCATGAGCTTTGTGGGTAGGTCGGTCTCGTTGTAGACGGCGTCGAGCAAGCGCTGGCGGTCGTCTGCTGAGAGCGAACCAAGGCCCAGGTTTGCAGCCACCAGGTTCAGGCGGCTCGGGCGCACGTTGGGCGCGGCAAGGCGGGCCTTGAGCCACAGGGAGGCGGCGGCGATTTGAACGGCGCGTGGGTCTAGGTCAATGCCGGCGAGGTTGTGCGAGACAATGCGCTCGGCAATGGCGGTGTCGGTCCAGTCGGGGTCGCCTACAACGCGGCGGTGGCGGGCTTCTTCGTGGTACAGCGAGACCAATAGGTCAAAGGCGACAACGAGAAAGTGACCCGAGCCCAAGGCGGGGTCGAGAATGCGGACGTCTCGGATGGAGCTGGGTGCGGTGTCTACGGCGTCTTGCGGGATGGGCTGGCGCAGGGTGTAGGCCCAGTGATGTTCGTCGTCGTACAGAGGCATGAGTGCGGTGTCGCTGACGGTGCCGTCTTCTCGATCTTTGCGGAAGCTGGCTTTTCGCGCGTCTAAGCGGTCGAGCAGTCCGGTGGACTCGGCCTCTGGGGTCCAGTCGTTCTTCTGGCAGATGGCGAGCCACAGGGGGTTGACGCTGTTCTGAAGCAGCCAGTCGACCATGTAGCGCTCGGTGAACATCTGCGTCTTGCTGGCGATTTCGTGGTTTTCGACCTTTCCGCCGCTGTTGAGCTTGGCGTCTAGGGCTTCGCGGGCGGGGTCGTTCCAGTACTGGTACACCCAGCCGAGGGTCAGGTCGTCTGTCCAGCACGACTGTAGAACGCCGCTATCTAGCGATTCGATGAGCACGCGCAGGGTGGCGGGTGGCATGGGAACGAGGGGGAGCAGGTCAATGGGGCCGTACAGACCGGGAAGGTCTAGGGCCAGCTCGCCGAACACCATGTCCAAGAGCGGCTGCATGCCTTGGCTGTCGTCTTTGCACAGGGCGGGGGCCAGCTCGCGAAAGTCTTTGTACGCCCTGGACTGCCAGCCACCGGTGATGACCGGGCGTCGGCCTTCTTCACGGGCTTCGAGAACACGCAGCAGGACCAAGCGGTTGAGCCAGGTACTCGCAACACGCAGCACGGTGTCTCGCCGAGCACGGGCGGGGTCTGGCTGGCTGGTCCACCACCCTTCTAGGCGCTGGCGGCCCATCTTTGCGCGTGCATTGAGCTGGGCGGACTGGGTAGGCACGGCCAATAGGTAGGTGCGGTCGAGGGACGCGTTTAGGTCGGTCAGGAGCCGCTCGCGTAGGCCGCGAATGGTTGTGGACAGGGCCTTCTTGGCGTCGGTCGTCATTTGGCTCATTTCAGGCGTACTCGCTTTCCGTCGTTCAGCTCAATGACTACGCGAGCGCGCAGGTCTTGCAGCAGTCGATCGAGGTCGGCAATGTTGTCTACAAGGCGGTTGCCTAGGCGGCTGTTCACTTGGACCACGGGCTGACCGGGGTTGAGCAGCTCGTCTAGGCGCTCGTTGGCGTCGGCCTCGGCTTGCTGGAGCGCCACAATGGCTTGAGCGCGGGTGGCTCTGAGTGTGGGCTGAACCGCGTTACCATCAATGCCGGCGCTGGGCTTTGCAATGGGGTGGAGCACCTGGTGGCGCTGGTCACCGGTGAGCGTGTCAAAGCCGTCGCGGGCGCGAATGCGGTCTCGGGCCGCTTCTTCGGCGGCCACCTGCTCGGTGTGAATGCGAGTGCGGGTTGCCATGTAGGCGGCGACTACAGCGTCCATGTCGTCTGACCGGGCGTCAATGCCGTTCCATGGGCGCTCCCCCTTGAGCTGGTCGGTCAGGCGTTCGTGGGCCTTGGCAATGTCTGCGTCTACCGGACCTAGGTCGGTGAGCTGAGCGAGCTGGTGGGTGACCAAGTTGTGCATGCGGACCACTTGCTCAACGGCAGAGTCGGTCAGAGAGGATGCCAGCATATTGAGCAGCTGAATGCCGTCGTTCAGCGTGTCTAGGTTCTTCTTGACCGCTTGCACGGTGGGCTCAATGTGCCGTGAGCGCTGGGTGTCTTCTAGGGCAATGGTGAGCTTGCGCAGGGCCTCGGGAGACACGTAGGCGGGAATGCGGTTCATGCGGGTGAGCAGGTGGCGCAGGGCCTTGCTCTGAACCGGAAAGTGGGCGAAGACGGCGTCTGCGATGGCGTCGCTATCGCTCTCGATCTGAGCCTGAAGCCGAGCGGTGAAGAACTGCTTGATACGAATGCGGTCCTTCATCTTGACCACACTGGGAGATGCGGGGGCAATCTCGGAGCGTCGCAGGGCGCGGTCACCACGGAACTGGTCTTTGACGCCGGGGTCATTGTGCGAGCCCAGCACCTTGCCGCCTTCGGTGCGAATCTGAATCTTCTTGGCACGCAGCAGACCCGCCAGACAAGCGCGCAGGAGCGATGGCGAGAAGCCGTAGGGAGGCTGGCTGAAGCGGGTGAATAGTAGGCCGCCGCTCAAGCCGTCTTGGGACTCAATCTCGCCCAGCAGCAGGCTTGGGACCGGGCCGTCGCAGGTGGGCTCATAGCGCCCGCCGTCTAAGGTGAGCAGACCTAGGCCGTCTTGAAGGAACTTGGCGCTGACACCGCTCATGACTTGCTTGTCGAGAAGTTGGTCGAGCTCGCCTTGGGTGATATTGGTGGGCTCAAAGTGCGGGTAGAGGTCCGGTAGCAAGCGCTCGCCCAAGCGGGACAGAGCGCTAGCGAAGGATGAGCCCAGGTCTCCCACAGACAGGGGCTGACCGCGGAAGTACGGGTGGCCAATCATGAAGGCGCGCTCGACCTCTGTGGCGAAGGCACGCTCCAGGTCGCGCTGCCGGCTCTGCTCCAGGTTGAGCAGCTCGAGCTTGTCGTGGGATAGGCTGGTGCGCTGGGGGTCATAGCGGCCGACCATGTAGCGGCTTCGGGCCAAGTTACGGCCCAGGTCGGTGACCTCTGCGGTACTGCCCACCGCCCACACAGCGCGGTTGCGCAGCTGGGTCTCACTGGACAGGCGAACCCAGTTGGCGTCTGTGTTTTCGGAGCCGGAGATGAAGCGAAGGTCGACTCCAAAGCTGGCTTCGTTGCGGTTGGTCTTGATCTGAACATCTTGGCTGTTGCGACCGTCGCTGTACCAGGCCTCAATCTTGAACGGCACGCCGCGATAGCGGGGCACGTCTGCTTTGGGCAAGACGGTGTTGGTCAGGCACTCTTGAACGAGTCGGCTGATGTGCTCGGCGGGCACATGCTGCTTGATGCGCTCGGTCTCCCACTCTTGGCCGCTGCTCGACTGGAGCTTGAAGCCGCGCTTGTCGCTATAAGCGAGGAGGTTGGACTCTTTGAGGCTCTGAAGGGCCGCTTTGACTGCGGGCACGTTGTTGCCACAGTCCACACGGTCGAACAGCGCTTGGGCAACGAACTCAGCGGTGGTCGGACGCTGCTCGGCAATGAGCTCAAGTAGGCTGACTGCACGGGCACAGCGCAGGGCCAAGGCGTTGCCGGTTCGGGTGCAGTGCTCGGCAATGCGGGTGAGCGTCTTTTGGGTGGCGCCGGGGAGAGCGGACTGCTGAACGGCGAAGATGTCGTCCAGGGTGATGAGGCGTCCAACGGCTGCTTGTGCGAGCTTCTGGGTGCGGAAGAGCTCGCCCAAGAGCTGGAGCAGACCGCGAATGGCGTGGTCGTCTCCTTGTGAGCGAGTGGCGCGGTTGCGCAGGGCTTGGGTAATCTCCAGCAGCAGGTCCACGTGGCCCGGAAGCATGGGGTAGACCTCAACAAAGTCGGCCTCTGTGATGTGCTCACAGTCCAGGGCGTACAGCTTCAGATCGGTGCGGTGGGCGTGGAATAGCGCCTTGAGCTGACCGGTTCCCGCGGGGGTCTTTTCGAGCAGGCGGCGGTGGACGACGTCGCGGATATTGGCGCTGCTCAGGTGAACGCGCAGAGAGGCCGGAAAGCGGTCCTTGAGCTTGCCGAGGGTGTGGCCCATATTCTGGGCGTCTAGCTGCTCTTGACCGGTCACAAGCAGCCATACGCGGCCCTTGAGGCGGGCGCCGAGGTCTTGGATGAAGCTCTGCAGCTTGAGCATGCGGCCGTCGTCTTGGTGGATGTACTGACTGACTTCGTCGACCACTAAGAACAGGGTGGCGCCGGGGGCGCGCTGGTCGAGCATGGCGGCGATTTCTTGGCAGGCTTCGCTTGGGGACAGATCGCTCTGAACCTTGCCTTCGTGGTTTCGAACCCAGGACATATTGTTGGAGTACAGGTCGGGATTGATGACGTGCAGCAAGCGACTGAACTCGTCGGCGACGAAGTGGTCGTTCTTCTGTTCTTGCCAGGACTCACCGGTGGTCCGTTCGTAGGCAGCAATGGCGTCGTCATATTTTCCGCTCTGCTCGAGACCGAGCTCTGCACGGGCGACGATGGACTTGTTGCTGTAGCCCAGGCGTTCTTGGACCTTACGGACAGCAGTGGCGTGGATATGTTCGTCCGCTCGCGCGGTACCGCCAATATCGAACACAACGGCAATAGGCTCAATGGGGTCCGTGAGCGACTTCCACGCCTCACGCAGTTCGGGAGCAAGCGGAGAGCGGTCGCGGTCTAGCCAGGCGGAGGACAGAGGCGTGCCGTCCGGCAGCAATCGTCCATCCAAGGACAATCCAAGAAGCTTGGCAAAGCTGGACTTACCCGAGCCGTAGAAGCCCGAAATCCAGCACGCCGGGTTGGCCTGCGACGTACGCTGACGGGCCATCTCGGACAGCAGGCGCACGTAGCCTTCGTGAATGCCGTGGGAAACACGCTGGTGACGTGGGTCGGACTCGGGGTAGCCGCCGGTGACGATGTACTCGCTGACCTCGCCTGCCAGCTTGACCGGTGCGTCTTCTTGAAAATAGACCACCGCGGTGATGTCACGGGTGATGTCAGTGGCGAACAGATGTTCAAGCATGGAGACGCTCGGGGTAGATGCGGGGTCGGTAGTCGCTGTCAGCCGCTGACTCGTCCATGAAGGACAGAGCATTTCCAGCGTGGCGCGTGCCTGGGTAGAGCAAGATGACCGGCACACGCGGGGTGCCGGAACGAGACGCTGCGCCGTCTAGGTGTTTGAGCAGCGCGGATGTACGGAAGAAGGGGTACAAGGCCCCACAGCGACCGATGAATACAACCATGCGACTGGCCTTGTCTGGGTGGGCCTCCGCGGCCGCGCGAATGCCATCGATGACGTCTCCGGCGAGGCCGTCTGCCCCTTCGATGATGGGGTAGATGTATTCCTGCAAGGTCGACAGTCCCCGCCCATTTTCGAAATGGAACTGCTCTTTGCCAATGATGCGTTCAATCCCCTTCTCCCCGAACTCTCGCTCAAGTCGAGCAAAGAACAGATGCTGTAGATCGACCGTGTGAACGTGCCAGCCAGCTTCGGTGAGGCGGCGCGACGTGTGAAAGACAGCGTCACGCAGCTCGAACTCTAGGCTCGGGTGGTACGGCACAATGGCGAAGCGGTAGTTGGGCGTTGTGCTGATGCGTGGGCCGTCCGCGTCCAACAGGTCCGCTTGCAGGGCTTCGAAGGCACGGCTTAGCTGTTGCAGTTCGGTGCTCATGAACGACTCCGGGCCCAGGTGAGCAGGTCGGGGTGATGAAAGCGCAGGTCGACCAAGTCTCCCATGCGCTCCAGGGACACGGCTGGAAGGTTGCGCACGCGGTCGGTGAGTAGGCCGCCATCTAGGCCGAGACTGCGAAGGTAGGGGTTGACGAGCAGGGTGTGCTCCATCTGAACCGTGCGCAACAGGTGAAGGACGTAGGTCAGCACGGTGTCTGTGACGTGGGGAACTGCGAGGGGTCGTGGGTCCTTGGAGCCAGTGACTAGGCCCGCCTCACGGGATGTGGCCAGCAGCTTCGTCGCCCACTGAATGCGCGTAGACGGTGCCCAGCGCTCGGGCTGTTCGGTCTCGACCCAGCGGGTGACCTCGTCTTTGTGCATGGCCCGGATGCCCAGCTCGCGGCGTTCGGTGAGCCAGATGGAGAAGCACCGGTAAAAAGGGTCTGTGAGTAGGGTGTGGACGTGGCAGACCACCACCCGTTCGGCGCGCGTCAGCTCCAAGAGCGGCAGGGCGTCTATGCTGGGTGGAAGGGCATCAAAGCGGATGCGTAGGTTGCGCAGAGCACGCTCTACGTAGGCTTCGGACTTCTGCCCGAAGGTGTAGTCAGCGAAGGCGGACGCCGGGGTCAGCTGCCGCCCCTCAGCATGAGCCCGCCAGAACAACGCCGACTCCTCTTCCCTAAGGGTGAAGCGAAGTAAGCGCGTGTGAATGTGGGTCTCGACCGGCGTCATTCACCGACCCGGGCATGGGGAAAGGGCCAGCTGCCGGCGGGAGCACCCGACAACAGGTTGGCGAGCTTGTTGGTGCGCAGGACGGGGTCTGCGGGAACGTCGCCCGAGAGCAAGCGCCCGTGCGTGGTGAGGGTGGACTCGGAAGACGGCATGGCGTCTAGCCACAGGGAGAACTGGTCGGCGTCGAAGTCGGAGCCATGGTTACCGTCGTCCAACACAAAGAGCAGGTTGGGGAGCGCTTCGTGGGGGAGCTTTCCACTGCTGCGAAGCTCGGTGAGGCGGTCGTCCAAGCGCTCATCAATGCGCGGGGAGATGCGGAAGAGGGAGGCGAAGCGGTCCGATGTACGCTCGGTGCCAATGGCCGCTTCGTCAGCGCGACGGCCAGCTTCGCGAAGAGCGATGAGTGCCGCCCACGCCCAGGTTCGCGGGGCGAGACGGCGGGTGAAGTCGCCGCCTTCGAGGGGGTCTGATAGGTTGACGCTCCACCAGGCCATACGCGGCGGGTCATCTGTGTTTTCACCGGCCCAGGCGACGTTTAGCTGGGTGGTGAGGATGTCGTCGATGGAGGACATGGCGAGGACGGGCATGGGGCCTCCGTGTCGTGGGGGGAGGGCTTACTGTGTTCGGGTTGGTCGAGCGACAAGGGCGCCAAGGTGTCCCAACGCTCGGCGAATAAGCGGTGTCCAAATACCAGGTCAATCGCAGATCAGGTGTACGCTGGGAGCGAGTCGTTCTACTCCGCAGTCGCCTCACCGAGACGGGCTAAAACGGATGCTAGTTTTTCGCGGTCGTCATCACTCATCTCTGCTTCAAGCACGTCAAGTGTGGCGGACGAACCGTGCTCCCATTCACCGTCGGCAACCTTGAAGTCCACCCGAAACTGTAGCCGACCCGGCTGAACTAGGTTTAGCTGCTGAAAACTAGTGGCCATACGGGCACGGCGGGTGCCTGCCTGCCAAACACCCGGGAATGACGAGATGACACGCTCCGCATCCACCCCATCAAACCGTACGATTCGATAGGAGACAGCCACGTCTTCTGTGGGTGGGTCACCGTCAAGACGAAACCATGCGGCAACCGAGAATCCCTGATGCCCCCAAGGAAAGAAGGGGGCCGAGACGATATCCAGGCAGTCGATTAGCGAAACGCTGTCCGTGGGGCTGTCGCGCAGAACGCGGCTGGCCAACACTACTCCCTCACCTACGATTTTCATGCTGCAACACTGCTATGACTAAAACTCTGTGACACGTGTTGCCTAGCCCGACTCTGAAGCTGTACGACATTGCTCGTCACAGCGTCCCGATAGAAGCGCCCAACCACGCAGGACCGCCGTCCGCAGAGCACGCTGTTGACCACATCATCGAGGGATACTCCGACTGCACCGTGCTCGACGAGCAGCGCATTTGCTACATCTGATTTCACTCGCACCCACACATGGTCCGCATCAGACTCTGTCGCCTCATGAACCAACAAGCGTGGGTCGATGTTCAGCTCCTTCGACAGACAACGGACCATGTCAAGCGTCAGGGCGCGCTTGCCGTTGATGACCTCGGACACGCGACCGGAGGACCAGCCAATTCGAGATGCGAGCGCGTTCTGTGACATTTTCCGCTCACGCAACACGTACGCAATCAGCGCTCCACCACGGGGCGGTGGCAGCGCTTTGCTTCGCTCAGCCTGCTCAAAGGTGTGCACGGCTGCGGCGAGGCGATGCAGTTCTTGTTCCTCTTGGGAACCTTCAGCGGCATCCCACAGCTCATCAATGCGATTTAGAAATGCGGTGTACTCATCTTCTGAACGAATGACAGGAAACATCGTGTCCTCCAGCGGTCAAGCGCCTTTCCAGGTGACCGTTTGCGCGTCTACTTTGTCGTAATCGGCATGGGTGCCGACAAACTGAACCTTTACGATGCCAGCTAGGCCTCGTTCCAGTGATGCGTAGCGAATGTCAGCGATGATGCGATGGTGGTTGCCTTTGATATTGAACACCACTCGTTTGTCCGAGAGAGGGCGTGCTGACTTGCCTACAGCCTTCCGCAAATGGTCGCCGCTTATCCAACAGGCAGCCTCGACAATCGCGACCCAGTCCGACAGCGCTTGCGCGACGTCCGGGTGGGCGCGACCATACTCGCTGACCGTGCGGGCAGTGACCAGCCGCATTCAGTGAGGCTCCCTTTTGGTGAAGTGCTCCCATCATGGGAGCATTCGTATCGTGGTCTTGGTTCGGCGCAAGCTTCGGCCGCTGGTTCCGGTGCATCGTACCCAAGAGAACAACGTCAATCAGCCCATGTTGTGAACCAGATATGTTTGTAGTTCTGATCTCACATCGATAGTTGGCAACGCGCGTTCTGAACTCGCCCCACCCTCCGTCTCGCTGTCAGGCGCCACCACAAGCGGTGGGCCTCCAGACCAATCACGTCGCACAGCAAATCAGAGAAGTCCCGGGATAGATTCCGCCTTCCTAGGTGACTAGGCTGACTGACAAGGTGCGGCGTGCATTCGGACGGCTCTGTATCGCCACACCATTCAATCAATGCACCTTTCGCGGGCTCACCGTCCACAAGTCCGCCTGCAGACCGAACCCCTCTTCCACACGCTCACAGCGCATACTGATGCGCGCGATTCGGTCCACTCGCGCTCCAATCCCGCCCTTCTCCGGAAACAGATTGACTGGCCCAAGCGGCCGCGGCCGTTTCGGAGAAAGAAGAGCTTGGATACTCGTGGGCTTGGCCTTCCACTTACGAGCGAGCACCGGCACCAAGAGGTCGAGATTGGACCCATCATGCCGGTGGGCACTGGTGATCAACGCAGCCGTCAACTGAGGAACTAGGGTGCCCCAAGCCATGTTGTACTCCCGCGGAATGCGCAAGGTCGCCCGAAGCTCAAGCAACTTGGAGCTCGGTTCAATGGTGTGCTCTCCAGCTTCCAGCTTCGCCGCGAACACCGGCCAAAGCGCGAGTATCTTCCCTGGCGGTGGCCACCCCTTGAATGGCAAGTCCCAACAAGCCAGCTCCACCTGCCGTTCCCATGCAGATGATGGTGTTGCCTGTTGGGTGGAGCGGGTCTGCAAATAGCCGCAAACATCACCGGAAAGGGGCTCTGGGCAGTCTCTCTCCAGAGTGTGCAAGCGCTCAAGAATAACGCCGTGTTGTCTGGCGGCCCCGCCAGCTGGCAGCCGTTTGAGCACACCAGCAAGCACAAACGTCTTTGCGACTCCCGCAAAGACACCGACCTGTTGCCAACTCTCATCGGGTGCAATCGACAAGTTGTGCCGCCCCAGACTCGTGCGCTGCTCATCGTTTCCAAGCGGCCCTTTCTTGTCCGCGCTCCACGCCTCAACACTGGTGGCCGTGCCTTCGGTGTGCCACGTCGGAAGGTCGCGCTTGAACCGACGGGAATCAGCTGCTTGGGCAACAAGGCGCTTGTAGCAAGCAAAGCAGTAGGGCTTCTCGAGACTTGTAGATGTCGCCACATTGCAGCGGTGACAAACGGTTCCGACCACCTCCTCATCCTTTGAGGCGCAGACGTCGTCGCAGCGGTCACACCAGGGAAACTCATCATCAGGATCGGAATGCACAGTGTCGCTGCATCGGATGCAAAACTGATGGTCGTCCCTGGCGTCTTCATCGCCTGCGAGTGCACGTTCACGCTCGGTTTCGCCGCCGGTCCAGGCTGCAATAATATGGTCTGGATTCCGCTTTCGTTTCGGCCGGCGAGGACGTCGAACGAGTTCATCTCCAAGCTGTGCAAGTGCCTCCAGTGTTTGCAGCCACCCGGCCTCATCCGTGCTGCGCTCAATCCAGACCCCTACCTCCCAAGCGTTCCCACGAGACCCCTCCGTCACGTTGAAGGACCCGACAATGGCGTGTTTATCAGAGACGTAGAGTTTCGCGTGAAGGCCTGGAAGCGTGTCCACAGTAGATGCAATCGTCTCCATGGGTACTCGAGCATGCGGACGCCATTGAGGTGCTGCACCTCCACGGGCGATGACGGCTACGTGAACGCCGCGGTCACGCGCGTCCTCAAGCGCGCGGATGAGTTCCGGCCAGGGCTCGATGTATGGCGAGACCAAATGCACCCACTGCTCGGCCTGTCGAACCAGTTCCTCAATTCGACCGTGTAGATGAACCCCGCTCAGCAGCTCCACAAGCCCTCCCCTTGGCTGATGCAGAATGTGTCGGTCCGTGCATCGCAAGCCAAGTTGATAGCATAAGAGGGCCCGCGCGTGCACACTCCTACCCCAAGAACACCACATCCCGGTGCCACTCCAGCGCCTCAGCATCGGGTCGCTCCGTCACCGTTCTCGGCACAACCAACTGCTGCCCCTGCATGGCGTAGTAGGTCGTGCCGTTGTCAAAGTCCGCCCGCAAGCGGTCGCTGACCAGCAGTCGCTGATCCTTGTCGACCCCGACATATCCTCGGTCGAACAGCCGGTGCAGGTCGGACCGCAACAGCAAGCCGTTGTTCAGCACGTGCTCCCCTCCTTTGCTGTAGGGGCGAATGTGCGCGGCTTCGAGCACAGGCAATGAGTGCTCCTGCGTCACCGCACAGGCTCGGTCGTAGGCGTCGGTGATGGCCGCGCGGAAGGTGCCTTGGCCCAGGCGCCGACGGGTCGGAATGGGGTCGCTCCAGCGCGGTGGCTGGGCCGCCAGCGGAGGAGCCTGAAGCCGCGCTGCCGCTAGGCACTCGGCCCACACTCGGGCTCCGATTCCCTTCGACAGGTCGTAGCCTTTTCCGCTCACAATTTGGTCCTTCCAGTCCTCAGGCTGCGCTACCCAGAGTTCTTTCGGGAGAAAGACGGGGCTGGAGAGCAGAATGCAACCGACCAAGTGGGCGGCATCCGCGCGGCGGTACTTCGCGATGCGCTTGCTGAACGACGCCCAGTCCTTCACGCCATTCTTGGTGCCAAAGGTCTCCCAGGTAAGCCAGTCAGGAAGCGGCACGTAGCGCTCAAAGAAGCCGAACCCAGCAATCGCTCGGTGTGGTGCTTTCAGACGGAACAGTAGTGGCTGGCCGGGCGACAGGGCCTTGAAGCTCGCCGACCCGCTGGGACGCCAGAAGTTCACCTCATCGTGGCCAAGCTGGGAGAGCAAGGTGAACCAGTCGTAGTCTGTGTTTCCGAGGAATCCGCGCATGGCTGGAGTCTACTGCTCGTCGTTCGCAAACCCCACAACAACACCCCCCAACCCCCCAAACTCAACTCGGTATCGGCCCGAAATACCCCTCCGGGTCCGCAAACACGTCCCGGAACACCGACGCCAACTTGGCCGCGTGTGCGCCGTCCAAAATGCGGTGGTCGAAGGTAGCGAACACGCGCATCACCTTGGCTACATAGATCTCGTCGGTCTCGTCGTTGACGAGCGCTTGCTTCTTCACGCCGCCCATGGCGACGAGCAAGGGTACGCGGCTGTAGGGCACGAGCGGCACGTACGCTTCCTCCAGGCCGAGCGAGCCGACATTGGTCACCATCACCGAGCCGAACGGGTCCTTGGGCAGACCGAGCATGCGAAGGTCCAGGTTGAACGTGTACAGCAGCGCTCCGATGACGTCTAGAACACGCCCGATGAGGAATCCCGGAATGCGCTTCATTGTCTTGCGGGTCTGCTCCTTCTCCTCGTCCTTTCCCGCCCGAACCTTCTCCGCGACCCGCTGGAACTCGGCGCTGATCTCGGCGATGGACTTCTGGTCGGCTTTGCGAATGGTCAGACCGGACAGATCGATCTGACCGGTGACGGGGTCCTTCATCATCACCTGGAAGAACACGTCGATGTCCTTGCGCAGATAGATGCGGTTGAACCGGAGGATGGCGTTCGCGTCGGGCATCGCAGCGAGTGCGAGCGCTACGGCCTTCGCCATCAGATGTGTCAGCGTGAGGTGGATGCCTGTCGCCTCTCGAAAGCGCGCGATGTAGTCGAGCACCCCGTCGACCTCGAGGGACAGGCTGCCGTAGACGCTCGGGTCCTTGGTCGTGCGCCAGGTGCCGATGGCGATTTTGCGGAACGAGGAGATGTCCCGCTTGAGTGTGAGCTGGGTATTCGGCATGCATGCCCCCTTCGACGTGCATCATACGCGAACGACGAGCGCACGGCCCCGGACGCCTACCTGGCAGCCTTGTCAGACCCGCGAACACGTCCCGTAAACGCGGTCCGAAGACCATCACGAAGCCGCTCTAGTGGCGCAGCGCGTTCTGCAGCCAGCACATCGAGCTCGGCCTGCATGGCCGCTTGAACGCGTCGGTCTAGCTCTGCCACACGGGCCTCGTCAGGGTTGTCGTCCTTTGGACCTACGTCGATCGGTGCGGCGACCCGGTAGCGAAGGCGCATGGGTGGCGGCAGGTGGGGCCACGGTCCGATGGCCAGTCCCCATGGAAGAGACAGATGGATGGGCCAGATGTTCGCCCGGACCAGCTGACGGAGGTGAACGGTCCTTGCAAAGCGTCGACCCCCAGACAGGACCACCAACGTCTCATGGGCGCCAGCGTGGGCGACAGGAACGATAGGCACCCCGGCCCGAATCGCGAGTCGCGCGTACCCCTTCCGCCCTCCGAAGCTCACCTTGTAGCGCTGACCGTACCGTCGCCAGGTGTCGAGGTCACCGCCGGGAAACACGAGCACGTCGCGGCCATGGTCCCGCAGCGCAGCCAGCGCGACCTCCCTGCGCGCCCGAAGTAGGCCACGTGAGGCGAAGTACCGCCCGGTGGTACCCGTCTGGAAGATCATGTCGTGTCCAAGGGGATGCAGGGGCCGCTCCACACCCTCCCGATTGTACCAAGCGTATAGCCAGCCCCAGACATCTGGAATCGACGTCCCACCGGAGTGGTTCATCACCACCAGCGACGGCGACGGGGGCAGGTTGGTCATGCCGGCGGTGGTCACGCGAAACCACCGTCCCGGACCAAAGACCACGCCCATCCGGTCCAGCGTCTTGGCGACCGCAACGGGGTCATAGGTCGCCGGGTTCGTTCCCCACTCTGAGCTCACGACCGTCCGCCTTCTGCGCCGCGAACGAACGCGACGAGTCGAGCGGTCAGGTCGTCCGCGTGGTCCATGAACGGAGCGTGGGTGTAGCCGCCCGGTTCCTGAAGCTCGGCGTGATCGGGAAGGTGCTCCCTCCAGAATGGCAGGTGGCTCTCCGGGAGGATGCGCTCGTCAGTTCCCCACAGCACCAAGGTGGGCATAGTGAGAGCCGCCAGATCACCTGGGGAGAGCGCGGACTGAGGCGCAAAGTCACGAATCAATGCCCGTACCGACGCACGACGAAACCGCTGACGGGCAACGAATGCGTAGACATGACGCGCCACACCCGACTGGCGAGAGATGTTGTCCATGAACGCCAGCGCTTCGCCATGGTTTTGCAGGTCGAAGACCCGAAGAAACGCCTCCATGGAACCGGTCTCCATCGGCGCTCCACCCGGCGAAGACAGCAAGAGCCCTTTGACGCGCTCCGGTCGAAGGGTCGTGTACCGGACAGCAGCCGCACCGCCGAGAGAGTTCCCAAACACCCAGGCGG
The DNA here is from genome assembly GCA_913061235.1 of uncultured Pseudomonadota bacterium. GTDB lineage: Bacteria > Myxococcota_A > UBA796 > UBA796 > CAJXTB01. The sequence continues at coordinate 36,583 of CAJXTB010000033.1, read as the reverse complement.
GTTCGTCGATCAGCTCGTCCAGAGCGTGTACGAGCGCCGTCTGGAGGTCCTCCAGACGCAGAGACGAGCCGGGGTCATGCGACAGACCATGTCCAAGCAGGTCCGGCGCCACCACACGCCGATGATGCCGGCGGAGACGGTGTAATAGCGGTTCGTAGTCCGCCCCCGACGCCGAGAGTCCGTGCAAGAGAACGACAGTTGGCAGGTCTCCCGTACCTGGTGCGTCCAAGACGTGAACGTCTCCGACCGGAGTCTGAATGCGCCGCCGAAGGAACCCGCGACGGGCGACTGCGCGCGCCTGTAGTGTGTGCAAGCCCCAGAGGACCATGGTGCACCTCGCACCTACAACGTAACCCCGTCATGGCTCACCGTTCCTGCGTGCAAAGACGGAGGAGTACCGTTTGTCACACTACGCACCGTGTATGGCGGTAGTCAGATTCAACGCGCCATCGAAGAGCAGCTAGACGCCCTCTCAACATGAAGGAGACCCACGTGCTCAAGGCCCTCACCCACCGCAAGCTCGGCCACGTACTCACCTCCCGACACGACCTGTACACACTCGAAGACCCACTCACATCCTCCGTCTTCGGCCCGCTCAGCCACACTCCGGTCTCCTTCGTCTGGTCCCTTCTAGGCAAAGCCGCACGCCCCTTCGGGCCAACGTCATGGCCCCAACTTGAAGCGGGCCCTGTCGAGTGGCTCTTCTGGCCGTCATGGATTCCTGGAAGAGCCGGGTACAACACACAGCGTGTCGAGCCGGACCTGGTCTTGTTGACGCCTGACCATGTCCTCATCTTGGAGATGAAGCACAACGGCCCACAGCTCCGCGAACAACGGTCAGCACAGGTGTCTGCGGCCCGTGGTCACTACCCAAACCGACCGATTCTTCACGTGGCCATCGGCGGCACACACCATGGAGACCTCCTTAGGAGCCCACCGTGTGACAGCTACTCATTGCCGTGGCGACGCCTTGAACGCGGCCTGCGCCAGATGGCCTCCACAGAGCCGCCTTACGTCCAACGGGCGGCAAAAGAGGCTGTCCAAGCTCTACACGCGTGGGGATACCGCGGCCGGATTGAGTTCGGAAGCCTGGTGAAGTGTCACGACAAGAGCTGGCCTATCTCCAGCGAAGTGCTCGCTGCATGGCACCCTGCAACAGCTCGTTCACAAGGCCCCTTCGATGCCTTGTTGTCTCTTGAACCGCCCACCGCTGCCTCACTCTCTTCCCTCTCCCTCTGGAGTCCCGCATGACCGACGATACCCTCTCACTCGCTCTGCTTGACGTACGACGGGCCTACCGTCTCATCCACGCGTATCAACGGCGCGTCTGCGACATTCTAGCGGCATTGGACACCACCGCAGCACACAACCAACTCGCATTTCACGGATGGTATGCGACCGAGTTCGACGAGCCCGTACGCAAGGGAAAGCGATTCTTTGGGACGGGTCAATGGACGTGGCCAATGCTGCCAATGTACGACGTCACCTGTAGCTGGCGCAGTGACTCAACCCAACGAAAACGCCCGCGCCTTGACGTTCGAGTGCGCGCAGACAACGGCTTCGCGACCTCGGGGGAAGAGCCTGTCCCGGCTGATTTTGAGCCCGCTCAAGCCTGTGCATCCATCTTGAGCATTCGCATGATGAGGTCGAAAGGACCCGGGGTGAATTGGGACCATGTAGACTCACGCCTCGACGAGCGCGCTCCTGACGCTGATGCGTCCTGCGTTCTCGACATTGGAAAGGCCCAAGTGTGGGCCACCTGTCTTGACCTCGACCTCGCCAAGCTTGCCGCTCCCGACGCGTTGGACCGACTGGTGCTGCGCCCGGTGAACAGCTGGGCACAAAACACGCCAGAGTAGCCAGGCGCCGTTGCAGCCCAAAACACCCGCCGCCCACTCGATGCACAGCGCAACCATCGGCCTTGCCTCACCACGTCAGGCCCCGAGTTCAATGCATTGACAGCCAAGCTGCGTGGTTACCTAAATGCCACCCCAAAGGAGCTCACACTATGTACGGATTCACAGCCACAGTTACCGACACCTTCGACGTCGCCGTCCAGCGCGTCACCGAAGCCCTAAAAGTTGAAGGTTTCGGCGTCCTCACTGAGATCGACGTCCAAGCCACCATGAAGAAGAAGCTTGATATCGACCAACGCCCCTACAAAATCCTTGGCGCTTGCAATCCAAAGCTCGCCCACCAGGCGATTGAAGCGGAGCCAGACATCGGCCTGCTTCTGCCTTGCAACGTGATTGTGCGCGAAGCGGAAGACGGCTCGGTGGTCGTCGGATTCATGAATCCAGCTACGGTGCTGGGACTCGTCCAGCGCCCAGAGCTTGAATCGCTGGGCGCCGAAGTCCTCAGCCGAATGGAGCGCGTGCGCGACGCTCTGGTGGCGTAAGCCCTGGTCCATTTGGCGTGTCCCAAACATAGGCGAATCGCTTCTCTACGAGAGCCAGCCCAGGTTGGGCTCTCGGGCGCTCTCGCCTGCCCCGTCTTGCCAACACGCAGACGACTTGCTCGACACTCACAGCGATGGCTTCCCGGACGCATGCGACGATTGTCCGGACGGTGCCGACATCGCATTCTCCTGCCGAATTCTTGAGCCAGCGCGCAGCATTGTTGCTGAGCCGCGGTCAATGGCAGGATTGTCTGGTCATCCTGACACGCTCTCAACGTCTGATGTTGCCCCCAGTCGCACGCACCCCAGCGACGGCCGACACTACATCTCATCAGGTTGAGCAGATCTACACATAGAGCCTCAGAAGCTACCGCTCCGCTCATCATTCCAGTCTACGAGCCAATCCACAGCGAAACCCGACCCAATTGCCCGGCGTTTCAACGAACTTATCTCCCAGATTCTCCTACGGTAATCCAAGTGAAATCCGACTGGCTCTGCGCCCGGCTACGTCGCCAGGGCGAGCTGCTGAGTCCAACCCACTCCGATTTCCCGAGAGTCAACATGCACCGTTTCTCCACCCGCCCGGCCCTCGCAAGCCTGACCCTGGCCCTCCTTCCACTCACGGCCAGTGCCGACCCAACGGTATTCGTCGACCAACCGCAGTGGGAGAGCTGGGGCACCACGCCCAACTTCTATGACGAGTTGAACAGTGGCTCACAAAGCAACAACGTCATCAACCGGGGTGCATTCAGCATCAACGGAACCGCCCAGAATGCCTTTCCAAACGGCAATACTACGACAACCATCGATGGGACTGGGTACGCACGCCTGCTCCTCAATCCTGACAACTACACAACCATCATTTTCAGCGAACCCATTCACGGGTTCGGCTTCGAAGTCCATCCCCATTCGTCGTCTCGTGGCTCGACCATCGACGTAGCGCTGGATTCCGTCCCCACGACCACATTCAACCTTCCTATCGGGGATAATACCGAGTTTCGTGGGTTCTGGTCCGACATCGCCTTCACCGAAATGACCTTTACCACGAGCGCGTCCTCGGGTTGGACAGGCATGGACAATGTCTCGGTGATGTTCGAGGCACGCACATCCATCACATCGTTCGTTACCGAGAGTGCAGGCGACAACTGCGCGACCGGCGGCATTCAGCTACGAACCGGCACGGACGACGACTATGACGCCGTGCTTGAGTTGGATGAAGCGACGCAAGTTGCGTACGTCTGCAACGGGCTCGACGGCGAAGACGGACTCGACGGCGAGGACGGACTCAACGGCGACGACGGACTCAACGGTCAGGACGGAATCAACGGCCAAGACGGAATCAACGGCCAAGACGGAATCAACGGCGAACCAGGTGCAGCGGGCGTCGCTGGCCCCACAGGCGAAACCGGACTGACAGGCCTCACCGGAGACGCTGGGCCCGCTGGAATCGCTGGAGCAACTGGACCCGCGGGAGAAGCTGGACCCGCTGGAGAAACTGGACCCGCTGGACCCGCTGGACCCGCTGGACCCGCTGGACCCGCTGGAATCGCCGGTATTGACGGAATCGCCGGCATTGCTGGAGAAGCTGGGCCCGCTGGACTTATCGGCGAGACCGGACCTGCTGGAGAAGCTGGGCCCGCTGGACCTGCTGGACCTGCTGGAGAGACTGGCCCCGCAGGACCTGCTGGCGCTGACGGTGATGAAGGAGCCGACTCGACCGTCCTGTTCAGCCTACTCAGCATGACCAAAGAACCGGTCGGTGAAAACTGCATCTTCGGAGGCGTGCGCGCAGACAGCGGACTCGACGCCGACCAAGACGGCGAACTCTCAGAATCGGAAATCGACGAAACCGAGTTCATCTGCGACGGAATGAACGGCGCGGACGGGTCCGATGGCGAGGACTTGAGCGGCTGCTCTGTCGTCGGCACTGCACCGCTCTCCGGCTTCGGACTGCTCGCACTGATGGGCCTCATTCGGCGACGTCGTTCCTAGCCATCGGCGGAAACAAGCCCAGGCGGATGGATACCGCCTAGGCTGGCCGCCACGGCCTCCCCAATCCACCGGCTGGTGGTCAGCCTAGGACGCACAACCGACACTCTTCGACCGCCCAACCCTCGCTCTCCCCTGCCCAAACGAGTACACAGCCCCCGGTTCACGGCACTCCGCCGCTGGAGGCACAATGTCCACCCCATCCTGGTTCGTTCGCTGGACGATTGGGTGGGGCTTGTTCATTTCTGCTCCCGCCGCTGCAGCCGAGCCCACCGCTGAGACCGAGCTAGTACGCGCTTTTCTGAGTGCACCGGTCGCTCAATCCGAGCTCGACGCCGTTCGCGCGGACACTCTGGCGGACGGCACCGGCACGTCGCTTCTGATGTCCCCGACTCTTGACGCACGCCGAGAAGAGGCCCGCGGGCCAGCAGGAGCGACGACGAACGCCATTGGCGCTGCGGTCACGGTGGACCTTGGCCTCTCAGCGCTGGGTGACACGCGAGCTGCGCATCTACGGGCGATGGCCGGTGAGTATGACGCGCAAGCAATGGCCCTCGCAGCGGTCTGCGAGCTACGTGCTGAAGCCCTGGACCTGTGGGCGGCGAACGCCTCGGGAGCGGTGTCCGAGTCCGGGCATGAGCGCTTTGACGAGCTGCTCGCCACCCTCGCGCTCCTTGCACAGGCCGGTGAGGTGTCCGGGTATGACCTGGACCGAGCCGGTCTGGCATCCGCTGCCCATGCGGTGAGTGCGGCCGAGAGACGCGGCGAGGCACAGACCCTTCGCGCACACGTCTCCGCCATGGTGAACACACCTGTAGACGATGTTGTGTTGCTGGATTCGCCTGCGCTCTCGAGCTTGGACGACGCCCTGTCGCAGTCCGCAAACCACCCCGGCCTGATGGCACTACAGCAGCGACGCGACGCTGACGCAACGGCTACACGCGCGGCCCGCTGGGCACAGCTGCCCGACCTGACACTTGCAGGGGGACCCCGCTGGGATGCGCCTCCCAACGGCGGAATAGCAACCCCAGGCTACGAAATCGGCGGCTCTGTTCAGATTCCATGGACGGACGGCAGCCGGGCACACGCTCGTCAAACAGCGGCGTCCCTGGCCCACACAGACGCCCACCTGACACGCTTCACGGCACAGCTTCAAGCAGACGTTCGCGGTGCCCACGCTCGCGCCTCGGACCTGGCTCAATCCGAAGCGGCCACAATCTCACCAGACGCTGTCTGGGCCTCGGCCATGGACCTGTACCGGTCTGGCGAGCTTCCGTTGGGCGAGCTGCTCCAGACGGCTGAAGCGGTGGAAGACGCCAGCCTCGCGACCATTGCCCAAGAGCGCCTACAGCGCCGCGCACATCTGGATTTATCCTGTGCCACCGGCTACTTTTCGAATTCCGCTGTGCAGTCCCTCATCCAGGAGACGCTGCAATGAGCGCCCACCGATTCGTCATTCCTCTCGTGCTCGTGGCCCTCTCCGCCTGCACCAATCCGCTCGAAGCCGGCCATAGCCACGGCGCAGCCGACAACGCTCATGAAGCCCAGCACAGCGCGTCCATCGCCATCACCCGCTGGACCGACACCCACGAGCTGTTCGTCGAGCTGGATGCCCCCGTCGCCGGGCACTCCTTCAGCTACCACGCCCACGTTACCCGTCTCGCCGACAACGCCCCCGCAACTTCAGGCTCGCTGACCTTCCGCTTTGTTGGCATGACCGGCCAGCCGGTGAGTCACGTAGATGACGCTGTGGCACGTGCCGGCATCTTCGCCGCCGAAGCCATGGCCCCCGCTGAAGGCGTGTACAGCTTCGTGCTCGTCTATGAAGACGGTGACGAACGCTCCGAGTGGGACGCGGGCACGGTCACCATTGGCGACCATCACCCCGTTGCCCATGCCGAGGAAGACGAAGGCGAGATTGCGTTCCTCAAAGAGACCCAGTGGCAGATTCCGTTCGCGACAGCCCCTGCCCAGAGCATGCCCCTGACCCCGACCATAGAGACGGCGGCCATTGCAAAGGCCGCTCCTGCAAGCACAACCGTTGTCGCCGCACCGTCAGACGGCCTACTCGTGTGGGCAGACGGCCTGCCGGTTGTGGGACGCCGCGTCGTTCGCGGAGAACCGCTCGCCGCCATTGTTCCCGCGAGCATGGCGGACAGCTGGTCGCGCCTTCAGGCGGATGTCTCGACCGCACGCGTGGACCGTGAGCTCGCAGAACGGGAGCTTGCCCGCGTGGAAGCCCTAAGCGAGCGAGATCTGCTGCCCGCCAGACGCCTCGACGAGGCTCGTGCGGGTGTAGAGCGTGCTCGAACCGAGACCCGCGCTGCCCGGCGTCGCGTTGCAACGCTGACCAGTTCTGGCGCCGGTGCCATCCCGATTACTGCTCCTGCGAACGGCATCATTGTGTCCGTCGGAGGAGAGCATGGCTCTGAGATCTCGGCGGGCTCTCCGCTAGTCTCCGTCGCGACATCCGCAGCACTGCTCTTGGAAGGCCACGTACACTCTCGAACCGCGTCAGAGCTCGGTACAGTGAGTACTGTCGCCGTTCATCGTGGCGATTGGCCCGCTCCGCGCGTCTTGGTCAACCCCAACGTGCTCACTGACCAGCTCGTCTTCGACCCACACACCCTGTCAGCGCCCATCTCGGTCCTAGTGGACGACGGAGCAGGCCTGCTGGTGGGCGACCTGGTCTCGCTGTCCTTGGGCATCGGAGAGCCTACACAACGACTCGTCGTTCCTCGCTCAGCGGTCGTCGAGACCAACGGTACGGACGTGGTCTTTGTTCAGAAGACCGGCGAGTCTTTCACCCGCCGCCGCGTCGTCTTGGGCCAGGCAGACCCCACCCATGTCGAGGTGCTCTCCGGACTACAACCGGGCGAGCGCGTCGTCACCGAAGGGGGCTTTGACGTACACGTCGCTGCGCTGTCCGGCTCGCTCGAATCCCACAGGCACTAGACCATGTGGAACGCACTGATTCGCTGGTCGCTGAACAACCGCGCCGTCGTTCTCGGCCTTGCCGCACTGCTGCTCGTGTGGGGCGCATGGACAGCCACGCGCTTGCCTGTCGACGTGCTGCCAGACGTCAACGCACCCACCGTCACTCTGCTCACCGAGTCCCACGGCATGGCGCCAGACGAAGTGGAAACACTCGTCACCATTCCGCTCGAGACCGCACTCACAGGCACTCCTGGACTGCGTCGCCTGCGCAGTTCGTCCGGCATTGGCATCTCGGTGGTGTGGGCCGAGTTCGAGTGGGACACCGACCCGTACCGCGCCCGCCAGGTCGTCACTGAGCGACTTCAGACCGCCCAGAACGCCCTTCCGGACGACATTCCCGCTCCGCTCATTGCTCCCATGTCTTCCATCATGGGCGAAATCCTGTTCCTCGGCCTGTCCGGAGACGAAACCACCGACCCGATGGAGATGCGCGACTACGCAGACTGGGAGCTGCGCCGACGCCTGCTCGGCATTCCCGGCGTGGCCCAGGTCACTCCGATTGGCGGCGAGCTGCGGCAAGTCCAGGTCATCCTAGACCCCGGCGCACTCGAGAGTGTTCACATTGGCCTACGACAGGTGCTGGACGCGCTTCAGGGTGCCAACGAGAACGCTCCTGGCGGCTTCATCACAAGTGGCCACAGCGAATACCTGGTTCGCGGAATCGGACGCGCAGAGACCCTCGAAGAGCTCGGTCAGATCGTCATCGCCCGCGTTCATGGCGTGCCCATCCTGCTGCACCAAGTCGCGGATATTGAGATGGGTGCGGCACTCGCACGCGGCACCGCAGCACTCGATGGCGAGCCCGGAATTGTGCTCGCCGTTCAGAAGCAGCCCGAGGCCAACACCCTCGCCCTGACCGCACGCATTGATGAGGCGCTAGACCAGGTCGAAGCCACCCTTCCCGACGGCATGACCCTTCACCGCAAGGGCTTCCGCCAGTCCCGCTTCATCTCGACCGCCATTGGAAACGTGCGCACCCACCTCATCGAGAGCGCGATTCTCGTGGTGTTGTTGCTCACTGTGTTCCTCGCGAACTGGCGAACCACCCTCATCTCTCTGCTCGCCCTACCGCTGTCCATGCTCGCTGGCGTGCTGACCCTCTCCGCACTGGGCGCGGGCTTCAACACCATGACGTTGGGCGGCCTCGCCATTGCCATTGGCGCCCTTGTAGATGACGCCATCATCGACGTCGAAAACGTCTACAGACGCCTGCGCTTGCGCGCCTCTCAGCCCGAAGCCGAGCGGGCTGACCTGCTCGACACCGTCTACAACGCCTCTGTCGAGATTCGCGGCTCCATCGTCTACGCGACAGCCATCATCGTGGTTGTCTTCCTGCCCCTGTTCTTCTTCGACGGCCTCGAAGGCAGGCTGTTGGCCCCGCTAGGAACCGCATACGTCGCCAGCCTGCTCGCCTCACTCGTGGTCGCCGTGACCGTCACACCAGCTCTGTGCAGCCTGCTCCTCACAGACGTTCCAGCAGACGGACACGACGGCGACTCCCGCGTTGTTCGAGCCCTAAAAGCCATCTACCGCCCAACGCTTCGCTGGTCCCTGGCCGCACCTCGTACCGTTCTCACCGCATCGTTCCTAGGCGCGGTCCTGTCACTCGGTGCCATGGGCCTGTTCGGCCGCTCCTTCCTGCCAGCGTTCAACGAGGGGGCCTTCACGCTGTCCGCAGCAACTCCCCCAGGCACGCCGCTCTCCGACTCCGACGCCATGGTCCAGCGCCTAGAAGACCGCGTTGTCGCACTACCCATGGTCGAAGCCGTCGTCCGACGCACCGGCCGGGCCGAGCGGGACGAACACGCCCAGGACGTACAGTTCAGCGAGCTGGAGGTGACCGTTCGCGAAGGCGCCGACCGGCACGACGCCGCCTCCGCTCTTCGCGAGGCCGCACAGGTTCCGGGCCTCGTTGTCAGCGTTGGCCAGCCTATCGGACACCGCATCGAACACATGCTGTCGGGGGTCAAGACGTCCCTCGCCATCAAGGTGTTTGGCGACGACTTGGGCGACCTACGACGCGCAGCCCGCGACATCCAGACCGCCATCGCAGATGTTGAAGGCCTCGTGGACCTGTCCATCGAGCAGCAGACCGAGGTGCCCCAGGTACTCGTCCGACCGCGCTACGGGCCGCTCGCTGTGCTTGGTCTGACGCCGGGGGAAGTCGCGGAGTGGGTGGAGATGGCCCTGGTTGGGCATCCCGCAGGACAGTGGTGGCAAGACGGCCGCGCAGTCGACCTTGTGGTCCGCTACCCCGACCGCTACCGCGCCGACCTAGACGCCCTCGCCAACGCCCCCATCGATGCTGACGGGCAGCGCTTCACCGCCCTGTCACAGGTCGCATCCGTCGAACGAACGCTCGGTCCAAATCTCATCCAGCGCGAAAATGCCAAGCGACGCATTGTGGTGATGGCGAACGTTGAAGGCCGAGACATTGCCAGCGTGACCGCCGACATTCGCGCCGCAATTCCGCCTCTTCCCCCAGGGACCTACTTCGAAATCGGCGGACAAGGCGAGAGCGCCGAGAAGGCCACAAAGACCATCACCGGCCTGTCGCTCGTAGCCATCTTGGTGATGTTCGGGTTGCTGTGGTCCGCCCTGAACTCGCGTCGCGACGCACTGCTCGTGATGGTGAACCTACCGCTGGCACTCATTGGCGGCGTGTTGGTCGTGGCGACAACCGGCGGTGTGCTGTCCATCGCCTCGCTGGTCGGCTTTATTACCCTGTTCGGCATTGCGACTCGCAACGGAATCCTTCTCGTCACGCACTACCATCACCTGCTTCAGACCGAAGGGGCGTCGCTGTTGCAAGCGGTACTGCGTGGCAGTGAGGAGCGACTGGTACCCGTGTTGATGACGGCGATTGGCACCGCTCTGGCGTTGGTCCCGATTGCGTGGGCGGCTGGAGAGCCAGGCAATGAGATTCAAGCGCCCATGGCGGCGGTGATTCTAGGCGGATTGAGCAGCTCGACCCTCTTGGTTCTGTACGTTCTACCCGTGCTGTATGTACGCTACGGAAAGCCGCCTGCGACGGACGTCTCTTCGAGCTGACGGGCACACAGCCGCTTCACTCACCCATGGCGCTGTTGGTCCATCAACCCCACATCACTCTCGTCCCACGGAGACGGAATCGACAGGGTAAAACAAGCGCCCAGTCCGAGTCCGGCACTGTACGTAGCCAGCGCACCGCCAAGCTCTTGTGCGGCGATAGCAGAGGCGTGCAGACCAAACCCATGTCCGTCTTCCCGTGTCGTGAAACCATGAGCGAAGACCCGCTTTAGGTCTTCGGAGTCAATGCCCTTACCGTTGTCGGTCACAGTGACCACAAGCTCTCCATCCAGACCGGAGCTGGCGTTCACCAACACCCATCCGTCATCCGAAGCGCTGAGAGCGTCGTAGGCATTCGTGACCAGGTTGGTCACAATCTGCAGGACTCGGTGTCGGTCAATGACCACCATCGGGAGGTCTTCACACAGAACCTCCACTCGAACCGAAGAATCAACGCGACCCGACAGTGACAGTGCGTCAGCCAGTACTTCCGAGACCTTCACCCGCTCCGTGACACTGGTTCGGACCGCATGGCGCTGCTGGGTCGACACAATGGCGACCGCATGTTCGACAGACTGCCGTATGCCTCGGAGTTCCTCTCGAAGACCCGTTCGCGAGGCTTCCAAGTCCGCTGCGAGCATACGTGAGTATTGGCTCGCCTTTTCCCCAACTTGCGGTTCAATCAGGTCTGCCAAAGCCTCTACCCTATTCACGCGCATGGACCCCAGCTGAGCCTCAGCGAGGCCAGTCGAGACGAGTACGGCGTTGAGCGCATTTCCGAGGTTGTGCAGGATGCCCGTTGCCATCTGAGCGGCGCCCGCAATGTGGGCCGCAGCAACAACGTCCAGGTGAGTTCGGTTCAAGCGGTCGCGGGTCTGTTCGTGGTCGCTGACTTCTTGCGAGAGGACATCATTGGAGCGTTGCAGTGCGTCTCGCGCAGCCTGATTCATCCGCTCCCCGGTACGCCCCAGCACAATGAGGATGAAGGCCATACTCAAGGCATTTAAGGTGAACAATACAGCGCCCAGATCGGGAACAAGGACCATTGGATAGACCCAGTCCATCCCGGTCATCACCCCAAGGAAGAGAATGGCTCCGACCGACAAGATGCCGGACCGAATCGCAACGACCGGACCATCCATGGTCAGTCCGAGCGCTGGGGCAAAAGCGACCCAGGCGACCGGAAGAGCCAGCACACCGCCCATGCAAAACGACACCACCGTCAAACACAGTACAAACCCTGTTAATAGCTGCTGAGCACACAACCGCGAGGAGACTCCCATCCCTAGCTGCAGCACGACGCTCCAGGTCCACGCCGCGTAGGCAAACCCAGCAATCGTTGCCGGCATGCCCGACGGATGGATCAGGTTCATGAGCGAAAAAACGGGCCCAACAACCCCTAGGAATACCGCCACCGAAAAGACCAGCTGTCGACGCATTACCGCCTCAACATCGTCTCCCGCGGGAACACCTGACGGTTCGTTCTGTTGTTGGCCCACGATTTGGATGCAACCCCCTTTTAGGACCAATCGGCGACCTAGACCAAAACTTGAGAACATTGCTCAAATTGTTCGACGCGTTCTGCCAATTGGCCGGTCGTCAGCCAGCAGCACGGCCTGTCTCACCATCCTCCCACTCCACGATAGCAGACTTGAAACAGGCTGCAATAGGCATTCACTCGGCCAACCGATACTGTCCTTCAAGCTACTCAATCCGACCCAAGCCGCTCAATCCGAGCCCCACAATACGCCGGAGCCTGCCATGTCTGTTCGCCCCTCCATGTCTCATCCACTCCTCCTCACCGCAGCACTGGCCGTCTTCCTTCCAGGCTGTGGCGAATCCCCCGACCCCGAATGCGAGGGCGTTGAGGACCGAACCAACGTCTGTGCGGGCGACACTGTCGTCTTCTGTGAGGACGGGTTCATCACAGAGGATGGGCCGTGTCTGGACTGCTCCGGCAATGACGACGACGGATTCGAGTGCGCAGACGACAATCCGGCCTTCCTAGAGCTCACCGTCGCCGGCTACCAACCCGCAGACGCTTCGATTGATGTGGCACTCGACATTGTCCCAGCCATCCAGATGGACCTACCCTTTACTGCCGCAGACGTGTCAGGCGGCGGCGTTCAACTCCAGCTCGACGGCGTGCCCGTTGCCGGCAACGTGGTGTACGGAGAAGGCCCAGATGAGCTGGTCTCTGTGATCTGGGGCTTCCAGCCAACCAATGAGCTTGAGCCCGGCAGACGGTACATCGCCATCCTCAAGGCGGGGGCCGTCGTTCCTGAAGAATTGGCCAATGAGGCCGGTGCAGCAAGCGCCGGAACCACCCAAGACTACGAGTGGTCCTTCACCACCGTGGCAGATGACGGCTTCCGCTTCACGTCCAGCGTGCCCAGCAACGGCGCCACAAACGTCTCCCAAGACATCATCCTGTCCGCCACCTTCAACAACGACGTCGCCCCAGACAGCGTGGTCAATACGTCGGTCACTCTGGTCGACTCGGGTGGAAACGACATTGGCGGAAACTTGTCGGTAGACGGCAGCACTGTCACCTTCGACCCCTACTCCTGGCTCGACGCCAAAACCAACTACACGCTGACTCTCAACACAGATGTGGTCGACGTTGATGGAATGGGTGCCGAGACCAACACCGTCGTCACCTTCCGCACCGTCGGGTCCCTGGACTGGGACACCGTCTCACCAGCCGACGGAAACACCAATGTGTCGATCGATACACCCCTCGTCATGACCTTCAACGTCGACATCGACCCGGCATCCGTGACCAACGACAGCATCCAGCCGCGTGCTAGTCGAACCATGATGGACGTCAGCAACTACACCGTGCCGGGCGTCGTCACCGTGGACGGAAACCAGCTGACCTTCACGCCCACAAACGAATGGCAGGAGTATGAGACAGCCTTCGAAATCCGCTTGGACAACGACCTACGCGGCATCAACGGCGAGAGGCTGAGCTTCCCCGACCGGCCCGAGTTCACCACGCCGTTCTTCAGCCCGACCAATAACTACACCGTGCACACCATAGGGAGCGGCCGCACACAGAGCATGGACCTGACCCTCGATCAGTACCGACGCGCACACTTCAGCAGCGAGATCGGTACACAACCCAGCTCTCGCTGGGCCTTCACCGCCTACGGAGCCTACTGGCGCATCTGGAACATCCAAGACGGTTCCCTGCCCATCCTCGCCGGGAAACTGAACGGCAACCCAGCAATCACCGAAGGCCAAGCCGGAAATCCGTACCAGAATCAATTGTGGACCATGGACAACTACGGCGGACACCCCAACTTCACCCAGGGTCGCGGCGAGAGTCCAAGCCTCTACTACGTAAAGACACAGCAATGGGGAGACACGCTCACCCTGACGACGGCCTGGGACAGCGGTCTCGGCATGACCAAAGCGTACATGTCAGCGCCAACTGGCAGCATCCACCAACTCTTCTGGTTCAAGCGCCACATCTAGCCGCGTAGCGCGCACTCTCAAACCCTGGGGGTACGCGCAACGAATCTAGAGGTCAACGTGGAGTGGCACCGCTTGTGGGGCAACGACAACATCGATGTTCAGCAGCTTTCACCACGACCATTCCGCAAAATGGTACAAGCGCGACATCACCTGTAATCGCCAGGTGTTCAGACCAGCGCCACCCTACCGACATGCAGCACATCACCCTGTTGCATCCTTCAGAGGAGACCTCATGACTCGCATTTTTTCCTTGGCCGCTTTCGTCTTGACCCTCGCCGCCTGCGGCTCGATTGAGCCGCTGCCGGGGCAGTACGCCATCACCTCCGCAACCGTCGGCGTCGACACGTGCGAGCTCGGCGGAGAGGCCGACATTGAAGAGGAGGTCATCACCCTCGCCATCGATGAAGACGCGGTCACTGTGAGCATTGGCGACAGCGACGGCGTGACCTTCGACTGCGAAATGGACAAGAGTGACCTGGTCTGCGAAGAGGTCGTCCAGACCCAAGACGCCGGCGGAGACGATGGTGATGCGATGCTTACCCTCGCTTGGTCATTGGGCGGCACGTTCGCTGACGAGTCCACGCTCGACCCGGGTGAGCTGTCCCTCAACTACAGCTGCGAAGGAGCAGACTGCGACCTCTTCGCCGCTGATGCAGAGATCACCTTGCCCTGCCAGACCGCATTCACGATTACCGCCGCACAGTAGTCAACGTGTCAGCACGCGGGTGAATCACCAACACCCGCGTGCCCGCTCGTCTATAGTGGCCAGATGAACACACGACTGCTCTCTGTCCTCCTTGGCCTCACCCCACTGACCGCTGCCGCACAGAGCGTGGTCCAGCCAGACGCCGCCGCTCCCGGAATGGGTGTGGTCGTCTCAGTCATCAGTGCGAACGGTGGATTCGACGGCACCGAGGTCCTGTCCACGTCCTGCTCAAGTGACATCTTGGTCGGTCCAACCACCGTGTCCGACGGCGCCGGAAATCCCGCCAGCCCCATCAGTGGCGCCGTCCTAAGCACGGTGTTCTTTGTGCTGGAAGATGCCCAAGCACAGGACTGCGACGTTCTAGTTGATGGGGTTGCTGTGTTGCCAACCGGCGCCATCGACAACGTCTTCAGCATCACCGAGCCCCTCGCCTCCCCCGTTGACGGCGGCGTAGGCGACAGTGACGGGATTGTGAACGGCGAAATCGTCGTATCAAGCAGCCTACGTAGTGACGGCGGAACCGTGGTCTACAGCGACCTGACGATTCCATCTGGCGTCACCCTGTCTTTCGACGCCACAGACCCGGTCAGCAGCACCGGCGGCAACGAAGCCTACATGCCCGTGCTCGTACTTGTCCGTGGAGACACCGTTGTTGACGGTGTTCTAGACGTATCCGGCGGTAGCGGCAGCGACTTTGGCGACAACAGCTTGGCCCGCGCCAACAGCAACCAAACCGGCCTAGATGGCGGCGACGGTGGACATGGCGGACCCGGCGGTGGTGGCGGCGGCGCTGGCGGTCCACACAACTCCACAAGGAGTGGTGGCTCCGGCGGATTTGCAGGCACCGGCGGAGACGGCTTTGGCGGCGGCAGTGGCTCTCCATCCATCGTCTTTGACCGTGCCCCAGGCGGCGCGGGAGCGGCGTTTCCCCCAACAGATGTGGCGGGTGGAAACAGTCCCTTCAATCGCGGTGGCGGCATCCCGACCACCTACAACACCAGCGGTGGAGGCGGCGGTTCCGGCAATCCCTTCGGCGTGGGTGGAACGGCGGCACAAGATGGTAGCAACGGCGGCGCTGCGGGCTTTGGCGGCGGTGGCGGTGCGGCAACAGGCAACAATACCGAGTCTGGCGGCGGTGGCGGCGGCTTCGCCACAGCAGGAAACCCTGGCGGAAACGGTCAGACCAATGGGGGTCGCGGCGGGTTCGTGAACGGCCTGGATGCGCTGCTGCCCTTGCTCGGCGGCTCTGGAGGCGGCGGCGGTGACGGCCTCATCACAGGCGGGCCCTTGCGAAGCGGAGACCTCGGCGGAGGCGGCGGAGGTGGCGGCGCCGGAGCCCTACTTCTGGTCAGCTACGGCTCGCTATCGGGCGACGGACTGGTCCTTGCGAACGGCGGAAACGGCGGCCAAGCCGGCGCAACCGGCTCGGCTTCCTCAGGCGGCGGTGGCGGCTCTGGCGGCGCAGTCTTCCTCGCTTCCTACGACTTTGCCTTTGATGGAGATGTTGAAGTCCACGGCGGCGAACAGGGCATCAATGCTGGATTTGCCGACGCAGGCGGTCACGGTGGTGAAGGACGCGTGCGCTTTGACGGCGCCACACCCTCGCCTCTACAACCCGGTCCAACCGGCGCCACAGGGTCTGCCCACCAAGGCTGTGCGGTCTCACAGATCACCGGAACCATTCTCGACCTCACGTCGAACACGGCCTGCGAGTGGACAGCACTAGATGTCGCCGGAAACGTCGTAGGGTCCGGCACCGTCAACGCAAACGGCTCCGTGGACACCACCACCTTGTTCAACACCTTTGGCGAGCTCACCGTCATCTTCACCGCAGGCGGCGTGCCCAGTCCTGTCGGCGTGGGTCGCGTCATCTTTGACGTGGACCAAGACGGCATTCCCGACTTCGCGGACATTGACTCGGACAACGACGGCATCTCCGACATTGACGAGTCTGGCGGCATTGACCTGTCCGGCGACACCGACCGTGACGGCGTGCCCGACTACCTCGACCCCGACAGTGTGGACTGCGAAGACGTGGGCCAAGACGGTCTGTGCGACACCCTCGCCCAGAGCATCGACTTTGACGGCGACGGCATCCCCAACTTCCAAGACCTCGACTCAGACGACGACGGCGTGCCCGACATCGCTGAGAACGGCCGCGCAGACCTCGACCTGAACCACGACGGCGTCATCGACGACCCCACAGACAACGACCGCGAC
The DNA here is from genome assembly GCA_913061235.1 of uncultured Pseudomonadota bacterium. GTDB lineage: Bacteria > Myxococcota_A > UBA796 > UBA796 > CAJXTB01. The sequence goes on along the minus strand of CAJXTB010000033.1, from coordinate 19,745 downwards.
GGACTCGCCGCTGCCTACGACCTGGACGACAACGACCCCACCGTGCGCACGGCACCGGACGTCCTGTACACCGACGCGGACACCTCGCCAGACTTCCTCGACCTCGACTCCGATGGCGACGGTGACCTGGACATCATTGAAGGGGGTGGCATCGACACAGACAACAACGGCATCGTCGACGACCTCATGGACACCAACCTCAACGGCTTGGCAGACGACGTCGACCCCTCCGATGGCGGCGTGGGTCTTGTCCTGCCAGATGCCGATGAAGACGGCGTGCCCGACTTCCAAGACACCTGTGCGGACGCCCGAATCACCGAAGGCGAGACCTGCGACGACGGCAACGACGACAACGGTGATGGCTGCGACGACACCTGCGCCATCGAAGACGGCTGGGAATGCGACGGCGAGCCCTCCGACTGCGCCGAGTCCTGCGGAGACGCCACCCTAGACGCGGGCGAGCTGTGCGACGACGGAAACCTCACCACCGGTGACGGCTGCGACGACTCGTGCGCTATCGAAGACGAGTGGACCTGCGACGATGCAGAGCCCTCCGACTGCGAGCTGCTGCCCTTCTGCGGCGACGGAACCGTAGACCCCGACGAAGAGTGCGACGATGCCGGCACCGTCTCAAGCGACGGCTGCAACACCAACTGCACTGTCGAAGATGGCTGGGAATGCGACGAAAACGACCCCTCCACCTGCTTTGAGTCCTGCGGAGACGGCAGCCTAGACGCCAACGAGACCTGCGATGATGGCAACATCACCCAAGGCGACGGCTGCGACGCGAACTGCACCATCGAAGACGACTTTGAGTGCGACGAGAACGAACCCTCCACCTGCTTTGAGTCCTGCGGTGACGGCACCCTAGACGCGGGCGAGCTGTGCGACGACGGCAACGTTGTGGCCGGCGACGGCTGTGACGACGCCTGTTCGGTCGAAGACGGCTGGGAGTGCGCTGGCGAGCCCTCCGACTGCACCTTGCTTCCCTTCTGTGGCGATGGCACCGTGGACCCCGGCGAGACCTGCGACGACGGCAATGTGGCCACCGGAGACGGTTGTGACGCGGCGTGTGGCGTCGAAGACGGCTGGGAATGCGCCGGCGAGCCCTCCGATTGCGACCTGCTGCCTGTGTGCGGCAACGGCCTACTCGAAGACGGCGAAGTGTGTGACGACGGCAACACCGCTACCGGTGACGGCTGCACGGAAGAGTGCGACGTTGAGCCTGGATTCGACTGCGAAGGCGAGCCCTCCGACTGCACGCCGCTGCCCACATGCGGTGACGGCGTTGTAGATACCGAAGAAGCCTGCGACGACGGAAACACAGTGTCCGGAGACGGCTGCGACGTCGACTGCGCCATCGAAGACGACTTCGAGTGCTCCGGCGCCCCAAGCGACTGCGTCGACGTCCCCGTCGTCGCACAAGGCGGCTGCGGCTGCACCAGCACATCCGCTCCCATGGCGTGGTGGCTCGTGCTGCTCGCTCCCATGCTCGGGCTACTGCGGCGCCGGTAGGCCCCCGGGGTCCTGCTCGCGGCGCGACCATGAACGACCACACTGTGAATCGACCGACATCAACACAAAGCGGCGGCTGGACACTCACCTGTCCAGCCGCCGTGTTCGTTAGCAGGCTGTGCCGCCCGCCTCGCTATCGATGCATGTCGAAGCGGTCCGCCTGCATGACCTTGGTCCACGCATCGGCGAAGTCCTGGGCAAACTTGGCTTCGTCGTACGCATAGACCTCGCTCACAGCACGCAGTTCGGCGTTAGACCCGAACACCAAGTCAGCCTCTGTGGCTGTCCACTTGACCGCGCCGTCGGTCCCCACGCCCTCAAAGGTGTACTCCGCACCCGCTGGCCGCCACGTGGTCGACAGGTCCGTCAAGTTGGTGAAGAAGTCGTTGCTCAGCGTGCCGGGGGACTCTGTGAATACGCCATGCGGGCTTGCATCGGCGTTGCCGCCAAGGACTCGCATGCCACCCAGCAGCGCGGTCATCTCGGGAACGGTCAGCTCCAGAAGGTCTGCCTTGTCAATGAGCGCATCCGACGGCCGACGCAGTGCGTCTTCGGTGTAGTAGTTGCGGAAGCCGTCTGCTTTGGGCTCGAGCGGCGCAAAGGAGACGACCTCGGTCTGCTCTTGCGTCGCATCTGCCCGACCTGGCGTGAACGCCATCTGTACGCTCACCCCGCCCTTCGCCGCTGCATCTTCTACGGCAGCAACACCGGCAAGGACGATGATGTCTGCGAGGGACACCTTCTTTCCACCCACAGCCGACGCATTGAACTGGGTCTGCACAGCTTGCAGCGCTACCAGCGTACGTTCTAGCTCTTCTGGTGCGTTCACCGACCACTCGTTCTGTGGCGCAAGGCGAACCCGAGCCCCATTGGCGCCGCCACGCATGTCCGACCCACGGAAGGTCGATGCAGACGCCCATGCCGTGCGAATCAGCTCAGGTGTGGTCAGACCCGATGCCAAGATCTGGCGTTTGAGCGCGGTGGCATCGGCGGGGGTGATGAGCGCGTGGTCCACAGCAGGAAGCGGGTCCTGCCAGATGAAGACGTCTTGCGGGACGTCCGCGCCCAGGTAGCGAGACCGTGGACCCATATCGCGATGCGTGAGCTTGAACCATGCCTTTCCGAACGCGGCCTCGAACTCTTCAGGGTTTTCGCGGAACCGCCGAGAGATCCCTTCGTAGGTGCTGTCTTCACGCATGGACAAGTCAGTCGTGAGCATCATGGGGGCGTGTCGAAGCTCGGGGTCATGAGCGTCGGGGACCAGCACATCGCTCTGACGGTCGGTCGGCTGCCACTGAGTCGCACCGGCCGGGCTCTGCGTGGTCTCCCACTCGTAGTCGAACAAGAAGGACAGGTATTGGTGAGTCCAGCGCACTGGGGCCGCCGTCCACGCTCCTTCGAGACCGCTCGTCACAGTGTCAACGCCGTTGCCAGCGCCGCAGCTGTTGGCCCAGCCCATGCCCTGGTGTGCGACTCCCGCGCCAGCCGGAGCAACGTCGACACAGTCTGCCGGAGGATGCGCACCGTGGGCCTTTCCGAAGGTGTGACCACCAGCGATGAGCGCCACAGTCTCTTCGTCACTCATGGCCATTCGCGCAAAGGTGTCGCGGATGTCGTAGGCCGCCGAGACGGGGTCGTGGTTGCTATTGGGGCCCTCTGGGTTGACGTAGATGAGGCCCATCTGGACGGCTCCTAGCCCCTCTTCGAGCTCACGTGCGCCGTGGTAGCGGGCATCTCCCGCAAGCATCTGTGCCTCCGGTCCCCAGTACACCAGCTCCGGTGCCCAGTCATCTTCGCGGCCGCCGGCAAATCCGACGGTCTCAAAGCCCATGGATTCCATCGACACGTTGCCAGTGAGCACCATCAAGTCCGCCCACGACAGCGCACGGCCGTACTTCTGCTTGATGGGCCAGAGCAGGCGGCGTGCCTTGTCTAAGTTCGCATTGTCAGGCCAGCTGTTGAGCGGCTCAAAGCGCTGCTGCCCACCGTCTGCGCCCCCCCGACCATCGCTGATTCGATAGGTGCCGGCGCTGTGCCAGGCCATGCGAATGAACAATGGACCGTAGTTACCGTAGTCCGCCGGCCACCAGTCCTGTGAATCAGTAAGCAGGACCTCGATATCCGCCTTGACCGCGTCAAGGTCAAGTGACTCAAACTCGGACGCATAGTCGAAGTCTGCGCCGTATGGATTGGCGGCCGCGTTCTGACGCAGTGGCTCTAGATTGACCCGCTCCGGCCACCAAAACTCATTGGGCTTTGCCTCGCCAGCCGCGAACGTCTGCGCCGAGGTGGAAGCGACCACCGCAGCGTCGTGTTGGCTGACCGTGGTTGGCGCCTCCGAGACGGGCTCGCATCCAGACAGCGAGACCGCAGAGGCAACAAGGGCAACGAGCACCGCTGGCATGCGTGAGGGAAGGCGAAGAACGCGAGACCTTGATGGGAAAGACATGATGACTCCTGTTTGGGAACCATCACTTCACCCAAGCTAACCATAGGCACCAAGACATTGAATACATACGAAACATAGGACTAGACTATGACGCTTCTGTCCCGTACCGCATGTTCTAGATGTTCAGCGACCTCCACAATCACCCCGTCAATCGGGTGGTTGCGACGCCACGCCATGGTCAAGGTCCGCCCAATTCCAGGGCTCGAAAACGCACGGGTATCGACCCGAGAACGCGCGCACTCCATCTGCACCGCCATCGCTGGCAACACGCTCACGCCCATTCCAGACGACACCATCTGGACGAGGGTCGGCAGGCTCGTGGCGCGAAACGCAGACTCCTGTGCAGCTTGAAGCATGCACGTGGACAGCGCGTGTTCTCGCAGGCAGTGGCCGTCTTCGAGCAGCAGGACCTCCTGTTCTTGCAGCCAGCTCACGGGGACTGGATTCGGGCCGTCGGAGCCTCTCGGAACGACCGCCACGAACGGCTCCCACCCCAGCGTTCTCACCGTCAACCCAGCGTCAGTCGGAGGATCTGCAATCACCATCGCGTCCGCTTGCCCCGTCTCTACAGCGTGCTCCGCGGCGTGTGTCTGCATCTCCAACCAGTGAACAATGGGCCCTGGCTGCTGCGAAATTCGGTCGACCACACGGGACAGCAAATAGGGCGCGATGGTTGGAATGACGGCAATCCGCAACGGAATGGCGTACGGGTCTTGCAGGGCTACCGAGACTGCCTGAACGCGCGAGGCCGACGCCAACGCCTCCCGAAACACCGGCAGCAGGCGCTCCCCCGCCCCGGTCAGCATCACCCCTCGTCCCAAGCGCTCGAACAGCCGCACCCCAAGTGCGGACTCCAGCTTTGCCACCTGCGCGCTTAAGGACGGCTGCGACACCCCGCACAGGGTAGCCGCCGTGCCAAACCCACCAGTCTCCAAGACCGCCACCGCGTACTGCAGTTGGCGCAACGAGAAGTCCGGGCTCTGAAAGCGGCGCATAGTCATGGTCTATCGCTTGGGTGAAAGGGGTAGGACTAGACTACCACCTACCCCCCATTCAACGCTCCAAGCATGCGTCAACCCGGGTGATGCACGGCGCTGAGCCGCTGTTCGCTAGCGAACGTAGATAGCGTAGTCGTAGTTGATGCCGTTGGTCTGGGCCCAGTTGGCTTGCGAGCACGAGCTGTTTGTGCCCGTTGGATTAAACGGGAACAACGTGTCGGTACCGAAGGTTCCGGTGTTGTGGGACCCAGCGTAGCCGGTGTACCACCCGCCCTGGGCCTCAGACGCCGTGCGAATGGTGTCCCCGTTGCACGTGCGACCGGCAATGCTCGAGACGCCGCAGCAGTAGCCCATGTCGGACCAGTTTCCGATTCCGCCACCGTTGTTGTTGCTCGGGGCAGCCTGGTTGGAGCCGATGCGGTGGCCATCTGGCGAGCCGCCGGAATTGGAGACGCAGACCCCGTTTACGCAGTGATTCGCGTACAGAGTGGTCGTGGTTCGAACCAAGAACTCCGCGGAGGAGAGCGCTCCAACATCGCTTGAGACGACCGAGGAGCCGAGCACAGTGTTGTCCCCACTGTTGAGCGAGGTGATCAGAGCGTTGCTGTTTGGCTTGTTCCAGCGCTTGAAGCCCCGAACAACGCCTTGTTCGTGAACGACTACGCGAATCTCGGTAGCACCTACCAGCTGGCTATAGGCCGGTGAGACCAAGTCTCCGTCAAACGGATTCGAGTCTGCCACGCCATAGGTTCCGCCGTTGGTCCACAGGGAATTTCCCCACCACATGGCATGGCCGTCGCTCGTGTCCAAGTTCATGACCAGAGTGAAGCCGCCTTGCTCGGAGGTCATGTCACAGTAGGCATCAAAGGCTGGCTGGCCACCATCACCGTCTGGGTCGATACTGTAGATACCGTCGACGGAGCCGGGAACGCTGGTCTTGATGGTCTGGCAGGAGTCGATCACGGCACAGCCGTCAACCGGCCACGTCCCATCCCCCAACACCTGTGACCCGGTGGGAAGGGTGTTGCCTGCACACACCTCGCCGCCGCGGGCAACGCTCGCTCCCGCCTCAACGGTCGCTCCAGCACCCACCAAACCGGTAGGAGCGACACGCCCGTACACGGTAGCCCCGGCCTCGATGATGGCGCCTCGACCCACGCGACCCGTCGACTCAACCGCCGCACCCGCGCCAATCTCAGCCTGCTTGCGGACACGAGCGCCTTGTTCAATGCGCGAGCCCGCAGCAATGACAACATCGGGTCCGACGATACCGTTCACTGAGGCGCCATTGCCAGCGTTGATGCCGTCTGCAATGGTCACACTCCGAGCGACGAGAGCATTGTCACCCAACGTGGCAAAGTCTCCGAGCGACGCAAGGTTGCCCACCACAGCACCCGCGCCAACGGTGACGTCGTCACCGACCTGAACGGCGTACCCGAGGCTTCCGCCAGCAGCCACGGTCAAGCGTTCGCCGGCAACAACCGACCTACCAATCGTCACGTCACTTCCAAGCACATGGTCGGCACCCAGCTGTGCGCCACGACCAATGACGGTGTTCGCCCCGACCGGTACGGGGTTGCTGGAGTGGGCAACGCGGCCAGCAAGGGACGCGCGAGCAGCCACAACAACGCCGCTGCCCAAGGCAACTTCAGGTCCGATGGACGCGTCTTCCAGCACCTGCGCGCCGGCCCCCACCGTACTGGTCCCGTCCACAGTCGCGTCTACGCTGACACACGCGCCGTTCCCGGCGTACTCGTCCTGGCAACCATCACCGTTAGAATCTGCTGCAAACGCCACAGACCCAGCGGCTAACCAAACCAAAAAACTACAACGAACCATCTGTTCTCCCCAATCGCAAGCGTTGAGGCAGTCTAACAGATGCTCAACGCTATCGACCCCACAGATGCGCCGACTGCGCCCCCTGCCCAGGAGCTGTATAGGTCGTGTCGTGAGCGTCGCGAACGCCAAAAGACTTGATGGCATAGGTACCAGGAGCCCATCGGGTGTCTCTGGTACCAAAGCCGGCGTAATGAGCGCCTGTGTCTTGGCCGCTCGCGTCATTGCCGTAGTTACAGACCCAATTGTTGATGAAGCTGCCTCCCAAGCGCACTCCTACGCCGCTCACGTACGAGTTCACACGCCAGGGCGCTCCACAAAAGGTGTATCCGGTGTTGCTGATGAGATGCATGGGCGTTGGGTCGCCAGCAGTCACCGACAGTGCCTGACCAGTGCCACTGAACAGGCTGCGGGCGGTCTGTGAGGACGGAAGACCCAGCTGGGTCTGGCCACCGGACTGGGCGGTGATCATCAGCTCATCCACGGCTACGTCATTGAAGCTAGCAAACTTCGCGACTTCCCCATGGCCTGTGTCTAGGTCGGTGACGTTGAGCGTTGATGTGTTCGTCCAGTACGCCGAATCGTAGCCAAAGGTCGTCCCTGCGGCCTTCATCAGCAACGTCCAACCGCCTCCGTCCGTCGTCATCTCACAGTACACGTCGAAGGCCGCAGCCCCACCGTCCCCATCAGGGTCAATGCTGTACACACCGTCGGTTGCACTTGGGTTTGACGTCTTGATGGTCAGGCAGGAGTCGTCCACAATGCAGCCTTCAACGGGCCACGTGCCATCGTTCAACACCTGTGACCCGGTGGGAAGCGTGTTCCCCGCGCACACTTCGCCGCCGCGGGCAACGATAGCCCCCGCCTCAACCGTCGCTCCAGCTCCGACCGTAGCTGCAGGAGCAACGCGCCCGTAGACCGTGGCTCCCGCCTCGATGACAGCACCACGACCAATACGACCCGTCGACTCAATCGCCGCACCCGCACCAATGTCGGCCTGCTTGCGGACACGCGCGCCTTGTTCGATGCGCGAGCCCGCCGCAATGAGCACATCGGGTCCGACGGTACCGTTGACCGCCGCGCCATCACCGGAGTTGGCGCCATTCAGAATGGTCACGCTACGAGCTACGACAGCATTGTCCCCTAAGGTAGCGAAGTCTCCGATGGTGACCAAGTTACCTACGACGGCATTGGCGCCAACAGTGACATCGTCTCCGACCTGCGCTGCGTACCCGAGAGTTCCGCCAGCAGCGACGGTCAGGCGCGCACCTGCGACGGCGGACCGGCCAATGCTCACGTCATTCCCAAGCACATGGTCTGCGCCAAGCTGCGCACCGCGACCAATGACGGTGTTGGCTCCGATCGGGAGGGGGTTGCTCGCGTGAGCAACGCGTCCGGCCAGCGTGGCGCGCGCGGCCACAACAACACCCGACCCCAACGCGACTTCCGGTCCAATCGAGGCATCTTCCAGCACCTGGGCATTCGCGCCCACTGTGCTTGAGACATCGACCGTGGCATCGACGTCTACGCATGCGCCATTGCCAGCGAACTCGTCTTGGCAGCCGTCACCATTACTGTCGGCGGCGAGTGCTACCGAGCTGGTCATCAAGCCGATCAGAATACTACGCACCATCATGTGTTCTCCCCGTTTATCTACGCCCGGAGTGTATACGCTTAGCGCCGCTTGCGGAAGAACATCTGACGAGTTGCCGCCCTGTTCGTCGGCGCCCGTCGCGGTCTGGTCGTCTCACGAGCACCGGCGTAGCGAGTCCGAACTACCGGGCGTACAGCGACACTGATGTCTGCGACTCAGTCGTCTGGTACTGCCAGTTTGTCTCGGTGATGTCGCGGTTCTGGAACTGCGAGCTGCCCGTCTGCCAGACCCCGATGTACCCCAGGTGACCGGCCGCCACGCAGGTGCTGTAGTCATCCTGATTCCAGCCGGCGTGTCCGCGGAACGTGTTGGAGTTGTTGTCCCCACCATTCCAGCAAAACCCGTTCGTTTGACTGCCGCCAAGCGCCTGGGAGTCGACGCCTTCTCTGTACCCCGAAGCGACACCCGCACCGTCCGCCGGGGCAGTGACCAAGCGAACATTGCTACGACCGCAGCGCAGGCTGTTGTTGTTGCTTGTGAACAGGTCCACAAAGCGGTCCTGACCATGTACGCAATTGTTCGACAACACGCTCTGCGCCTTGATGGTCCCCACGTGCCAGCGCTCAAACAGCACCTCAGAGTCGGTGACATCCAGGCTCCACCACGCCGGTGACTTGAAGTCTGCCTCAAAGGGTTCGGTGACCACACCCAGCCCATTGGTGTCCGACCAGTAGCCATACTGGGTGTTCCAGTTGTCTGCGTCGCCGCCGGCGACGGTGCCCAGCAGCGTCCAGCCACCGCCGTCTGTGGTCATGTCACAGTGCACGTCAAACGGGGCTTGTCCGGTCGCGCCATCCGGGTCGATTCGGTACACGCCGTCGCCAGTGCTGCCCTCGTACAGAACGCCGGGAGGCGGCGACCGATACTCGAGGCACGACTCTGCATAGCGACCGTTGGTCCATGAACGTGAGCCATCGATCTCGGTAATGATTGCGGTGCCAACACTGCGCCACACACCCTCCTGGCACACCGACAAGTTGCCGCGTGAGGTGTCCCACACAATCTCGCCGTCGTCGCACGCTCCTGATGCATCCGCAATGCGTACCCGACGCGCGGTATCTGCCGATAGTGCAGCCGGAACCATGGTCAAGGCTTGTCGTGGCGCAAGCTCCGCGGCCCCGTCCACAGCCACTCCTACCCATACGTCCGATGCAAACCAGCTCGGTTCAAGACCGACTCCAGTGTCCGACGCCTCCAGCGACACGCTGTAGTAGCCGTCCGCGAGCGTCACAGGAAATGACGCCGTCCACAGCTGGCTCGCGTTGTCCGTTGCACCGCCATCATTCCACAGCGAAATCTGCAGCGAATGCGAGCCATTCAGCGGACCTCCTGCTGGGTCCAGCAAGCGTCCTTGGTGTTGTAGTGACGGACTCGCCAAGGCGACCGTCGGCAAGCATGCAACCACTAGCAATGAACGATACAAACCAACCTCCCGAAGCACTGAGTAACCCCACAGGCTGCCGCCTTGCCGCCGCAATCGGATACCCAGCGCCTCACGAACCAACGACCGAATCCCCCTGGAGCCCTCATGAAGTCCCGTGCCGCCGTTGCCTTTGGTCCTGGTGAACCCCTTAAGATTGTGGAGATCGACGTTGCTCCACCCAAAGAGGGCGAAGTTCTAGTTCGCATTACCCACACCGGTGTGTGCCACACAGATGCCTTCACACTGTCCGGCGACGACCCCGAAGGCCTGTTCCCCTGCGTACTCGGCCACGAAGGCGGCGGCGTGGTTGTGGAGTGCGGTCCGGGCGTGACCAGCGTGTCCGAGGGCGACCACGTTATTCCGCTGTACACCGCAGAATGCCGCGAGTGCAAGTTCTGTAAGAGCGGTAAGACCAACCTGTGCCAGGCCGTACGTGCCACACAGGGCAAGGGCCTCATGCCGGACGGTACAAGCCGCTTTTCATACGAAGGCAAGCCCCTCTTCCACTACATGGGCACCTCAACCTTCTCCGAATACACCGTGGTTCCCGAGATTTCGCTCGCCAAGGTCCGCAAGGATGCGCCGCTTGAGAAGGTCTGCCTGCTCGGCTGCGGCGTGACCACGGGTATTGGTGCGGTTCACAACACCGCCAAGGTTCAAGAAGGCGACACAGTCGCAGTGTTCGGCCTGGGCGGAATCGGACTTGCCGTCATTCAGGGCGCAGTTCAGGCGAAAGCCGGTCGCATCATCGGCGTGGACATCAACCCCGGCAAGTTCCCCCTGGCCACCGCGATGGGCGCAACAGATGTGGTCAACCCCAAGGGCCACGCCAGCCCCATCCAAGACGTCATCGTAGCGATGACAGACGGCGGCGTGGACTTCTCCTTTGAGTGCATCGGAAACGTTGAGGTCATGCGCTCAGCCCTCGAGTGCTGCCACAAGGGCTGGGGTGAGTCGGTCATCATTGGCGTTGCTGGCTCGGGCCAAGAAATCTCTACCCGCCCCTTCCAGCTAGTGACCGGCCGTGTGTGGCGAGGAAGCGCCTTTGGTGGCGTGAAGGGCCGAACGCAGCTTCCAGGAATGGTCGACCAAGCAATGAACGGCGAGATTGACCTCGACCCCTTCGTCACGCACACCATGCCGCTCGAGCGCATCAACGAAGCCTTCGACCTGATGCACGCCGGCAAGTCCATTCGCACAGTGATTCACTTCTAAGCCTCTGCGTACCAAAGAGGTCCCCGTCAGAGTGGGCGGTACAGTGGATGCCACAGGGACGTGGCGCCCAGACGGGTCGACCGGTGACGGGCGACCCGCGACCGCTCAACCATCGCTCACGCCCACCAACCGGAGCAACGCCATCTGAGTACCGGGTCACTCCCTAAATAGGAGGCATGAAACACACCCGCCTCCTGCTCACCACCGTGTCCACCGTCGTCGTCGGTCTCGTCGCCGTCACAACCCTGCCGCTCGTCGGACTGTTCGCCACCGGCCCAAGTGCCGACGAACGCGGTCAGGCGCTGCTGACATCGAACGAAGCTGCCTGGCAAGACCAAGACCACACCGTGGCTGCCCTGCATTCGGCAAACCCAGAGTTCGACATGCTGTGGCGCATGTTCACCGTCCTCGCAGCATGTGACCGAGCGCTTGCCACCCCTGATGAAGCCGACCGTTGGCTTGCTCTCGCAGACGACATGATTCGCGACACCGATGCAGTCGCCACCCAGCGAGGTCAGCGGCACTTTCTCCTCGGCTACGCCGACCACCAAGCCTGGCGTCAGCCCGAAGCCGGCAGCCTGTTTGTAGACGGTGAAATCGCCGTGATGGTCGCCGCCCGCCGCGCCGTACGCGATGAGCCGTGGCTAGCCCAGCTCGGGCAAAGGTGGACACAGCGCGTTGAACAGGACTTCGCCCTAGCCGGCAACGACCTCCCCGAGAGCTACCCCAATGAAGCGTGGGCCTTCTGCATCACCACTGCACTTGTGGCCCTGCACATCAACGATGTCGTCGAGGGCACCGACCACAGCGCGCTCATCTCCAGATACACCGACCGCATGCGAAGCGACCTTGTCGACGCGAGCACCGGACTCATCGGCAGCGACTGGGCCGTGTCTGGCGACGCGCTCGACGGCACAGAGGGCAGCAGCGTGTGGTGGGTGAGTACAGGTCTGTTGTTGCTCGACCCCGACCTCGCTACCGCCCAATACGACGGCGCACACGACGCCCTAATCGGCGGACTACCCGGCATCGCTTGGTCGCGCGAATGGCCTGGACAGGCTCACGGAAGCGACATTGACTCAGGCCCCATTGTGCCCTTCTTCGACGCCAGCCCCGCCGCATCCGGCTTCGCACTGGTCGCCTCTAGCGCCCACGGAGACGACGCCACACGTGCCCGGTTGGTGCGGGCGATACGGGCCGCCGACGTCTTGCTGAGGGTTGACCCTCGACTGTCGCAGATGGCTGAAGCCCCGATGGGCGATGCCATCATTGCCTTCGGACTTGGCTTCGGCCCTCTGTGGTCTCACCTGTAACGACGACAGGCGGACGCCAACAAGCCATCAGATGTGCTGCGTATGGCTGACACAGCCGCGCCATTCGTCGACTGGGGCAGCGGCAGCGCAAGGCAAACGAACGGCACGACAGCAGGCTCCTTTGACGTCGAGCTGGTCATTGAAGTGCGCCCGAACGCTTGCATCGTGGCTGTGCCACGTTGACAGCCGCAACTCGTTGTTATTGTCTAGGTCATGCTCTTCTTCGCCCTAGCCCTCGCTCACGCCCAGTCCGTTGTGACCGTTGCCGAACGACCCGACCCGCTGCCCGTGGCCAATGGCTGTGAGCGCTGGACCGGCACTGCAACGGGAGGGAACGACCCGAGTGTGCTGTTTGACGTAGTCTTGTGCGGAGACGATGCAGTCACCGGTCAGGTGCAGTGGTCGAGCCTAGTGAGTGGCTGGAACCGTCGCATTGTTGAGGGACAATGGTCAGCTGACCACTCCACCCTAAGCCTACACGACGTGTCCATGGCGGACGAGAGACCCAACCCCGGCTGGCGCTTCTGCACTATCGACCCCTACCAGCTCACCGCCGTGTCAGAGGGTGAATTGTCCGGCTGGTACGCCGCTCCCGATTGCGGAGACAGGGCAGACTTCTCGCTCTCAAGTGCTGGTTCAGCCCCCGGCCCTGGGCCCCGAAACACCGGCCCTCCAACACCCGTCTTCGCTCCCCCCACGAGCTGCGCCTGCGCCTGGACGCCAGCGTTCCCCGTTGGGCTGTCGCTGTGGTTCGTGGTGATGGCCATACGGCAACGCCGCAGCGTCTGAGGTCTCCGAACGACCCCTACGGCTCAAAGCAGAAGGGGTCGCGTGGGTCGCAGAAGACGTCGCAGTCAGGACTGAATCGGTGATCTTGGGGGTCGCAGAACCCGTCACAGTCCGGGCTGAATGCGTCGTCCAATGGCTGACAAGCACCGTTGCAGTCCACAGTTCCTGGCTGGTCAAAGGTATTGCACCGTCCGTCGCAGTCCACGCTGCCGGTGGTCTCGCCTACGTCACAGCGGTTGTTGCAGTCCGAGCTCTCAATGACCTCATCGTCTTCGCAGGTGCCGTTGCAGTCGGGCGACCGGCTGGAGTCGTCTGGGTCGCACACGCTGTTGCAGTCGAGTCCAAACAGGCTGTCTGACGCGTCGCACACACCGTTACAGTCCACGCTGTTCGACGTATCTCCAGCGTCGCACACGCCGTTACAGTCCGGTCCGGCAGTCGACTCGCCAGGGCCACAGGCTCCGTTGCAGTCGGGACCATTGCTGGCATCACCGCTTCCGCAGGTGCCGTTGCAGTCCACACTGCCAGAGGCATCCGACGCTCCACAGGCCCCGTTGCAGTCCACGCCGTTGGAGGCATCGCCCGTGTTGCACACGCCGTTGCAGTCGGCGCCACTCGTGGTCTCACCCGACGTACACACGCCGTTGCAGTCCGCAGACGACGAGACCTCTCCAGAACCACACACTTCATTGCAGTCTGGCGAGTTGCTCGCCTCACCGGGATTGCAGACCTCGTTGCAGTCCGGGCCGCTAGAGCTCTCGCCGACGACACACACACCGTTGCAGTCAGGACCATTGCTGGCGTCCGACGTGCCACAGGACCCGTTGCAGTCCACACTCGATGAGACCTCGTTCGACGCACACACACCGTTGCAGTCCGGCGAGTTGCTCGCCTCACCGGGATTGCAGACCGCGTTGCAGTCCGGGCCGCTACTCGACTCTCCGGCCGCACAGACGCCATTGCAGTCCGGGCTGTTCGCATGGTCATTGGCGTCACACACGTTGTTGCAGTCCACGCCGCTCGCGCTGTCTCCGGAATCACAGCGACCGTTGCAGTCCGAACCGCTCGACGCGTCACCAGACCCGCAGGAACCGTCACAATCCGGACCCGTCTCACCCGCAGCACACACCTCGTTGCAGTCCGCACTCGACGAGACCTCGTTCGACGCACACACCTCGTTGCAGTCGGGCGAGTTGCTTGCCTCACCGGGGTTGCAGATCTCGTTGCAGTCCGGGCCGCTACTCGACTCTCCGACCACACAGACGCCATTGCAGTCCGGGCTGTTCCCATTGTCATTGGCGTCACACACGTTGTTGCAGTCCACGCCGTTCGAGGCGTCCGCAGCGTCACAGCGACCGTTGCAGTCCGAACCGCTCGACGCGTCACCGGACTCGCAGGCACCGTTACAGTCCGGACCGGTCTCGCCAGAGACACACACCTCATTGCAGTCGGCTGAACTCGCACTCTCACCAGCCGCACACGAGCCGTTGCAGTCAGGCGACGAGCTGATCTCATTGGTGTCACACACCTCATCACAGTCGGCACCGTTGCTGGCTTCCCCACTCACGCAGATACCGTTGCAGTCGGGCCCGCCACTCGAGTCGGAGGCATCGCAGCGACCATTGCAGTCCGCGGACGATGACGCTTCGTTGCTGGCACACACGCCATTGCAGTCTGGAGCCGAGCTGGACTCACCAGGCTCACACACGTTGTTGCAGTCGGCACTGCCGGGACCGTCCGAAGACGTACACACGCCATCACAGTCGGGGCCAGGACTCGCATCGCCGGAGCCGCAGACACCGTCGCAGTCCACACCACCGGGGGCATCCGACGCGCTACAGACGCCGTTGCAGTCGCTCGAATTGGTCAGCTCGCCCGAGTCACACACTTCGTTGCAGTCCGCGGAACTGCTCGACTCACCGGGCTGACAGACCTCGTCACAGTCGGGGGAGTTCCCGGCCTCACCGGGGTTGCACACTTCGTTGCAGTCCGGGCTGTTCGTGGCTTCACCGCTCACGCACACACCGTTACAGTCGGGGCCACCCGCCGAATCGCCGGCACCACAGGAGCCATTGCAGTCGGGACCGGCAGAGGCGTCACCTGTCGCGCAGGTTCCGTTGCAGTCCACCGAGCTGCTCGCTTCAGTGGCATCGCAGACCGCGTTGCAGTCCGCCGACGACGAGACCTCGCTCGGGCTGCAGACCTCGTTGCAGTCCGCCGAGCTCGCGACTTCACCGGGGTCACACACGCTGTCGCAGTCGGACGATGACGAGACTTCGCCGGGGTTGCACACGCCGTTACAGTCGGGACCGGCAGAGGCATCACCGCTGGCACACACGCCGTTGCAGTCGGGGCTGCCCGCATCATCTGTCGCAGAGCAGGTACCGTTGCAGTCCGCGCCACCGCTCGCATCACCGGTGTCGCACGTCGCATCACAGTCGACCGACGCAGACAGCTCGTTCGCGCCGCAGACCGCGTTGCAGTCCACGGAGGCGCTGGCTTCACCCGCATCACAGACAGCATCGCAGTCCGGGCTCGCTCCGGATTCACCGGGGTTGCACACGCCGTTACAGTCTGGGGAGCCCGCCGAGTCCGACGGGTCACAGGTGGCATCGCAGTCAGACCCGGCCGAGGCATCCCCAAGCTCACAGCTCCCATCACAGTCCACCGAGCTCGAAGCATCCGACGCGTCGCAGGCGCCGTCACAGTCGGCACCCGTCAGGGCATCTCCAGTGTCGCAGGCGTTGTTGCAGTCGGCCGAAGACAAGGCTTCGCTGGCGTCACATTGGCCATTGCAGTCGACCGAGCCTGACACATCTGAACCGGCGCAGACGCCGTCGCAGTCCACGCTGCTCAGCGTGTCCGACGCTCCACAGGCACCGTTGCAGTCCGGACTCGAGGAGTCATCCCCTGCCCCACAGGCGCCGTTGCAGTCCGGACTTCCCGAGGCATCGGATGCATCGCAGGTGCCGTCACAGTCCAATGAACCCGCTGAGTCGCTTGCATCACAGCTGCCTTCACAGTCCACTGAGCCTTCGATATCTTCGGTGCTACAGCGATTGTTACAGTCCGAGCTGACCAAGGTCTCGCCGGGCGCACACACACCGTCACAGTCTGGAGAGCTGGACACTTCGTCGTTGTCGCAGACCGCGTCACAGTCGGCACTTGTTGGCGCGTCACCGGAGACACAGACGCCGTCGCAGTCGACGGAGGTGCTGTCATCCGCAACACCGCAGAAGTCGTCACAGTCTGGACCGCCGAGGGTATCGGACGGGTCACAGGCGCCGTCACAATCCGGGGAGGTCGACGCGTCGTCGTCTTCACAGATGCTGTTGCAGTCGCTCGAGCCGGCTTCACCGGGGTCGCAGGACGCATCACAGTCGACCGAGTCGTTGGCGTCTGCATTGGTGCAGACACCGTCACAGTCCACACTTCCCGCACCATCGAGGGTGTCACAGACAGCGTCGCAGTCCGAGCCATTCGGGGCATCGCCCAGGCCGCAGGCGTTGTCGCAGTCGGCACTTCCAGCACCGTCGTCCACCGCACACACGCCGTCGCAGTCAAACGAGCCAGCGGCATCTGTCAGGTCGCAGGTACCGTTGCAGTCGGGGCTGTTGGCACCGTCTCCGCCTTGGCACGCGCCGTCGCAGTCGGGAGAGTCGCTCGCGTCGTCGTCTCCACACGAGCCGTTGCAGTCGGGGCCCGGGTTTGCGTCTCCGTCGTCGCAGGTAGCGTCACAGTCCGCAGAGTTCGCTTCACCTTCGACGCACAAGCCGTCACAGTCACCCGATGACAGCTGGTCACCAGGCTGACAGACGCCGTCGCAGTCAATGGATGCGGGAAGGTCCGAGCCAGAACACACGCCGTCGCAGTCAGAGCCAGAGAGTGTGTCTGAGGCACCACACACGCCGTCGCAGTCCGAAGACACCACGTCATCGGCTCCGTCACAGCTGCCATCACAGTCCAGGGACGCCTCAAGGTCGTTGGTGCCACAGCCGCCATTACAGTCAGCGGAGCCCAGCTGTTCGCCGGCCTCGCAGATGTTGTCGCAGTCGAAGGTGTCCGGCATGTCGCCGGGGTCGCACTGCCCGTCGCAGTCCTGGGAGTTGGGAGTGTCGAATCCCGCGCAGCTACCGTCACAATCTGGGGAGCCAGCACCGTCGCCAATGTCACAGGTGCCTGTACAGTCGCGTGAGGTGGGGTCGTCGCCACGGTCACAGGCGCCGTCACACAGGTCCGAGCCCTCGGCGGTGTCGACCGAGCAGCCCTCCAGACAATCGGGACCGTCTTGGGGGTCAGCGGCGTCGCACACGCCGTCGCAATCTACCGAGTCGGCGGCATCTTCTAGGTCACAACCACCGTCGCAGTCTGGAGAGCCTTGCTCATCTTCCGCGTCGCACACCGCGTCACAGTCAGAGGATTCCGCATCATCCAGAGCGTCACAGATGCCGTCGCAGTCGGGCGAATCCACGGCATCGGTCACATCGCAGATGACGTCACAGTCGGGGGATGCAGGCACGTCGTCGGTGTCACACAGGCCGTCGCAGTCTGGAGAGTCGAGCTCGCCAGGCGCGCAGACGCCGTCACAGTCTACACTTCGCTCTTCGCCGGCCTGACACACGCCATCACAAGCGGGATCGCCAGGCGCCGCATCCACCGAACAGCCGGTCTCGCAGGCATCTCCCGCACCATCGCCGTCCGTGTCGAGTTGGTCGGAGTTGGGAACGAGCGGGCAGTTGTCGACGCCGTCAGGCACGCGATCGTCATCGGTATCGTCGTTATCAGGGTCGGTTCCCTGCTGCTCTTCCGTTCGGTTGCTGAGGCCGTCGCCGTCTGGGTCGCCTAGAGGACCGTCACCGGAGTCTGCATCATCTTGATCGGACAGACCGTCGCCATCTGCGTCCGCTGCTCCCGACTCCAATACGTCTGGAATGCCGTCAGCATCGGAATCTTGAGCTGAATCGCCAGAGCCGAACTCGTCCCCGTCCGACTGGCCGTCGCCGTCCGTATCCGCGTTGTTCGGGTCCGAACCAAGAGCAAGCTCAACCTCGTCGGAGAGTCCGTCACCGTCGGTATCGACACCGGTCCCGGTACAGGAAAACAACACCAACAAGATCGACAATGACAACGTACGCATCAATACCCCTAAATCCAACCACGCTCACTGTGTCACCAATCGGGCCGAGGGGCTAGCTCAGAGGTCTGTCAAGCTCGCTATTAGGCCTGCCTCAATGGATTTGGAGAGGCAGCATGAGGTAGGTTCGCTATCTCAAACGGAGGCCATCATGCGCCGACACTCCACCCTCGTTGTTCTCACCGCGCTCATGGCGACACACGCCGCATCAGCGGCTCCCCTCACACTTCAACAACAGGGCCGAGTGTTGGACGCCGCAGGAGATGCGGTTGAAGGCAGCCACGACCTCACGTTCGCTCTGTACGATTCGCCGGGGGCCAGCACGCCGGTGTGGAGTGAGACCGATACCCTCACGTTCGACAACGGCTATTTTTCGACAACACTCGGTGACGGCATCACGCCTCTCACAAGTACATTGTTCGGGACCGATGACCTGTGGCTGGGACTCCAGATCGACTCTGCACCAGAGTTGCCGCTACGCACACCGCTACACAGTGTCCCCTTCGCAATCCACGCCGACACCGCTTCCAACCTAAGCGGCGGGGCTGTTGTTCTGGGTGACCCCGGTGACACCTGTTCATCGAGCGAGCTTGGAACGGTCCGCTTCTTGAACGACGCATTCGAGGGATGTACAAGCGGTGGCTGGGTGGTTCTAGGCGCACTCGGAGTGGCCGACCCCTTCACCTTTGTCGACCGTTTTGAGGTGGAACGCTCCGCGCTCGTGCTGTCGAACATTGTTCAGATCAACGGACTGAACATCCCCACTGCGGTCTCCGTCAGTGGCGCCGGCAACCCCAGCGTTCGTTCGTGTAGCGACGCAAGCTGCGTCTCGGTCTTGCAGACGTGGACGACCGGACTGTCCATCTCCGACAGCGAGTACCTGCAGGTGCGTCAGACAACCTCTGCCGACCTGTCCACCGTTCAGTCCAACACGGTGTCTGTAGGCAACGCGAGTGACGTGTGGAGCGTCACGACCATCCAGTCCGAGGTCATCGTCGCAGGACAACAGGCCTACACCACACCAGGGACCTACTCGTGGACAGCTCCCCCTGGCGTGACCAGCGTCTCGGTTGTCGCCGTTGGTGGCGGCGGCGGTGGCGGTCGAAACAGTGATTCCGGGCAGACACCAGGCGGTGATTCCTACTTCCTCTCCCCCACTACGGTTCGGGGAGGTGGTGGCGGACACGGCGTGAATGCCTTCGGAACATTCGTCGGCGACGGCGGCGGCAATGGCGGCTACTCAAACACCACTGGCAATCCCTTCTCCGGTGGTGGAGGCGCGGGTGGGTACACGGGCAATGGCGGCTATGGCGGGATCGGCGATGGCAGCGGTAGAACGCAAGTAGCTGGCGGCGCCGGAAGCGGCGGCGGCGGCGGCGGCGGCGGCTGGGGCTCGGGCGGCGGAGGCGGCATCATGGG
>CAJXTB010000032.1 GCA_913061235.1 uncultured Pseudomonadota bacterium | reverse complement strand
CTCGGAGAGCTTGCCCAAGGAACCTGGGGCACGCGTCTACCAGCTCACGCTTCAGCTCTTGCCGGTGTCTGTGACGAGTGTGGCAGAGCCCGATGAGTCGTCGAGCTGAATGAGCCTGACGGTGGTCAGGACGAACTCAACAACGGTCGGGAGTGTTCAGTTCACTCCGACATTACTTGCGATGGACATTGCCGTAAATGCCCTCTTCCAGACGTGCTTGGACCTGTGGGATGCGGTTTTTAGGTGCGTGCATAGCGACCCGGGTCAGCCTGGAGTGGCACCGCTGTCCCTACCGATTTGCCCAGGAAACCGTAGGCCACTACAGCGAGCAGCGGGGAAGTCACGCTGGAGTGGGACGCGAACCCGGAAGCGGACCTCGCATGGGCATAGGGCGCCGAGGTGAGGTGCTGGATGCGTCGACCTACTGGACGTCCATTTCGGGTGGAAGCTCCATCGCACCGCGCCGATGGATGGTCTCGATGGGAGCCATAAGAACGGCCCGGTCAATGGCTATTTCGTAGTCGTCGCGCAGGTCATCCTGGAGCGCATCGGTGAGCATTTTCAGGCGTTCGGACTTTATCTTTCGCAGGACGGCCCCCCGCATCTGCTCGAAGGTCCGCATGACTTCAGGGCGCTCGTTCACGGCTACCACCAGGTACCACCCGTCCGGAGTGCGGATCGGCTCCGAGAGGGTGTTTAGCGGGACGTCGAACGCGGCATCGGTGACCTGTTCGGGCACGCCCGGCTTGCCTTGCCGGGACACGAAGCCCATGTCGCCTCCTCGACGCCGATAGGGGCCGTCCGACTCTTCGGACGCGACCTGGCTGAAGCTGTCCAGGTCTACGAGAAGCTGTTCACGCAGCTCTTCGATGTGCGCACGTGCTTCGTCGCGCGTGCGGTCGTCGGTTTCGCGGATCTCCAGGGCGCGGACTTGGCGCTTCAGCGGAACCGTGAAGTCCGACCGGTTGTCCACGTAGTAGGTGCGAAGGTCTTCTTCCGTGAAGTCCTCGTTTCGTACCTGGGTGTACACCTGTTCGCGTAGCAGGGTGTTGGCGAACAGCTTCTGGGACTTCAAGGTCCAGTGTTGTCCGGTCTCGATGGCGTGCAGGACGAGTCGCTTGTCCGCTATGAGTCTATCAAGAACCTCCCGTCGCTCACGGTTTGACAGCGCGATGCCGTCCGCAGGCACCACTCGTGTCAGTGCCGCATGCCACTCGGTCAGGGTGATGGGCAAACAACCTACGGATGCCACAATAGGCTCGTCCGCGAACATCTGTGGTGGCGGACAGTTCGGGTTGTCGATGGCCGCCAGCGCTCGGGACTCAACGGGGCTGTGGCTCGCGCAGCCAGCACACAGTGCGGCGAGGAGCGTGGCGGTTCGTGCGAAGTGCATGGGCTCTCCAGTCCCCAGTGTACGCCGAGTGCTTGTGTCCCATTGCGTTTCCACCACCTGGACGACCGACAGACAAGCCGCCAGGACTGCGCTAGAGTCGTTGTTCTCCCAATGGAGTTGTCATGCGTATCCTTGCACTCTTGCTGCCCGCTACAGCCTTTGCAGCGCCCTTCGACCTGTTGCACACCGGCCGTGCGCTCGATGCCAGCGGCGGTCCGGTCAATGGCTCTTATCCGCTGGAACTCCGCCTGATCGACACGCTCGACGACTCCCAGTTGTGGAGCACCGACTACGGGGACATCCCCTTCGATGGCGGATACTTTGCGGTCACCCTCACCGACCTAGACACCGAGTGGTTCAGTCGAGACCTCGAGCTGGAGGTTCGGGTCGATGATGTCGCGCTGGCACCCCGCACCCCACTGGTGAGCGTCCCGCGGGCACTTGTGGCGAGCTCGGCACCTATCGGAGGCGCCGCTGAGGTCGCCGCCGGGTGTACGGGCCGGGGTCAGCTCCTGTACGACACCGTCAATGAGGCATTGCTCGTGTGTGACGGCTCGGACTGGTTCAGCGTAGGCGCTCAAGTACGGCTGACCGGTGCGGGGACGGCCGGTAACCCTTACCTGCTCGATCCCGTGCCGAACGGATGCCGCGCGTACGCCGAGGCGCTCGATGATGCCCAGGATGGCGTCTACCAGATCGACGCGTCCGGGGATGGCCAGGCGCCTTACCGGACCGCGTACTGTGACTTCACGGATGAGTGGGAGATACATCTTGAGGCCGTGAACGAGAACCTTGCTGGGACCCGGAGCTTCTGCACGAGTCGCTCCCTTCATCTGGAAGTACCCGCGGACTTCGCGGAAGCAGAGCGACTGTCGACCCGATTCGGCGAAGCACACGGAACGTCCCGGAGCGTGCGCTTAGACATGGACATCCGCATCAACGGGGGCTGCAACAGCAGCCAGACCGCGCGTTCCAACTCCGCCGCGTACCGCCAGATCACACCCTTCACCCTGCCAGGCGGATCCCAGTGCTCGGCGGCGAACGGCGGCAACTATATCGTCGGGTCTCAGGTGCGCATCGGCGGCGGGACCTTCTACGCGGCTGTGGGGAGCGGAAACCACGGTGGCAACAACCACACGAGCTGGACGCAGGTGTGCAACTCGGCGAACAGTGGGAGCTGCAACAGCTTCGCGAGTGGCTCTGCGGGTCCGTTCCCAGTGTGTGGCTGGTAGATTCCGTCCCTACACCGGCGACCTGCCGGTGACCGACTGCAACGACGTGAACCCCGCGATGGGTCCGGACATGGAAGACATCCTCGACGACGGCATCGACCAAGACTGCAGCGACGCGCTGAGCCCGGTCATTGGTGGCGGCCTGTCCTGCTCGTCCGCTCCAGCACCGTACAGTCTGCTGTTCCTCGTCGGCCTGACCGGCCTGCTGGTCCGTCGCCGCACGGTCTGACCGTGTTGGTCGGGTCGTGTCACAACCAGCAAGCCATGCGTCGGTTCCCGTATTGGGTGGGTACTTGTTGTGGTTTCCCGATTCTCGGTGTCCCTAGATCTCTCGTGGTGCCGGGCACGCGCCCATAATGCCCACAGCGTCGATGTCGGCGCCTGCGTAGGGCGCACTCGAGCGGCCGCCGGCATTTACCAACTTGATGTACCTGTAGGCTGCGCCCGGTTGGCTTCCGGGCACGTCGTCGAGGTCGATGGCGCGAGTGGCCCCTTCAATGCGGCCAACGGACACCCAATCGCGTCCGTCGACACTAAGACTGACGTCTGTGGCCTCAACGACAGGCCCGACCTCGAACACGTAGAGGTCTGCACCGGGACCGTTGAAGATAGCGGCTTGGGTGAAGCCGAGAACTAGTGCTGCGGGCTGCGTTTCGGTGCGGTAGCCCAGTGAGACGGCGCCCACTCCGTCGGCCCAGTTGGGCATTCCGATGGCCGTATTTGCGAAGCTGTACTCGGGGCCAACGCCAGCCCCGGGGCGGTAGCGCACAACCCGGTCGGCAAAGGCTCGGTTTCCCAGGGCAAACGTGACCCCATCAAACACCAGCGCATCTGCCGGATTGAGTTCACAGGGCAGCTCCGCAGCCTGTGTGAGCGCAGGGAGAAGGAGGATGAGAGCAAGGGTGTGGTTCATGGCGTCTCCTCCATACCACTGATTGCGGTGCATCCGGTTGAGTTCGTCTCGCCCGGTATTGTTGAGCCCGGCAGCCGAAAAATCTACCGTTAGATTGGGTTGTTGAACGCCATCTGTACACGAGCGCCGCCGCTGGGCCGGTTGGTCGCGCTGGCTGTCCCGCCGTGTGCCTGAGCGATTTGCCGGACCAGTGCGAGTCCAAGCCCTACGCCGGCCACCTCCTGGTCGGGTGAGCGACGCCAGAACGGCTGAAACGCTTGTTCTTCTTCGCCTTCCGCAAAGCCGGGGCCATCGTCTTGTACGGCGACAATCAGCTGGTCACCGTCTTGGGTGATGGACAGCTCCACAACGCTGCCGCCGTAGCGAATGGCGTTGTCGATGAGCGTTCGCAGGGCCCATGCGACCAGGGTGCTGTCGGCCACCAAGGTAGTTGCCTCTCCGTGAACGGACAGATTGTTGGCGTCCAGGCCGGCGTCCGTCAGGCTGCGGCTGGCGAGCTCGACAACGTCAAAGGGCAGGGGAGACACAGCCTCGAAGTCGATGCGCGCTGCGGTGAGGAGGTCTGCGACGAGGGAGTCCATGCCGTCGATTTCGCTCTGAAGGTCGTCGTGCAGGTTGTCGGGAGCGCGTCCCTCACGGGCCAGCTCGACAAGGATACGCACACGACCCAGTGGGCTGCGAAGCTCGTGAGATACGGCAGCGAGTAGGGCACGTTGGGCGCTGAGCTGCTCAGCCACGCGGTCTGACATGTCCCGAAGCGCTCTAGCCACCTCTCCGACCTCGTGCTCTCCGGTGGTCAGCTCTTCACGACTGCGCAAGCGGCCGCCTCTAAGCTCGCGAGCAATCTTCGCCACTTCCCACATGGGGCGTGCAATTCGCACCGTTGCCAACCACGCGAAGGGCCATGCCAGCCCCACGACAACACTCGCAGCACAGGCAAAGCGGCCCAAAGACCAGCCGTGGACCCATGCACTGTGCAGGAGCCAGCCACCACCGGCTCCGATGCTGAGGGCGATGATGGTGAGCCCGAACACTTGGCGATGGATGCCGCGTGCGATTTGCCAAGGACGAGGCCCTAAACGACCGCCGAAGCGATGGGGTGGATGTCCATGTGGGTGGGGGTGTCCGTGCCGGTGGCGCCAGTGTGGCCCGTGTCTACGACGCCTCATCCCGGCCCTCTGACGAGCATGTAGCCCATGCCACGAACGGTCTGCAGACGGCTCGGATTGCGAGCGTCGTCGCCAAGTTTCGCACGCAGACGAGACACGTGTACGTCTACGGTGCGGTCACCAACGCGAACCTCGCCACGTCCCGCTGCTTCCCACAGGGCGTCCCGAGAGATGACGCGACCCGCGCGGCTTGCAAGGGCCAAGAGTAGGTCGAACTCCAGCGCCGTCAGGACGAGTTCGTTGGCCCCAATGCGCGCGCTGCGCCGGTTCACATCAATCTCTAGGTCTGCCACGATGATTCGCTCCGCCTCCAGTCGTGGGGCGACGCGACGCAGTACGGCGCGAATGCGCGCCAGCAATTCTCGCGGGTAGACCGGCTTGCTCAAGTAGTCATCAGCACCCAGTTCCAGCCCCACCACCCGGTCTGCCTCGTCTCCCCGCGCCGTGAGCATAATGACGGGTAGGGCGGAGGTCTTGCGGAGAGCGCGCAGCACGTCGAGCCCGTCCATGCCGGGCATCATGACGTCCAGTACGATGAGGTCGACGCCGCCCTCCGCCACCGCAGCCAAGCCGCGTCGACCGTCAGGAGCATGCGCCAGAACTACCTCGTGCGGGGCCAGGTAGGTCTGAAGAAGCGCATGCAGCTTCGGGTCGTCATCAATGAGAAGAACACGGGTGGGCATCTACGGCTCGGGGGCTGATTCTACGCGATTGTGTCGGTTGTGCCGGCCCCAGGTAGGGCCGTCTGCCTGGGAGCAGGCGTGAGGACCGTGATGGTACCCGCCAAAGGCGAGGCGCACCGCGGTGCTGCCGAATCCGAGCACCATTCCCATGGCTAACAACAAGACTAGAAGTGTACGACGCATGACTATCGCCTCCAGGTGGGGCCGCTCGCCAACCACTGAACAGCGGTGGCGCGCTGCTCGTCATCGAGCACGGCGTGGATTTGTTTGAGCGCCGACACAACTTGCCGGCGCGTTTGGGTGAGTGCAGCATCTTGGGTCTCGAAGATGGCATCCAGTGCGGCGTCATCGACCGTGTCGCCTTCGAAGGCTGCTGCTGCGTCCTGCCGGCTCTCCTTCATGACGTCTTTGAATTCGCGCAGCGAGTCGCGAACGTCACCGAGCGCGTGGTCAACGAGGTCTTCTTGGTCGCGGTCCACGTGCAGACCGCGCTTGACGGCCTCGCCCATGGCCCGGTCAAAGCCCCGTCCTCGACGTCCTGAACGTCCTCGACGTCCTCGACGATGTGGGCCGCCTCGATAGCCCCGGCCTTCACAGTGGCCGTGGTGATAGTGGTGCCGGTGGCGATGGCTCTTGGCCACGCCGATAAGACCGAACAAACAGACCGTTCCGAGTAGTATTCCGAACATTAAACCCTCCTAGGTTCCCCCTCCAGATGCGTCCCCCGTGTTGCGCCACTGTTGAGCGCACTGTGAAGAAGTGTGAAGTCGGGACTTGGGTGATTCAGAGTGACCTTTGCGAAGGCTCACGACCAACCTGGTCGACCTGGCCCGGAGTCCGTCTCAGGTTTTGCACTGAAGGACAAGCTGCCGGAGAACGAGCTGGGCGCGACCAGAGTACTGCCGCGGACTGCCAAGTGGTGAGTCTGGTTGCTACCCGGCCTCAGGCACTGCGCCCGCATACAGTGGCGTACCCGAGGCGTTTGCGATGATGACGATGCCATCGCCGTACTCCTGGGGGGTAAGGCCGGACACCAGCGCATCGGAACCCCGTTCAGCGTGCTCCAGAACATGCCCCCAATAGCGAGGTTTCCGTTTGGCAGCGCTGCAATCGTGCTCAGCCAATCCAGACCGTCGCCTCCGAATCGGCGAATGCGGCTCCAGCTGCCAGAGTGACTCATTCAGGCAAAGTGGCCCTACGGCCACCACCATCGCCATGACCGCCCCGGGGGCGCAGATCTGCCCAGAGGAGTCTCCACGCAACCCCAAGAGGCGGGCCCTCCCGTAATGAGGGGCAACCGGTCCAAATCATCCCCATGCGCGTGTTCGAGACGCCCGCGTTGCTCCGGACCCTCGCCGCTGTGGCAGTCCCATTGCGCTACATCGTCCGCAGTCGCATCCCTCGAGACGAGGGTGCCCGTCGTTGACAACACCGGGGGCTAGGCGCCTACATCTTGGCGCTGCAGTTCACACTACGGACAAGCCCAGCCGTCACAATGCAACGGAAACTCATGCCCAGTCCGGTCGAAGTCTTCGCATCCTCGTTCGAGCCACTCCGTAGCAGGACAGCCGAATGGGACGCCCGCCTGGCCATGATTCGCCGCGCCAAACGGTTCCTGTACAGCTCCACTTACTACGTCGGCCCCGACACCGTGGGCCATGACGTGCTCGCCGCCCTCGGAGACGCCGCCGAGCGCGGCGTTCGCTGCACCCTCGTCGTCGACTGGTTCGGACAGTGGCTGGGCGCATCCGCGTGGGGCCCGACAGAGACCCGCCGCGTTGATGGGTGGTTCGCCGAAGCCGAGGCACGCGGCGTGCAGGTCGTGTGGACATCTCCAACAACTTGGACTCGAAGACTGGTGGGGGGCGGCCATCACGTGAAGATTCAGCTGTGTGAGAGCGGCCCAGCGCTGTTCGCCAGCAGCAACCTTTCACACCACTCCTTCGAGTCTTGGGGGGAGTTCTCCGCGCTTCTGGATGGGCCCGTGGTGGAGACCTTCCTGGCCGCACTCCAGGCGGTCATCCCTGATTCGCAACCTGAACGCCTCGACCCGCGCCCGCTAGGCGACGACCCCCTTCGCTTCGAGTGGTGGTGGTTCGACCCGAGCGCAGACCCCACGCCGTTCGCCCCCCTCCGTCGGGGCCTCGCCAACCCCATCACCGACGGCCTCATCCGCAGTATCGATGCGGCACGACGCTCTGTGTCCATCTCCAGCTTCTACGTGAAGCCCGAAGCGAACCTGCGTGCAGCCATCCTGGGTGCAGCCCGGCGTGGTGTGGTTGTGGAGGTGTTCCACTCCGGCCCCGATGCCCTTGGCGGTATGGAGAGCTCGTGGCTGGCGGCGGCCCTCGACTACCCAGCACTTCTCGGCGCCGGTGTCGCGGTGCACGAAGTGGCGGGCGGAGAGCACAGCAAGCTCGTCTTGGTCGACGACAGCCTCGCAATTTTCGGTAGCTACAACTTAGATAATGCAGCGCACGATGTCGTCACTGAGGCGATGCTGGCGACCGAGGACGCTCGGGTGGTGAGCGCCGTGGCCACCGTGTTTGCGGACCTGCGGGTCGACCCTGGCAGCCAGAGGATTCGGCATCCTCGGGCGGACTGGCGGTGGAAGCGCCGGGCCCATGCGGTGGCCGTACGAGTGCTACGGCGCTGGCTGTGAGGGGGGTGCGGCACGCGGACATTACAGCGGTGCCGCTCCAGGTTGACCCGGGCTGCGCCGCCCATGCACGCGCTTAGCTTCCCCTGCGCAACGACTGCGTCCCGACATCATCACACCTCGCCCATTCTCTCTGAACTCCCTAATAGACGACTCCGATGGCCCGTTTCGAAGCGATCGACGAGCATGCGCGAGCGCAGGAAAGTGAAGAAATCCCTGTACATGGAGTTCACGTCTGAGCTGTCCGTGGACGGCGCGTTCCGACTCGAAGTGGACCTCATCGCCTTCGACTAGCGAACTGTGGTTGGCGTACCGTTCCGGTCCTGTCTGACATCGGTAGGAACCGGGCTCAGTATCTTCGGCGGATACGAAACGTTCAAACCACATTTCACGCCCCGAATAGGTCGTAGGTACATCCAGGAGTCCACGTGAAATACATCCTCGCCCTGTCCTTCTTTTGTGCCTGCACCGACCCAAGTCTCAGCGTCGACGACTCGGGTACCGACGGAACCGAACTAGGCGACCCGGACACGGACACGGACACGGACACGGACACGGACACGGACACGGACACGGACACGGCGGCTACCACCATGCCCATCCCAGTGCCCATCGACGCGCAGCTCATCGATGGCTCTCACCCATTGCTTACGGGCCGCTTAGACTCTGGAGACCGCTTTGCCAGAGCCCACATTGCCGTCGGAGATGTGGATGGTGACGGCGTCGGCGACCTTGTTGTCGGGGGGCGCTCGGACGATGACGGTGCGACCGATGCGGGTGCCTTTTACGTGCTCTTTCTGACGTCCGACAACGATATTCGCGACGTTCAGAAGGTATCGGCAGTTGAAGGCGGATTGAGTGCACACCTCGAACAGCCACTGCCCGAGGGCGGCTTTTTTGGCTACGCATTCGCAGCGCCAGGAGACCTCGACAGTGACGGAGTACCCGACCTCATCACGTCGTCTCCCACGACCGGCACGCTCTTCGTGCTGTTCCTCAACGCCGATGGCACCGTGCGCGATGCCGTTCAGCACGACGGTCTCGTCGATGCGTGGGCCCTAAGCAGCACCTACGACTTTGACGGGGACGGGATTGCCGAGATTGCCGCAGGCAACCCGAATGCGGGCAGAGGTGCGGGGGAGCTGACCTGGTTGTCAACGTCTCCCACCGGCGAGCTGACGACGGTCGGAAGCATTGGGGTCGACGAGCTCTCATTGACGACAGACGACGGCTTCGGAGGTCGTAGCATCGCACCTGTGGGCGACGTCAATGGTGACGGCTGGCCGGACATCGTCGTTGGCGCATTTGCAGCCGACGACGGCCGCGGCCGGACCTGGGTGGTGCTGCTGGACGACACGGGCAGCGCACTGAGTGGTACGTCAATTGGCAATGGTCTCGGCGGATTCACAAGCGTGCTCGACGCCAATGACAACTTTGGCCACGCGGTCATTGTGTTGCCCTTTAGTGACGTCCCCGTGGTGGTCAGTGGCGCGAATCGAGACGACGACACCTTCGAAGACGCCGGCGCACTGTATGCGTTGACGCTGACATCCACCGGCCAGGTCGACAGCCAAGTGAAGTGGGGCGAGCAGCAGATTCCCGGGGTCTCCACGCCCATGCTCGGGCGCTGGGGACGTTCATTGTCGCTGCTCGGAGTCGACGGTAACCAAGCAACCATCGCTGTGGGCGGCGGCGCACGGACAACCGGGAACATCTGGATTGTCACCTTGGAACGTCAGCCATAAACCGTCCGTATTCACAGCGAATACAGTGTATGAATGGGCATCTACGGGCCAACACTGGCAAGGATAGACATCGTCATGAAGCCTGCCACCGACGCCACGCCGCCCTGTGTGTTCGACTACTTGAATCATCGGACCTTTCTGTCCGATTGGTTTAGCCATAAGCAGCAGGTAAACCCACGATACAGCCATCGTCTGTTCGCCCGAAGGGCGGGCCTATCCAATCCAAGCCTGCTCCTGCTGGTGATGCAAGGCAAACGCAACCTCACCGATCGTACAATGGACGGTGTGGTGAGCGCGCTCAACCTCGACGACGATGACGCGATGTTCTTCCGACTCATCGTCGAGTTCGAGGCCGCCGCCAGCGATGAAAAGCGCAATAGCATTTGGGCTGCGATCGCCGCCACGCGCCGCTTTCGCGATGCACGGCCCCTCGAAATGGGAGCCTTCGAGCTGCTCTCCACGTGGTGGGTGGCCGCCACACATGAGCTGGCTCGCTTGCCGGAGTTTGAAGCATCGGCGTCGTGGGTCGCTGCACACTTGGTGCCTCAGATTGATGAATCGGACGCCCAACACGCCTTGGACCTTCTCTTCGAGCTTGGGTTGCTGGTTCGTCACGCGGACAGTCGGGTCGAGCCTACGAATGTCAGCCTGACCACCCCACACGAGGCTGGACAGCTGGCCGTGCACAACTACCACCAGGGCATGATTGCGTTGGGGGCACAGAGCATGGAGCGCACGGCGTCGGACGCGCGGCACTTGGGGGCGGTGACCGCGGCAATCCCTCGTTCGCTGGTTCCCGAGTTAAAACAGGAGCTCGCGCGGTTTCAGGAGCATATTCTCAACCTGTGTGATGCGAGTGAGGCCCCTGCGGAAGAGGTCTACCAGTTCAACATGCAGCTGTTCCCGTTGTCGCGTCGGAGTGATGGATGAGATGTTTGCTCCTGATAATTCTCGCAGCGTGTTCCGCTGAAACCGTTCATGAAGGCATCAGCGTGGGCAACCCCAGCCTGACGACCATCACCACGGCACGAAGTGCAGGAATCACGCTGACATCGGGCCAGGTTCGACTCAACGGAGTTGGCGTTCGCGATGACGACGGAAACGTGTTTCGGACCAACGTTGGCGAAACGTTCGACTTGCTGGGGAACGATAGCTTGGAGATACCTGAAGGGGACTGGCGCCGTGTCACCCTTCATTTCGGGGGGGACATTCGCTACCAAGGCATCGCAGACGATGGGCGTACGGTCCGTCTGCAGCTCACGGTACCCGAGGTCCGACTGGTCCCCGAAGATGTGGATCTACACGCCCACGGAGACGGCTACGTTGCCGAACTTGCGTTTCCGTCGTGGCTCGAGCTGGCGCAACCCCTGTCGGACGTGGAGCCGGGAAGTCCGCTACACGACACCCTGGCACAGTCCGTCGGAGACGCCTCTGCTCTGTACTTCGACATAGATGAAGACGGCGAGCTGTCGTCGGAAGAGCGCACAGAGCGTGCGGCGTCTGGAAGCCAGCGTCCGAGTCAGTGAGCACACGACCGCTGACCCGCCGCTTAGGTCAGTGGTCACGGTCGAACCCCCCGTGAATGCCGGAGTTGCGGTGGACGTGGGCCTCACTGCCCTAGGCGGCCTCGGCGTCGCAGCGCGTCTTGCGCTGTGAACCCTTCGAGCAGTGGGCGCCGGAAAGTCTCAGCGAACGCTGCTGAGACCTTCCGACGCTTCGAGTCGTTTGGGTGTGGCTGGCGCTTCGAACACGGTCACGGATTGGGCGGCCACCAACATGGGGGTGTCACCTGCGGGGGTCTCGCTGGTCCACCGCCGTTCCCATGCACCTTCGGGGGGCGTGATGACCTGGGCATCCCCGGTACACAACACGATGAGCAGCGCACGTTCTGCGCTGGCTCGGTACCACACCCACGCGCAGCCCTGGTGGGTGAGAGTGTCCTTGGCTGGCGGGCCTTGCATACGGCCGAGCAGCGGGTGGTCTTGTCGAAGAGTGAGCAGGTCTGCAACCCACTGGATGAGGGTGTCGTCTGCCGACTGCCAGTCTGTCCACGACAGTGCATTGTCTTGGCAGTAGGCGTTGTTGTTTCCGCGCTGGGTGCGTCCCATCTCGTCGCCGCCGAGCAGCAGAACAATGCCGTCTGCAAGCACTAAGGTGGCGAGCATTGCACGTTGAAGTCGCGCCCTCAGCGCCAGGACTGCCGCATCGCTGCTGGGACCGTCCGTGCCGGTATTTGGCGTGCGGTTGTCATTGCTGCCGTCTCGATTGTTCTCACCATTGGCTAGGTTTCTCTTGCGATGGAAGGCTGTCCAGTCCGCGAGAGTGAAGCCGTCATGACAGGTGATGAAGTTCAGCGACGCCCGTGCCCCGCGTGATTCAAAGATGTCTGGGCTGCCGCACAGACGGTCATGCAGGACCTTTGGAGCGGGGTCTCGACCGGACCAGAGGTCGCGCACGGTGTCGCGAAAGGGGCCGTTCCATTCTCGCCAGCGCGGTCCGAAGCGTCCCATGCCATAACCGTTCGGTCCCAGGTCCCAAGGCTCTGCGATGAGCCGGATATCGGAGAGAACGGGGTCGTTCGCAATGCGCTCAAGCAGCGGTCCTCGTGGGTTTACGCCCCTCTTGCCCCGCGCCAGGGCCATGGCCAGATCGAAGCGGAACCCGTCTACGCCCATCTCCTGGACCCAGTAGCGAAGCGAGTCGACAATGAGCTCCTGCACGACCGGTTGACCGACATCCAGCGTATTGCCGCAGCCGGTCACGTCTTGGTAGTGCCCGTTCTTGTGCCGGTAGTACGTGAAGTTATCCAGTCCCTTCCACGACAAGACGGAGCCTCCGCGGCCTCCTTCCGCCGTGTGGTTGTACACCACATCAATCCACACCTCGATGCCCGCTGAGTGAAAGGCCCGGACCATCGCGCGGAACTCGTCGGGACCGTCCTCTGGTCGTTCGCAGGCCGTATACGGATGGTGAAGGGCAAAGAACCCGAGCGTATTGTAGCCCCAGTAGTTGCTGCGTCCCCCTGCGAGAAGGTGGGTTTCATCCACATGGGCGTGGATGGGTAGCAACTCAATCGCAGTCACTCCAAGCCGCTTTAGGTGTTGCAGGACGCTCGGGTGTGCGAGACCGGCGTAGGTGCCGCGAAGAGCAGGGGGAACGTCGGGATGACGCTTGGTTAGACCCTTGACGTGGGTCTCGTAGACCACAAGTGCGCTGTCTGGATGACGCGGACGGTTCCACGTGTGCGGTTTTGTCGGCGCTACGACCACACTGTGGGGCACGAATGGACCGCTGTCTCGGTCATTCTCGGCGTCTGTTGAGGGGTGCCACTCGCGGTAACCAGTAGCAGCGCGCGCGTACGGGTCAAACAACAGCATGCTTGGATGATGGAGTTCTGGCCACGCCCGAGGTCCGTCTGTGCGGTAGCCGTAGGACTGCCCGACCTGCACATTGTCAACCGTCACCGTCCACCAGCCGACGGTTGCTTTCTGCATGCGCACGCACTGTTGGATTGGAGAGACCAATGCCAACCATACGGAGGTTGCGGAGCCTGCAAACACCGAGAACTCGGTAGCTTGGGGGGTCCAATGGGCGCCAGGACCCTTCACCATGAGGTGATCTGCCAAGTGACTTTCATTGATTCCTCAATCGGGCCGAGTCGGGTAAGACGGGTGTGAACTGGGGAGGGGACGATGTTTAGGTGGCTCGGACTTGCGGCGTTGAGTGTACCCGGCGTGGCTTCGGCCCAGGACTGTGACCCAGACTTTGCGCAGGCCTGTGTGCACGCGGATGCCACGGTCCTCACTACGGAGTCGCTGGGGACGGACTCCTCTGTGGGCAGTCGCGCGTTGGTCGGTCACGGCGTCAGCTTCGGCGCGGGTGCTGTGATTGCCCCACGAGCAACCGTTCACGGCAGCTCATCGGGCGCTCCGATTACTACGGCGGGGACCGACTTCATTGTGGGGCGGTCGGCGGTCATTGGTGAGGATGCCCAGGTTGGCAACGACGTCACTGTGGCACGCAGCGCGGAAGTCGGCGCTCGGAGTGCCGTCGGAAACGGACTTCATCTGGGCTACGCCTCGGCGCTCGGTGCAGACGCGATTGTTGGTGATCAGGTCGTGATTGGCTCGGTCGCCTCTATCGATGTGGACGTTGAGATTGCGGACGGTACCGTGCTCGCTCGGGGTGTACAGGTCGGTGAGCGCTCGGATTTGGACGGCGTGATTGGGCCGGACGTTCGCATTCACGATTCGGTGTGCTTGGAGCCTGATGTACGGCTTCGTAAGCAGAGCACGGTGTACGACCGGTCGCGCATTCTAGCGGGCGCCAAGGTGGGCCGAGGTGTGACCGTGGGGGCTGGTGCGGTGATTGGCACCGGCGCGGTGATTCGTGCCAATGCGGAGATTGCTCCGGGAGCGGTCGTGCCGGCGGGAGCGCGTGTTGTTCGCGGCGAGGTGTTCAAAGACTCCACCGGTGATGCCGGCACTCCATCGGTGTGCGCGCCTCTGTTGACCGGCGTTGTGCATCATTCTTACAACAACCCCGCAGACCCACTCAATGATGACGCGGGCAACGGAAATGACGGCCTCGCCCGCACCGGAACCGTCGACTACAGCTCGGGTTGGGCCTACTTCAACGGGTCATCCACCTACCATGTACCGTCCACCGCCAATCAGTCGTGGGCAAACGGACTGTCCGTCGCGCTGTGGATTCGGTGGAGCGGGAGAGCGGGCGATTACCGGGGCGTTGTCTCCAACGGCTACTTCAACTCCGGCAGCTTTGAGATGCGCTTTGGTCGTGAGTCCAGCGGCACACGGTTGGGTGTCGTCACACGGGGCCCCTCGGGTCAGGTAGCGAGCCAGAACCTGTACCTCGCGCAGAACCAGTGGCACCATGTGGCCATGGTCCAAGGCAATGGTCAGTGGACCGCCTACCTAGACGGTGTTGTCATCCACACCCAGACCGTGGATTGGAATCCTAGGACGGACCCCACCGCGCTCACACTGGGCAACGCCGTGAGCACGGAGCCGTACTCCGGAGATGTGGACGAGCTGTACATCTACGACCGCCCACTCTCTGCGGCAGAAGTCGTGAATCTAGCAAGCCAAGCCCACTGACGCGCAGCGGGCTAGCTGGCGCCCATGATTAGTTTCTCCAAAGTCACCAAGCAGTATGGTTCGCAGGTGTTGTTCGTCGACGCCAGCTTCCAGATCGACCCCGGCAACAAGATTGGACTCGTGGGTCCAAACGGCGCTGGAAAGTCGACCATCTTCAGACTCATCGAAGGCGAAGAGACGGTCGACGAAGGCAGCGTTGAGCGTCCTAAGAAGCTGACCACAGGCTACTTTCGTCAGGAAGTAGGCGACTGGTCCGGCGTCAGCGCGCTTGAGCAGACCATCCAGGGCGCGGGTCTCATCGCAGATCTGCGCGTAGAGCTCGCTCACCTGGAAGACCGCCTGGGTGATGTCGACGCAGACGACTACGACAAGGTGCTCGACCGCTTTGGAGACGTGCAAGACCAGTTCAGCATGCTCGGCGGCTACGACCTCGAAGCGCGAGCAGCGCGTGTCTTGGCGGGGCTTGGGCTGAGTGCCTCGCAGATCGAAGGACAGATCGACGCACTCTCTGGCGGTTGGAAGATGCGTGTGGCCTTGGCACAGGTGCTGCTCAAGCGTCCCGAGGTTCTGCTGCTCGATGAGCCCACCAACCACTTGGACATTGAGTCCATTCTGTGGCTCGAACAGTTCCTGCAAGACTACCCGGGGACGGTGGTCATGACCTGCCATGACCGCGACGTCATGAACCGCGTTGTGTCGCGCATTGTGGAGATTGATGGCGGCGCTATCCGTAGCTACAGCGGCGACTACGACTTCTACGATGCCCAGCGTGCCGAGCTCGCAGTCAAGCACGAAGCCGAGTACTCACGCCAACAAGCCATGCTTGCCAAAGAGATGCGCTTCATCGAACGTTTTCGCGGTCAACCGAGCAAGTCATCGGCGGTACAGAGCCGCGCCAAGATGGTGGGGAAGATTGAGCGTATTCAAGAACCCAAGCGTCATGTCGAGCGCGACTTTGCCCTGGCTGCGTGCTCACGCTCTGGAGACGAAGTCGTCAGCATGAAGGGGCTGAGCAAACACTACGGAGACGTGGTGGTGCATGACGGTCTGAACCTGCTCATCCGCCGCGGTGAACGCTGGGCCATCATGGGCGAAAATGGGGCTGGTAAGAGCACTCTATTGCGCATGATTGCGGGTGTGACGGACCCGGATGCGGGCACCGTTCGCATTGGTAGTGCCGTTGATATGGCCTACTTCGCCCAGCACCACGCTGAGAATCTGAGCGGAGACAACACCGTCATTGGCGACCTCGTCGGTTCGTTCCCGGCGACTGGCCTGGGTATCTTGAAGAACCTCGCGGGTGGATTCGGCTTCACCGGCGACGACGTCGACAAGCCTATTCACGTGCTCAGCGGTGGTGAGAAGACCCGACTGGCGTTGTGTAAGATGCTGTTTGCGTCTCCCAACTTGTTGGTCTTGGATGAGCCCACCAACCACTTGGACGTCGTCACAAAGCGCATGTTGGTCAGGGCGCTCAAAGCGTACGAGGGCACGGTCATCTTCGTCAGCCATGACCGCGACTTCTTGCGCCAGCTCGCAACGCGGGTGTTGGAGCTCAACCCGGGTGACCCGAAGCCGTTTCTGGGCGACTACAACGAGTACGTCACCTCAACAGGTCGGGAAGCTCCGGGACTGCGGGCGGTGGAGTAGACGCGGGCTGCCAGGCGCCTTGCGCTCCCAGCGGGTCACCCATCCTTGAGGGCTACTGACGTTGCTTGCGGGGCTGGACGACTCAGCGCGACACGTCGCCCTCGGCGAGCGTGACCATGAGGTCGTCCGTTGGCAAGATTGCCCGGAACTCGTCATACTCTGAGCCGTAGTGGTACCGAATCCGCCAGCGAATCGCATCATCTGGAAGCGGGATGTCTCGCCATTCGCCTGGGATCAAGGACGTGTTGCCGGAGAGCTTCTTGATGACAGTGTCGGCCTCATGCACAACCTCAAATGTTCGGCCGATTCGGTAGATGTCCTCGAAGCCGGTTCCAGAGTCCACCTCGACAGTCATGTGGCGGAACAGGTCGCCGGTTGGGTGCTCGTGTCCCACACCCACGCTGCGAATGCGAAGCCGACCACGCCTGTGGCGTACCTCGATGCTCTGCTGGAGCCACTCCCGGTCGTGGGCACCTCGGAAGGTATGCGCGCCATCGGGCATGTGGCAGTCGGCGCACTGCTTCTTACCGCCCCATCTCTGCCACTCGGTGAACGTGGACTGCATCAGCTCGCCGGTGAAGTGCAGCCCATCGGGTCGCACCGCGAACATCTCGAACTCGTGGCAGTTGCCACACAGTGCGGCGGTGCCAAACTCGGGTTCGACGCGGATTCGGTGCGGCGAGCGGCCAGAGTCCGACGTCGCCAGAATCTCGCCGTCGCGCTTGTGGCAGACCACGCAGGTGATGCCCTCGTCGGCCATTGGCTCCGGCGCGCGCTCTGCGGTTGCGAGGCCGCGAAAGCGTTCATGCTGCTGACGGTACCAGGTCTCGTTGGCCAAGACCTCGTCGACCTGCTCACGTAGGGGGCTGTGGCAGCGCACGCAGAAGGCCAGCGGCTCGTCGATGAGGCCGCGTGTGTAGATGTCGTTGCTGTGGGAAATCGCGTGTCGGGATGTGCTCCACGCGGCGTGCTCTTCGGCATGGCAAGTAGCGCACCGGTCCGCGGATACGAAGTCCTCATCTACCGCAGAAACTCCGCGGGAGAAGCCTAGATCGAGCAACTCAGTCGCCCACGCGGTCCCGCCGAGAACGACCGCTACTAAGACCAGACTACGGCGTCGCAGGGCGGTAGTCCGAGTATTGGTACGAGGCGATTTCCTCGTTCATCCACCAGGTAAGTTCGGTGTTCTGTTCCATCGAGAACGCTCGTTCTGCACTCCGATACGCAAGCGTCCAGCCAACAATATCCGCGCCGTTCCACTCCAGCTGGTACAGCTGTTCGTGCATGGATGGCGAGTCCAGATCACTCTGGCTATCGCTGATGATGTAGGCGCGCGTCAGTCGTCCTTGCTCGTCGTAGTCCAGCAGAGTCGATGTTTCCT
The DNA here is from genome assembly GCA_913061235.1 of uncultured Pseudomonadota bacterium. Classification (GTDB taxonomy): domain Bacteria; phylum Myxococcota_A; class UBA796; order UBA796; genus CAJXTB01. The sequence goes on along the minus strand of CAJXTB010000032.1, from coordinate 48,281 downwards.
GGACCCACAGCCCACGACCGTTGGAGATGTCCTTGCGGAAGCCAAGCACCCGCGTGGGAGTCGACTTCGCCTCGTCAGCCCAGGAAATGCGGTCGTTGTAGACCCACCATTCGTCGTCCTCGTTGTCGCCGTCTCCCACCTCATGGACGTGGGAGGCAATCGGCTCGTCGGCTTCAAACCACGCGCGTTCCGTCGTAGTCAGCGCGCCCACAATGGCCGACAGGTCGTCTCCTCCCTCGGGCAGCCACACTGCAGGCCGGGTACGTGAGGAGCGGTACCACACCGAGCTGCTCGTCAGAGCGGCCAGATCCACCCGCGCCGCCTGAAGCAACGGTGTGACGGTGTCAATGTGCTGCTGAGTCTCAACCGTGTGGAAGGCGTTGGACACGAACGGGTAGTCAGCAGGCTGCGAGGCGAAGTAGGCCGCCGCCTGGACACGCTCGGCAATCCAGGTCTTGGCCGTCTCGAGCCGCTTTGACTCCATGGCGGACGAGTAGGGGCCGCTGCCGTGGACGTCCACCCTCACATCGCTGATGCAGGTGTCGCGGTACCGACTGCCCTCATGGACCGACAGCACCTCGAGCTGCAACCGCTCGAACTCGCGCCCGCCTACGGAGATGAGGATGTCTTGCCAGTCCATCGCCTTGGCCAGGTTCACCTCGACCTCGCCTGCAACCGCACCCTGCCGGTCCATCAGGCGAATACGAACCAGGTCTGGAGCGGCGTTTGCCAACAGCAAGGCCGGAGACTTCTGGTAGCCGTTGCGAATACGCACCCGGACCTCGTCTGCCTGACGCACGCGCGACAGCGGCAGCGTCAGCACTTGGCCTTCGCCGAGACCGTCCACACCCTCGACCCAAGCGGTGTTCGGGTTGTCGTCGAGCACGTAGGTTGGGTGGTAGTTCTCGGTGAACCGATTCCAGTTGGTCTGCAGGTAGCTGGTCGCTTGTGCGTCGGGGGAGTGCAGTGGCTGAAAGAGGCCGTCTTCGGCGGAAGCCGGGCTCGCGACCAACAACAGTGCAAGTAGGTGAACTGGAGACATCGCTCTAGCCGCCAATGGCGGTGCTGATGTAGGCGAAATGCCTGACCTTGGTGCCGCGAGTGACTGAACCGTCCGGCTGCTGCACTTCCGTCAACCAGTCCGGAATGACGGACCGCGTGGACTGCGTCCACGAGGCAATCTTGCCCTCGCCATTGTAGGAAAAGACGTAGTGCGACTCGAACGTCGAGTCGTCGCCTTCCTCCGACGAATTGCTCGACGTGTACATTGACGCGACCCGGCCCGCGTCGTTGTAGGCCAGGACATAGTCGGTCTCCGAGATGGAGGTTCCACGCCCGTACGACGCATTCTTTACGCGGACGTACAATCGGCGCGGCAGGTTGTTTGCTTGGTCTGCCCACTCGATCTTCGTGTTGCTTCGCCACGACTCGCCAACGACCCAGCCTTCACCCCCGTCCTCGTCGTCGATGCGGATTTCTTGGTGGTTGCCCTCGGCCCGCTCCGTCTCGAACCATGCGAGGTTGTACGGGGCAAATTCCTGCAGCACATCTTCCAACATCCACAGACCGTCGGTGGATGTAATCGTCTTGGTCGCAGACGTGTCGTACCACGTGGGTAGCGCTTGCATTCGGGCGAAAGTTACACGTTGACCGTCCATTTTTTGGTCGATGATGGCTGGCTGAACCACGGCCTCGCTCGACTCGTAGCCGGCAGCAATAAATGGGTAGTCGCTGGGTTGGTTGGCGAAGTATTCCGCGGCTTCCACCCGCTCCGAAATCCACGTCTTTGCGACGTGCAGCCGGCCGCGCTCGACCTGCTGCGACCACTGCTCGTCGCTGTCTACGTCTACCAGCACATCGCTGATGCAGGTGTCTTTGTAGCGCGAGCCGTCATGGGTGGTGACCACCTCAATCTCCAGGTGGTCGAACCCGCCACCCTCCATCGGAATGAGCACGGTCTGCCAACCCATGGCCTTCTCGAGGCTCGTCTCGACCTGTCCGGTGACGGCCCCGGATGCGTCCACCATGCGCAAGCGGACCTGGTTGGGAGCGGCGTTCGAGCGGAGCAGGCCACGCGATTTTTGGTAGCCATTGCGGATGCGCACGCGGACCTGACGCGCGGTCCGGACGTGGGTGAGGGGGAGAGTCAAGACCTGGCCCTCACCGTTGCCCTCCACTCCTTCAATCCAAGCCGTTGTCGGGTCTTCGTCCAGGACGTAGGTCGGATGGTAGTTCTCGGTGAAGCGATTCCAGTTGGTCTGGAGGTAGCTCGTGGAATCGGCGCCCGGTGAGCGAAGCTCGGTCCACACCACCTCGTCGGCGACTGCGGTGGTGGAGAGGGCCAAGAGTGCGATGGTGGGCAGCGCGGCGATGACTCGGTTCACGGAAGACTCCTTGCATGCCCGCATGCTAGCACCTGCGCTCCATTGCAGCCCACCGACCGTAGGCACCGACCGTCGCATAGACCGTCGAACAGTGGGAGCGCATGTTCGGTTGAACCTGTGGCAACACCATGCTCTAATGACCCCGGAGAGCCCTATGAAGTCCAGCTTGCCCCTGATTATCGCTTTGGTTGTTCTGCCGGGTTGCGAGTGGCTCAATCAGAACCTCGGGTGGGGACCGGGCCGACCGGGTGCCGAGCAGCCGCCGCGTCCTCCTGCTGACACGCAGTGGTGGGAAGATGACGACCCGACGGGCTGGCAAGGGCCCCCCGTCGTCAACAGCATTGGGGCTACGTGCACGGTTGTGGGTGGGGTCGCTGAGTTTGAGGTGGTGGTCGATCTACAGTCCTGGGCTGCTGACGTGACGCTGGACGTCTACGCCTCTCGCGATGACGACCGCCTAGAGACCTTCCCGTTTCCCGTCAGCGCCAACATCGACTTCTGCGAAGACGGTAGCTGTGACCAATGGAGCTACACCCTTATCGAAGCGGAGGTGTACAGCCGTGATGCTGGACAGACAACGCTCGACTGCACGGCCCTGGGGCCCACTGAGTCCGGTCTGTTCGCCGACGCTGCGTTTCGAATCCAAGCTGAGCCTGACAACGTGAGTTTCGGCTCGGAGTGCGCCATCTGGGGGCATCGCTCGCGAGAGCTGTTCGGAAACGACTGTGACTGCTTTGATGCGTTCCTGGTCGACCCACCGGCCAACCCCTGTGGTTCTCATCCGTAGCGCGAGAACACCTCCGGTAGAGGCTTGCTGGACACCGACCGCGGCGTCCGTCGGTGTGTGGTCTTATCGTCGTCCAATACGTGGTTCTAAGAGGGTCACCACCCGTTGACGGCGACTGTTCGCGTCCAGAGTCGTCCACCCTCCTACCTGTCCTAGGGAGGTGTACGACAGCTGCGTGACCGTCTCGTACGGCTCCATGGGACCGTCCTCCATGACGAGCGACGAGGCGTGGTAGACGGACGTCACGTGGCCCGATTCGTAACCCAAAAGGTAGGAATCCTGGTATTCGAACATGCCGCGTCCAACATGCAAACGGTGGCCGGTGATGACCACCGATTGAGGTACCTGACGCGCGGAATCCGCCCACACGACCGTCTCTGTGGACCATTGGTCGCTCTGCTGAAGGCCACCCGCGAATAGTGAGTTGGTGGCCTCGCGCGTGTCGAGCTGGGTGGGTGCCCAAGTGACATCCGACACCACGAGAAGGTGACCGAGGGGCTGAAGGTTTGAGAGGTCATCGGGCAGCCACTCCGCTTGGCCACCGGTTGCGAGTCGTTTGTCTCCCTCTGCCTGAACCTGTGTAAAGCGCACACGATTGGCGGCCAGGAGTGCGTCTATGACGTGCTGTTCAACGTCGGACTCGGTGACGGACCAGTCTCCGTCTGCAATCCACTCACGCTCTGGGTCGGGCGGTGCCTCGTCAGCACACGCAAGGGTGGTGAGGAGGAGCAGGAACATGGAATCTCCAGGGGTGTGACGTCCGACATGCGCCGACGGGGATGGTTCCCAAGCAGCCCGGGTCCAGGTTTCATTATCGGACGTTACGGTTTGCAACGGTCTCGGGATACGGCGGTGCTTTCTCCGTCGCCTACGTTCGAAATCGACCCTCCTGAGTGACTCATGTCTTTCGATATTGACCGTGAAGACTCGCAGACAAGGGTCCGCTCCCGGCGATTCGTCCGCTGGGTAACTTTGGGCATGGGAGTGATTGGGTATGGGACCGTCATCGCGGTCAATATCATTCCTCCAGAGTTGCTGTTCGGGCAGGTTCCGAGGGGGCTCTTGATCGTCTCCGCGTGCCTGGGTGTGCTTGGCACGTTCGTTCATCTTGGCGTGATTGTGCAGCAACGGTCTGCCGTAAATGGTCTGTCGCTGCCATTGAGGATGGAGCTTCCGCGAGAGGAGTGGACGGAAAAGAGCGATACCCATCAGGTGCGTGTCGCGGGTGTGTTTGGCGGCATCATAATTGCGCTGGTAGGCTTGATTTCCATGGGTCCTTTGGTGCTGACTATCGGGTTCGATATGCAGCTAGGTGTGGGTGTCGGCCAGCTCTCGTTTGTTTGGATGTTCGTCGCGTTGTTCGGCGTCCCGGTACTTACGGGGCTTTTGCTTCGACGATGGCTCGCATCCGGAGACGATACCCATGCGCTGTGGGCACTCAAGTGGCTTCCGGGCGCGGAGCGCGTGGATGTACGCAGCCTCGCCTTTCAGGTCCTGAATGCGCCGGGAGCTGCGACGGACCTTGTAGGACCTGTACCAGGACGCAGACGCACGGCTTCGATTCATGCCGCGTATCTGTGTGTGTTGGCTCGCGAAGAGCCCGACGTCGCGCTGCCAGCCTTCTTGGCGCTGCACAACGCCGCACCCGAACACCCGGTTGGGTCCATGGGTCTTTCAGATGTAGCCTTGCAGCTCGGACACAGCGTGCCTCTCGCGACCCAACATGCGGAACAGCGTTCTGCCCGCTCCATGTTTTGGGGGCATTTGCACCCGTATGCGCAGGCCAATTCGGCGCGCTGTCTCGCGCTTGAAGGTGACGATGAAGCGGCATTGCGTGTGGTGACAGAGGTGCTGCTGTCTACTGAAGACGAACCGCCCCGTCGCAGGGCGGGTGTCATGCACCGTCTCGCGTGCGCGGTGGAGACACTAGACCCCCAGAGGGCTCAAGCGCTGCGAGGTTCGGCGTCGGAGCTAGACCCTACGGGTGAAGTCGGGCGGCGTGCAGCCGACAACCTGCCTCCGCTACCGTATTGGGTGTAGGTGCTGCCTTTCGGCCGCCGCTCGGGTCTGAGGTGGACGTGTCTAGAGGGAACCAATCCAGCACGACACGGCTGCGCCATCCGCCTGAGCGGCCTACGAGGGGATGGGAGCGGCAATGTTTCTGGAGAGGAGAACCTGATGGGCAAGCAGTGGAAAGCGAAGTGGCAGGCCGCAGGCGCCAATGCACGTGGGCGAATGTTCGGCAAGATGTCCAAGGAGATCATGATTGCGGCACGAGGCGGGGCTGACCCCTCGATGAACGCCGCTCTGCGCATGGCACTCGAGAACGCCCGCAAGAACTCCATGCCCAAAGACACCGTTGAGCGCGCCATCAAGAAAGGGGCGGGCCTGCTGGACGACCCGGTGGACTTCAGCATGGTCACGTACGAGGGCTATGCCCCACACAACGTGCCGGTGATTGTTGAGTGCCTCACCGACAACCAGAAGCGAACGGCCCCCAACATGCGGGTGCTCTTTCGCAAGGGGTCGCTGGGTGCCTCGGGCTCGGTTTCGTGGGACTTCGACCGCTGCGGTTCCATCGAAGCCTTGCCCCCCGTCGGAGGTGAAGATCCGGAAGAGGCGGCCATCGAAGCAGGGGCGCAAGATGTCGAGCCTGACGAGGACGGGTCGCGCTTCATCACCGAGCCCACGGATGTGAACGTGGTGGGGTTGGCGCTGACTGAGCGCGGCTGGACGGTCAGCAGCCAGAAGCTTGTCTGGATTCCGAAGAACCCAGTGACCCTGGACGGGGACGCCTTGGCCGAGGTCGAGGCCTTCTTGGCGGCGCTCGACGAAGACGACGATGTTCACGAGATCTACGCCGGGCTGGCATAACGGCCGATCTGTGGGCGACGCAATCGCTTACAGCGGTGCCGGATTCCATCGAAGAGCCGCTGCCCCGCAAGTCCGAGGGGACGGTTCCCATGGACTTTCGGTCGCGGCCTAGCTGCTTGCTCCAATTCCCTGCGCACGCAGCGCGGCGGCGATGTGGTCCATGAAGACGCGAACGCGGCTGGTGTGACGCAGCTCGGGCAGTGTGAGTAGCCACAGGTCGGTTGTGTATTGGTCTTGCACTGGGCCGAGCTGAACAAGGCCTCGGGCCTTCCCCTCGAAGGTCGGCATGAAGAACGCGCCGACGCCGCCCATGACCATCGCGCGCACCAGCATCGTATTTTCGTCGACGCGGGCCACGATTCGCGCTCCCGGTGCGTTCTTTCGGAACCAGGCGTCGAGCCATTGTTGATTGAGACGCTTGTCCAGGCTGAGCCACGGGTAGTCCTCGAGAGGCTGGTCGGCTCCGATACGTGCCACCAGATCGGGGCTCGCGTAGGCAGCGAACGACAGGCGTCCTACCTTCTGTCCAACCAGGCCTTCGGGTGGTGAGTTGGACATGCGGAGGGCGACATCGGCCTCGCGGCGGGTCAGCGAGACGGGGTCCATAGGCACCGTGATGGTGACCTCGACACGCGGATAGCGCTCCAAGAAGACGACGAAGGCGTCATGAATCAGCGGGTAGAGGAAGTCCAGGGAGGACACGATCAATGAGCCGCGCAGCTCAGCGTCGCGTCCCATGAGGCGACTCTGGGCCGACAGCACGTTGGCTTCTACCTGTTCGGCGGTCCCGACGAGGTCTTCCCCGGCCGGGGTAAGAATAAAGCCTTCGGGGGTGCGGTCGAACAGGCGTACACCGAGTTGCTCCTCACTGGACTTAAGCCGCCGCCCAACAGTCGTATGCGTGACTCCTAACGCCGCCGCCGCCCGAGAGAGGTTCCCCTCACGAGAGATGGCGAGTACGAAGCGAAGGTTGTCCCAATCCATGCGTGCATTTATGCACAAGGTGTCTTCGATAACAACCCGAGCCTGACAAAATACGTTCGTTATTTGGCCCTTGTAACTCCACACGAGGAAAACCAATGTCCCGATTGACGCTCTTGTTTGTTCCCTTGATCAGCCTGTCCCTTGCTGCCTGCAATGGCGAAACTGACGATACGAGTGGGCAGGTAGATACCGACACCGACACCGACACCGACACCGACACCGAAGACACCACCTCCCCCGGGGACCCGTCGACGATGTATGTGGCCCTTGGCGCACACGCAGTCGGCCACACTGTGCTTGATGCACCGGCAATGGACCTCGAAATCAAGGCTTGGTACCCGGCTGTCGACACAGTCGGCGCTGCCGATATCGAATACTCGACAGCCGCGAAATTCATGGGAATGCCGGACGAGAGCATGTCCATCTATGGAGCCGCACACAGGGATGCTACGCCAGGCACTGGCCCGTATCCGTTGGTTGTTTTGTCTCACGGCTTCGGGATGAACCCCGAGTGGTACCCGCTGGCTGAACACCTCGCATCTCACGGATTTGTCGTGCTGGGACCTGAACACAGCGACTTTGACTGGGCCGCCGACATTGTCAATGCGACCGTTGCCCGACCCGCTGACATTAGCGCCACCATTGACTTGGCCGAGGGAGATGCTCTGGGAGGGGCCATCGACGCCACTCATGTCGCCGTCGTCGGGCATTCGTATGGCGGCTACTCGGCCTTGGCTGTGGCGGGGGCTCGCTTTGATCTAGAGAGTCTAGCCACACGCTGCGCCCCTGTAGAAGAGCCGTTCACTCGGAGCTACTTCTGCGACCCCTTCCTGGGAGCCGGCGATGAGCTGGCGGACCTCATGGGCCTTGACGAGACACCCACCGGATTGTGGCCCTCCCTGGCAGACTCACGTGTAGACGCCATTGTGCCCATTGCTGGTGACGCCTATCTGTTCGGCGACGCTGGGTTGGCCGAGGTCACCGTCCCGGCCATGATGCTTGGCGGTACGGCGGACACCGGCACGCCCTGGGATTGGGGGACGGGCCTGGCCTTTGACGCCGTCTCCAGCGACTACCGAGTCCTCGTTGGTCTTGAAGGCGCCGAACACTTCGCCCCGACAACCTCCTGCGACAATCTTCCGTTTATGGACAACCTAGACGAGTTCAGCCGCGCGTACATCTGTGAGGACCCAGCGTGGGACAAGAACAACAGCCTAGACGTCATCAACCACCTGACCACCGCTTTCTTGCTCGACGTCTTGACCCAGAATGCGGCGGCGGCGACCGCGTTGGACGGCTCCCTGTATACAGAGAGCGGCAGGCTGGATGTGCAGGTCATCAGGGACTGATTGCATAGACAGAGTCAGCCTACGTTGATGGTTTTTCGCATAGCCGAGACACAGTGTAGTTGGCGCTTTCGGGGGAGAGGAAGACGCCAAACGCTTAGTGCCAACGGGCCCGGATTCCATCGAACAGCCGCTGCCCCGCAAGTCCCAGCGGCTGGTCGATGCGCTGCACCAGGACGGGGGTGATGGTGCGGCGCGAGCCTCCGTCCATGACAAGCTCAACCAGTGCACCAGAAGCCAGGTCCTCCGTGATTAGGGGAACTGGCATCCAGCCGAATCCCAGCCCCATTCGGAGTGCCTGACGCATGGTGTGGAAGTCCGACAGGTAGAAGACCCGCGCACCCCCGGTCGTGTGGGTGTCTCGTGCTTCGGTGAGGTCGCTGCTGTCGTGCACGGAGAGCTCTAAGTGCCTCTGGAGGGACGCGGCGTTGTGCGTTGTCTCCGCAAGGGCGTGATCACTGGCGGCAACGAGAACAAGCTCGCGGTCCGGCAACACGTGGGCCTGAAGATGCGGGGCAGGGGTGTAGCTGAGCGTGAGCATGAAGTCGGCGGTGTCGCGCTCAAAGCGTCGCTGCACGCCGCCGAGGAACTCCATGGTCACGCGAATGCGGGTGGGGGTCTCGTCGTCGGCCAGGTCTTTGAGGGCCTCCATGATGGGACGCACAGGCAAGACGCCGTCGATGACCACCTGCAAGCGCGGTTCCCAGCCGGTCGCAAACTGCTCTCCTAGGCGCTCGATGCGGCGCGCTCGGGTGAGCAAGTAGCGGCCTTCCTCTAGGATGACGAGACCCGCTGGAGTGAGGGTTGCCCGGTGTCCGCTGCGGTCAAACAGGGCGACGCCCAGCACGCCTTCGAGCTGTTTTACTGCGTAGCTGACCGCCGACTGTGCCTTGTGCAGCGACGCTGCTGCAGCGGCGAATGAGCCATGTTGGTCGATGGCGTCGAGGGTTTCAATAGCGTCGAGAGAGAACTTCATGGCAATCCATCACATTATTAGATGGATATAGCCAAATTTATCGTCTTTCTTTGGATGAAGTGCGCTTTTAGGAGGTGGTGTGAGGCTCGACCTTCGTGCCTGACGGACTCAAGGAGTGGACATGGACGCGAACAACCCCACAGGACTGCACGGCATCGACTTTATTGAGTTCGCGTCGCCAGAACCGGGCAAGCTGCACGACCTGTTCTTGGCCTTCGGCTTCTCGCGCGTGTCGGCTCACAAGACCCTCAACGTCGACTTGTACAGCCAAAACGACATCACGTTCTTGTTGAACACCTCTGACGATTCCTTCGCGGCGTCGTTCCAGAAGGTTCACGGTCCCAGCATCTGCTCCATGGGCTTTCGCGTCAAAGACGCTCAGGTCGCCTTTGATGTGGCGGTGTCTCGCGGCGCACGACCGTACGTTGGTGATGGCGGCACCCTGACAGCTCCGGCTGTCTACGGCATTGGCGACAGCCTCATCTACTTTATTGACGATGCCGGCCCTATCGCCCAGTCCTTCGTCACACTGACCGAGCCGGACCTTGTTGAGGGGATGGGATTCCTCTCCATCGACCACCTCACGAACAACGTGCACAAGGGCACCATGCAGACTTGGGCGAGCTTCTACAAGGACATCTTTGGCTTTACAGAAGTGCGTTACTTCGACATCAAGGGCGCCAAGACCGGTCTGACGTCGTACGCCCTGCGCTCCCCAGATGGCAGCTTCTGCATTCCCATCAACGAAGGCAACGAAGACAAGTCTCAGATCGAAGAGTACCTGCGCGAGTACGACGGCCCCGGCATTCAGCACCTGGCCTTCATCACGGACGACCTACTCGGTTCGCTCGACCGGTTGGCCGGCAGCAATATCGAGACGCTCGACATGGATGACGAGTACTACGAGGAGGTCTTTCAGCGCGTTCCAGACGTCACCGAGGACCACCAGCGAATTCGTGACCACCAAGTGCTCGTCGATGGAGACGCAGAAGGCTATTTGCTTCAGATCTTCACCCGAAACCTGGTGGGTCCCATCTTTATCGAGATGATTCAGCGCAAGAACCATCTCTCCTTTGGCGAGGGGAACTTTGGTGCGTTGTTCCGGTCGATTGAGCGGGACCAAGCCCGCAGAGGCGTCCTATGAATCCGTTTGCGTTTACCGATGAGTTCGAAGAGGTCTTTGCGGCATGGGACGGCACCGTTGCTGCCCCTAGCGTTGAGAATCGCAAGAAGAACCGTATCCGGGTCTACAAGAACTCCTTTGTAGAGAACGTGCTCGCAACCTCCCATCCCGCTCTTCCGGGGTTGTGGTTTGGGCCGTTCATCGCCTACGGCATCTACGTCGCCTTCACCGGCTGGACTGGCCCGTTGATGGGGTTCGGGCTCATTGCGCTCGGCGCGTTGGGCTTTACGCTGATCGAGTATTTGCTCCACCGCTTTCCATTCCATTGGCACGGCGGTGACAAGCGGCGTGGACGCCTGCGCCTGTTCCTCATGCACGGCTACCACCATCAGTTTCCCAACGACAAGACCCGCCTAGTCGCGCCGCCGCTGATGAGCTGGCCTCTCGCGGCGATTCTCATCGGTCTGTATTGGCTGCTCATTCCAAGTGTCATGTGGATTGCGTTCGCGGGCACCTGTGCAGGGTACCTGTTCTACGATTGGGCCCACTACTACACGCATCACGCGCGTAATCCTCGGTTTTGGCTGGGTAAGGTGATTCGCCGGTCGCACGCGGTTCACCACTACCAGCTGTTCCACCTGAACATGGGCATCAGCTCCCCCCTGTGGGATGTGGTGTTTGGAACGTTCGGCTGGTCGAAAGCCGCGCAGAGACAAGCCGTGAAGGAGAGCCGCGCGGTCGAGAAGAGTCAGGGCTAGTTCCGGTCTCTGGGTCGCCCACTGTGTGCTACTAGTCCTGCGCCGTCTTTGGCCCAATTTCACGGGTTGGAAGACGTCTGCAGGAGAACCCATGTCCCATTCCGGTGGTTGCCTGTGCGGCGACGTCCGCTTCACCGCTGAGCTCGCTGGCTCATCCACTGGCGCCTGCCACTGCGACACCTGCCTGTCTTGGGCGGGTGGACCGTTCTTTGGTGTGCAAACCACGTCGATAACCTTCCAGTCAGACGCGACTCTGCGAGCGTACACATCGTCCGAATGGGCAGAGCGTGGCTTCTGCGGAACCTGTGGCTCGACCTTGTTCTACCGACTGACCGTGGACGGCCCGAGGAAGGGACAGACCAATATTGCCTTGGGCTCGCTTGATGACACCAGCGGAATCGAGCTTGGGTACGAGCTGTTCATCGACAACAAGCCATCTGCCTACGCGTTTGTGGGCGACCACAAGCGGATGACTGGCGACGAGGTCATGGGACGCGCCATGTCCTAGAGCTGGCGCTACCGGTCTGGACCGCCATGGCCGCCGATGGGTGGCGGATGTGTGAATGCGGTCCACCACACGGGGTGCGGGATGCGATACCGTGCGCGGCATGCCCACATTGGAGTCGCCATGATCTGGATTCTTTCCGTCCTTTTGGCCTCTGCCGCCCCTATGCAGATCGAGCACTCAGCCAGGCTGACCGACGCCGCCGGGGGGCCGTTGACCGGTCCGCAGGTCATCACGACCCGCCTGTTCAACGATGACGTCAGCGGCACACAGTTGTGGACGAACCCAACGCCGGTGACGTTGGCGGACGGGTACTTCAACATCCTCCTTACGGACGGCACCCCAGAGCTCTCCACCGAGGTGTTCAATCACGTTGAGGTGTGGCTGGAGATTCAGGTTGGCAGCGGGGACCCTCTCGGGCCGCGGACGCGCCTGTCCAGTGTGCCGTACGCCATGGTGGCCGAGCACGCCGCGACGGCTGAACATGCCGCGACGGCTGAACATGCCGACACGGCTGAGCAGGCTTCACAGGCAGAACATGCCGACACGGCGGATGTCGCCGGTCGCTTGGTCTTAGACACCGGTGACGGTACCGGGTCTTGTGCAGACGGAACCTTTGGTGTGGACGCTGACAACCAGTCCCTGCGCGTGTGCAGTGGTGGTTCCTGGGTGACCATCTCAACGGCTAGCACCGCGATTGGAACGGCGGACAATCCAGCGCAGAGTTGCCAATCTATCTTGGACGCCAACCCGGCTGCCGTGGACTCGACTTACTTCATCGACCCCGACGGCACGGGCTCTCAGCCAGCCTACGCGGTGTACTGCGACATGGTCGGAACCGTTGGCTGGGCGATGGTGTACCTGATGTGCCAGGACTCTCCCGGCACCATCCAGTCCATTGACCACAACCTTCCGATCACCCCGACAACCCCTGGGCCTGCCGGTGTTCCCTACTCTAGGGTGTCCGCAATGAACCCCAGCGTGGTTCGGTTCACCAGCGATTTCACGGGGGGAACGGGATATTTGTTCGACTGGAACACCACGGTCTCGGGCGTCAACCAGATGGAGACGTTGCTGGAGGGGATGACGCGCAGCATCAACAGCTGCCAGGCGATGGGCCAGCCTCTGCCCGGGTCGTCAGGCACGTCGTGTTCGATGTCTTGGCAGCACAACAACGGGGGCTCCGAACCCCACGACATCCCAACACTGGGTTGTGCGTGCTCGGTCTGGAGCTCGACCGGTATGCAGTGGGGCCAGATCGACGGTCTCGGCAACTACAACGGCGTCAGCCACATCACCGGTACAAGCTGGGACCACTCGCCTCAGACCACGTCCGGCTGCATTCAGACCTACGTCCGCTGACTAACAACCCGCGTGGTGACCCTCGCTCGTCTTCAGAGAGTATGCTGGACGTGTTGCCGCAACACGCCTGGAAGCTCCTGGGCTTCGGGTGGCGGAGGTAAGCCAATGGCTGGGCAGATTCGGGTGTATTCAGCGTGTTCACTGGATGGGTTCTTGGCAGGTGAAGAGGATGACCTGTCTTGGCTTCCTGGACCACAGGATGGTGAACCGGTCGCAGAAGAGGGGGTTGTCACCTACGAGGCGTTCATGGCGGACGTCGGCGTCATCCTCATGGGACGACGGACCTTCGATGTCGTTCGAGGGTTTGGCGAATGGCCCTACGGAGACGTTCAGGTCCGCGTATTGACCCACCGCGAGCTGCCGGAAGACATTCCGTCTACTGTACGGGCGGTCTCCGGTGAGATGTCCGCCGTGCTCGATTCAGCGTTGTCCGACGCCGATGGGGCCGACGTCTACGTGGACGGCGGAAGCCTCATCCGCCAGGCCATGGATGCGGACCGCGTGGATGAGTGGATTTTGACCATGGTCCCCACCTTCTTGGGACGAGGCATCCCGCTGTATGGCGGGGAGCAGCGGCACGCGCTCGAGTGCACCCGTCAGGTCCGCTATGGGGGGATGCTCCAGCTTCACCTTACGCGGAAGGCGACCGAGTAGGATTAAGCTCTGCGTGATCCTAAGCGTTGCATGGGAAATCACGGCCTTTCCTGGGCGTTTTGTAGACAGTCCACGGTCGTGCTCTCAACTGTCATGCGTTCTGTCTGCCGGAACCTTTTCAAGTTGGCGTATTCGTGTAGGATGTTCCCCAGTATCAATTGGGGAGAACACATGATTCGAAGCAGCTTTTTGGTTTGGTTGGCCGCCGGTTCTGTCGCGTTTGCTGCGGATAGCAACGGGGATGGATGCCAAGACGAGCACGCGTCGAACGGAGCCTGTGTAGACGTCGATGCGACCGTGGATGGCACCAGCACCGTGGGCTCAAGCGCCTCTGTCATGGAAGGCGCCACTATCGGACCTGAAGTTGCCCTAGGCAGCGGCGTTGTTGTCGCTGCACGCGCGTCCCTTGCGGGACGAGTGTCCCATGCAAACAACCCCGTGACGGTTGGAGCCAACACCGTCATCGGTCGTGGTGCTCAGCTAGGCGCTGACCATATGATTGGAACTGACGCCACCATCGGCCGGTCCGTCGTCGCCGGTGCTCGCCTGACCGTCGCTGCCAACGGAAGCCTTGGGTATGCCGCCCAGGTCGGAACGGACGTGACCATCGGAGCGGGCGCGGTCGCCGGCAACCTGGTCACACTTGGTGATTTCGCCACCTTGGGTGACAACGCAGTCGTCTCTCGTAGCGTGACCATCTCGGACGGTCTCAACGTTGGCAATGGTGCTTCGGTCAACGGCATTGTTGGACCCGATGTACTCATTGCCGCCGGTTCACGGATTGAACAGGGCGCACGCGTCCGAAAGCAGGCCGACATTGGCGCAGGTGCGGCGATTGAGTCGAGTGGTCGCGTCGGTCGTGGTGCCGTCATCGAAGCTGGAGCCACGGTCTTCGGACGCGTTGGCGCGAACGCAACGGTCGGCGCTGGAGCCACGGTTGAGGCTGGCGCTACAGTCGCGCGCGGCGGTGAAGTGTGTGCCGGGAACACGCTGCCTACAGGCTCACAGGTGCTGAACGACGGAACGTGGCCGGTCGAGGGGTGTCAGGTGAACACGACGTGCCAGTCCATCCGGACCACCAATCCCGTTGCCGCCGACGGCACCTACACCATCGACCCGGATGGCGTGGGGGGGCAGCCTGCGTACGACGTCTACTGTGACATGGACGGCACCGAGGGTTGGACGATGGTGTACACGATGTGCCAGGACTCTCCCGGCACCATCTTCTCGTTGGACCACAGCCTGCCCATCACCCCCACAACACCGGGACCTGCCAGTGTCCCCTTCGCCACCGTGTCCGCGATGAGCCCCAGCGTGGTTCGGTTCACCAGCGATTTCACAGGGGGTAATGGCTATCTGTTTAACTGGAGCACCGCGGTCTCCGGCGTCAATCAGATGGAGGTTCTGCTGAATGGACTGACGCGCAACATCAACTCCTGCCAGGCCATGGGGACACCGTTGTCGGGGTCGACAGGCGCCTCGTGTTCGATGTCTTGGCAGCACAACAACGGAGGTTCTGAGCCCCACGATATCCCGTCGCTCGGTTGCGAGTGTTCGGTATGGGGCGCAGGCGGAATGCAATGGGGCCAGATCGATGGTCTCGGCAACTACAATGGCGTCAGCCACATCGCTGGTTCGGGCTGGGACCACACCCCGCAGACCACCGCTGGCTGCATTCAGACCTACGTTCGCTGAGGCTACGCGTTCTTCAGCGTTCCGTCGGCAATCGCGGCTTTGCACAGGTCGGCACCGCCAATCAGTGCACCGTCCACGAACACCTGCGGGAATGTGGGCCACTGCGACCACATCTTGATCGCTAGACGAGGCTTCCACTGGCTGACGTAGTTGCCGTACCCCAAGTAGGTGTAGGTGATTCCGGCGGCGTCGAGTGCCTTGCGCGTGGAGCCTACGTGCGGGTTCCATCCCATGCCCACGACCACTACATGGTCGCTCTCCACGACCTTTTGGACCTCTGCAATGACGTCTGAATGGAATCCGCCGATGACTTGGGCGGCGCTATCGGCCTGGGCAGGATGGGACATCGAGACTCCTGTGTCGCGGGGGTTTTGTCCGGACGTGCCCGTCTACCGTTTCCCTGTTCGTCCTGCCTAATCCGTCACACACCGTGACTATTGCGCCATGAGTGACGTGGGGAGATAGGGAGGGCCACAGGCGCCTCAGGTGTCCTCGTGCCGTCTTTAGGAGTCTTCATGTTGTCTGGTCTGCTCTGTCTCGTCCTCTCATTGGCCTTTGCCGAAGAACCGGTAGACGCTCCTTCCGAAGAAGTGCCATCCGAAGAGACTGCGTCCGAAGATGCCGTTGAGGAGGCAGGTCCTGTCTTCGCAGCAACTGCCTACCTGACGACTGACTCCCTCGTCCTACAGCCCGATGGCTCGGTCTTGCTGCGCCGCGTGGTGAACTTCTCCATCCCACAACCGCCACTTCCGGTCGAAGGAGAGGAAGAGGAAGAAGAGGACGTAGACGACGATACTGAGCTGCCTGAGCCAGACGTTGTGACCGTGCGCCTGCGTCACGCGAACGGGCCAACCGGCGACATGGCCTTTAGTCTGCCCGTTGCCGAAGGCGCCGAGGGTGACGAAGCGTCGGATGTAGACAGCGACTCGGACTCCGATTCCGACGCTGAGCCCGAGGCCAGCGACGACAGCGAGCCAGAAGAGGCCGTTGCCCTCATGCCGCTTCCCATCAGCGCCAATACGCGCACGGTCGAGGTTGTCATCTTGGACACCCAAGCCGAGCTCGCTGAGATCGACGAGCAGCGCGAACAGCTGCGTCTCACCATTGCGGCTGTTGAAGACGCGCAGAAGCGTGAACAGACCTCTCCGCGCTACGATTTAGATTTGGTCGAAGCACAGCTCTCGGGCATGGCGCACACCACGCTCACGGGTGCCGAACGTGCAGACGAGCGACTGGCCTATCTGCAGGCACAGCTTCAGCGTGCGACCACCGCCGCAACGCTGTTGCTGGACGGGGAATTCACGGTCGATACCTACTTGGACCTTGAATATACTGACCTAGAACCTGGTGAACACGTCGTCATCATTGAAGAGTCTGTTCCGCAGGCGCGCTGGGCTGCGGGCTACCTACTGGACACGACCCCTGCTGCTGGCATGGTCACGTCCGAGTGGATTGCTGGAATGGAAGTGCCGCTTGAACTCGGCTTTACCAACGTAAGTCTGGCGGTAGACTGGGGATACGGAGAGGTCGCGGTCGGTGAAGCGGACGACACCTACACCTTCATTGCTGGCCGCCAGGTCCATCCCATTGTGCTCGCACAACTGCCCAATACCTACCGCAATATTGTTCGGGCTGACGGCGTTGACCGCCGGGTTGACGTCTTCAATCCCTTCGAGCACCCGCTACCCTCCACCGTCACGGCGCTCGGGCCAACCACGACACCCATGCGTGCTCTGGAGGTCGAAGGGAGCTTCCGGCTTGGACTTGGACCGGCCACTGGTTGGCGGGTCAAGCGCAAGGGCAGCCAGTACGACATCCGCATTCCGTACGCAGCCTCAACGCCGGTGTGGATGCCCATCGACCCCACTGGCTGCCGCATTGCAGCGAGCGGAGACGTCCTTGGCCTTGAAGAGCTGGACGGCGTCAAAGGAACGGCGGCCGTCCTGACGGGTCGTGGCATCGTGTCGGTGATGTGCGACTAGTCGCTCTCGCCGCGGTGCTTGTGGCGTGTCGTCCGACACCGCTGCCGCCTCCGACTGTAGATGCAGCCCCGCCAACGGTCATTGCGGTGCCCCTCACCGTGCCCGGAGATGCGCGTCAGCGGTACCTTCAGGCCGCCGTTGCCGAGCGCAGAGGTGACGATGAGCGTGCTGAGACCCAGTACCGCTGGGTCACGCGCTTGGACGCCTCGAGTCCGTGGCCGTGGCTGGCTCTTGGGCGCTTTTTGGAGCGGCAGCGTCGGTGGGACGATGCACTGGAGGCCTATGGCCGAGCCATCCAGGAAGACTCCGAGCTTGCCGAAGCCCACTTGGCCTTTGGGGCCTGTGCGGTTCGTAGTGGGAATGTGGAGGCGGGCCTACCGGCGCTCTCCGAAGCCTCTGAGCGAGGCCATTCACAAGGTCGTCACTTCTACGCGCGTGCTCTCGCAATGACCGGTCAACAAGAAGCTGCAAGCCTCGTTCTCGAAGCGTGGCTGACCGAGCCCGTCTCGCAAGATGACGTGTTCGACCGCGCTCGCCTGTCGTATGAGTTTGGCTACGATGATGCCGTGGTGGACGACCTACTCACCGCCGACTGGCTCATGGCCCCACCGCCAGCCGGTGAGCTTCTGTTGGACGCAGCAGGCCGTGCGTGTCGGCTGGGGGACGCCTGGCGGGTTGCTCAAGGAAACGCCTTCATCAGTCGGGTAGATCCGGCCTGGGGACGCGTAGCGGCGTCGATTGCGCGGCGTGTCGGGGACCCGTGGATGTTGGCGGAAGCGGATGCCAGTGCGCCGCCCATGCCAGACGGCCGTCGTGGACGTGGCCCCAGCAAGCGCTGTGTGTCAGAAGCCGTCCCAGTGGGGTGCCTGGGTGTAGACGGTGCCTGGAGTGCATGGCAGGCTGCTCCTCTCAACGACGAGGTCATTGACGTGCTCATCGAACGGGTCAACGCCTGTCCAGACCAGACCCCCGACGACTTCGATGCCCTGCTGCGCTGGCTCCACCGGTGACCGGACGCTTCCTGTTCGTACTTCCCTTCGTGATGCTACTGGGATGCGTAGACACCTTTGAACAGCACCTCGCCTACGACTACCTGGGCGACGGAGTGCACGAGGTCGCACCCGTACAGACACCTGCGCTGGCGGACACCGTGAGCGTGAAGGGTGAGCTCGGCAGTGCGTCGTTCGGTGGTCGTCTACGGGTGTCCGACAGCCGCCTGTTCTGGCAAGACGGCGCCGATATTACCCTGGACTATGTCGTAGATGACGGGGTCTTCGTGCCCACAGACGACCAAGGCTTGGTGCTGCTGTCGTTCTACCACCACCTCGCAGGCGTGCGTGATGACCTGTCCGGGCGCGGCTGGCAGGACGACATGGACGCTATCTTCCCGGTCACCACCATTGCCTGGACACCCGAGCAGCTGGTGAGCGCGGCCACGCCGATTGAGAACGCCGCGTACCTGTCCGGCGGAATCAATGCGTTCATCCTGTATGAAGACGCGAACAACAATATCCCCCTCGGCGCTCATGCCGGTGTGGTTCGCCATGAGTTTGGCCATGCGTGGTTCCAGGTGCTCATGCTGCCCGTTGTGGAGCGTGCGTTGAACGGAGACCCCGTTGTGGAGGACCTTCGAGCCGTCAACGAAGGGTTTGCGGACATGGTGGCCATCTTGTCTCTCGACGACCCCATGGCCATTCCATTCGTAGAGCGAAACCCCCGTTTGGCCCACACCACAGACGGGTTTACAGGGTCAGACGACCCGTACTCCCTGGGCGTCGTCTTTGCTGGATTCGCGTGGGATGCCCGGGTCTTGTCGAACGACGCCGAGCAGACGCTTGAGCTGACCGTTGGCGCTCTCGAAGACTTCCGTGAGTTCCTCTTCACCGAAGAGAGCGACGGCACAGCGCAGCAGTTTGGGCTGATGCTGTACGACCGGTATTCGAGCGAGATCAACGATTTTCGCCTGTGCCAAGCGTGGCGTATTCGCTTTCCAGATCTGGTGGGCAGATGCGGTCGGTAGGGTGCATCCTCCCAAACATGCCGCTGCACGGCGTGCTTGCAGCGGTGTGGCTCTTCGCCGGATGTACGGACGATTTCAACCAACACCTGGCCTACGACTACTTGGGCGACGGCGTGCATGAGGTCCGGCCGGTGCAGACGCCTGCGCTGACGGATGTTGTTCGCGTAGACGGTGAGCTCGGACCCGCCACGGTCGGCGGCCGGGTCTTGGATGTTGACGGTCGGGGAATCTGGCAAGATGGCGCACCGGTCACCCTCGACTATGTCGTAGATGACGGTGTTCTTGTGCCACTGGACGACCAAGGCTTGATGCTGTTGTCCTTCTACCATCACCTCGCAGGAGCGCGCGATGACGTGGCCGCTCGTGGCTGGCAAGACGACATGGACGCCATCTTTCCGGTGACCGCCATTGCGTGGATTCCAGCGCAGATGGCCGACCCAACTGGGCCGATTGAAAATGCCCTACACATCACCGAGCAGACCCTTGAGGTCAGCAACTTCTCCGTGTTTGTTCTGCTTGAAGACGCCAACGACTCCATTCCGTTGGCTGGCCACGCTGGAATCGCACGTCATGAGTTCGCGCACGCCTGGTTCCAGGTGCTGATGCGGCCGCTGTTCAACGGAAACCGGGTGATCAGGGACAGGCGAGCCCTCAATGAAGGCTTCGCAGATACGTACGCCATTCTGTCCCTCGATGACCCCATGGCTATCGACTTTGACGGCCGAGACCCTCGTCTTCCGCACACAACGGACGCCTATCTAGAGTCGGAAGACCCCTACGAGCTCGCCAGTGTCTTCGCTGCGTTTGCCTGGGACGCCCGCACCCTGTCGGACGATGCAGACCGTACGCTGGAGCTGACAATCGCCGCACTTCAAGACTTCTCCGATTTCCTTTCGTTTCCCGAAAGCAATGAGACGACTCAGCAGTTCGGCCTGATGCTGTATGACCAATACGCAACGGAGATCGACGACCCCGCGTTGTGCGAGATGTGGCTGTTTCGTTTCCCAGATCTGGTGGGCAGATGCGGACGCTAGTCACGCTCATTGCGCTGTCGCTGTGCTCGCAGGCCGTGGCTGAACCGGTTCGCGTAGGCGTGGACATTGGGGCGACCGCTGTGCAGAAAGCGGCGAGCCACGGCTTCATTTTGACCCCGGGTCTGCACGTCGACATCCCGGTGCGCCCGCAGCTATCCCTTGGGTTTCAGACCACCATTGGTCAGTTCGGAGAGTCCAATCCCGGCGGAGAACAAGTCACGACGCCCGCTCGTCTGAGCGCGACTGTGGACGGTCGCATGTACCGCCAGACGCTTGGCGTGTATGGCGGCGTTGGGCCTGCTCTGCGGATTGTGTCCACGCGCTTGCAGGGCGGCTCGGCGGAGTTTTCGGGCACCCGTCTGCGGCCTGGTGTTCGGGTACGAACGGGTGTCACCGGTGACATTGGACAGCGACTTGAGTGGGGCGTGGGAGTCGGTGCGGTCGCGCACACGGCGGGTGTGGACTGGGATTCGCTGGCGTCGTTGTCCTTCGCTCTTGGTGGTTCGTGATGCGGTGGGTCTGGTTGTCAGCGCTCGGCATGGTGAGCAGCGGCTGCGTTGGAATGACCACCCTCAATGGTGCTCGTCCCAATGACCCAGGTCAGACAACGGTTCAGGTGGGCGTGTCCAACCAAGTGCAGACCGTTCAGATTCGGCAAGGTCTAGCGCCCGATGTCGACCTTGGACTCACCGTACGGAACCTGAGCGTAGGCACGGACGTTCGCGTCCGCTTCTTCCGCAGTGAGCGGTTCCACTTGGCAACAGCGCCGGGAATTGCGCTGGTTGGAAATGGTGTCTCGTTCTCGAACTCTCCGATTGGAGACCAATACGCCGGGTTCTTCGACGTCTCCCTACCGGTGATGGCAGAGTTTCAAGTCACGCCAACGCTGTCGGTAGCGGTGGCGCCGCGCGTGACGGTGTCGCACCGATTCGTCGCCAATGACCCTGACGGTGCTTTCCTCCAAGAAGACGTCACCTGGGCCGTTGTACAGCCACAGCTCGGCGGTCGCGTGCAGTGGGAAGTAGGCCGTCTGGCGATTGGGGCGTCGGCGGATGTGCGGTACTCGGTACTGCAAGAAGTCCTCTGGCAGCCGTACTTTGGACTGGACTTCACCGCTGTTCGAGGGGCTCCGGGTCGCATTGAAGGCCGTCGTATTCGTCGCCAAGTCCGCAAGGAGAACCGATGAACCGCGTGTGCGCTGTGGCGCTTGTGTTCGTGTTTGGGGCGTGTGCGGCGTCTCCGTTGCGTGATGCCCGTCAGATGGGCCTGGCGCGCGAAGGCGGGTTGAAGGAGACCCAGGTTGAGCTGATTGACCTTGTGGTGGAGGTCCACGAAGACGCCCCGCTGACCCTCCCACAACAGCCGGCTCTGGAGGTGCCGGCGCTGCCCGCTGTTGACCGTCCCGCTCTGGATGCTGTCGCTGTCCAGACCCTTCAGCTGCTGGGTACCGCTCTTGGCGTGTCGGTATCGGCGACCGCGACAACTACCGAGGCCGGCGGCCTACCAGCACGACTTGAGACCCTACTAGAGGCGGATATTCCCGCAGCCATGAGCCTGACGGTTCACGTTGGCTGGTGTCCGGTTGGTGAGCAGTGGGCAGCCTGTGTGCGCAGCCCTGACTCAGCCCTTGGCTACGGCCCGCCCGGAGTACAAGGCTTCATCTACAGTCGCTTTCGGGCCAAGCACAGCGTGGCTATCGCCAGACGCGTTGGGTTTGTGGGCAAGGACTATGTCTACGAGATCGATGAGAGCACCGCTCATCTCGACCGGCCCTTTGTAGGCACTGGTGAGACGTTTCAGGCACAGGCGGAAGACGCTGTACGCCAGGCTGTAGGGGCTTGGCTCACTGT
Source organism: uncultured Pseudomonadota bacterium (assembly GCA_913061235.1). Lineage (GTDB taxonomy): Bacteria > Myxococcota_A > UBA796 > UBA796 > CAJXTB01. Next base: position 25,947 of record CAJXTB010000032.1, on the reverse strand, counting down.
GGCTCGTGGCCGCCGGGGCCAACGCATTGTGAATGCCGCTATGGTTGACTGACGCGAACGTCGCTGACCCGCATCTGCAGCGAGCGTCGCCCACGGTAGATGTTCTCGGTGAGCGTTCCGAGAATGTCCACGGGTCCGCTGTTCAGCGCTGGAACGTGCTCGGCCTTGTCCCACCAGATGGCATCAAGCCCGTCGCGTCCTGGGCGTGGAATGCGGAACTTGACCATCTTCTGTGCCGCACCCAGTAGGCTGACCCGCTGTGCACGGACGTTCGTGATGACCAAGCGAGGGGAGGGGTTGCCTTGCCCGAAGGGACCCAAGCTCTCCAGGTCCGAATGCAGAGTGTCGGTGAGCTCGCCTGCGTCGACGTCGGCGTCATAAGTGCGACGTGCGACCAAGCTTTCTGACGCGTTAGCGTCGACGTATGCGCACAATCGCTCGCGGAGTGCGTCGATATTCGCGGTGGGCACCGTGAAGCCAGCAGCGGCGGGGTGTCCGCCGAAGCGCACCAGCAAGTCTTCTGCAGATTCCAGAGCTTTCACCGCATGAACGCCTCGGGCTGAGCGAATACTGCCTACTGCATGGTCGCCCTGAATGGAGATGACGGCGGCGGAGCGGTGGCTCTGGTCCTTGAGCTTGGCCGCAACGATTCCAACAACGCCACGGTGCCAGCCGTCGTTTTCGTGTCCGGCAACCACGACAAAGCTTCCAGCGTCACTGCCCAGTTGGTCGGAGGCCCGCTTGATGAGCGTGTCTTGCAGCTCTCGGCGGTCCCGATTGTGTTGCTCGACCTGTTCTGCCAGAGCCTTGGCTTGTTCGGGGTCTCGGCAGGTGAGCAGGCGAACGATGAGGCTTGCGTCGGCCACGCGTCCGGCTGCGTTGATGCGCGGACCAATGCGGAAGCCCAGGTCACTGGCAGCAATGTGGTCCGCCAGCCCAGCGACGTTGAGCAGGGCGGCGAGTCCAGCAGAGTGGGGGCCCCGATTGAGCTCAGCGAGGCCGAGAGTGACGATGGCACGGTTCTCGAGGGAGGTCAGCGGGACCATGTCGGCCACCGTCCCAATGGCGGCAAGCTTGAGCAGGGACTTGGTGATGCGGTCTGCGTTTGCGCGGCCCTCAAGAAGTGCTTGGGCGACCTTCAGGCTGACGCCGCAGGCTGCGAGGTGTGCGTTGGGGTAGTCGCAATCCATCTGAGGCGGGCACAGCACAATCGCGTCGCTCGGAACGCTCTCACCAGCCGGCAGGTGGTGGTCGCAGATCAGAACATCGACACCCAGCTCTCGGGCGCGATGCACCGCGGCGTGGTCTCGGACGCCAATATCGGCGGTCACAATGAGCTTGATACCTGCTGCAGCGGCCTTTTCAGCCGCCTGAACGCTGAATCCGTAGCCTTCCGTCAAGCGGTTGGGGATGTGGTAGTCGAGGGTGTGCCCGGGCGCCGAAAGAGACAGAGCTGCCTGCAAAATGAGCGATGATGTTGTGCCGTCAACGTCGTAGTCAGTAATGATGCGAATCGGCTCGCCATCGTGCGTTGCCTTGCGCAGTCGGTCGAGCGCCGGTCCCATGTTGTGCATGTCATGGGGGTTGTGCAGATGGTCCAACGTGGGTGGCTCGAACACCGTTCGCGACACCTCTTCAGGCGCCCAGCGCGAGGCGACACAGCGGCTCATCACTTCGGACAAGCCTTGTTCTCGGGCGTTGGTGAGCGCCTCGTCGGTGACAATGGTGCGTTCCCACAGAGCGCCGGTCATCGAAGGGGTCACGTTGTTTGCCTCAGTACAGGAGAATCACGCCTACTAGGAGGCCGAGCACGGCACCGCAAGCCACGCCGATGATGCCGTATGCCAGTGGTGGCCAGTCTGAGGGCTCTGGCTCAGGGTCTGGAAAGGTGATGACTTCTGGGAGGGAGGCGACGGCGCTTACCGTAGTGCTCAACAATGCTTGGTGTGTTGGAAGTACATCCATGTCCGTAGGGCGGTTCTCGATGACCACGCTGATGCGTTGGGCTTCGCCGCCATTGATGCGCTCGTGGACAAGGTCCAAGACAATGTCTTCGCCCTCCAGCTCAGCGCTCAAGATGATGGTCGGACGTGTGCCGCGAAGACTCTCGTTTTGGTAGCGCACCCGTACGGTGTTCGACAGTTCTAGTGACGAGTAGCGAAGGCGTGGGTCTGAGGCGCTCTTGGCCTCGGCCTCGGCACGTTGGATACCGGCTAAGTGTGCGTCGACCCGTTCTTGTAGGTCCGGTGGCTGTTTTTCTTGGAGGGCTTCTAGACGAATCCCGGCAGACTCTCCTGAGAGCTTTGCCGAAATTCGCAAGGCCAACAGGCCCATCACCGTGTCCAAGGTCTCGCGGACTCCCGTTCCGTCAATGGCTGACGCTTCGTGAACCGGAAATCCGTACGGGTTGAGATCCATGGCCACGCTGTGCATGGAGCGGGCATCTTCCGCGTCACTGTGGTTGATCTGAAGGACCATCGGAAGATCGGTGAGCTCGAATCCAACGTCGCGAAGCACGCGCTCAAGCTCCAGTAAGCTCTCGATGTTTGCCGATTCCTGGCTTGCCCGGGCGTCAGCAACGAACACCACCGCGTCCACGGAGGCCATCACTTCGTTGCGCAAACCGACATGGCGCAGTGCACCAGGAACACCGTAGATCGTTGAGAAAAGGGGAAAACCCTTCGCGGTGTGACCGTCTAGAGCGACCTCAAAGCATACGGTCTGGAGGTGGTCGCCTGGGGGCGCGAAGGACAACACAGACGACCGACGTGACGGCAGTACGCTCGCGGCTAAGCGCTCAACGTTTGTGCTGACTCCGGAGCTACGAGCACCAAAGTAGACAATCTTGGTTGTGATCTCGCGTCGCGCGAAGTTGAGCTGTGCCATGGGGGTACAGCACCCTAACACCGCTGGTCGCGTTACGACCTGCCGCCGACGAGGAGACCGTGTGGGCCCGCTGATTCCATATTTTGATGTTCCAATCTTCCAAATAGGCCCTTTGCCGATCCATGGATTCGGTATCCTGGTCGCCTTGGGATTCGTGATTGGTGGCCATCTGTCAACGGAACGCGCCAAGCGACTCGGCCTAGACGCCGACATTATCAATCGCCTCATCGGTTGGTTGGTCGTTGGAACGTTCGTGGGCGGAAAGCTTGGGTATGGCCTTATGTACGACTGGGCCGCGTACTCTGCTGACCCAAGTCTGTTTCTGTACCCATGGGGTGGCCTGTCTAGCTTCGGCGGATTTTTGGTCTGCGTACCCCTGTCGGTCATCTACTTTCGCGTGAACAAAGTTCCGGTCTGGCCCTATGTGGACTGCCTTGCCTACGGGCTGACCATCGGCTGGTTCCTTGGACGCATGGGCTGCACCGTGGCCCACGACCACCCCGGTACACCCGCAGACGACTTCTTCCTTGGCATCCACTGCCGTCCGGTCGAAGGGCACACCCTAGAGCTGCCTGACTTCATGGTAGACGCGGATCACCGTGGCGGAGCCTGGGGCCCGTGTCGGACCGATCCGAACGTCGTCGCAGCGCATGACATGGGCTTTTACGAGGCTCTATGGTCGTTGAGCATGTACGGCGTGTTCCGCGTCCTAGACCGCGTTCCGCGCACTGCTGGCATCTACGCACTCCTGCTCGGAGCCGCCTACGGACCCGTTCGTTTCGCAATGGACTTTCTCCGAAGCGAAGCCACGGACGGCCGCATTGGTGGATTCACTCCAGGGCAGTGGTGGTCGCTGGTGTTCTTCGTCGTCTGCGTGGGCTTGCTGATCTGGCGCGTTCGTAGCGGCGATATGAGCCCAGGAACTGTGATCGATCAGGAAGACTCGGAAGACGACGCCGCGGCGGGATGAACCCGGGCACTGGAGGAGAGCTGGTGCTTGCCGCTCTCCTGCGTTTGGGCACGTTCAACCGATAGGATGAGCGACCGAATCAGCTCTCCAGGGGTCTGGTTGCCTTTGAACAGAACGTCCTGAACACCCAAGCGGATGGCGCGCGCCGCGCTGACGAGGTCATCTCGTCCAGTGAGCACGACCACTGGCAGCTCGGAGGAGTGGTCGAGTAGACCCTGAACGGTGGGCAAGCCCATGGAGTCGGGCAGAGTGAGGTCTACAACTGCCAGACCGTACTTGCAGACAACGAGTGCTGTATACGCTTCAGCGAGCGAGCGAACCCGCTCCACCCTCATTAATCCCTGGGCGCCTTGGGTCACGTGTTCCCGGAACAGGAATGCATCCCCGTCGTTGTCTTCGACGTGGAGAATGAGCAAGTGGTCGACGTCCGGCACGGTAGCCCCTGGGGAATCCCGTTTGGTATAGCTTAGAGTGCGCGTTGTAGGTAGCGATAGCTCTTTCATTGCTGCGTTGCATTGCGGCGAAGATGCTCCAATGGCGATGTGAATTGGCCTGGGACATCACCCATCCTCGCGCATTGCATTCGACGTGAATCGACTCAAAGCGCGACTATCCGTTGCAATCGCGTTCGCGTACACACGATAGGGGAAGCCATGTCGATCATATCCATACCAAACTGGCGCCATTCGTTGTCCCGTGAGGGAGAGGGCGCGGTCTGGCTGACGTGGATTGTTCGCCTGCGCTGGGTTGCTCTGGTCGCTCAACTGCTGACCATCACAGTGGTTAGTCGCTTGTTTGACGCGAGCTGGAGCATTCCGGTGCTCCTGCTTGCGTCCGCAGTCTTGCTTGGCGCGAACATTCAGGCCATCCGACGGTTGTCGGTCTCAGTGCCGGTTGGACCGCGGGTGTTGCTTGCCCAGCTTGGGCTAGATGTCGCGGTGTTGAGCACGTTTCTGCTGCTCTCCGGTGGGCCCGACAACCCGTTTATTGTGCTGTACATGGTCCACGTGGCCATGGGCGCTGTCATGCTTCCAGCGCGGTTTGCAGCGAGTCTCACCGGGGTTGTGGTTGCCTGCTATGGCGCGTTGCACCTTTCCCAATGGCCTCTGCACCTGGAGCGCCATGTCCTTGGCGAGCCAGCGTTGCTAGTGGCCGGAAACTTGGTGGCACTGACGATTGCGGCCGTCACCGTCTCGTACTTCGTAGTGGGCCTAGCGAGCACTCTTCGATGGCGGGAGAAGCTGCTGCGACAGTCGCAAGAACGTACCGCGGCAACGGACAGACTTCGCTCCGTCGGCACCATGGCGGCCGGTGCTGCCCATGAGTTGAACACACCCTTGTCTACGATCGACCTTCGGTTGCGTCGAGTGACGCGTCGTCATCAAGACGAGGACACCGTAGGGGACCTCGCCGCGATTCGCTCCCAGCTCGTTCGGTGCAACGACATTGTGCAGCAGCTGTTGATCGGCGCTGGAGACCCCTCCGCAAGCCACCTGATGCGAGGCGCTTTGTCCGACTTCGTGGACGACACGGTCGGCATGTGGTCTCACGGAAACGGGGTGGACGTGAACGTGATGGACGAGAGCGATGAGGCCGAGGTCGAAGTCCCACGAACAGCTTTCGTACAGGGGCTTGTCAACCTTCTCGAGAACGCTCGCGAAGCCCAGCTCGAAGCCAACAATGATGTACCGATTGAGATTGAGCTCGTGTGCAAGCGCGGATTTGCGACTGTCATCGTTCGCGACCACGGGACTGGCCTACCAGACGACAACGACCGCGTGGGTGAGCCCTTTTACACAACTAAAGCCACAGGTACCGGCCTCGGAGTGTTCGTCGCGCGAGCAGTAGCCGACGGTACCGGTGGCGGACTTCGCTACGTGAGCCGACCTGGCTGCACGGAAGCGCGGTGGTCATTTCCAACTGCAACTAGGAGACTCCAATGAAAGTCACACGAGCCCGACCGAAGCGGAAGATGCTGGTGGTCGATGATGATGATGCGTTTCGCGAGGCCATGGAGCTGGAGTTCACCGACCGCGGTTTCCAGGTACTTCTCGCCCCTGACCACAAGAGTGCCATTGGTCTCGCTAGCATGCACCGACCCGGGTACGCCGTGATCGATCTGCGGCTCGCCGGAGAACGGGGTCTGGAGGTGCTCAAAGAACTCAAGGAGTTGCTCCCAGAATGCCGCGCTGTTGTTCTCACTGGCTACGGCTCGATTGCGACCGCCGTGGAAGCGGTGAAGCTCGGTGCCGCGCACTACTTGACCAAGCCTGTCGATCCGGATGCCATCGTCAAGGCGTTTGAAGCGACCGAAGGCGACCCGACCGTCACGGTGTCCATGTCGCCTCCGTCTCTTGCCCGCCACGAGCGTGAGTACATTGAGTATGTACTCGCTGCCACCGGCGGAAACATCAGTGAGGCGGCGCGCCGTTTGGGCTTGCATCGGCAGAGTTTGCAGCGAAAGCTGCGGAAGTATCCACCGCGCAAGTAGCCTCGATATCCGCAGATTCGGGCTTCAGATGCGGCAGGGCATACCGAAACGGCACCAAGTCGGCTAGGGTGCGGCGCGGTCGGAGGACGAATGTCGCATCAATGGTCTAAAACGGTTGTGTTGTTCATTGCTATGCCCACGTTGGCTTGGGCAGCTGATGGCGACCCCTTTGACCCGTCTGGAAGCATTTCCCATGGTGCCGGTGGCATTCTCACCGAAGCACCTACGCTCACCGCCCAAGGCGTGTCCGCTGGCTTGCTGGCAAACATTGCGGAGTCGTTGGTCGTCAACGAGTTCTCCGATGGCTCCGAGGTCGCTGTTCTCGACAGCACTCTCGCTCTGTCGCTGTATGGAGGCTACACCTACAAGGATATTTTCCGCGTAGAAGCCTTCATTCCTGCGTACGGCTACGTGGATGCACCGGGTCAGGACTTTGCAGGTCCCGCCTTTGGTGATCTCCGCATTCAAGCGTTGTTCCCCATCGTTGACAATGGCGACAGCTTCGGCTTCGCCTTGATGCCGCGGTTGACCTTGCCGACTGGAACGGGCAATGCGCTACTTCGTCGCGGAACCAGCTTTGGGGCTGTGGCTGTAGTCGGCGGAGAGACGGATATGGGGCTTGGTTGGGCGGGCAACGTGGGCTTGACCCTGTCCGGTTCCGACAGCATCGGAGACGTCACCGTCGGCAGCGATGTCGATGCCAAGGGAACTGTCTACTACCGCGTAGATGACGCCTTCCGCGTGGGTCTTGAAGGTCAGGGCCTCATGGGACTGTCGCGCGCAGAGGACGAACGTCGCCAGTCGCTCGCGACCGCTGACCTGTTCGCTCAAATCACCAGTCCCCAGGGCATCGGCATGACTGTCGGCCTTGGAACTGGTTCTGGCGTTGGTGCTCCTGAGTACCGCTTGTTCGCAGGCCTGACTTACGCACCGCTCTTCCCAGACGCAGACGGCGACGGCTACCGTGATGCGGAAGACGGCTGCCCCTCTGCGGCAGAAGACTTCGACATGTTCGAAGACGAAGACGGTTGTCCAGACAGCGACAACGACGAAGACGGAATCTTGGACCTTGCCGACGGCTGTCCAATGGACGTCGAAGACATGGACGGATGGGAAGACGAAGACGGCTGTCCCGACCCAGACAATGACGGTGATGTCACGCCAGACGTGACCGATGAGTGCCCCGATATTCTCGGACCGCCTGACATGCGCGGCTGCCCCGATAGTGACCGCGACGGCACCGCTGACAAGGACGATGCGTGTCCAGATGAACCGGGTGAACCCGCCATGCAGGGCTGCCCCGACCGCGATGGCGACAAGGTGCCGGACTTCCGCGACGAGTGTCCGGATGAGCCGATTCCCGAAGACGCTGTGGCTGAGACCTCCAACGGTTGTCCGAGCCGCGTGTACGTGGTTGACGGTGCCATTCGCATCACCGAGCGCGTCAACTTCGATACTGGTCGCGCGACCATCCGGCCAGACAGCTACGGCTTGCTGGACGACGTAGCCAGCATCATCAAGGAAAACCCGCAGGCCCGTAAGATTCAGGTCGGTGGCCATACAGATGACCGTGGAGACGCAGCAAACAACCAGCGTCTGTCGCAGTCCCGCGCCGAAGCGGTCATGACCTACTTGGTTGGTAAGGGCGTGAGCAGCTCGCGTCTAGACGCACGTGGATTTGGCCAAGAGCGCCCTATCGACACCAACCGGACCACCGCCGGACGGGCCACGAACCGCCGCGTTGAGTTCACCATTACCGAGACGACTCCTGTCGAAGTCACGGTTCCACCGGCTCCAGGTCCTGCAGCTCCCGCCGCCGTGACCCCAGCCTCTCCAGCGGCCCCAGCGCCACGCATCCAGCCGACCCTCCCGACGGCCACTCCAGATGCACCGGCTCCAATGGAGCGTCCGACTCCAGGCGACAGTCCGTGGACAATGCCTGCTGATGAGGCGCCCGTGGACCAGGCAGAGGACATTGTGGAAGACGTCATTGAGGACGTTGTCGAGGAAGTGCCTGCCGAGCCTGTCGTGAACGACTTGATTTTGCCGGAAGGCATGGATGATGGCGATGACGGCGCGGGTCCCAGTGATGACCTCGAAGAGACGTTACGCCGCGGTGGCAACCCCTGGGGGCCCCGATAGGCGATACGCGGCGCGATTCGGCGTCGCTGCACCCCTTCACGTAGCGAGCACGCTTCGGCGCTTGCTCCTCGCCTCCGAGTGGCGGGATAGCAGGCACGATTCTGCGTCGCTGCACTTCTAGCGTAGCGAGCTACGCGTCGGCGTTGGCTCCTTGCCTCGTACCCACTCTCCCGCCCCTCGGGGGGCTGTAGGTAGGCTTTGACGTTGCTTCGCAACGTTGACGTCTCCTGCTTCGCATCGCGCTGCTTCGCGTCGGGGGTGGGGTGTGCCTGGTCTATGCTTGGGTTGGTGAGTGCTTGGTTGGGGAGGGGTGTTGAGCGACAGGCTTTGGCGTTTGATTGTGACGGGGTTGGGGCTGCTGGTCTTTTGGGGAGTACATCGCATCCTGGTACCGGGGGTTGACCGGTATTTGTTGTGGGAGATGTACGACCTTGGGTCGGGGATGTTCTCGATTGGTGTCATGGCTTTGGCTCCCTGGGTGACGGCGTTTGTTGTCGTGGAGTTGGCTCTTCTGGTGGTGCCGGCTTGGCGCAGGCTGCGGGTTGTTGGGGCGGACCGCTCTCGTGTGGACTTGGCGGTGCGGGTGGCTTGGTTCGCTATCTGTCTGACTCAGGCCTACGGGATGGCGGTTGGGCTGGAGCAGATGAGAGTTGGCTACCTGTCGGTCGTGATTGAGCCAGGCTGGCTTTGGCGCATCGTGTTTGTGTTCACCATGACGGGCGCGAGTGCGCTTGTGGGTTGGACGGCCATGCAGATGGGCCGTCTTGGTCTTGGCGCGCTGTTTGTGTGGTTCGTTGGGGCAGAGCTGTTCGTGGAGCTGCTGACCCTAGGTCCGGTTGTGTCTCATATGGACGTCTTGACCCTGGATGATGTGCTGCCGGTCGCCATCTCTGTCGCGGTGGTCAGCGTGGCGACGTTTTGGTTGGTCAATGCGCGCGGAAAGACAGGAATGTGGCTGTCTACGGCAGGCATTGTGCCGTTCTCGTTCGGCCTGAATGGTCTGTTATTTCTCGCTCTGATGGCGCCTGGCCTATGGAGCTACACGGGATTGGCCGCAACGGGACTCGCTATCTTGGGGACCACAGTGATCCTGGGACTCCTGCAGTCCCAACCCGAAGCGACGTTTGGTGAGCAGGTAGCGGACAGCAAAGGGTTTGAGCGCGACCGGTGGCGCGCAGTGGCCGCTGGTGTTGCGTTCAGTGCGGTGATTTGTGCGGTGTGGTGGACGTCGACCGACGCAGACACGCCGCTGTACCTGAACCCTGGCACGGTCGTCGTGGCTCTGGTTCTGGTGTGGGACGTGGTCGCAGAGTGGCGCGCCCGCGCTGGACGGTCGCTGGTTGTAGCGGCGTCGGTTCATCGGGTGCGAGACGTACAGGTCACCCTAGATGCGCTGGAGTCTGCGGGCATTGACGCACACATTCGTGGGGTCCGCCTTCGTCAGCTGACCCACTTCCTGGCGCCATGGGCAGCCATGGATGTCCTGGTTGCGCCGACAGATGCGGTGAGGACCCAAGAGGTCCTCACCGCATCGTTCGGCGGCGCTGCCGTTCGTCAGTCGATGCCGAGCTCTTGATCGACCGTGCGGACAATCCGAGTGTCGTAAGCCAGCAGCTCTTCGCGCTTACCCGGGTAGTCCATCCGTGACAGGAAGTACCGAATAGCGTTGATTCGTGCTCGCTTCTTGTCATCGGACTTGATGATGACCCACGGACTGTCGGCGGTGGACGTGTAGAAGAACATGTCTTCCTTGGCTGCCGTGTAGTCGTCCCAGTGATTCTGGGATTCCCGGTCGATGGGGGACAGCTTCCATTGCTTGAGCGGGTCGGTCGTGCGCTTGCCAAATCGCCGGTTCTGCTCCTCCTTGCTGACGGAGAAGTAGAACTTGAACATGCGCACACCGGAGCGGATGAACATGCGCTCAAGCTCGGGAACCGAGCGAAGGAAGTCCTTGACCTGTGCCCCTGTGCAGAATCCCATCACACGCTCAACGCCGGCGCGATTGTACCAGGATCGGTCGAAAAGCACGATTTCTCCTGCACTTGGCAGGTGCTCTACGTACCGCTGAAAGTACCACTGGGTCTGCTCGACATTGCTGGGCTTTTCAAGAGCAATGACGCGGCAGCCGCGAGGGTTCATGTGCTCGACGAACCGCTTGATGGTGCCGCCCTTGCCTGCGGCATCGCGTCCCTCGAAGATAGCCAGGACGCGCTCGCCGGTCTCTTTGACGTGGTTCTGTAGCTTCAGTAGCTCCACGTGCAGCGGCGTGATCAGGTCAAGGTACTGGCGGTTCGGCATGCGTCGTAGCGAGCCCTTCAGGTCACTGTCAGGCGCATAGGCCTTGCCACGACGACGACCCGCGCCGATGGTGACGCCGAAACGCGACTCATCTTCGACCACGCCAGTCTCTGTGTCGGCCGCTTCGGCAACAAGGGCTGCTTCGACCACTGGTGGTGCTTTGACAGCTAGTGGTGCTTTGACAGCTGGTGTTGCGTTGACGGCTGGTGGTGCCGTGTTGAGCAGTTCGCTGGTGGGGCTGTCATTTGTGCTGCGGGTCATTCTATCTCCGGTAGGAGCTAGACCACTGCAAGGGGCGGGCCACCGCCTAATCAACCCATTACTTCCTTTCTTCCGTAGGTAGTGGGGCGAATCACACAGTCCTGTATGCACAGGTGTGCCAAATCACAACGCTGTGCTGGAGTGGCTCAGCGTCTGGCTGGACGGTGGACGCCTTGTTCATAAAGTGTGCACTGAGATGCCGTCGTCCACGTGCTCAGCATCATGAGCTGTCGCGCTTTTACAAAACGCGCCCGTCTGATGTCGGTCCAAGCGGCCCGTACCGGATACGCGCGCCGCCAACGTATCTGGAGGCATCATGGCTTGGGAATCGGCATCAGCAGTAGTGACGGGTGGAGCGAGTGGACTTGGAGCGGCAACGGTTCGCCGGCTTGCTCAGTACATGACCCGCGTGGTCGCCATTGACCTGGACGAAGAGCGCGGCATGGCCTTGGCCAAAGAGCTCGGCAGCAACGTGGTCTTCCACAAGGCTGACGTTACGGATGAAGTCGCCGTCGCCGAAGCCATTGAGCTCGCCGCTGCCGCCGCTCCCCTGCGTGCTTCGGTGTGTTGTGCCGGCGTTGGCTGGGCCGCAAAGACCGTGGGTCGTGATGGCAGTCCTCACAAGTTGGACTTGTTTAGCAAGATCATCAGCATCAACCTCATCGGCACGTTCAACGTCGCCCGCTTGGCCGCCGCCAAGATGTGCAGCCAAGACGCAGACGACGCGAACCAGCGTGGCGTGCTCGTCCACACTGCTTCCGTGGCCGCATTCGACGGCCAGAAGGGTCAGGTCGGCTACGCCGCATCCAAGGCCGCCATCGCAGGCATGACGCTTCCTCTGGCCCGTGACTTGGCTCGCAATGGCATCCGCGTTGTCACCATCGCTCCCGGTGTGTTCGACACGCCCATGATGCAGACCGTGCCCGAGGCTATTCGCGAGTCCCTCGCCAAGTCCGTTCCGAACCCCTCACGTTTGGGCTTCCCGGAAGAGTACGCAGAGTTCGTTCAGAGCATTCTGGACACCCCGTACTTGAACGCTCAGACGATTCGTCTTGATGGTGCCCTGCGCATGGTGTGAGACGCCGACGGTCGACTTGTGGTTCGGGCTCCGCAAGTCGGCCGTCTACAGCACGGAGCGACATTCTCTAGAACCGCGTAACCGCCTCGATGTAAGGAGCGAGTAGTCGTTCTGGAGATTGCTCCGAGTGGTAGACTAAGTCGATAGAGAATCGGGGAGAACATATGATGATGCGTAGTGTGGTGTTCGGCTTGGTCACCAGCTCCGTGGCGCTTGCTGCGGACAGCAACGGCGACGGTTGCCAAGATGAGTTCGCCGGCAATGGAGCCTGTGTAGACGTAGATGCAACTGTCGATGGCTCGAGCTCGGTGGGCGCCAACGCTCAGGTGCGCGAAGAAGCCACGATTGGACCCGAAGTTGCTCTGGGGTCAAATGTCGTGGTGGCCTCGCGTGCATCGCTTGCCGGACGTGTCGCTCACTCAAGCAACCCCCTCCCGATTGGAGCCAACACGGTCATTGGTCGTGGTGCTCAGCTTGGCGCAGACCATGTGCTTGGAAATGACGTCACGATTGGACGGTCCGCTGTTGCAGGTGCGCGCCTGACCGTCGCCGCCGGTGGAACGATTGGGTACGCAGCGCAGGTGGGTGACGATGTCACGATTGGCGCCAATGCCGTGGCCGGTAACCTGGTCACCATCGGAGACTTCGCGACTTTGGGGGACGGCGCGGTTGTCGCCCGTAGCGTAACGATTTTGAACGGTGCCAACTCCGGTGATGGCGCTGCGGTCAACGGCATTGTTGGACCCGATGTGCTCATTGCTGCGGGCTCACGCATTGAACTGGGTGCGCGTGTCCGTAAACAGGCCGATATTGGTGCAGGTGCGGCGATTGAGTCGACGGCTCGTATTGGTCGCGGTGCTGTCATCGAAGCAGGAGCCACGGTCTACGGCCGCGTAGCTCCCACAGCGAGGGTCGGAGCTGGGGCCACAGTGGAGGCGGGCGCTTCGGTGGCTCGCGGCGGCGAGGTCTGTGCTGGGAACACGCTTCCCAGCGGTTCACAGGTGGTGGGGGACGGTACGTGGCCGGTTGAAGGCTGCATTGTGTCTACCTCTTGCCAGACCATCAAAGTGTCAAACCCAAGTGCAGCAGACGGCGTCTACAGCATTGACCCGGACGGGGACGGCGGAGCGGATGCGTTTGACGTGTACTGTGACATGACCACAGACGGAGGAGGCTGGACCTTCTTCGGCCACGTCAATAGCAACTCGGGCGCTACCGGCTTCTTCTCCGACCAGGGGACCTATGACCCGAATCGCGGGGATCCCAACGCGTTGTACAGCGCTGCTGGCCGAATTCTCCCCAATCTGCCGCACACAGAGATGATGGTCACGCTCGACTCCGCAGTCCCGGCCACCGCCGCCAGCGCAAACAAGATTGTCGTCTACCAATACGCGAATGGGCACCCTGGCTTCAACAGCGGCCCGCTTCCGTGCGTGGGCCTCGCCACCGGATTCAACTACCGAACCACGACGAGCGGTGGCTTTTCAGGCGGTGGTACGTCCAACGCATGCAGCACCACTCAGTGGTACACGCGAACCAACGGAAGTGCCGCCTACCTCGCGCTGTTGCACTCCACCACCCTCGGAACCTACTGGGGTACCGGCATGGGCGGGAACAATAGCTGGAACCACGATTCGTGGTGGTACGTCCGCTAGTGGCCGCCGCAGGGAACTCTGGCGCGTATTCGCCGGGCTCCTCGTCCAGACCGCTTCCGTCGCCGCGTTCGACGGCCAGAAGGGCCTGGTCAACTACGCCGCATCCAAGGCCGCCATCGCAGGCATTACGCCTCCTGTGGCGTCCAGCAGGCTGCCTGCGCTGGTTGAGGCCCTCGCTTTCGGGGCCTCACCACCCGTTCCAAAGGACTACCGCACCCAGATGGTGTAGCCATCGAATTGGTTGCGCGTGCCCCGGGTGTCGGACCACTGGTAGCCGAATCCGCACATGGTGACGCCGGCCTGCGACGACCACGTGTTGAAGCCACCCTTGTGACAACACGTCTCCGAGAAGGTCACGCTCCACGGGTCAATGAGCTCCGCGCGGCATTGCTGTTGCCCCCCTAGCTGTGAGAACAGGTTGTAGGGGCCACCAATAGGGCGCCAGAAGACATGGGCGGTGTCGTCTGCTGAACGGATTCGGGCGGTCTCGGTGATCAGCGACCAGATGGTGGCTGACGGGAAGGCCTTGTAGCTGGTGGCGTTCGCATTCGTGCCGCTGGCGTCGATAGCGCCTGCGGGACCATCAGCCTGCTCTGCCGTGTTGGTTGGGTCAACACCCTTGATGGCTACAAGGGTCCAGCCTCCGCCTTCGGTGCTCATGTCACAGTAGACATCCACCGGAGCCGCACTCCCAGTGCCGTCGGGGTCGACTGTGTAGATACCGCTCGTTGGACTGCCGCCAGCATCTCGGATGTCCTTACAGCTCGCGAGCGCCGCACAGCCGCTCTCGGGATGGGTTCCGCCGGATTGAACGCGCTCTCCGTCACCGAGGACCGAGTTGGCGCAGACCTCGGCGCCACGTCCTACAATTGCGTTAGCGCTCACAGTCGCACCCGCTCCGATAGTCGCGTAAGCGCCTACCATTCCGTGAACTTGGGCGTCCGCTAGAATCTGGGCGCCGCGGCCCACTCTGGCGGTACTGAACAGGTCGGCACCGGACGAGATCGTGGTGTCCTTTCGGACGCGAGCACCCGCTTGAATGAACACATCGGTCCCAATGTGGGTGTTGGGTCCAACAATGCCTTCGATGACAGACGCCGTGCCTGCGTTGGCTGCACTGTCAACCACGACGGAGCGGGCCAGGACGGCGTTGAATCCGACAGTGGTGTAGTCACCAATCTCAACGAGATTTCCTACAATCGCTCCGTTGAGTAGGTCAACGTCATGGCCGACCTGGCTCGCGTAGCCAACGCTCACACCTACGCCTGTTGTCAGGTTGGCCCCAGCGACCACAAGACGACCGATTGTGTTGTCCGTACCAATCATGTGGTCAGTCGAAATGCTACTTCGACGTCCGATAAACGTGTCGTTGCCAACAAGGATGGGGTTGTTGGCATGACTGACTCGTCCACCCAACGCGACACCGCGGGCCAGGGTCACCCGGTCTCCCAAAGCTGTCTGGGCTCCAACGCTTGCGGCGGCTCCAACAACACTGTCGGTGCCAATGACGGCAGTCGTGTCTACGCAGGCTCCGTCCGTCTCGTAGGCGTCTTGGCAGCCATTGCTGTCCAGGTCGGCGGCATTGGCAAATGGGGCTGCTAAAAGCCCAAGAATAGGTAGAA
The DNA here is from genome assembly GCA_913061235.1 of uncultured Pseudomonadota bacterium. Classification (GTDB taxonomy): domain Bacteria; phylum Myxococcota_A; class UBA796; order UBA796; genus CAJXTB01. The sequence goes on along the minus strand of CAJXTB010000032.1, from coordinate 10,544 downwards.
GTCGCATCGTGACTCTCCGCTGTGGCGCGATGCTGCTGCGAGAGAAGCATGCTTAAGGCATGACGAAAGTTGGTTTTCAGCCAGGCGTACTAATCAACGAGGTTCCGCATGACTGTCCTATCTCGCTGGGTAGTTCATGACCCGAGTTCGTGTGTTGTGCGGAGTGTGGGCGCCCGCGAGTCGTTCCCGGCCGAACCGCGTCGGCGCGCGAGCGTGGTGAGAGAAGCCGGCCATCCAGACAGCACCCTGGGAACATCTCTTCTCCGACCCCAGAGAGGATTCGTCTTGACGGTGCCCTGTCCAGAGTGTGAGACCTGTCATGGAATGCGGGTTGGCAGCGAGCTATCCCGCGCTCTACGATTGGGAGAAGCACATGCGGTTGTCTTGGGCATTGTTACTTTTGTCAGGTTGTTGGCCGTTTTTGCCCGGCCCATATGACGACTATGTAGACGGTGATTCCGAAGGAACCGACGACGTGGACACCGGCGAAGGCACGGATGCGGACACGGACCCCGATACTGATCCGGACACCGACCCAGACACCGATCCCGATACGGACCCAGACACCGACCCCGATACGGACCCAGACACCGACTCCGATACCGAGCCAACGGGCATCATCACCAACGCGACCATTCCGCAGCTGCGTCAAGGCACGGTGGCCCAAGGCACCATGGTCCGAGTCGCCGGTGTTCGCGTGATCTCGCCACAGACCCTCAATGGCTTCTGGATTCAGTCGGCTGCGGGTGGACCCAACTCGGGCATCTACGTCTACGACGGCACAACGACTGTAGCGCAGGTCGAGATTGGCGACCGAGTCACCGTCAGCGGCGAGTACATTGAGTTTACGAGTGGTACCGGCTCACTCTCTGAAGTCTTTGTCAACGCGTCCGACGCCGTTCAGGTCACCGGCACGTTGAACAATGAGCGGGTGAACGACGTCACTCACGCAACGCTGGCGTCCCCGGCAACGGCAGAAGACAACGAGAGCACCTTGGTGTCCATTGGCCCAAGCGAGGTCGTCTTGGGACCGGACAACTTTGGCGTCTTCTTGGTCGAACCTCTTGGTGGCGGGCCCCAAGTCCGTGTGGATGACGTCTTCTACAACGACACGCCTGTCGTGGGAGACCGCTACGACAGCATCACCGGTGTGCTCGACTTCAGCTTCGGCTCGTTCAAGATTCAGCCGCGCTTCGCCCTCGACATTCCCCCGTTCTCTGGCACGGGTAGCTGCCCGGCTATTTTGTGTGTAGACGACCTGTTGGCGGGCGACGTCATCATTACCGAAGTCGGTTTCAATCCGTCAGATACGGTGGGTTTCGATGACGACAACGAGTTCGTCGAGGTGTACAACCAGTCCGGAGTTTCGGTGAACCTTGATGGACTGATGATTCACGACAGCTCCAACGAAGCGGAGGTTACCTCAGACGTTGTGATCGCAAACAACAGCTACGCTGTGTTCTTTCGCGGTAACAACCCAGTCTGGGGCTGGGGTGCGTTCGGAGTGGAGCGGGATGGTTCGTACATTGGCCAAGTTGCTCTTTCGAACGGTAACGGCGAGCAGGTCTCTCTGTTTGCGCCGTTAGGCGTTGAGCCTTTGGCGGCGTCCGTCGTTTACACAACGGGCCAGGTTGGTCGCTCGTGGAATCTGGACCCTCGTGCGTTTGCAGACCCAGGCATCGCAAACGCGTGGTGCTACAGCTCGACCTTCATTGGCTCAATGGACCGGGCGACGCCGGGTACTGCGAACGACACCTGCTTGAATTTCTTCCCGTAAGGCCCCTCGCAATGCGCTAGACTGGCCGCCGTTAGGGGGTTCATATGCGTATTTGGCCGTTGGCTCTGCTGTTAGCAGTGTCCGCTTGTCGCAAGACAATTGAAGATATCTCATTCACCGAAGACCTCGATGGTGACGGCGTTGTAGCAGCAGATGACTGCAACGATGACGACGCCACGGTCTTTCCAGATGCCGACGAACTGTGCGACGGAATCGACAACAACTGCAACGAAGCCATCGACGAAGACGCTGTGGATGCCTTGCTCTGGTACCGCGACGGCGACCGCGACGGCTTCGGTGACGAGACCGACAGCGTCATGGCCTGTGACCCCCCTGCCGACCGCATCCTCCAAGGCGGTGACTGCGACGACGGCGACGACGACATCAACCCCGACGGCACCGAGACCTGCGACGGCGTAGACGAAGACTGTGACGGCCTGATCGACAACGACGCTGTAGACGGCGACCTGTTCTACACAGACGCCGACGGTGACGGCCTCGGTGACCCAGAGTCCTCGTTCCTCGCGTGCGCGTTGCCAGACGGTGCGAGCCTCGACCCGACCGACTGCGACGACACCCTGGACACCGCCTACCCAGGTGCTCCCGAGCTGTGCAACGGTATTGATGACGACTGCGACGGCGACATTGACGACAACGCCGGAGACGTCACCCTGTTCTACGTGGACATTGACGGCGACGGCTACGGCAGCGACAGCCTGACCGAAGAAGCGTGTGCCGCTCCTCCCGGCTTCACCGACAACAGCCAAGACTGCGATGACTCGCGTGACGAGGCCTTCCCCGGTGCCATCGAGACCTGCAACGAGCTCGACGACAACTGCGACGGCTTCGTTGACGAAGACGCCGTAGACCCCAGCATCTTCTACGTAGACGCCGACCAAGACAACTACGGCGACCCCGAAAACACCGTGCTCGCCTGCTTGCTACCCGAGGGTGCGGTCGAGAACAACGCCGACTGCGACGACACCCGCGACCGCGTCTTCCCCGGCGGCACCGAGCTGTGCAACGGCCTAGATGACGACTGCAACGGCGAGATTGATGACGACGCCGCAGACACCAACCCCGCGTGGGTAGACAGCGACGGTGACGGCTTCGGCCAGCGCGGTAGCAGCTCGATTGAGGTGTGCGAAGTGCCCGACGGCTACGCGGCCAACCAGACCGACTGCGCCGACGACAACAGCGCCATCGCGCCGTTTACCCCCGAGACCTGCAACGGCACGGACGACGACTGCGACGGCGAGACCGACGAGTCCGCCACCGACGCACTGACCTTCTACGGCGACAGCGACGAAGACGGATTCGGTGCCCAGAACGTGCAAGTTCAAGCCTGCGAAGCCCCCGACGGCTTCGTCTCCGACAGCACCGACTGTGATGACGGCGACGCCTTGGCCTACCCAGAAGCGGACGAGCGCTGCAACAGCGCAGATGACGACTGCGACGGCGAGATCGACGAAGACGCCATCAACCTGTACACCTACTACGCCGACGTCGACGGTGACCGCTACGGCTCTCCCGACACCATCGAACAAGCCTGTTCAGCCCCGGACGGCTTCGTTGCGGACGGGACCGACTGCGATGACGACCGCCGCCTGACCTTCCCAGGTGCCCCCGAGCTGTGCAACGATATTGACGACGACTGCGACGAGGTTGTCGACAACGACGCTATCGACGGCACCCTCGCCTACATCGACTCAGACGGCGACGGCTACGGCGCTCCTGGCTCCGACATCGTCATTGTCTGTGACCTAGACGGCTACGCCGACAACGACGCCGACTGTACAGACGACGATGCGCTCATCTTTCCTGGTGGAGACGACTCCTGCACCGTCACCGAGTGTCCGCAAGACGGCTCAGAAGGCACCACTTGGATTGCGACCGATGCGGGTGAGGCCTTCGAAGCCTGGTGTGACGGCGACGGCTGGATGCGCGTGGCTCACCTCGAAGCGGGACCCCGTGACCAAGCGTCTGTGTACCGAGGCGACCGCTTCCTCACGACCCCCTTCGTTCAGGGCATGAACACACCGACCGTCGTCTCCGACAACGGCGGCGTGCTGCTAGACGGCACCAACTTCGGCATGTTCGACGGAACCGCCATGTGGCAAGGCGCCAGCGAGCTCCGCTACGCCTGTGAGGACGTCACCCGTGGTCATACCGCCTCTGCCGTACTCGACCTGGCCACCGTGGACCGCGACGCCCTGATGAACTCCGTTGGCTACAACACCACCACGACGGACGTGGCCTACACCTACGACGGCATTGGCTCCACACCGGCCGTGTACCTGACCTGGTCGAACGCTGGCTACTGGGGCAGCTGGCACATCTGTGGCTCTGGAAACTCGTCACAGGGCACCAGTCCTGACGGCTGGCAGCTGGGCATGTGCGCGACGGCTCCGGGAGTGTCTGACTCCAACCGAACGGACGTCCCGCAGATTGCGATTGGCTTCCACCCAGGGTTTGCGGGCATTCGCCTGGAGTGTGGCAACGACTCACCGAATGACACAACCCAGATCGACGGCAGCTTCAGTATGTGGCTTCGGTAGGAACGGTGGCTGTGAGGTTCGAACGACGGACCTCACGGCCAATCCCCTACACCCGCTCAATCAGCGTACACACGCCCTGACCCACACCCACGCAGAGCGTTGCCGCACCGCGCTTGGCTCCAGTACGTTCCATGACGTTGAGCAGCGTGGTGAGGATGCGCGCGCCGGAACAGCCCAGCGGGTGGCCTAGGGCAATCGCGCCGCCGTTCAGGTTCACCTTCTCCGGGTCGAGCCCCAGCTCGCGAATGACGGCGAGGGACTGGGACGCAAAAGCCTCGTTGAGCTCCCACACGTCCACGTCATCCACGGTCCATCCAGCGCGTACAAGTGCCTTCTGCGTTGCGGGGACCGGACCAATGCCCATCAGGGTGGGATCGACGCCTGCGGACTGACAGGCAACGATGCGTGCTCGCGGTGTCCAGCCATGCTCAGCCGTGGACTGCTCACTTGCAATGAGCAAGGCAGCAGCGCCGTCGTTGAGGGGGGAGCTGTTGCCAGCAGTGACCGTTCCGGGTGTGCGGAAGATGGTCCTGAGCGCCGCCAGCTTGTCCAGGGCGGTGTCTGCGCGTGGGCCTTCATCACGGTCCACAACGGTGCTCGTCTTGCGGCCGGGAACGGTGACCGGGACCACTTCATTGTCGAACCAGCCGTTCTCCCACGCCTTGAGTGCTTTTTGGTGACTGTTGAACGCGAAAGCGTCTTGGTCTTCGCGGGAGATACTGTACTTGTTGACCAAGTTCTCGGCGGTCTCGCCCATGGCTTCGAGGGGGAACATCTCCGCCATCTTTGGGTTCGGGTAGCGCCAGCCCAGAGTGGTGTCCCACATTGTGACGTTGCCCGCCTTGGGCAAGTTCGGTCCGCGTGGAACGCTGTACGGAGCTCGCGACATGACCTCAACGCCCCCAGCAACGCAGACGTCGGCGTCTCCGGCAGCAATCATTCGTGCCGCCTGGTTGACCGCAGACAAGCCGGACGCACACAGGCGATTGACGGTGATTCCGGGCACAGAGTCCGGGTAGCCTGCGAGCAGAAGGGCCATGCGAGCCACGTTTCGGTTGTCTTCACCGGCCTGGTTGGCACAGCCGAAGAACACCTCTTCCACGACCGATGGGTCCAGCGCCATGCGCTCGGTGAGGGCTTTGATGACGTGAGCAGCCAAGTCGTCTGGGCGGACCTTGGACAGTCCACCTTGAAAGCGACCGATAGGTGTACGGACGGCGTCTACAAGAACAGCGTGACTCATGAAGCACTCCAGTCGAAGAAGCCCTTGCCGGACTTCTTGCCAACGTTTCCAGCGGCCACCATCTCGCGCATCAGCTGCGGAGGAGTGAACGCGTCATTTCCGAGTTCTTTGGCCAGGTACTCGCCAATAGCCATGCGGACGTCCAGGCCGACCAAGTCCGTGAGCTTCAGCGGCCCAATCGGGTGGCGGTAGCCAAGGACCATGGCCTTGTCGATATCTGCCGGGCTCGCAACGCCTTCTTCGACCATGCGAATCGCTTCCATACCCAAGCACACACCCAAGCGAGAGGTCGCAAATCCGGGGCTGTCACGGACAACAATGACCTCTTTTCCAATGCGTTCGCCGGCGGTCTTCACGGCACTGAGCACGTCATCACGGGTGTCTTCGCCGACGACGACTTCGAGCAAGGCCATGATGTGCACGGGGTTGAAGAAGTGCATGCCAATGACGCGACTGGGGTCGTCGAGCACGCCGGCAATCTTGGCAACAGACAGAGACGACGTGTTCGTCGCGAAGATGGCGCTGTCTGGCGCGGAGGCCTGGGCGTGTGTGAACAGCGACTGCTTGAGCTGTAGCGACTCGGGAACGGCCTCAATGACCAGGTCCGCGTCTTCCACCGCGTCTGCCAGGTCGGCCGCTCCGGAGAGCCGTGCCAAGGTGCTCGTGCGCTGCTCCTCCGTCACCTTTCCGCGGTCCACGCCCTTGTCGAGGTTGCGAACGACTGCCGCGAGGCCCTTGTCGAGGGCCGCCTCTGACGCGTCCACCAACGTCACATCGTAGTTGGCCATTGCGAAGACCTGCGCAATGCCGTGTCCCATTGTCCCTGCACCTATGACTGCAACCGTCTGCATTCTCGACCTCCACGCGCCGCTCATAGCCCACACAGCAGCCAACTTCCTTGCCCGTACGACCGCGCGTCGAAATAGTGACCCCATCGTGCGCGTATGTGTTGCGTACCTTGGAGTCGCCCATGAAGTCCGCATCCACCAGTCTCACCGTGACCGTCATCTGCCTTGTTGTGGTGGGCATGTTCCCGTGTCTGGGCTGGGTGCAGTGGTTCGGCGCTGTCGTTGCTGCTGGCGCGATTGTGACCGGCGCCGTTGGGCTGCTCTTTGACCGCGACAACCTCGGTAAGCCCCAAGCGCAGCTCGCTCACTTGCTCGCGTTGGTCACCGGCCTGCTGTGCGGCGGACTCGGCTTCATTCGCTGTGGACTCGGCGGCGGCCTCTTTTAGGTAGAACTTCGCTCTGGTGGTACCCTTCACGCACGATTGTGAAGGGAGAACCCATGAAGCGGTTTGTATTTGGCGTACTTGCGTTGACCTTGGCGGCCACAGCGGCGGCTGTGCCTATGACCATGACCCACACTGGTAGACTGCTGGATTCAGCAGGTGGGCCGATTGACGGCGCCCACAACCTGACGGTCCAGCTGACGAATGACGCTGGCGACGAGCTGTGGTCGGACACCTTCACCGACGTTCCAGTGCAGGGTGGCTACTTCGCGCTTGTTCTGGGCTCTGGTGTCCCGCTCCAGACGCAAGACCTGTCCGCAGATGCCGTAAACATCGGGGTTGTCATTGATGGCGGCGCGGTCCAGAGCACCACGCCACTGTCCAGTGTGCCCTTCGCCATTCGCACCGAAGAGACTCGCAACCTGCGCGGTGGAACCGTAGAAGCAACCACGCTAAGCGCCGATAGCGCAACGATTAACGGCACTATTTCTGGTGATTCACTCAACGTTGCGGGGGCGGTCAGCTCTGCAAGCGTGTCGACCGACTCAATCGTAGCGTCCGACATCAGCGCGTCTGAACTTGAGGTCAGTGGCGATGCTGTCCTTGGAGATGTTCTGTCGAACAGTCTGTTGACCAGTGGTCTAGAGGTCGACGGCGACACCATCTTGGCGGATGTCCTGACGGACAGCTTGTCGACGGGCAGCATTGAGGTCGATGCCGGGATTACCGCAGACACACTGATTGTCGGAACTCTTCAGGCGGGTCAGATCTCGGTCGATGGCCAGGCGTTCGGCGGGCCCATCGTGGGCGAATGGTACCCGGTTTCCTCGTACTCCAGCTCGAGCAACCAATACGAGTTCATGACGTTTGACCGGGAAGCGTTCAATACGGACTCGAACGGTCAGCACTTCGTGTGGGACGGCAGCAATGGCCTCACCTTCCAGACTGCTGGCTACTACCGCGTCGACATGCGGACCATCACCTACAACTCGGGCGATGGAAACCATGTCGAGACGTGGAAGAACGGCCAACGGCTGCATCTGTCACACTCGTTCATCGCACCAAGTGCGAGCTGGCGGCGTCATGCCACCAGTGTGGTCAGCTACTTCGAGGTCGGTGACACGCTGCAGGTCCGCGTGTACTGCCGCAGCACCTCAAGCCCGTGGTGCTACCACTCGGGACCTGACTACACCGCACTCACCGTTCAGCTGATGCGCTAGTTTCGTGCACTGAAGATGAACGGAAACACGACCTCGCCGGTGGTCTCTGTGGGGAACCGGATGCGTCGGATGGCGCCGGTCAGGCAGCCCGTGAACTCGCTATTGTGCGTGGTGTCCGCGAACACTTCGGCTTGTGTGACGCGCCCCTGTGAGATGTAGAACTCCACGTCTACGCGTCCCTGTAGGGTGGGGTCGTTCTTGAGAATGCGGTCGTAGCAGGCGACGAGTCGGCCGTGGTTGGCCTCGACCGCATCTTGAATGGCTTCTGGGTCTTCGATGTCGGGCTCTGGCTGGAACTCTGGGGAGTAGACTTCGCCCTCGAGCTCCACAACAACCTGCTCGATGTCTATTGGATTACCGCCTTGGAAATGGTGCAAGCCACTGATGTCTACGTCGCCGTTGTTCGTGCCGTCAACCGTGCGCGGACCGTCATCGGATCGGTCTGCAACTCGCACGCCCTGAACCCCGTCCAATACGACGTCTAGTCTGTCGAGGGCGACGTCGTGCTGCCCGAAGACACCCGCTGTAGCGGGGCCAGCGGCTTCTCCGAGACCCGCGATGATGCCGATGACCAGGTCATTGTTCATCACCTCCTCGAGGCGCTCTTCGTCGGTCATGTCGGCAATGTTCCGTCCATCCGGCAGTACGCCATCGGCCGGTGGCGTGACGTCCGCGATTTCGGGCTCCTGGGACTCCGCGGGTGCAGGAACAGGCGGTGCAATGGGGTCGACCTCGACCGCCGGTTCCGGCGTCTGTGGCGTGGGCTGCAAGAACACGCGGGCAATGCGTGGGTCCAGCTCAATCATCTGGACAACGCTCGGTGGGGGACTCGTGTACACCCATGCCAACATGACGGCGGCGAGACCCGTGAAGATAGCGGTTGCCCCAACAAAAATCGGGTCGTCTTCTTCGAATAGCCGTGGCCGAAAGTCCAGGCTGCCGGGCAGAAGATGTGCGGCGGTTGGAGGGGGAGCCACGAACTGGAACAGCACCGTTGTGTCGCCAACGACCAGCTTTCCGCGGTCGTCCTGACACAGACTGACCGACGTCGCACCGTCTGCAACGAGGCTGCGAATGGATGCCGGTTGTTCGTGTACGGTCACTTTGCCGCTCATGGTGGCAAGCGTGGTCAGCGCGTAGCCAGCCGGAGTGAACGTGAACAGCGCGGTGGACGCACCGAAGGCGTCGCTGTTCAGGACCAGATCGTTGAGAGAATCACTGCCAATACGGACGTTGGCGTCGGCATCGATCAAGCGTTCCGTGAGGATTCGGCCGCTGCAGAGAACGGCGATTCTGAGGACCTTGACGGTGGATGTTGGGCGGCTCATGTGGGACTCCCGGCGAGACGGTGAGGCTGTGCTCCCGTTCCGACAAGCGTTCCCAGCTTTGGTTCCATGGCTTTTCCAACCGTTCACACACGCTTCGCGGTACTCTCGGCGTTCAAGGGTGAGGGGGCAAGAATGCGTGTTTTGTTTGTAGGGATGGGTCTGTGTGCGGTGTCGGTTGCGTCGGCACAGGAGGCGCCTCAGCGCCAGTTCGACGTTGATTTCTTCAGCACGTCGGGCCCGGCGTACGGAACGAGCAATGGCGTGGGCTGGGCGGTCTGCCAGTCCGCTTTCTCGACCTGCTGCGGCCACAGCACAACGGACAGCAGCAACTCCTTCAACACACCCGACTTCGACCCACCCGTCGCAAACTCGGATGTCCTGCACCTTGGCAGCCCCCACGTGCTCGTGTTCGAACAACCGGTAGAACGACTCATCGTCTACCTGCGCGAAAACGGCGGCAATTCCAACATCGACTACGGCTTTCTTCCCGTTCTGTTGTCCGGCGTCGACAACCTGACCGTGACCGATGGAACGCGCGTCTTTCCGAACACCTCTGGCGGTTCGTATGCTCTCGAAGGCTTGAATACCGACTTCTTGGTACACACACCCAACCCAGTTGACGGCACGGATTGGGCCATCTTCGTAGACGAACTGTCCCCAGACGCGGGTCCGCTCGTCGGAAGCGGCGAAGGCCTGTGCAATGACGAAGACGATGACGGCGTCCTAGACGTGCAAGACATCTGCCCGCTGGGTGACGACACCCTAGACGGAGATGACGACGGCATTCCTGACGCCTGCGACCTGTGCCCAGACGAAGACGGCACAGACGAAGACGACGACGGCTTGTGTCCCAGTGAAGACCCCTGTCCCAACGACCCACTGAACGACGCGGACGACGACGGGCTGTGCACCGCTGACGACACCTGCCCTGACGACCCGGACAACGACGCTGACGACGATGGCCTGTGCGGCGACGTGGATGAGTGTCCCGACGACGCAAACAACGACGCGGACGACGACGGCCTGTGCGGTGATGTGGATGACTGCCCCGACGACGCAAACAACGACGCGGACGACGACGGCATCTGCGGTGATGTGGATGCCTGCCCGGATGACGCGAACAACGACGCGGATGACGACGGCCTGTGTGGCGACGTCGATGAGTGTCCCGACGACGCGAACAACGA
>CAJXTB010000031.1 GCA_913061235.1 uncultured Pseudomonadota bacterium | reverse complement strand
CCTGCGATGACTCCATTGGCGACCCGCTCGACACCGACGTCGTTGCTGGCGGGTGTGGCTGTGACAGCTCCGCCCCGGCCGGCATGCTGTGGTTCTTGCCGCTGCTGGGTCTCGGACTTGCGCGTCGTCGTACACGCTAATATTCGCTACGCCACGGGTCCGCGCACGTGCGTGTCCCGGCGCAGATATCTTGAGGAGAACGCATGTTCTTGAGCCTGTTGTCCCTGCTTTCCGCTACCGCCGTCGCCGGCGACTTAGCTCCTGGCGAGTCCATTACGCTGAACTTGGGCTCTCGCGTAGACGTGCTGTCCTTGGCGTCTGAACGCCTGAATCTGGATGCTGCTTGCTACGAGCTGACGCCAGTCCGGGACCAGTACATGTCGTGGAACGCCTGGGGCTTCGCGGCGAACTGCAACGCGGAGGGCGGAGGCTGCAGCCAGGGCTGGTTCACTCCGTTTCACTCGAACTCTCCTGAGCTCGGCTTGGTGTCTCATAGCGGCAGTGGTGGCCGGTGGAGCACGGAGGAGCTGGGGTTCCTGAACGGTGTCAGTGACGAGATCTGCGTGACCTACGAGCAGGAGGTGCCGTTCGGCATTTCGGACTCGGCGTTTTCGGACAACATTGGTGGTGTCAGCGTGTCTGTGAGGCGGCTGACGGTAGACGAAGAGTGCGAGCGCGACCCCAGCGATGACCTCGATGACGATGGCCTGTGCGGTGACAACGACCCGTGTCCACTAGACCCCGACAACGACGCCGACGACGACGGTCTGTGTGCCGGCGACGACGAATGCCCGGATGACGCAGACAACGACGCGGACGACGACGGAATCTGCGGCGATGTCGACGAATGCCCAGACGACGCGGACAACGACTCCGATGCCGACGGCATCTGCGGCGATGTCGACGAATGCCCAGACGACGCGGACAACGACTCCGACGACGACGGTCTGTGTGCCGGCGACGATGAATGCCCCAATGACGCAAACAACGACGCGGATGACGACGGAATCTGCGGCGACGTCGATGCCTGTCCTGACGACGCGAACAACGACGCCGATGATGACGGAATCTGCGGCGACGTCGATGCCTGTCCCGACGACGCAAACAACGACGCCGACGAAGACGGAATCTGCGGCGACGTCGACGCTTGCCCAGACGACCCAAACAACGACGCGGACAATGACGGAATCTGCGGCGATGTGGACACCTGCCCTGACGACGCAAACAACGACGCGGACGACGACGGAATCTGCGGCGACGTGGACGCCTGCCCAGACGACCCGAACAACGACGCGGACGACGACGGAATCTGCGGCGACGTGGACGCTTGCCCAGATGACGCTGATAACGACGCGGACGAAGACGGCCTGTGTGCCGGCGACGACATCTGTCCAGATGACTTCGACCCCAACCAAGAAGACGCCGACGAAGACCAGCTAGGTGACGCCTGTGACCCCGACCGCGACGGCGATGACGTCCTCAACGACGAAGACGTGTGTCCTGACCTCGCAGACCCCGACCAGGGTGACAACGATGAAGACGGCCTCGGAGACGCCTGCGACGACGACGACGACAACGATGACGTCGCAGATGCCGACGATGTCTGCCCACAAGACGCCGACGCCGGGCAGGAAGACGCCGACAACGACGGTCTAGGCGATGCCTGCGACGATGACGACGACAACGACGATGTCCTAGACATTGACGACAACTGCACCCTCGTCGCCAACGCAGGCCAAGAAGACGCAGACAGCGACGGCGAAGGCGATGCCTGTGACGGAGACGTTGATGGTGACGACATTGCCGACGCCGACGACAACTGCCCCGAGGCCGCCAATGCCGACCAGTCGGACCTCGACGAAGACGGACTCGGAGACGCCTGCGACCCCGATGACGACGACGACGGCGTGCTCGACGGGGAAGACAACTGCCCAGAGCTCGCCAACCCCGAACAGACAGACCTTGATGACGACGGTCTAGGCGACGAGTGTGACGACGACATCGATGGTGACGACGTTGTCGCCGCTGCCGACAACTGTCCCGACGTCCCCAACCCCGGCCAAGAGGACTCTGACGGAAACGGCGTAGGCGACGCCTGCGATGACTCCATTGGCGACCCGCTCGACACCGACGTCGTTGCTGGCGGGTGCGGTTGTGACAGCTCGGCCCCGACTGGCATGCTGTGGTTCCTGCCACTTCTGGGCCTCGGACTCGCGCGTCGTCGTACACACTGATGCAGCTTCGCTGTGCAGCGGGGGGCGTAGGGACGGCCATTGTGGTGGCCGTGACCTTGGGCTGTGGAGGCGGCGTGAGCCGTGCACCGGTGGACGTCACACAGGTAGGGAACACGGATGATGTTCCCGTGGCCACGCTTGAGGGCGTGTCCGACGAGGCCATCGCTGGGTACTGGTTTTATCCACATCCCGAGACCAGCCCGGTGGGCGTCCTCGATACTGGCATGCAACACTTTCACATGGAGCTTCGGCCGAACGGTGACTTTGTTCGTGTGGAGCAGCCGGCGTCTGGCGGTGAACTTAGGCGGGTAGACGGACACTATGCCGTGCAGAGCGCAACGGGCCGTGTATACACAGTGGGTATCGAGCTGTCAGACGGCCAAGCGTTGACCTACAGCATGGACGCCCGAGCTGCGGACCGGTTGGCGGTGAGTGTCGGTGGTCAGGAGTTGGTCTTCCATCGGGTCAATGCGGCGGACCGCGAGGTGTGGGAAGACATCCGACTCTTCTCGGGTCAGTCCGTACACTTCAATGCCCTGAGCGCGACTGCTGTTCGGGCGGATTTTGATTTTGGAAACCCGACAACACCCGACTCTCGCGCCGCGTTCTTTGGCATGTCGGGCGGGGGTTGGACGGACATGGACACGTCAGCGGCAGACCCCTTCGGCTTCCCGAGTGACATGGACACAAGGACCGTGTGGGCCGCGCGAGACGGACGGGAACTCACGGCGACCTTCTGGTCTGCGAATGGCCTCTCCGGCGTTCAGGCGACGTTCACCGAGTAGGGGGGCAGGCCCGCAAGATGGGCGCCGCCTCCACAGCCGACACTGGGCCGTGGAGCGTCAAGCCTTCACCAGACTGTCTAGTTGGTACGGTAGTAGACTTCGAAGTCGATGGGAGTTGTGCCGCTGGTAGTGCCGCAGAAGTCCGTCCGGCACGTGTTTCCGCTGTACCCCGGGCGGCAAGCATATGAGTAGGTCACAGCGCAGTAACCAACGGTCATGCTGCTGGTGATGTAGAGGTCATGCCCCCCGCCAAAGGTCGTTCCGTGTCCCGAACCTCTGTAGATGTGATGGCTAGTTCTTACGGGGGTGTGCTTGTAGTCGTTCGTCAGTGAAAACAGGAATGACGAGTTTGTGCCTTCAGCCGAGTAGCCGCTGCTGGTGTTCCACGGGATGGGGGTGAACCCACCAATCTTTTTGCCCGTCGGCAGCGTCATGACGGTGACGGTGTTCGGCAGCCCGTCGCACAGGTTGTGAAATGTCGTGGATGACGCGCCATTGACCGAGCGCTTGTAGCAGAGCGTCCACTCGGCGTTGGCATCTCCAACCCATGCATTGATTGTGCTCATTTCCGCGGAGTCGAGCAGGGTGCCGCCAGCAAAGTCACCGACGGTAGGGTCGTCGTAGGTCTCGCCGCGTGGAATGACTGTGCCGTCAGGCACTACCGTCGTAGCGGTGACTGTTGCGCCCTGTCCAATGCGTGCATTGGCGCCAATGGTGACGCCGTTTCCGATGGTCGCACTGCGTGCGATGCGCGCGTTGCCCAGGACCGTGACCTCGTCGCCCAGCGTGGCATCCTTACGAATGCGTGCGGTGGTGGCGATGGTGTTGTCCGCGCCAATTGAGACGTTCGGCCCGACGACACCGCCAATGATTGCCGCTGTTGTGGAGTCCGCGATGGTGACGCCGCGGGCAAGCGTTGCGCTGGCTTGTAGCTCCGTCTTGGCACCAATTCCGGCCAAGGAGCCGACGACAGCGCCAGCGCCAATGGTGACATCGTCTCCGAGGGTGGCTCCGTAGCCAATGGTGACGTTGGCGCCGGTCTCCAGGCGTTCACCGACGGTCGCGTTGCGTCCGATGGTGTTGTCGGTTCCGATGGCGTGGTCCGCGTCAATGAAGACGCTGCGGCCAATGACGGTTCCATTGCCCACGACGCGCGCCCCGGACAGGGCGACCCGTCCCACAAGGACAGACCGTGCGCCCACGAACGTGTCGGTCTCTAGGCTCGTATCTGTGCCGATGTTGCCGTTTTCTCCAACAACCGCGTCTGTCCCGACCGTGGCACCACTGCCGATAACGGCGCTCAGTGCGACGCAAGCCCCGTTCGCATTGAAGTAGCTGTCTTCGCAGCCATCATCGTTCGAGTCTGCGGCTGATGCGAAGGATGCAGCGAGCGCGAGTAGTACAACAGTCATGGTTTCTCCCCGGAGATTGGCCCGTACAATAGGCTGCCACTCCCCGAGTTTCAAGGGCAATGACAACGCCTTATCCACCAACAGGCCTAGGGTGCGAGATCAAGACGTCTCAGCGAACATAGACCTCACCGGACTGGTTCCATCCGTTCTGGTTCAAGAGACCTCGCCAGCTGCTGGTGATCGCGGATTGGCAGGCCACCTGGTTGTGCGTATTGCTGGAGGTGTGGGAGCCGATTCCCAACGAGTTCGTCCAGGTACCACCTGAATACCCACCCATTAGGCAATCTCCGCCCGAGATGGCGTTGCATTGCCCCTGTGGCAAGGCGGAGAAGCTCGAGCCGGAGTTCCGCTTGAACAGGACTCCATAGGATGTGTTCGTGTCCGTTCCCACCCGGCCGTCGGCAACCGCCTCCCAGGTAAAGCTGGAGGCGTCGGAGCGGTACTGAGTCCAGAAGGTAGGCGAGTTCGCAATGAGGACTTCATTGTTCGCGGCGAATGCCTGAGCGGTCGCCGAGTCAAACCAGGCGGTACCGGTGCTATTCAGCACGTCGGCCGGGCTGCCTAGCGCCAGCTCTAGTGAGCACACGTAGACTGAGGCATCCACGGTGGCAATTCGCGTCCATCCGCCGTCCGAAACTGTCATCTCACAGTAGACCTGGACCGCGTCGTTTGCGGATCCACCGGTGGGATCTACCCAGTACGGCCCGCTGGCATAGCTTGGAAAGGCGTTGTGAATGGTCTGACAGGATGCCCCAGGATTGGTCTGAGTACCTGCGGAGCTGGGGTCGTCGTAGGTCTCGCCGCGTGGGATGACGGCGTCGTCGGGTACCATCGTTGTTGCGGTGACCGTTGCGCCTGGGCCAATGCGTGCGTTGGCGCCAATGGTCACGCCATTCGCGATGGTTGCGCTGCGTGCGATGCGCGCGTTGCCCAACACGGTGACGTCGTTGCCTAGGGTGGCATCTTTGCGAATGCGGGAGGTGGTGGCGATGATGTTGTCAGCGCCGATAGAGACGTTGGGTCCCACCACACCACCAATGGTGCCCGCTGTTGTGGAGTCCGCGATGGTGACGCCGCGGGCGAGCGTTGCGCTGGCCTCCACTTCCGTCTTCGCACCAAGTCCGACCAAGGAGCCGATGACCGCGCCAGCGCCAATGGTGACATCGTCTCCAAGGGTGGCGCCATAGCCAATACTGACGTTGGCGCCTGTGTCCAGCCGCTCACCAATGGTCGTGGCTCGTCCAATGGTGTTGTCGGTACCAATGGCGTGGTCCGCGTCAATGTAGACGCCGCGGGCAATGATGGTTCCGTTGCCGACAACGCGCGCACCAGACAGTCCCACACGTCCCACAAGGACAGACCGAGCGCCCACAAATGTGTCTGTCTGTAGGCTCGTGTCTGTGCCGACAGTGCTGTTGGGGCCAACAACGGCGTCCGTCCCGACGGTGGCGCCACTGCCAATGACGGCGCTACTGGCAACGCAAGCTCCGTTGGCATCAAAGTAGCTGTCTTCACAGCCATCATCGTTCGAGTCCGCAGCTGATGCGAAGGATGCAGCTAGCGCTAGTAGTACGACGGTCATGGTTTCTCCCCGGAGATTTGCACGGATAGTACGTGGGCAAATCTAGAGTTTCAAGACCAATGGTGCAGAGACGGGCTGAACGCGGGCGCCCTCCAGGGCCCCAACTCGTTCGGCTGCTCAGACGGCCGTCAACAAGGTCGTGTGGCGCCACGAAAGTCGTGTCACCGTTCGGCGCGCTGGCTGTGGCAAACAGAGTGAGTGGCGCTGTGGCCTACTCGTTCTCCACGCGCTCCGTGCGCAGGGTGAAGCCATTCGTCGTCTGATGAATTCGGCTGTCCATCGGCCTCTCAGCAACCCACCAGGGTGCGTCTGGGCGAATGCGGACCACAACGTCGTCGTCCACCCACTCGGCGTGAATCTCGCCTGTCGCATGGCTCTGCTGCCCGGCCACGTCCATGACGAATCGGCTTGAGACGACACCCTCGAAGCGTCGCCGTAGGTCTGGTAGGGCTGGATTCGCTGTGATCACCAGCGCAGGCTCGTCCTTGCCGACTTGCTGGACCGTAGCACCGGTCCACTCAAGTGATTCGGTACCTATGAAGCGGTGCTCAATCGTTCGCAGCTCGCTTCGCTGGACCAGTCGTGCACCGTTCGACCCGCGACCCACGTGCCACGTCTGGGTGGCGGTCCGGCCTTCTGCCAGCTGGTGGGTCAGGTCTACGGTGGATGTCGGAGCATCGGGGAAGGCCGGGGGGTGCGGGGTCATTGCGATGGCGGCAATCGCGATTCCGGCCTGTGTCTGCGTCAGTGCCATTGTGAAGGGGACAAGGCCGGCAATCTTGCGAACCTTCTGCGTCTCGCCGTTGATTCGGACTGTTGTACTGCGAGCCAGGTTGCGAACGGGCAGGTCGAGCACTGCCATCACCGTTCCCTGGGAGTGGCCCATGGTTGAGCCGTTGCGCTTGCCCTGCTCGGCTACTGGCACCTTGCCCTGGTAGCTGATGTGGACCGGCTCGCCGTCGGGGTTGGTGTAGAAGATGTCCATGTCCAGGTCCGACTCTGAGCTGCGGTCTTCAACGCGCACGGTACCTTGCACGCGACGGACCGGAATCTCGGGCATCCACGTGAACAGGTCGGGGATATCGGCGATGATGATCTGCTCAAGGTCGGAACGCCGTGCGTCTTTCGCCAGCCACAAGGGGCCGTCTGGGGTGTCGATTCGAGCGATCTCGGTCATGTCCCAGACGGGATGCTCGGTGACCACCACAATGTCTAGGTCGTAGGCCACCCCAAACACCATGAAGGGGAGGACCGGGACGTCCGACTCAGGCAGCGATGTGTAGGAGGCCGCTGAGGCTAGGGTCTCGCCAAACGCGGCATCCCGTTGATTGGGCTTGAGCACCGGACCTTCGGGCAGCATGCGTTTGAGACCGCACGCGGACAACAGCAAGGCAGAGAGCAGGGTCAAGATGCGCATGGCTCGCGTGTAACGTCAACGCACATTCCGCGGGTTACGCGCGACTCTCACCCGGAGGGCGCATGCTCCAGATCGGCGACCGCACTTTCACGTCGCGCCTACTCGTAGGGACTGGCAAGTACCAGGACTTTGACCAGATGCGTGCCTGTCACGAGGCGTCGGGAACGCAGATGGTCACCATGGCCATTCGTCGCGTCGACCTTGCTGCTCCTGAAGGCTCGAGCATTTTGGACTTCATCGACCGAACGTCCATTGCTCTTCTGCCGAACACGGCGGGCTGCTACACCGCCGAAGATGCCGTGACCACGGCGAAGCTGGCACGGGAAGCGCTGGGAACCAACTGGATTAAGCTCGAAGTCATTGGCGACCCGCGCACGCTATTTCCAGACCCTGAAGGGACTCTTGAGGCCGCCAGAGAGTTGGTTCAAGCGGGTTTTGTGGTGCTGCCTTACTGCTCGGACGACCCGGTGTTGTGCTGGAGACTGGGTGAGATTGGCTGTGCCGCAGTGATGCCGCTCGCAGCACCCATTGGCTCGGGGCTTGGTATTCGCAACCCCACCAACCTGCGCATCATCATTGAGCAGTCCACGGTGCCCATCATTGTAGATGCCGGCGTTGGAACCCCAAGTGATGCGGCGTTGGCCATGGAGCTGGGTGCGTCGGGTGTGCTCATGAACACCGCGATTGCGGGGTCTAAGAACCCGGTCGCCATGGCGGAAGCGATGAACCTGGCTGTACGTGCCGGTCGCATGGCCTTTGAAGCAGGACGCATGCCGAAGAAGCTGTACGCGTCGGCGTCATCACCCCTCGACGGCGTGATTGGCTCGTGAAGCTGCGCCTCGTCGCCATTAC
This sequence comes from uncultured Pseudomonadota bacterium, assembly GCA_913061235.1. Taxonomy (GTDB): domain Bacteria; phylum Myxococcota_A; class UBA796; order UBA796; genus CAJXTB01. Next base: position 60,147 of record CAJXTB010000031.1, on the reverse strand, counting down.
GCCTGGTGATGGTCGAGAGTTGATGCCTTGGCTTGTAGCGATTGCTCCGCATGTGGATGCGGTGGTGCTGCGCGAGCCTGGTGTGAGCGCACTGGCCTTGCAGACGCTTGTGCATGTGGTTCAGGACGGCGGCAGTCTCGCTATTGTGCACAGCAAGAGTACGGGTGCTGCAGGGGACGGGGTCCATGTGGCGGACCACCAGCCCATTCCGACGGGTACGCTCGTTGGCGTCTCTTGTCATGATGCGGAGGGTCTTGACCGGGCCTTTGGGTCGGGTGCTACCTACGCATTTTTGTCGCCGGTGTGGACACCGACGAGCAAGGCTCTGCTCGGAGAGGCGCTGAATATCGACGGATTTGCAACACTCGCCGGTGGCCGATCCGTCCTTGGACTCGGTGGAGTGAATGTGGACCGTGCCGGTCAGCTCGCGGCCCTTGGCTACGGAACGGCGGTCCTGGGAGGCCTGTTTGGCGCCACCAGTCCCGCCACTGCTGCGGGGGCAGCTCGCGTGCTCAAGCAGCAAATCGGGTCATTCTGGCGCGATACGGAGTGATAGCGTTGGCTCGGACGGTCGCTGCTGGTACAGTCGCGGAGAAACGGGGGTTGCAATGATGCGTTTGACTTTGATGGCGTTGCTTTGTTTGCCAGTCAGTGCCTGGGCAGGGGGAACCACGCTTGTTCAGCAGGGACGTCTGCTCGACGTGGACGGAACGCCTCTGGAAGGACAACACGACGTCACATTCACGGTCTACAGCGGCGCTTCGTCGGCGTGGGCGGAGACTGACACGATCAGCTTCTCCGGCGGCTACTACGCGACAGTCCTCGGCGACAACAACCCCACCCTTCACGACCTCGACTTTGCCAATGGGACCTACACACTGGGTATTACCGTTGGCGCGACAGACGAGCTGAGCCCACGAACACCACTGACGTCGGTAGTGAGCGCACTTCGGGGGCCGATCAATATCTCGGATGATGGTTTACAGACGGTCTGCAACTCGGCCGCTACCGGGACCCTGCGCTACCGTGGTCAGGTTCAGGTCTGCGATGGTACAAGTTGGACTGCGGTAGGCACCGGCGGTAGCTCGGGAACCTGTACTCCCGCGAATCAGACGTTCACAGCGACCGGCAGCGACCAGTCCTTCATTGTCCCGTCTGGATGCGGCACTCTTGTCGTAGAGGCATGGGGGGCCGGTGGCGGTTCTGGGTACAACTCGCGCGATGGCGGTGCGGGGGGGTACTCCAAAGCGACCGTCCTTGCCTCCGCGGGAACCACCTACACGGTAGTTGTCGGCCAAGGAGGCATTCGCAACACTCAGTCCGGCAGCGGCGGTAGCCAGAATGCCTACGGTTTTGCGGGTGCGCCCTACGGAAATGCCTCGGCATGTGCTGTTGGCGGTGGTGGTGGTCTCTCCGGTCTGTTCTTGGGGCCAGCAAACCAATCCAACGCGATCTTGGTGGCCGGCGGCGGTGGCGGTTCGAGCGGCTATACTTATGGTGGAAGCGGCAATGACACCGTGAATGGTGGCGGAACTGGAGTACTGACTGCTTCGGCTGGAAACTCAGCGTGGGAAGGCGGCGGTGGGGGCGGCTATTCCGGTGGAGTGCTGCACCTTCGGTCCACGACTAATTCGTCATATCAGGCGGGTGAAGGGGGTACTGGTTACGCCCTGGGTACAGGTGTTCAAGCCGGCACCGTAGTCATGGAGGCTGCTGCCTTCACGTCGCGCATTCCGCCCGGAACCAGCGCGGTCAACTACGGGGGCGTGGGAACCTCCGGCGATGCAGCGATTGGCTACGGCGGAATTGGCGGAGTCTACGGAGTGAACTGTGATTCATCCGGCGATGGCTTGGTTGTGATTAGCTACAGCGAGTAGCACAGCGCTCAGTTGGAGGCGTCGACACTGGGTAGGCCCCAGTCCGCCGCCAGGCGCGTGTGTTCGGACTCGGTCAGCAGCACGTAGACTGGCTGCGCATCTGTGCGAAGCCACGTAATCATGGCTTCTAGGTCGGGTCTGGCCATCGCCGTACATCCGGCGGTGGGGCGGTCCCCGTCTCGTCGCCACACATGAAAGAAGATGGCGCTTCCGGCTCCCGAGACGGTGGGCATGGCGTTGTGTGCGATGAACATCTTGAGTGCGTGAGCGGGGTCGTCTTGCCGCATCTGATGACGCTGTTCCCACTCGGTGAGCGGTCGGCTTCCAGGCTCTCCGGGCGCCACAACGTGCTGGTTGTACCGAATATCCGCAGGGTCTTCGACGAATAGGTCGTGGCTGGTGACGTGAATGTACGGCCAGGTAGATCCTTCTGGAGCGGCGTCATTGGCACCAAAGACCGCTCCGAGTGCGAAGGCTCCCATGGGTGCGCGCCAGTCGCCCTCGACCTTTTGAATGCCGTCCTGCGGGTCGTGAACACCGCGCCCCCATGCAAGGCCACTACGTCCTAGGCGGACCGGAACTGGGTCACCGACGGATGTCCACCCGGCATCTTGGCGCTCCCATCGGGTCATCACAGCGGTAGAGCTGTCTGCGTCAGCCGCCGTCGCCAATACCAGCTGCTGTGTGTCGGCGGTGACTGGACCCGCGAGGGCCGACGCTAGAATCAGGACGTTCACTGACAGCAGACCACGTAGGTGTTGCCGTGGCCCCACTCCGCGGAGAGGCTGTTGGGAGCGCTGTATTGGGAGCCCCATGGCCAGGGGAAGTTCACTGTGTCGCTGCAGCTTAGGTTGCCGGGGTCGTAGCTACCAGAGCCGTTTGCGTTGGTGATGTAGACGAAGGGGACGCTGGCACAGGTGGTGAGGCCGCGGGCGTCGCCGGCACAGATGGCGTTGCCCGTCCTGCCTCGCCAGCTCCACGGCACGTGCACGGCGGTAGCGCTGCCACAGCGGGCGTCGGCGTTGGCCTTGGTGTAGATGGTCCGGATGTTCTGCGATTGGTGGAGTTGCTGACCGCCAAGTCGGGTGTTGATGTGTAGATCTACCGGCGCTGCCTCGATGGCCGCGGCCACCTCGGACTGGGTGAGCGTATTGGCCGCGCAGGCCCAGGTGCTGCCCGTCTGCACCACGGTCTCGCCGTCGTTGCAGGTAATGTTGGTGGGGCCTGACCCCAACACTGCGCCGGTGCTGTCAATGACAGTGTTGCCGTCCACCACAACGCTGTCGGCGTACACCGGTCCGCGTACCTCACGAGCGACAGCCGCAAACGGCGTCTCTACGAGCTGCAGCCGCGAACCGATGACCTGGCCATCGATCCCAAGTTCAATCCAGACTGCGGAAGTTCCGGTGAGGTCGTCGGTGTCGAGGGCCTCGCCGCTTCCTAGGACCAAGCTGTAGACGCCCTGCGCAATGGGCACGCCTGAGAAAGTGTCGGTCCAGACTTGGCTGCCGCCAGACTGAGCGTCCATTAAGCGCACGACGATGTCGCTGGAGCCGTTCACCGGTGCACCGGCCGCGTCGCCTAGGGCGCCTTGGTGGGTCAGTTGAATGGGCACCGCTTGGGCTGTAGACAGAAGGACGGCGACAATCGCGACCGTTAGGGTGCGGACCATGGAATCTCCCCGATCAGAGAGATTCAGTGCCCTCCGAACCCCCATTATGCACATGTCCGGCCTGTGGCACAACCGGAAGGGCGCATGTCGCGCTGGCTGTGCCATCGATGGGATGTTCGTGCTGATTTCAGGCCCTAGGCGTGACCAACCCTCGTCCACGGCGTGGGAGTCAATGGTGTAGCGACGCGCCTATTCGTCGTCGATGAACTGTTCGACATCGCAGTTGGTAACCGTGAAACTAGCCCCCCGAGTGCCGTAGCTCCGTAGGAAACCGACTGCCCCGGGTGGGGCTTCCGGGGCGAGGTACCACAGCGTCGTCCCGTCATCGTCAACCAACTCGGATGGTTGTACCTGGAGTGTCGGGTCCACGGTGGTGCACACAACGTGTTGGGGGCGGCAACGTCACGCGTGGGCCCAATCTTAGACGTGTGGTCTCACATAGCGCGCGAGACTAGAACTGAAACAGGTCTTCGTCGTAGCACTCGCCGGCTTCTAGCTCTTCGCAGGTGCTGGAGGTCACACAGCGACGGTGTGCTGCGAAGGCTTGCCTGAGCGTCTTGTTGTCTTCGACTTCGAACAGGGCGCTCTGCCGGGTGCACGACTCTTCACATTCGAGCTGCTCGAAGTTGTCGGCCAGCTCACAGCGGACGATCTTGCGACAGGTTGTCTCGCAGGTAGGCGCACAGGCGGACGCGAGAGTCAGCGCTGCAAGTACGGCGAGAGCACGGCTTAGGGACGGGGTTGGCATAGACCGTCAGCGATGAGAGTGCAGTCAGTCTCGGCAATGCAGTCCATCCATGCGGCGGCCTGCTTTTCGTTCTCAAGCTCGGTGACCGTTCCGCTGGACGGATTGCGCGGGTCGTATGAGCCGATGTTTCCCGGTTGCTGGACAGCGAGTGAGCACTCATCTTCGCAGCTGTCGATGGCTTCTGCGGCATCTCGACCGGGGGTGGGCAGACTGCAGCCGCCCTCATCAGAGGCGTACAGCTTCTGGCAGGTACTTTGGCAGTCGGGTCCACAGGCAGCCGTAAAGACGGATGCGGCAACCAAGATCAGGGAAGCGGCGAAGCGCATGGGCTCTCTCCATGAGGCGGGGCGCAGCCTAGGCGGCTGCGGGCGGGTCGTCAATGGGTCGCTAGCCGACCTTGGCGAATCGGTTTCCTTGAACAGCATAGCCTTCGGGCAATTCAGTGACGGCTTCTGGATTGTCGAGCGTCCAACGGCGACTGATGAACACGTCCATCACTCGCACTTTGAGTCGGTTGCTGTCTTCTTCAGGGTTGACCATCACCCGCTCAAGAGCCTGGCGTGATGCCTCACTCGCCTCCGAGATCAGGACCTCGGCTGCGGCGTAGCGAACGCCTTCGTCGAAGTCCGTACAGTAGAAATCAGCGGACTCGACGCTGCGGGAATCGGTGCGCTCTGCGAGCCAGATCAAGAGCTTCTTCTTCTTTTCTGGCTTGAATGGGTCCTGATCGCGCTCGATCATGAGCAGCTCGTAGGCAACGTCCAGAGCGGCTTGTGGGCCCTCAATGTCCGACAGCAGCGTGAGCGGACGCGCGGTCACCTTGCACTGCTTGAGCCACTGGCGAACTGCTGTGCTGGCGTCTGTGCCCTGATGGAGGACCAGACTCTGAATCAGGTCTTTCTCGGTAGCGTCTTTCAGCTGGTGGTCTAGCGCCATATCGAAGCGCGATAGCAGCGCCAAAAGCGCCGGAGGTGTTCCGTTATCAGCGAGCCAGTGTGCGCTTGCTTCACGGTCCTCATCTTGAGCATCCCGATTCGTCAGCCGACGGTGGTGCTTCTTGATCTTCTTCTCGTCGTTCATGAATATGTCGAAGAAGCCCAATGGCCGGTCCTCCTGAAGGGACGCGGATGTCACCCGATCGGCGGCGCTGTGCAACCCGACGACCCATCCTTGACACCTATGCGGCGGTTGAGTACAAGCGCTGCGCTCTCAATGCGAGAGGCGTCCCTTGCGGAAGTGGCGGAATTGGTAGACGCGCAGGACTCAGAATCCTGTGCCTTCATCGGCGTGGGGGTTCGATTCCCCCCTTCCGCACCATCTCAAAGCAGCCGGCTTCTAACGAAGTCGGCTGTTTTTTGTAGTGGCCTTTCAACCGTTGTTTAGTCCACGCTCAGCCCACTCGGGACACTGTCTGGAACGGTCCAGTCGAGCTCTCGTGCGCTTGGCGAGGTCAGAGTGTTGAGAAACTCAACAATCGCCCCGGATGCAATGGTGCCACCTCCGCCTGGTCCGCCGCCTCCGCCTGGTCCGCCGCCTTGACCTCGCTGTGCCGCCGCTTGTGGGTCAATTGTGGCGATGATTTGAGCGTCTGATCCGTCGAAATGTAGTGGCCAGAGGGCGCGATTGTTGATGTGATCGGACGGGTCGTATGCGTTGAGCGAGCCGGCTGGATTGTTGTAGTGGTCGACGAACTCGTCGAGTTCGTTGAACTGCCCGCCGTGGCCCCAAGGACCGGTCATGGCCACATTTGTGAGTGGCGGAGTGCGGAAGCTGTAGCGAGGGCCAGTGCCCACTGCGCCGCCGCCAAAGTCCTCGCGTCCGTTCGTGCCGTCGCCGGTTCCTGGGCCGATCTGTGCGAGGGCGGTGTTGTGCAGCGCTTGGTCTGACAGGCCTTCGCCGTTGTGGCACCGAGCGCACCCACTGGCAACAAAGGCTTCGGCGCCGTCCAGCTCGGCTTGGGTCAAGGTGTTCTCGCCGCGCATGAAGCGCTCGAAGCGTGAGTCGTTGCTCTGGAATGCACCGACTTCAAAGCCGGCGATAGCATTTGCCGCATGGGCGAATGTCATGTCGTCGAAGTCGGTTCCTGGGTACGCGGCCTCAAACAGTGCGGGGTACTCGGGTACCGCCGCAAGGCGTGTCATGAGGCCAGCCCAGATCGCTTGTGGGTCGTCATCAGAAAGATTGGCGAGCTCGTTGTCGCCAACTTCACCGCGCATTTCGGTGCGGTTGAGCACTGGGAACATGGCCTGCGCAGATACTGCGCCAAAGGTGAACACCTCTTGCATCTCGTCGGTGAGGTCGTCGCCTGCGGGAGTGATAAAGCGTCCATTGCGTCCTTCTTGAATTCGGCCATCCCACATGAGGGTTTGAGCCGTGTGTAGGTTGAATAGTGGTGGGGCGGTCCGGGGCACGAGGGGGTCGTCTGAGCGGGTGGAACCTAGTCCCACTGCGCCTTCTCCAGCCGGGAGGGACCGGTCGTCATCCGTGCCGAGGCTCGGGTGGTGACAGGTCAAGCAGCTGATGTTCCGGTTGCCAGACAATGTCTTGTCGAACGCGAGGGCTTGACCCAGGTCGAAGAGGGCGTCGGAGACCACCGGAGCGTCGTCAACAGCGCGAATACCGGCATTGAGAAGGTCTTGGCGCGTCTGGTCCGCCACCAGGGCATTGGCGGCGTCGGTAGGTTCGAAGTCGTCTGGAGGGGCCTCGAGTCCCGTTGTGTTGCCCCCGTCAGCGTCGACACCGAACGGTGGAGATTCAAAGCATCCTGTCAGGACACAGAGCACAGGAATTGTGAATAAGAAACGAAGCGACATGGGCCCTCCTGGCCCTTGTTCTGTAGGTTGCATCCACCACATTCACCGTGGTGTACCGGTGAGGGTGTGTACAGTTTGTGTAAGTGGGGATCGATGCCTGGTGACGAACTGTCGCGTCTGTATTGATAGTCATTTTCAATGGGCGGGTTGGCGGTTAGGAGAACGCGTCCACGACGTCTCATGCGCTGCATTCGGTTGCGCCGGGGCCGACACAGGCTCCTTGTCGAGTCAAGGGACGTACCAGCCACACGGTTCTTGTTTACAGACCATGCTTCTTTTACTCGCCAGCCTCCTCGCCTTCGCGCAGGACTCCGATGCAGACGTCGACGCAGACGCGGTCATCGTGGTCAGCGCCTCGGGTTCGGGTGCGCCTCGTGGTGAGCTTGCGGTAGCGGTCGAGGTGATCGACAACGAAGAGATCGTTCTGGGTGGCGCTCGGACTGTCGCGGATGTGTTGGCGACCCATCCAGGCGTTGACGTCCAGCTTGGCCGGTTCGGCGCTGAGGTGCGGCTCCGCGGAATGGAAGCCGATCAGACGCTGGTGCTGGTGGACGGTGTTCGCATGGTCGGCCAGAAAGATGGCGTCATCGATCTGTCGCGCCTTCCGATTGAGAACATCGCGCGCATTGAGATTGTGAAAGGGCCTGCGTCTGCGGTGTACGGAAGTGACGCTCTCGGTGGTGTGATTCACATCATCACCAAGTCGCCAGATGAGCCGCTCTCGGGTGTGATTCGTACTCAGATTGGCACTCGCAACAGCTTGGACGTGACCGGCTCGGTCTCGGTCCGTCGTGAAAAGTGGGCGGCTACGCTGTCCGGCGGAGTTCACGGCGCGGACGGCTGGGACTTGGACCCGTCAGACGAGCAGACCAACGGTAGCCAGTGGCGTCAGGGTGAGGTCGGTGGTCAGGTTCGGTTCACCCCGTCCCCAGAGCTGACTGTGGTTGTGGATGCGTCTTCGCAGCTGCGCGACTTGGTGGGTGTTGACGGCGCTGCAGGCGGAGCGGTGCTCGACCGCACCACGCGGACCGAAGACCACCGCGGTGGCGTCAATGTGACCAGCCTCGTTGGCGAGCGCACCAAGCTGTCAGGCGGCCTTCGAGGAGCGGTCTACCGGGACCAGTTCCTGATCGACCAGCGCGGCTCAGACGGGCTCGATGCGTACGAAGAGACCATGGAGAGCACGCTCACGGGTGTGGTTCGTATGGACCGCTCCATGGGCGGCGGGCATGCACTCGCGATTGGCATGGACGGTGAGTGGCGTGAGCTGTCGGCAGACCGGCTGGCAGAAGGGGATGGCCGTCGTCTACGCGGCGCTATTTTCGCCCAAGACCGGTGGAGTCTGCCGTCTGTTCCGGTTGTAGTCACGCCGGGTGTGCGCGTAGAGGCCGATGAGTGGTTTGGTGCTGCAATCGCGCCGAAGCTCGCTGCCCGCTGGGACCCAAGTGACGGCATTGTGGTCCGAGCCAGCGTAGGTCAAGGCTACCGAGCTCCCTCTCTACGCGAGCTGTTGCTTCGGTTTGAAAACCCAGGTCAGGGCTACGTTGTCTCCGGTAATCCCGATCTACAGCCCGAGCGTTCTGTCACGGCGGACGGTGGCTTTGAGTACCAGATTGGTGACGCCTGGCTCAGTGCTTCGGGGTTTCACACCCAGGCCAGCAATCTCATTGCAATCGACACGCTCGACCCTGGTGAGAACGGCCAAGGCATCCGCTTTGGCTACACCAATATTGGTCGCGCGCGGTTGAGCGGCGTTGAGTTGGGTCTGAAGGGTGACCTGGCCAAGGAATTCAACGTGGGTGTGGCGTGGACGGGTCTGCTGACTCGCGACCTCGCACGCAAGGGACCTCTGCCAGGGCGCGCCGCACACCGTCTTTCCGGAACGGTCCGTGCGGGAAGCCCGGACAAGGTCGTTGTGGTCGCCCGAGGCGCGCTGACGTCACGCCGGCCCTACTACGCGGTGGATGCGTCTGTAGATGCCCCTGCGGACATCCTGTGGGGCTCGCCCGTAGGCCTAGTGGACCTGCGGGTCACCGGTGCTATCGGTCGCCGTGCACACTGGAATGCAGGGATCGACAACGTTTTTGATGCAGGCAATGTTGTCACGGACCCGCTATCACCTCGTAGGTTGACGGCCGGCTTCGACCTGCGCCTCGGCGCCCTACCAAAGGAGGCCCCATGAGGGTTCTCAGTCTCGTCTCTTTCTTGTTCGTTGGCTGCGCACCGTCATTGCTTGACGATGTAGACGGCGACTCTAACACAGTTGATGCAGATACGGCGGCAGAGCCGGTCAATGCGGTAGTGGAGTCGTACGACGACGGCAGCATGCTGTTGATCTTGCAGGCGACCCACGAACGCATTCCGGTCCTCTTGGACCTCGATACTCAGTTCACCACGCTGGGCGACGAGTGGGATGTCTCGATTGTTCGCTTTGATTCTTGGGCGAACGAAGACGTCTCCATCATTGCGTACCCGGACACGGCCTTCGACGACGTTGTCACGTACGACGACGCCGACTGGGTCAGCGGAACCGCTGGCGCTGAGCTGTTTGCCGACTGGTGGGTGTACGACATCTCCACGCACATCGTCACCGCTGCCGACACCACCTTCGCCGTGTTGACCAACACCGGTGACGTCTACAAGGTCCGGTTCATCGACTACTATGCAGACGCTGGAACACCAGGAACCGTCTCTATTCTCGTAGCACCGCTTGAGAAGACCGACTGACCCACACAGGGAAGAAGGCGGGTCTTGAGGCCACGTAGTTGGCGTGGGCTGGGCTGCCGCTCGTGCTCCACCAGTGGTCTTCTCTGTGGACTCGCCACAACACCAGGGGCAGTGCGACGGCAAGCACGAGTGCGGCCGACCACCGACTCCCGGTGCTCCACACCACGCCGGTGAGCAGCAACAACAGCCCGAGCTCTGACGGGTGTCGAATGACGCCGTAGATGCCGTGAGTCACGGGCTTCGTGAGGGACTGTGGCGTGGTCACGAAGGCGCGACCGAGCGTGCGGACGGAGACGACTCGGAGTGCCAGTCCCGCGGCCATCCAGGGGATTCCCCAGCCTGTTCCCGTCTGGATAGAGGTCACGCCGACAACGACCACCGTGGCCATGGCCAGTCCGAGCCACTGCGAAGGCCAGTCTTGGGTGGCGTCGTGACCTGTCTGTGTGTGTGCTTCGAGCAGGGTCCAAGCGCCCATCACACAGATACACCCTGCTGTTGAGCCATCTAGGCTGCCAAAGACGACGGCCAAGACTGTGAGCACCGCCGCATGAAGGACTGCGGCGGCAACAGCCGTCATGCCCCTTGGTCTCCACGAAGGATGGTGTTGAAGTGCTCGGGCGGAACTTCGAGTGCGTTGCCGAGCTCAACGAGCATGGCCATCTCTTCTTCGGCAATGTCGCCGTCTGAGGCAGCGACCATCAGTGCGGCGCGGATGACGAGCTCTCTGCCGCTGTCGTTGAGTGTGGCGGCGACGCCTGCCAAGTAGTCTTTGAGGGATGTCTTGTCCGTGCGGGCACGGTGCATCTCGTTCTCAATGCGGTCACGGGTGAGCTCTTCGCCGGAGAGCTTTGCGTAGACATCTTGAATGGCCACAATCTCTTCTTCTTCGACAACGCCGTCAGCCAGCATCATGCTGATGAGCACTCGGCGCATGACCCGCTGCCACTCGGCTTCAAACTCTGCTTTGCCGGCACTCGGGTCAAACTCCAAGACCGCGTTGTTGTAGGTGCCGCGGCAGTCATCACATTCGATGTATTCACCAAGGAGGTCCAGTGGAATGACCGGAATCCAGTACAGTGTGAAGAAGCGACGCACGCGCTTGTGGCTGTAGTTGGTGGACTCGCATGAGGGGCAGCTGAACTGGCCCTTCTGGTGGTTGTAGGTGATCCCACGGGTACCGAAAATGATCATGGCGACTCCATGGTTGGCCGGGCCATTAGCTGTTTGTGCGCCGGTCAACCAGAAACGGGTGGGCGGGATAGTCGGGCCCACGGAGAGACCATGCGCGAAAAACACATCCGCATTCGCATTGAGCAATGCTTAGCACTAGCGAAAGCCAGTAACTGTCCGCGTCGGAAATTCGGGGCGTTGCTGGTCGATCCTGCGCGCAACGTCATCTTGATGGACGGCTACAACGGCGGACCGCGAGGTGGGGGCGAGCTGTGCGGCGGCGACGTCTGCTTGCGTGACACACAGGGCGTCAAGAGCGGTACACGCATGGAGATTGGCTGTCATCACGCGGAGATGAACGTGATCTGCAATGCTGCTGCCAATGGCGTCTCCACACAGTCGGCATGGCTTATTGTGACGGGTGAACCCTGCATGATGTGTGCGAAACTCATTCATCATGCGGGCATTGAGCGCGTACTCATCGTCAACGAAGGCTACGCTGGCGCTAATGGCTGTCAGTACCTGACTCAGCACGGTGTCGCCGTTCAGGGCGTAGACGGTCCCCGCGACCCGAGGCTAGCTGAACAGGGAGAGCGGCTCGCTGAATGAGCCCTCTAGCGTGAGCAGTGCGCGCTTCCGGTCCAGGCCGCCTGCGTACCCGGTCAGCGCGCCTCGTTTTCCGATGACCCGATGGCAGGGGATGATGATGGCGAGGGGATTGCGACCGTTCGCACCGCCCACCGCCTGCGCCCCTTTGGGTCGCCCCACTTGCCGAGCGAGCTCGCCGTAAGTGGGGGTCTCTCCGTAGGGGATGTGGGTGAGGGGCTGCCAGACCTCCAGGTCAAAGACGCTGCCTTGAGGGTCGAGGGGCAGGTCGAACTCGGTTCGCTTTCCGGCGAAATACTCGCCAAGCTGTGCCGTCACATCCGGCATGTCGGTGAGCGTCCATGCGTCGTCCCACGGGCAGGCGTTGAGAGTCACCGAGCGCAGGCCGGCAGCGCTGGCCACTACGGTGATTGGGCCCAAGGGCGAGTCGATCTTGGCGGCGAAGAGAGGGTCGGACACGGGAAGCCTGGCTGTTGAACGGCCCCGGTCTGTATTGGGTTGGCGCTGGTCGGGGGAGTCGGAATGCCGTAGGGTTCGCCGCATGTCGAACTCTGATGATCGTGTGCCTCCCGCCAACCCCGCCTACGCCAGCGGCTTGCCGAGCCCTGGAGACTTGCCAGGATGGCGGCCGTGGACCTGGGTGCCGTCGCTGTACTACGTGCAAGGTTTGCCCTACACGATTGTGAACGTGGTCAGCGTTCCGATGTACAAGACATTGGGCATTGCCAACAGCGAAATTACGTTCTGGACGAGCTGGTTCGGCTTCATCTGGGCGCTCAAGGCATTGTGGAGCCCGTTTGTTGATGGGGTGAGCACGAAGCGTCGGTGGACGGTTGCCATGCAGACGGCGCTGGTCCCGGTGACGATTGCGATTGCTTTTGCCTTGTCGCTGCCCACGTGGTTTGCGGTGAGCCTTGTGTTGTTTGCGCTGATGTCGCTCATTTCGGCCACTCATGACATCGCTGCGGACGGCTTGTACATGCTGGGATTGACCGATGGTCAACAAGCTGCCTTTGTCGGTGTGCGCAGCACGTTCTGGCGACTTGCGTTGATCAGCGGCGAAGGCTTGTTGGTGGTCTTGGCTGGGGTCCTTGGTGCGGAGTTGGGCGACGACTTGGTGGGTTGGCAAGTCACAATGGCGGTCATTGCTGGCATCTTTGCGGTCGCGGCAGCCTACAACGCGTTCGCGATGCCCCGGGTTGCCGAAGATGTGCCACGGGAGACCTCGGACCTTGGTGGCAACACTCAGGAGCTGGTGACGAGCTTCTTCACCAAGCCAGGCATCGCCCTTGCCCTGCTGTTCATCCTGTTCTTTCGCTTCTCCGAGAACCACATCAGCGGCCTGGTGAGTCCGTTCCTACTCGACCCCATCGCGGATGGCGGCATGGGCTGGACGTTGGCCCAGGTGGGTCTTGCAAAAGGCACGGTGGGCGTGTTGTCGCTGGTGGTGGGCGGCATTCTTGGTGGCGTCGCCATCTATGCGCACGGGCTTCGCGCTTGGTTGCTTCCAATGTGCGCAATGTTGAACCTGCCGAATGCGGTGTACTGGATTCTGGCGGCGACTCAACCGGCACAGTTTCCAGTCGGCGTGGCCTTGATTGGTGTGGAGCAGTTCGGCTACGGCTTTGGCTTTGCGGCGTACATGATGTTCCTCATCAAGGTCGCCAATGGGCGATTCAAGACCGCCCACTACGCCTTCGCGACAGGACTCATGGCACTCGCTGTGTGGGCCGCCAAGGTTTGGAGTGGCTGGGCCCAAGAACTGCTGGGATACGAGATGTTCTTCGCCTGGGCGTGCATCGCATCCATTCCTGCTTTCCTCATCTCGTTCGCGGTACTGCGCGACATTCCCGCCGACTTCGGTCGCAAGGAGTCCTCATGAGTTCTCAAGAAACCGAAATCGAAGCGGCCGTCTTCCGCAAGCTCATTGCCCATCTTCAAGCGCACCCAGAAGCGCAGAACATCGACCTGATGATTCTGGCCGACTTCTGCCGCAACTGCTTGAGCAAGTGGTACGTCGCTGAGGCCGCCGAGCGGGGAGAGGACGTTGACCTCGAAGCCGCCCACCAGCGCGTGTACGGCATGAGCTACGGCGAGTGGAAAGCCAACCACCAGCTACCGGCGACGCCCGAGCAGCTCGCTGCGTTTCAGGCGCGGAAAAAAGCCTAGCCTCCACTCTGGCGTTCGTTCGGCCTTCGTGTCGCGGAGGTTTCGGTCATTCGGGCTTTGTGTCGCGGAGATTTTAGTTGTTCGGACTTCGTGTCGCGGAGATTTCAGCAGTTTAGATGTCAGATATCAGAGGTCAGAAGTCAGAGCGTGCGCCCTTCGGCGCCAGCGTTTGGGAGCGCTGTTGACTTCGGCATTGATGTGGCCTTTGCTCATTGAAGTCGCGCTGTTGACAATGAGACACTCACCGGAGACGCGCTGATTTCTTACCTGCAAGTCAACTTGTTGGCTTGTTCTGATCTCTGACCTCTGACCTCTGACCTCCCGCACTACCGAGATTCTCTTGCCGGAACTCTCGGCAAGCGCTGGGAGTCACAGCCCTCTAGCGCCGGCGGCGGATGCCGAGGCCCAGTAGTGCGAGCAGTCCTAGAGACGTCCACGGCGCCACAGGAGCCATGTCACAGGCGCAGCCGCTTCCCCGGAAGGTGATGATTTCGTAGTCGTCTACCGGGTCGCAGATGTCGCCAATACCGTCTTCGTCAACGTCGGCTTGGTCGGCGTTCGCGATGTCTGGACAGTTGTCGCCGTCATCGAAGGCATAGCCGTCTGCGGCTACGTCAGCGCACAGCTCGTTCGGGTCGGTGCCGAAGCCGTCACCGTCTGTGTCTGTGTAGAAGGTGGTGGACTCGGAGACATTGGCGTTCAGGTCGTTGCAGTCGTCTGGGACGAACACGCCGTCACCGTCGGCATCATCGTCGCACGCATCGCCAAAGCCGTCGTTGTCTAGGTCGGCCTGGTCGGTGTTGGCCACTGTCACGCAGTTGTCGAGCGGGTCGTCAACACCGTCACCGTCTTCGTCGCCGTCACACTCGTCGCCGAAGCCGTCTTCGTCTGTGTCGAGCTGGTCGGGGTTGATGACGATGGGACAGTTGTCGTCTACGTCCACAATGCCGTCGTCGTCGTCGTCATCGTCGCATTCGTCGCCAATGCCGTCTTCGTCTGTGTCGAGCTGGGCGGGGTTGGAGACGTCTGGGCAGTTGTCGCCGTCGTTGTCAGACAAGCCATCGGGCGTCTCGTCGTCACATGCGGGAACCAGGTCGTCTGGGTCGCCGTAGCCGTCGTCATCGTCGTCTGCCCAGTAGTCTTGTTCTTCGGAGACGTTGGCGTTCAGGTCGTCGCAGTCGTCGACGCCTGGCACGTTGTCGTTGTCGGCATCTGGGTCGCAGACGTCGCCTACGCGGTCGCTGTCCGAGTCTTCTTGGCCCGGGTTGGCGATGTCAGGACAGTTGTCGTCAATGTCGAGGATATCGTCGCCGTCCACGTCAAAGTCACAGATGTCTCCGATTCCATCATTGTCTTCGTCGGCTTGGTCGGTGTTGACGAGGGTGCGGCAGTTGTCGTCCATGTCCAGGACGGTGTCGTTGTCATCGTCGTCGTCGCAGGCGTCACCGGCGAAGTCTCCGTCGGTGTCGGTCTGGTCGTCGGAGGTGAGGGGACACAGGTCGTCAAGGTCGCTCACGCCGTCGTTGTCGTCGTCGTCGTCGCAGACGTCGCCGAAGTCGTCGCGGTCGGTGTTGATCTGGTCGGTATTGTCGGTGAACACGCAGTTGTCGTCGGTGTCGGCGATGGTGTCGTTGTCGTCATCGTCGTCGCAGGCATCTCCGAGGTCGTCGCCGTCGTTGTCTTCTTGGAGGGGGTTGGCGACGAAGGAACAGTTGTCGTCGAGGTCGACCACTGAGTCGTTGTCGTCATCCGTGTCGCAGGCGTCGCCGATGTTGTCGATGTCGTTGTCGAGCTGGTCGGTATTGCGGGTCAGCTGGCAGTTGTCGTCGGCGTCGAGGATGGTGTCGTTGTCGTCATCTGGGTCGCAGACATCTCCGAGGTCGTCGCTGTCGGTGTCGCGCTGGTCGGTATTGCTGAGCAGCTGACAGTTGTCGTTGCCGTCGGTGATGGTGTCGTTGTCGTCGTCGTCATCACAGACGTCCCCGAAGTCGTCGCCATCTGTGTTGGTCTGGTCGGTGTTCATGACGAGCTGGCAGTTGTCGGGGCCATCGGGGATGGTGTCGTTGTCGTCGTCTGGGTCGCAGATGTTGCCGAGTGCGTCGCCGTCTGTGTTGGTCTGGTCGGTGTTGGCGGCGAAGACGCAGTTGTCTGAACCATCGAGGATGGTGTCGTTGTCGTCGTCGTCGTCGCAGGCGTCACCCGAGCCGTCTTGGTCGTTGTCGCTTTGGCTGGAGTTGCTGATGAACTGACAGTTGTCGTTGGTGTCGATGACGGAGTCGTTGTCGTCATCTGGGTCGCAGGAGTCGCCCAAGGTGTCTCGGTCATTGTCTGACTGGGAGACGTTGGAGATGAACTGGCAGTTGTCGTTGACGTCTAGGATGTTGTCGTTGTCGTCGTCGCTGTCACAGGCGTCACCTTGGGTGTCGCGGTCGGTGTCGACTTGGCCAATGTTCGTGGTGGTTGGGCAGTTGTCGACGTCTGCGCAGACGTTGTCATTGTCGGCGTCGTTGAGGGCATCGAACGGGCAGGGGTCTACGGCGTCTCCGATGGCATCGCCGTCGGCATCGTTGTCCCAGTCCACACTCACGAAGTTGATGTCGGCTGGGGTTGAGCCGTTGCTGGTGAGTGTTGCGCACCAGGACAGGCCGGCGCTGGTTGTGGGTAGGTCGGACATGCCGGCCGAGACTTGGCTGACGGATGAGCCGTCTGTCACACCGGCGCTGCTGACCCACGATGAGCCGTTGTACTTGAGGTACGACGAGCCACCGTTGACTGAGATGCGCCAGGTGACGCTGCCTTGGGTGGCGGCGTCGAAGTCGGTCCACACAAAATCGTTGGGTGGTTGGGCTGCCGAGTTGGAGCAGATGACGGCTTGGGGCGCGTAGTTGACCGTGGGGCTGCCTTGGGCGGCGTCTGGAAGGGAGGCCGATGCGAGGGCTGAGTTTGCTCCGCCGCTACCCCGTGAGTTTCCATTGAGCGTCTGAAAGTCCAGGCGGTTTCTGCCGTATGATGCAGTCCCTCCCGCACTTCGGCGGCCCGAGGTTGAGCCGCCTCCGCCTCGATTGGTACGAATGCGGTCCGTGCCGACGCTCGCGGTCTGGGCGGTGATGTACACGCTGCCACCCGCACCGCCTCCGCCAGATCCTGACTCGCCACTGCCGTTTTGCCCGCGCTCACCGTCTGCGCGGATGTACCCGGTCGTGTTGACGAGGCTGCGTGCGTACAGGAGCACAATGCCGCCGCCGTCGCCGCCGTTGCCGTTGCAGTCGGGATTGTCACCGTCATGGCCGCCGCCGCCGCCGCCGCCGCCGAAGAACAGGGTTCCTAGAGAGGATGCGCCAATGCCAGTGCCGCCGGGTGCTGGGGTTGTACAGGCGTTGCACGAGCCGCCGCAGCGGTCGTTGTGGACCTGGCCGCTGCCACCCGTGCTCGCGTGACCACCCGCGCCGCCACCGTTTCCGGAGTGACAGTACTCCCAGCCGCCGCCCGAGCCGCCTTGACCGATACGACCGAAGCCTTGGGTCAGACCGCCGTTGTAGGACTCGCCGCGAAATCCGTAGCCAGCAGAACAGCCATTCGCGCGTCCCAAGCGGAAGCCAACGGAGTTGACGTCAATGTTGCCGGTGTTTGTTAGGGACCGTGCACGGAAGACTACGACACCACCGGTGCTTCCGTTCCATGCGCGTGCGGTGATGCGGCCGGAGACGTTGACGGAGTTGTACTGTGGCACGCGAATCACCTGGGTGATGTCGATGCCCGAGCCGTGGTTGTACGTGTTCGTCAGCGGGGATTCAAGGGTCAGCGTGGTGCCGGAAACATTGGCGATACGCCGGATTTCATAGCGTCCTGCGGTGGCCCCTTTGCTGGAGATAATCAGCACTTCATCATTCGTGGCGAACCCGGCTGCGGCCGAGACCAGAATGCTGCCGGAGCCTGCACCGCGGTTGCCAGACAGGTTGGTGGTGTAGCCGTCTGGCTGGCTACGTCCGTTGGAGGCTTGGGTGGTGAGTGTCCATGTGCCGCCAGCGGTCAGGTTGCCGTCTGTGGCGTCTCCCCATGTCCGGTCGAAGAGCTGCGCGCGGCCGCCTGTGACCTCTGCGTCAGACGTGTCGAACGTCACCTCTGCGGAGCTGCTCATTGGCCAGGTAGTTTCGCCCGCATTTGCTGATGACGCCGCCAATAGCAGCGCTGTCCACGTCCACTTCACATCTCACCCCGAGTACTAAGCGCGAGTTTACCGCGTGAAAGTATAGACTGTAAGGAAGGGATTTCGTGACAACCCCCCGTACGCTTGCTCGTTGCCGCTGGCGTTAGTGTCGCGCCACACTTGGAGGGTTCATGTCTGGTCGCTCAAATCCGTTTGGCCGCGGAGGATGGACCCCGGCCCGTCTGCCGCCAGTTGAAGGCACTGTTGCAGTCATTACCGGAGCAAATAGCGGTATTGGTCTTGAAGCTGCACGGGAGCTTGCACCCCGTGGCGTGCACCAGCTGTGGCTGTGTCGCAACTTAGACAAAGCCAACGCTGCACGGGACACCGTGTTGGCCGAGACACCTTCGGGCAAGATCGGCGTCATTCAGATGGACCTTTCGGACCTTGACTCGGTGGCGCAGGCTGCCGCCGCTGTGCGTGAGTCGGTTCAGGGCATTGACGCCCTCATCAACAACGCTGGCATCATGATGTTGCCGTCGCGTGAGCTCACGGCGCAGGGACTGGAGAAGCAGATTGGGGTCAATCACTTCGGTCACTTTGCTCTGAACGGCCACCTGGCGGACTTGGTCGAGGCCAAGGCCGGTCGGTTTGTGAGTGTTGCGAGCGTCGCGCACAAGGGCGGTGTGATTCATCGCAATGATGTGAGCCTGGAGAAGAACTACTCGGCGATTCGTTCGTACTCGCAGAGTAAGCTGGCGAACTTGCTCTACATTCTGGAGTTGGACAAGCGGCTGAAGGACAGCGGTCTGAAGTCTTCTGCGATTGCGTGTCACCCTGGGTACTCGGATACCAACCTTCAGACGACTGGGCCCGGTGCCATCTGGGGAGCCATCATGACGGTGAGCAACGCCCTCATTGCGCAGAAGGCGGAACGCGGAGCCTGGCCTACGCTGTTGTCGGCGTTCGACGAAGAGGCTGAGCGTGCGCAGTATTACGGTCCCACCGGAATGGGTGAGACACGTGGCGCAGTGGGTGTGGCGTCACGCACGGCTGCAGCGACAGATGCCGAAACGGCACAATGGTTGTGGGACAAGTCGGTCGAGTTGACTGGTGTAGATTGGTCCACCGTCAGCCTGTAGAACGAGGCCGTTGAGAGAGAATCGAGGAAATTTTCCGATTCTCGGTAGGCGCCTGGAATACTGCAATATAGGTCGGACTCGTACCGTAGACATGGACGAGGAGGCCGACCCAATGGACACCCTGTACTGGCTCATCAGCCCGACCAACGCGGTATTCATCATTGCGCTTGGCATTGCCGTTGGACTTGCGGTCTTGGAGGTCGCCGCTGGCGGGCTTTCCGAGATGGTTGACCTGGATGTTGACGTAGATGCTCCAGAAAGCCCTGGGGCACTACTCGCAGGTCTAGGATGGCTTGGGTTCGGCAAAGCACCCGTGTCCGTGTTGTTGGCCACGCTGCTCGGTAGCTTTGCTCTGGCCGGACTCATTGTGATGGCGATTGCTCGTGATGCCGTTCCGGCACTGACTCCCGTCGTCGTCCTTCCCGTAGGCCTTGGGGTGGGAGCGGTTGCCGGCGTCCTGACCACACGCGTTGTCGGGGGGCTGATTCATCGCTTTGTGCCGAACAACGCCACCACCGTTCGTGGTCCTGGCTTTTACGTAGGTCAGTCTGGGCAGGCCATGGGCCTGATCAATGCGGATGTTGGCCAGGTTCAAGTCCGCAACGACGGTGACGCGCCCGTCCTCCTTCGCGTAGTCAGCACGCACAAGCTGAACAGCGGTACCCCCGTGGTCTTGGTCTCCTATGACTCAGACCGCAAGCTCTACCAAGTAGAGCCAGAAACTGAACTCATCCCCACCAGCGCTAGGAGTCTCTGACTTGGACACTACCCTCATCATTGTTGCCATTGCCGTTGGTGGAGCTCTGCTCTTGCTCATCACCATTGGCTTGAGTCTGAAGCGCGTCTTCATCGTTCCAAAGGCGAATGAAGCCATCATCCGAACCGGTGGTCGTAATCCGGCGGTGAGTAAGGGCGGCGGCATTGTGGTGTTGCCCGTCATCCACGATTTTCAGCGCATCTCGCTGGAGGCCGTGAGCGTTAGTATTGACCGCAAGAACAGCGATGCCTTGCGTACTCGGGACAAGTTCTTGGCCGAGGTCGAGGGCACCATGCTCGTACGCGTCGACACGACGGATGCCGAGCAGATCTTGCTGGCTGCCCAGTCCTTGGGAGATGGCACGGCTCAAGGTGTCGAGCGCATCGTCTTCGACAAGACCGGTCCGATTGTGACCGATGCCATGCGCAACGCCACCATGCAGAAGACCTTCTTGGAGCTTAACGAGCAGAAGGCGGAGTTTGGTGCACAGGTCCTGTCAGCGGTTGCCGACGACCTCCAGAAGCTCGGTCTTCAGCTAGTCAGCGTGACCATTACCGAAGTCCGTCAGCAGGCCTTCGACCCGAATGACATGGGTGTGTTTAGCGCCGAGGGTCGCCGGAATGCCGCGGCTATCGTGGAGAAGAACCGGCAAGAGACCAACCAGATCAATCGCGAAGCCGAGATTGCGGTGCAACAGCAAGATGTTGAGGCGCGTGAGAAGGCGCTGATGCTTCAGCTTCGTCAAGAGCAGAAGGAAGCGGACAACGCGCGTCAGATCGAAGAGTATCGGGCGCAGCAGCTCGCGGAGACTCGCCAGAACGTTCTGCAGCAAGAGCAGGCCACGGCAGAGGCAGAAGCGAGCCAGTCGCGTGCAGTGCGTGAGCGTCAGATCAACGAGCAGCGCAAGGTGGAAGAGGCTGAGATCTTGAAGGTCAAGCAGGTGGCCGTCAGCCAGGCTGCGGCAACGGTCGAGAAGGTCAACGCGGAAGCCGCTCAGATGGTCGCTCAAGAAGACGCCAATCGTCAGCAGGAAGAAGCGGAGATTGCACGCCAGAAGGCGGTTGAAGCGGCACAGATCGAGAAGACCAAGGCGCTTCGGGTTGCTGAAGAGTCGCGGCAGCAAGCCATTGAGACGGCCGAGGTTGAGCGCCAGAAAGCGGTGGCCATGTCGCGTGCCGATGAAGCGGCGGCTCGGGCTACTCAGGCCACCGCCGAAGCGAAACAGCGTGAAGCCGAAGAAACGATTGTCACGGTTCGAGCCACTGCTGAGGCGGACCGTCGCAAGAAGGTGACGCTCATCAAGGCGGCTGAGGAAGCTGAGACCGAGCGAATTGAGGCGGACAAGCTCGCCTACGTGGAGACCAAGCGGGCAGAGGCCGAGCGCGACGCTGCGCAAAAGCGAGCGGAAGCTGTGAAGGCGACGGCGGTGGGTCAGGCAGACGCCCGCAAGGCGCTCGCCGAGGGTGAGGCGCAAGCGGTGCGCATTGGTGCCCAAGCCTACGCGGCCGAGAAGACCACCCGTGCCGAAGCCGACTTTGTGGCGTCGGAGAACGAAGCCAAGGCTCAGATCGCTCTGGCCGAAGCCGAGTTGGAGCGTGGCAAGGCGGAAGCGGAAGCGCGTCGCCTTCAGGTCGAAGCCGAGAACGCCGTGTCGCAGACCCTTCTGGTTCGCGATGTGATGGTCAAGGCACTCGAGGTCGCTCCGAGCGTCGTCCGTGAGTTCATGGCGCCCGTCGCCAACGTCGCCCACGACGTCAAGGTCCTTCAAATCAACGGACTCAGCGGCTCGGGAGACGGCGATGCAGATTCGGTCCCAGCCACCATCCTTGGCACAGGAATGGCGCTTAGCGGCGCACTCCCAATCGTCAACGCCATGGTCAAGGGCATGCTGGAGAACGAAGACATCAAGGGCATTGCGAGCAGCGTTGCTGGAGTGGCCAAGGGAGCTCTGAAGAGCACGGCAGACGCTGTGACGGACTCGATTGTGGACAGCTCAAACGCGTAGCTGTCGCGTGGTTTGAAACCTTTCGGGCGTCATCTGGTTGGATGGCGCCCGTTGTGCGTGTGAGGGGCGGCTGTGCAACTCCGCCAAAGCGTGCTTCTGATGATTTCTATCAGCGCGTCGGCGTTCGGATTGCGTAGCTGCTCTGCCTTTTTGCGGGTGGCGTACCCATTCAACCCGGTGAATGGTGTTATCAACCTCGGTCTCGTAACGCTTCCAAGATGTGCTGGTCGTGTACATTCTGGAGCCTTCTGTGTTGCTACTTCTCTCCCTTCTCCCTTCTCCCTTCTCCCTTCTCGCTGCCTCACCTGCACACGCCGCCGGCGACGATGTCCTGTACTACACAGGTCACAGTGGATTTTCCGTCTCCCAATATTTTCCGCCCACCGACCTTCAGGATGTGATTGAGAACGAAGAATGTGGCGCGTTCGTCGAGACAGACGTTTGGCCGGACGATTTGAGTCCTTACCGCATTGTGGTGTTGATGATTCCGTCCCAGGTGTGGTCGGCGTCCGAAATCACCCAGCTTCGGGACTTTTTGGACGACGATGGCGTCCTTGTCGCCACTGGCGATACCCGCAACTACGACTCTGCCCACATCACACCCATGAACAGCCTTCTGGGGGCCTTGGGCGTGACCTCCACACTAGATTCTGCTTCTATCGACTCGGGCTGCGGCAATGCAAATCGGGCCACAGCCGTTGGGGTTCATCCACTCACGCTGGGCATCGGTCTTCCTGGCGTTCAGTATGGGTGGTCGAGTGACATTACGGTCGGGAGCGGCGGAACGCTGTTTCTCGAGGGTGGCTCTGGACAATCTATTGGAGTGGTGGAGGGGCAGGTCGTTCTGTTTTCGGACATCAACATCTTCGTTGATGACTGCAATCTCACTGATGCCAATCGTACGCTCTACTCCAATCTATATCACCTCGGAACCAGCGTTAATTCCTGTGATATGGACGTAGATGGTGTCCTCGCTTCTCATTGCGACGGCCAGGACTGCAACGACTGCGACCCAGAGGTCGACATTCCGCAAAACTGGTATCCGGACTCGGACTCGGACGACTTTGGCGACCTCACTTCTGTGCCAACGGCATCGTGCGATGCCCCCAATGGCTATACGGCCGACAATACCGACTGCGATGACGGAAGTGGTCTGACCTACCCAGGTGCTTCTGAACAGTGCGACGGGCTCGACAACAACTGCGATTCGGTCGTTCCCGACAATGAGAGCGACTCGGACGATGACGGCTACCGTGTCTGTGAGTCGGACTGCGCGGACAATGACGACACCCGCTTTCCGGGTGCTACCGAACTGTGCGACGGACTCGATAACAACTGCGACACCGTCGTTCCTGCCAACGAAAACGATGCAGACGACGACGGCTACCGGGTCTGTGAGTCGGACTGCGACGACACCCTTTCAAGCATTTTCCCCGGCGCGGATGTTGAGTGCATTGGCGTGGATTGGGGCTGTGACGGCACCATCTCGCCGAGCGAGATGG
The DNA here is from genome assembly GCA_913061235.1 of uncultured Pseudomonadota bacterium. Classification (GTDB taxonomy): domain Bacteria; phylum Myxococcota_A; class UBA796; order UBA796; genus CAJXTB01. Next base: position 36,812 of record CAJXTB010000031.1, on the reverse strand, counting down.
ACTCCGATGACGACGGTGTGTGCGACCCTGTTGACCAGTGTCCAGATGCGGACGACGCTCTGGATGCGGACAACGATGGCGTCCCAGACGCATGCGACGTGTGCCAGGGAGACGACCACTGCGGAGACGAAGACGAAGACGGCTTCTGTGCGGACAGGGACTGCAATGATGACGTTTCCGTTGTCTTTCCGGGGGCGGAGGAGCTGTGTGATGGCCTCGACAACGACTGCGACAACATCGTTCCTGCCAGCGAAAACGACAGTGACGATGATGGGTACCGCGTGTGTGAACTGGACTGCGCGGACGACGACGCGACAACGTTCCCCGGCGCCAGCGAGCTGTGCGACGGACTCGACAACGACTGCGACACCGTCATTCCTGCGGATGAAGCGGACGACGATTTGGACGGGTACCGCATCTGCGAAAACGACTGTGACGACTCGCTTACAGCCATCTTCCCCGGTGCGGATGTCGAGTGCGTGGGCGTGGATTGGGACTGTGACGGCACCGTTTCGGCGAATGAGCTGGACTCGGATGACGACACGGTGTGCGACTCGGCCGACGTGTGTTCGGGCGAAGACGACACGCTAGATGCCGACGACGACGGTGTTCCAGACGCGTGCGACGTGTGTGAAGGTGACGACGCATCCGGTGATGTCGACGACGACGGTTTCTGCGGCGATGTGGACTGTGATGACGACCTTGCCGGTAGCTACCCAGGTGCGGTTGAGCTGTGCGACGGACGCGACAACGACTGCGACGGAAGCGTTCCAGCGGACGAGCAGGATGAAGACGAGGATGGCTTTCGAATCTGTGAGCTGGACTGCGACGACACCGTTGCCGAGATCTTCCCGGGGGCAGACATTCAGTGCATTGGGGTGGACTTCAACTGCGACGACACCATCTCCGCCGATGAAATGGATGCCGACAGCGACGGTGTGTGCGACCCGCAAGACATCTGTCCAGACAATGACGACGCACAAGACGCGGATGGCGACGACATTCCCGACGGCTGCGACCTGTGTCTCGGCCAGGATGACTCCGGCGACGCCGACTCAGACGGTGTGTGCGCAGACCTAGACTGCGACGATGCTGACGACACGGTCTACCCAGGCGCTCCTGAGCTGTGCGACGGGTTGGACAACGCGTGCACCGGTACCGTCCCAGACGAAGATGGAGACCTGGACGCAGACGGCGCATCGATTTGCGATGGCGACTGTGACGACAGCGTTGCTTCGACTGGACCCGATGCGGTCGAGATTTGTGGGGATGGCGTCGACAACGACTGCGACGGTGCCGACGAAGTCTGCCCCGACCCTGTGGAGCCACCCGAAGAAACACCGGACTCTTGCGGCTGTTCGTCGTCACCGACCTCGCCGTTGTTCGCACTGCCCATGCTGATTGGGCTGCTCGCACTTCGTCGCCGTCGAGGATGAGCAAGCGCTCGAACGCGTAGCTGTCGCGTGGTTTGAAACCTTTCGGGCGTCATCTGGTTGGATGGCGCCCGTTGTGCGTGTGAGGGGGGCCGCGCGGAGGCATGGATGGCGTGGAGAGGACTCGGGATAGCGCTGCTTGGAACCTGGGCGCTGTGGTCGACAGGCGCCATTCTCTTGGGCGGCTCGGGGCCGTCTGGGCTGCGCGTCGTCATGGCTTTGGTGCTGTGGGCCTTGGTGATTGGCGTAGGTGCGGTGTGGCGGCGCTCGGCTCAGGAGACGACCGGCGCTGTTGTGTTGGTGTGCATCTTGGGGTCCAGCTTCTTCTTTGCCCTTCGCCCGCTGCACGACCTGGACTGGATGGAAGACCAAGAGCGTCTGCCCAGCGTTAGCATTGACGGCGACGTCATCACAGTCGAGAACTACCGCCAGTTTCGCTACCGCACAGAGTTCGACTGGGACGCTGACTGGTCCACGCAGACCTTTCGCTTCTCCGAGCTTGTGGGTGCGGACATGGGCATTGAGCAGTTCACTAGCATTGAGGCGATTGCCCACACCTTCGTCAGCTTTCGCTTCACCGATGGCCGGGTGCTTGTTGCGTCCATCGAGATTCGCAAGGAGAAGGACGAGAGTTTTTCGGCGCTGAAGGGACTGTTTCGTCAGTATGAGCGCATGGTCGTTCTAGGCGACGAGCTGGACATGGTGGAGCTACGCGCTGTGCATCGCCAAGACACTGTCTACCTTCATCCGGTCGATGTCTCTGCGGAGTACACCGAGGCATTCTTGAGGTCGATCCTTGAAGAAGCAATTGAGATTGAGGCTGAGCCCGTGTTCTACAACACACTGAGTGCGAGCTGCTCAACAAGCCTCGCCAAGCACATTCGTGCGGCGGGACCTGTTCGCTGGGACTACCGGATGGTCTTGCCTGGCTACGTGGATGCGATTGCCTGGGAGCTCGGGTGGTTTGGAGAGGAGTCACTGGACGTGCTGCGCGAGCGCCACACCATCAATGAGCGTGCGGTCTTGGCAGCAGGCCAAGAGGACTTCTCGTCGCTCATTCGCGCGCCGCGGTAGCGTCCCCCGAGTGCATTCTCTTGGACGACGTTGTCCTTCCCGAGAAGCTCTGGCATTGCGTTAAGTGAGTTTTTAGGCTTGTCTTCACCGAATAGACACCCGTGAAGGCTTGCCCGTATTTGTGGTAGACTGGCGCTCTTTCGGAGTCTGCATGTTTCTTCTAGCCCTCATTGCCACTGCCCTTGGCTCTCCGTTTCAGCTCGACCACCAAGCGCGCTTGCTGGACTTGTCGGGAGCTCCTCTCAACGGGAGCGTCACGCTAGACGTCGAGTTCTTTGATGGAAGTGGCGCGGGAGCGGGAAGCCTAGGCAGCGATAGCTGGACGGGTCTGTCGGTCGAGCATGGCTACGTCGCCGTCATCATCGATGCGGACACCGACTGGTTCTTGTCGCCAGAAGTTTGGATTGAGTACACGGTGAATGCCACGACCACGCTGACCCCACGGTCCCGTCTGTCACGAGTTCCCATGGCGGCAACCGCATCCTTTGCCGAAGCGGTTCCGGCCTTTGACTCCGCGGTTCCGTGTACGGTCAATGGGTCGCTTCGCTTTGATGGGGCAAGCAACGCCCTGCTCGTTTGCGGCTCTGGGCAGTGGCGAACGGTTGTGACGTCGGTCCCCATCGCGGTCAGTAGTGGGGCTTACTCGTACCTAGACGGGTCTACCGAGGACAACTGCCTTGGCTACTTGAACTCCGGTGACCCCTCCACCCGTCCAGATGCCGTCTACAGCATTCAGCCCCCTGGGTACGGCACGGCGTTTGACGTGTGGTGCGACATGACCACAGATGGAGGCGGCTGGACCGTCATCCGCTCCGTTGCGGACCCTAGCGAAGGAAACGTAGCTAGTTACGCATCCTTTCAGCGTGCGACCAGCGTTGTGGCGGGTGTTGCCTCAGAAGCGCGCACCGTCAGCACTGCGGCGGGCTTTGGCATTGGCTCGGATGGCGGTACCGCTCGCAAGACCGTGCGCTTTGAGCTCACCACAGGCTTTACCTTCACCGAGATGTCCGGCTCATGGGTGGGTTGGGGCGCTGCCGGTGGTGTGCATCACGACGACAGCCAGTCCGGGTCAACGTCGTGGAAGGTCCAGTCTGATGTGGGTGACTCCAGCGGTATCCTTCAGTTCGGCACGCCCTCTACCGTCGTCAAGACAGGTGGGCAGTACGGGGTCAACTGGAATGGCACGGGGGTGAATCGGACATACCCATTTGACGTGAGTGGACTGTCGGACACGGTTGTTCGCTGGAGCGTCATCGACCAGTCGGGCCCTGAGTACGTCGACTTCAAAGAGATTGTGCTGCGCCTTCGGTAAGGAGCCAGCCCTTACCCGCCACAGGGGCAGCGTTCCGTTGTGGTTCCGGTCACGTGCGACTCGGGGTGGGCCCATGCCCTGTTCGGAGGGTCACGGGGCGCCACAGCGCTCACTCAGCTCGTTGGAGGGAGGGTTCGTTGCGTTGTGGGGCGTGATTCCGCCCACAACAGTGCAGCGAAGATTGTGGCGTACAAGACAACCACGCCCGGAACGAACAGACCCGACAACGCCTCTATTGGGGCCAATCCTGTCATCTCGACGAGGGATAGATTCGCAGATGGCAACATCATCAGCAGTCCTCCCCCGAAGACCGCAGCCCAAACGCCTAAGGTGGCCCTGCTTCGGCGAACGCCGTTCTTGGCATCGGTCGCAAAGACCCAAGCCATCATGGTCGCCGTAAAGATAGCTTCGATGCCAAGGGCCACGAACGGCGCGGTGGCGTACAGTCCAAGCCCAATAGCCGGACTCTCGGGTCCGAAGACGTGGTGCGTGTGTCCGCTGACCGCGTCGCACAACAGATGCACAAGTATCAGCACGCCAGCCGTGATTCCGGGACGCCAGCCACCGAAGAGGGCCCGACCTGCCAAGACCGCGACGACGAACCACAGGACCGTCGGAAGTAGGTCATGGCTGTATGTCATCTCGGCCTGCATATTGTCGAGGCTCACCAGCATTGGATTGGAGGGTGACGTGGCCTCAACACCGAGGAAGTGCAGGCCATGCCACAGCAGGTCTGGTAGCTGGGAAATCACAAGGTAAAAGGCCAAAGGCCCTGCTGGAGACTGTTGTTTGGCGACGAGCGCCGTTGCAAAATGTCCGCCGATCATCGTGGCTCCAATGTGTTTTGTACCGTGTGGTACGAAATACATAGTTCCCGTGCTGTGTCGCCGCCATGCAAATTCGTACCGCTCGGTTAAGAATGCTGTGAGCAATGACTGACCTCCCCGCCAAACGTCGTCCAGGGCGCCCCAAGACTGTCGACCGCCAACGCGTTGTCGCGCTCGCCATGGACCATTGGTGGCGGCAGGGGGTGTCGAACGCATCGCTCAATGAAGTGTGCCGGCAGGTGCAGCTGTCGAAGCCGGCATTGTATCGAGAGTTTGGGGGGCAAGACGGTTTGATGGAGGCGGCCCTTGGGTACTATGAGGAACAGGTCGTTGCCCCGGTTCTCGCGGCCACCGAGATGGACCTGCCTTTCGCGGAGCTGGTCGAGCTGCTCATTGTCGGAATGACAAACGCGCCGGGTCCAGCCGGATGCCTGTTCACGGAGATGCGCTTGGGACGGGCGCAGTTGGGGGAGGCGACTACCAAGCGAATTCGAACGATGGAGCAACATCGACGACAGGTCTTTCAAGCTTGGTACCGACGTGCTCTGGACCGCGGCGAGGTCAACGCGTCCGTCTCTCCGGCCGTGGCTGCGCGGTACATTGATACCCAGATTGCTATGGCACTGGCGTTGCTCGGTGCTTGCGAACCGGCCGAGTCGGTGGCCGAACAAACGCGCCTAGCATTTAGAACACTACGGCCTGTACCCTAGGGCCAAACCGGTGTCTTGCGGTCTGTGGTTTACCGGTCTTTGCGCGTCACAGCCGGCTACACGAACGCCCTGCTAGGCTGTCTCCAATGACCTGATTCCTGTCCCTGCCCGCTGTCGCCCTTACGGTCTGCGCCACAACGCAGACCATCGCCGAGCCCATGCTCGACCCCGCTGCGGCCGTCGTGCCGATTACTCCGCCTTCGTGACCTGTTCGGAGGGTCACGGGGCGCCAAAGCGCTGTCCGCGCTTGGCAGAATCGGCGCCGGCGACCTGTTCGCGACTCTCGCTACGCAAGTCGGCCGCCCGCTGGTACGGAGCGAAGGGCGTTGGAAAACCCTATCCGTCCGCGCATGACATTCACTAGTCCTGTCGCACTCTTCTGAGCGGGCGGACCTGACCACCAACAGTGCTCAACCCTGTATCAGTCTGGTTTGAGGCATCTTGACCCGACAGCCAGGGTGTGGTCGGGCATGCTGTGGTGCGGTGTTGTGGCAAGAACCTAAAGCGACCCTTGGTTTCGCCTCGCGTATTCCTGATTTGTTTGGCCGACTGCGAAAGATGTTTCCCGGTCCATGTACTAAGGGGGGCATGAACGACTGGAACCACATCCGAACACAGCATGGCGCTGCACTCGCACGAGTTGTTGCTAGCTACACGCCATCCGGTCCGGATCGAGAGGAGCTCGCACAAGAGGTCGCCTTCGCGATTGTGAGAGCACTGCCGAGGCACCGCGGCGATTCGAGTGTAAAGACGTACATCCTGCGCATTGCTCACAATGTCGGTCTTCGACAAGCAGTGCGTCGCCGCGCTCGTCAGACAGAGCCACCGGTTGACGTTGCAGACCCGAGCACTTCTCCCGACCGCATCGTTGCTGCTGCCGGGGAGCGCAACCGATTGCACGCCGCGATTCGACGGCTGCCAATCGCTCAACGGCAGGTCCTCGCGCTGGCACTTGAAGAGCTGTCTCACAAGGAAATCGGGAGCACACTCGGGATCACTGAGAACGCTGTCGCCACCCGACTGCATCGCGCCAAAACACAGCTTCGCACAATTTTGGGGGCCGAATGACCTCTCACCCAGACCTAGACGATCTCATCAAACCTTGGAAGGAGGACAATATGCTCGATACTCAACAATTCCTACGTGTAGGCCGATTGGACCGGGACGTACGAAACCAGTCGGCAGCTGCACTACTCGTCGGCCTGTTCATGGCTGGAGGGGTGGGCTGGCTATGGAAAGAGGCCTCCTTCGAGGCAAGCCCTAGGAAGCTGGCGCTGGCTGTGTTCATGACGGGGTTTGCTGTGGTGTTCACCAGGATAGTCGTTCAGATTCGACGACGGGCTGCTCGGACAGAGGCGTTGCTGGATGGAGCACCACATCAGGTGCTGGAAGGGCGGCGGGCCCACTTGAACATGCAGGTCTGTGGAGTGACGCAGCCGCGCTACATCGCGTTCAACCTGAGTGTGTTCCCAATTCTGATTGGGATGTCGGCGCTATCGTTGCTCACGTGGACGTTCACGGTCCCGGCGACCATTGGCTACGGGGCATACTTACTGTATGCGGCGCTCATTCGACTCCCTCGCCTACGGCGAGAGATCGAAGTGTTAGATGCGCTTATTGTGGAGCTGCAGGGTCAATAACGAGTGCTTCCTTATGGGGGACGCCGATGGGCACTGGGAGTGCGGGGCCGTTTCGTCTTGCGTCGCTGTCTCAAGCACAATTCCCAATTCAGTCACCGGCACCCGACACCCGTTTGACTGCGGCGCCGCAATACTCGACCCACTCGTCACTCTCTCGGGCCACCGGGTCTGTGGCAGTCACCGGGGTGTCGTACATCGGGCTGTGAGTTCACAATCCCGAGCGGTCCCTTGCTGTTTGCGAACTGCTAGGCTTGCACAAGACCATTGGGCCTGTGTGTCCCGAGCCCGTCGCCATCCACCATCACTCCGCGGGCGTGAGCGCGGCGCGGACGGCCTGTGCCATGGCGCCAACCCAGCACCCTACCTGCAGTCCTGGCCAGATTAGTCCTGGGTTGTCGACGTACCGCCGTACTATGGTCTCGAAGGGGTCGGCCGGTCGGCCGGTCACCACTCAGTGCCCGGTACCTGACCTGGGCGGAGCTGCTGTGGCGGGTGTTCGCGGTGGATGGGTGGCGCGGTACCAGCTGCGGCCGTCGGATGACCCAGCGCGCCGTTCCGTGGCCGCGAGCCACCCAGCGCATCCCCGGCGGCCTTGACGCCGCGGCCGCCCGACAGCCCCGCGGTACCCGCCTGAGCCGCAGCACACCGCTGTGGATCCGGTCACGTGCGACTCGGGGCGGGCCCGTGCCCAATTTGACGACCTTAGCGTCTAAGGTGCTTGCTACCAGTCCCTGCGTACGGAACGCAGACTGCGACATGTCACAGGACAATGCCAGTCGTGGACTACACCGAAAAACCCTAGTAGTTGTTGTATTGACGTTCGCGACGCGCGTTGTCCCGTCTGGCTGCGTGCTTGTCCCATTGCTCCAGGAGCCACAAACGGTTGAGTTCCTCAAAGGCTGGCTCATACGCGTAGTCACGGTCGGCACCGGGACCTGTGCTTACGTGCCAGTCGTCTTGGGCAATGCCTGTGGCTTCGTACACGCCGCGCAATTCCACAACTTTGGGAATCCAGTAGGTTTGCATGTCCCAACAATTCGACAAGTATGAAATGGACTCGTGTTCTGGCTCACCTATGCCAAACATGACACCGGCAGACGCGAAGAAGCCGTCTGCGTTGTCCCAGGCATCATCAAAGGACGCGTTGCTCGCGTTGGTCAACAGCCGGTCTTGTTCCTTCTTGAACTGACGAAGCTGCGACTTCAGACGCTCCCGTTGGCGAAGTAGGCGCGCGGTCTCAATCTCGGACTCCTGTTCGGGCGTGCAGGTTGCGCTGCCACCCGTCAGTCGGGCTCGCCACTCGGTCCACGTCAGACGGTTTTCGTCCAGCTTGCTGACCATTTCCATCTTTGCACGCGGCAGGTCGAAAGCGGTGTAGCCGACAATTGTGTTGCGAACAGATGTGATGTCCGTACCGAGCTTGGCAAACCACTCGAGGACGCTGTTGGTGCGTTCCTCGGGCAATCCGAGTGCTCCCGTGACGCGCGTATCGATGGTATCGAGGCGAGCTTGAATACTGTCGTACTTGGGACGCGTTGTTTGTAAGCCTTCTGGCCACTCAAACATCATGCCGACGTCTTCGGCACCTTGCTGGTAGCTGTTCATGTCTTCGCCCCAGCTGCGCATGACATTCCTGAACATGGCGAGGCCCGCACGACCGGTGTTTTCCATGAAGCGGGCAACCACCCGAGCTTGGTCCAACTTGGCGGCACGTACTGGGTCCACTTGCGCCCAGTCCGCGTCAGGGCGGGGACTGCGAAGACGTCTACGGACCCCTTTCCATGCGTTGAAGTCGTCGACGTTTTGCCAGTTTGCGCACTTGTTCCAGTTGGACTCGTCCCCGGCGCGCCGCACGATGACATCGAGAGCCGCTTCGTCAATGGACAACCCCCACACATGGGTCAGGGTGTCTCGCAGCTCCTTTTGCAGAGAGGCCTTCGGGCTCTGACCCAGCAAGCGTTCGGCCCAGCCTCGTTTATCTGCTGCGGCGTTTTCGTCGCCTAGGTTCGCGATGGAGTTGCTGCTTTCGGTCTGCTCAAGCCGGATATTCAGCTCACCGTCGGCGTTAACGGTGCCTGTCCCGGATGTTCGCTCGCTGTCTTCATGCAGGCGAACACCTCCTACCGCAATGTTTCCAGAATTCGTTTCGCTCCCAGTGATCGTGCCCTGTAGTCCTCGTTCATCCACCGTCACGGACTGGTCGTACTGGTTTTCAGTGGCGAGCCCAACCGCTACAGGACCGACCGACATGCCAACGGTGTCGGTAGTTGTCGTGCCTTGTGTGTCGGTATGCCCAGTGCGATGCCGAACAATGTCGGGGCGCTGCCCAAGGGCGCGTAAACCCTCTCGGGTTGCTGTGCCAATGATGCGGTCGTAGACGCGGTCGTAGTCGTCCATCTCGGGGTCTAGGCGGAACGTGTACGACAAGCCCGAGCGTTCCTGCTCGCGGTGACCACCGCTCGCTCCGGCAGCGCCGTAGCTCATGTTGCCGTTGGCGTTCCACCCGTCTCGCGACGCGAATCCCACGGTCAATGTGGTCAATCGACGGCCTTCATGCTGCACCGCGCCGACCTGGACTTTGCGTGTGCGCTGCCAATCCATGCCGCCGCTCACGCCGACGGCCAGTCCGCCCGAGCCGCCTTGATTGGCGCCTGCGTTGCCTCCGACGGAAGCCTCGCCGGTGAGCATGAGCTCGTAGCTGGAGCCCGGCTGGATATCGCGGCTTCCGCGACTGTCGAATGCCGCGAGTGCTTGGTTGGCTGCGCCATCTCCGAGGTCGTCTCCAAGGAGCGTCATGCGGTCTAGCAGGTCGAACTCAGGTGCAGAGCCGCTGGTCGGTGAACCCGCTTCGTACTTGGCGAGCTGGTCCAGGTATTGCCCGGCTGCGGTCTGGTCGAGCTCGTGGTTGTAGGTGAGTTGAATCGAGGCGCCGGCACCGGCGTTGACGCCAGCGTTGCCTCGGTTTTGCTGAGCCGCATTCCTGTCGCCCCGCTCGGTCGTTGTGCCGGTGCTAGACAGCGCGACATTGGCTCCTGCGCGAATGATGACGGCAAGGCGGTATTTAAGAGGGTTGTCAGAGATTTTCGTACAGGTCACGGTGACCTTGCCGTCCCCGCTGACCTTGGCGCCCGCATCGAGGTGGTTGCCTTCGACGCGCGCGTTCGCATTGCGCGAGTGGCCAATGGCGTTGTTAGTGACGGTGGTGTTGTGACCGCTTCCCGTCTCGGTAACCCGACGTTGGCCGCCCTCAACCCGGGTGGTTCGGTTGCTGGAGTTACGGCCGAACTGGCCGCCGACTTCGCCGTTGGCACCGACCACGAGTCCTCCCGAAGTCGTGTTCTGGTTTCTGTTTTCGTAGGTGTTTCCACCGACTGTCACAGCGACTGTGTCGGTCTGTGAACGGTCATTGCGAATGCCGCCTCCTACCGTGACCGCGTTCGAGTTTTCGCGCGTGAGGGTGTCCGAACCGTTGGCATCGGACCGGTGAATCCGGGCCGTGTCGGTTTGGGTTGCCGAGCCGCCAAGTAGGTTGACGTCCTGCACGCGAGACATGGACGCTTCTTGTACCGTTGGAGCTACGCGGACAGCCTCAATGTTGACGCCGGTCTGTTGCGCAATCGATGCAGCATTTTCCGGGGTCACCTGTGCCGCAGCGTCCGTCAGCTGTCGGTGTCGGGTGGTGAGTTGTTCCTGTTCGCCAGAGAGGCGCGTCTGGGCCGATTGGAGTCGGCGCTGGGCGAATCGTGCGCCGGTCCAGGTTTCATCCTGTGTCAGAGCGTCGCTCAACTGTTGGGCCGTTGGCGCTTCTCCGGTGCGAGCACGAATGGCGTCTGAGACCCGTTGCCGTTCCCGTTGTTCGCGGGCTGTTGCGTCGGTCAGGCCCGTTCGCGTGTCTTGGAGGCGGCGGTTGGTGTCGTCGATCCGGGTCTGCACCCCCTCCGCAGAGTTACGAATCTCTTGCTGCAAGGCCGTTGCGGTCGCGGTGTGGTCCACGCCTTGGTCTTGAGACGAGCGCATGACGGTGCTGGAGCGGCGCGTGCCGTCCATGAGGTTGAAACCTTCGCTGGAGACCACACTGGACGAGTCTCGACCGTCATGGAGCTGCATCGTGTTGGTTGTGGTGCGGCCACCGCGGGTGACGTCGACAGACTCTTGGTACAGCCCGCCACTCGTGGGGGTGGTCTGTAGCGACGAATTGGGGGTCATGTTCGCCGGTGTGCCCGTGTCGATGGGCATGCTGGTACCGTAGTAGGTATCTGGGGTCTGGGTGCGTGTGTCGACAGCATCGGTCTCGGTGATGGTGTCTCCAGCCAGGACAGACCTGCGAAACCACTCCGAGAAGTCCAACTTCTGTGGTGTTGCTTGGCCGCCCGTGCTTCCAGAGAGCGACAGGGTGCTACCACTCAAGATGGCGTTTGCGCCGGCATCTGCTTCCGCTTCCATGTCCACACCGCTCGATGCGGGGGCTGCACTGTTCTGTTGGAAGATGTGGGTCAGCTCATGGGCAATCAGGCCAGGTTCGGCCAAACCATCCTTGCAAATGGCGGCAGTTGCTACGTGAATACGATTGCCCACGGTGACCGCCGCAGCGCCCATGGACTCAGCAACGCCATCGCCGGTTCTGGCGTCTACCGAGCCGACAGACATTCCAAATGCCTTTTCTGCGGCTGCCAGCAAGGACGGGTCGAGCGGATTTCCACCTGTGGGCGGAGGGACTGTAGCGCCACCCGCGGGCGGTCCAGAGACTCCGAGGCGCCTTCCAAGCTCAGCGTTTCCGACCAACTCGTCAACGGTTAGGACCTCGATGGCAGGCGCCTTGGCGGGGGGCTGCGGCGCCTGCGTACGTGGATTGGACTGCTTTTGTGCCATGGTTCAGGCCCGCGATGAGAGAGGAGAGGTAGAATGTAGTGTGTCGTACGGGCGAGACAACGCTTAAGACCGGGAGTTCAGAAATGTCGGACCTCACGCAGGTTCCATTCGGCGTCAGCGTCTACCAGCTGTCCTCCATGCAGCTGGCCTTTGCGGGCCAAGCAGACGCTGTTGTCGATAGCGCACTGAATGCTGGATTTCGGGGGATCGACACATCGTCCTTTTACCGCTTGTCCGACAGTGAGACACCGACCGGCCTGCAGTGGGTCCGAGATGCGCTTACCCGCCACCCGAATGCCCAAGTGACACTAAAAGTAGGTCTAGTGTGGGTGGATGGCGTTCCGCTTTTAGACGCGACGGCATCGGCCCTACGCGATGAAATCCACATGGCGCTGGATGTTTTGGGTGGGCCGGTTCATACACTCCTGTTGCACGCGTTGGACCCGTCCGTTCCAGTTGATCAGAGCCTCTCAGCACTGATGGACGCACGTTCGCAAGGGCTCGCGACGCAGGTAGGCGTCTGCAACGTTCCTCCGTCTTTAGTGGAGCAGGTGACTGCGTTGCCGGTCGATGTCCTTCAGTACAGGCTGAGCTGGTTTGACCGACAGGCATTGCGTGCAGGACTCGCTGAACAACTCGTTGAGTCACCCTGCCAGTTTTCTGGTTTCGACGCCGCCAGTGCAACACCTACCGGCTGGCGCAGCGACACGGACCCCGACCTTATTCGACTGTCGTTTGAACACGACTGCACCCCGCGACAAGCAGCGCTTGCGTGGGCCGCAGCACAGTGCACCGGTCCCTATGTCATCTGTCCGCAGTCGTCGGCGGACATTGAAGACTTGGTGCAGGCCGAGCGATTGAGGGGAGTGAGTTGGCCTTAGCGGTCGTGTTTGACGGTGTAGCCAAGGTCGAAGCGTAGGTACTTTTCGCGGTCGTCGTCGTCACGGACGGACAAGTTCGACCCTGTGGTTGGGGAAGCCGAAGGTCTTGTACATGAGCTGGGCGATGTCCAGGCATGCGCCCAATTCGGCTTCGAGCAGTTCTTGGGTACATCACCAGCTGTCGGGTACACTCCTTCTCCCCAGGAGCCATCTCCATGCGAACACTACTGCTAGCCGCCCTCCTCATTAGCAACGCCGTCGCAGCCCCCATCTCGCTTCAGCATCAAGCTCGCCTGATAGACGCCGCCGGGGGGCCTCTCAACGGTGAGCACACCATCGTTCTGTCCTTGTGGACCGACTCCGACGATACAGAGTCACGCGCACAGCTGTGGTCCGCCACGTACCCAACGAACGTTGCCGACGGCTACATCGGGCTTGTCCTCGACCAGTCAGACGGCGGCGACTCTGTCGATAGCGAATGGTTTAGCGGCGATGTGTGGCTCCAAACAGCGGTCGATGACGTCGCACTCGTGCCCCGTTCACCTATTCTAGACGTCCCTGGCACCTCATTGGGCGTCGCGTCGGTCTCGGTCGTCCGGCCGAACACCCCCGCTCCAGGTCAGCTGTGGTTCGACCGGGAGACCGGGGGCCTAGAGGTCTTCGTGGATGGGGACTGGACCGCCGTTGCTCGCAATGCAAGCATCCCTGCGAGCTGCGCACAAGCCCGTCAGAACGGCCAGACGTCAAGCGGGGTCTACACACTCGACCCCGACGGAAGCGGGCCAGGCACCAACGTCAGCGCCTACTGTGACATGACGACAGCGGGCGGAGGTTGGACTCGGGTATTCGTGGCCAACCAAAACAACTACAGCAGCTCATCACTGCCCTACATCGCTGGCCTGAGTGGCTCACTCATCGCAGACTCCACCGAGATGATGATGGCCTACACCAACCCGGTGAACGGCTCACTGGCCAACGCCTGGTACTTTCCAACGCCACAGAACGTGTCGTCGACCACCCCGATGGCTGTCGGCCAATGCAGCTACTACACCAACAGCTTCACGCGGGTCGCCGACAACAGCACATCCACCCGAACCCTGCGCATGGGGTGGGGGTCGTTTGGTGCCAGCTGCGACCAAGGTTGTACCAGCACTTGGGGGCAAGTTTGCTTGAAACAAAGCACTAGCCAAGGCACTCCAGACGGCTTCAGCGACTTTCCGCAATTCGCGACATTTGCCGTTGGAACCTCGGACCACTGTTCAGCATCGAACCAAGACTATCGAACCACAAGCTGCGCCGACAGCCGCCGCTTCACCATTCTGGTCAGGTGACGCGACACGGCTCGCTGACGCTACCCAAGCACAACCGTTCCGTCGAGAGCCGCGGAACTGTTGACGGTGGAGAGGAGCCAAATGGACAGACCCATGCAGGATGACCTCCAGTAATTGGAGAGCGTGCAGGGTCTCGGTCCCTGTGTAGAAATCCTTCGACGTTGACACACGTCTCGTGCGATTGCCCGTCCGATTTTCGTCTACGGCAGTGATGGATCTGAACGGTTCGTCGCGGGTTCCGTGCACGTGGACTCACATGGAATCTGATTCACGCTGACCCCCTGCATGGCCGCGGTCGCACAGTCCTGAGCGGAGGCGGTACACGTGTAGGCCGTGACGACGGTGGCCTGCAGCGAGTACGACGGACTGAATGTGTGTGGCAAGCCGCTGAATACTCGTGTCCGTGGCAAGAAAACACCTCTTCGTTCCACCGTCTTTACCGACGTTCCAGACATGCCGAAGTCGGGGAGTTGTAGGTCACGCTGGCGGTGTCGCACGTGACGCTTTCGTCTTCCTTATAGGAGCAAACGGACTGTCCAGGCTGATCGAAGGCCGGTGCGTCCACGCGAGCCCGGAAGGTCATGGTGTCCACAACCCCAGCGTGATTTCGCAAAGCGAAAGAACATCATCGTCGACCAGGGACCCCTGGTTGGCAAGCGTCAGAGCAGCCCCAGTCTCCGTGTGGTTCCAGTCACCAGCCTCGGGCGGACTAGGCGCTACGTGGACGGACCACTCTGGCGTATCGCCGATAAGAGCGCCTTCCAAATGCCGTTCAACGGGTTCACCAACAGCCTGTCCACACACGGCGGAATCCAGGGACCTCTTGTGCAGGTCACCAGCCGCTCCAATGATGTCAGAGGTGCTCACACTGACCCAACCCCTCGGGTTCGCAGTCTTGCCCTCGCGGCGCCTCGACACCTCGCCTTGGTCAACGAATTTCGAGCCCGTCTCTAAAAGGCTGGCCCTCGACACATCCGGCCCTGTGATTGCACCTGCAACGCTTCGTTACCGGACCGGACGTCCTCTGACCGAGTGAGGCCATACGGGGACGGCCGGAGGTTCCCTATGTCCAATGTTCTAGTTATTGCCAGCAGTCACCCTGAGTTGGGTGGTGAGCCAAACGGTACCTACATGCCAGAGCTGACCCATGCGTTGCATGTGTTGGACGAGCACAAGATTAGCTACGACATTGTCTCGCCAAAGGGCGGACGGCTACCTAGCTACGGCGATGATGCGGACGAGCTGACCAAGACCATGCTGGCTGACTCTGCCTTCGCCGGCAAATTGGTCACGAAGAAGCTCGCAGACGTAGACCCTAGTCAGTACGACGCGGTGTTTTATCCGGGTGGCTACGGCCTGTTGTTCGACCTTGTTGACAACGCAGACAGCCACCGCGTGGCCAAGAGTTTCTTTGCTCGCAACGCGCCGGTTGCTGCCGTGTGTCACGGACCGGCCGCGCTGTCCCGCGTGGAGCTAGACGACGGAACCGCCATGGTCAAGGGCCGCGATGTGACCGGGTTTACCCGTGGCGAAGAAGTGGCCATGGATACCCTCGAGAAGATTCCCTTTCTTCTGGAAGATGCCATGACCGAGCACGGAGCCGTCTACCGCAAGATGTCCAACTGGGCGGTGCACATAGTGGAAGATGGTCCGCTGATTACCGGTCAGAATCCAGCGTCCGCAGCGGGCGTTGGACAAGCGCTGGTTGCTCGACTGACGTCGTAAACAGTTCCGTCAGACCGCTGTTGGTCTGGTCACCTGCGTCTTGGCGTGCCTCCGTGCCCGATTCGGAGCGGCGTTGGGCGCCACAGCGCGGTCAGCCCCGGCAGAATCGGCGCTGGCGACCTGTTCGCGGCTCTTTCTATGTATGTCTGCCGCCCGCGGCACGGAGCGAGGGGCTGTGGAATCACCTATCCGTCTAGACGATTGAGGACCTCTTCGAACCAAGACGTGGTCACCGGTAGCATGGCTTGGTCGTAGAATCAGGCGCGTAGTCCCATATCGTTGTCCTCCTCAAGGGCGGGGCTGGGATTCGAGCAGCTGTCGTCGGTCACGTTGGGTCTCGCCTGGGAGGTGAACTCGACCTCAACTTGGAGTAAGGTTGGACCTGTGGCACGACGCGCACACAGCGTGGATGCTGCGATTGAGGTGGTGGATGTTCTGTCGTTCGGTTGGGTGGGTTGGTGGACTGGTGGTGGTTGCGATGGGCTTGGCCTGTGGGGGAGCGACATCCCCGAAGCCGCCACTCATTCCTCCAACGCGAGAGGTGATTCGTCCTGCTCCGACAGCTGTCGCGCCAGTCGTTGCTGAGCCAATGCCAACCCCCGCACCGTCGATGGGTGACCTGCCACCACTGTCGGAAGATGTGCTTCCCATCGGTGAGCGTTCTCCAGGTAAGCATGCGGTGATTTCCGAGTATCTACGCTGGCAAGTCCCGCCGGAGGGCCTGACCCGAGTCGTGCGTGACGGCGGGGATGCCTGGCAATGGCAAGATGAAGGTCTGTTTGCCGGAGAGCTCTCTGTCACAGCATGGGCCAGGAGTGAGCCCACCTCGCTAAGCCAAGACGGCTGGGTGGCCGCTCGCCGAGAGGCGTGGGCAGCGGCGGGTCATGAGGTAGTTGCGACCGATACGGGCATGACCTTTGCGGCGGGGGAACTCACCGAGAGTCCACGAATCCAGGTGATGACGGAGACGCATTTACAGCTTCACCTCTTGGACGTCCGCGACGGCGTGGGCATAGACTGGACCTGTGAGGTCCCGCGCGCAAACATGGCCGACCTGCCATTGAGCTGCATGTTCGTGGGGGTCAGCGTGCATTTGATTCCTCCGCCATTGCCTGACCTAAGCCCCGTACCAGATGCCCAAGGTGCGGCGCCGTTGATGTCGATTGAGCGCGACAAGTGGCCGTGTGGCGCCACAACGGACGACGGTGACCTGGTTCAGTACACGTATGGCGATGTGGACCAATGCACGCTCGACCCCAATCTCTTTGTCGTGGGATGCCCCACACAAATCTTGCGTGTGTGGACGAGCGAGGGCGCGCCCTACAAGGTGGAGCAAGACCTCCTTACCTACGTTGGAAATCGGCTGACTGGGCGCACAAGTCGGGCGGCGCCGATGGGAACGGATTCAGCGCTGCGCAGTCGCGTCCGGCCGCTTGGCTCGTCCTATGTCTTTGACTACAACGAGGGTCGATTGAGCGAGGTGTCCATCACGCGAGCGGGCGAACAGTCGCCCTACAAGACCCTCGATGTCACCTATCCAAGCGAGACCGAGATGGTGGTCGACCCGAACGGCTCGCCAGTGACGTATGGCCGGCTACCCGATGGGCGGCAGTCGTCAAAGACCGGCGGTTTGGGCGGTCGCGCGGTGAGCTACAAAGCAGACGGACGCCCGGACTGGATGGAGTACCGAATGGGCGAGACACCCATAGGCCGGCTGACCTACGTCTACGAGTGCACGGTGACACTGGAGTTTCCTGAATAGCCTTGGTGTCGGCAGGAGGGCACGACCTGACTGGTTGGGCTGCGCCTGCCAATGGTAAGGTTTGCCCAACACAGTGGAAGTCCCCGATGCCCCTCTCCAACACCGCCCAGGACCTGTACGACCAGCTTGCCGAGGGTCCCACCCAGGCTGGTTTGCTCAAGAAGCAGGCGAAGGTCATCAAGACCAACCACGCTCTTGGGCTGGAGCTGTGGTCCACCGGCGCTCTGAATTGTCGCTTGTTGGGCCTGCTGGTGTTGGACAAGAAGCGTGTCGACCAAGATCTCATCGACACGCTGTGTGAGGGCATGCTTGAGCATGCAGAAGGTGCTGGCCGGACCCGCCTGATGGAGTGGTTGATGGTCAACCAGCTGCTGAAGACGGCAGGTGGAAAGCGGATGGTGGCGTCGTGGGAGCACAGCGCGGTGGTCCTGCAGCGGCGCAGTTTTTGGTACTACCAAGCTCGGCTTCGGTGGACTGGAAAGACGGCCCATGACAACACCGAGCACCTGCTCGACGCGCTGGACGAGCGCATGGCGGGAGAAGAGCCCGTCGTTCAGATGATGATGAACTTCACTGCGGGGTGGATTGGTGTGTTCATGCCGGAGCATCGGGCTCGCTGTGAGGCGCTTGGCGAGCGGACCGGACTGTACAGGGAGGAGGTCGTGCCGCGCGGGTGTACCCCAGGCTACCTGCCCGACTTCATTCGCGACCAAGTGGGTAAGCGGGGCTGACCCGGATCGGACAGTCAGGCGTAGGTCGCGTCGTGACTCGCGTCCGAAGAGATCGTTACAAGCACCGTCTTGAGCATCTTCTGGCAGCCAGGCTGACGTCGTAATCGGCGAGGTCTGCACAACCGACATCCATGCATGGGTTGCGTGTTCGGCGTAGACTGCGCACCCCGTCGGGTGGAGGCTGTGCTGGACATCACCGTAAGCCAAGCGCAGTTCCGTTGGTTTGCGCTCCGGCGTCTGCTGACGAGCGTGTTCTTTGCCGTGAGCCTAGCCGGTGTGGCCGCCCTCATTGTCTGGGTGGACTACCGGATGATGTTCTTCGCCATCGTGTCTGTCCTGTTTGCGCTAATCGCGGTGGCGTATGGCGTGCGAATGCTGCGCCTTGCAGTGTCTGCACGCACGACCGCTGTGCTGTTGAGTGGCACGACGCTCACCCGGACAGTTGCTGGTGTGGCCGTCGCGGAGCCCATCACCGGTGTCTGTGTTTACCCAAGTCAGCTCGCGGTGTTTCTGCCCGGGGCCGTCCTTGTTGACCTGCCGATAGGCAAGCAGCGAATGGCGGACGTGGTCGGGGCTCTTGAGCGCGAGAGCATTGACTTCGAAGAGATGAGCGGTTGGGTGGGCACACTGCTTCCGGTCTTGGGAGGCGTGCTGTTCGTGGTGGTCAGCCTCATCTTGGTGCGCGTTGTCGCACTGGCACTGTTCTCTGGCTTGGTGGCGACCGCCATGTGGTCACCTTGGGCAGCGGCAGCGGTACTTCTGCTCGCGGCGGGAGGCGGTCTAGTGAGCCTTGTGTGGCGTTGGCTCACAGCGTGGTCAGACCGCCAAGCCTAGGCGCGCTGGAGAAAGATGCTTCCTGCGGAGTATCCGGCGCCGAATGAGCAGATGCAGCCAATGTCGCCGGACTGTAGGTCGTCAGAGTGGCGGTGGAACGCGATGATGGAGCCCGCGGACGATGTGTTGGCGAACTCGTTGAGCACGGTGGGGCTGACGTCGTCTTCGCGTTCCCGTCCCATCACGTGTGCGGTGATGAGCCGGTTCATTGCGGCGTTCGCTTGGTGCAGCCACAGACGCTTGATGTCGGTGCTCTCAAGCGACAGCTTCTCCATGTGCGTGGTGATGACATGGCCCACCATTGGAATGACTTGCTTGAAGACCTTGCGACCCTCCTGAACAAACAGCTTGTCCCGACTGTCTTTGTGCTCTGGAGCGGCGCTGTTGAGAAAGCCGAAGTTGTTCCGGATGTTGTTGCTGAAAATCGTGCTCAGGTGTGAGCCGAGAATGTTCCAGTGGTCAGCAGGCGCCTGTGTGTCGCGCTCAATGAGAGTGGCGGTTGCGACGTCTCCGAAGATGAAGTGGCAGTCGCGGTCGGTGAACGCCAGGTGACCCGAGCAGATCTCAGGGTTGATGACGAGGACAGCGCGTGCTTGACCGGTCTGCACCAAGCTCGCTGCGGTCTGAATGCCGAAGGTCGCGGAGGAGCAGGCCACATTCATGTCGAAGGCAAAGCCATTGATGCCGAGGGCGTTCTGAATCTCAATGCTCACGGCGGGGTAGGCGCGCTGCATGTTGGAGGCGGCACAGATGACTGCGTCTACGTCGTCTACCGACCGACCAGCACGCTCGAGGGCCTGTGTGGCCGCGGCAACGCCCATCTCGGCCATGATGGAGAGCTCGTCATTCGAACGCTCCGCGAGCCGTGGAGCCATGATGGCGGGGTCGAGAATGCCCTCTTTGTCCATGACGTAGCGAGATTGAATCCCGGATGCCTTTTCGATGAATGCAGAGTTGGAGTGGGTCTTTGCGGTAATCTCGCCTGCGGCGATGCCCTCTGCGTGTTCGGCATTCCAGGTGTCTGCCCAGGTATTAAAGCTCGCCACCAGCTCATCATTGGAGATGGTGTGCGGCGGAACGAACAAGCCGGTTGTGGACAAGACAGCGCGATGCATGGGCAACCCTCGGCGGCTTTTGTACCGCAATCAGCTGGGTAACGCATCCACTTGTAAGCAAGAGTTGATCGGTTGTTTACCGAATGAGGGCGCGCCGAATGGCCGCGCGACCCGCCCGCTTCAGTGCGACATCACCGACGGAGCTTGCATAGTGAACTTGGTAGACCCCTGAGAACAGGGCGCGAAAGCGCGCTCGTTGCCAGGTGTGACGGTCAATGTCACCGTATGCGGCGCGAAATGGTTCGCGTTCATTGGGTTCGAACAGCATGACTGCCACGGCAATGTCGGTGGCTGGGTCTCCTCGGTGAACATCTCCCCAGTCGATGACTCCGCTGGGGGTTCCGTTTGTGAACAGCACGTGTCTGGCGTACAAATCGCCGTGGCACAGTACGTCGGCGCCGGAGTGAATGGGGGTGTATTCGAGGGCGCTCGCCAACGTGCGAATGGCGTCAACGTCTCGCAGTGTCCCCGCTGGCATGTCGGTGAGGGTGCGTGTCAGCTTGCGGACTTGGCCACGGACATTTCCACGCCAGTCGTCTCCTGGAGCCGCGGTCGGCAGGTCATGCAGCGCGCGAAGGAATCGTCCGAGACTCCGGGCGGAGGCGCTCGCGTTGATGTGTTCGCAGCGGCAGCCAGTGTCCCCGGGCATCCATCGATATCCCGCCCAGGGGTAGGGATAGTCGTCTGTTGGCTCGCCAATGTGTGTGGGTGTGCTGATCGGAAGAGGGAGCCTTGAGGCGATGAGCGGAAGCACGGTCGTCTCGGTTTGCATCAGTGCGCGCGCGACACCTCTTCGGGGAAAGCGAAACACAGTGTCGTTGGCTCGCCATGCGGTGTTGTCCCAGCCTTCTCCCACAAAAGTCAGTGTGCAGTCCGAGAGTTCCGGGAAGGCACGGCCGATGAGGGCGCGCGCTTGTGCCTCGTCGACCACGACCGTTGGAGCCCACTGAGGACGGCTCACAGCCGGTCCAGACTCACGAATCGCCAGCTATTTCCGCCGTGATTGGAAATGTGCAGCTGTACGGTCGCACCCTTGTCGAAGTCTTGCGGAGCGTCGACAGTCTCCAAGTAGATGACTTCAGACGACGGGATGTCTGGCAGGGCTTCCCAGACCAAGACGTCATCGATCCAGACAGCCATGCGCCCCTGGGCAGGCTCGGGTGCGGACAGCGCCGAGTGAAAGGCGAACAGGTCTAGGACGTCTCCTTCGCGCAACCGCAGCAGGGAGGGCTGGCTGAGGGTGACGTGGTTGCACAGAGTGGTATCGACTTCTACCAGTCCTTCTTCCAGCCGAGTTGCGGACTCCGAACAGGTCTGCGACGGGTCCAATGGATCGGGCAGGACCGGTAGCCAAGCCGCCGCGTCAATCACGGGTTTGGGCTCGTCACCGCCACAGGCGGCAAGAGTTGCCAATAAAGCTACGAGTTTGAGGTTGCGATGGGGCATCGACTTCTACTATACCCATGCGATGGAGGACTGGATGCGCGTATTGACGGCTTGTGTTGCTTTGATGGCAGTTGGATGTGGGACCCCGAAAGAGGAACCGCCCACGTTCCACGCAGATGTGCGCCCCTTGCTTGATCAGCACTGTGTTCGCTGTCACCAGGAAGATGGCTTGGGTGTTGGCGACTGGACAGACGACCAGATTGTTGACGCCTTCGCGGATCTGATTGCCGACCGAGTAGAGACCGGCGCAATGCCTCCGGCCGTCAGCGAGCCTGAGTGTCGTGATTACGTGGGTAGTGACGTCCTTTACGTCCCCCAAGAGTCCCGCGATATCGTGTCCCAGTGGATTGCCGCTGGCCGTCCAATGGGCGACCCCGCGGACAACCCGGGTGTTGTCGTTGGAGATGTTGACCTGGTGGACCCGGACGTCACGCTGATGATGCCTGTGGCCTACACCCCAACATTCACGGATCCAGAGAACCCGGGCAACGAGTACCGCTGCTTCCTGGCAGATCCAGGCAGTGAAGAGATCTTCGTGACCGGCATGGACCCAGTGATTGGCACCGATTCACTGGTTCACCACGTGGTCCTCAACACCCTGGACCGCAGTGATATCAGCGACGAGATGCTTGCGGACGACGGCTGGAACTGCATCGACGACATGGACGGCGACAACATGCTCGCCGGCTGGGCACCGGGCGCGTTGCCCGTCGAATTCCCAGACGACTACACCATGACCATGGGCGGCAGCAAGGTGCTCATCATTCAGATGCACTACTTCCAAGCCAATCCCGAAGACAGCGGCAAGAGCGACCTCTCCGGGTACTCGTTCACCACGTCGGAGACACCGGGCCGTCCGCTGTACTTGGTTCCACTCGGCGACTTCAGCTTCAACATCCCGGCTGGCGATGCGTCGTACACGTCTGGCGGACGTATCCGTCACAGTGACCTAGGCGTGCCTGTTGGCCTCGAAATCCACAGTATCTTCCCGCACATGCACCGTCTGGGAACTGGATACAACGTCTCGATTGAGCACGCCGATGGCACCGAGACCTGCTTGGTCAATGGGCGATACGACTTCGACAACCAGTTGACCTACCAGTTCGCCGACCGTCCCATGTTTGAGGACGGAGACCGGGTGAACTTCACCTGTGAGTGGGACAACTCTGCGGACAACGAAAACCAAGTTGGTGAGCCGAAAGATACCCAATACGGTGAGCGGACGGATGAAGAAATGTGCTTCTTCTTCACCTTGGTCTCCCCGGGTGCTCCCTAAGTGCATGACCTAGATGGGGTCATCAAGTTTGGTGTGGCTGGCAACATGGCCGGTCACCTCGAACAGGCCGGCGAGGCCAGTGACTTCGTAGCGGTTGAGGCTGCGGAGAACGCGCCAAAAGGCTTGTTCCCGTGGCATGTGCCCGGCGCCCCTGGGGTGCTGGGAGCAGACCCGGTCAGCGCTGACACGCTGTGCATTCCCGCAGGGGAGGAGCGCGTGCAGCAGGAGCCCGAGCTGGCCTTGCTGTGCGACCTTGAGTGGAACGACTCTCGGATTGTGGCGGTGAAGCCAGTGGCGTTCGCCGCCTACAATGACGCGTCGATTCGTAAGCCCGCTCCCAAGATTTCGTTCAAGAAGAACTGGGGACCGCAGAGCAAGGGTGTCGGGAATCTCGTAGCCGTAGACGGACTGGTCGTTGGGGGACTGCTGGATCGGTACCGCTTGGCGAGCTTTGTCCAGCGCGACGGCGAGTGGCATGCGTACGGCGCCGACACTCCGCTGGTTGGCTATGCCTATTTTCACCAGACCTTGCTCGACTGGATGGTGGACCGCTTCAACGCCCAGGAAGACCACGGCCCCCTCGAAGACCTTCCGGGTTGGCTCGCCTTTGCCGGCCAGCCGTCGCAGGCGCTCGTGGGTATTGGAGCCACTGCCTACACGGACTTTGGTGCGTCCCACATGCTGCGTGCAGGGGACGAGTCGGTGGTCGTGGTGTACGACAGTGATCAGTTCGAGCCGGCAGCGCTACAAGAGTGGGTCAAGACCCGAACCGTTGCCCCCAATGGCATGTCGGTGTTGCGTCAGACGGTTGTGGAGGCCACATAGGGCTTGCCACGTGGAGGTCTTATGTCGCGCCCGGTGAAAATTACGTTGCTTGCAGCCGCTCTTGTGTGCGGCGTAGGCGGGTTTTTGTGGTTTGCGTCGTCCACTGACCAGCCTGCAGCCGAGCCTGTGCCGGAAGTCGCGTCACCACAGCCGGTTGTTGCTGCACCCAGGCCCGCTGCAGAGGCACCGGCTCCACGGTCGTCCGCGTCCTTTGCACCCATGCCTGCCGGTCTAGACATGCGTCAGAACGTGCCGGATCTGCGCGACGCCAGCGTGGTTCGACGTCGTCTCCGGCTTCTGCGTGAGCTGGGCTTGACCGTGGAAGGGACAGATGGAGTGTCGGAAGACTACGGCTGGCCCACCGACCGTGACGGGATTGAGAGCGCTATTGCAGAGCTTCGCGGCGAGATGCACGACTGCATTGATGGCTACGGACCTGAGGTTGGGGCCTTCGCAGGGCGCGTAGTCATGGAGTTTGATGTGTCCGCGGCTGCGGTCGAAGCCGGGGTTGCCTACCCGCAGGAGCTGTTGGTGACCGGCGCGGATGTGCCGCAGGCCATTGTGTCGTGCATGACATCGGTCTACAGCAACATGCCCTTTGAGCCGCCAGCTGACGGCGTTCTACACGTTGACTACCCCGTCCAGCTCTCGTTCGACGACGAGTAGCGGACGAGGACGTCACGCGTTCTAGTGGTTTGCGTGGCCGTGAACGCCGTGGGCGTGGCCGTGTGCAAGCTCTTCTTCGGTGGCGTCGCGGACCAGCTCGACCTTACCGGTAAAGCGCAGGGTCTTGCCTGTGAGGGGATGCTCGGTGTCCACGTAGATGCGGCTGCCAGCAATCTTGGTCACCCACAAGATGACCTCTTCGCCCTTGCTGTTGTTGTGCTTGAAGCGCATGCCTTCGCGCATGTGGACGTCTTTGCGGAACTCACGGCGCTTGACCGCTTGTGGGCCAGGACCGGTGCGCTCACCGTAGGCATCTGCCGGCTCTAGAGTCAGGTCAAACTCGGTGCCGACTGCCATGCCGTTGAGGCCGGCTTCCAAGCCCTTCAAGACTTGACCCTGGCCGCTCAAGAAAGCGAACGGTTCGCCGCCAGCGTTGCGGTCGAGCACCTTGCCGTTGTCGACGTCAGTGAGGGTGTAGGTGATACCGACGATAGCGCCGTCTTCGATAGTGCGGTCTGACATTAGAACTCCTGTGGTGGGGCCGCCTATCCGTCTGACGAAGCTGGCACCACGGACAGCGCTGAACGTTGCTCAGGCGCGGGTACCGTGCGACGTGGCGCGACGGACGCCGGGTGACCGTGTGCCTCGGCAGCCGACGCTACAAGGAGTCTGTCATGGCCAAGCCGCATCTCGTTTCCTTTGATCTGTGCCCCTACGTCCAGCGTTCTGTCGTCACCCTGGAAGCGAAGGGTGTTGCGTACGACATCACGTACATCGATCTGGACAATAAACCGCTTTGGTTCTTGGAGATCTCCCCCATGGGCAAGGTGCCCGTGCTTCGCCAAGGAGACACCACGCTGTTTGAGTCGGGCGTGATTGCCGAGTATCTGGACGAGGTCCATGGACCTCAGCTCCATCCGGTAGATGCCTTGGAGAAGGGACGTCACCGCGCATGGATGTCCTACATCTCAGCGATTGGTGGGTTTGGTCACGCACTGATGACTGCTAGCGACGAGGCCACCGCTCAGCAGGCTGCGGACGGCGCCAATGACAAGCTGACCCATCTTGAAGAGCAGATCACAGGCCCGTACTTCGGTGGTGAGAACTTCCAGCTCATCGACGCTTGTTCGGCCGGCTTCCTCCAGCGCTTGTTGTGGACAGACGCCCGCGCGCCGCACCTAGGCCTGTTCGCGAATGCCCCCAAGTCGCGTGCCTGGGCCGAGACCTTGGACTCCCATCACGCTGTGAAAGCCGCGCTAAAAGAAGATATCCAAGAGATCTTTGATGCCTACCTGGCGAGCCACAGCGCGTGGCTTGGGGCACAGGCGGTTTAGGTGCTGCAAGCCGAACACGTGCGACCCCGACTGGGTCTGTGACGATACGTGGGAAAATGTTGAAGCTGCCTGCGTTATCCCTGGCGACCCACCCTAGGGGTTCGGAGCATGCGATGGTCGAAGGACACGACGGTTCGGTTGACGCCAACGCGACGGTGCTGAATGTGCCGGGAGCAACCTTGACCGTTGAGCCTCGGCACGAAGGCTGGATGGTCTGTGCATCGTGGTTGACGTCGCCTGTCTGGGTGGCTGCGGGGGACGCTCCTCCGGCTCTTCAGTGGCGGCTGTCATCTGGCGAGGTGGTGCTGCATTTGGTGGTTCCGTTGTCGCTTGCACCGGGTGAAGTTCGAACCATGGCGCTGCGCTGGCCCCTGGAGCTGAAGGTCGACGGTGTGGTTGAGACCTATCGACCTCGCCTGCGTCAGACGCTGCTTGGGCCGGTTGATGGGGGTCGAATCTTGCCGAGCATCTTGGCCGACGCCATAGGCGAGGGGGCCGAGGTGGAGCACTATGAGGCGGCGCTTCATGTGGTCGTGCGCAACGCGTCGCACCGGCAGGTGCTGGTTCGTCGCATTCCGATTCAGGAGGCTGAGCTGATGTTGGCGGAGGTCGGTGGTCAGCTGCACTGTGGAACGGTGGATGTCTCGCTGTTCGATGAGACCCAAGCAACCGCGAAGATGACGGCCTTGATCCTGACGCCAGACCGCGTCTTGTACTGCCCAGCCGCCGGTAATCGAACGCACGCGCTGCGTTGGTTGGTGGATGCAACTCGTCGCTCCACGGCGTACCAGCAATGATGGCCTGGATACAGACTCCTTGGTTTTTGGCCCTTTTGGTCGCGGTGTTTGGCACCCTGTTCGTGTGGTTAGGCTCGGCTGCGGTTCACCGCCGACTCACCAAGAACGGTCATGCTCACTGGGCACTTGTTGCCCGAACAAATCTTCGATACCTGGGAATGACCATCGTTGGGTTGGCCGTTGCGCGGGCAGCAGGAGTGGACCTGACGGCCCTCATCGCCACTGCTGGCGTTGCCACCATTGCCATTGGATTCGCAGCCCAGACCAGCCTTGGCAACCTCATCGCGGGCATCTTCCTGCTCGTTGACCGGCCGTTCCAGGTGGATGACGCGATTGAGATTGAAGGACGAGAGGGCATTGTCCTGGAGATTACGCTTCTGTCGGTCCGGCTGCGTACCTTCGACAACCTGCTTGTGCGTGTTCCGAACGAGACCGCTCTCAAGGCGACGGTCGTCAACCTGACCCGCATGGCAACCCGTCGTGTAGATGTGCCCGTTCTGCTGCCGTACGGCAGTGACATCGAACGAGCTCGCCGCATACTGGTAGAGGCCCTCAGGGGCTGCTCCGAGGTGCTCTTGGACCCTGAGCCTGCCGTGGTCACGCTGGCGCTGACCGAGCATGCCGTGCGCATTCAAGTGCGCGCCTGGGTGGCTCGGCCAAACTTTGTCGAGGCACGCACGGCGGTCGTGGAGACCATTCACAGTACGTTGAGAGACGCCAAGATTCGTGTCGCGTTCCCGCAGGTGACCGTGTGGCCGGGAGCGTCGGACGACTAGCGTCACATGCTGAATGGACGAAAGTAGGCTACTTCCGTGTCCTTCCCACCTGTCCCGTGCTGAGGTGCCATGCTGACGTTGCTCTGTGCACTTGCCTTCGCGAATCCCACGTTTGTGGGTGAGATTCCAGATGCGCAGACGTTCGATGCGTACGCACGCTCGGTCGATGCGGATGATGTGGCCAAGTTCCTCATTGACACACGTACTGGCGAAATTCGCTACTTCGACGTCAACTTATACCCGTTGCACCTAGATTTTGTGAAGGCGGCCATCTGGAGAAGGTCGGGGCTGACACGCGAAGAACTCGACCGATATTACGCCAACTACACCGAAGAAAAACCAGACTTTATCCTTGGTTATCTTACCCACCACACCAACTCAGACCGGTGGGACTTCAGCTTCTGGGAGAGCGACCGCATTCAGCCAGATGACATTCGGCGAGTCCGCTCTGTCTTGAGCGAGACCTTCTTCGTTCCGGACCTTGCGTGGCGACCGGACTCGGCGGCACAGGAGGCGGTCGCTGCAACGCTGGCGGACGTGCCGGTGGTGACGAATGGCGAGCTGTACGCAGATGCTCCGTACCGTGCTCTGAACACCGGCGAGGCGACTGGTTTGCTGCGCATCGTGCCGCCGGGCACCCCCTACGATGTCCTAGATGTCGGCATGAGCGACGTGGTCCTGCTTCAGACCAACTATGCGGACTTGCCGCCTGTCGCGGGTATTCTGTCGACGGTCTTCACCACGCCTCTGTCGCATGTGAACCTCCGAGCGACTTCCTGGGGAGTACCCAATGCGGGGTTCAAGCAAGCCGCAACGGCGTACGTCAATCTGGATGGCCAGCTGGTCCATTTGTCGGTGACACCCGGTGAGCACGAGCTGCGCTTGGCGACGGATGACGAGCGCCGCCTCTTTGAGACCGAAGCCGCGGCGAGTCGGGATGTGTCGGTTCCGACTGCAGATCTCAGCGTGACTGCACTCACGCGTCTACACCGACTTCGCAGGCGGGATGTGTCGGCATACGGGGCGAAGGCCGCCAATCTTGGGGAGGTCGCTGGGCGTCTTCGCCTGAAAGTCCCACACGGCGTCGCTCTTCCGTTCTCGGCCTACACCACGCATCTACAGACCCATGGTCTGGACACCGCACTCGATTCTGTGCTGGCAGATCCTCGCTTTGTCACCGACCGACTGTGGACCCAAGACGCTCTGTCGGGGTGGCGGGACCGCGTTCGTCAGGCGCCTATGAGTACCGAGCTGCTAGACGAGGTCATGTCGGAGGTGACCCGCCTGGGTGGTGGTGGCATGTTCGTTCGGTCCTCCACTAATGCCGAGGACCTCCCTGGCTTCAACGGTGCGGGTCTGTATGACACGGTGCCCAATGTGGTGGGCCGACCCGCGATGGAACGCGCGGTCAAGCAGGTCTGGGCCAGCCTGTACAACGACGTCGCAGTTCTTGAGCGCCAGCGCTTTGGTGTGGACCAACGTCAAGTCCATGCGGGGGTGCTGGTACAGGTGGGTGTGAACGCTACGGCTGCCGGTGTTCTCGTCACCAAAAACCTCTACGACCCGCAGGATGACCACACCTTCACTATCAACGCAAAGAAGGGACTCGGCATTCGGGTGGTCGACGGCGAGCGCATTCCTGAGCAGGTGCTGTTCGACGTGCGCTACCCAGGGGCCCGGGTCATCAGTCGCAGCGACGACCCCATCATGCTGGTCTTTGGCCCAGATGGCGGCGTGCAAGAAGTGGAGATCACGCCGGGCGAACCGGTCCTGACAGATGCGCGCTCTCGCGACATTGCTTTGGCCGGCCAGAGCATGTTGCGACTGTTTGGCGATGTGGCCCCGCTCGACATTGAATGGCTCTTGGAGGGCGACACACTGTGGATTGTACAGGTTCGACCGTTAGTTGGCGCGCGCTAGTCGCTCCTCTGGGTAGATGAGCGTGCCGCTGCGGTCCTAGAGC
Organism: uncultured Pseudomonadota bacterium; assembly: GCA_913061235.1. Classification (GTDB taxonomy): domain Bacteria; phylum Myxococcota_A; class UBA796; order UBA796; genus CAJXTB01. Next base: position 7,485 of record CAJXTB010000031.1, on the reverse strand, counting down.
CACACGCTGAAGCCCGGCATGTGGTCCGGTGCCCTTGACGTCACCCGGACGACTCCGGAGGCACCGGTTGCACCTGCAACCGCTGGACGACCGAGACCCTGGTGGTCTCCCAGCCGTGTTCTTACGCCCGCGTTCCGACCAGAGACACTGCAATCTGCGGCCCACGTCCAGGCGGCACGTTGAACATGCGCAACGCCAATGCGTCAGGATTGCGGAAGTCCAGCTCGATGGTCCAGCCCCAGAACCCACCTTGGCCATCGCTGTAGCTGCCGTAGGCGGTGAGTAGGCCGTCTTTCATCGGACCGTGCATCACCTGTCCTTCTTCCGCATGGAACGTGTCGGTCCAGGCCACGCGAACGCTGCCCTGCGGACCACCAAACTTCATGGTGCCGAGCTTGTCCACGCCCTTGAACTGCCAGTGAATGACGAGGTTGTCGGCGGTGGCGACAAGCCGGCCTGCAGACAGATGCTTGGGTTTATCAGGCTCCATCCATAGGGTGTTTTCGCCAGACCAATCGCCGTGATGAGACTCGGGAATCATGTGCGCTCCACAGGTTTCGCGAAGTCTAACCCAAGGGGATTACGACTCGGTGCTACAGCCGCCCTTGCCGGCGCATGGGTTGAGACCACGGCACTCATTTTGTCCTTCTACGCCGCAGCCGCCCTGACCGGAGCACTCGTTCATGCCCTTGCAGGCGTGCGCTGGAATCGCTGCTTCCTGCTCGCCGCCTTCCATGCTGGCAGGCATGGTCTCGTCGGCCATAGGCTCGCTGGCTGCCTGTTCTTCGTGGACCGCTGCGGCAGCCGGTGCTGGCGCGGCGTTCTTGGGGCCGCAGGCCATGACGGTGCCTGCGGTCAACCCAATCAGGGCGGACTTCAGCAAGGAATCAGAAAGGGACATGATGGCTCCAATAGGCAGTTATTTTGCCAGGTATTCGGGGCGCTCGTGCGTTTGACCGAGCTATCCGTCGGTATGGGGGGCGTGCGATTTGGTTACCGGTGTGTCCATTTGTGGGGTGATTGAGAGGTGACCCCCAGGCGACTTCGCAGCCTAGCTGTGGGGGTATTTCGCACAGGTATGTGGCATTTCCCCCATCGTTTGCGTGCACAACGACCCAGCAGCGTTGTCTAGAACTGGCACGCCTCCTGCAGTGTGTTTGGCACTGCAGGAGATGACCATGAGCCCGAAACCCATCGATTCCCTCCGACGCGAGGTCCTTGCGTTGATGAAGACTCAACGCGACTGGCTTGACGGCCTGTTCGTCGCGCTGCCCGAGGGCAAGGAAGTGCGGGAATGGCGCAAACAGATCGACGAGATGCTGTGCGATATTGGGGTTGACACCGTGGATGTGCGTGTCGTGGATGGCGAAGGCCCGCCGTGGATTCAGACCAGCGCCACGAAGCCCTAGACCTACTTGGCCCACAGCCACGGAGCCTCGCTCCGCACATTTCCCAACTTGAGGTTTCGCGCATGCGCATCACGTTCTTTGGAGCGACTGGCACTGTCACAGGCTCACGCTTCCTGGTCGAGCATCAGGGCCTTCGTATCTTGGTCGACTGTGGCCTGTATCAGGGGCTCAGGAAGCTGCGCTTGCGAAACTGGGCTGCGTTTCCTGTAAAACCAGCCTCTGTTGACGCGGTGGTTCTCACACACGCGCACATCGACCACTCTGGAATGCTGCCGGTACTCGTGCGAGATGGCTTCAAGGGGCCCATCTTCTGCACCGAAGGAAGTGCAGACCTGCTGCGCATCTTGCTGCCTGACGCCGCGCACCTTCAAGAAGAGGAAGCGCGGTACCGAAACAAGGAAGGTCTGACCAAGCACAATCCGGCGCTCCCGCTGTACACCGCAGCGGATTCGGACGCCGTGCTCGGGCGGCTCCAGCCCATGCCGGAGCACGTCGCAATTGACCTTGGCAAAGGACTGACGGCTACGTACCAGAATGCGGGCCATATTCTTGGCGCCTCCAGCATCCGGTTTGAAGAGAACGACAACTCCGTGTTGTTCAGTGGAGACGTTGGCCGCAAGAGCGACCCGGTCCACCTTGCACCTGAAAAGGCTGGAAATGCTGATGTTTTGGTGATGGAGTGCACCTACGGAGACCGTCTGCACGGTGATGAGGACCCAGCCGAGGAGCTGCTGACAGCGGTACTTCGAACCATGGAACGCGGTGGGACTCTTGTGATTCCGGCGTTTGCTGTCGGTCGTACACAGATCATCCTGCATCTGCTCGCGGAGCTGAAGCGAGCGGGCCGCTTGCCGGACATCCCGGTGTTTTTGGACAGTCCAATGGCGATTCACACCACCGATGTGCTGTTCAAGTCTCCCGGTGCCCACCGCCTGAGCCACGAAGCCGTCTGCCGTATTCGCGACCTTGTGCAGTTCACCCCCACACCCGAAGAGTCAAAGGCACTCACGGCACGTCCTGGTCCGAAGATTGTCGTGTCGGCAAGCGGTATGGCGTCGGGTGGTCGCGTCTTGCACCACCTGCGTCGCGCCCTGCCCAATCGCAAGGACACGGTCTTGTTGGTCGGCTTTCAAGCCGCTGGTACACGTGGTGAAGCGTTGGAGAACGGGTCCCCAACGGTCAAGATTTTTGGGCTGGATATCCGTGTTGAGTGCGAGGTCACGCGCATCACATCACTGTCTGCACACGCAGATGCGGAGGAGCTGATGCAGTGGCTGTCCGAGACTGGAAAGCCGCGACAGACCTTCTTGGTGCACGGTCGACCCACCGGTCTACAGGCCATGGCAGACCGGCTTCTGGAAGAACGTGGATGGGACGCAACGATTCCCGAGTTTGGCGATTCGTTCGTCGTTTCTTAGCTCACCGGCCCCGAAATCCTAAAACGGGCTTGGGTCTTTGCGCTTCAACCAAAACAGGCTGTGGATGCTGCCTGTTTGGTCGCCCATGCGACCCTCACGGTTGGGGTTGCCGACGGGTAGGAACATGGTCAACGCGCGGTCATCGCCTTGGAACACTGTCTCCATGTAGTACAGGCTTGAGCTCTCGAACCCTTGTTGGTTCCAGCCCGACGGGTGGCCGCCGTAGCTTGCGAATCGCCATGTCTGTCCAGTGAAGTTCCCTCCCGTTTGCATGGCGGAGAGGTCGATACCGTCGGAGCCTTCGAGCCACAGGTCAGCACCACCGTAGTCGGTGCGCATGGCGTAGGTGCTACCGCCGCGGGGGGAGAAGCTCCAGCGCGATGAGCTGGTGTCGCCGGTGCCCATGAACAGCGTCTGTGGTCCCGAATAGGTCTGTAGGAAGTGGGTTCGCCCGGAGCCTACGGTGAACAGATGGTAGGTCCAATCCTGGGAGACCATCTCGGTCGTGAAGCGCTGTGATTGCCCTTGGAAGGGCTCTCCATTGACACCGCGAACTGTCTGGTAGTCGATCTGTACGATGTGGTTGGTCTCGAACTCTTGCCATGTCCCCCCGGCGGGCTCAAAGGTAAGCGTGTTGCCCGAGACCGAAACCGAGCCTGGCATGTCGGGGTACCAATTGTTTTGGTACAAGCCGTTGACTTGGACGACCAGGCTCTCGTTGGTGATGAGTGATGCGTCGATGTCTTGATTGAAGGTCAACACGACTGACTGGTCGATGCGAACGTTTGTAGTGCCGTTTGCAGGGCTCACTGCCGCCAGTTCTAGCGGTGCGACAGTGCCAAAGCTGACCTCAACGTCCTGTTCCAAGGCATTGCCCGACGTATCTTCGATAACCGTGGTGAAGACCATGGTGTACAGGGTGTCAGGGTTCAGGGGAGATGACGGCGACATCGTGATGGTGTCGCCGGACACTGACAGGTCTACGTAGACTTGTTCGCCACTGATGGCGTCTTCCAGCAGGGCGGATTCGGGGGTGACGGTCACTGGATCTAGCGGTGTATCGAAGGTCGCGGTGACCTCGATAAAGACCGAATTACCTTCGCTCTGGTCGCTTGGAAAGCTGGACGTCAAGAGGGGGGCGGGTGCTGCCTCGGTGAAGAAGGTCCAGCCGAGGCCGAAGTCGTCGCCAGCTGGGTTGTCGCTCTGAACGGAGTCGTCAATTTCGACGGTGTACTGGGCGTCGAACAGCAGTGGAGATTCGGGCGTGGCAATGAGTATCGTGCCTTCGTTGGACCATTCCACGACGACTGGAACTCGAATGCTGTTTCCCTGTCGACGCAGTGCAATCGCCTGCTCTCCGGCGGTCACTGCTGTTGTGAACGTGACCTCAATGGCAGAATCGACCCACACATCCGCAGCGCCGTCTGCTGGGAACACGCTGGTCAGGAACGCAGATTCACCCGGGCCTTCGGTATCACTGCCTGTGTCGGGTTCGTCGCCGGAACCGGTGCAAGCAACGGTCAGGACAAGGGCGGACAGTACGGCGGTGCGACTGAGAAGCGTCATCAGTGAGTCTCCAAAAGATGCGCGTGTATCACCCATAGAAGTGGTTTTTGCTTATCTTTGTAAGAACGGGAAAGGTTGGCGACTACAGAACGCTCATGACTCCCAAGCCGGCAAGAATGGTGGCGACGAGGATGAGGGCGGCACCGGTGAGGCTGGTCATGGCGTGGCTACCGTACAAAACCCGGGTGAGTGTTGAGCTGACGGCGATGGGCCCGGATGCCAGACGGCGAGTCTGCAGGCCCGAGAACAATCCGCTGGCCAACAAGAAGAACCCAACGGCAAACACACCGACATAGGCCATGAACACGGCGAATGAGGGACCGCTCAGCCAGCTACTTCCGAGAGCAGCGGTGACAATGGCGACCGTTGTGGTGCCCAGCGTTGCGGCAGCTGTGACGGCTGGTCCCAGGAACGTGCGCCGAATCTGGGCACTGCGGAAGTCTGTGTCTGCTTCGTCGGTTGCATCGCAGGCTGTGCAGACGAATCCGCCTGGAATCACAGATAGTGCTTCGATGCTGTGCATCTGCTCGCAGGTGCCGCACAGGGCAGACGTCGGAATCGCGAAGCGGGCAGGGGTTGGGCGAATGCTGCCGAGGTCGTTGGAAACGGCGGGGACGATTGCGAGTTGAGCAGACATGAAGGACTCCAGAGAGGCGATAGTCGGTGTGTTCCGACTGGCCCCACCTCATGGCTCTGCGTGTGCATCACAGCGAATCAAAGCGCCTCAAACGGAGTCTAGGCTGGCCTCCAGAGTCGTCCGGACACAGGTCCTAATGTGTTGGACATGCCGAGCTGTGGTCTACAAACTCCGAGTGCAAGGGCTGTGAGACTCGCTGTGTGAAGTGGTGTTGCTCGCCGTTCGCCGACAGGACCCCTTGGATGACGGTCGCTGACGTCAGGGGGAGCGGGAGGGGGCGGAGTTCAACGCGGGTACACTCGTAAGGCAGCAGCACGAGCGCCACATCGGGCAGGCGGGCGGCGAGCTCCATCTCCTGTTGCACAAGCGCCAAGTGTGCTTGAACCGGTGCATCGCCCAACACCGCCACCTGTAAGACGACGCCCTCGGCTTGGAGCGGGAGTGCGCTCAAAACCACTGGGATGGACTCGTCGTCACCGACTAGGATTGGAATCACGATTTCGGTGCTTCCAATCGTGACTCCGGCGGCAGAAACGCAGCCAACATGGCCTGAATAGCGCACCTGAATCTCTTGTTCGTGCCCGGGAAGCAGGCGGATTGACTGGGGCGTAATCTCGATATTTGCGGGAGTGCAGGCAACGTTGTCGTCGAAGGGAGTGACGTCCACCGACCCGCTGACGCGGCCGGTCCCGGTGTTGGTCACGGTGAAGAAACCAGGTGTAGGGTCTCCTATTTGAAGGGAGACTCGGTCGGGATGTATCTGAAGTGTGCCCGCGAACGCCACGCTGATGAGCCAGATCACAGGAGGGCCTGGCTTGTGAGACTCGCAACAGACGTCGTGCGTACAACACCTGTGTTGAGGTCCCGAAAGACACGAACGGGTGGAGCCGGCTGGTCGAGCGCGTCGAGCTCGCTGTCGTTTAGGACGGTGACTTCTAGCGGCGCTTCCACGGTCGCTTGAAGACGAATGACGACGCTCGAGCTGTCCGAGTCGGCGGTGACCGTGGCTGTCGCTAGGACTCCTGCGATGACGATGTAGTACATGACGCCTCCAGCGCGGGAGACTGCAAGTGGTGTGCCTGACTAGAATCGACGATAGTGTAGGTATAACGGTTTTAAGTTCTGAATCTCTGGACTGTTGTACGGAATGCTAGACAGGTATTTACCAAGCCTGTTGGCTACGGTGTCCACAATTTCCTGGCCCAGGAGAGAACTTGGTTTATGCCGATACGGTAGATGAAGTCTTCAGCAGATTCACGCGAATCATGTTGAGGTGCTGAACGATGTCCGTGATGACTCATAAGAGTAAACGTTAGTTTTCGGTCGAAATATTCTCACAGCGTACCCGAACGGTGTGGGCCTCTATGCAGGAGAGCGACTTGTCAATTAGGCATATTGTAGGAAGCGTGAGGCCTGGTGCGCCCACTCGGCTTGGGCGTTGGGCGTACATTTGCCCGTTGGGCAGGAGGGCGTTTTGCGATGTTTGGCTTGGCCTAGACCGGACTGCCGCAGTGCGGAACGCGCCGTGAAGCGTTGCATACTGGCGAACCTATCGACCGTCGCGATGTGCGTGAAGAGGCGCGAACGGTGTTCCGCACTCCGGTAGGGCGGGGCATCAATCTCATGGCGCCGAACTCCGTTTCGGCGCAACAAAAAAACACTTGAATCCACCAACCTCGCGACACTATCATGGCGAGGTTGTGCAACAGTACGTTGATGGAAACTATAGCCCGTCATTGCACGAGGAAATCAGGTTGCACGATAGTGAACTACTTCTAGTCCAGGGAAGCCAGTCTTGGAACGCTACAGCTTAGGTACTCTCCTAGGGGAAGGTGCATTCGCTCGGGTGTACTCGGGTACTGCTGTCGAAAGTCGGGAACTCGTGGCCATAAAGGTCCCGCGTGCCGAAGTCCCATTTGGCTCACAGATTTTGCGTGCGGAGTTTCGCGCTCGCCTCGGAATGCATCACGCAAACTTGGTAGCAGTGCGGGAACTCGTCGATACGCCAACAGGAGCGGTTCTAATCATGGAGCACGTTCATGGCGTGCCCCTGTCTCAGCTGAAGAATGAAACCGTCGACCCTTCCATGGTGGAGGCTATCGCCTTCTCTGCCCTGTCTGGCCTTCTCGCCCTGCATGAGAACAGCTTGGTCCATGGTGATGTAAAGCCGGCGAACATTATGGTTCGACCAGATGGCACTTCGGTCATCATTGATTTTGATCTCTCCGGGCCTGCCGTTCCAACCAACCCGATGGAGCAATCGCTCGGCACTCTCGTATACGCTGCGCCCGAATTGCTGTTGGGTCAACCCAGAACGCCAGCGACTGATCTGTTCTCGCTTGGCCTTGTGCTCTTGGAACTACTTCTTGGGAGGCATCCCGGCTGGCGACGTGGAATGCCTGGCCAACGACAATTAGAACTCCCCACCGACGACAACTAGAACTCCCCACCTGAG
>CAJXTB010000030.1 GCA_913061235.1 uncultured Pseudomonadota bacterium | reverse complement strand
CCTCTCTATTCGTCGGCAGCGTCAGATGTGTATAAGAGACAGAGCCAGTGCCGGGAGGGATGAGACGGGGGGTGTCTCGAAGTCATGGGTACCATAGACACTGCCACGTCGCAAGAGTCCATCACGGCGACAACGGAGCCCTCCCCTTGAAAGACGCCGTACTCATTTCTAGTGCCGCTGGCCGAGCTGTCCGTCGTGGACACCCTTGGATTTTCGGAGAAAACGTCGGAAACAGGCCTGTAGGCAACCTTATAGCGCTCCGTGATCGAGAAGGGGTCGCAGGGTGGGGCCTCGTGGATCGGGGAGAGATCACCGTCCGGATCCTCGGACGTGGGGAGCCGGGTGACGTCGATTTGGCCGCTTTGCTACGTCAGCGGATCCATGATGCCGACTCCGCCCGATGGCGGCTCATCTCCGGCGACACCAACTGCTGGCGCGTGGTGAACGGTGAGGGCGATGGCCTGCCTGGCGTCATTGTGGATCGCTATGGAGATGTTGCCGTTCTCCGCATATATAGCCGATCCTGGACCCCACACCTTAAGCACTTGGTGAAGGGCATCTCGCGCTTGCCGTGGGTGAGCTCTATTGTTCAACGGTTTGGCGTTCGTCGCGTTGATGACCGCACCGACTGGGAGCTGCTCTACGGACCACCGGTGCCGGACACCATGGTGGTCAATGAGCACGGCATGAAGCTCCTGGTGCGCCCGCTCGTCGGCCAGAAGACTGGCCTATTCTTGGATCAGCGCGAGCATCGGCGTCAGATCCGCGATCTGGCCGCGGGGCGGACCGTCGCCAATCTATTCGCTTATACCGGTGGTTTTAGCGTTGCAGCGGCCCTTGGCGGCGCCGCGCACACCATAACGGTGGACATCGCTCCAGAGGCTATCGATGATGCCCGCGAGACGTTCCGTCTCAACGACATTGACCCGGCGGAACACGAATTTGTCGTTGCGGATGTCTTCAAGTGGCAACCCCAACAAACTGTCGATCTGTTGATCGTGGATCCGCCATCGCTGACCCGTGGCGCACGTTCAGACAAGAACGCCACCCGGGCGTACACTCGTCTGCACCGAGACTTGGCACCGTTCGTCCCCAAGCACGGCCTGTTGGCCACCGCATCGTGCACAGCGCGGTTGAGCTTGGCGGACTGGCGGCAGGCCGTCACTGAAGGATTAGTCGGAGATTGGACGTGGCACTCCATGTCGACGCATGCCGCTGATCACCCTGTCGCGAGCGGTCATCCAGAGGGTTGGTACCTGAAGTTTGGAGTGCTGCGCCGCCGTTGATGGATGCGGCGACGGGCGCGCGCATGGCGGGCGGTTACGGGGCGCTCCCGCGTGGAGGCCCCGTGTTTGTACTGAGTGAAGAACAACAAGCCCTCGCAAGCGCCGTGCGCGATTTCTGTGTCGCCGAGATTGCGCCGCTCGCCCGTGAAGATGACGAGAAAGAGCACTTCCGAAAAGACCTCATTCACGCCATGGGCGAACAGGGTCTTGTGGGGGTCGCCACGAGCGAAGACTACGGCGGCCTCGGCCTCGGGTACCTCGACTACTGCGTCGTTCTCGAGGAGATTGCGAAGGTCAGCTCGTCGTACGCTGTCAGTGTTGCCGTCACCGGTTTGCCGCAGGTCATCCTCACGAAGTTCGGTACAGATGCACAAAAGGACCGGTGGTTGCCTGGCCTCGCCAGTGGCGAATACTTGGGTGCGTTTGCTCTGTCTGAGCCTGACAGTGGAAGTGACGCCGCTTCGTTGAGCACAACCGCCGTCCGAGATGGCGACGACTACGTGCTGAATGGCACCAAGTTCTGGATCACTCACGGCGGCTACGCCGACATTTACATTGTGATGGCTCGAACCGGAGGAAAGGGCAGCCGTGGCATCTCTGCCTTCATCGTTCCTGGAGATGCGAAGGGGCTGTCCTTCGGTCGCAAGGAAGAGAAGATGGGCATGCGCGCCTCTCCAACCGTCGAAGTCATCTTGGAAGACGTTCGAGTTCCGGCGACCGACCGCGTTGGAGACGAAGGCATCGGGTTCACAGTGGCCATGACCGCTCTGGATTCCGGCCGCATCACCATTGGTGCGACCGCCGTTGGTTTGGCACAAGCCGCACTCGACTACAGCTCGCGCTACGCCCTTGAGCGAAAGCAGTTCGAGACGTCGATTATCGACTTTCAAGGTGTTGGATTCATGCTGGCCGACATGATGACCGGAATCGAGTCTGCTCGATTGCTGGTGCACAAGGCCGCATGGCTCAAGGACAACGGCCACCCGTTCAGCCACGTTGCCGCCATGGCCAAGCTCGCAGCGACCGATACTGCAATGAGCGCCACCACAGACGCGGTCCAGGTACTCGGTGGGTACGGCTACGTTCGCGAGCATCCGGTAGAGCGATACATGCGTGATGCCAAGGTGATGCAGATCGTTGAGGGCACCAACCAGATTCAGCGCCTCGTGTTGGCGCGCCACATCAAACGCGGCCTACTCAAGTGAACACTCGCAAACAGGTGTGTAGATGCCCGTTGTTCCGTGGAATGCTGACATGCTTCTCCCAGTCAGGATGCCCAGACGGGCCCACGTGCGTATACTGCCTCACCGTGTTTGAGGATCGATGAAAACCTGCCCAACATGTGGGACGACGTACAGTCATCGCGTCAGCTTCTGCTTCGACGACGGTGCCCCGCTTATCGGAGCACCGGAGCCAGAGGCAGCGCTGCCAGCGCCCAAGACCAAGGCCCCCCCAGTGCCGCTGCCTCGTCGTGGCCGGTCGCTTCTCGCCCGGCGTCGTGGAGCCCAACCGGTCACTCAGGAACACACAGACTTTGGTGATGATGGGTACCGGCCCAAGGCCTTGGAACCGATGGCCGTTGTGTCGCGCCGGACCCCAACTCCAAAGACGCCTGATGCGGATCGGACTCCACCGTCTGCGGATGGGCGAGAGCATTCGCCTCCACGGCCGAAGCCGGCACAAGCAACTCCCACACCTGTGGCACAGCCGATACTTCAACAACAGCCGGTCATACCCCAGCAGCCGACTATCGTTCCGCCAGAAGAACCCGCGCCGGTTCGCGCGAGCGAAGCACCAACCATCATTCAGGATCCTGAAGACGATGATGATGGGGCAGCAGTCTGGAGTCTTCTTCTGACCGTTGGAAGCGTGGTTGGCGGTGTGTTTTTGATCGGACTCGCAATCGCAGCGGGCATGATCTACATGAACGACGAATCTGGGTCAGGCACCCGTCCTGAACCTGCACCGATTGCCGTTGTGCCCGCTCCAGTCGCAGCTCCAGCTCCAGCTCCTGTCGTCGTTCCAGACCCGGTTGTACTGCCGGACCCTGCACTGATCGACGTCGGTACTGAGACGGACACCGAAGCGCCATCGGACAACCTAGACCCGGACACGGTAGGTTCGCCTGAACCTGTCGCGCCAGAGCCTGCAGTCGATGCAGCGCCAACGCCCGATCCAGCCACGGTAATTCCTCCCACACCGGGACCGCGTCCACTACCAGACATCATTGTGGAGCCGATTCCAACTCCAGTTCCAGTGGCCCCAGAGCCAACGTCTCCTTGGACGGAAGTGGAACCGGAGCCTCAAGCACCCGCACCGGTGGCGTCAGCGCCTTTGTCCGTCACATCAACACCGGCTGGTGCAGCGGTCTTCGTGAATGGCGTAAATCTCGGAGCAACGCCATTCCGTATGACCATGCCTGGGGGCAGCTACCCGATTGAGTTGCGCCTCGAAGGCTACGAATCCTCCTCATCGCGTGTTGTCATCTCAGATTCAAGCGGCGCTTCACTGAATCTTGCGCTTGTCGCACTGGCACGGTCCGGTCCGGTGACTGTCACAACGGGCGCGGCATGGATTGGTGCGGAGCTTGTGGTGGATGGTGCGAGTCGTGGCACAATCCCAGCAAGTATCTCGAGCCTCGAAGAGGGTGTTCACACATTCGTATTGCGTAAGGGCGGCAACGAGCAGACCTTTACTCGAACCGTCACTCTGAGCGCCGGCATGACCGTTTTGAGCCTCGGCAACTAGTACCGCTGGCGGGCTGGGATGTCCGCATGCAGGTCATCAGCAACGACGACAAGCTTGGACTGGGCCAGCCTCACTCCAAGCGTGTCAATGCTGTCCGCTGAACACGATGACAGCGCCGCCTTCAATGGGCTCCACGGATGCTGCAACTGTCCGACGCTGCGTACGTAGTCCAAACACTTGGTTCGCAACGACCGTAGCGGCGTAGAATCCGCCGACAGACAGCGCCACGTGCTCACCTGTTGTCTGGGATGCCTTTCCGGTGACGCCCGTCCAAGCCACCGTCAGCGGGACTACGGTTGCGAGCGACAGCAGCCCACCTGCAGTGTCTCCTTGAGCAAAGGAGGTGTAGCCGGGAAGTGGCACAAAGCTGCTCGCCATCACGCGCTCACGCGTCCACGTTCCTCGCACGGGAGGGGGCGTGACAGAGTGGTCGGTAGCGTCGGGCCCTGATGGGTCCGTCACAGTAGTGTCGGGGCCTGCTGGGTCAGCAACGGTTGTGTCGGGGTCTCGCTCGGTCACCACAACGTCAGGACGTACCATGGTGGTGTCCGCTGGGTCCTCAGCAAGCTGGACCACCACGCCCTCAGGCGGGACGATTCCGAGGGCGTCGTACACGGCGTTTCCGACCGCCTCTGGATTGGCGCGGTCTGCGCGGACCACATTCGTAAACTCGGTACCGGCAACATTAGTCTCAAAGATGGCCTCGCCACCCACGAGAGTTGATCGAACCACCCAGACGGGAGCCATGCCAACAAAGACATCGGTTGCGCACCCAAGGTCGAGAGCGCAGGCCTGGGCTTCCGCAATCATGGCGGGTGAGGCTGCGGTGTCATCCACGCCAATCACTGCAACGCCATCAATTGCGCGGATGGCACCAACGAATCCAGCGCGCGATCTGGTTGTGGATGCAACCCAGACCGGCCATTTCGCTTGGCTGTCGAATGCAGCGAGATCGCTGTCTTCCATGCCAGCAAGTTCAGCGTAGGGCAACCGGAGCATTCCCGGAAGGACACGCAGTACAAAGCCACTCTCGTCGCTACCCACAACTTCGGCAATAAAGTCACGACCATCAATCGTTGTGACCTGGCGGTACTCTTGCGCAGACGCTGCGAGTGGCAGGAGTAGGGCCGGCAATAGCAGGGCTGATTTAACCAGGATGGAACGAGGCATTACTCCACCTCCGATGGTGGAGTGGGGCAGGGAGATGCATCACCGCTGATAGGTACGCCGGCGAGAGTCAGCTGGTAGTCGATCTGTACGTTCGAATCGACGGGGTCGTATGCGGCGAACAGCACTTGGTACTCACCCGGTAGAACAGTCTGAGTCCAGCCGCCGATGTCCGCTCCTAGACCGAGACCTAGCGGGACGGCGTCATCGAAGACCAGGCGCTCCGGGAGTAGACAGGAGTCTACGGCAACCAGCAGCAAGTCCCAGCCGGTCTCTGCTCCGGCTCCCTGTACCGAGGCGCACAGCTGGGTGGGCTCGGTGACGGACAAGCCAATCGCGTCAACATCTCCGGTCCAGTCGCCTGGCACAGTGAGATCGAGGCTGCGTGTGTCGTCACACTGCGGCGACACAAACATGCGGTTTGGCGCGTTGTCGTTCCAACCCGTGCCATCTAGGGTGGCGTCCAGCACGACCCCCAAGCCCGGAGCCATCTCCTGAACAGCGGCATTGGGGACTGGAGCATCTTCCAGCTCCCCAAAGGAGGCCCACTCCACGGCAACCAAGTCGCCAATGTTGTCTGGCGCTGGCTGACCGAAGTCATCCGACGGAAGGTTTGCGGAGCGCGGCCACTCACCACATGCAGTGGTGAGCACCAAGGACAGCCCAAGAATGGCGGGTAAACGTTTCACGGGGCCTTCATACCCGACCGACCCCCCTCGTCACAACTTCCGATGCCTCGCGAGGAGTCCTGCAATCCGTTATCCGTCGCGCTCGCTAAACCAGGGAACGAACCCGTGTCGCAGACTCCAGAAGACCTGTCTCTCCCATCCCATGATGCTGGCGTATTGTTTCGCGCCGAAATGGCCTCGCAGAACTTCGTTCTCGGCTACTGGAAGCTCATCGTTGGCGTCGTGGTCGCAGGCCTCGCATGTGTTTTGGTGTACGGCCAGTACACCAGCTGGGACAAAGGTCGGCAGCAAGCGTACGCAGCAGATGTTGCAAAGATCGAGATTCGGGTGACCGAGATCCTGCCAATGCTTGAGTTCGACCCATCCCAGGTCATCCCCGAAGACCTCGGAAAAGTTGCGACTGCCGCAGCCGAGCTGTCGACGCTTGGCTCTGTCGCAACCGGTGCGGCTTCTGCTGAAGCCCATATGAAGGCTGCTGAGATGTTCCGACTGCTCGACAACCCAGAGCGGCAGTTGGCCGAGTACGACGCTGCCATCCCCAATGCCGCTGGTGACGTGGTGTTCGCAGCACGCTCCGCCCGTGCCGCTTTGTTGGTCGACGTAGGCTCCATGGAAGCCTCTGTTCAGGCTTGGCAAGAGCTGGCGTCTTCGACCAGCGGGTACTTGAGCGCCTACTCTATGCTTCAGCTAGCGCGCACTCAGAACCTTGCGGGTGACACCGCCGGTGCCACGACCTCTTACGATGCCTTGATGGCTCAGCATGCCGATTCGCCGCTAGCGTTGACGGCCTCAGAAGAGCGCGCTGCGCTGGGACGCACGCCTGCCGCCGTTCCTGCACCGGCCCCAGCCCCTGAAGAGCCCGCTCCAACGGAGCAGGAAGAGGCCCAACCGTGAGCTTGTTGGTCGGTCTGCTCCTCGTCGTTTCGGCACAGGCACAGGAGACCACTCTACAGTCGCTCTTCAGCCCGAATCGGGAAGCTCCAGCAGCGACCTATCCAGGGACGCTGAGCACTCCGCCCGTGCCGCACTTCAATGTGCGTCTGCCGGGCGAGATTGTGGGAAGCGGCAGCCACACCGAGTATGGCGGCCCGTTGATCTACGGCGATTTGGCGCTGCTCGGCTCCGCTGGAAGCAATGCACTGCACGCCGTCTCGCGCCGAGATGGCAGCGAAGTACTCAGCTACCCAGCGGACGGCCCTGTTCAGAGTGCTCCCGTTCTCGTTGGCGACCGGGTGGTATTCGGCGACAAAGGCGGCACAGTCTGGTGCTACAAACTGGATGGCACCCTGGTTTGGCGGCACACAGGACCCGCGCCAATCCTCACCACCCCCACGCTGCGTGACAACCATGTCTACGTTGTGGATGTAGAAGATTTGGTGGTGGCTCTGGACCTAGCGACCGGAGACCTGCAGTGGCGCTATGAACGTCCGCCCAACTTGTCGCGCTCGTCTGCTCTTGGCCTGTTCGCAAAGCCAGAACCAGCGGTCCGAGGCGCATTCCTGTACGCAGGCTTCTCCGACGGTGCGGTCGTCGCACTCAACGCAGAAACGGGCGACTCAGTATGGGAAGCCCAGGTAGGAGAGGGGGAATACCCTGACCTCGTGGCTGGTCTGGTTGCACATGGCGGAGACGTCTATGTGTCTGGCTACTTTGCACCATTCGCTGCTGTCGAGACTACCAACGAGAGTGTTCGCTGGCGCGTAGAAGCGGGCTCCGCAGCAACTCCCATGCTCGACGACAGCCTTGCTGAGCCCGTGTTTTACCACCCGAGCAGCGATGGCCATCTTCGTGCCGTAGTCGCACGTACTGGCGAGGTCCTGTGGGACTGGGACAGTGGCAAGACCGGCGCGCTGACTGAGATTACCACGACAGAAGCTGGACTACTGTTCGGTGTCGCAGATGGTGGCATCTACATTGTTGATCCAGAAACGGGTGATGAAGTGTGGCGCTACCGAGGCCAACGTCGACTAAACGGTGTCTCTGTGGCACCGACGGTCGCTGGGCGCCAGGTGATGTTCGTCACCAACGCTGGCCACCTCATCAGCATGCTGGCACCGACCACGCGTGAGCGCGATGACCGCCGCCCGTGGAACAGCAGCTTCGAGTAGCTACTCAACGCAAGACGCCCTGACATCGTTTGGGGTAGTCGGGTAGTCGCTTGACGGTGACGCAGCACACCAGCGGCCCACTTCATCATTGGCGTCGTTGTCCGGCGCGTCAGGCCACTGTGCGGAGGCGCCCGGCACCCACGGCAGCATGTCTACGGCCACAGCATCGAGCAATGGCACGCCAAAGCGCAGCTCGGTGACCCCGTCAAAGCTCAACAGTGGGGAGACTGCGTCACAGAAGTCGGCAGGGGTGTCACACAGCACGAAGGTTGAAAATGGGCGGATGTTGCTGCCCGTTGGGACAACGATGGAGTGTGTAGCAACCACGCCAATACCGTCCAACGACAAGACCGCCGCCGTTCGCGAGGCCAGCTCAATGAAGACCGGGCCATTGATTGGAGTCGGGTGAACTTCGGTAATCGCGACCTCGCCGAGTGTCGGAGGGCGCTCGTCTACAACGCCATCACAGTCCTGGTCCAGGCCATCCCCAGGGCGCTCAGCCGCGCCGGGGAAGCTCGAGTTGTCGGTGTCTCGGCAGTCCAAGCCATCAAAAGCGGCTGCATCAAACCCGTCAGCATCCGCGTCGAAATCGCTCTCACCATCACAGTTCTGGTCAATGCCGTCGTAGTACTGTTCAGCCACACCGGGATTTATGGTGGCATTGTCGTCATCACAGTCGCCGCTCTGCACCGAAAAACCCGCCGGAAGAGAGCAGCGCTCAGTTGTGACGTCGACAACACCCCAGCCATCAGCGTCCAAATCCTCGAAGAAGGTGCGTACATCCACCGCGTTGACGTCGATACGACCATCGCAGTCGTCGTCCACACCATTGCAGCGCTCTACGGCGCCCGAGTAGACGTCTGGGTTGCGGTCGTCACAGTCAGTGCCACCTGCGGCGACGGATGTGGCTCCGTCAGCGTCGACGTCAACGACCACTGTGATGACCAGGTCGCGCGACGTGGTCTGGTAGTCGGTGGTGAACTGAAGACTGGCGGAGGTCTGGTCCAGAGAAGTGGGCCGGACAGACACTCGAAGCGTGCGTGTCTGTCCAGGCTCAATCACCACGGCTGAAGGTGCAGTGATGTCCCCAGTAGCAACGATTCGAACCGTCGTCGGAGCGGTCCCACGGTTGGCAATCGGAACCGTCACTGGGGTGAGCTCGCCCAACGGTGCGAGGACGGCGTCGAGTGCCTGAGGAATGTCCAGGTTCGGGACTTCAACTGGACTGGGACGAACCGCACAAGCCGACAGGAACATGGCGGCAATGGTGAGTCGCGTCATGGCGCCAGTATATGAGGTGGCCAGTGCAGATGTCAGGCCGCAGAGCGGTACTGGGGCGTGTTGGTCTTGAGAACCCATCTACTCAACTTTGTCCGATAATGTATATTATGTCAAATACGATATCGGTATACACGCTCCACACCATGAAACCCCACCTGCCCTAGAGCGCCTTGAGCTCTTCGTAGGACATCGGCTCGTACCCAGGAATAGACGGTGCGGGCTTGGGTCGGATGGGCACGCCCTCTGGTGGGCCTTCGGCGCGAAGTGCGGCCAAGCCACCACTCTTGCGGATTTTCCACAAAGTGTACGCAGTGAATGTGAGCGTGGCGAGCCATCCAGCACCGTCATCTGCCCAACCAAGCAACGGGATGAGGTCTGGGATGAGATCGATTGGGGACGCTGTGTACAGCGCGGTCATGCCCCACAACACAATGTTCGCGGTGACCAACTTCTTGCTCTTTGACTTCGCCATGGCGGTTCCTCCACTGACACTACGCGCGACAGGCGCCATCCATTGCCTCTGGGACTGTCTTGGCTGTGACACCGGGATACACACGGGCCATGAGCGACATTGACCAACTGAATCGAACCCTCGAACAGCATGCTCCGGCGCTGTTTCGCTGCCTGTCTCCACTTGGCCTACGAGCCATCATGCCCAAGGGAATCGTTGCCCAGTCGGCCGAGGCGTCGAAAGCGGAGATTGATTGTTCCATTGGCCAGATCACGGACGGCTCGGGCTCGCCCATGCCGCTGGATGCGATTGAGCGCGGCATGCCAGGTACCAACGCCAAGATGGCGTTTTTGTACTCACCCATGGCTGGGCATGGTCCACTTCGGCAAGCTTGGCAGGACCGTCAGCGACGTCACTCCGGTGGCAGCACTGCAGCGAACACCGTCGCCATGGTCACTCTTGGGCTGACACAAGGCGTCTCTCACGCTGCGGCCCTGTTCGCTGACCCAGACACCGATGTCATCGTCACGGACCCACGCTGGGGCAACTACGACCTCGTCACACGCATGCACGCCGGCGCCCGCATCGTGGCGTACCCGTATTTTAGGGATGGCCGCTTCAACGTGGAAGGTCTTGCAGATGCCCTGGCAAAGGTGCGCTCCAAAGCGGTTGTACTGCTCAACTTCCCGGGCAATCCGACCGGCTACATGCCCACACCCGAGGTTGCAGACGAGATTGTTCGCGTCTTGAATGCCCACTCGGGCCCAGCGGTTGTGGTTGTGGACGACGCCTACCAGGGACTGGTTTTCGACGACGGCCTGCAAGAGCGCTCGCTGTACTGGGATCTGGTCGAGACTGCGGACCCCGAGCGCTTGTTCGTCATGCGCCTGGACGGTGCCACGAAGGAACTCCTGTTTTTCCCAGGTCGCGTGGGCTTTATCAGTCATTCCCTTGGTGAAGAGGCTTCCGCCGCCCTGCAGTCCAAGCTGTTGTGCGTGTCCCGTGGAACCGTCGGGAGTCCACCTGGGCCATCGCAAGCGCTGGTATTAGACGCACTGCGCGACCCCAACCTTGAAGCGAACATCGCAGACCGCGTGGCTGTCCTGAAGTCCCGCTGCTTAGCGCTGCGTTCGCTTCTGGCCGAGCATGCCAACCCCCGGGTTACCCCCTACCCGTTCAACTCGGGCTGCTTCGCACTTCTGGGCCTTGACCCGTCCATACCAGCGGAAGAGCTTCGGCTTCGGTTGCTCAATGAGTATGACCTTGGTGTGATCAGTATTCCCAGCGTCAACGCGGTGCGTTTGGCGTACTGTTCAATTGCCGAAGAGACCCTACCGACAGTGGTCGAGCGTCTCATGACAGCGGTCGACGCATGGTGATTGTGGCGCTGGCCCTGCTTGGATGTGTACCCAAGGCTGCACCTCCGGCGCCAACCGTTCTTGAACCTGTTGGCCTGACCGAAGCTAACGGCATTGAGTCTCGTGTCATGGGGCCGGTAGCCACGCCGCTTGCCCCAACCAACGAGCTGACGGCGCTCGCCCCAATCTTGGTGTCGCGGTCGGTGACGGCATGTGAGTCCGCGTCTCCGCTGTGTGCCACAGTGGCGTGTCACGTTGAGAACCGCATGTCTAGTGGGTTTCCTACGCGTTGGACTCTTTCAATCAAAGGGCCTGGAGACGGCGTTGTTCGTGACAACCAACGCTGGATTTTGGCTCCCCAGACCGCTGAGACCCGCTCAGTAGACCTGCCCCTCGCCGCATTCATGAAGGCCACCTGTAGCGGTGGCCGGAATGTTCAGACAAGCAGCCGAGCCACTGCCTGTCCAGACGAACTGCTGTGCGTCGATGTTGTGTGCAGCGCTTGGAACAACGCCGGGGCGACGACCGCCTATGTCGACGTCAACTTGGTCCTGAGTGACGGGCGCACCTTCGACCATGACGCTGTGCCTGTTGCCATTCCGGGGGCTGGCGGCGTGGTCCAGACCGTGGTCCGATACACTCCTGACAGCCCAGAGTGGCGGCCAGGCCAACCGAATGAGGCACGTCCCCTGCCCCTGACGGCCTCTTGCGGGTACTGGGAGCGGGACACCCTCATAGAGGCGTCCCCCGAGTAGACCAAGGCCTGTGAGCTAGCCTAGGTCCATCATGCGTTCGAGGGGCTTGAGTGCGGCAACGCGAAGGTCTTCGTCCATCTTCAGCTCGGGCTCGAGGTCACGCAGACAGCGGTACAGCTTCTCCATGGTGTTCAACCGCATGTAGGGACACTCGTTGCAGTTGCACGAGTCATCCAATCCTGGCAGTGGGAAGAACGTGGCGTTTGGATTGGCTTTTTCCATCTGGTGGATGATGCCGGACTCGGTTGCCACAATGAACTCTTCGAAGCCGCTCTCTTGAGTGTAGCGAAGCAGGCTTGAGGTGCTGCCAACATGGTGGGCGTACGCCAAGATGGGTGGCTCACACTCGGGATGCGCGATGACCTGTGCCATTGGATGCTCGGCCATCAACGCGACGAGCTTCTTCTCGCTGAACGTCTCATGGACAATACAAGTGCCCTGCCAAAGCTCCATGTCACGGCCTGTTTGACGAATCAGGTACGCGCCAAGGTTGCGGTCTGGAGCAAACAGAATGGGTGTGCCTTCGGGAATGCTCTCAATGACGCGAACGGCGTTGCTGCTGGTACAGATGACGTCCGAGAGTGCCTTGGTAGCCGCTGAGCAGTTGATGTAGCTGACAACAACGTGCTCGGGATGTGCGTCTTTCCAAGCTTTCAGCTCGGGAGCCGGACAGCTATCAGCGAGCGAGCAGCCGGCATCCATGTCTGGAATGACGACAGTACGCGTTGGATTCAAGATCTTGGCCGTCTCGGCCATGAAGTGAACGCCGCAGAACACGATGACGTCTGCATCTGTGTCGCGTGCTGCCTTCGCGAGCTGCAAGGAGTCGCCAATGAAGTCGGCAATGTCCTGAATGTCGGCTTCTTGGTAGTAATGGGCCAAGATGACGGCGTTTTTTTCCTTCCGGAGCCGGTCAATCTCGGTGTAGACGTCGACTTTGGGGGGAAGTGTAGTGCTGCTCATTCGGAACCTCCAGGTGGCAAGGGCCTACCACGACGACGGAGTACCGGCAGCACTCAAGCGGCGTCTTTGGGAATCACTTCGTCAGCCGTTTGGTCCAGCTGGGGCGTCGTAAACAGATGTGGCAGTACAATCAGAAGTGCAAGCAGGACGGCAATCATGACGGTCGCCACTGTGGTCGGCAGGAAGAACACCGCGCCTGGAACGATGAAGGCCATCGTAGCGAGGTAGCCGAGCAGCGCAATGGGGCGTTGACCAGCGGCCTTCGCCAGCCAGCTGGTCACACCGAGAACACTGTCTCGAAGCGGCGGGATGGCGACGACCAAGAAGACAGCAGCGGTGTTTAGGTAGAAGTGTGCCAGGGCGATTGTCAGCCCCGCCTCAAAGCCACTGCCACCAACATCTGACGCCGCAGCGATGAGGGCGGTCGTCGTCGTCCCGATGTTAGCGCCCAGGATAAACGGCAAGATTCGCTTGATGCGGAAGAGCCCGAGAGCGGCCAGCGGGACAACCATCGAGGTCGTCGCTGAGCTGGACTGCACCAGGATGGTGAGAATGAGCCCGCGTGCGAAGGTGTCGAGCCAGGTCTTGCCAAGCAGGCGGTCGCCAATGGCTTCGAGGCTCTGTGTGTCCGTCGCCTCACCGCGACCGCCCATCACCACAACCCGCATGGTTCGCGAGAAGCCGCGAAGAGCAATGAACATGAGCACGAAGCCCAACAGGACGATGATGGGTGCTGGCACCGATAGGTCGAAGAGCACGTGGATAATAGGCTTGGTGTAGGTCTTTGGTGAGACCCAAGACAAGATGTCCATCACCGTCTGGCTGCCTTCTAGCGACTTTCCGATAATCCCTGCAGTGGCCTCCGAGAGTCGACGGATGGCTCCGAACGGAAGCTCCACACAGAGCAACAGCAGTGTGACCAACACCGCATTGAAGAGCCCGTGTACGACGCCTGTCGCAACGGCTCGTTCAAAGCCTTCACCGCGTGGCGTGAAGAGCAGCGTGTTGATGGCCGCCAGCGGATTCCTTGGCAGCGCTGGAATGTCGGAGAAGAAGGCGACGATGCTCGATGTGACAGAGGTTCCGAGGTTTGCGCCGTGCACAATGCCGATGGAAATCAGAATCGGGACAATACCCTCTTGTGTCAGCACCACCGCCATGGAGGTCACCGTGGACGACGACTGCACCAAAGACGTGCCAATGATGCCCATCACGAAGCTCATCAGCTCAGTGAATGTGTCCGCGTTCTCCAACAGGTAGGTCTTCAGCGCGTCTTTGAACGACGCCTTCATGCCCGAGCCCATGGCTTCGATTGACAGGAAGAAGACGTACGCGAATAGCGCAAGTCTAAGTCCCGTTCGTCCGGCGGTTTTCGCGGTCACAGGGCAGTCCTGGTTCCAAGTTATGACTGCGATGTATCTGCGCTATGTGTCGTCTCTGTGACGCGACCGCGACTTGTTTCCGCCTCTTGGATGTGCACTCGCGTGAACCCGCTTTAGACGTTCACTTGCGACGTGCGTATAGATCTCAGTTGTGGTGATGTCCGCGTGTCCGAGCATCGCCTGAACCGCTCGCAGGTCCGCACCGTGCTGGAGAAGGTGGGTTGCGAAGGAGTGGCGAAGGACGTGCGGTGAGACCTTGCCGGGAATGCCGGCAGCCACAGCGTGACGCCGCATTCGGACCCAGAAGGCCTGGCGAGTCAGGCGGGTTCCGTTGCGCCCAAGGAACAACGCTGCACTTCGACCGGTCTTGTCCAGCGCAGGACGGGACCGCTGAACGTACTCGCCAAGTAGGACAACGGCCCGGTCGCCCACTGGAACCACACGTTCTTTGTCTCCTTTCCCCCGCACCTGTATGAGCCCGTGCATGCGCTGAATCTGTACGAGGTCTAGCCCCGTGAGCTCGGAGACGCGCAGGCCTGTTGCGTACAACAACTCAATCATTGCGGCATCGCGCAGGCCGAGAGGCGTGGCATCTTTGAGTGGCTCGATGAGTAGGCGCTCGACTTGATTCTGTGACAACACTGTGGGCAGCGGGCTGCCAGCACCCGGCGCGCGCACACGCGCTGTGGGGTCGACCTGCTGGTGCCCTTCTTGAATTCGGAACTGAAACAGCCGCCGCAAGCTTGTCCGGTGACGTGTGCGTGTGCTTGGCGCTCGGCCCTGTTCGTCGAGGAAGACCAAGTAGTCCGAGACGTCCGTCCCTCCAATGTCGCTTGGGTTTCCCCTTCCGGTGCGTGCCGCCCACTCTGCGAAGTTTCGCAGGTCGCGACCGTAGGCGTCGATAGTGTGCTTCGATGAGTGCTTCTCAACCTGCATCCAGTACAGAAAGCCCTCGATTGCTGCGTCAAACTCGCCGGTCACAGCAGCTTCTTCAACGCGTACAGCAGGTCGTGAGCCTGGCGCGGTGACAGAGAATCGGGGTCGACGCCGGACAGCTGCTCACGCAGTGAATCGGCAGGCTCCGCTTGTGGCGTCGCATCCACATCAATGCCAACACTGAACAGGCTGAGCTGCTCGCGGTCATTGCGAGGCGCCACCTTCTCGAACTGGTCGAGCAATCCCTTGGCACGGTCAATCACACGTCCGGGCAGCCCCGCTAGCCGCGCGCATTGAATGCCGTAGGAACGACTCGCTCCACCTTCTTTGAGGGTGCGTAGAAAGACGATTTCACCACCATACTCACTGACAGCAACACTCTGATTAGCGACGTTGTCGTGCCGGTCGGCCAGCTCACACAGCTCATGGTAGTGCGTCGCAAATAGGCCACGGCACCCAATGCGAATCGCGACGTCTTCCGCAACCGCCCAAGCGATGGATAGGCCGTCATAGGTGGACGTCCCCCGCCCAATCTCGTCCAGAACCACCAGGGAACGACGTGTCGCCGCGTGAAGAATCGCCGCGGTCTCGCTCATCTCGACCATGAATGTCGACCGGCCTCGCGCCAGATCATCCGTGGCCCCTACCCTTGTGAAAACACGGTCACACAGCCCAATGTGGGCCGATTCGGCGGGGACGTAGCTCCCGATCTGGGCCATCAGCACAATCAGGGCTGTCTGGCGCAACACCGTTGACTTTCCGGCCATATTGGGCCCAGTCAGCACAATCAGGGCACGCGACTCGGGGTCGAGCACGACGTCGTTAGGGACGAAGCGCTCGTCTATGAGCTCCGCCTCAACGACGGGATGACGGCCCTGGGTGATGTTGAGCGTTGTACTGTCGTCCACCGTTGGCAGTGACCAGCGATGCATGTCTGCACACTGAGCCAAGGCCGCCAACGCGTCCAGGGTGGCCAGGTGCCGGGCGAGCGTCAACAGGCGTGCCGTCTGGGCTGAGACACGGTCGCGGAGGGCTACAAACAGCGTGTACTCGAGAGCTTTCCGCCGCTCATCGGCGGTCAAGATCTGTTCTTCGAGCTCCTTGAGCTCCGGCGTGATGTACCGCTCGCAGTTCGAGAGGGTCTGTTTGCGCAGGTAGTGGTCCGGAACGCGGTGTATGTGCGCTCGGGTGACCTCTAGGAAGTAGCCGAACACCTTGTTTCGCTTGACCTTCAAGCTCGGAATGCCCGTGGCTTGTCGTTCGCGCGCCTCAAGGTCCGAGAGAATCCCAGCCCCTTCGGTCTGAATACGATGAAGCTCGGTGAGTTCTGGGTGAGCCTCGGGTGGCACCAATCCAGCTTCTGTGCTGTGTTGGGGCGGGTCCTCAACGAGCCAGGTGGCAAGGTCTACCCGGACGTCGTCGCACAGATCCGTGGGTACATGGGCTCGGAGCGCAGGCAAGGCGCCGAGACCGTCGAGGGCCTCCGGGACAGCGAGCAATGACCTGCGAAGCCCGCCCAGGTCGCGCGGCGTCGCTGTTCCCTGGGCGACACGCGCTCCAATACGCTCAACGTCGGCTACCTGGCCAAG
This sequence comes from uncultured Pseudomonadota bacterium, assembly GCA_913061235.1. GTDB lineage: Bacteria > Myxococcota_A > UBA796 > UBA796 > CAJXTB01. The sequence continues at coordinate 54,957 of CAJXTB010000030.1, read as the reverse complement.
TCCAGCCCGAAGGCGGTGCCTCAGCGGTACATCCCCCAACAAGTCGGTGATGGACCGCTGGCGTGAAGCGATGGTGGCTGAGTCGAGCAACGGGAAGGCAAGCCACTCACGCAGGCGACGGCTGCCCATACCGGTCGAGCACTGATCCAACAGCGCCAATAGCGAGCCTTGGCGGCGGCCATCTCGCAGTGTGCGAAACAACTCCAGGTTCCGGCGTGTGGTCTCGTCCAACACCATGTACCCGTGAACAGCGTACGGCCGAAGGGTGTGTACGTTGGCCGGTCTGGAACCGGTTGTGTCTCGGGCATAGCGCAACAAGGCGCCGACGCTGCGGATGAAGAGAGCGTCATCGGGCACGCCAAAACCAGCGAGGTCGCCTACGCCTAGGCAGGCACAGGTCTCGTCACGAGCCAGCGCGGGCCGCCAAGACTCGGTGTCTACCTGGCTTGTGATGGTCCCATGGGACGTGAGCGCCTCAGCGGCCTCGAACGACAGCTCCACCTGCTTGGCGAGCAGAACCTCTTTGGGTTCAAAGCGATGAATCTCTGCTGCCACGGCGTCCATGGACGGCAGGTCGGTCCCGCGTAAGTCACCTGTCGACAGGTCCAGCACAGCGAGTCCTACGCGGCCGCGATGCGTCGACAGAGCCAACAAGTAGTTCGGGTCTGCCCCAGCCAATGCAGTCGGGTCAAACACAACACCCGGTGTGACGACGCGAACGATATCCCGCTTGACGAGGCCCTTTGCCTGGGCCGGGTCTTCAACCTGCTCACCGATAGCAACGCGAAATCCTGCGTCCGTCAGGCGCTGGATGTACGCCGGTGCCGCATGGTGCGGGATGCCGCACATGGGGATGGGATTCGCTTCCTGTTTGTTCCGAGCCGTGAGCGTGAGGTCCAGTACCTTCGATGCGACAACGGCGTCGTCGAAGAACATCTCGTAGAAGTCGCCCATGCGAAAGAACAAGATGGCGTCAGGCTGCTTGGCCTTGAGCGCATGGTACTGCTGAAACATGGGCGTGCTCATTCACGCACCAGCCGCGCTCCATAGAACGCATCTTCACCCGATTGAGGGGGGGCCGTCACAAACGACTCCTCAACGGTGAACTCGGGATGTGCTTGGACAAACGCGGCGATGACGTCTGGGCCTTCTTCGGGTTCGGGCGAACACACAGCGTACACAAGGGCACCGCCGGAAGACACGTGATGAGCGGCGTTCTCCAGGATTTCTCGCTGAACAACAGGCATGCCGAGCACGTCCATCAGCTGGCGACGCCACTTGATCTCAGGATGGCGGCGAAGCGTTCCAACGGCTGAACAAGGCGCATCAACGAGCACCGTGTCGAAGGTCGGCGCCTCGGCAATCGCTCCGGTAGACCAATCGTGTGCCTTGACCCGAATATCGAGGGACAAGCGGTCAATCGAGTCATGCATCAGGTCCAGACGTGGCTGGCTGCGGTCGGCAGCAAACACGGTCGCCCCCTGCTCTGCCATGCGAAAGCTCTTTCCACCTGGCGCGGCACAGGCGTCCAAGATGGTCTGGCCTGCTTTGGCTCGTGCAAGGTCGGCAACGCGCACACTAGCGAGGTCCTGTACCCAGAAGCTTCCGTCAGCGAAGCCCGGTAGGTCTTCAATACGGCCGCGTAGTTCCGAGATGCGGAACACCTTGGCGGTCTCGGTGCGTTCAATAGCGTGGCCCACCGCAGTGACAGCGTCAAAGAACGCGTCGGCGTCGCCGTTTGCTACCAGAAATAGCGGCGGCGGTTCCGTCGCTTGTTGTAGCCAAGCATCTGCGGCTTCACGACCGTAGCGTGCACCCCAGCGGGAGTACATCCACGCCGGAGCGTCCATGGCGTCCGCACCTTTGGCCTGGTTTGGTCGAACCCGTCGTAGGACTGCGTTGACGAGGCCCGAAGCACGGGCCAGGCGAAGAGCCTTGACCACCTCGACAGCTTGGTGAACCGCGGCGTGTTGTCCGGTGCGTGCAAACTGGAGCTCAAAGCTTCCAAGACGCAGCGCCGCGCGAACCGGCGGCTCCAGCGCCTCAAGTGGCTGTCGCAGATTCGAGCGCAACGCGGCATCGACTCTGCCTCGGCAGCGTTGAATGCCGTATGCGAGGAACCACGCCAATGAGCGGTCAGGGTCCTGTAGTGGTGCTTCGTGGGCCAGAACCTCTTCGAGGTGAGCCCCTTCTTCCACTGCGATGCATGCTCGAGCAGCTGCCAGACGCGCCGGGTTCAACCCGTTTGCAGCGCTCAACGGAACGACGCCGATTCGGCACCAAGTGCGAGCTGCTGCTGTAGCTTGCGAATCTGCCGACGCGAGACCAGCGAGCGCCAGATTGCCAGGACAGCGCAGACCAAGAAGCCGGCACCAAACGACACACCCATCACTCCCGTAACGGACACAGGCTCCCCTAGCTGCCAAGCAGCGAGCCACAAGTCGAGAGACAGCTGCGTGGTTCTACCGCTGTTCTGCATGAGGAACAGCACAGCTACCCCAACACCAGAAAAGCCCAACACCGCAGCAATGACCAGAATGACGATTCGTGCACCCATGGCGCCTCCATGCGCGCCCGTATCGTGCTGTCTGGGTATTGACCGCCACCCATCGAACTTCTACCTCCCTCCTACAAACACAAACTCGTTCCACCGATGCTGCGGTAGAGAGGCGGCAGAGGCGGCGTCGAGTGCAAGAAGAAAGGCCCCCATTGCACTCCTGTGCATGGGGGCCGCATCGACGCAGCAGTCGGCGTCGGATCTGTCGTCTCTCCGAAAGACAAAAGCCCCGCTCACCACAAGGGCGAGCGGGGCTCAAGGTTGCTTACGACGGCCTTATTCGGCGTCGGTGGCATCCTTGACTTCGGGAGCTGCTTCGACTTCTGCCGGAGCTGCTTCATCAGCGGCTGCTGCGTCTTCGTCTTCGCCGCGGAGCTTGGCACCCAGGTCACCCATGAGGTCACCGAGGCGAGCGCCTGCGTCGTTCTGCTTCTGCATGAAGCCTTCGGTGTCGCCTTCGCTGCGCTCAAGAGCACCGCGTTCCGACAGCGAGATCTTGCGGTCGTGCGAGTCGATGTGGATAACTTCGGCGCGAATCTTCTTGCCTTCCACGTACTGCTCGGTCCAGTCGTCGCTCTCGCTTGCGAGCTCGGACAAGTGAACCAGGCCTTCGACGCCCTCTTCAATCTCGACGAACACGCCGAAGTCGGCGCGGTGAACAACCGGACCTTCAACGACTTGGCCGAGGAAGTAGCGGCTGTGAACCGTGTACCATGGGTCTTCGGTGAGCTGCTTGATGCCGAGGCTGAAGCGCTCGTTGTCCTTGTCGATTGACAAGACGCGTGCTTCGACGTCGTCGCCCTTCTGGTAGCGGTCCGACGGGTGCTTGATGCGCTGGCCCCAAGAGAGGTCGCTGATGTGCACCAGGCCGTCGATGCCTTCGTCGATACCGACGAAGATACCGAAGTCAGTGATGTTGCGGACCTTGCCCGTAACAACCGAACCGACTGGGTACTGCGTCTCAACGATGTCCCATGGGTTGCTCTCAAGCTGCTTCATGCCGAGGCTGATGCGCTTGTTCTCGACGTCCACACCGAGCACCTTGGCTTCGATGACGTCGTCGACGTTCACGAGCTTGCTCGGGTGCTTGATACGCTTGTTCCAGGTCATCTCGGTGATGTGGACCAAGCCTTCGATTCCGTCTTCCAGCTCGACGAACGCGCCGTAGTCGGGGATCGAGACAACCTTACCGCGGACGATGGCGCCAACCGGGTACTTGTACTCGGCTTCTTCCCATGGATCCGGACGGATTTGCTTGTAGCCGAGGCTGACGCGCTGGGAATCCGGGTCGAACTTGAGGACCTTGACTTCAACCGACTGGCCCACTTCGAACATTTCGCTCGGGTGGTTGAGGCGACCGTAAGACATGTCCGTGATGTGGAGAAGACCGTCGATTCCGCCGAGGTCGATGAACGCACCGTAGTCGGTGATGTTCTTGACGACGCCCATGAGGATCTGGCCGACGACCAACTTCTCGAGGGTTTCTTCACGCTTCTCAGCGCGCTCTTGCTCGAGCAAGACGCGACGGGAAAGAACGATGTTCCCACGCTTCTTGTTGAACTTGATGATCTTGAAGTCGAAGGTCTCGCCAATGAGCTTGTCGAGGTTCTTGACGGGACGGAGGTCGACCTGGGAGCCAGGCAAGAATGCCTTGACGCCGATGTCGACGGACAGGCCGCCCTTGACGCGTGCGGTGACTTCACCGGTGACGGTCTCGTCCTTTTCAACAGCCTTGGAAATTTCTTCCCAGGCCTTCATCATGTCAGCGCGTTCCTTCGACAGGATTAGTGCGCCGTCCTCGTTCTCCATGGAGTCGAGGTAGACGTCGACTTTGTCGCCGACTTTCACAGTCAAGACGCCTTCTGCATCCTTGAATTCCCAGATTGGGATGAGCCCCTCAGCCTTGTAGCTGATGTCGAGGGTCACCCAGTCGTCGGACATCCGAATAACGGTTCCGGTGACGACTGATTGTTCGCGAATACCCTTCGCTTCCATGAATCCTTCATAGAAGTTGGCGAATTGGTCTTCGGTAACCTGGTCAAGTGGCAGGTCCATGATGGCGGGGTCGATCATAAGTCGTGATCTTCCTTAAAGTCTAGTGCTGTACTGATGCTGTGGACCCTCCACAATGGAGAGAAACGCTACACCAGAAGGTAGTTTGTTTGTCCGCTACGCGTCACTGTTGTGCGGGTTCATAAAAACCCAGGCACAGCGGACGGGCGGCCTTATTGTTTGGAGGAACCGCTGTCAATGGCCTGCTGACGGCGTGCTTCGGGGATGCGCTGTAGAACCGCTTCCACTGCTTGTCGCTCGGTCATGTTGCTGGTGTCCATGCGAATCGCATCTTCTGCACAGCGGAGCGGAGCGATGGCGCGTTCACGGTCTTGACGGTCGCGTGCATCCAGGCTCTTGCGTACGTCAGACAGCGACAGCACGTCTCCTCGACGCATCAGCTCTTCATGGCGACGCTGGGCGCGAATGTCGAGGTCAGCGTCTAGGTAGACCTTCAGGTCGGCAGTAGGCAAGACGACCGTCCCAATGTCGCGGCCATCCATGACCACCCCACCGCGCGCGCCCAGGTCACGCTGAAGGGTCAACAGCGCGGTGCGTACGGGTGGATGGGCAGAAATCTGGCTGGCGCCCATCCCAATGCTGTCGCTTCGAATCAGCCGGGTGTAGTCGCGACCATCGACTTCGATGCGCAGGAGTTCTCCGTCCCAAACGAACGCAAAATCCAGCGTACCGGCCAGCTGTGCAACCTCTTGGGGTGACGCCCAAGAAACCCCCTGCTCGCGCGCTATATAGGCGAGACTCCGGTACATAGCGCCGGTATCGACGTACTGGTATCCGAGCCTGCGAGCGACTCCTCGAGCCACGGTGCCCTTGCCCGCGGAGGCAGGACCGTCAATCGCAATGGTCAAGTGTCGGTGCTCAGCCAAGAACGCTCTCCAGGTGCTCGCGGAAGGCCGGATAGCTCGACCGAACGGACTGTGCGCCAGTGATCTGAATAGGCTTGTCGCTGTTCAGGGAGGCCACTGCGAAGGCCATTGCAATGCGATGGTCACCGTGGGCATCGACCGTTCCGCCACCTGGGATGGCGCCGGCACATCCGTGAATGGTCATGCCGTCCGGGTGCTCGTCAACCTCAACACCACATGCCCGAAGACCGGCAACCACACGGGAAATGCGGTCCGACTCCTTGACCCGCAGCTCACCGGCGTCTGAGATGACCGTTCGTCCGACGGCATTTGCGGCGGCAACAGCCAGTACCGGCAGTTCATCGAGGGCACGTAGAGCAAGCTCGCCACCCAGCCGGGCTCCACTCAAGTCGGCGCTGCGGACAAGCAAGTCACAGACCGGTTCGCTGCCAGGCGCCATGATGGTGCCCTGCTCGATGTCTGCGCCCATGGCCAACAGAGCATCCACAACGCCCGTTCGAGTGCGGTTGCTTCCGACGCCGGGCAGTGCGAGCTCAGAACCGGGCACAATGCTCGCAGCAACGAGCCAAAACGCCGCTGCCGAGACGTCTCCAGGGACAAGAACATCGACAGGCGAGAGTTGTTGCACGGGGGCAAGGTGAAGCCACCCGTCTTTCAGGGTCAGGGTCGCTCCCATTGCACGCAGCATACGCTCGGAATGGTCCCGGCTCTGCTTAGGCTCGCGAACGGACACCCCAACGTGACGCCCAGCGAGCAACAGACAGGACTTCACCTGTGCCGACGCAATGCTCAGATCATGCTTGAATGACGTGAGGGTAGCTGGGGAGATGTGCAGCGGTGCGTACTTACCGCCTTCCGCACCCTCTATCGCAGCGCCCATGGCGCGAAGCGGGTCCACAATCCGGCCCATAGGACGCCCGCGCAGGGAGTCGTCTCCGGTAAGTGTGGCGGTCAGTCCCGACCCGACCAACAATCCGGCCAATAGACGAATGGATGTGCCAGAGTTCCCGCAATCAATGGGGCCAGCCGGCGAAACGCCCGGCGGAGCGGGTGTGACGCGAACGCCATCCTCCACCTGCTCAATCGTCGCACCAAACGCCTTTACGGCAGCTGCCGTCGCTGCGACATCTTCGCTGTCCAGCAGGCCGCGGACCGTCGCGGGGCCCGTTGCAATCGCATTGAACAGCAGGGCGCGGTGGCTAACGGACTTGTCGCCAGGGACTCGCAAAGTGCCGCGCAGTGGCCCGCGAGCCGCCAGGGTCCACGTCTCCGCTACGTTCATGCGCGGTCCTCAGTGAACCCAATGGTCCGGAAGCGGTCGTAGCGTTGCTGCAACAGCTCTTCTTCGGACAACGTTCCGAGCTCGTCCAAGTGACGACACAGCGCTTCGGATACCTGAACCATGGTGGAGGCCTTGTTCCGGTGCGCTCCACCGCCGTCCTCTGGAATCACTTCGTCAATGACACCCAGATCCAGGCAGTCAGCGGCGGTAATCCGCAGGGCTTCCGCCGCACGAGGGCCCTCTGCACGGTCTCGCCACAAGATGGCCGCACAGCCTTCAGGACTGATGACCGAGTACATGGCGTTTTCGAGCATGAGCACCCGGTTGGCAACGCCGATGGCGAGTGCACCGCCGCTTCCACCCTCGCCAATCACCAGGGTGACCACCGGTACGGTGAGCTGGGACATCTCCAAGATGTTGCGGGCGATGGCCTCTGCTTGGCCACGCTCTTCCGCATCAATCCCCGGGTAAGCACCTGGAGTGTCGATGAACGTAATGATCGGAAGGCCGAACCGCTCAGCCGTCTTCATTAGGCGCAAGGCCTTTCGGTAGCCCTCGGGTCGCGCCATTCCGAAGTTGCGGTGAAGATTCTCTTTGGTGTTTCGGCCCTTCTGGTTGCCCAGAACCATGACCGAACGCCCCTGAAGACGAGCCAGACCACTGACCAGTGCCGCGTCATCATGTCCAGCGCGGTCGCCGTGCAGCTCGGTCCAGTCGGTGAACATCCCTGCGATGTAGTCTAGGGTGTACGGACGTTCCGGGTGACGAGACAGCTGAACGCGCTGCCATGGCGACAGCCGTGTGTAGATGCGCTCGGACAAGCGCTCGGCCTGCACTTCAAGCTGGGCGATGGACGCCGAGAGGTCCACACCGTTGGAGTCCTGGAGTTCACGAAGCTGGGAAATCCGCTTCTGAAGTTCGAGGACCGGGCGTTCAAAGTCGAGGACGATGTCCATGGTAGCTCCGCAAGCTGGGGCGCATATCTCGGTTGTTCCAACAGGGCATGAGGCAGACCCGGGTGAGCAAAGAACCCGGTCCGACCCTCGGCTGCTCGGTTATACTCCGACGCTATCTGCCCGGAGATTCCCCATTGATAGGGACGACCCTCGATAAATACGAGGTTCTCCAGAAGGTCGGTGAAGGCGGCATGGCCACCGTGTATCGGGGCCGGCACACCACACTCGACCGCGACGTCGCGATTAAGGTTTTACACCCTCACCTTTCGTCATCGACTCGCAACCGTAAGCGCTTTGCCCGTGAAGCACGCGCCATTGAACACCTGCGTCACTCGAACATCCTAGAGATCTTCGACTACTCAGGCACCGACTGCAGTGACTGCTACATCATCACCGAGTTTGTTGACGGTGAAACTCTCACATCGGTGATGGACCGCGTGGGGCGCATGCCGTCAGAGGTCGTCGCCCAGATCGGTATGCAGCTGTGCGAAGCGCTGTCCTACGCTCACACCAGCGGAATTCTGCACCGCGACCTGAAGCCCGACAATGTGATGGTTCGGGCAGACGGCCGTGTGAAGCTGATGGATTTCGGCATCGCGCGATTCTTGGATGAGAGCCAAGTGACCATGACCGGTGCTCTGGTCGGCTCTCCCGCATTCATGAGTCCAGAACAGGCGCGGGAAGAAGATCTCGACCGTCGATCGGACCTGTTCAGTCTCGGCACGTTGCTGTTCTACTTAGTGACCGGCCACCTGCCGTTCTCCGGTAGCAACCCATCAGTCATTCTAAAGAACATCATCGAGGGCAATCGTCCCGACCCTGTTGAGCTCGCGCCAAGCATGTCGGCCACACTCTCCGACGTCATTGAACGCTTGCTCGCACCCTCTCGCAATGACCGATTCAATACCGCCAACGACACGCTGACTGCCTTGGCTGCGGCCAACCATGAGGTCGGAATCGCCGACGGCGACAGCGAATGGGCGGTGTCTCGCTACTTGGCAGAGCCAGAGACGTATACGGAAGACCTTGAGACCATGCTCGCTTCTGTCCTTGTTGAACGCGGCAAGAACATGATGGAGAGCGGCGACCACCTCGCCGCACTGCGCCTGTACAATCGGGTCTTGTCCATAGACGACGAGAACACCGAGGTTCTTGCGGTTGTCCAAGGTCTGCATCAGCAAGGCAGTGAGAACAAGCGCAGGTCGACCGGGATCTGGCTCGCTCTCGGTGTGCTCGCCATGATCGCATTGGGCATCGGCGTTGTGGTGTGGTCCGGCACACGGCCCGAACCCGAAGTGCCTGTGGTGACCGTACAGCCCGAGCCCGTCTCCATGGTCGAGCCTATCGCCTTGCCCCAATCGGTCGAACCCGTTGTCGAGGCCGATACCGAACAGGTCGTTGTGGTCCCAACGCCGAACCCAGCCAACCTGCCAGTCGTATCCGCGGCTCCGACGCCGCAACCCGTTGTGGTCCAGCCCGAGCCTGCGTTGCCAGAGCCCGAGCCGCTTCCAAGCGCGCCTGGCTACGTGACCATCAACAGTGGCAATTTCTCTGCCTATGTCTACGAAGACGGCGAGAAGCTCGGATTTACACGTCAGCTAGACCCGTTTGAGCTGAGCCCAGGGGTTCACCGTCTAACCCTGCGCAGCACAGCGACCGAGGAACGGGAAGTCGAGGTCGCCATAGGTTCGGGCGAGATGCTTCGAGTGGCTGTGGAGCTCATGCCCCGGCCTGGCTCGGTGTTCATTCCGCCTGCGTACCCAGCCAACTGCCGAGCAAGCCGCAACCATGAAGACCTTGGCACTGTCGGCGCGCTGGACCGTGTCGTGTCTGTCCCTAGGCCCGACCGTCGCACGATTGTCGTACTTGACTGTGGCGACGAGGGGGTGTTCTCGCATACATTCGAGACCATGCGACAGCTCAACGAGTCGTTCCCACCCCCCTGATCCAGTCGAGACGTTGATGTCCTCCTTTGCGCGGCCAGCAAAACCCTCACATCCCTACGGTACCGTTGTACGCGGGTTTTTCGTGGTCTGGCATGTCGCTTGCATTGGTCTACTCACGGGCTGTCCTTTCTTGGCGCCCGCAAGGACGCCAACCATGAACGAAGCCCCCCGAATTGTCCGACCCGACTCAACGGAAGACTTGGAGCTGCTCATGGAGTTTGAGTGGAACCAGGTGACCGTGTTCGCTCGGGACGACGACAACGACGCCCTGAATTTTCAGTGGGTGGCACCCCTGGGCGCGCAGACCGAGACCTCTGATGGCGAGGACAACAGCCTTCAGTACAGCAACTTTCGCATTCGTCGAGACCCTGCCCTTCATGGAACAGAGGTCACCTTGGCGGTCGATGATGGACTGGAAGAGACGTTTGTTGAGTGGACCATTCTCATGCCAGGAGGACAGTGATGCGTGTTCTAACCACCGCTCTCGTCGGACTGGCTCTCGCTGGATGCGCCTCGGATTCTGGCACTCGGGCTGACACTGAAGACGGCGTTTTCACCCCCGACGAGGCTGCAGATTTCGTCTACGAGATCAATGTCTACCCAGAACGGGACGCAGACGACGCCACAGCACTGCTTCCCCAATCATTCTTCGAACCTGCAGGACAAGCCACCGACCTAAGCCTGATGATGCGGTCCCCGGTACAAGTGTCTGGACTGATTAGCGGCTACCTGGTGACCCCTCGCGGACCGACCTTGCCTGGCCAGACCGTAGACGTGGAAGCAGAAGTGGACTTGGTGCAGGCCGTTGGCATCCAGTCGCGCTTCACAGCGTCTTCTGCCTCAGGCGACTACTCGGTCTCTGCGGTGCCTGGCAGCGTCTATGACATGGTCGTTCGTCCGAATGATGCTGGACTACCGTTCCTCCATCAACAGCTGGAGCTAGAACAAGACAGCATCATAGATGTCTATCTGGATGAAGGGGTGGCTCTGTGGGGCACACTCACCGACAGTGCCGGACAGCCGGTTTCTGGCAGCGAAATCGCCGCCCAAAACACGGCGGGTGTACGTGGAACACCCACAATTACTGATGACTCTGGCAACTACCTACTCCGAATTCAGCCGGGCTCATACTCCCTCGTCGTTCTCGGCAGAGACACTGGGCGCGACCCTGTTCTGGTCACGCCTCTTCAGCCAAGCGGTGATTCAGGTCAGCGCATGGATATCCAGTACAACAGCCTGTCACTGGTCACCGTGGGTGCACGCGTTGTCGTTGGTGGTACGGCTCTCGGCAACGCTCGGGTTCGTTTCACCTCGGAGTCGTTGCTCGGGTACGAGGGACGGTCGGCCGAACTGTCGGTCGACGCCGTCACGAGCGGTGCTGGCAACATGGATACCCGGGTCATTCCCGGGACCTACACCGTCGAAGTCTTCCCACCGTCTGACGCGAGCGCCAGCTACGTAAAGCTAGAGTCCGTAGAGATTGCTTCAAATACGGACCTGGGTACCGTCCTTTCCCAGCCCTTCCAGACGTACACTCGGCGGGTCTTTGAGCCAACCGGTGAACCAGCGTCCAACGCAAGTATCCGATGCACTGAACTGCAAGGAGATGGGCGCAGCTTTACGACGAATGCCGACCTTGAAGGGGCTTACACGCTGGCCCTGCCCCTGTCCGAGGTTGCTTGCCTCATTACCCCCCAGGGTGGAGCGTCACGCATGGCGGCCAGTCGCATAGAGCTTGATCTGGCCGAAGAAGACCTACCGCGCGTCGCCCTTGATGTCGGTGCGACAGTCAGCGGGGATGTCGAGGCCGACGGCACCCCAATACCGTTTGCTCTCGTTGAGGTCCGGGACAGCAAAGGCTCGCTGTGGGGCACAGCAATCACCGATGGGCAGGGTCAGTTCAGCGTGCAAGTGGGATGGCCACTGGCCAACTGAACGACAAAGAAAACGGGGCGAAGGCATAGCCCTCACCCCGCCCATCTCGAATATGTCTAGACATCGAGAGCGATGCCTAGAGTACGAGGGAACCGGCTCTACATTGCCAGAGCAATGAACTCCGCGCCCAAAACGGCACCCAGAGTCGACTCGCTGGCACGCGTGAACGCTTCTCCCAGGTTGTCTGCGATGATGACCCGCTTTTCGTCACTGTCGAACTTCACCAAGAACGCGCTCGACCCACTGCGGCTCTCGGGGGCGCTGGTCGTGACGCGCTTGCGGTTCGTTGAGCCCTTCGGACGACCGGGGCCTGCAGCCGCGGGGATTCCGTGCTTGACGCGGTAGTTGCGGACAGCGTTCAGAGTCACGCCAGCCTTCTCAGCTACAACGCGGTCCGGGACTGTTCCGAGGATGTCACGGTGCGGGTCAATCTTGGAGCGACGACCGCCGGCCTTGCGGGATGTGCGTGGCCCCTTGTACGGAGCAATCTTGTGACGTGCGCGGAACGAGGCCAAAGTTCGAACGCTGACGCCAATGGACTCGGCAATGTCACGGTCCGGACGGGTGCTGACCTTGTCGATGTGCTGAAGAATGAGGTCATCCTTCGAGCCCGGGCGGCCACCCGTTTCACTCTTTTCAGGGCGGACAATGCGACGCTTTGCGGGCGCTGAGCCGTCTGCTCCCTTCTCTGGTGGCAGACCGTCGTCCGCATCGCGGCTTCCGCGGGGGCCCGGAGGAGCCGCACGACGCGACACGCCTTCGCGCTTCAGTGCCGCAGAGATAGCGCCGGGGGTAACGCCATACTTCGATGCCAGCTCGCGTAGGGAGAGCTGGTCCTTCTCTTCAATCAGCTCAGGCCACCAATCAAACGATTCCAATCGACGCATGGGTCGCATTCTCCTGCGGCAGTTGTGAAACCGCCAAAAATAGTGCCATAAATTGCACTGTGGGCTTAACCAAGCTTGCACACTTTGGGTATGCATAAGCAAACCTTTTTATACATCGTGTCATGTTAATGACAGCGCGTTCAATTCAGTGGATGCGGAATGGAACCCGGCCAATGGCTTGGCACTAGGCTACCCTTGCCGCGCATGGTTAGTTTGATCCTCACATGGCTGCTCTGCGCAATCCCTGCTTTTTCGCAGGAAACGCCCTCTTTGGCAGACTCGGCCGAAGAGGACCGCAGTGCTACAGACGCCCTCGAGGCAGCCAAGTCCCAGTACTTTGCGGGCGGGCACTCGCTTGCGCTGGCGAGCCTGACCCAACTTATTGACCGTCTGAATGCGGACTCCACCGCGGATCTCACCATCTTGGTAGAGGCGGAAGTCTACCGAGCAGAGATCCAATACGTCACTCAGGACCGAGCAGCCTCCTGGGCATCATTCGTTCGCGTCTTGGACCGAATGCCCGACTATCAGATCAACACCTTTCTCCACCCGGCGGAGGTCGTAGACTGGTTTGAGCTGGTTCGACGGGAAACATCGTCAGGCTTGCCTACCGTCTCCCCCCCTGTCCCGCAGCCTCTTCGCGCGCCGGTTTGGGTCTATGCGCCGGTTGGCATTCCACAATTCGGCCAAAAGCAAACGGGAGCTGGCATCGCATTCGCCAGCACCCAAGTTGCTACGATGACCGCATCGATCGGACTCCACCTGCACATGCGAAGCTGGCGGCGGCGCATCGCTGACAACGGCACGGACACCGACTTTCGGCAGTTCAACCAGATTCGGTACGGTGTACAGCTTCCCGTCACAGTCGCCTTTTACGCCTTGTACGCCGCGTCTGTTCTGAGCGGCCGGCGTCATTTTGCGCGCGACCAAACGGTCGAAACCACGCTCTGGCTAGACATTGAACAGCAACAGGTCGGCGTTACACTGAGATTCTAAACTCGGCCCGTGTGGCTGGTTATGGCGCCGCATCGAACGGGGTCTCCGATGGCGTACTTACAATGCGAACACACGCTTACCAGCGATGCAGCAGCACATGTCCTGAAGAAGGCGATCACGACCGTCGGGCGCAGCTCAGGCAACGATGTGGTGCTGAAGGACCCTATGGTGGAGTCTTCGCACGTCAGCCTCATGCGTAAGGGCGGTGGCCATGCGGTCTCGCTGACAGGCAAAGGTGAGCTGTACGTCAACGGTCGTAGGACACGCAGCGCTCAACTCACAGAGGGCGACGTTCTCCTGATCGGCGCCTGGCAGGTCACTTACCAGCTGGGAGAGCCGAAAGCGAAGGAGTCTGCGGGCGCTGGCGATGGCGTCGGGCTGGACATTCTGGAAGACCTCGTCTCCCTGTCATCCGAGTTGATGCGAGACACGGCGCCAGAGAAGCTCTACGAGGCCCTATTGTCGGCATTGGTCCGATTAACCCGTGCCGAAAAGGGCTTTCTCATTGTCTTTAAGGACGACAAACACCATCTCGCAGCATCTCACAACGTGGACGACCGCCGTCTGGACCTCGGCGGTGTTTCCGATTCAATAGTAAAGCAAGTCATTGAATCACGTGAGCCCGTGATTGTGTCGGATGCACTTCGAGATTCCCGGTTCGCGACAGCACAGTCTGTGGTTGACCTGCGATTGTCATCCGTCATGTGCGTCCCGTTGATCTACAGAAATGACCTTCTGGGCGTCATTTATCTGGGAAACGACTCCATCACGGATCTGTTCACCGAGCGTGATCTAGCCTTGCTTCGGGTGTATGCGAGCCAGGCAGCACTGGTCACACACACTGCCCTGCTGCTCAACCATCTCAAGCTCGACAACCAGAATCTACGAACGCGACTGACACAGAGTGCCCAGGGCGGAATCATTGGCAGTAGCCCTGCAATGAAGAGCATTTTCAAAGTACTACGGAAAGTATCTCCTACAGATCTGTCGGTGCTTGTGCTGGGCGAGACGGGAACCGGCAAAGAGCTGATTGCACGAGAGTCACACCGACTGTCGGCTAGGAAAGATGGCCCCTTCATCGCCATCAACTGCGGTGCCATCCCGGAGAACCTGCTCGAGAGCGAGCTGTTCGGCCACAAGAAGGGGTCGTTCACAGGTGCGGTCAACGACAAGGTCGGCAAGGTCGAGGCTGCATCTGGTGGAACTCTGTTCCTGGACGAAATCGGTGAAATGCCGATGAACCTGCAGGTCAAGTTGCTACGCGTCCTTCAAGAGCGGGTCATTGAGCGTGTCGGTGAGATTGAGCCTCGTCCCATCGAGATTCGGGTCATTTCCGCAACTAACCAGGACCTTAAGGAACTCATCAGTAGCGGACAGTTCCGGGAAGACCTCCTGTACCGACTCAACGAAATTACGCTACAGCTTCCCGCTCTTCGCGAGCGCGGAGATGACATCGTCATGCTCGCCCAGTTCTTCCTCAACAAGTACCGTGAGCAATACGGTGGACGGGCCCGCGGCTTTACAAACCAAGCCATGGCATCCCTCAAGCAGCACTACTGGCCGGGCAATGTTCGCGAGCTCGAGAGCCGAGTGAAGAAGGCGCTCATCATGGGCGACCGGCCCATGCTCAATCCAGACGACATGGGCCTTGAGGTCAGTGAACAGCGGGACATCGACAACTTGGCAGACGCCACCGAGGCGTTCAAGCTCGACTACATCCGCCAGGCCCTGGACCTCAACCACTGGAACAAGGCGCAGACCGCACGCCAGCTAGGCGTCGATGCGCGAACCATCTTCCGCTACGTTGAGAAGCTGGGAGAGGCGTGACCACAATGCGTCTGATTGGACTGACGGGAGGCATCGCCACTGGCAAGAGTACGGTTGGCCGACTTCTCAGCCAGCATGGAGCGACTGTCATTGATGCCGACATTGTTGCCCGCGAGGTGGTCGAGCCCGGAACCCCTACTCTCATCGCACTGGTTGACGCCCTTGGTGAGGAGATCCTGGACCCAACCGGACACCTGGACCGCGCGGCACTTCGGGCCCGAATTGCGACCGAGCCTGCGACACGAGCCACGCTCAACAGCATCACACATCCAGCCATCCAACAGACCATGGCACAGCGTGTCAGCCAGGCCATCACAGACGGCGCACAGGTGGTTGTCGTGGAAGCAGCGCTGCTGGTGGAGACAGGCTC
This sequence comes from uncultured Pseudomonadota bacterium, assembly GCA_913061235.1. Taxonomy (GTDB): domain Bacteria; phylum Myxococcota_A; class UBA796; order UBA796; genus CAJXTB01. The sequence goes on along the minus strand of CAJXTB010000030.1, from coordinate 39,262 downwards.
GTACGCCATGTACCCAGAGCTGTGGGTCGTCACCTGCTCCCAGACTACCCAGCGCTCGCGCTTGATGGCCCGGGACGGGATGACCGAAGAAGGTGCGGACGCGCTAATCGCCACTCAGCTACCGCTGGCGGACAAAGAAGCCGTCGCAACAACGCTGATACGCAACGACGGCGACCCAGAAGCACTGGCTGTCGCCGTCGAAAGAGCGCTTGCAGAGACTAGTAGAGAGTGAGGCTCCGGACGGGAACGTCCAACTTCTCACGGCCGTTGAGGAAGCCGAGCTCCAACAGGAAGCAGGCTTCGATGGGGTCTCCACCTAGCTTACGAATCAAGTCGAGCGTTGCTCGGGCTGTTCCGCCAGTCGCTAGAAGGTCATCCACGACCAATACCCGGGCCCCCTTGGGGAAGGCGTCCACATGCATCTCTAGAGTGGATGAGCCGTATTCCAGGGTGTAGTCCATAGACTCGGTCGCGTGCGGCAGCTTGCCTTTCTTGCGGGCAGGTGCGAACGCGCAACCAAGCTTCATCGCAAGGCCAGGTCCAAAGAAGAAGCCGCGAGACTCCATTCCAACGACCACATCAACGCTGTCTGCGAGTGGCGTGTCTGCCATCCAGTCGATGATGTCCGACATCAAGGTGAAGTCAGCGAGAATGGGAGTGATGTCCTTGAACAGCACACCAGGCTTTGGGAAATCGGCGACGTCGCGGATTGTGGAACGAACGCGTTTTTGCAGGTCAGACATGACGTTTCCTACAGGCAATTAGGGAAGTGAGTCCGCATCTAGTGCGGCACAGCGGAGTGTTTGTACAAGAATGAGAACATCTCTGCGCCACTGGTAACCGCTAGAGTGACCAGGATTCCGGCCATCGCAACGCCGAGGCAGCAGCCGACAATGTAGTCACGGAAGCGAAGCTCCAGAAGACGGGCGGCAACGCACCCAGAATACACCCCAGTTCCGGGCAGCGGTACGCCGACGAACAGAGCAATGCCAAAGATGCCGTATTTGTCGATGAGTCGCTTCATCGAGGCCAGCTTGCGCTCGGAGTACCAGACATACAACCGGTCTAAGATGGCCACTTTCCGCAAGACTCCGATCACCGCATCGACAACGAACCACAGCGGCACAGCGAGTGCGCAGTTCAGAGCAATACCCACGGGAGCAGCCACCCACGGTGACCATCCACCGCCCAGAATGGCGTACGGAATGGACGCACGAAGCTCCAAGGTTGGCGCGAGGGTAAGCAAGATGACCCAGAGAATCGTTGTCATGCGCCGTCCACCCAAGACTGAATGACGTCGCCAGTGTCCGGGGCTGTCCAGTCTGGCCACAGCGGCGTGACTGAGGCGAATCCAGATTGGACGATGTTGCCTTCGGTTCCAGGGTCTTCGGCAAAGTCGATGTGTTCGCCGCCAATCCAGAAGTACTTGCGCCCACGTGGGTCCGTTCGGGCATCAACCCGCTTGCTGTACCGGCGGGTACCGAGCGTCGCCGTACGAATGCCCTTGAGGTCTGACAGCGGAATGTTCGGGATGTTGACGTTCAGCACGCGCTTGGGCGGGATGCCGTTCGCCTGTACACCAGCCACAATGCGCCGAACGACGTCTGCAGCCGTGTCCCAGTGACGATGGGGGTCTCCAGGCTCAATGTGCAGCGAAAAGGCCACGCTTGGAAAGCCCTGCAGACACGCCTCCATGGCTGCTGCGACGGTCCCCGAGTAAAAGACGTCTGTGCCAAGGTTGCTGCCACGGTTGATTCCGCTGAGCACGAGGTCAGGCGGTGTGTCGAGCAGCTCGTGTAGGGCCAAGTACACACAGTCCGCTGGCGTCCCGGTGACCGACCATTCCTTAGGTCGAATCTCGCGCGCGCGCAACGGCTCGTGCATGGTCAAGGCATGGCTCTTCGCGGATTGTTCGGACGCGGGTGCCACCACCGTCACATCATAGGTGTCGCGCAATGCATCCCGGAGAGTCGCTATACCGCGAGCCGAGATACCGTCATCATTACAGAGCAGAAGTCGCATGCCGCGGCAGGTAACCGGCAACGTTGACGCGGGGCGACAGCGAGCACAGGATGAGCACGGAGGACGGATGTTGCAGGAAATCGAAGCGAGTGAGCACGAACAGTCAGGCCCGCGGTTCTTCAACCGAGAACTCTCATGGGTCGCGTTCAATGCCCGAGTGTTGGAAGAAGCTCAAGACACAAGCAATCCGCTGCTAGAGCGCTTGCGCTTCTTGACCATCTTCCACACAAATCTCGACGAGTTCTTCATGATCCGAGTCAGTGGCCTCAAGCAGCAGGTCGACGCTGGCATCGAGGTGCTGTCCGTAGATGGTCTGACCCCTCGCGGAAACCTGCTGGCCGTCAACCAGGCCCTTCAGCCGCTACTCGCAGAGGCCCAGGCCTGCCTGCACGAGTCGGTTCTGCCGCAGCTCGCGGCGGAGAACATCGTACTCCAGCGCTATGCGGACCTGAGCGAGGCTACTCGAGGAGCCTGGGACAGCTGGTACGACGAGTTCGTTCACCCCATCCTCACGCCATTGGCTGTCGGCCCTACCCGACCGTTTCCGTTCATCTCCAACCTGTCGCTGAACCTGGCGACGTACGTGGAGTCCAACAAAGGCGAACGACGCCTCGCTCGGGTCAAGGTCCCAGGCGTTCTCCCGCGCGTGCTGCGACTGCCAGGTTCGGACGACACGGCCTTGTTGTTGCTTGAGGAACTAATTGCAAACAACCTGGGCAAGCTCTTCCCCGGCATGAAGGTCGACCCACCGGTGCAGTTCCGGGTCACACGTGATGCGGACGTTGAGATTCGAGACGATGAAGCCAACGACCTGCTCAAGACGGTACAAGAAGGCCTGCGAAGGCGTCGCTTCGGCGAGACCGTCCGCCTTGAGATGCAGAGCAATCCCCCGGCTGACCTTCTAGCTGCGCTTCAAGCGGGGCTGCGCATTGATGATGACGACACCTACTTTGTCGATGGCACGCTCGCTGTACCTCGACTGAACGCTCTGTTGGATGCCGACCGGCCGGACCTCAAGTTCCCGCCACATGTGCCGAAGCTTCCACGCGTGCTCAGTGGTGACATCTTCGCCGACATCCGCGCCGGTGACGTCTTTCTCCACCATCCCTACGACTCGTTCGCCCCAGTGGTCGATTTCATCCAGACCGCTGCACGTGACCCCAAAGTCCTGGCTATCAAGCAGACGTTGTACCGAACGAGCGGCGACAGTCCGGTCATCGCTGCCCTCGAACAAGCGGTCGAGAACGGCAAGCAGGTCGCAGCAATCGTTGAGCTGAAGGCCCGCTTTGATGAAGAGAACAACATCACCTGGGCGCGCCGTCTGGAAGAGGCCGGCGTTCATGTTGTCTATGGTGTGCCGGGGCTGAAGACCCACAGCAAAGTGGCTCTCGTCGTCCGTGAAGAAGCGGGTGTCCTACGGCGTTATGTGCACATTGGTACAGGCAACTACAATCCGAGCACGGCACGCGTCTACACCGACTTTGGCCTGTTCACCGCACATCAGCAGTTGACCACTGATATTGCCGACATCTTCAACCGCATGACCGGCTTCGCCCGCCCTACCCGCTATCGCGGACTTCTGGTGGCTCCGAACCACATGCGCAAGCACCTCATCAAGCGCATCCGACGCGAGGCAAAGCGAGCCGTAGCCGGTGAGGACGCGCACATCTTGTTCAAGTGCAACGCCATCACAGACTACGGAATCATTGAAGCCCTATACGACGCGAGTGAAGCTGGGGTTCGTATCGACCTATTGGTCCGTGGTGTGTGCTGTCTTGTGCCAGGTGTTTCAGGACAATCGAGCAACATTCGCGTTCGTTCTGTCGTTGGACGATTCCTCGAGCACAGTCGCGCGTATTGGTTCAAGAACGGCGACAAGCCGGAGCTGCTCATTGGTTCTGCCGACCTCATGCAGCGAAACTTGGACCGTCGCGTCGAAGTCTTGACGCCACTGTTGGATACTGTTCTTCAGCAAGCTGTGCGGCATCAAGTCTTGGAGCCGTATCTGTCGGATACCGAGCGCACACGAGAGCTAGGACCAGACGGCATTTATCGCCGTCATCACCTGAATGCTGAAACACCGATGGATGTTCAACAGCACTTCATCGATTCCAAGCGTTGGTAGTTCGTGGCTCTGTCCCGCATTCGTAGCCTGATCCGGCGCCGTAGACGCTCGCTGCGTGTGTGGCACCACTCTGCCTTTCAGATTCCCATTGCAAGCGCCGAACAGCGTCTTGGTATTGAGCCGAGCCGAGCCGACCATGTGCTGACATGGCTGCTCGCACGTCGCTTAGTCAACGCCGACGATGTGGAGTCTGCGCGCGAAGCGTCCTGGGAAGACCTGCTGCGCGTGCACGACAGCGACTACGTGGCACAGCTGGACGACCCACAGGTGATGGCACGGATCCTGGGGCTAGAGCCCGCCCTGTTCTCAACAGCGTCCATCATTGAGATGTGGAGACGCTCAACCGGTGCTGCAACGGATGCACTAGCCTGGGCTGTGCAGACCCGCGGGTGTGCAGCTGTGTTGGCCGGAGGCTTTCACCATGCCCACCCAGCAGCGGGCACAGGGTTCTGTGGAATCAATGACGTGGCAGTGGCCGTTCGAGTGCTGCGACTACGCGGGTACACGGGCAAGGTCGCTATTGTGGACGTTGACGCACATCCGCCAGATGGCATTGCTGCCTGCCTAGACCCCGAGCGAGATGGCATTCGCCTCATCAGTGTTGGCGTCCAGTCGAGCTGGGAGACCCCTGACTGGGTGTTCGACCACCGAGTGCCCAGTGGTGGCGATGACGTCGCCTACCTAAAGGCGGTAGACGCGGCCATCAAAGACCTTGGCAAGCCTGATGTGGTCATTGTCCTTGCCGGTGCCGACCCCCTCGGCGGTGACCGCTACGGCGGCCTGGCAACGACCCCCAAAGGTCTGGCTGAGCGCGACAGGAGACTGTTTGCGGCCATCGGAGACCGCCCCACCGTGCTCTTTCCTGCCGGCGGGTACACGCCAGGGGCTTGGCGGGTATTCGCGACTGCAGTCGCGACGTTTGCCGGCGAGAGAGAATCTCCAGCAGCGTCATTTGACCCTTTGATGCACCGAACCCGTCGCATCATGCGTACCTTAGACCCAGGTGAACTCGGCACAAGCGACGCTTGGCTTACCGGCGCAGATGTTGCCGAGGCCTTGGGGATGCCCACCCAAGAGCATCGGTTTCTCGGCCTGTATACCGAGCAAGGAGTGGCCTATGCGCTGACGCGCTACGGGTTGCTTGACACGTTGCAGCGCATGGGATTTCAAGGACTAAGCGTGCATGTCGACGCGCAGGCCCCGCCGCACTTGTTGCGTATCTCAGCGATGGTTGGCGGAGAGCAGCAGGTCCTGTTCGAGCTGTCGGCACGCGAGCGCCGCATTGATGACCTAGACACCCTGTTCATCGAGTGGCTCACGCTTCGCGACCCGCGGGTGCCGTTCGCTACCAACAAACCGCGCTTGCCAGGCCAAGACGCTCCTGGACTTGGCCTAGGTGAGCAAGCGCTCGTCCTTATTCGCGCGCTGGCAGAGCGAGCTAGTCTCGACGCTGTGTCGCTGGTACCGTCGCACTTCCATGTGGCATGGATGGTACGTGACCAGTTCTTCTTTCTCGACCCCACACGAGAAGGCCGCTTTCGTGCCGTGCTTGACGGCACTATTCGCCAGCCTCTGCACCGAGTCAGCGAGCGCTTGGATGGCCAAGGAATCCCCACCGAATGGGATGAAGTGCTGAAATGGGACCCAGGCCCGATGGTGTGGCCGCTGACGGGAGCTGCTCGTGATGCCCTTGCGAACCACGCAAAAGAGGCGCGCGCAGTTCGCGCACGCCTAAAAGGAGCCTTGCTTCCTGCGTAGACTCTATCGCAGGTTGAGGTTTGCCTGTTCGTCGATGTTCAGAGGCAACGGGCCGAATGGTGTGCCAACGGTCAATCCACCGGTCAAGCCAACGTCAATGGGACCACGGTTGCTGATGGCGCTGACAATGGAGCTGCCCATGCCCAGGAGGTTGAGCTCGATTGGCAACGTGACCACTTGTTCAGCGTCGCCAGAGACCTCGGCAAACTGCTCTAGCAAGCCAGCCGCGACAGACTCGCCACCAAGGGTCAGGTCGTAGTCAAAGCCAGCCAATGAAAGCGCGCTTCCACCAGCGCTGGTAACGCCGATGTCCACAGCGAGGGTCGCGCGATTGCGAAGCGGCTGGAAGGTGTCAACGCGAACGCCCTTCACGCTGACCTTGGGCGCCTGAAGAACCGGCAAGTTGCCCTCTTCCTGGTATGGAATGCGCAGAATGCCCAGAGGTGTCTGGAAGCCAAACTCGCCTTGGATGGTGAACGGAACTTCGCTCTTCACATCCAGGTTTTGAACCAGGGCGAAGACGTCCGCGAAGACAACACTGACCGGCAGCTTAAACTGAGTGCTTCCTGCAGCTGGCAGTGCAAGGCCATCTGAATTGTCGCCTTCGATGAACCCATTTCCAGCCAGGTCTAGGTCATAGGTAAATGACGCTACGGACAGTCCGACGGGGTTCGGGTTGTCGATGTTGAAGACGAACTGCGTGTCCGCCTGTTGAAAGTTGATACCGTCGAGCTCAAAGTTCTCGAACTGAATCTTTGGGGAGAACTTGCTGATATCAACAGGCAGAGAGCCTTTTGGACATCCAGACAACAAGAGCAGGGGCAGAATCGCGAGCGAGCGCATGGGAACTCCGAGGTTGGGCGCAGTGTGACACGCTGAGCCCCATTGGTCACCCTGCTTCCCCCCACAATGCCAGACTCAGGTTAGTCGGCGCTTCGCCACAATGGAGTGCGACATGAGTGAACAACGGCCCCTTCGCATTGCCATCGTAGGTGCAGGTCCGGCGGGCTTCTATGCCGCTGCCTCCCTGATGAAGCACCCCTCTCGCACCGTCCAGATCGATCTGTTTGACCGCCTGCCAGTGCCGTATGGTCTGGTTCGTGCCGGTGTCGCTCCGGACCATCCGAACATTAAGGCTGTGACGCGGGCCTACGCTCGCACTGCGTCCAAGCCCGGATTCCGGTTCTTCGGGAACGTGGAGCTAGGTCGAGATCTGACTCTAGAAGACCTCGACACCCACTACGACCAATGGGTGTTGAGTGTGGGCTGCGCAGACGACCGTAAGCTCGGAATTGCCGGCGAAGACCTTGTAGGATGCCACTCGGCGCGCGAGTTCGTCGCTTGGTACAACGGTCACCCGGACTACGCTGATGCCACCTTCGACCTCTCGAAGCCGGGTGTGGCCATCATTGGTGTTGGCAACGTCGCACTCGACGTGGCCCGCATCCTGATGACCTCGCCCGACGAGCTGGCGAAGACAGACATTGCAGAACACGCTCTACAGGCCCTACGAGCTTCTAAGGTGAAGCATGTCACACTGTTTGCCCGTCGTGGACCCGCCGCTGCTGCGTGCACACCCAAGGAGCTTGGAGAGCTCGGCGCCATTCCTGGTGTGGATGTCCTGATCGACAGCGATTCGCTCCAGCGCGACGCGCACACAATGCCTGAGGAGCCGCATCCGAACCTTCTGGCCAACCTCGACATTCTCGCTGATTTCGCCCAACGTGCACACACGCCAGGCAATCGGACCATTCGCATCGAGTTCTTTGCGAGCCCCACAGCGATTCAGGGCGACGACCACGTCACAGCCATTGAAGTCGGCCAGACCGAGCTTGAACCCCGAGGAGATGGTTGGAGCGCACGGCTGACCGATGCCCGCGAGGTCTTCTCGGTCGACCAAGTGTTCCGTTCGATCGGCTACCGTGGCCACGTCATCAGCGGCGTTCCCTTTGATTCAGCCAGAGGTCGGCTGGCCAGCGCGGATGGCCGCGTGCTGACCGTCGCGAGCGGCCCCCCCATGCTCAAGGGCTACACAGCCGGCTGGGCCAAACGAGGCCCGAGCGGAGTCATTGGCACCAACCGAAGCTGCGCCCAGGCCACCGTCGACGGCATGATTGCCGACTCTCCCGAGCCCACCGACTTGCCGGAAGCTGATGCCATCGTGAATCTGCTGGCAGAGCGGGGCGTCCGCGTCGTCACCTGGCAAGACTGGCTGGCTCTGGATGCCCACGAAGTGCAAGCCGGTAAGGCGGTCGGAAAGCCGCGTGAGAAGCTTGTGTCCATCGCACAGGCACTCGCAGTTCTCGGCAGCTAGAGCCTCGGAGACCTAGACTTCCGGTGGGGTCTCGCGCCGGTTCAACTCGAGGTCGCGGTATTGACGGTCTGGTGTGTGAATGTCGGCGTCTGCTAGAGCTCGCTTGACCCGCTCGGTCACGTCAGACGCAAATGCCTTTTCGTACCGCGCGTCAAACACATAGGCCTTTAAGCGAATGACCGTGACGAACCGTTCGCCCATGAACTCGTCGCTTACTAGCGTAACGATTGGCTTTTGCAGGTACACATACCGGCTGGTCGCCGCCGCTTCCGCTACGATTCGTCGAGCGACTGAGAACTTCTCGGCCGCACCAATGAAGAACGGAACGACAACCATGCAGTCGAGTGCACCAGCATTGGCACTCGCTACCGAGTCGGTCAAGAACTGACTGTTGGGGATGGTGACGAGGTTGTCGTCCAGGGTGACCAGCCGAACAGACCGCAGGCCAATCTCGGTGACCTCGCCATAGTTGCCGCCAAAACTGATCCGGTCACCGACCTGAAACGGCTCATCAAAGAGCAGGATGACGCCGGCCATGAGCGATGCCAACAAGTCCTTGAAGGCGAAGCCCAACGCCAGGCCGATAGTTCCTGCGAGGGCGAACATGGCCTGAGTTGGAATGTCGAGAAGGCTGGTGGCCACCAAAATTGCCAGCGCTGCGTACAGTACGAAACGCAGCAGCGCCTTGCTCTTCTTCAGCACCAGCCGGCGGTCGGTGAAGCGCTCGCCAAGGTTGTCGAGGGTTCGACCCAAGACCACGAAGCCCATCCAGCCAACCAACACCACAAAAAACGCCGTGGGAACTTGGTCCCACCGAATGAACTGAATGATCTGCTGTACGTCGATGTCTTCGTTCATGGCCTAGTTCACAAAGTGGAGGAAATGGCGGCGACGCAGGGTTCTCGTCACTACGGGCAGTTGTTCGAGCGCAACGACCACTGTGGACCCTTTCTTGCACAGGAGCTTACGGTTTAAGAGGTTCCGAACAACGTTTCGCACCACGTTGGCACTCATATTGGTGACACGCACCAGCTCCGGCTCGTTCAGGCCGCCTTGCATACGCAAGGCGACAAGCATGAACATCTCGTCGTCTGACAAGGTGTCCAGGGTTCCAGCGCCCAGGCATGGAGCAATGCGGACGTCGAGGGACATGGGGTCGGACGACTGACTCAGGCACTGGGTGAGTAGACGCAAGGCAACACCTGGGTTCCCATCGCTGGCGTCTGCCAACAACAAATAGAAGCGACCAACGGCACGGCGAAGCTCAATGGCTGGGTCGACACCAAATGGGCTGTTGCGAACCAGGGTCCCAAACCGAAGGTCGTACCCAAGTGGCGTCAGCATGCCCGTCACCAACGCCTGCATGTCTTTCTCGCCGTACGGTGCCAAGGACACCACTTCGCGGACCACTTCAATGTTGACCAATGACCCCAGTCGTTTGAGGTATTGAAACGCCTTGCGGTGACACGTGCCCACCACAAAGTGGCGGTTTGACCCGGCATTTAGGAGGTACAGCAGGGCGCGAAGCCCTTGAAATCCGCCAACAGTTCGCAAGAAGGCACCTTGCAGGTCGCTAACGACCAAAATGCGAGGTTCTTGCAGCTCCAACCACTCAACAAATGCCTCGGTGCTGTGTGTCGGTGCATTCCCGCCCATGACGCCGGCGAGCCAGTCAACAGCATCGACCTCGTTGTTGAGGCGCTGCTCTACTTTGGTGTACAGAACTGGGATATTTCCAGGAAGAGTCGGAACAATCCTGCGAAGATAGGCGTCTTTCCCCTCGCCTGGATCACCTGTAAACAGCATCACACCCGACGAGTGGTCAGACCCCCACGAAGCGAATGCCCGGCGCAACACAGCGTCTTCGTTGCGTTCGACCCACTCACTGTAGTGCCGTGAATGGTCGTTTAAGGCCGCAAGAACTGGCGCCGGTGGCGGTAGGACCGACTCGGGATGGTCTTCTTCGGTGGGCAGACGGTACCGCGTCACTGCCGCGAGCAGTCGTCCGAAGCCCTCGCGCTCCCTGGCGAGCTCTTGTGTGCGGTCCCACATCCAGGCCAAGCTAAGGTACCCGCCAGTGACGACGGCCCACGGCGCATTCAGCAGGGAAAAGCGAGGTGGTTTCGACAGAAACCGGACCCAGCGCGACTCCTGATGAAAGCTCTGAATCTCCCCACGGAGAACAGGTGCCCAGCGGTGCAATAAGAACAAGACACCCGCAAAACCAACAGCATCAATACCCCAACGCGCGATGATGTCCAGGCCGTCTGCGTCGAGCACTCCTTGAAGAATCTGACGGACGAAGTCGCGGGTGATGAGCCACATCGCGAGCCAACGAAGGGAGTGTCGAGCAAGACTATGGGCCTTTATACCAAGGGTAAGAACGGAAGGCCGCACTGCCCCATACGGCTCGACAAACAAGTCGAACAGCGCCACAGCGAGCCGGTACAGGGCAACCTGCAGGTACACCCACACCGCGAACCCAAGAATCGGAAGGAATCCGACCAGCGGCTCACGCAGCAACCAACCAATGGCCAAGTCCAACACAGCGCGGACAGTCCGTCTCACCTCAGGCTGCAGCGTGAACAAGCCACCGCGGCCCTCTCGCCTCTCCGCAACCCGACTAATGAGCCAGACCCCAATGGGGCCCGAACGCGCGCGGATGAACCACCAGCCCAACAAAAACACGAACAGCCAGAAACCGCTGCGCATGAACGCAGACATGTAGACGGGGTTGAACAGGTTGAGCGGGGCTTCAATGACGGCCAAGAACTGGTCGTTGATCATTGCCAAGAACGTAGGCCACACAAGCGCCTGCTCCCAGCGCAGGTCCAAACTCAGCTTCTCCCAGTCAATCCGACGCTGTTCAGGTGACACCAAGCTCTTGATCGAGCGCTTGCCTTCCTTAATGCTACGCAGAGCCACCAGCGCGGAGGCTTGGTCCGCAACAACAGCGACCTCCGCAGCCTCTGACGCCTCCACCTCTCCCTTGAGGGCCGTTCTCCAGCGTGACATGGCCGCGTCGCGCGCCGCAATATCTTGTCCGACCATGGGAGCACGGGACAGCTCCGCCATGACCCGGCGGTCTGACTCCACGGCTTCAAGAGTCGCTTCTGTCTCGCGCTCCGCTGTAGCGTGAAGGCTCAACAACCGTAGGGCTTCCCTGCGCAATGTCCGTATTTCAATGCGAGCGGCAGCATACGCATCATCGGGCCCGACATCGGATGTGTACAGAAGTGAGCGCGCTTCTTCGAGGGACTCGTCGATCTTGGATTTGACCTCTTGTCCACGCGCAACTCGGCCCACCTGCCGGCGTTCTGCCACCTGTTCTAGGTTAGACAGCCGGTCCAGGCTGCGCGCTTCCCGGTCGTTGGCCTGGGCCACGTGACGAAGCAGAGACGCTTGGCTCTCACTCGCTGCCTGCAGCGCCTCTTCTCGTGCTGCGTCACTTGAGTCTCGTGCATCCTGAGCCTGGGAGCTCGCCCGTTCAAGACGGTCTTGTAGGCTGCCAATTGCGCTCGCCAACTGTGACCGTTCTACATCGACGATCTGCGCCTCGACCTCGTCGATCTGTAGCTGGACGGCGGCTGCAGCCGGTGAGAGCGACCCGTCCGCAGCTGGGACCGGCTGCGCGATGCGTTCTTCCAGCTCTGCAAGTTGAGCGGCGAGAGCGTCGGTATCGCTCTGTGGTGGCGGTGGTGCCTCAGCGGACAGCTTAAGTTCTAGGTCATTGCGAACCCTTGGGAGCTCGACGTTCGAGCGCCACTGCAGACGCGCCGCATCAATGCGGTCAGCGAGGCCACCGGTGACGTGCCCGCGCAACAAGTCAAGCCGTTGATCAGCACGCCGTTGGGCCTCTCTGCCTTCGCTGTTCAAGGTTGCGAGGTCGAAAAGAGGTTCTGAGACCTCGAACCCGGACACGGTCGCCAGTCGACGTAGGTCTGCAAACAGCGCCATGGCCGCAGCCCGCTCAACGTCGAGCGCTGCTACCGCGCGTGCTGCTTGCACATCCTCTGTATCGGCTGACAATGCACGCCGTGCCTGACTCAGGGAGGCATCGATATCCGCTAGGTGAGCCTGGGTCCTCTCGTAGGTTTCTCCAGGAAACCGAGCCAATCGTGCCCGCAGCGAAAGCAACAGACGACGCTCACTTGCCGCGGCAGTCGACTCTAGGGACAGGACGGTTTCCACCAGCTCGGTGGCCTGAGCTGCGCGGTCCATTCCACCAAAGTCAGGACTGGTCGTTGTTCGGTCTGCCTCCGCGGCAACCATGGCATCATCCAGAGCCACCAGGCGTGCAGACAGCACCAGCGGGTCATCAAGTCGAGCATCTGCCAAGTGCGGGAAGGCGCTGCTTAGAGGAATATCTGCGGCAAAGTACTGTTCTGCTCCTTGTACGCGCTGGGACGCTGTCTCAAGCCGTGCGCGCAGTTGCGGGGCTCGCTCTTGCTCCCACATCGCCCATGCCGCGGCGGGCTCCGTGGGCAAACCGCTCCAGACAGGAGGAGCTGCATACGCAATCGAGCAGACTGCCAGCCAGCCGCACAAGAACCAACGAGCCACTCGCACCATGTGTGAATCCATGCGGACAGTCATTCGCGATTCGCCGCTTTGGCGACTGCAACCTGTAAAGCGCGAAGCTCGCCTTCCAAATTGCCAATCTTGCGCCGGTTTGCCCCAGCCTCGACCCTCGCCATTCGTGCGCTCTCTTGCTGCACGCGAAGCTCGTCTTCCACGCCACTGAGCTGAAGCAAGGTTGACTTGTGGGTTACCCCCAACTTCTCGTAGTCGTCGTGCAATTCACGGTACTGAGTAGCCAATTCACGCATGTCTTTGGTGATTTCTTCGACTTCGCCAACGGCGTTGTCCCGCTCTGCGTCGGCAGTGTCGAGATGGTGCGAGGCCTGGGCATGCAAGCTCTGATTCTTGCGAAAAGCCTCTCGCCCACGCAGAAACCACCCCAATGCCATGCCCGTTCCTAGGGCACATAGGCAGGTGATCACAACGAAGATGAAGGTCAGCAAGGTCGTCGGCATGAACGCTCCGGGTGTTGTATACCTCACGCCATTCCCGGAGCCGACCGTGGCCAACCAACGCATCCAGATTCACACCGAAGAACAGCTCATCGCACACCTCGTGTCTGGGCACGCTCTGAGCGACGCCATTGTGCAGGGCGTCGAGCTGACCGACGTTCTCGACGTCCTGAAGACCCGCGATGTGAGTGGCGCAGTCTTTCTAGGCTGTGACGCACCTCCAGCCTGTGCTGCTGACCTTGTCTCGCGAGGCGCGGCGGTCTTTCCCTCCGTTGATGAACGACCGTACAACGCCTACCGCGCCCAGCTGTACACCGCAGATGAGCTGTATGCGGGCTTTGATATCGAGCGCCCTGAGACGTTCGGCAAGACTCTAGACAGCCGCATCTACAGGCACTGGAAACAGACCGGACGGGAGCTCCCCAACTTGGTGGAGAGCCTGATGCGACGCCTGCATGACCTGGCGATGGGTGATGCGATTGCCGACCTGGTCACGTCGGAGACACGTGCTGTCGCAGTCATGGGCGGACATGCTCTGTCAAGAGCGGACCCAGGCTTTCGCAAGGTCGTTCAGATTGGACGCAGCCTCGCAAAGCAAGGCTACCTACCGGTCAGCGGCGGCGGCCCGGGTGCAATGGAAGCAACTCACTTAGGCGCTCTGTTGGTCGACTACGACGACGCCTTCTTGGACGACTGCCTGGCCGAGCTCGCTGCAGAGCCAATGTACAACGATGCCGGCTGGCTCTCGACGGCCATGCGCGTTCGACGCAGGATTGGTACCACCAGCGAGCGTCAGGTCAGCTTGGCCGTTCCCACGTGGCTGTATGGGCACGAGCCGGCCACGCCATTCGCGACTCACATCGCCAAGTATTTCGCCAATGCGGTGCGAGAAGATGGCCTGGTGACAATCGCACGGCACGGCATCATCTACACACCAGGAAGTGCTGGGACCGTGCAAGAAGTCTTCCAGGACACCACCCAGAATCACTACGAGACCCTTGGCGAATACAGTCCCATGGTGTTCTTGGGACGGACCTTCTGGACGGAGACCTTGCCGGTCATTCCACTGCTTGAGAAGCTCGGCGGAACGCGACGCTACCTGCAGAGTGTTGGTGTTGTGGACACTCCAGAGGAAGCCATGGCCTTCATCGAGGCCCACCCGCCGGTACGCTCTGTAGACGCAGACAAATTGTAAGTCCGCCCCCAGCACGCAGGCTCGCTGTTGCTGTGCCCCCGTGAAGCTCACACACCTGCTGAACAATGCGCAAGCCAACACCCGTGCCGCCGGAAGCCCGGCTTCGACTGCTGTCTACTCGGTAAAAAGGCTCGAACAAACGGCTTAGCGCAGCGGGTGGTACACCGGGTCCGCGGTCCTCAATCGTGAAGCCGTCTGGGCCTACGGTAATGTCCACAGTTCCCTCTGGAGCGTAGCTCAGCGCGTTCCGCACGACGTTATCTACAGCACGGCGCACGAGTCGCTCGTCCACGGTGCGTATCACCGAGTCTCCGTGAACATGGACGCGCTCGTGCGGTGCGGCAATCTCCTGGGCCAAGGTCAGCAAGTCGACGGTCGATGGCTGAAGCGGCGACTGGCCAAGCTGAAGGCGTGACACCTCGACAAGCTCCTCAATGAGGGCATCGAGCTCCGCCAAGTCCCCTTCCATACCGTTGAGATGGCGGTCCGGGACCTCATAATCACGGAGCAACTCAACGGCGAGGCGTAGCCGAGTGAGGGGCGTTCGTAGCTCGTGAGAGACCCCAGCCAGCAGCTCCTTCTCGCTTGTGAGGAGCGCTTGCACCCGAGCGGTCATGGCGTTGAAGGCTACGCCCACCGACACCACTTCCGTGCTCCCTGACTCTGGCAGTCTGTGGTCGAGGTCACCGCGCGACACCGTCTCCATGGCCCGACGCATACGCTCGATGGGCCGGGTGGATGCGGAGGCAATGGCGAAGGCCAAGCTGATCAAGACCACACCACCAAACAGCATCACCTGCAGCAATCGCTGCCCAGGACGGTCGAGGTCCAGCTCCGGCTTGACGCCAATCCAACCCGAGCGCGTCCGCACGAACAGCTCCGGTCCTCGAGGCGCCGCAACCACTCGCCCACGACGTCTGCCCCGACGGGAATCCGATGCTGCAATGTCCCGCGCCCCAGCGGGCGGAGCCTCAACTGTCCGAATGTCTACGTCAAAGGTTGCTTCCAGCTCGTCAGCAGACTCGCCTCGCTCCAGGCGCAGGCCGACAAAGTGCGCTTGGGCCGCGAACGCAGCCCGGGCGTTGTCAGCAAGGGGCCGCACCACAAGGCGCTGGGTCAGCCCGCCACCAACAACCAGTGCCAGAACCGCTAGAGCAACAATAGCGAGGGTGATTCGGCCGCGCAGACTCACGTGGAAGGCCGCACAATGGTGTAGCCGACTCCACGAACGGTCTTGAGGAACCGCGGGTCTTTGGAGTCGTCACCGAGCTTCTTGCGAATGCGCGATACGTGGACGTCAATGGAACGCTCAAAGCTCGCATAGTCGCTACCCCGAGCCATCTCCATCAGTCGTTCACGTGGAACGACACGCCCGGCCTGGCTGACCAGTACGCGCAAGATCTCGAACTCAGTCGTGGTGAGCGCAATACGCTCGCCATCCATGTGTACTTCCCGCGTGTCAGGATCCACCCGAATGGGCCCTGCATGAACCGCGGTATTCTCCGACACTGCCGCGGTGCTTCGACGCAAGATGGCCTGAAGTCGAGCCAGCAATTCACGTGGATTGAACGGCTTTGGTAGGTAGTCGTCCGCACCCAACTCGAGTCCGACGATTCGGTCGAAGTCATCTCCCCGAGCCGTCAGCATGATGAGCGGCACTGTGGAGATGGGCCGCAGCCGGCGCAACACCTCAAACCCATCCATTCCGGGCATCATGACGTCCAAGACCACCGCATCAATTCCGCCGGCCTGAACCGCCTGAATACCCTGCTCTCCGTCGTTGGCGGTCACAACCTGGAACCCCCGAGACCCTAGGTACTCGGAGAGAAGGTCACGAAGCCGCTCGTCATCGTCCACCACTAAGACTGTGTGCATGACAAACCTGTATCGCGCTGCACCGTTATGGCGCTGCATGTCCTTTGCTGCCCAGCTCTGCCAGCGTCATCCAGACCTTCTCCGTGACTGTGTCCGCACGGTTCGAGTGCGCACGCCAGGCGCGTCCGGCCTCATTGTTGTTGCGGAAGAGCAGGCGCAGGCGTTTGACGACGACGGCCGCTCGGTGGATGTGGAGCTGACCCTCGATGCAGCCCAGGCCGATGCAGTGTTGGTCCCTCAAGCGACTGCTGAAGCCCACCTACTCGCTGCTCTGTTCTGGCCCGTCACCTGGTGGACCTTGCGCCGCCGTCGCGCGCGGGATTGGGTGCTCCAGCTCGCCCTTGAGGTCGACAACCTGCTGCACTTCAGCTTGCCGCATGGCGACTTTACTGCGGTCCACATCAACAGCGAGTGGATGTGGGCGGCGGGCCACCATGCCATTGCCAGCCTGCACTTTACGTTGTCGGCGGACGATATGCGTGAGTGGCTGACCCACGCCGTCCGGGCGACCACAAGCAAGAACGACTTGTATTGGCAGTGGTTGACGCCTTGGTACACCGCATTCCGCCACAGGACTTCCGTGTACACAACCAACGAAACACGCCAGGCCCTTCTGCTGGCCGAGTTTGCCGCACACGACCACTGGGACGAGCCTGAAGAGGCCTGGCCAGGGTGGGAAGGCTGGTAGGACCCCAGCCTTCGTGCTGGCCGCGCAACTGCTCCTAATGAATTGCCCGCTTCGGCCCGATGGACACAGTGGATGCCGAGCTCGCCGACCACTGCCGGGGGTGAGAGTGCCTCCAGGTGGGTCCCATGTTTCGTACAGCCGTTCTGTTCGCTGCACTCCCGCTTGCCGGGGCGTGCACCGCCCAACCGCAGCCCTATGGTCCAGAGAATTCGTGGTTCCACGCGGACATGCGGGACATGCCTGACGAGTACATTGATGGTTCGGTCTCCACAGGACTTGCGGAGGGCGACGTTGCCCCCAACATGCGGCTTCGGGACCAGTTTGGAGACGAGGTGGAGCTGTACCAATTCTACGGAATGGTGGTCCAGATCTCACTATTCGCTGCATGGTGCCCGCCCTGCCGTCGAGACGCCCCCCAGCTCGCTGCCGCCTCTCGTGACCTTGAGGAACATGGCGCCATTGTGCTGGAAGTCATGCTTGAGTCCCGAGGCGGTGAGGCGCGTGTTGAGCATTCTGAGCGCTGGGCTGAGCGGTCCGGTGCAGACCACCCCGTCCTAGCGGACTCCGCATTGGAGACCGAGGCCTTGCTGCATGGCGGATTCCCCACCCTGCCACTGCTCGACCGGCAGCTGCGCTTCAAAGACGTCGACGCGTGGCCACTAGACCTCGACCAGTTTGAGAATCTCGCCGTCACAACGCGACCCGAGCAATAGCCGGCGACCGCCGCAGCACTCGACCAGCACTGTAGCCACGACAGCTGGGTACAGGTTAGCGTTTGCCATTGGAGGTCCCTCTTGGTTCGCATTGCATTCGCTACCCTCGGAATCGTAGCGCTGGTCGCCTGTACGAAAGAACCCACCCCATACGGTCCTGAGAACCTCTGGTACCACACCACAGTGGAAGCTTTGCCCCAGGCCTACCAAGACGGTTCGCAGCCCACAGGCATTGGAATGGGCGACGTTGTTCCGAACTTCACGCTGCGGGACCAACACGGTGATGACGTCGAGCTGTACCAGTTCTACGGACAGGTTGTTCAGCTTGTCCTGTTCGCCCAATGGTGTGGTCCGTGCCAAGAGGAAGCGCCGGAAGTCGAGGCCGCCTCGGTTGACCTCGCAGAGTCAGGCGCCGTCATCCTAGAGGTCATGCTTCAGGCCAATGAGGGCCCCTCAAGTGTAGAAGCGGCCAATGAGTGGGTCGACGAATATGGTGTGACCCACCCAATTCTGGCCGACATCAGCGAGAGTCAGTCCCCCATGCTGCAGGGCGGCTTTCCGACCTTGCCATTGCTCGACCGCGAGCTGCGCATCGTCTCACTCGACAACTGGCCGTTTGACGCCAACAGCATTGAGCAGCTGGCCATTGACACGGCTCCTGAAGAGTAGGTCTAGACGCTCATTGGGCCGATAAGGCTACCGGCGATGAACTGCTTAATGAGCGCATCGTCGCTGGTCTCGAAGTGCTCGGGCGTCCCTTCGTCGTACACGACGCCTTCGTATAGCATGACCATCTTGTCGGCAATGTGCATGACCGCGCGAATGTCGTGCGAGATGATGACACTCGTCAAGCCGGGCTTCGCCTTGTGAGTCGTCACAATCAGCTCGTCCATTGCCGCCGAGAGAATTGGGTCGAGGCCCGTTGTAGGCTCGTCATACAACAGGAACTCGGGGTCACGGGCCAAGGCGCGCGCGAGCCCTACCCGCTTCTTCATGCCACCTGACAGCTCACTTGGCATGCGCGTCTCAGTACCGGACAGTCCCACCAAGCCCAACAGGTCCGTCACCTTCGCCTTCATCTCGCGGTTGCTCATGCGGGTGTGCTCGCGCAGCGGAAAACAGATGTTGTCGAACACGTTCATGGAGTCGAACAAGGCGGCGTGCTGAAACACAATGCCGAAGCGGTCGCGAACCTTTCGCAGCCGACGGTCCCCCATGCTCGTCAGCTCGTCCTTGCCGACCCAGATGTTGCCCTTGTCACATCGCAGCAGGCCCATGACATGCTTCATCGTCACCGACTTTCCGGTGCCGCTGCGCCCGATAATTACGGTGATTTTCCCACGAGGAATAATGAGGTCCAAGCCCTTCAATACCTTGAAGTCTCCGAAAGCCTTGTGCACGTCTGAGTAGACGATGGCACCCGGTTCTCCGGTGACCGGGTCTTCCGCTTCGGCCTGGGGGTCGTCGGGGGGGGCAGACCGTTGGCTCATTCAAGCACCCATGCGATGAAGTAGTTGGCGGTCAAGATCAGAACGGAGGCGACGACGACCGAAGAGGTCGTGGCCTGACCAACGCCACGTGCGCCGCCCTTGGTGTAAAAGCCCTTGTAGCAGGCGACAGTTCCAATGATGGTGCCGAAGATAAGACCCTTGAAGATGCCGCCAGCGAAGTCGTCGAAGTCGACCCAGTCGAGCAGTCGCACCATGAAGGCCGGCTCGCTCTGACCGAGCAGCTTCACACAGACCGCCCACGCCCCAACGATACCGACCAAGTCGAAGATGGCGGTGAGCATGGGGGTGACAATCATGGCCGCAATGAGTCGCGGCTTGATGAGGTAGTTGATGGGGTCGGTGGCCATGGCGTCTAGTGCGTCGATCTGCTCGGAGACGCGCATGGACCCGATCTCTGCGGCAATGGCTGACCCCGCACGACCCGCAACGAGAAGGCCGGTCAGCGTAGGTCCTAGCTCCCGAGTCAGCGCGACCCCTACCGTTCCCCCCACCATGCTCTCTGCGCCAAACAGCGAGAAGGCGCGGAACGACTGCAGCGCGAACACAGCACCCGTGAAGAACCCAGCAAGCACGATGATGGGCAGTGACTGAATGCCAATGAACTCCATCTGCTGGATGATGAGACGCAGGCGAAACGGACGAATGAAGACGTTGCTCAGTCCCCCCCACAGGATGCGCACGCCACGCCCCAGCTCCTCGATTGGCCCAAGGATGAGCCGCCCTATCCACTCTACGATGCGCGTAATCACAGCATTTCCCAGGTGCGGGGCACGCGAGCGGTCAGTCCGGTGAGCACTTCGTAGGAGATGGTGCCCGCTAAGTCTGCTAGCTCCGTCACGTCAATGCGGGCGTCTCCTTGAGCACCAATCAGCACAACAGGGGTGCCCTCTTCAACATTGCCTTGGATGTCTGTGACGTCGACCATTGTCAGGTCCATGCACACTCTTCCGCGAATCGGTGCGCGCTGGCCATGGACGAGAACGTGCGCTCGTCCGCCCAGCACACGTGGGTAGCCGTCGGCATAACCAATCGGCAAGACCGCGAGCTGGGTTGGACGCTTGCTAGTCCACGTTCCGGCGTACGAAACGGGCGTTCCGGCTGGAATGTGTTTGGTGAACAATACCTCCGTCCGCAGCGTCAGAGCGGCTTCAAGCGGCTCAAACGACGGTCCAGGTGCCGGCCCGTACAGCGCAATTCCTGGGCGAGCCATGTTGTAGCGGTGCTCGAATCCAAGGGTGCCAGCGGAGTTGTCGGCATGAACGAAGGTTGGCTTCCATCCACGAGCATGGACAGCTGCAATCGCTGTCTCGAAGCATTCCACCTGCTCTGCGGTGCGCTTGGGGCTCTCGTCTGCATGGGAAAAATGCGTAAGCAAGCCTTCAATATGTAGCGATGAGCATGCGCCAATCGCGTCAAGGAAGAGCGCCCACTCCGACGGCATCACGCCGAGGCGCCCCATGCCCGTGTCTATCTTGATGTGAATGGGCACGATTCGCTGTTGGCGTGCCGCCACTTCGTTTAGGCGAAGAGCTGTACCAACATCATAGATCACGTTCGTGAGCTCGTTCACGACCGAGGTTTCCATGCCCGTCCGTCCCGCCCCGCTCAACAGCAGGATGGGCTGGGCAATGCCGCTAGCGCGGAGCTCCAAGCCCTCTTCAACACTCGCCACACCAAACCACTCACATCCAGCCGCAGCGAGCGCCCGTGCGACCTGTGGGGCCCCATGACCGTACGCATCGGCCTTTAGCGCCGCGAGCATACGAGACCCCTGCCGGGCATGAGTCCGCAGTGTCGCAAAGTTGCGGCAGATAGCGTCGAGGTTGACCTCGGCTACGGTCGGTCGAAAGCGTGGCTGCATTAGATGCGGAACTGCAGTCCGCCGACAAAGTTCAGCGTGTTTCCCTGGTTCTCTGGCGGAGCGGGCGCGTTTACAGGGGCTGTACCCATACGTGCGGCATCTGCTCGGCTGCCGAGATGCATGGAGTAGCTGGCCTCTCCGAACAGACCAACGACGGGTCCGACATCGAACAAAATCCCGCCTGAGAACTGGGGTCCAAAGGTGGAGCCGCCGGGAGGGTCCGGGTAGGTCACGCCCACAGGCTCAATGATGTCGTACGGGTCGAATAGCCGCACCTCAGCGCCCACTCCAATGAAAGGCTTCACCGGTCCGAACGGCAGCGGGTACAAGCGCACACGGGGTTCTATGAAGAACTGCAAGGCGGTGACCGAGTCATCCCCCACCGAGCTGTCACCGTTGACGTCGGAATAGCCGCTCGTCAGGCCCTTCTGGCCGTACTGCAAGCCGAAGCCAGAGCCAATGTCAATCCAAGCGGTCGGTGCGTAGCCCACGTACAAGGCACCTCGGACGCCCTGCCCAACGACCGGTCCCTCTTGGAACCACTCAGACGCGTTCTGGCCGTCGAAGGCAACGGCGACGCGCACATCGGCAGTCCGGCTCACATCTCCAATGCCGATTCCACCGCGCAGCTCCACGATGACGCGACCGGAGTGCGGCATGTTGCGGCGGTTCCACGTACGTGCCGGAGTCTCGGAGCGACGGAAGTGCCAACCCAGTCCCTCAACGTGCCGTGGCGAGAGCGTAGAGCCCTCCAACAGAACGTCCATCGGCGCACTCTCGTAGTCGCTCGGGGACAAGACGCCGGCGCGGGACGTTCGGTCTGGCGGGGGTGGCGGCATGGGGTCGACGATGGGGTTTTCGCGTGGCGTCGGCGTGACAACGACCGGGTCCGGCTCGCCAAAGAGCGGTCCCGTCGGTGCAAGGTCCGGCTCCACCCGAGGTGCTGCGGGCGGGTCTTCAACGGCTTCGAGAAGGTCAACGGCAGCCATCAACTGGTCCGCCGGTGCGGGGCCAAGCAGCGACAACATCTCGTCGACCATAATGACCACTTCACTCACAATGGCGTCTTCGTCGCCACCTTCCACAATGAAGTCTCGTGTGTCGACAGGACGGCTGTCGCCCTGTTCGTAGGCTGCAACATACACTGTCAGCACACCATCGGCCGTGCGTGCAACCCGTCCTACAACCGCTGCGCGTGCGGGAAGCTGCTGGAGCGCTGCGAACGGGCATCCAGGCAGGTCCGCACAGGACATGATGCTGTCGCCCACAACCGGCGACGCCGCCTGATTGCCGAGCACAATGTGCCCTTGTTGACGTAGGCCTTCAATGACCTTGCCTTGCAGCAAGAAGGCAAGTCCGAACTCGGTTGTGCTGCCCGGAGTAAAGTCAGGAACCAACAGGGGTTCACCCGCATGTGCAGCCGGAATCGCCACAGCGACGGCCGACGCAGCGAAGACCGCAGCAGCGAGGGAGGAGGACAGCCAGGACCAGTTTGAAGTACGCATGCAGCGGGTTTACCCCGTAGACGGGCCTAACGTCGATGACGTCGGTTACTTCGCGCCCACCTTTGGGAGATACGATGACTCGATGGGTTCCTCTAGCAGTGGGCTGGCTCGCGCTGTTGACGGCCTCTACGGCCTCTGCCCAAGCACCAAGCGACGGCTGGCGGGTGCTTGAGACCGACCACGCGCGCATCACCTATCCGGTGAGTGCCGAGGCCTTTGCGAGCGAGGTTGCCACCGAGTTCGAGTCGATCCGGGCCAATGTGATCGACGAGGTGGGCTACGCGCCGCCACAGACCTTCACCATCTTGATTCGCGACCCGGTGTCGGACTCCAACGGCATGGCCATTCCCTTCCAGCGCCGTCCGAAGCTTGAACTTTGGGTCACCCCGCCAGACGCCAGCTCGGCGATTGGTCACTATGACACTTGGAGCCGCTTGCTTGTGGTGCATGAGATGGCTCACCAAGTGCATCTGTTGCGTCCCACACGAAACGGTTTTGAAGGTATCTTTCAGGGTGTCTCTGGCATTGGGCCAGTCGCCTGGAAGAGCCCACGTTGGGTCGCGGAGGGCTACGCCACCGTGGTCGAGGGGCGACTCACCGGTTTTGGGCGTCCGAACGGCGACTATCGGGCGCTCTTTCTACGCACCCTGGCCCGTGAAGGCCGCTTTCCAACCTACGGGGAGCTCGATGGCTCACGGCGGTACGCTGGCGGCGCCTACGCATACCTGGTGGGCAGCGACTTCCTAGAGTGGCTCGAAGAACGGGAAGGTCGCGGCAGCTTGCGCGACCTGTGGGCGCGCATGTCGTCTCGAAGCATTCGGACCTTTGATGAAGCGTTTGAGGGCGTGTTCAACGACACCCCGCAGGTTCTGTACGCCCTGTACACGGCACAGATGACGCGCGACGCGGTGACGCTGTCCGAGCAGATGCCCGCAGCGAACGACCCGTGGGCAGCGCTGTCGGGTGCTGTAGGCCAGGTCGATGTCGATATTGACGCGGGCCGGGCGACTGCCGTTGTTGTGAAGAACCGGCGCGCCAAGCTGGTGGTCTGGGAACTTGCTGAAGACGAAGACGCAGGAACCAAGTGGCAAGAGCGCATCACCGCGATGCTGGAAGCCGACCCCGAAGACGTCGCGCCGGACCAGCCCACGTCTTTCCCGCCTGAGCGCGTAGCTACCCGCAGCCGTCGCCTGGCAAGACCGAGCGCCCCCCGCTTCATGGCAGACGGGCGGGTCCTGTTCAGCGGCTACCAAGCCGACGCAACCGGACGCATCCGTCCTGACCTGTACGTCTGGAATCCAGACACCGGGCGTGAGCGACGACTGACGCGTGGTCTCGACCTGTTTGAGGCTGCTCCCGAGCCATCCGGAACCTCCGTCGTAGCCCTACAAGGTCGCTATGGAACCACACAAGTAGTGCGCGTTGACCTGGACAGCGGCGCGGTCACCCAGCTCACCGATTCCCAAGGCAGCGCAGTCGTCAAGTCGCCAGCACTGTCCCCAGATGGACTGCAGGTTGCCTACGCCGCACACCGCGGAGATGGCTGGAACGTGGAGGTCCTGACCATCGCCAACGGTGAGGTTCGGGTGCTGTCCATGCCGGAACAGACCACAGCGTTCGCACCGAGCTTCAGCCCAGATGGTGGTTCTGTACTCGCTACAGTGGCGCGAGCGGGCTTGTGGGAAGCGTGGCGCTTGCCGCTTGCAGACGGTGAACCCGAGCTCCTCGCTTCTCCCCAGGGCGGGGCGCTCGGCCCTATCGCCACCGGAGACGGCGACCTGCTCTACACGAGTCTGGCATCCGATGGCTACAACATCCATCGCGTGCCGCTCGCAGTTCAAGAGGAGGTGCCACAGCCACCCGCTACTTTGGTCACCCGTTCCATCCCACCGAGCGACGTTCCCGTCACCGAGCGGGCCCCGTTGCCCACGGCGAGACGCTACGGACTCGGCCGGTTTAGTGTACGTCCAGTCATTGGCGGTGCCATTGGTGCGGGTACCTCAACGGCTGTGGTCGGTGGCAGCATTGGCGACCTCATCGACCGTCACCAGCTGTTGGTCATGGGTGGACTGCGTGATGAGAACGGAATTGACGCACTCTCAGCCCACTACCAAACCCGTGCGATTCCCTTGGTGGATGTTGATCTGCACGGAACCTTCATGCGTGAGGTCTTGGTGGACACCCGAATGGACCGCGTCGGCGGGCAGCTGGGAGTGAGCCATACCGAGCGCTTGCCCGCGGGTATCTGGGGATTGTCGCTCGATGGACTCATTGACACCAGCCTCGGAGACGACACCACCGGACTGCGTGTCGCTGCGAACGCACGCGCTTTCCTGTCCGTCGTTGGACGAAAGCGCGGCGCTCTGGGGCTTGCACTTCATGTCCAGCGTGACCTCGGACAGACCGGCGGCGAGAGCTGGAGCCGGTTCCAAGCCGGCGGAACAGTGCACTGGGGGCGCGAATTTCAGCTGGCATTGACCGGCGAACGCGGACTGTCCACCACCACCGCCGCTATCGACCGCTACCGGCTTGGCGGCGTTCAGACCGGGCTGCTCCCGTCCGCAATGCAGGCCAACCGCGTATTCTCGGGGCTCTTTGCACCCACCGCAAAAGATGGTCAGCAGTTCGCGATGCTCCGCCTTGAAGCCCGCACGTTCATCACGCCCTTTGCCGAGCAGTTCTGGGTCTGGGACGACGACATGAGCGACAGCGCCTCGACCGCTGTGGGCCTCAAGGTGCGTCGACAATTCGACGGCAACCCGTTGATTGGCTTCCCGAATGGAGAATTCGTCGGCGGCATCGGATGTCGTCTTCGAACCGCCGGAAACGGCTGGGACGACGACCCCTGCCAGGAGGTCTCCGACTACGCTGGCTGGGTTGGATTCGACTGGACACCATGATCTAAGCGCCCCCGGCGTTGCCGCTTTTTGCGGGAGCGTTAATGGGGCGCCGCCGAGCCGGAGTAGCTCAGTTGGTAGAGCAGCTGATTCGTAATCAGCAGGTCGTCAGTTCAAGTCTGATCTTCGGCTCCATCTTGAAAGGCCCGTCAGTGAAAGCTGGCGGGTTTTTTGGTTGTCGGTCCAATGAAACACAAGGCATCCGACTCGCGAATCTGTCAGGCCTTGGGCTTTGGCTTGGCCCGCAAGCGCTTACGCAGAACGTCGATCAGCGCACTCGCAGTCCCTCCGCGTCCGCCACTGAGCTCCGCATACGACGCGACCTCAACCAACCCACACGCCTGGGCCTCCGTCAGCTCCACCTTCGTCGCCAGATCAGCAACCCACTTCAGCTGCTTGTCACTCGGCGCCGACGCCTTCGGATGGGCCTTCAGCGCCTCAATCAGTGCCGACGCTTCGGACCGCGTGGTCACCTCTTCCATCGCTTCGAGCTCGCCCCACGCCGCCGCTTCAGCAACCGTCAGGCCTACCTTCTCGAGCAATCGTCCCAAGTACCCGGTCTGGCGCTCACTCGGAGCCGGCTCAATGCCCGCGTCGCGCAACTCCTGGATTCGCTCAGCTGCTTGTTCGAACGACAGCCCGTCGAACTCGTCGATACCGCTGTCGTCAGAGTTGGCCGCGAGGGCTGAGAGCAGTGCCTGCTGCTTTGGCGTCACCCCACCCGACTTCTTCAGCTTTTGCGCACCCTCATGGGCCGCTCGGAATGGCTCAAGGAACCCGTCCCATGTGTCAACGCCGGACGCCTGACCAGCGGCGACATCGTCGAGTCCAAGCTCCAGTGCAGCGGTGTAGGTGACGGAGAACACGGCTTCGTCGTTCGGTAGTTGGTACAGGGGGGCTACTTGAAGCCACAGGGCCCGCCCCGCCAAGGTCGTTGCCAGCGCCGACGCCTCCTCCACGAGGAATTGGTGGCTGAGCAGCTTCTCCATGGTTGAGGCGTAGGTCGATGGCCGGCCGATGCCCGCCTCTTTCATGGAGCGGACCAATGTGTGTTGCCGGAACCGTGGCGGCGGCTGGGTCTGCCCCTCCCGAAGCTCGGGGTTCGGCGTGTCCTCGACGGGCGGCGATAGGGACAGCTCGGCGCCAACGGCAATGGCCACGGGGACATCGTCATACGGCTTTTCGACCGTCGCGAATGCGGCGCGCCAGCCAAGGAATGTGTACCAACCCACACTGCCGGTGAGTGGTACCGATGTCCCAGGCGCAGCTGCAGTCACCGACAAGCTCGCACGCTCTGCCGGGGCCATCTGCGACGCCAACGTGCGGGCGCGAATAAGCGAGTACAGACGCTGGGCCTGACCGTCGACACCTTCAACGTTGATCACATCCAGTCGGGTGGGCCGGATGGCCTCATGGGCGTCCTGAACGTTCGCGCCTGCCTTACCGCTCACCCCAGCGCCCAGGTGGTCCTCGCTCCACGTGGCCGCGATGACCTTCCGGGCTTCAGCTACGGCACTGTCAGCGATACGGGTCGAGTCGGTGCGTAGGTAGGTAATGTGACCGCCCTCGTACAGCGCTGAGGCCGACGCCATCGTGCTCTTAGGACTCCATCCCCACCGGCTTCCTGCCGCCTGAAGCAGGGCATCCGTGGTGAACGGCGCCTTCGGTTTGTCTTTGCGGTCACGACGAACCACATCTGTGACGGTGACCGCCTGAGTGGCAACAATCGCAGCATGCACAGAGGTGGCCAGGACGCTGTCTGACGTGCGGGTTGCGACGTACTTG
Source organism: uncultured Pseudomonadota bacterium (assembly GCA_913061235.1). Taxonomy (GTDB): domain Bacteria; phylum Myxococcota_A; class UBA796; order UBA796; genus CAJXTB01. Next base: position 11,980 of record CAJXTB010000030.1, on the reverse strand, counting down.
TCGTGCTCGTCGACCCAGCGGGCCGGGTCGTTCTTTTCGTGGAACCGGGCGGACAGGGACAGCCCTTCCGTGAGGGCGCGCACCTCAAAGTACGTGACCGGTACATGCGCCTCACGCTCCAGCTCGCGCTCAACAACGAATCCAAGCGTTGGCGTCTGAACACGTCCCATCGCCGCCTTCCGGTCAATGAGTCCACGGGCCATCTTCGACCCGCGAAAGCCCACGAGGCGGTCAACGAACGTACGGACGAGAGCAGCGTCCACCAAGTCCTGGTCCACCTCCCGGGGATTGGCGATGGCCTCACGAATAGCGGTGGGCGTCACCTCCTGGAACGTCACCCGCACCGTCGGTACATCGGCCAGCTCAGTCGCAAGATGCCAGGCGATACGCTCGCCTTCCCGGTCGGGGTCAGACGCCAGGTAGACCCGTTCGATGTGCTTGTCGGCGATGGTCTTGCGAATCTTCGCCATGGATTTCTCGCCGCGTTCGGTGAGGAACCACTTCGGCTTCGGCAGCTCGCCCGGGCGGTGGGACCAGTATGCCTTGCGTGCCTCTTTGGGGTCGTGGTCGCGGGTGGGCAGCTCGCAGATGTGCCCACCCGTTGCGAGCACCTCCCACTCGGGGCCAAGGGCCTTGCCTATGGTCTTGGCCTTGGCACCGGACTCTACGATTAGCAGGTTCATGGGGTCTCCGTTGGGGTGGGCGTATCCGGGTGGGATGGTGATGCCTTGACTGACCGGCTCGGTGAGACGCCAATGGACCGCCACCCAAAGGAGTCGACGGCCGACAGGAGTCACGGCCGCTCACTCCGCTAGCGAACATCTACTCGATGTGATGGAATGCCCATGTCACTAGCCGACGGGCCCATTGCCCATGCGACTGGAACCAGGCAGTAAAGCGACACATGGCGCGCCCCTACCAATCCCAATTCTCACGCTCTCTGCTCCGCAAGATGATGCGCAAAGGGCCCTAGACGAACACGGCGATTCATCTGCGCGCACAAGTCCCATGTTGGATCTGTGGCAGAATAACCTCCACCCGGATGTCCGCGACACAGGCACAGCACTGGCGCATGCCGGCCTGCCTCTGCACAAATACGCGCAAGCGTTGAACAGCTCTCAGTGCTTCGCGATGAACCTGTTCTTACCGTTCATCGCCGGTAACGCGGCGCCGCTGGCGTCTTTCCTCTCCGAGCGACTCGGTCGGACCGTAGACGTCCAAGGTATTGACCTTGAGTACTATGGAAGTGGCGACATCCTCTGCGAAATCGCCGGACACCAGCCCACCGGTGACGAGAAGCTCACGGCGGCCGATGTCGTCATCCACGTCACGGACAAGAGCGGTCAACAGGGGCTCGTTGTCGTTGAGGTCAAGCTGAGTGAGTTGGGCTTCACCCACTGTGGAGGCATCAACAGCCGCGGCAACCGCGACCGCGCCGCATGCGATTCCCGTGAGCTGATGTTCCGGTCACCTGAGCGTTGCTACCTGAACCGCCCCTATCGAGCACAACGTGACCGCAGATACTGGACGATTTTTGCCCAATCCCACGGCGACCTCGCGACGGCATTCCCAGGTGCAATGACCCCAGGATGCCCATTTGCGACCGAGTGGCAACAGCCCATGCGAAACCACGCGCTGTGTTTGGGTCACCTTCATGCCGACCGCGCGACGTTCTGGATGCTCGCCCTGGTCCACCACGATGACAATCCGGATGTGGCCGGCCCTTGGGACGCCTACCGAGACGCAACTATCGACAAGCAGCACATCCAGCGCTGGCCAGCATCCTCGCTGATCGGGTGCATTGCGCAAGCGCTTCCAGTGAGCTCGCCGCCGATACACACCTGGCTACAACAGCGCTATTTCCTTGAGGATTCCCCATGACTGACTCGTTCGATGCTCAGGTTTGCAAGCCCGTCCGTGCTCATCTTGGACGTCCCGTTCGACTGCCTTCCGTTGGAGAATGGAGCCAAGAGAGTGAACGCGGAACACCCGTCCTGCGCCTACGGCTGCACGCCGAGGAACTGGGCCACAATCTCCAGACGAATCGCGCAGCGGCACCCTTCTTCCTGATGTGCTTCGCCTACTGGTATGGCCGGGTCACAGACAGTGAACCAAGAATCCACGTCGACATCCTTGGGGACCCACCCACGAAGACCGGCGCACTCCGCCACTACCGTCGGGCGTGGATTGCTCTAGAAGCCATGGAAACTGCGCTGGGGTCCAGACTCACCATCACAGGTGCGCCAAAGCGACGGTGGCCCGACCGGCCATACCTGAATGCCCCCATTGTTGAGCGAAGCACATCCGCAGCTCACACGACCGGCGCTGAGCATCAGGTTGAGGTCGCGTTGACGCGAGACGGCAAGCACGCCGCCGAGTTCACTGACCTCTTCGCGCCGATCACGAACTTCCGACGTCAGCTTCCGCTGGGCCTGTTCGACGGCAAGGTGTCCGCCCACGCGCACTGGACGCCGGGAGGCAACGCACAGGCCGACCTATGGAGTACATCACCCAACGAAAGCGTGTTCCACCTCTTTGAGCTCAAGGTTGGCAACAACGCCATGGTCGGCGTCATTCCAGAGTTGCTCAACTACCTGTGGATTCTGCATCGCGTACGGGTTGGATTTCCCGACGGACGGTCCATCTTAGGAGGCGGCCCAGGCGCTGATGCTGCCCGCAAGGCGTCCCGGCTGAGCGGTTGGATTGTGTGTCCCCGAGTTCACCCACTGCTCCTCTCAGGCACGGCCACCCCGCTTGAGTGGATTGCGTCTGGCCTGGCTGAACACATGGATCTTGGCATTGTGTTCTTTGATGATGGTGGTGAGAAGACCATGTTCAAGGCGTGGCATGGTGAGGGTGGGTGGCGTTCTTCTTTGGTGTAGGTGGGTGGAATGCGGAGGTGGTGACGGTCATGGTTGGGCCGAAACAGTCCTCGTCACTTCCCAGCACGGGTCCACTGGTGCGGCGCGAAACTTCAGCTACACCAGCGGATACCCGCCGCAGGCTTCGAGAAATTCGTAGGTGCCGTTGAAGAAATCTTGGTCACGAGTAGCATCCAGCCCAGACTGATCACCGTGTGGGACGAAAACGACCATTCCCTTCCGAGCTCGGGTGAGGAGGACCCGGTAGCTGTTCATGGACACCTCAAGGGCTTTATCGTTTTGCCAATTCGCACCACTGATGCGGAAAGCCGACCATTCATCGCCCAAGCGCCGGAGGTCTCCTCCCCAGCACACCAGGGCATAGTCAAGCTCGAGTCCCTGAATTTGGAACTGGTTCTGAACCGTTTCCAGCATGTTGGACGACCGGATGTCACCAGTCGGCGCTAGCATCCAATCGGCGATGTCTGGCTTCATTCCTACGTGGAGGCCATCCGCAATGAGCCTACGGGCCTGAGCGGACGCGATGACCCCGGCGCGTTCGACTCCCACCCGGCGTGAGCGAACCCAAGCGCGCGCGGCTTGCAGGTCTCGGGTGATCCAGACAGTGTGGCCTTCCTGGTGAAGGGTGCCTGCGAGTTCGACAGCGCGGTTGCGATTGCCCTCCAACACCGCGTCAGTCCAGCGTTCCAGCCCCTTGTTTCGGTAGAAGCGCAGGGAGTGGCCGAGATGGCCTCCACGCATAAGGTGGCCCTGGCTTCCCAGTGATTCGGTGTCAGCGTCGAGTTGGCGTAGCGTCTCGCGCCCTGCAGCAACCGCCCAACCCCTACGCTTTGCCGCCTCGAGCCAAGCCATTCCGCCTCGCTCTCCCCGGTTTATAGCCTGGTTCTGTCCAAGTAGACCAACGACCACAATACCGTCGTCATAAGACTCTTCGAGAGACTGAAGAATGAGGTCGGCTTCGTGGTCGGCCAGGCGAGACCCAGCCACCATTCTCCCCTTCTCGTAGGTCCTTTGGGCCTCGTCGAAGATGACCACCCGGCCATCCGCGGCCTTGCTTGTCGAGCCACGTTTGCCGAGAAAGCGATGAGCCTTCACGATTTTGAAGGTGGTCATGTCGATGAGCTGTTTGCCCTGCTCACTCGCGTACCCGGAAGGAATGTTGAGAGTTCTTCGAGAGTGGGCACGCTTGTAGGATGTCGTTAGGGCCCGGTGCAGCACGTCTACCAGGGGGGCGTTTCCGGTAACAAAGACGGCGTCGGCTCGGTATCGACTATCAAAGGCAAGGTTCAGTCCCACCAACGTCTTTCCCGCGCCAGGTGCGCCGGACATTAGGACCACTAGACGCTGTTTGGACCTCTGTGCGTTATCGATCAGCGTGGCGATTTCAGAGGTGCAGGAAGCGATCTCCTGTGCGGGAGCTTGGTGCTCGGCGATTGCACTGACGTCGTGCTGTCCGTACAGAGAAATGGCTGCATCGATGATCGTGGAGGACGGCGCGAATCGGGAGTCGAGCCACGCTGGCGCCGATACTCTTGAACGACCCCGCCTCAGGTTGAGGGCATCCTGAAGAGTTGTACCGAGAGTTGTGGCATCGCACTCCGCTGGTTCCACGACAATGCTGTCCCAAGGCTCACGCAAGAAGACCGGACGCGGAGCAACGCTGCGACTTGCGCGGCCTTCTGTAAGGCACAACACGGGTGCGAGGACGAGCCGGTTTTGTTCACATGAACGACGGGTGACCTCGTGAAATTCAACGAGATTAACGCAGTAGTTCGTGACCTGATCCCGGTCGGACTGACCGAGTTTTGACCTCTTAAACTCCACAACGACGAGGAGTCCAGGTGCGAGAAGCACGCAATCAAGCCGCAGTCCGCGTCGCTTGAGGTCGTACTCCAAAAACACGTGGTGGAAGTCAGCGAGACCTTCCGCGGCAAGCACATTTCGGAGCATGGACAGGTTGTCTGCTGCCCTTGCCGAGAACTCTGTTTGAAGGATCTGGAGACTGGACGACCATTCCTGCGACTGCTCGGGTTCTACGTGCCATCCTTGGCTGACTGCAGAAGCTGCAAGCACCCGGACTACATCATTCACGTCGTGGCCTACGAAGTCACTTCGGCTGGCCGAATACCAAGCGGTCGAGTCTGAACTGTATGTCACGGTCGTCCCAGTTTAGGTCAGGGGTGGAACCCTACCCCAATGCAGCTTTGAGATTCGCTCGTTCAGGTACTCAGTGACAGCGATTCTCTGATTCACAACAGAGTTTCCCTTGTTGGGTGCGGCGACCACTCATGCTTACATTGATGGAGTGCCGTCCAAGTCCTGACTGCTATTAGGCCCGTAGTCTGGCTCTCCAAAGGGCTTTCGGTTCTTGATCGCCCATTTCTGTAGAATCGCAGAAACAAGACCAACATGGACTGCGTTCCCAAGCGCCTTGAAGGCCTTCACTCGATCATGCATCGGTGACTCACCGATGGGCAGGTGCCATCGGCGCGGGAACCCCTGTAGTTGGAGCCCCTCCGAAATAGTAAGATGCCTGTACCCTTTAAGAGTACCTGCGTGGGACACGATGGGGACCTGTGTTGTGGTCATGGCCACAAGTGCTGGGATCTGGCCGTATGGCCGAGCTCGGAGTCCAGACGGCCTACACTGAAGAACTTTGCCTGCCAAAGTTATCTCTGAAAAGCGGCAGTTCCACTCCAGCTTTTGAAATGATGCTGGGAGCAAGAACAGTCGCTCAAGCCAGTCTCGAACTTCCTCGGGTGACACGACACGAGACACAATCAGCGCGCTCCAGAGCCCCCGTGCCCATTTGCGGTTTTGACTGACGAATCGCCACTTCCATCTTGGCCATTTGGCGCGCCGTGCGTACTGCGGCGCTTGTTCCATGAACTCATACGGGTGAGCTCCACCAGGTCTTGCCCAGGTTCGAGCCGGAATCGGGAGGACAACCCCGAGAGATTGGTATTCGGCTAGCAACTCGTCCCGGGTCCCAAAGAAGTCCGGCAACTCGGTGCGGCTAGCAGGTGGGAATTCCGTCGAATCCTGGGGGGGCGAGTTGGGATACGCGTGAAAAGGGTCCAGTTCCCAGCCCCAGATAGGAAAGGAAGGAAGAGGAATCAACGATGCCTCATCTTCTCTTCGCACCTCCTCATGCGCGCTGATCCAGCTCAACAATTCCTCCCAAATCTCAATGCATGCCTTCTGCTGGTGCGACAGCTTCGTCGTTGCGGAGGGGCCCGTGCCATCCAAGATACTGTCGAGTCGGTCGGATGACATCCCGGCGGCGACCTGCGCCTTGTCACTTCTCCGTATCGGGAGTGGGAACGGTGAATCCGATATAGACCCAGCAGAGTTCTTCAGTTGACCTACGACAAAGAATCTTTCTCTGTGGTGTGGCTCGCCAATGTGGTGCGGCGACAGCAACCCTGAACCGCCTGACTTCACATGGGATGTCCAGGCGAGAGAATAACCAACGTCTTCCAGTGAGCGGCGAATGGTCTCCCACGTTCTGCCCCGATCATGGGCTTCGAGGTTTCCAACATTTTCCAGAAGGATGTACTTGGGCCGTCGAGCACGCAGGATTGTGAGAATGGCACCGAAGACGGTGCCTCGCGAGTCTCCAAATCCGAGTTGAGAACCGGACTTTGAGAACGGTTGGCACGGGAAACCCGCACAAAGCAAGTCATGTTCGGGGACCAGGGGGGTTCCATCGGCGTAGGAACGTAAGTCCTCGCCAGATGCGTCCAAAAGGTCGTTGACGTCTCCGTGAATCCTTCGGAGTCGCCCGTAGACATCGAAGAGGTCGCCGAACTTGTCGTCCTGAGCCGCTGACGCATGGTGTTTCGCATAAGCATGAGAGAGGCCGGAGGCATGGAAGTTTCGAACGTATGTCTCGCGGAGTTCCGGATCGACTTCCGCTGCAAGTACACATTCAGCGGTCTCGCCGACAACTTGATGGATAGCGAGATGGAAGCCACCGATACCGGCGCACAAGTCGATGAAACGAAGAGAGGTCATGTTGGGCCCCTATCAATCCGGACAGTGTGTCGTCGCCCAGTGAGACAAATGTTCGTCGACGTAGGTGAGCGCTGGAGGTGCCCGTTCAGCAAAACTCCTTGCCGCCCAAGCCGACCTCGCGCGAGTCGCTGGAGTATACGTCGTTCATGATGATGAGAGGTCTGGCACATGGGTGAAAGCGTTTCGATTCGACCAGAGGTGTCGATTCTGTCGGTGCTCCGGCACTTGAACTACGACTGGTGGTTCGCTTTGGCAGAGTTCGTTGACAACGCACTTGCAAGCTTCGCGGCGAACCGGGACGTACTCGCGACCGAGGGGTGTGAGCGGCTGGAGGTGTTCATAGAGCGAACAGGGCCGGACCAAATCAAAATCCGCGACAACGCCGCTGGCATTCGTCGAAACGACCTAGACCGAGCACTCAAGGCGGCTGCAGTGCCGCCTGACCGGACCGGACTCTCAGAGTTCGGAATGGGTATGAAGTCCGCTGCTTGTTGGTGTGGACGACGGTGGTCGCTTCACACAAGCGCTCTCGGAGAGACGAGCGGGTATTCTGTCGAAATGGACGTCCAACGCATCGTCGACGAAGCCCGTGACACGGTTGAAGTGGAAGTCCAGGATACCGACGCTCGGGCCCATTTCACCGTGATTACTGTTTCTGACGTGGACGCCATGCCAATGGGCCGCACGGTTGGCAAGATTCGAGACCATCTTCGGGACATCTATCGCCATTTCCTTCGCGACGGTATCCTGCAACTGACTGTGTTTGGCGATGAGCTTGAATACCAGACCCCCGAAATCCTTCACGCTCCGTGCGTAGTCCCCGGCCACGAAACGAAGAACTCTGTACCCTGGAAAGCGGAGGTCGACCTCTCACTGCCTGATGGCCGCCAGGTCACTGGCTGGGTGGCAATACGGAATACCGGTTCGCAGTCCGAAGCTGGATTATCACTGTTTCGTCGAAACCGAGTTGTTATGGGCAGTTACGACACGAAGTATCGGCCGCAGACGATTTTTGGGTCCAGGAATAGTTACCGGTCGCAGCGATTATTTGGAGAATTGCACCTACACGGATTTGAGGCCACCCACACGAAAGACGGCATTAGGTGGGGTGGTGCCGAAACCGAATTGCTGGAGCACCTTAAGAAATTGCTTTCTGCGAAGGACTTTCCACTGCTACGACAGGCGGACGAGTACCGTGCCCGTGCAAGCAAGGAACAGATAAAGGCAGCAACTGACAAGGCAATTCAACGTCAGGGCACTTCACTGCGCCGAACATTGCCGGCCAGCGTCGACTGCGTTTCTCGCGCTCCAGTGGTGGCGGAGCCGTCGTCATCTAGTTTGCCGAAAGCCGACCTTCTCAGTGAACGAACGCTGACGTTCCTAGCCAATGAAGTCGAGTGGACGGTAACGGTCCAGACGCTCGATGATCCGTCCTACCAAGACCTTTTCGAAGTAGGAATATCCAAGTCCGAAGGGCCAAGCAGCCGTTCGGTAACCATCCGCATAGCGATGCTGCACCCATTCGTCGTGCAGTGGGCCGACACAGACGTCGACAAACTGGAACTACTCATCCGCATGGTCGTAGCTTTCGGCGTGGCGGAGGAACTGGCGGTGAGTTCCGGCGGTAGCGCCTCAGCAATGCGGCGCCGTTTTAACGAGTTGGTACGTTCCGGTCTCGAGCTGGCGTAGGAGTTGGGCATGAAGAAACGCGAGCAGACAGGGTCCGCCACTCTCAAGAAATCCAATTTGTCAGCAGGCGTGAAATGGCAGCCTGTTCTTGGTGCGGAAGCCAGCCTGTTGGCCGAAAATCAGTCCCTCCCGCCTGCAGAGATAAGCCGAATCCAGTCGTCCGCTGCTCGCGTCCTTGGAAGCTGCGTCTGTCCAACGGACCTACCATTGGTACCCACCAACGTGGGGCTCATAGTCGGACATGTGCAGAGCGGAAAGACTGCCAACTTCATCACCATGATGGCGATGGCCAGGGACAATCACTTCCCACTTATTGTGCTCCTCGCAGGGTCGTCGGTGAATCTCGTCAAGCAGACGCGGAACAGGATCGGTTCCGAGCGCGGAGGTATTGGGACCGACACACGCGGTGACCGACAGTGGCTACACATTCCCTTTGACGTCAAGGACACTGCAAACAACGCTGCCGCTACCAGAACTCGACTCAATAACCATCTGAGAGACTGGTTGGATGATGACGTTGATAACGACGACAGAAAGACCATCTTGATTACCGTGATGAAGCATCACGCTCATTTAGCTGGACTCGCGGATGCTTTGTCTGGGTGCAATTGTCTGACAAGACTCGCTACTCTTGTAATCGACGATGAGGCCGACCAGATCAGTCTGAACACGAAGGTCAGGCAAGATGAAGAGAGCACGAACTACCGCGAGATTGCTCGACTACGGGATGCTTTAGCTATCCATAGCTATTTGCAGGTGACCGCAACCCCACAAGCTCCCCTACTGGTACATTTGGAGGACGTCCTCTCTCCAGATTTCGTGAAAGTCCTTCAGCCCGGCGATGGCTATGCAGGCGGTAAGACATTCTACCCAGGCGGCGCATCGTCACCATTGCTCGTCGATATACCGGAAGATGAACAGTATATTGAGGACGAATTACCCGTGGAGCCTCCGCAGTCCCTCAAGGCCGCCCTCGCACATTTCTTTGTGACGGCAGCCATTTGGAAGTGCACTAATGGTAGTTCTGGTAACTGCTCGATGATGGTTCATCCCGACCGTAAAACAAACGTGCATCGACATTACCATAGGTGGATCCGTCAAATCCGCGCCAATTGGGAAGACCTACTTGGACGAACGTCCGAGCCGGACTACCCAGATTTGGTCCAGTTGCTCAAGAGTTCTTATCTCGGCATCAGCCGAACATGGCATCATTCAGAGGGGGCGATGAAGAGCATTCCGGAGTTCAATGAGGTGTTGCGGCGGCTTCCACGGCAGATGCGGAAGACACAATTGACACTGGTGAATGCGAGTTCCGGACAGACGCCGCAAATCGATTGGAAGCAGGAGCAATGTCATATCTTGGTCGGTGGACTGGCTCTCGATCGAGGCTTCACGGTCGAGGGACTGATGGTTAGCTACATGCCCAGGTCTCTCGGAGTCGGCAATGCGGACACACTCCAACAAAGGGCTCGGTTCTTTGGCTACAAGAAATCCTACCTCGGCCTTTGTCGGCTGTGGCTACCAGCAGGCGTTGCTCATGCCTTTCGAAACTATGTCGTCCACGAAGAACAAATGCGGAAGCACCTTTTAGAGCTGGAGCAGAAAGGCAAGCCGCTCTCCGAATGGAAACGGGCGCTTGTGTTGGACCCATCTTTGAAGCTGACCCGAAGTTCTGTAATAGGCCTGTCGCTATCCAGGGCCAATCTGCGTCGATCTGATTGGATCAGTATCGAGCATCTCGGGTTGAGTCTATCTGATACGAAACAGTTGATGGGACGGCACATCTCCGAGGTGAGCGACCGGTTGGAGGCATTTGCCAGGGAACTGATAGAAACGGGCCGGCTTGCCAACCTCCAGCCTCCTCCCAGCGGTGGTCCTACGGCGAGACACCAGTGTTGTCAGGTTTCCGCGGAGGAACTGCTCGAGCTCACCACATCGCTCCGCTTCGTTTCTGTCGGCGATACCGATAGGATGCTCGCGGCTCAACTGTCATTGCGTGCAGCCATTGAGACCACCGGCGTAGAATTGTCGAACTTCCCGTGCGACGTTTTGCTCATGGGCCCTGGATTCGACCCAAATGCCGCGATTAGGAATCGGACACAAAGGAAATCGGGGGGAATCACCCTCCAACAGGGCGAATCTGGGAGTGGCGGCGGATACGTTGGCGATAAGGCCTACAAGAGTGCGGACCTGGCAGGACAACTTCCAACACTGCAATTACACCGGCTCATCGTTACCGTGGAAGGAGAAGACGGAGCCAGAGCGTGCGGAGAGGTGTGGTCCTGCTCGCTTTACTTGCCGAAGGAAATGCGTGCGAACTGGCACCTGGGATCAGACTGATGCATCCGTTCTATGAACTGACTGCACCAGCAACCGGCGACTCGGTGTCCTTCTCGGTCGCACGCTGGCCGAGTTCGACTGCCCACTGGGTGGGCCGAGATGCCGAGGGCAGGCCAGCGATTCTGTTGGAGGTGGACGCATCCGGCTTCGGCGACGCACCTCCCGTAGCTCTGCGCAACCTCCGAATTGATCACGCGGTGGAAGTCAAAGTCCAGCATGCAGATGTTGGGACCGTCGCGGGACGCATGACGGTCGTGCGATGTCTCAGCAACTCGGAGCAGTTGACCAAATACTTCCTGGACATCGCGGACCGATTGGTATCGAGGCTTGGCGACGTACCGACGCCAGCGGACATTCTTTCTGCGGTGCGACATTTGCAGGCGTTGTTTCTCCCAATGCGCCAGCCCGCCGCCATCACCGTGCAGGGGTTGTGGGCAGAGTTGCTGGTGATTGCAGAATCGCGTTCTCCCAAGCGCATGCTGAGGTGCTGGCGAGTAACAGACACCGACCGATACGATTTTAACGACGGACAACTAAGGCTGGAGGTCAAGAGTTGCTCGACCTCTTTGCGGGCGCACATATTCTCGCAACGTCAGATGGAACTCGTGCCGAGTGCTCAGACGATGGTAGCGTCTCTGCTGATAGAGGAGACTGCTGCGGGCACGTCTTTAGAGGCGTTGTACGAAAGAGTGCTCGCCTTCGGCCAGCTTTGCGGTCAGGACGAGCGGGTCCAAGTCGCTGTAGCCCGACTACTGGGTGAGTCGCGGGCCGCCGCGATGAGCTCGTGCTACGACCAAGAGTTGGCGATGGCGTCTCTTCGCTTCTACAAACAAGAAGACTTGCCAAGATTGCCCGGTCCGATTCCCGACGCGATTGACTCCATTCAGTTCCGCATCTTGATGGACCGCGTACCCCACGTTTTATCGAAAGAGATGGTGGCGTTGGGTGGTCTGTTCGAGTCGTCGGTGCCGAGCGCATGAAGCTGTCGACGCCTTAATGGCCAACGACAATTAGAACTCCCCACCGACGACAACTAGAACTCCCCACCTGAG
>CAJXTB010000029.1 GCA_913061235.1 uncultured Pseudomonadota bacterium | reverse complement strand
GCAGACACCCCCGGCAACCTCTGGACCTACGGCATGAGCGACGAGGAGTAGCGTTCAACAGCTCGCCCCCTCACCAACGACTAGCCCCTACTCCTCGCCTACATCCCAGCTCTCAGCAATTTCTGCATGCGCACGCAACACGCGCGTGGCGAACTGCGCACTGGGGGTCACCGTGTCTTCGTAGTGGTCACCGTCGCCTTCCAGAGACAACAACGACACGTCCAAGTTCACGTCTGGCTCGGGGATGATGTACGACAGGTAGTTGTCCGCCATACTGATGGCAGCGACGTACGGCGTGTCGTGGTGCGACAGAATCGGTGGAAGCTGCTCATCGGACAGGCGGTATGGGACGGCGTGCATGCGCAGGCAGTCACAGCCGTCGATAGAGCCAGTGGTTTCCCGGCAGTCCGCGTAGTCGACGGTGTCACACTCGCGACGGTGCTGAACGAAGTACCGCGCGCCTGCATCCTGTCCACGCGCCGTGGTCGTGCCGACCTCTTCCATCCAGCGCGGGTCATCTTCTGGAAGTCCCCACGCCAGCTCGGGAAGAAGCTCGCCAGGAACCGCCGAAAATCCGACCGGGCCGACTTGAATACGGAAGGTCCGAGTGGTCAGGCACGGGTTGTCATCTGACGCTTCCGGACAGCGGTCACGGTCTTCGACCAAGTCGGTGAACGACGTCTCGAAGACGTCATTGGGACCGAGCAGCTTGTAGGCGATGTTGGAGATAGGAATATCCATCTCGGCCACGCCCACCCGGATGGGGTCGGCGGTCATAGGCTCGCCGTCTTCTTCAAGAATCGCAATCGCGCTCTCTGCAATGGCGTAGCCGTGGCTGCGCACAAAATCCCAGCTCACGTGGTCGGCCCAAACGGGCTCGCGAACACCGTCCGCAAACACAGCGTCGTCACCGACGTCTTTGCCAAAGCACGCCTCGTCCGTCGAGTCTGCAACACCGGCGTCATCACACACACGCCAGACGTGCTCACCGGCTTCGTTGACCAGAGGCATGTCACCGCCCAGAGCTGACTGCATGCCACCCAGGCACTCGGGCAAGTGAAGAGCCACGCCACCCAGCTCTGCCTCCAAGACCTCGCGTGTAGCCCCCACCCAGTCGCTGCTGATGCTGTTGTTGTTGCTGCCGCGAACTTCTGGATGTCCAGACCAGTTCGTCAGCGTGAACACGGGCTCTGCGGTCTGTGCGTGAACGCCACGGATGACCAGCAGCTGGTCGCTCACCACCACCGGGTCGCGCCCGTCGTGAACGAGGCCATGCTGAATCCTGTCCGGGCTGTGTCCGCCCCAGTCGCTGCCGTTGAACAACGGGCTGACGTCACGCAGGTTCTTGGCGCCAACGGTCAAGTCGACGGGCACCATGTTCGCTGCGGCATCGCGAACAACCTGCTCGAGCGCGCTGGCCACGAAGGCCTGGTAGTTGCGGTCCAAGCCACTTGTTGGTGCGGCAATATTGTACGGGTTTCCCCACAAACCCATGGTGTCTGGACCTTGGTGGTTGTGCGAGGAGGATACGAGCAAGCGGTCTTTGTCGAACCCGTCTGCGACCAACAGGTCGCGCGCTTCATGAATGCGCGGGAACATCAAGCCCACAAAATCCAGCGCCACAAACGCCTGGTACTCGCCGTTGTGGGCAAAGATCAGAGCGCGGGCGTACACCGGGTCCCGAACATCCAATGCGGGACGGAGCGGGCCGAAGCCGCCAATCCACACCGGCTCGAAGATGCCGTTTCCGTTCACATCATCAAACGGCTCATTGCAGCCCGTACGAGACGCAGTGGGGTCGTCAAGACACCCGTCAAAGCTGTTGTCTCCGTTGAGGTCCGTGAAGGTCTCTACGATGGTCGGGGTCATGTCGATGACCGCAACTCCCGCGTAGGTGACGTCGTCCATCAACAAGGGCATGCCCAGGACCTGCTCAATCTCGGTGTCTTCCTCTCCATTGCAGCCCACAAGAGCCAACATGACCAGGACACAACGGAACATCAGCGGCACCCCTGCTGAACATCCGTACACACGCCATCACAGTACTGCTCGACTTCACCGGTTGCGAGGAAGTGAATGATCTGTTGATGGACGGCCGGATGACGACGGGGACACTCATGGGTGTCGGTATCGGAGTTGGGCGGCGTGTTGGTAAGCGGCGCGTCCTCAACGTCTGTGTACTCCCACTCCACGATGGCCGAGCCTACAAACGGGGCCGTGCGTTCCTCTACACCAAAGATTGGCTGAGTCTGCGGGGCCACGGTGCTGGCACCGTACATCCGCCCTTGCATTTGGCCAGCAACAGTCGAGACCTGAGAATCACCGAGTGCGTTCTGAATGAGAATCTGCTTGGCGGGGTACCCAGCGGGGACATCGCGGTTCATCTCGTAGCCCCAACCCACGTTCTCACCAGCATCCCACAGCATCTGGTAGTGCTGAATCAACAAGCCAATCTCGCGGTGGTCGCTGTACTTGCTCTTGAAGATGGTGAAGAAGAGGTCGAAGTCTCCTGATCTGTGAGTCAGGAAAGAGTATGGACCACCCGTCACGCCGAACACCGCGCGTTCGATATCCGGGGACATCCCTACATACGCGCCGCCCAAGATACCGCCTTGGGAAACCCCGTAGTAGCCGAAGTTGTCCGGGTCGATGGTCGGTACCAACGTCCCGTCAACGTCGATGTGGGTGGCAGGGTCGAGCGCCAGCTGCCCGCGAGCTAGACGAAGCACGGCCATGTACTCGGCGAAGCCTTGAAAGGTCCCTTCGGGAAGCACGCTGAAGTTGGAGCCGTTGCCGGCAACTGCGGCGGCAAGTGCTGTAGAATCCTGCGTTTCCATGCCGGTCCAGTTGCTGGCAATGACGACAAACTCGCCAATATCAGTAAACTCCCGCATCCAGCCGTACCCGGTCTCTTCGTGGTCCCCGAAGAACCCGTGGCCGTACTGCAGAAGCTGGCTGGAGCCGGGATTTGCTACGACGGAACACGGAATCCGAAACGTCCAATCGACATCCGTGGTGCCGTTGCGCATGGGGTTGCCGTCCGCATCACGGGCAAGGCCTTGGGCACCCGAGTCCGCCGTACGGTACAGCGGAAAGTCAACGATTCGGCCCTTCACAACGCGTCCGCTGTTGCCTGTACTGCAGTCACCATTCTCAACGTCATCGATGGTGTAGTCCATGCCCGCTTCAATAAACGACAGGGCGTCATCTCGAATCCAGAGCATGTCTCCCAGCGAGTTGTCGCGACTGGCTGTGGTGAAGTCCCAGGCAAGCTGAAGGTCCGACTTGTTCAGACCATCAATGGTCAGGAACGGGAAAATCTGGGTGTCGTAGTGGTCCCGACGCCGCTCGACATCACCATCTTGGGTCAGGGTCCCATCGCGAACCGCACGGAAGTTGGTGCTCACATCGACAGGGCCACCGGTCGTCTTCTCAAGTCCCTGAATGCCCACTACGTAGCGGGTTCCCCACTCGAGACGGTCGATGGGACGGAGCATCAGGAGTTGCTCGCCCAGGTCGTCTGTACTGAGGTCAAGCTCCACAAAGTGTGGGACGCGCTCACCCGTGACGGTGTTGATGATGACTGTCTTTGCGTCTGCCGCTGAATAGGTCGTGACATCCGCCAGCTCGATGACGCCGTCCAACGAGACATCTTCAAAGTAGGTCAGCAGAGCGGAGCTGATGGAGAACCCGTCATGACGATTCCACAGAGTCGGGTCAAAGGCGACGTCATCTACGTTGTCAGGGAGAATCGACTCAGCGAAGTTCACGCGCAAGCCGGTCGCAGTACTGTCGTCAGCCACCGTGTAGTGGTCAGACGGGTACGGCAGCGCACACAGGGCGTTGTCCATAGGGTCACAGCCCGTTGGCGCGTCAGGTTGGCCCACCTGTTCCCGCTCACATCCAACAGACAACAACGACAAACACACAGTTAGCGCAAAACGACCCACAACACTCTCCAGCTTCAAGCAGGCGAGCATAACCGGGCCTTGCAATGGCCTCTGCCAAAACTTGACCGCCAAACACCGCTGGAGTCGCTTGCGTTGCTACTCAGTGCAGGCGTGTGCCGGACCGACTCTAGGAGTCGTCGTCGAGCAAGTCGTCTGAGTCGAGCTCACCGACGGTCGGAAGAGTGGCCAGAAAGGTGTCCAACTCGTCATTGTCCACGTTCAGAATGGCTGCCGCGACACGAACGTGCACCAGCTCGTAGGCATCCGCTTGGTCATCTGCCAAGGCCGCATCAACGCACATGGTGAGCAGCTCGTGCTTGTCTGCCATGGGCAGTCGCGCGGGCAAGGCCAGCAGCGCCGCTCGCCGAGCTTCATCAAACAAGGCAGTCAGCATGCCGCCGTCATCACAAAAGCCCTCGGCCTCCATGATGCTGATTGGAAAGAGCAGATCCATGTACCGTTTTTCGCCGTCGGTAATGTCCCCATCCGCAGTGACAACGGTCTCTACGAGGTGGTGGGCCAACGCCAGCTTGAGCTGGTGATCATCAAAACTGGACATGCGCCCTCCGAGACGGGCTCCCTAGCGTTGCTACGCCGCATGTACAATCCCCCCGTACCTTGGAGACCCAGATGGCCATGAACTCTACCCGCCGTAAGCTCGCTATTGCTACCTGGGATGCACCCCGCGAAGGCAATATCTACGGGAAGCTCACCGTCGATGCTGAAGCATTGATGGATTACATCCAAGATAAGCGAGAGGCCACCGGCAAGCGCGTCACCGTCACGACCGTCGTTGGTCTGGCCGTCGCACGTGCCCTTGCAAAGTCTCCCGGTCTCAACGGCTACATTCGCTTTGGCAGCTTTCATGAGCACAAGACCGTGGACATTACGTTCCTGGTTGCCTTGGAAGAAGGTGCTGATCTGGCCAAAGCAACCGTTCGCGACGCCGGTCCTATGAGTCTTGTCGACATGACCGACTCGTTGATGACGCGCGCCGCTAGGCTGCGCGCCGGCAAGGACGACGACTTCAACAAGGCCAAGGGCACCATAAAGCTACTGCCGACCTTTATTCTCAGGCCATTGGTGCGCTTCACAGGGTGGATGGCGTCGTCCATGGGCTGGTCGATTCCAGCCCTAGGCGTCGAGCCTTTTGCCTTCGGTAGCGCCATCATCACCAGTATCGGCATGTTTGGTCTCGACGAGGGCTTCGCCCCGCCAACTCCCTTCGCACGCGTTCCCGTGTACGTCTTGGTCGGTGCGGTCCGGCAACGCCCCACGGTCCACAACGGCGAAATCGTCGCTCGTCGCCAGCTGACCATCACAGCCACCGTTGACCACCGCTTCATGGATGGCTTTCAGGGCGGCACGCTGGCCAAGACCATTCGTCACCTGCTCGAACATCCATGGGAAATTGACGGAGACGAAGCACCGGTCGGTGAGGCACTCGCAACGCCAGCAAACGCGTAAACCACGCGAACGACGGCGCAAAAGCGTGGTCAACCCAAGTCTGAATCGGTTGCGGGGAGCCGTTGCACTGGGCACCTTGTGGACCGATTGACTCTAGGGAGCCCCAATGACCCGCTTTGCCCCACTGCTCGTTCTCGTCCTCCCCGCTGCTGCCTTGGCATCGCCACCCACAGTTGGCGGCCTTGAAGGCAGAGAGGGTGGACAAGCACCCGAATCGAGCGAAGACCAACGCCTCGACGCGCCCACCCAGACCGACCAAGTACGCATCATCAACGGCGAAGCGGCGGCCTCAACGGACTTTCCCGAGACCGGAATGCTGTTGTTCGACGGTGAGCTCGACTTTGGTGGATTTGGTGGTGGCCCAACGCGCTCCCCCATCTGCAGCAGCACGCTCATCGCTCCAGACGTCGTCTTGTTGGCGGCCCACTGTATCGACCCCGCCGCTCTGACTTTCGGTATTGGTGAGGTCATCGATGCGACTTGGTACTGGTCGCGTTCAGCAGACCTGTCCGGCCTGTCTGACCCAAGCGGAGCCATCCAGCCGCTTCCAGAAGATGCGCTGATCGCGACAGAGGTCGTGTTCCACCCGGACTGGGTCATCGAGGAGTTGGCCCTGGGCCTCGGCGAGAACAAGGACATCGCGCTGATGTTCTTGGCCGAGCCCGTGCTGGACGTCGACTACGCCTACCTGCCCACACCCGATGAAATCGCGCAGATCACCCTAGACGCTGACGTGACCATTGTGGGTTGGGGCCAGCAGACAGCCACCGACCAGTTTTCGCAGCCCCCTCCCGGCACCATCTACATCAAGCAACAAGCCGTCTCCCACATCAGTGACTTGGCAGACTACGAGTTCAAGGTGGGCGAGTTGGAGACGGACGCACGCAAGTGCCACGGAGACAGTGGTGGCCCCAGTTTCTTGGAGATGGAAGACCAAGACCAGCCGTTCACCCGTCGTCTCATTGGCGTGACCTCTCACGCCTACGACGACACCGACTGCTTCGAGACCGGTGGCGTTGACACCCGCGTGGACTTCTACGCCGCCTGGATTGACGAAGAAATGCGGTCACGCTGTGAAGACGAGACCCGCGCATGGTGTGGAGAGGGCCCCGAGGACCACGGCGTTCTCCTTCCTCCCACCTGGCAAGACCTCGAGGGCAAGAAGTTCCTCGGCTGCTCGTGCAGTACAGGCGCGACACCAGCCGGCATGACCTTCTGGGGCCTCGGCCTCGCAGCGCTCATTGGCCTGCGCCGTCGTAAGTAGCTTGTGAACCCCCTCTACGTGTTCATCGGCGGCGGCCTCGGCTCTGTGCTTCGGTGGGGAGTCGGCCAGTGGCTGGACCCCGTCGGAACACTCGCGGTGAACCTGATTGGGAGCGCGGTTCTCGCATTCCTCGCACATCCAGACATGGGCATTGTTGGGCCGTGGAAGCTCGCCCTGTGCGTAGGATTGATGGGCGGATTTACGACGTAT
The DNA here is from genome assembly GCA_913061235.1 of uncultured Pseudomonadota bacterium. Classification (GTDB taxonomy): domain Bacteria; phylum Myxococcota_A; class UBA796; order UBA796; genus CAJXTB01. The sequence continues at coordinate 71,101 of CAJXTB010000029.1, read as the reverse complement.
TCGACGTTCAACCTTGAAGTGCTCAAGGCCCTCCAAGAGGGAAATGGCCAGAGAGCCATCGCGCTGATGCTCATGACGGTGCTGGGCGCGCTTGTTGCGGGAGCTCTCGGCTGGAGTCTTGCAGGTAGAGTTGCCGGATGATTCTCGCGTGGCTCATTGTCGGGTGCAGTACCCCCGAACCACCGCCACCCTCCGTCCTGCTCATCACCGTCGACACAACGCGGGCAGATGCCCTCGGAATCTACGGCGCCTCACCGTCTCCAAGCCCCACCATAGACGCCTTAGGAGAACGTGGATGGGTGGTCGACGAGGTTCAGACCACTGTGCCTCTGACGTTACCGGCACACGCGTCGCTCATGACAGGCCAGTGGCCTGACCAACACAGCGTGCGCGACAACCTGGGCTTTGTCCTGCCGGATGCGCAGGTAACCCTTGCCGAAACCTTCCAGACGGCCGGCTACGACACCGCCGCATTCGTGTCCGCCGTGGTCCTGGACGCAAGCTTCGGTCTCGACCAGGGATTCGCCACCTACAACGATGGTTTCGACCTGACTACGGCTGGAACGGACGGCATTGGGGTGACGCAACACCTTGGCGAAGACGTGGCCCAGCGCGCTGCCGCCTGGCTCACAACGCCTCGCGACCAGCCCTTCTTCGCGTGGGTTCACCTGTACGACCCGCACCGCCCACACCAAGCTCCCGAGCCGTACGCGTCACAGTTCGAGCCCTATGCGGCCGAGATTGCGTACGCAGACGCACAGATTGCAGCGCTAATCAGCGCGCTGGGCGACCGAGATGATGTCGTGGTCTCCGTGCTCAGCGACCACGGAGAAGGCAACGGCGACCACGGCGAGCTGACCCATGGACAGCTGACCTATCGCTCCACCATGCGCATTCCGTGGGTGGTGGCTGGACCGGGTGTGACCGCCCAGAGACTGCCGGGTCCGGCAAGCATCACCGACGTCGCCGGTACGCTGCTGACGCTCGCTGGACTACCGCCCATTGGCAACCAGACCACCGTTCATGCAACGTCCACGAGTCAATACGCTGAGTCGCTCTACCCACGGCTCAACCTCGGCCTGCACGACCTCGCCGTTGCCCAAGACGACACCTACCGCCTCATTGACGGCCGGTATGCAGAGCTCTTCGCATGGAACGACGACCCCGGTGAACTTCACAACTTGGCCGAGACACACCCGGCCGACGTCGCACGTCTGCGTCGAAGCCTCGCTGGGCACGACCGCTCCGTAGGCTCCACGACCATCGCCCCACAGATCGCCGCTGCCCTGGCCTCCCTTGGCTACATGGCCGGGTCTCCCGTCACGGACTCAGGCCCCCTGATGGACCCACGCGATGCACCCGACATGGCCACAGCTTTCGAAGACGTGGTGGTCCGTGCCCGCACGCGTCCTCCACAAGAAGGTGCCGTGCTGCTTCAGCAGTTCTTAGACGAGTATCCAGCTGTCGCCGGCGTACGACAGATGCTGGTGACCGCTCTGGAAGCTGCTGGAGACCCACAAGCTGCCATTGTTGCTCTTCAACCCCTCATTGACGCCCGGCCTGACGACCCGATGCTGCACGCACGCCACGCAGAGCTTGTCCTGTCTAGCGGAGACACCGCGGCAGCCATCGCACAGCTCGAACAGATTCGCACCGAGCACCCCGAACAGGTCGCTATCCGCGGCCTTCTTGCAGAGTTGTACCGGCGTGAGGGGCGGTGTGATGCCGCTGTGTCCGAGGCCGACGCAGGCCTGGCCCAGAGCGCAGAGTCATCGCGTCTGCTGTTGGTCAGAGGTGCGTGTAGACGGCAAGCCGGGCGGCTGGTCGAAGCGGAGGCGGACCTTCGCGCTGTCCTTCGACTCGACCCCGACAACGCCGACGTAAACCGTGTTCTCGGTCATGTCCTGGCAGACGCTGGCCGCTTCAGTGAAGCCGCTGAGGCGTTTGGGCAACAGCGCCGCCTGACACCGGAGCGCCCCGAGCTTCCTGCGCTCATCGGAGCCGCTCTGCATGCGGATGAACAGTGGCTCGCGGCCCTCACCCCCCTTGAGACCGCCTGTTCGGTACCGACAGATGCGGAGTCGCGGATTCTTCGCGCGGACGCACTCTTCAAGGCCACTGGCGAGAGCACACAAGCTTTCATTCTGCTCGCCGAAGCCAGACGTCTGACGCCCACCGATCGGCGAGTGGCCGAAGTTCACGCGTCCATCCTCCTGGCCCAAGGCGATACCCAGGGCGCGCTGCGAGTGCTGTCAGAGTACAAAGAGCACTGATCCAAGCGGATGCCCACGCACACATGTACAGTGCAATGGGGCCCGAAAGAGAGACCGACAGTGAGTGTCACTACGCGAGACAGTGCGGCGCGGTATGCTGCGCGCATGAAGACTCTCGTCATTTTCCTTCTTAGCGTTCTTGCCGCACAACCTGCGTTGGCACAGGAACAATCGACCGCTGAGAAGACTCAGATCGACGTCAGCGGTTGGCGCCGAGACAGCGATGCTCCAGCGGAAAATGACACCTCAACCCCAGAAACACTGGTGGCAGAGACCACGCCAGGGTTGCTCATTCCGTACGGCGACCAGCCTCCCGGACCGGAGTGCAGGCGCCAAATCGGCGCCGCAATGGGCATGGTCTTCCCCACGGACGGGTGGGATCTACTCGGAAGCGGCCCGGTCTTGACGGGCTCTCCACTGCTGTCATTGGTGTGTACACTCGGCGGCAAGATTCGCCCTTTCGGCGCCTTCACCACCGCACCGACCCAACGGCACTGGTACCGAGAGCTCGATGTAGCGGGCCTGTACATCATGCCGTCTTTTGGTCTAACGACCGGCCGTAAGTCCCTGCGCTACAGCATCTATACCGTCATGATGCCCCGACTCATCGGCATTGGCGGCTCCCTAGAGTTCCGCTTCAAGAACGGCGGGGCCCACTGGCTCAGCAACAACAGCAAGGGCCGTGGCAAGGGCATGGAGCTTCGTGCTCAAGTGCTCGACGGCGACCTCGTTCAGTACCAACTTCAGCTCCTCTACACCTTCGGAGTGAGTGGCTCGTGACTCGCAAGACCCTTCTCCCCTTTATCGCTCTGCTCTTGATTGGTGCCGACGGCCCCGACGACCCAGACGCTCCGACCACAGACTCGCCCGAGGGTGAGGTGCCGGTTGAGAGCGATGCACCGAGTGTCGACGAGCCCCAATCGGAACCGGTTGTGGAGGACACGCGTTCTCCTGGCGAAATCGCCCTGGCACAAGCCACGGAGCACCTGACGCAGCGCCGCTGGACAGAGGCGCTCACCATCGCCATTACTGGGGTGTCTGCCTATCCAGAGCAGGCCGAGTCGTTCCGACTCGTCTCACAGCTTGCGAGTGAACAAATCGCCCGAGGGCCAGCGTTCAACGCCCCCGGAGTCGTCGCTCCACAGCAGACCACACAAGCCCCGCCACCCGGCACCGACCCCTACGCTGGCTGGACAAGCGAGCGTCCCCTCGCCGTCCCAGCCGAAGGCGGTGAGCCGGCCCAACCCACGGACAGCTACGGAAGCTGGCGCTCGCAACGCTGGCGTGAGGACCGCGCACACCCCGCAGCGAATGACCCACGCGAGGGAATACTGGTTGGGTTCGACGCCGGTCTGAACAACGGCGTACGCGTGGAGTGGAAGGCCAAGGGCAGGACAGTGGACGGCGTCGGACTTCAAGCCGGCCTCGGAACCTGGATCTACAGCGGCATCTACCTGGCTCCAATGACCCAGATCTACGTAGACTTTCAGTCCCGTAGCGACTTCCAGTTCGAGACCTCGCTCGGTATCTTGTGGGCGAGCGGTTCTGCCTACCCACTCATTGGAATCGGCGGACAGTGGGACCCACCCAAGCCCATTCAGGTCAACGTTGGCGTAGACGTTGGCGTGGGTGTCTTCCCTGACGTCTCCGTTGGATTCCTCTGGTAGTTCGCGTGTTGAGCCGGTCCTGGGCTAGCCTCTGGACATGGACATACTTCCGCTCATCGCCGCTCTAGCGCCGGCCGAACAGCCACTGCTGGATTTCTGTTGGTCAAGACTGACGGACGAGCAGATGTACACCATCGCGACGCGGCCATGGATTGGCGATGCAGACGCCTACATGGCTGCAATGCGCGCCTTTCGCGACAACGGCCTGCCTGAAGACGACTCTGACTGGCATATCTACCCGTCCGAGGCCTTTGCAATCACGCGCTGGACCCACCTGACGGATGGGATTCCCCACAAGTCGTACGCCAACAGCTACACGCTGCGGGAATGGCACGGAATGCGCCTGACGGCCTGCGTCACACTCGCCTATGCAGATGTTCTCGAGTACTCGCAGTTCGACATTGCCAGCGGAGACACCGCAGTCTTCATCGCTGAGAGCGCCCTGTTTCTAGGCCCGGAGGCGACAGCCCTCGCCACAGCCTTCTTGGCCTGGGTTGTCCTGAAAATGGACTGGGAGTACGTGCACAACGACCACATCCGAAGGGTCTTGGCGCTGTTCTTCGTGGCTGTTCGCACCGAAGGCGTGTCGGAGACAACGCTTCACGCCTTGGTCGACTGCCTCGTTGGGGAAGACGTCCCACGTTCAGAAACGCCAGAGACATCGGACCTTCGGCTGAGTCGACTGGAAGACCATGACCAGCCAAGCAACGTGTCAGCCATGGCCATCATTGCCGCGCTCGTCGTCGCCCCTGACCTCAACGCCAGCTTGAAGAGCGCTGCATGTCGCCTCCACGCCGTGATGACCACGCAGCTCGAACCGCGACAGGCCACATAGAAAAGGCCCGCCGAGGAGCGAACTCCAGGGCGGGCCCATCGTCAACCTAAGCGACTAGTCGCCGAAGGTCGGCTGGGTCTGCGGCTGAACCGAAGGAGCGCCGAGAACGGCGTTGCGCGGGTTCACGTCGTAGAAGTGGACAGCTCCACCGTCGTCTAGAGCAACCGTGGCGCCATCTGGCGAAGCGGTGACTTCGACGGTGGCCGGAACTTCAACCTGGCCGTGAACGTCGCCATTGCCGCTGTTGAGAACAACAATCTCGGAGTTTCCTCCTGGCGTGGTGAAGGAGACAACCGTGAAGCGCTCCCAGCCCATGGCATCCAACGAGTCGACGGTGCCGTCAACGGTGACGGTCCAGTCGGTGACACCGTTGGCGTCGAGGCCGCGAATGTCCGAGCCATTGCTGTTGGCAATGACGAGAACCGAGGCGCCGTCGTCGTACGACATCAGGTCAGCGCCACGCTCGATCTCAAGGGTGGTGCCGTGGTCAACGCGGACAACGCTGCTTCCGTCTGCGACGAAGACGAAGTCGCTGCTACGAGTACTCTCGAGGCTCGCGCTCAAGCAATCCACGCCTGCGAGGCCAACGCTGGTCTCCGAGCCGTCTGCAAAGTGAACGGCACAACCGTCTGCACTTCCGGTCAGGGTTGCGACGCCGTCACGGGTGAATGCTGCGTCCAGGACGCTGCCTGGAGTGGACAGAGCGAAGGTCTCGCCCCAGTCGCTTACGCTCCAAACATCGCCGCCGCTTGTGACGAGGGCCTGAGCGCCGTCACCGTCGACAACGCGGTCGTCTGTACCAGGGAGGTCAACAAGGTCACCAAGGACACGGCCTTCAGCAATATCAAAGGAACAGGTCTGGTCCAGCATTCCTGCCACACCTTGGTCGTTCCAGTTGAACATTGCGACGCCGCGCGTCTGCGCTTCCATCGTACTTGTGAGATCGAACGTCACACCGTCGCTGCAAGCAGCGAACGGCAAAGCGGCCAACACAATCATCATCTTACGCATACTTGGCTCCTGACTGGGCCTAGACCCTACCTGATTGAACTTGCTTACGGGGAACAATTACTGCATCCCGACTGGGACATCGCTTACGACACATGACACGTCGGGAAGCGAACCCCTTTCTGATGTGGCAGGGGTCTGTTTTCCTTCTTTGCATCACTCGTGCCAAAGAACGACGATGCCGCCAGCGACGGCATCACCCCTACAGGCATGCCGAGAGTACCGGACAGATCACGTCATTCGTGTCTCGATCGATCAGCGTCTGTCTCATTCTCCATCGCAGCGAAGATCGAGAAGCTGATCACGTCGTAGCAGACATTGTTGACGCACCGCGCGAGGGGTATTAGAACGGCCGGGCTTCGGAACACTCATGTGAGCCGGTCAGCAAATGCCTGTTTAGCTCAGTTGGTTAGAGCAACGGACTGTTAATCCGTGTGTCGCCGGTTCGAATCCAGCAACGGGCGCCATTTTGAAAGGTCGCGATTCCCTCGGGAATCGCGGCCTTTTTCTTTGAACAGAAAGGACGCCACACCGTCGGCCCACAAACGCCGGCGTGTATTCAGCGGTGAAGGACACCGAAAGCGAGTTCGTTGGTCAACGACGCCTAGAATTCCCCGTCGTCGGGAGTTCTAATCGTCGTTAGCCATGCGTTTTGCGACGAAGCGATGAGGAGGGTCCGTTGAACTGACCGCATCCTCACCGCTTGTCCGACCGTGGTCTCTCAGTCCATTTCTTCTTCTTCGTCGTCGTGCTCTTCACAGTCGCCGTGGTCGGATTCTTCGCCCTCCTCATGCTCGTGCAAGTGGCACTCAAGGCCCTCGACGCAGTCGTCGTCGACTTCGCACTCGTCCCCGACTTCGCCGGGCGAGGAACAGGCTCCGAGAGCAAATAGGGTGGCCAAGGCCAACAGATGGATACGCTTCATGGAATTCTCCTAGGAATGGGTGGAGGTCACTCGACCTCAATGTTGAATGTCACTTCGATGTCGTTGCCACCGCCGATGCCGCCAAAGCCTTCGTCCGCGACGGCGTCTGCAAGCCCTTCAGTCTTGACCGTCTCGCCGTTCTCCTCCGGCATGTGGCGCAGGGTGACGGTCAGCTCTCCAGTGCCCCAGTCGACCGTGGTGATGGTGTTGGACAAGCCGACTGGCAGGCCGTTCTCGTCTTCATCTGCGTAGGCTTGGCGGATGATGGCGTCCGGGTTGTTTCCGACGGCTGGACCGCGCACAGCCGAGCCTGTGAAGAAGAACTGGTGGAAGTGGTCCTGTTCGTCGATGTCAGGCGTGACGTCCGATGCAGGGTCTTCCAGTTCGTTCCAGATTTCCACGTCAAGCGTGTACTCTTGCGCGTCGTGATGGTCGTGGTCAGAGGCGTCGGGAAGCAGGATGTCGTCGACGACCGGGTTGCCATCATTCTCCGGGTCGTTCCACTCAAACGACAATGTGTCGCCGCCGCCAGATGGGGTGAAGTTGAGGATGACGGTGGTGGCAAGGCCGTGGTTGTCATCGTCGCAGTGCAGTTCGTCGTCGTGGTAGTGGCAGCCATCCGGCGCTTCAACGTCCGAGCAGGCAGTAGTGAAGAGAAGGCCCAATGGGGCCAATCGAGTGATCCATTTCATGTCGGCAATCCTGAGTGTGCAATCAAAAGGGGACGCCGACGCGAACCCGGATGTTGCGTCCAGGTTGGTCGGCATAATATCGGAGTAAGCTCGTGTAATCTCGGTAGGATGTGTTCAGAAGGTTGTGAACATCCACCCCAAGTCGCACCGGGGTCCGCGACCCGAGCTCGGTCTCGACGGACAGCCCAAACAGCGCGTAGGCAGGTGGTGCGGGAGCAAAGTCCGCGTGGTCATCCGTGCGTGTCTGACGCGCGACAAGTTCTGTGGTGGCACGAACCTGAGTGTCGTGAAGCACACCAACGGTCGGCAGGCGACCGACCACGGAGGCGGTGAGATGGTCCGGTGGCGTGCCGATCAGGTGGGTTTGGGTCTGGCGGTCCTGCGCGCGAACGGCTGCGAAACGCAAATCGACGCCGAGTGACTGCTCGGGCGCCACCGACACCGTTCCGTCGACTCCGTACACCATCGCTTGCACAGCCTGGTAGGTAAACCGAGGCCATGTACCGCGAATCGTGACGTCAAATCGTGGGGCTCCAGACACATTCAGGTCGGGCGAGAAGTAGATGTAGTCGTCAACGACCTGCCCGTAGGCAGACACCTCCGCCTTGACCCAGGGGTGACGCACTCCAGTCGTGAGCGACGCGCCCCAGGCTGTTTCAACCGCCAGATCAGGGCTGCCGAGCGCGTATACGGGAAACGAAGGCGCACTCCCAATCAGGTACAGCTCGTCAACGTTGGGGAATCGGCTCGCGCGTGACAGGTCTAGTTTGACGTCCAATAGGTTCGGCACAATGTGCGCAAGGGCACCCAGTGACACCGAGCCGGCCGAGTACGCGGCTGGACATCGGGCGTGGGCCGGTGAAACCTCACAGGTGGACTCGTCGAGGGTGCCACGCTGAACGTGGCGGTGGAAGTCGTCGTCTCCGACAAACGCAACACGGGACAGTCCGTCAAGACGGGCCCCCGCTTCCACGTCAATGCGACGCAGCGACAATCGTTCATACGCAAACACCCCGCCACCGAACGACCGGTAGTTGGGCAGCAACGCGTAACCCCTGTACACGTTTTCTTGAAAGGTACCCTGCACACCAACCCCGCCATCGAGCTCGCCAAACGGTAAGGAGACAGCCAAGTGCCGGTAGAGCGCGTCGACCGAGTGGGTGCGCAGGGTGAAATCGTACTGTGGGCCGCTGATGCCTTCACGCACCGAGTCGAACTCTTGGCGGTGATTGAGCTGGAAGGCGTAGGTGAGGTCTAGAGTGCCCCACTCGCCAATCAGGTCCGCATTTACAAGGACCATGTCGTGGGTCACGTCCTGATACGGACGGTCGATGTCATAGGTCGAAGACCACAAGTCTGCCGTGGCCGGTTGTTCGGCGTTCAGCTGTGCGGCAAAGTCGGTTGGGGTACCGTTTTGAACACCGTAGAACACGCCCGCTGTAAACGCATGGTGAGTCCATGAGGCGCGCACTTGACCCGCGTCCCAGGTGTAGCCAAGGGTCGCTCCCAGGTTGTAGGTGCGCGACGCGGTGTTTCCTAGAACGTAGTCGGGCGCGGACCGGTTGGCGCCGACTCCTACGTTAGCGGACACACGTGCCGAAAGCCGAGGGGCAGCGGCCGGTACGACATCGACGCGCGCCGCAAGGTAGGGACGTCGGCCGTTCGTCTCAAAGCTGGCTCGGGTGACGCCCCCCACGCCCACCTCGCTACGCAGCGGAGGAGGCTGAACCAAGATGACTCCGCCGATGGCGTCTGGACCGTAGCGGGCACCAGCCGCGCCGCGAATGACACTGATCTGCCCTGCGGAAAAGGGGTCGACCTCGGTGGCGTGGTCTGGGCCCCACTTCTGACTCTCGTGACGCACACCGTCGTTCAGCACGAGCAGACGTCGCTCTTGGTGCCCGCGAATAATCGGCTTGGCAGCGTCAGCGGTGCCCCCTGCTGTACGAACCCCGGCGATACCGGCCAACGTGTCCGCAAGGTCGTCTCCCGAGCGTCGCTCAAGATCTACGGCATCCATCGTGGTGCGGGCTCGAATGTCTTCGACGTCTGGGTCATCCGCATGAACGGTGATCTCCAGAACATCGTCTTCTGCATCCTCTCCGGGGTCCGCCCAACAGGGTGTCGTCAGACACAAGGAGCAGGCGCACCCACACGCGCACGCAGCCATGAGTCCTCGGACTCGCGGGCGGAAGGTCGCGCAGCGTTGAATGGCTTTGGTAAGCAGAGGACACCTCGTCCCCGACTACTATTGCAGTCTATACTCTATAGCAACTCAGTTGCATTAAGTGATCTTAAGGTGAGTCCACACCGATCTGAACGCTTCTCTCATCCGACCATGACGCTTGGTCCAAGGTAGCCGTGACACGTACAATTACAGTCTCGCCGACTACGTCATTCGGGTCGTCGATGTCCAACACCACGCGGTCTCCTACACGCAGCCAGCCGGGGTCTGCGTCAAGCACGCTTCCCTCTTGCAGGGTGGCTTGTGTGATGAAGCTGACGCGCTCGCCATCAGACCGAACTGCGTCGTAGACCAGTGTGACACCACTTGGGTCTACCCCCTCCCCCTGAACAGCCAAGTCGATATGCCAGCCGCCTTGAATCCCGGCGACAAGCTCGACAGTGTCTCCATCACTGAGCCCGTCAAAGGATGTGGTGCCCGTGCCTAGCGTGATGCGTGGGGTTCCTGTGACGTTCCCGCTCGACACGGTCTGCGTGGGTTGGGGGACGTCCCGTTCGAAGTCATCGGAGCTGTTGTTTGTGTCTTGCCAAACCCCGTTGGTCTGGCGACGGTGGAGTGCCACGCCTGTGTAGGGACCATCCGCCCAGGCGAAACCAGCGTCGACGGCGTCCGGTAGGCGCTTGAAGGCTTCCGACTCTGCGTCCATGAGGGTATCGACCCCATCCAACACGGCGTCCAACGGTGCCGTTGGCAAGACGCCACTACGGAGTGCGCGTACTTCAGACAGAGGAGTATCGGCGTCGAGCAACACCACACTGGGGCCAAACACCGTGATCAGCCAGTCGAAGCCGCCGTTATAGACGACGGACTCTAAGTTGGGCACGGTTGGGTGGTCATCGTCGCGCTCGGAGTCAGCGACGTACGACTCGAACGCCGCCGCAGACAGGTCGACCTCCGAGAAGGGCCGATGGTTCGTGCCATCGTGCGCAATGACCACGGTCCCACCAGGCTCGACACGGGCGCCGTCCGGAATGCGCCACACCGTCGACATCACTACGTTGTCGGGTTGTTCGTTTCGAAAGCTATCGGGGAGCATGCCCGTGTTGATTTCGCCGGCCGCTCCATACACATCAGCGACGCGCAGACCACTCAGGTCAAGCGGGTCTTCCGTGGTGTTCACCAACTCAATGAACTGGTCAGAGAAGTAGTGGTCCGTCCCGCCCGATGGGGCAGCACCGGTGGTGTATAGCTGGGATATCAACAGATCTCCCTGCAATACGGCGCGAGCGGGTAGCGGCTCATCGGCCGAACAGCCCGCTATCAGCCAACCGAACAAGGCGAGTGTGTACCGCATCACGATGCCATTGCGACGCGTACGATACGCTCGGCCGCGCGACGAGCGCCCACAATATTGCGGGAGACCGGTCCCAGCTCCAGCTCGGCGAGTGGGCCCGTCACGAACACACGTGGGTGCCAGCGAAGGTGAGAATCGACGACCGGGTAGCCACAGGCGGCACACGGCAGCGCATGTGTCTGCACCAGCGCATCGACCAGAGCTCCACCCGGACGATGCGACTCAAAACCGGTGGCCAAGAGCACGGCGTCGAGCCCAATGCGGGTGTCCTTCATTTGCAGGTGCAATCCGTCGTCATCTTGGGTCGGGTAGGCCTCGGTGATGACGTGTTGCAGCGTACCGTCGTTGATGGCGCGCTTTACCGAACGGTACAGTTTGGGCGGAACGGAGCCTGCGTGACGTGCCGTGCGAATCAAGCGCCGACGCTTCGACAAATCGGTCACAGTGGCGAACCCGCGCATGTTCTTAGGGCCCACCCAGCCGGGGTCACTGTCGAATTGATGCTTACGGAACGGATGACGGGCGAGCAACGTGACCTGCCGCCCCTCACCAACCAATCGAAGAGCGGCTTGAACGGCTGAAATTCCACCACCAACCACGGCCACACGCTCGGGCCAGTCGCTAGGCTGCAGACTGAATCCCGGTTCGAACAGCTGCTTAACCATGGCTCCATCGGCTTTGAGCGCCGTGGCCCACTCTGGCCAGCGGGGTTGACTGGACGCACCCAGGGCCAACACCACGTGTCGAGCGGTCAGTGTGCGGCCCGACTCAAGGGTCACCGTGACCGTTTCGCAGTCGGGTTCAACGCCCACGACGCGGTCCTCAACATGCCGCTCGTTGAGTCCATACCGCTCGATGAGTTCGTCGCAATGCGCTTCAAAGAGTGCAACAGAGGGGCGAGCATACGGCGCTTCAAAGTCACCCTTTTGAGCACCTTTGCCTCTACGGTTGGCCCCGGAGAAGTCCATTAGGTCAAAGGAATTGAGCCCAAGGTGGTGCACCGATGGTGAGCGAAGATGGGTCATTCCGGTATTGCCAGTACACCGTCGCCAGGCGTCGAGCAGGCGCGGACCGGGATCAACTATGGTCACTTGGTTTGATGGAATACCCGCTTGGGCAATGAGGCGAATGGCAATGTGTACGCCGTGAATACCCCCGCCCACAACAAGCCACTCGATGGGTTCAGATGTGGTGCTCATACTGCTCCTGGGCATGTCTGGGTCGCGGCACAGGCTTGCAGGCCGGACTGTAGTTGCAATGGGTTGAGGCCTCGGCCAATGAAAACGATGCGCGTGAGGCGCTCGTCATCGCCCCAGTGTTGCCCCGGCTGAACGTCCAGTTGACTGCGTACCGCCTGGAAAACGAATCGCTCGTCGTGACCGTCCAGAGCCAGGATGCCTTTCATGCGCATCAGCTCCATGGAGCGGGTTCGGACCAACGCTCCCAACCACGCGTCCAACTTCACCGGGTCCAAGTGTCCGTCGACCTGCGCTACCACCGAGCCAACGTCCCGGTCGTGCGCGTGCGTAGACCGGGCAGGGATGCGTTCGATGTCGTGGTTGTTGAGGGACAAGACCGATTCGATGTCGATGCGGGCGTGGTCAACCTGTACCTGACTAGCGACAGGGTTGAGCTGGGTAAGCTCCGCCGCCAAGCCTTGTACATCCGAGGACGACGAGACCTTGTTCAACACGATGAGGTCGGCGTTTGCGAGTTGCTCCGTCCACGTGGGATTGGCGTTCCGGTCCAGCCGCGCATGACCGGCATCGACCACCGCAACGACACCATGCAGACGAAAATGACCTCGCATCCTTTCAATCACCCGCATGACCGGTCCTGGGTTGGCCAGACCTGACGTCTCGATGAGGACATGGTCGTATGCAAGACGTTCGTCGATGAGGCGTTCAAACAGTGCAACGAGGTCGTCGCGCACATCGCAACACACACAACCCTCATTGAGGCTGAAGACCGCAGCAGCGTTCGAGTCCACTAGTTCGTTGTCGACGCCCACCGTGCCGAACTCGTTCTCCACCACACAAAACCGTGTGTTTGGGGCACCAGTAACGATGTGGTTGAGCAACGTGGTCTTGCCTGCCCCTAGAAAGCCCGTGAGGAGCGTGACCGGCAGGGCCACAGCCATCAGCAGCACGCATTACGACAAATCCGCGATTGGCGGATGCTGGCAATATGGCTGAGAACCAAGATGCCCCCACCGGCGACCGCAAAGTACACGCCGCCTTCAAACAGCGACAGCGCCTCACCCATGCGTCCAGTGGCCAAGACCAACAGGCCGACGGCGAAGCCTGCAACCACCCACATGGCGTGATGGGTGCGGTAGCCAGCGATAGCGGCCATGGCGGCAAAACTGGCAGCCATGCTGAAGAAGAACCACTCAAGGGTGCCATGTGTCGCGTGGTCCATGCCAAACAATGTGATGACGGCGGGGGCGAGTGCAAGCGACAGGCAGTGCAGCGCGCACAGTGAACTTGCAGCGCCACCAAAACGGTCGAGCCAATCGGTGTTCATGTTGTCTCCAGGTCCCACAAAGTGGGCTGTGCAAGCGTGGACCACTCATCAGGAGTGACCAGCTCGTCATCGGTAAGTAGGCATTCAGCGAGAGCGCGGGCGGCTTGCGTGACGGCGCCCAAATGCCCAGACAGGATTAGGTCCTGGCAGCGGTCGCCGTAGGTCGTGTCCCACTGGCCTCGCTGTTTGAGCGTCATGACGGCCCCGGGGGGATGGCGCTCGTCAGGTACTGCAGCCAACCAAGTGCCCGCGTGGCGGACTGATATTCGAGAGCCGACCGAGTCGATGAAGCCCACCTCGGCGGGGCGAGACGCGTCCCAAAACGCACCAGTCAGGCGCCACAGGCCGGGCGGAAGGTCGCGCAGAAAGCTGAGCAGACGTCCGGGATGCATGGGCCGGTGCACCAGGAATCGACGGCGTTGTTGAGCGTACTCGGTATCCGCTGTGACCTGCTCTTGGGCACGTGAACGGGCATCGGACAGGGTGAACCAATGGCTTGGGGAGGGCACCTTCAGTGACGCGCTGCCATCCGTACTCACAGTGGCCGACGGGTTGAGCGCCGAGACGATGTCAATGGCCTGACGGGTCATGTCGTCGTCAGCGTCCGCGTGAACCACCACCTCATCGGCGAGCTCAATGCGTTCGACAAGTCCGGGGTTGGGCTGCGCCTGCACGCTATGCACAATGGCGGCGGACTCTGCCGCTACAACTAAACGCGAAACGTGTGCCACGTCTTGTAGGCGGCGATTGTGGGAGTCGGCCACAGTGAAGGTCTTGAGGAGCGGCTCAAGGTCGTCGTTCACGTTCAACACGACCACGGCGTGGTCGACTCCGTCCGTCTCAATGGCTCGGCGTAGCTTAGATGCGACGTCGGCGCGCACCGTGCAGCATCCACAGCCCTCCCCCCATCGCGCGAGGCGCGGGGTCGTATGCACCCAAGGAGTGAGCTGCCGACGGCGACGGGAGCGGTGTGTGCCTGGAACAACCACCAGCAACCCGGCCGGAACAGAGCGCGAGACACTACTTAGAAAGTAGGACACAGCAGATGTTGAGCTAGCGGAAACGATAGTAACGGGAACAGTCATGCCCACCACAGTAACTGATACTCAGTCGTTATTGCAAGTAAATCGCAACTGCATCTTACAGGCAATAACAACTGAAGTTCACCTTGCAGCCGAGGAGCGTTATGCTCATCGTCGGCGCGTAGTCGGCCGGAAAAGCCGTCCCAACCGCAGTTGGCCAGTGTTCGTGGGGGTCTGTGTGGCATCACATCTGGAAGACATTCGCGCAGAAGTACGCGAGGTCATTCGCGCAAAGGGGCTTCGCGCAACCAGTTCCCGCATCGACGTGCTGGTGGCACTGCACGAGGCAGCACGTCCAATGACCCACGAAGGGGTGATGGAGGCGCTACGAGGCGGCGTGTACGACAAGGCCTCTGTGTGGCGCATCTTGTCCGACCTCGCGGATGTCGACATTCTGCGCAGGATGGATCTTGGCGACCGGGTTTGGCGATACGAACTCAATGACAAGTGTCGCACCGTGAATGCAGACCACGGCCACTTCTTGTGCGAAGACTGCGGCGATGTCAGCTGCCTGCCGCCGGTACAGCTGCAAACGCCGGAAGGGAGTATTCCCACTGTGCTTGAGGGCGCCGAGTACCGGGTTCGCGCGATGGGGCGGTGTGCGGACTGCGTCAGCGCGGCTTGAGTGTGACACCGGTAGGCTCACCGTCTGCCCCATGAAGAACGCACCCACTCAACATGCGAGCCCAACACCATCCGGTTCATAGGCGTGATGTCTTCGGAGATGGTGGTGGTAGAGAACCGGTAGTTGACGCGTCGTAGGGCTGCAGGACGCGTTGCATCAATGGCAACTTCCATCGGCATCCAGCCTTCCAGCCCACCCGAAACGATGGGTCAGCCCACAGGGATGCTCCTAGGGGTTGAAGTCGAGCAAGAGATTGGCCTGAAACGCGGGGCTACTCAGCAATAGAAGCTAGCCACACCTCGACGCTCGGCGTCGTGAGCTACACCCGCCACGTCTCGGCGAAGTACGAACTAGCGAACGCCCCGCGAACGTCTGTATTTCCTGACCGCAACAGCCCGCCGTTCAGCTCTTGGCCGAGACCAAAAACCGTATTGCGCCTTGTCGTCACGAGTCATCTTGGCATGGGACTACTGGATGCCTCCGCGACTGCCGCTCGCACAACGGCATCTTTGGCCTCGAGGAACTTGCCCAGCGCAAGCGGTCCGGTCTGCAGTCCGCGGCAACGTCTCGGCCACTTGCACGGCGTGGTCGCAGAAGGGTCCAGGCAACGGCCTTGAGGAGGTCATAGGTGAACCACGCAAAATGAGTTCAGTCATCGAAACGGCCGTCCCCGAAGACAAGAGACAGCAGACGTTCGGTCGTGCTCTGAACGATAGTTCTGGTGGAACAAAACCGCGCTTTCATGCGCTTCGTCTCACTGCAACCACTGCCTTTGGATCCGTGTGTCGCCGGTTCGAATCCAGCAACGGGCGCCATTTTGAAAGGTCGCGATTCCCTCGGGAATCGCGGCCTTTTTCTTTGCGCATCGATCCAGCCCCACCGCCGTTTCGCAGCCCGAATTCAGAGACTCCCATGCTATAAAGAGTCCACATTCGAACTGGGAAACTCATGCGAACTCAAACCGTCCTTGTCCTCGCACTCGTGATGCCCAGCGCAGCGCTCGCACAAAGCATCTCGCCAGGCGCGATCGTCGAGTCAACCGCCTCCATCGACGCGTCGGCCACAGTCGAGACGGGTGCCTATGTTGGCCATCACGCCGTCATTGGCGCGGGCGTCACGGTCTCTGAAGACGCCTATGTAGCGGCTTTCGCCCAGGTAGACGGCGCTAGTGGGACGACCACGGTGCTCGGCGTCAACACCATCATTGGGCGCCAAGCCACCATCGGTGCAGGAACCGTGCTGGGAGATGGGTCCATCATTGGTCGGTCTGCCTCCGTCGGAGTCGGCGCATCATTCCCCGGCGGACTGGAGCTGAGCTACGCGGGAATCGTGGGTGACTACGTGCGGGTCACCGGCACCGCGACTCTTGGAGCCCGGAGCACGCTCGGTGGATCCGCATCCGGCCCTGGATTCGCCGTGGACTGCGACACCGATCTGGTGATTGCTCGCGGAGCCTCCATGGCCGCGAACAGCCCCTTCACCCTGACCTGTGCCCCTTCCGCTGTCATCGTCATTGGCCCCAACAGCGTTGTGGGCGCAGACGCCATCATTGGCGGAGACCTGCGCGTTCGCAAAGACAGCACCATCGGCGACGGCTTTGAGACTACCGGCGAGGTCCGTATTGGCCGCGGCGCACTGATTGCGGACGACGTCACGATGCATGACGGCGCTACCTTGGCGGCACGGGTCACTGTTGGTGAAGGCGTCACAGTTCCGATGAACGCGCGGCTGCGGCGCGGCCACGTCGAGCTGCCAGCCGACCTGTACGGGTGTGAAGGAAGCGGACTGTGCCCGAGCGTCAACACCACATTGTGCGGCACACAATCACTCGATGGGCTGCACATCCCAGCAGGCGTTGTCGTGAGCTGCACACCGGGCTGTACCACTCCCCTGGACATCACCGTTACCGGCAACGTGCTCATTGAGGGCACCTTGGACCTGACAGGAAACAACGGGGAGTACTGGAATGCCTCCAGCGGTACACCTGCCCGAGCACAGCCCGGTGCGGGCACCTGCGGTGGATTCTCCGGCGGTATCAGCGGAGCGTACACCTCCGCGGGATCGAATGGCGCAGGCCCCCGACCCGGAATCCGCGGCGGAACTCAAACCAGTGGTCAATACATCAACGGCGGAGAAGGCGGCGGCGGAGGCTTCGCAACCAGCGGGTACGCCGGCTACAACGCAAGTCCAGGTGCAGGCGGCAGCACAATCGGTAGTGCGGCGTTCACTACGCTGGACGGCGGAAGTGGCGGCGGCGGCGGCGGAGGTGGTCTCGGCGGCGCGAGTACTCGCTACAGCGGTGGCGGTGGCGGAGCGGGCGGTGGAGCCGTGCGAATCACCTCTACAGGCAGCATCACCGTAGCGGTAACTGGAGCGATTCTCGCAGTCGGCGGCAAGGGTGGCGCCACACAGAACGTCGGTGCTGCAGGCGGAGGAGGTGCGGGAGCAGGCGGCTCGATCTGGCTAGTGGCGTCGAGCATCGTCAACGACGGAACCATCACCGCAGCCGGCGGACGCAACTCAGTCCTGAACGGAGCCTCACCGACCGATGGTGGGGGTGGCGACGGTCGCATTCGAGTGGACACGGACGGCGGCGTGACGCCCAGTGGGTCGTTCTTGCCGGCGATTGGTCACACCGGCTCCAACTGAGCGGAACGTGTGTAGGCCGCCTCTACCGGAGAGCGGTCACGCCCCACCCTTGCCAGGCCGCACCCATTCCACAGGTGTCCCCAACAACATGCGATTCATCGGCGTGATGTCTTCAGAGATAGTGGTGGTAAACACTCGGTAGTTGGCGGCGCGGAGGGCCAATGCGCGCGTGGAATCGATGGCCACTTCCATTGGCATCCAGCCTTCGAGCCCGCCAGAGTCCAGCGTCGCGTGACTGTGGCAACACGGAAGAACAGCCACTCGCGCGCGATGTTCGCCTGCCAGCCGCAACACCTCATCTGTCAGCCCCCCACAGGCATGAATGCCGAGAACGCGGTCAGCACCGGTGATGACGGCGTCCTGCACCTTGCCCTCTTGGAACTGCCACTTCTCAGTGACGTACGGCCACTTGACCGACAGCGCCTCGCGAAGCCGTGCGGCACTCTTCGGGATGCGCTTGTCCACAACACAGATGCTGTCCGTCCCACGGTCCATCAGCGCCACAAAAAACCCAACGAGTCCGTGTCCCCCCGCCAGGTCAACAACCGGTCCGCCTCGGTGACGCCTCAGGATGCGCTTGGCCACTTCGTAGCTCTCAAAGAACTCCTTTCGCGCCAGGCACTCCGCACCACAGATGACAGTCGCGACACTGTCCAGCAGCGAGTCCCCGGTGAACCGGTGGAGGTCCCGATTGGACAGACGCTCACGACTCGAGCGAAACAGATGAACCATTCGACCTTCCAAATCAGGCAATTACGCGCTACGTCGCGGTCGGGACACGAATGGAGCCAAACATGTATCGACTCGCCCTACTAGCCGCCTTGCTCATGGGATGTGACCAAGCCGCCGATGACACGGATGCCGGAACAGACGCAGACACATCGGTAGACACTGGCGTGGACACGGAAATCGACACCGAGGCCGAGTGTTTTCCGGACCTAGACCCCGAATATGACGCGGACGACTGCCTGACATTTGGCGGCGCCAATGACGTGTG
Source organism: uncultured Pseudomonadota bacterium (assembly GCA_913061235.1). GTDB lineage: Bacteria > Myxococcota_A > UBA796 > UBA796 > CAJXTB01. The sequence goes on along the minus strand of CAJXTB010000029.1, from coordinate 52,283 downwards.
CGGAGATGCCCAAGGCGACGTGTGCCAGTTCTTGGTGGGCTGCGGCCTGTCGGACGACGCCGGTCAATGCAGCATCGACTGCACAATGACCACCACGATTGCGTGCCTGACGGACGTAGACGTCACCTGTCTGACTGAGGCCACGTGTGCAGAGGACTGCGACGCCGCTCGCGCCTGCAACCACCCCATCTTTACCGATTAGGCCAAGACGGACGTCAGTTCCTTGGCCAACGCCGCCCAAGCGGCGCCGCGCTCTTCTTCCTTCTGAGCGGCACGAATCAGACGCCGGAAGGTCTGCCGGTCAACCGCTGGAACTTCCTCTAGAAGCTCTTGAAGGGCGGAGTCTCCATCGGTGACCAAGCGCTCTCCCCAGGCTTCCGCTGCGACGGCCGCACCGGTCTTGTACGCCTGCATGCCCTCACGCATGATGCCGACCAGCTCCAGCAGGTTGGCCAAGCGAACCTCGCGCACCATGCGATCTTCAAGCCGTCCCACAGCGCGCTTTCCTTTGCGACGCGGTGTTGCATGCCACTCGCGAAGACTGCGCTCGACACTGGGAGACAGCGGGAGGGTCAGCGCCCGCTCCAGCTTCTGGTCCGTAATAAAGGTGACGACTTTCCTCGCGAACCGGATGGCACGGCGCTCTTCACGCTCGTCATCACCATTGCGAACACGTTGGACTTCGGTCTCGTCAGACATGGGCACACCTCGCGGGGCAGGTAACGCTCCATGAAACGGACGTGTGACAACAGACTGACGACAGTTTTCATAACGGGCCACCGAGCTACGTCGCGCTCCCTCTTGGAGGCAATATGCGCGCTGTGTCTGCTCTGGCCCTCGTCGTCCTCTCGGTCGGCTGTACCAACAACGACAATGGTCTCACCGCGCAAGACGGCCCGCCCGACGCGGTCATCACCGCGCCAGGAGTCGGAGACTTCGTTGTTCGCGGCTCTGTAGAGCTCACCGGCGTTGTCGACGACGACCTCGACCCCATCGAGACGCTCACCGCAACATGGAGCCTAGACGACGTCGTCCTTGGCGACTCCACGTCAGACCTAGACGGTAACGTCGCCCTGACCGTCGACTTCACCGGAGTAGAGCGCGGGCCACACACCGTCTTCCTCTCCGTCACCGACTCGCGTGACCACCTCACCGTTACCGAAGTCGCCATCACGGTTGTTGGCGCGCCCGGCGTACCCGATGTCCTCATCACCAGCCCCGATGACGGCGTGGACGTGACGCCCGGCTCCGAGCTCACCTTCCGCGGTGAAGCCAGCGACTCCGACACCCCTGTTGAGGCGCTGGAGTTCCGCTGGTGGTCCGACGTTGACGGCGACCTGACCGGCGCTATCTCGGCCGAAGGTTCGTCCATCTTGTTCTGGGACGGCTTGTCCGTCGGTACCCACTTGGTCACTCTCGAAGTGGAAGACGAAGACGGCGAAGTCGGCCAAGACAGCGTCACCGTCTTCGTGACCGACGCACCGGTCATCGCTGAGCCGGGCGACTTGGTCTTCACCGAGCTGATGATCAACCCGCAAGTCGTCGAAGACCATATCGGCGAGTGGGTCGAGATGTACAACACCTCGGGCTCCCCTATCGACGTTGCTGGCTACACCTTCCGCGACGACGACAACGACACCTGGATTCTCGAAGGCCCGTTCATTGTTCCGCCCAACGGCTACTTTGTTCTGTGTGCAGAGACCAACCCCGCCCTCAACGGCGGCGTACCCTGTGACGGCGGCTTCAACCGCAGCACCCTGGGTGACGGAATGGCCCTGGCCAACCGCGTGGACGAAGTCGTCCTCAGTCGCCCAGACGGTGTTGAAGTGGGCCGCATTGCGTACGACTCCAGCTGGTTCACAAACGCCATTGCTACGGGTGTCGACCCCAGTGTCTTGGGCACCCCGGCTCAGACCGACAAGAACGAGTGGTGCGACCAGCTGACCATCACCTCGCCCATGTCCGAAGCGGGAACCCCCGGTCAGCCAAACGACCCGTGTTTCTAGAGGGCTTTGCGCTCCTCACAGGGTGCATGCCAGTCGAGCACAGGTCCCGGCGGGATGATGCGTGACGGATTGAGTCGCTCGCTTCGCCCCATGTAGCCAAGCTTGTACGCCTGCACGTTGACCGTCTCTGCAAAGCCAGGGGTCTGGTACAGGTCGCGCAGGTAGCCAGACAAGTGCGGATAGTCGGAGATACGCCGAGTATTGCACTTAAAGTGGCCGAAATACACAGGATCAAAGCGTACAAGCGTGGGGAACAGACGAATGTCGGACTCTGTGAGCTCGTTGCCGCAGAGATATCGCTGGCCTGCCAGAATGGACTCACAGCGGTCGAGAGCGGCGAAGAGACGGTCTAGGGCTGCTTCATAGGCCGCTTGGGACCGTGCAAAGCCGACCTTGTACACGCCATTGTTGATGCTGTCGTAGACCCACTTGTTGGTCTGTTCGATGACCGCACGCAGCGCCTCTGGGCGAAGGTCGCGAGGGGTCTTGGCCAGAGCGCTGAACTCATGCTGGAACATGCGCACAATCTCGGAAGACTCGTTGTTCACGACTCTTCCGAGGGTCCGGTCCCACAGAACTGGAACCGTGCAGCGCCCGGTGTAGTGGGTATCATGCGCGGTGTAGACACTGTGCAGCGACAGTCCTTGTACGGGTTCTGCGGTGACAAACCCATCGGTGTTGGACCACGATTCCCAAGGTTGTGAGGCGTTGGGTTGAAGGGCATCAACGCCATCGCGAAACCACCATCCGCCGTCATTGCGGTGCACATGGGCAATGGACGAGCTCACCGCGTGGTCCAGCCCGAGAAGATTCAACACAATCAACGTGCGCTGCGACCATGTGCAGTTGTACGCTAACCACAGGTGGTATCGACCGACCTCCGGGGTGAACGGAGTGCTTCCGTCTGCGCGAATCCAGTCGCGCACAATCGTTGCAGGACGGGTCCATTCACCGCTCTTGTCGTTGCTGACCGCGTCATCGTCTACCCATTGCCCGTTCACCAACTGACCCACACACACCTCGCAGCAAATGGTTATCGCACGCGCCGTTCCCAAACAGGATGACGCATGACTACGCAGCTGTACCGACCCGAACCTGTCTCGCTGAAAGGCGCGCAACCCGTCGACCGGAACACCAGTCCCGGCAACGCCGTCATGCGTCTTCGCAAGGGCGAGCGTCTGATGGTGACGGACGCCTACAGTACAGGTGCCGAGATCTTGGACGAACTGTACCACGCGCTGCGTCCACCGCGAGATGGCGCAAGCTACGCCCTTCGCCAAGGATTCAAGCGGGCATTCCGAGACGCTTCACTGCGCCTGCTCGCTCCCATCAAGAACCACCGATTGGCTCTGCAGGACTCGCAACACATTGAGTTCTTGCGCGAGCTGTACGCGGATACCCCCGACTTCACCCTGCCCTTCGTCCAGGTTCAGGAGCTGTTCGGCGCCTGGCAGGCCTACGACCACGGTGTACAGATGGCCGTGCTCGGTGGCAAGATTCACCCGTACTACGGAACCTACGCCCCTACTCGCACGTCGCATCTGGAGCTGTTTGCCCAGTGGTTACGTGGTTACGAAGGGTCAAAGAAGACAGCCGTAGATGTGGGAACGGGCTGTGGCGTGCTGGCCCTGCTGATGGCTCGCGGTGGTGTCGAGCACATTGTCGCCACAGACACCAATGCAAACGCCATCAAGAGCGTAGTCAACGAGATTGCCCGACGTGACGGTGCCGTTCCTATCGAGCCCGTCCACACCGACCTTCTGGGCGACGGTGACACGCCGTTCGACCTCATCGTCTTCAATCCACCATGGCTCAAGGGCGAAGAGACGAGCCTACTCGACCGCGCCTTGTACTTCGAAGACGCCCTATTTGAGAGGTTCTTCGACCAAGCCCACGCCCGCGTCGCCGCCGATGGCCGAGTGGTGCTGGTGTTCTCGAACATCATGTCCCTGGTTCAGCCTGAAGTCCCCCACCCGATTGAACGGGAGCTGGAGGCAGGGCGCTTCACACTGGTCAGCCGGCTCCAGCGCAAGGTCCGAGCCACACGCAGTCCCGGCGGACGGCATCGGACGACGAAGGAACGCGTTGAGATCTGGGAACTTGCGAAGGCCTAAAAGCAGCTTGAGCCAACGATTTCGCCCAAAAACTCCATGGCCTCATGTCGACGCTTGTGCTCCAGCTCCAGCTCCGGGTCGTCGGACGTAAAGCCGCAAGATTGAACGACCGGTTGCTCGACGACGATGGTCGGGCGACTGTGCGACGCACAAGCAGAAAGAGAGAGAAACGGAAGCAAGAGTAAGAAGAGGAGTCGTGTTCGCATGCCTGGTACTTGTCGAGTGCCGCCCCAGTCCTTCAGTTTCCGGTGGGTGTTTTCGGTCGACGACGCCAGAACATGGGCAGTAGGCCCATCAGCGGCCACAGGAAGACCGGCGTTCCAGACTGACTACACGAGCATCCGCCTCGCGTAGCGGGTTCGATGACCTCGCCGTTGATCTGTAGCGTCACGCGGGCAAAGGTGAACTCGAGCGACTCCGGCTCGTCGATAGGCCGGGATGCCAAGGACACGTACAGGACCTCGCCGGCGGTGGTGACCATGTCGCCTTCGGGCCCAAGAGTCAGTGCCAAGCCGGTTCCTTCGCCGTCGAAGTCCGCGTCAAAGTCCGTTGGAACGGCGGTGCGCAGGCCGAACAAGGACAGGTCTACAATCTCGTGTCCAACCGGCTGTCCGCGTCGCACATGGATGCGGTAGCCAATGTTGTCGGTGCGGTCACTCCACTCGGTAAAGCACAGGTCCACGTCTGACCCGTCGGCGGGCATGGTGATTCTGTACTGCACCTCGGCGGGAAGCACTTCCAATGCGCCTGGAATGCCGGTGAACAGCAGCAGAGCGTCGTGCTCTTCGTCATTCACGAGGTCGATGACGCGCTCACAGTCAATGAGGTTGGCCGCGGAAACGGCTTCTTCAACAGCGGTCACTCCGTCGTCTGACAGCGCATCCGCAGAGCGCAGGTCTTCTGCGGCATCCAGAAGAGACTCTCCCGCTTCGGTCCAGTCGGTGGTCGGTCCCCAGGTGCTCAGAGCGCCCCACAGAAGAGCCTCTACATCAGCGAGTTCCAGACGTTCGTCCAACGTCAGCCGGTAAAACAGGTGCCCCCACAGCAGGCCGTCTGCGTGGACCTCCCCGACCAAGTCCTCGGGGCAGCTGCGCGGCTGAACAAGGTCCCGAATGGCCGTTCGGTCAAACGCGGTTCCGGCGTAGGCGCCAATGGCCGGGTCTTGGGTGAGCAGCAGTGCAATGACGTCTGCGGTTCCTTCGTTGAGCGCGCCGCCGTCCCAGCGAAGTCCCGTCTCGTCGGCATCTAGGAAGCCCAACGCAGCAACGCCGCCCACAATTCCATGGCCAAACTCGTGGTAGATGACGTCAGGGTCGTAGGTCAGATCAATGCCTTCAAACTGGCCCATGGCAATGTCCGCTACGCCGTCGCCGTCGAAGTCTCCGTAGAACGCGTTGGCCATCTCGAAGTTGGTGAAGGCAGTGGTTGGAGAGGCCCGCGAGAAGCCGTACGTGTCTTGAGCCCAGCGAGAGACAATATCTAGGTGGTGGTACAGATGGACCTCGGCGAAGGGGTCGTCGTAGCTCTCGGGCTCCGGCTCAAAGAGGAAGTTTCCACTGCTGTCTGGTACGGCATGACGGGACAGCCCGTTGCACACACTGCTGTCGAACAAGCTCTCGCCAATCTCGGCATCATCACACGAGAACACGTCTGCGAACTCGCCAGACAGGGCGTCATCACCACTCAACCCCTCTAGCGTGACGGTCTGCACCTGCGATGACAAGGGGTCGCCTGAGTACACCGAGCCATCCGCCGAGAACGATGTCGGCAGCGCCGCTAGAGCACGGCCGGTCTCACCATCTACCCAGACCCGCCATGCGGCAAAGGGATTGGCGGAGGCCACGTCTACCTGCCACGCGTACCGGGCACCATCAAAGGCAACAATGACGGGCTCGACCCGCGGCGCCCACGCTAAAGCAGCCCCTCCCAAGAGCCGCTGGGCGACGTCTTGCGCGACCTTCTGTGGCACAGCCAAGCGACCGGTTGGACGGTCCCACGGGTTGGACGAACGAAGCGTGTCCCCCACCACAATCACGTCAGCGCCAACAACGTCAAGACCCTTCCACGTAGCAGTCGCTCGGTGACGGTCGCCTCCTGCGAAGGCATGTGTCTGAACCGACCAAACGGCATCTTCTGGGCCGGTCTGGGTGGCGAGTTCAAGGGGCGAGGCGATGGACAGAGCGATGAGAAGCGTAAGCATGGGCGTCGACTAACCGAGCCGTCGCATGCCAGCCCCGCACTACGGACGCTCGACGACCGCTCCCAGGCGCACGAGCTCCACCACAATCCGCGCGATGTTCCGGCAGTCGTCGATTCCGCGATGGTGGCGGCCTTCGAGGGGAATCTTCAAGTCGGTCAGCATGGATGCCATTCCGCGTCCGCGCTTGCCGGTTGTGGCGGCAAACACATGCTTGATATTCACCCACCGTCGATAGGGCGCCGGCACACGCGGCAGAGGTGGAACCGCAGCCCGACATTGCGCTGGAAGCATCCGTTTGAGGTCCCAGTCCCCACAGGTGATGAACACCATCTCGTTCGGGTCGCCGTGACTTCGCAGCCAGGCATGGTGACGGTGCAAGACCTCAGAAAACACAGGCGCCGCGTCGACATCCGCCTGCTCAATGCCAGTGAATGACGAGCAGAACGCAGAGAGCTTGGGGTGATGGACCGGACGGACAAAGGACTCAAAGGTATCGACCACGTCGAGCGTTGAGGCATCCAGTAGGACAGATGGAAACTCGATAATTTCCTGAGGACGCGGTGGACGTTCTTCGTCACACGTCGCCTCAAAGTCCAACACCACGAAGTGCGAGAAGGTCATGTTCATCTCCAGTCGTGACCTATAGCGAGCGACCGCGAACGATGTGAACGACGGATGGCAAGACGCGCCCGACCGATAGCGGTACACTCCCGTCATGCTGCGAAAGCTCCTGTCCCTACTGTTCTGGGCGTACATTGCGTTCAGCTGCGCCACCCTGTTCGTGGGTGCCGTCGTCATCTGGTTGTTCACGTTCTGGTGGGACAAGCGACGGCGCTGGCTGCATCAATACAGCTGTGCCTGGGGCTACCACTACGTGTGGCTCTGGCCGAGCTATTCGACGACCTGGGAAGGGACCGAGAACTTGTCGGACGGGCCTGTTGTCTACGTGTGCAACCACCAGAGTTTCGCGGATATTCTTGTTCTCTACGGCACCTTTTCGCACTTCAAGTGGGTGAGCAAGGCCGAGATTTTCAAGGTGCCATTCATTGGCTGGAACATGCGTCTGAACCGCTATGTGCGCCTGCGTCGTGGTGATTCCGAGAGTGCGTCGCAGATGATGGACGACTGCCGACAACACTTGCGCGAGGGGTCGTCTGTGTTTCTGTTCCCGGAGGGCACACGCACCAAGGACGGTGCCCTTCGCCCATTCAAGCGCGGTGCTTTTCAGCTAGCGACCGAGCTGGGTGTCCCGGTGGTGCCCATCGCCCTCAACGGTACGCGCGAGGTTCTACCGAAACAAGGCTTCGTCATTCGCAACGTCAAGCTCAACGGAAAGGTCCATGTGTTGCCGGCGATTCACCCGGATGACTGCGACAGCGACGTTCAGCAGCTCCAAGATCGGGCGCAGACCGCCATTCAAGCTGCCCTGGATGACATCCGCGGACCGCTCGTCGTTGCAGACGTGTAGGACAGACCTGCGGCATCGACCGGTCTGCTGCGATAGGGCGCCGGCCACACTTTGCAAAGGTGACCTGCATGGCCAAGCTAAAGCCCGGCGTCGTAACTGGCGATGACTACCTGACCCTCCTCGAAGACTGTAAGACCGGTGGCTACGCGCTTCCGGCCGTCAATATCGTTGGGACGAACAGCGCCAACGCAGTGCTTGAAGCCGCCGCTGAAGCAGGCTCGGACGTCATCCTTCAGCTCTCCAACGGTGGCGCGCAGTTCTTCGCTGGCAAGGGTCTCAAAGACTCCGCACAAGCCAAAGTGCTTGGCGCTGTCTCCGCCGCACAGCACATCCACACCGTTGCCGAAGCGTACGGCGTCGCAGTGGTCCTACACACCGACCACGCCAACCGTGGCCTGATTGGCTGGGTAGACGCTCTCGTCGACCACAGTGAGCGCCACTTCAAGGCGACCGGCGCTCCCCTGTTCACGTCTCATATGCTGGACCTGTCGGCCGATTCGTTGGACTTCAACCTGTCCGAGAGTGCCCGCATGTTGGCGCGTATGGCACCGATTGGCATGAGCCTAGAGATCGAGCTCGGCGTGACCGGCGGCGAAGAAGACGGCGTTGGACACGACATCGACAGCAGTGCGGACAACTCGCACCTGTACACCCAGCCCGAAGACGTGCTTCGCGCCTGGAACGAGCTGCGGCACATTGGACACTTTAGCGTGGCTGCGTCCTTCGGAAACGTCCACGGCGTGTACAAGCCCGGAAATGTGGAGCTGCGCCCAGAGATTCTGCGCGAGTCGCAGGCCCTGGTCAGCAAGACCCACGGACTCGAAACCTTGCCCCTGGACCTGGTGTTCCACGGCGGCTCTGGCAGTGAGAAGGCCAAGATTACCGAGGCTGTGGAGTACGGCGTGTTCAAGATGAACATCGACACGGACACCCAGTTCGCCTTCGCCCACCCCATCGGCACCTACGTCGAAGCGAATGCCATCGCGTTCAAGCACCAGATCGACCCCGCAGACGGCACGCCATACAAGAAGCAGTACGACCCGCGCGCATGGCTGCGCAAGGCTGAGCTGGGCATGGTCGAGCGCCTTCAGGAAGCGTTCACCGACTTGGGAAGCACCGGACGCTCGCTGACCCGATGAGACTGCTCCTCGTCGCTGCTGGGCTGGCACTGCTGGTCGGCTGCAGCGGAAATCGCTGTGAGCGCATTGAAGACGACGCCAAGGCATTTGTCCTAGACGTCGTCGACGAGGACCAGTCGTGCACACAGGACTCCGACTGCGCAGTCGTCGCCATTAACGGCAGTTGCTACGACGTCTGCACGCGGGTGGTGGCCGTAGCGAATGTTGCTGCGGTTGAAGCGGCCAACGACGAAGCGGACCGCGAGATCTGCGGCGACTTCAGCCTCTGCACAACGATTCGTCCACCGTGTGCAGCACCTGCGGCTCCGGTATGCAATGACGACGGACAGTGCGAGTAGGGTTTCTGAGTCGCTGCAGCAGTGAGGTTTGGGGTGGATGTCGAACCCGTCGCCCCACCGCTGCAGGCCGCCTGTCTTTGGTCAGCGCTCGACCACTCACGAGTGCTGTAAGGACTCGCGCAACGTCGTGTGCAATCCGCCGCTAGACCTCAGGTCGTGGGGCTTCAGAGGCGGAGGAGTAGAGCAACAGTGGCGCGACGAGCGAGCGGTACATGGTTTCCCCAGGAATGATGAGAAACCTAAGCCAACCATTCAGCAAGTACAAGAATGTATACCCGGCGTATACCCATAGAAAATCGCCAAACAGCCCAACTCATAGACCTCCGTCATAGCCCCGGCGGACGGACCTCTTCTTGCAGACCCCACAGAGTGCAGTTCCGGCACCGAGAGTAGTGGACTACGGACTCGGCACATCCGAGTCGTGAGCCTGGGCCCGCAGCCATGTCAGGTGCTCGGACCAGAGCGCCGCACAGCTGGACCGAAAGAAGCCCAGATGGCCAATCTCGGAGACGCCGGCTTCCGTTGGAACAATCCACTGGCTCTCGATGACTGCCCTCTCGTACAGATCGAGCAATACCGGCGCGTTGGCACGCGTCGCTATGGGGTCGTCGGTGAAGTACAGCGCGCGAAGGGGGAAGGTCGCGTCTTGAAAATGCGCGGGTCCAAACGGCCGCCCATCCGGGGAGCGACGGTGGCCGCTACCATCGAGAAATGCGCCGAGATACGTAGGTTCCAAGCACCATGCTCCCCATTCCTTGGCAACGCCGATGGGCAGGTCCTCACCAAGTCCGGCAATGCGTGCTGGGAAGTAGCCAAAGAGCGCGCCCGAGACGGGCACAAGCAGCTTCCACAGCAGAAGGGTGAACCACTTCATCCGAGTGGGCATACCGGCCCAATACCCAGTAGAAACAGCCACAAACAGAGCGGCATCAACATCGTCAACAGCGGGGGATAGGGCTAGTTGCTGGCCGCCAGTGGAGTGTCCGACCACGCCGAGGGGAAGCTCAGGCGCCTGTTCGCGAAGCCACGCGCTGGCCGCGGGTACGTCCTGCTGTCCCCAGTCCCGATAGACAATGCCACAGCCCTTGAGCCGAGCGGGCGCGGAGTCCCCAACGCCCCGGTAGTCGAAGGTCAGAACCAGGAAGCCGCTCTCGGCTGCGAAGGCTGAAAATCGGCGGTAGAAGCCACGAGGAATGCCGGTACCGGACGTGAGCAGCAGCGCTGTGTGCGGGGGTGTTGCGGGTCGGAACAGGGTTCCGATGAGCATGGTTGAATCTGCACACTCAAGCTGTACGGTCTCGCACGTGTGGGCATCAGACATTGGATTCAGCTCCCGACAAGGACACGCAGCGTCGCAAGAAGCGATGCACAGTCGCTAGCTCGGCTTCGGTGAAGTCCCGCTCAAGCTCGTCATTCATCATGGATACGAGCGGGCGGGTCTGGTCCAGGGCTTCCCGGCCGGTCTGTGTCAGACGCAGGCACAAGGCGCGGCGGTCGGTCTGCGAACGTTCGGTTGCCACCAAGCCGGCGCGCTCAAGGCGAGTAGCCAAGGTGGTTACAGCCGAGGCATTGATGTGAAGGTCGGCCGCGAGGTCCTTGAGACGACACTCGTGCCGGGTGGCAATGACGAACAGCGCCCCTAGCTGCGTGATGGTCAACCCAAGAGGTTCCAGCTCACGATTAGCGCGCTTGCGAACGTGGGCGCTAGCGAGCTGCAGCCAGTAATAGTGCCGCTGTTTCGTGGGTTGCTGTGCCATTGCTACACCTATGAAGTAAATAGTTCATAGGTGTAGCATTTCATCCGATGGGGCGCACATTGCTCGCGTCGACTGAGCCCATCGGGCGTGGCACAACCCGAGCAATGAGGAGGGCCGTCGAGCAGCCGGTCCCCCTCACCCATCCGCTAGAACTTCAGCCCGTTGGCCTGCGCCCAGACTGCTACAACCCGCTTTTCGTCGCAGTCTGGACCGCGCCGATGGCTGGAGTACAGCGACGCCCGCCTGTGCGAGACATCGACCTTGACCACAATGGTCTGGTCCTCACAGTGCAGCGTCCAAAACGATGACTTGCCCTGTTGCGCGTCCTGAAAGTAGAACTTCAGATAGCGGTCAGACCGCTTGTCTTCAGCCTCGAAGTCATCTGGGGTGAGCAGCTCGCAGCACTGCCAATCGCGTAGCTCTACCGGCATCACATCGGGGATTTCTAGCTTCGATACCGGACCAAAAAGTTTGCTGTACCTCGGTAGTTCGGAAAACCGCGTCAGGGCTGCTTGTCGTGCGAGCTCAGGCGAAAGCGGCTGAACACACAGCTCATGAACGACCCGAAGAACCGGCGGCAGTCCGTAGTTTAGCGACCGGACTGCAAACCAAGTGTAGGCCTGCTCGGCCAACCAGTCAGGTCCGCCCCAGCTCGTCACAAAAGCGTCGATCAGGCCGAGCAGAACCGGCACATCCGGTGGTGTTTCGAGGAACCGCTCGAACACATCTGACGGAACCCAGCTCCAGAACTTCTCAATCTGGCGAAGTTCAACCAGCCCGCCACCCGAACCAACGGTGGCGAGAAGTCGACACAGATCCCAGTGCAGAGTCTCCGATGGGTATCCTTCAGGATAGGCGAACGGCTCCAGCAAAAACGCCGGAAAATCCTGCTTACACAGCAAGTGCGCAGCCAGAGCAGCGTGACTCAGACCCGGATTGTCCGGCAGCGATCTGTGCCAGTTCAGGCCTGCAAGCCACGGCAACATGCGCCGCTGCGCGTTGGTAAGAGGCACTCCCCAGTACCGCATCAGGTCGAGTGCACGAAGCCGCTTGAAAGGCCGGCGCAGAGTCTGGGCCACTGTTGCGAGCTCGCTTGCTTCAACTGGGCTTAGCTGACCGCGAAGCTCCGCAAAGAGCGTCAGTTCCTCATCAGTAAGGTGTCCCTTGCGGTACGACAGGCTGGAGAGCGCCTGCTCGTCTTGAGTGCGCGGCGCAGTCTTCGCGTTGGAGGACAGGCGTGATTGACGGTTACGGCGGGCGTGGGCCCGCTCATTATGAAGGTTTTTCCGAGACATGATTGATCACTTTTTTGAATGGTAGAGGCGCACCGCATCGGGCGGTGGGTCATCGATTCAAGCGTGAACAATCTTGCGCATTCGGGGCCTCCGGCAGTCAAGCCGTCTTGAGTGCCCGAACAGCGTAAGGGGTGTGAGTGGTTGGGGCTACTCTTTCAGCTAGGCGCCTCGCGATTAGTGGCAGTCGCCCGGGTCTGCCCAAGGGATGTCCAAGCCCTCATAGATAGAGGCTACACACGGGTCCGTGAGCATCGCCGTCCGCACAATGGCTCGGTCTTCCAGCAACTCTTCGGACAAGTACCTGAGCGCATACCCATTCGCTGTGACCAACTCCATTGCAAACGACCGGTTCGCGAGCAGCCCCGGATCCGCAAAGCGCAGAGCCCTCGGGGTGCGTGCTGCCGTCAGCACAAGCGCCGGGTTCGACTGTAGGCTCGGGTCAGCGAACTCGAGCATCATGGGCCAGCCACGCACTGCTGCCATCGCCAGCTCAATGTCCGACTGGAGCGCGTTGCTGGCGTACTGGAACACACGAGGCTGTTGTGCAATGACAGACAGGACGTACTCGCGATTGCCGCGCAGCTCATCAGGGGCGACGCCAAATGTCTCGGCCCGTAGCGTAGCCGCGAGACCCACAATGTCCGGATCTGCACGCAGCCTGGCAGAGGCATGCCGGATGGCCTGTGGGAACTGTTGAATAGCCGCAGTCACAACGTCGGCATCGTCCTGTAGGCGAGGACTCACGTGCGACAGGAGCGAGCCAGCATGTGCGACGGCAAGTACAACCATCTCCTTGTCATCCTGCCATTCATCCAGCCCCGAGCTCAGACAGCGCCCCTCCACCGCGACTAGCTGAAGCATGAACGCGCGGTCTGCCCGAAGGCTAGATTCCGAGTCCCAAAGTACGCAATGTCCGAGCCCGGCTGCAGCGAGCACAAACTCAGCATCCTCCAACATCGGTTCAGGTATGCGCCAAGGCGGAGAGTGGTGGCTTGCTAGGCTAGCAAGGACCACATCAACATCCTTGCGCAGCCTCTCGCTTACCCAACGCGACTGCATGGGCCGATTCGCAAGAACGGCCAACACCACCTCTCGGTCGTCCCGTAGATGAACGGCGGCGTGTTCAAGGTTGCCAGAGACCATCACAAGCTCTGGGTCGGCCTGTAGTTCCTCCGAGACCCACTGAAGCATCCTCCCATGCTGCCCAACCGCAAGTAGCGCCAGGTCACGGTCCGCCCGGAGCGCCTTCTTGGCGAATCGGATGGCGGTGGGGTCCTGGTTGATTGCGACTCGAACCAGTTCCGGGTCCGACTGCACGGCTTCGCCAAGGAACTCCAGACAGCGTCCGCAGCCTTGGAAGATCTCACCGAGCAACTCCGGCCCGAGCGAACCCTCTACCAGCTCCCCCAACACAGCCGGGTCACCGAGGGGTCGAGCAATGGCGGTCTGAATCAGCTCACCGTACCCAGGGGTCTCGGGGTCTACGAACTGAATCGCCCTTGGTTCGTCCTGAACCGCTAGAAGGGCCACCTGTGGGTCACGACGCAACGCTGCACCGGCAAATCCAAGGGCGCGTCCCCTCGTCTGAACCGCCACGGTGACCACCTCTGGGTCCGAGCGAAGCGTCTCATGCGCGTACTGCAAGACGGAGCCTTCAACGGCTACAGCCTCGAGTACCAGGGTCTTGTCCGCCTTGAATGACGCGTCGGCGTACTGGAGGCTCCACGGCAGTCCCAAGCGAATGAGCGTGACATCGGCACGGGCGCCTGGCCCAGCGTACTGCAGCACGTTTCGGTCTTGCGGGACGGCAAGCGTGAAGATGTCGAGGTCGTCGCGAAGGGAGTCATCTAGGTACTCAAGAGCCTGATAGCTCTGCTCAACAGCAATGAGCATCAATCCACGATCTGCTCGAGCGGACTGGGGGAGAAACCTGAGCGCTTGCCAGCTGCCTTGGACTGCGGCAAGCGCAACCTGCTCGTCCTGTACGCACGCCCCGCACTGCGTGATGTACGTCCACTCCTCTTGCACCGCAGCCAAGGTCTGCTCGTCGCTAAGCGGGTCCGCATAGGCCACCGGTCCCCACCCCAAACTCGCGCAGACGGCGACCAACACAAGCGCAAACAGGCCATTACCGACGGTGAAGTGTCCCGGTGACACGAGTCGGAAGGCGGAGTTGGCCGAACGGTTCAGAGCCGACATGAGCACCTCAATAATGGAAGACGCACCAAGTCATAGCATTGGAGGGTGCAGCGGCACCGCTAGCGAATGCTCCGTCGCAGCGCCCACAGCGGCACTTGAGCAACGAGCGTGACCCCGGCAGCAACGGCAGCTGCAGTCGCGTAGCCAGTGCCAATGGCGGCACTGACAACCTGGCCAAGCTCAACCGACGTCTCCCCGTCCCCGGACAAGACGCTGCGGATAAGCTCAACGTCACCGGTCTCGCGCGCGACGACGCCAAGAAGCACAGCACCGACCATTGCATTGCCAATGGCAAAGCCGAGGTTGCGCAGGAACTGATGGGCCGCTGTGGCTCGCCCGATCTCGTCATCGTCTACCAGCGTGCGCAACAGCGCCAAGGCAGAGTTCGTACTCGCTCCAATGCCCACGCCTGCGATGTACAAGCCGATGAATACGGGAATCAGGGCGTCGTACGAGAACAGAGCAATCGCCGCCACACCTAGGGAGACCGGCGGTAAAAACGAGCCCCCTTGAACCACAGCGAGAGCACCGTAGCGGTCTGCTACGCGGGTTCCGATATTCGCACCGGACGTCCAACCCAACACGAAGAAGGTGATGGTCAGCGCGGCGACGACCTTGCTGTAGCCAAGGGCCCCCGACACATACAGCGGCAGAAAGGCCTGAACGCCAATGCCGCCCGCCATCAACAGCGCCACACTCCAGCCAAGGGCTCCGAGAGGGGCTCCAACGGTGTGCCGAGGAAGCACCATGGCATTGTCATTGCCGTGATTGCGCCAAAGTAAGAGGCCACCAATAGACACAGCGCCGGTGACTGCGAGAAAGGACACCGCGCTGAGGGAATCCACCGCGAACAGTACGAGTCCGGTGAACAGAAACAGGGCAATTAGGTCGAACAGCGGCACACGCGCAGGGCCGGCGTTCTTCCGCGGTCCGGGCATGGCGTTCCACCCCATCCACAGGGCTGCTAGACCAATGGGCAGGTTCACCAGGAAAATCCAGCGCCACGATGCGACGAGCAGTAGCAGGCCTGCCAACAGAGGACCTGCAACCCCCATGATTCCCCAGACATTCGCATTCGCAGCAAAGGCGCGGCCGACGAGTCTACGCGGAAAAGCCAACCCAACGGCGGTCAGGCCCACCGCGTTGACCGCTCCGGCACCAATGCCCTGTAAGAACCGTGCACCCACCAAAATTTCCATGGTGGGTGCAATGCCCGACAACAGACTTCCGAGGACGAACACGACCACTGCAACACGAAAGACCTTGGACACGCCGTGTCCATCCACCAACGCGCCAGTCGCGACTGTTGAGACGCCGGCCGCCAGCATGTAGCTGGTGACAACCCACGGCAACAACGACACGCTGCCAAGCGACTGAGCGACTTGGGGTAGCGCGGCTGTGACCGCCAATCCCTCGAACGCAGACATGGCCACGACCGTGAGAATGGCGACAGTCGTAGGCCGCAACGACGCATCAAAGATGCTGCTCGGGCCTAAGCTTGGGTCTGTGTCAGAGGTGGCATTCATGCCGCGCCCGTACTTCGGTCAGCAAGCCATGGTGTCGCATCGTCACAAACGCGGACACTCCAGAAGCCTATTCAGCGCCCGACGCGATGGATCCCAGCCAGACTGCCCGTGCCTTGAAGGTCTTGGCCTCGGCCTCAGCGACGTCCACACCGGCACTCAACAAGGACTCTTCCCGCTGAACCAGTCGGAACAAGTCGCTCTGGCCGAGCTCTTGGCGACGCCGCTCCAACACCAGCAGTTCTTCAGCGAGCGCGAACGCCTCGGAGCTGGCCTGCCACGACTCTGCGGCGGCAACCCATGCCGCATGTGCAGAGCGAACCTCTGCGATCACGGCATCTCGCTTGCCGCGTAGATCCGCCTCTGCAGCGTCCATGGCCGCGACCGCTTCCAGACGCTCACTGCGGGCATCCCGCCACAGCAACGTCCCTTCCATCTGCGCGCCAAGACGTAGCTCTAGCGGCATGCGGGTCTCAGACCCTTCCCCAAGGTCCTGGTAGGCAGCCCCGTAAAGAGAGATCTTCGGAATCCGCAGACGCTCGGCTCGGCGTCGCTTGATATCCGCCATGCCCACCTTCACCGTGCCTGCACGAAGCGAGGGCCGCACCTCAAGAGCAGCCTGAAGACCCTCTTCCAGCGATGCCGTGTTCATCTGTGGGTCCATGACATCGGGCAAGTCGTCTGCGGTTGGCACCACTGGGTTGCCGTCATCATCACGGTTCCACAGCGCCAGCGCCTCGGACGCAGCGACCAGCTCACCACGAGCCTTCGCCACGCTCGCCCGACGCTTCGCCAGCGCACGTGCGTTGTCGAGAAGGTCGATACGCGGACGCGCACCCGCCTCAACTTCCCGACGCAGGCCGACATCTCGAGTCAGAGCCCGCTGAAGCAGGTCCTGTGACAGGGTGAGCATCCGGCCAGCAGCCACCCACTCCCAGTACGCTTTCGACGCGTTCACACGCGCTTTCCGGCGAATATCGTCCGCCAAAAAGGAGGCCCGCTCGACTCCGAACTCTGCCACCACCATGGATGCGCGAAGCTTGGTGAGCCCCAAGTCGCGAAGTGGAATCTTCACAGAGGCGCCAAACTCGCCCTGGTCAAGGGTGTCCGCCTTGCCATCGTAGTCGGCAAACTCGCCCATTCCCAACCGGTAGCCAGCGGTAAACGTAGGACCGAAGACCGTATCTACCGACACCTCGGCATTGGCCCGTGTGGATGGGTAGTATCCCTCCCAGCGCTGAGCTCCGACTTCCCACATGGGGTCCGCTCCACCGCGAGCACCAATGTAGTCCGCCTCCGAGGCACGAATCATGGCTTCAGCCTGGGCGATAGTCGGAACTCGTGCATCTACTGCGGCGAGAACCTCGGCCTCGGTCAGTGGTGCCGCAAGGGCGAGACTGAGCAGCCACCACATCATCGTAGACCCGTTGGAGCGCGAGGCTTCTTGGTGCCGGTAATCGGTGGCTTCTCACCCTTCTCGACAGGTGGCAGCGGTGGGAAACCGTTGATCTGGCGCCACAGTTCGTATCCCAAGCTCACGCGACCGAGCAAGACAAAGCCCTTCGCTCGCACGCCCTGGCGCAAGCGCTCTGGTATCGGCCACGGCCCCTCGCTCGAGTCCGGGACGACGAGGATGCGGAACTTTCCCTTGCCGTCATCTGTCGCGTCAACAAAGGCGACCGTGCCGGCGAAGGTGCCGCCACCAGCGCCCGGGAACCCGACAAACTGCACCGCAGGCCACCCTTCGAAGAGCAATCGAACGTGGTCGCCCTCACGAACCAGAGCAACGTCATTACCGTCGACAGCAATCTCAACTGCCCGTGAGTTCGTCGCGGGGACCAAGGTCATGAGCACGTCGCCAGAACTGACCTGTTCACCACCGGGTCCACCAATGAGGTTGATGACCATGCCGTCACGCGGAGCGAGAACCTCACGCTGCCCAAAGCGGGCAACCTTTGACTCGGCCTCTGTGAGCTTGGCTTCGGCTTCCGCAACCTTCGCCTGGGCTTGTTGAATCTCCGCCTCCACAGCGGCGACCTTGGCTTCGACAGACCGCTCTGCAGCGACCCGCGACGCCCTGGCGGCTACCAAGGCAGCATCCCGCGCTTGCACGGAGGCGAGAGCCTTGGACAGCTTGAGTCCAGCGACCTCGCGCTCACGGGTCGAGGACAGGCCTTCTGCCGCCAGTGATGCGATGCGAGTGTCGTTCCACCCTGCGGTCTCGGCTTCGGCAGCCTCACCAACACGCTTGCGCTCCTGCTCGGCAATCTTGGCATCTGCCTCGGCAATCTTAAGAGCGAGCTGAGATTGCTCGGCAACCAGCTTGGCTTCGTACGCCACCAGACCCGCACGTGCAGCGTCCAACCCTCCTTGCGCAGCATCTCGCTGAGCGAGCAGACGCGCGCCGAGGAATGGGTCGTTGTCGTTCAGCTCGATCAGCAGGTCTCCCCGCCGTACTCTCTGTCCTTCCGTCACATGCCACTCGGCAATTCGCCCGGAGATGGGGGCCTCAACCTGCTGGGTGCGGTCAGATGGCGCGTAGGCGACGACCGCTCCTGTTCCAACCGCAGACTGCTGCCATGGAACCGCGAGCAGACCAACGGCTGCCACTGGCAACAGCAGCAGCAACATCATTGCAATGCGACGCGCTGACAACGGCTCGGGGAGGTCGCGCATGGCGGTGCGGTGCGCGTAGCGCTCGATGGACTCAACGTGGGTGCTCTGCAATCCGTTCTTTGGATCCATGATTATGCTGCACTCTGTGAGAAGTTCGTAGTCTGGTCGAAGGACGTGGTCGGAAGACCCGTCACCGTAAGGACAATCGTGGTCGGTCCGGTCAGGGCCAGCAGGTCATTGCGCGTACTCGCCGACACCGAATCCAACACCCCGTCCACAACGACAAGGCGCGGGCTTCCACACAGAGCCCGGGCAAACAGCAGTCGTGTGGCTCCGTCCGGACACAGCGGGCGACCTCCTGGGCCAAGAAGCGTATCCAGCCCGTCTGACAACGCGCCGACATCTGCGGCAAGCCCGACCTTCGCTAGGACCTCCCACACATCACCGTCGCGGATACCGGGCCGGGCCATGGCAATGTTGTCCCGCACGGTGGCAACGAGCGGCTCTCCGCCTCGTACCAGCGCAACCTCTTCATGCGCATACATGGGCTTGAGGCGTGCGACATCCTGTCCGTCTCGCAGCATGGTTCCTTCTGTGGGCGTGCGCAGGCCGACCAATAGGTCAGCGAGCACCGTGCTCTGTGACGACGGCACCTGCACCAAGCTTCGAGCCCCTGCATTGACCTGGAGTGACAGCCCCTTGATGGAGCCGTAGGACACATCGTCCAACGTCACAGCAGCCGGAGTGTCTTGACGAACCGGCGTCAAGCCAGTGAGCCGGTCCTGGGGCAGGTCCGCCAGAGCGCCGAGCTTGTCGACCGCGGCATGTAGGTCGTACCAAGTATCGAGCTTGTTCACGACCTTGCTGAAGCCGGCGAGAGCGGCGGTCACAATGAACTCTGCCGCAACCAGCTGGCCAACGGTGAGAGACCCCTCGAGCACCAACCAACCGCACAAGAGCAGCAGGGTGACCTGGATGATGACTTGCACCCCCAGCATGCCCACGTACTGGCGGAAGAAGATGGTGAAGTGCTTGGAGCGGTCCGCTAGATACGACCGAGCCACCGCCTCACTTCTAAGCTGGGCCAAGTGCCGCCCACCGAGCTTGATGGTGCTGGTGTGTCGTGCAATCTCTTCGACCCACGCGGCGGCTTCGTATTTGCGCTTGCTCTCTTTGATCGCCGTCTTCGTGGCACCGCGGCCAAGAGGAATCAAGACCACAATCAGCATGATCACAACGACGATGTCGAAGACCAGCAGCACCGGGTGGTAGAAGGCCAGCAGAGACAGACCGACAATGGCCTGGAGAGCGGCGGAAGCACCGTCTACAAGCAAGGATGCAGCCGCCTTCTGAACAGTCAGGACATCGAAGAACCGGTTGACCAACTCCTGGCCCGATGACTTGTCGAAGGCCGAGACGCGAACACGGGTCAGACGCTCGGAGACGTCACGAAGCAAGCGCACAAAGAGGCGTCTCTGAACAATTTCAACGGCATGACGCTGGAGCGCTCGGAGGACAGCGGCAAAGCCCAGGAACACCAACAGAACGGCGGCCAGCGTCAAGACGGGCTGGAGTAAGGCTCCAAAGGCCAGCCAAGTGATGAGGACCTGAATGGCTAGCGGTGTAGCAAGCGCCAAAACACCGGTAGCAATAGCGAAGACCAAGATGACAACGACGTCGCTGCGCTCGGCGTCTACCAAGCCACGGATACGCCCCATAGAGGAGAGGCTCTTTCCATCCGGGGCCCGCAGTGCGTTGGCTGGAAACAGGGGCTCGGCGATGAGCCACGTGCGGACATCCCCTTGCCCCGTGTTGCGGAGCAGCCGCTTTAGCGCCGCCTTCGACATCCAGCGTGAGCCGAGTGGACTGCGCCCCCCACGAACACGGACCCGACCCCAGCTCATGCGGTCGATGACTAGGTACTCGGTACCGGTTTCGGTTGGAATACAGGCGACAACTGGCAAGTCGCGGCGCACCAAAGACAGCGCTTCCGCCACGCCAAGGGTCGCGACTTCCAGCGCAAGCCCTAGGGACTCACCCGCCTCACGCAACACCTGTACGTCCTGCGTTGCAGCGGTTCCAGACAACGCTGTCCGCACGGCATCGCTGTCTTCTAGGGTGATGCCGAGCGCATCAACAAGGACACGCAGCGTAGACTCGCTCGTCGCATCTTGGGGTCTCGCAGCCAAAGACATGCACTTACTCCAGATTCAAGACGCAGGTAACACGAAAAAATTGTCGTGCTAACCTTATCGCGATAAGTGTGTTACACAATTGCCGGAGGCCCCCCCATGTCGACATCCACTACGCGTTGGACATTCCTAACAAATCACGCTCACGTGCTGCTGTGCGTTGCCGCCGACCCTGACCTGCGATTGCGAGACATCGCCTTAAAGGTGGACATAACGGAGCGGGCCGTCCAACGCATCATCACCGATCTGGCGACAGATGGTTACGTCCAGATCGAAAAAGAGGGCCGCCGCAACCACTACTCGGTGCGAACAGAGCTGAACTTGCGCCACCCCGTTGAGGAAGGCGCGCGCGTCTCCGATCTCGTCGCCCTCATCGAAGCCACAAAACGCACGTGACGTCTCCCAAGCCGCCCCCGTCAGAACTTCCACAGTTTTCACCTGCCACTTGGCGAGCCGCCAGTCTGGCTCCGTGGATCTGCTTCCTGCGCGCGCATGGCGAAGACACCGTCTCCCATGAGGCCATCCGGGATTTCTCCGAGCGCCTTCACACATCCGACGACCCGGTCGTCCAGAGCCTGTACGCCCGCGACTCACGCTCCCCTCATGAGTGCATAGACATCGCCACTACCGAGCCCGTACTTGCCAATGCAGCCGGGCAGGCTCTCAGCACGATTGTGCGTAGTGGTCCATCCGGCCAAGCCGCAGAGCACGAGTTGATGGGACTGCTCAGCGCACATCTGGCCGAACACTCCGCACGCAGTTCATCGTCACAGTCACTCACCGACCTTCTAGCGCCGCGTGAACCTGCCCAGCTCTATACAGAGCCAACCGACAAGCGCGCCCTGGTCTTCCAGATCCTGGCGCTGGTGATTGTACTTCTTCTGTCCGCAGCAATGACCTTCTTGCTGCGAATGTAGCCACGGTAGAGCACCGCTCTACAACCGCTCGGTCAGCACTCGGACTTGGGCAAACTGACGGTGCCCTTCCATGCCGCTGTGGAAGCCGTGGCCACTCTGTCTGGCCCCGACCCATGGAGTGCTTCCAACACTGCCAATGCCCTGATTTACGCCGATCATGCCGGCAGTCAGCTGCCGCGCAACACCGCGTGCTCGGTCGGCTCCACCGAAGACTACAGCGCCCAGTCCGTACGGGGTGTCGTTGGCAAGGGCAACAGCCTGGGCGTCGTCGTCGACTCGAATGACACAGGCGACGGGGCCAAAGGTCTCGTCCATGGCAATCGGCATGGCGTGGGAGACGTTCGTCAGGACAACTGGTGAGACGTAGTTGCCATCGTTCTTGTCGCCTCGGTAGGCCACGGTCGCGCCGAGCTGTACGGCCTGGTCCACTTGCGCGGTGACGTGGGCCTTCTGTCGACCGTCAACCATTGGCCCAACGCGCGTTCCCTCGACCTTGCCATCCCCCACCGTCATGTCCCGAGTGACGGCGACCAAACGGTCCACGAATGCGTCGTGCACACCATCTTGCACGTAGATTCGCTCGGTACTGACGCACACTTGGCCGGCGTTGCGAAAGCTATTGCGAGCGGCGAAGGTGGCCGCCGCGTCTAGGTCTGCGTCGTCCAAGACAACGAGTGGGTCCTTGCCACCGAGCTCTAGGATGACCCGCTTGAGCGAGCCGCTTGCCGCTTCAAGAATGTGCACACCAGCGGCGCGAGAGCCTGTGAAGACAATCAGGTCAACATCGGACGTCACCAGCGCGCGTCCCTGCTCACCGTCCCCGTGAACGACTTGAAGAACGTCAGGCGGAAGCACGTCTATGAGGCACTGTGCATAGGCTGCACCGGTCAGCGGCGAACGCTCCGAGGGCTTGAACACCACGGCGTTTCCGGCTGCGAGCGCAGGAATAATCTGTGTATGCGGCATCAATACCGGGAAATTCCACGGCGCAATGCACAACGCCACACCGAAGCCGTCGCGATGGACCGTGGTTCGAGCGCGCTCATTGACCTGCACATCATCGGCAAATGCAGTGGCCATCTCGTCCAAGTCTGACAACAGCAGTTCAGCAATTCCAGATGCTTCACCAGCCATCTCGCGAAGTGGTTTACCCATCTCACGCGTTCCAAGAAGACCAATGTCTGCGGCACGCTCTGCGAACAACGCGCTGGCCTTGCGCATCAACGCCAGTCGTTCGGTCAAGGGACGTGCATTCCAAGCAACATGTGCCGCCCTCGCCCGTGTGACGACAGCAGGAATGGCATCGGTGGGTGTGACGGTGACGGTTCCGACGACATCACCTGTGGCCGGGTCGATGGACTGCATCTGGGTCATGGGGTCTCCAAAGGTGCTGCGAACGTGACTTCATCATCTGCGCGGCATCCACCGCGTGCCCCACTAGGCGCTCCGGACGATGTTGGCATGGTGGTAAGGCATGGACACGGGCCTCGTCGAGCGGTCCTGGCCTTCCTTTCACCAACAATGACCGCGCCAAAGATGGTTTGTCGCGAATGAGCCGTGCGCTCGTGGCTGTCAGCAGCCCGCGTTTCGCACTGGCAAGGCGAGTTGAAGGGCCATCACGAGTCGCTGCACGTGCTCCTCGCACTCGGGGCAGATCAGCTGGTGGTGCTCCAACAGCGCCAGAACCTCCTGCGGGAGTTCACTGCCGTCTACGTAGGCTGCGACCCGCTCTGCAAAGGAATCGCAGTCCATTTCGTCGTCTCGAGTCATGGCAAGAAGACTCGCCAAGATGTCCGCCGGATTCGAGCTCATGACGCCTCCACCAAGTCGTTCAACCCAATGCCATGCAGCTCAAAATGCGCCCTCAGCCGCTTGCGGGCATCGTGAAGCAACTTGTACAGCGCGCCCTTGGACGTGCCCATGCGCTCCGCCACAACGGTGGGTGACAGTCCACCGAGCTCCGCGTACAACGCCTCCCGCTGCTTTTCGGTGAGCGCCGACTCAATCGCGCCATGCAACACCCGCTTGGCGTCCTGCTCGTGCAGACCTTGTGGCGCTTCCGCCTGCTGTAGCAGCGCCTCACCGCTGACGCGCGCATCGTGTAGAGACACGTCCTTGTGGCGAGCACGCCGCAGCTCCGACAGCGCGGCGTTCACCGCAATGGACGTCGCCCATGTGGTGAACTGACTGTCCCCGCGAAAGGAGCTGGAGCGCTGCAAAATCACGACCAAGCTCTGTTGGATGAGGTCTTCGCGCGCCGCCGGGTCGAACTGCCGACCAAAGCCTTTGGACAGGGCTCTGACCAGGAATGTGCGCAGGTCTTGCGCCACGGCCGGGTCGCTGTGCAGTCCTGCCAGCCAGTCTTTGTTGGTCCGTGCCATGGCGACATGGTGGGCACCGGCGTCGTCCGCGTCAACACCCCGGCACCAACTCAGGCTGCTGGGTGCACTTGACCTTCTGACCGCGCTGCAGATTCGTCAGCAAGTCCCTCAGTGCAGTGCGAATGCCCTCTTCAACCACGGGATGGTAAAATGGCATGGTAAGTGCCTGTTCAACGGTGAGTTTCTGCTGCACAGCCCACGCGAGTAGATGCGACAGGTGCTCAACGCGGGGACCAAAGAGCTCCGCACCGATCAACACGCCACTGAGGTCCGCGTAGATGCGAACCAGCCCGGCATTCATCCCCGCAACCCGCGCGCGGCCTTGGTCGCTGTAGTCCACCTCCCCTGCAACCACCGAGCACGACTCCAAGTCACGGTAGGCCTTCCCGACCATGCCGATCTGTGGGTCGCTGAACACCACAGCGAGCGGTGTACGACGATTGCCCTCGCCAACCTCTGGGAAGGTCGCGGCATTGGTGCCTGCGAGCTTGCCGTCGTCGGCAGCTTCGTGGAGCAACGGATGCAGACCGTTGACGTCTCCGGCAACGAACACCCCATAGTTCTGAAGCTGAAGCGTAGCCGCGTTCACCCCCCAGTCGTTCCGGCCAACAGGCTCAATCCCGAGTGTGTCGAGTCCCAGCTTGCCGATGGTTGTGGTGCGCCCGGCAGCCATAAGTACGCGCTCGAAAGTCTCGATGCGGTGGGTGCCAGCAGAGTCTACAAAGTCCAAGCGAACACCGCCGTCGACTGCTTGCACGCTGTTGAGGGTGTAATCGGGATGCAGGTCAAGCTCGGCGCCTAGGACCTTCGCGGCGGACTCGTTGACATCTGGGTCCGACAGCGGACCGATAGCTCCACCAATTCCAACCAACGTCGTACGCACCCCTAGACGATGGAACGCCTGGCCCAGCTCTAGGCCAATCACACCAAGTCCAACAACCAGCACGCTCTCTGGCAGGTCTTCTAGCTCAAAGATGCCCTCGTTAGACAGCATCGCGTCACCTAGGTCCCGGAATGGAGGCGGTGTAAATGGCACGGTTCCAGTCGCCACAACCAACGAACGAAAGTGAACCTCATGGTCGCCGGCGACCAGATGGCCAGGCCCTACGACCGTGGCCCGCTCGCGAATAAGCTCACCGGCCTCTTCGATGCCGTCGATGCTGTTCTCAACAAACCCGACAAAGCGGTCACGCTCGAACTGGACTCGGCGCATCACAGCACGGCCATCAATCTGTGGAGGTGCGGCGTTTACACCAAACATTGGCGCCTGGTGGACGTGATGGGCGGCTTCTGCGGCGGCGATGAGCAGCTTGCTCGGCATACACCCCACGCGAGCGCAGGTAGTGCCGAACGGACCCGGATCAATCATCATGACGCTCGCGCCCTCGGCCTTCGCGGCTCGCCGAGCGGTCAGTCCGGCTGTGCCTGCTCCAAGAATGGCGACGTCGACGTGGTGAACAGTGCTCATGAACAACTCCAATGCGGTGCGCCTGTCTGCGGCGCTCGCTGATTGGATGCTTGTCGGCCCAGATTCTTACCTGGGAACACCACATTCTTTTCAGAAAATGGAAAGTCCCGGTTTCACCCTACGAACGCAATGCCTTCGAGGAGCAGCGCTCGCCACACATCGCGGTCGAGCTCCGGAACACTCAACCACTCCTTGAAGACCTTCTTGCCCGGTCCAAATGGCTGGCCCTGACCACTCACCACAAGCTCGGCTACGCGCTCTCGCGGCAGCTTCACAACCAACCCAGAGTCCTTGTAGGCGACGAGTGCCAAGAACTCGGTACCCACCCGTGCGCAGCGCCCATTCATGATGGTGCCCTCAACAACACGCGGGTCAGCCACCTGCAGTTCTTCGATGAGTTCCCAGAAGACGACGTGGGCATCTGTGCTCATGATTAGCGACCTTCAGTGATGGAAAAATCGAGGATGAACGGTCCGGATGTGGCCAGCTCGGCGTTGTCGAGCACAATATAGACCGGGTTGGTCTGGCTGCCGTCGTTGGTCCAGGCGACCGTCTCGGGGCCGGTCGCACTCTCGTCAGCACCATCGAGGCAGCTGGTGATGACCGGACAGTTGTCCAAGATGTACAGAATCGCGTCTCCGGACGTTGAGTTGTACGTGGCGGAGAGCGTCTCACCAGGTGCCAACTCCACGCGGACCGCGCCATCACGCCCCGGTGCCGTACCAATACAGTCGGCTGACGAGATGTCGTTGAGGTTGGCGGCAAGCGTGCCTTCGTAGGCGCCCGGAGCGGTAGGCGTCTGCGGACAGAAGCCCGGCGAGAGCGTTGTACGGGTGACCGGGGTGGTGTCGGCGTCCGTGTCTGGCTCCGTGTCCGTGTCCGTGTCCAAGTCCGTATCTTCCTCGGTATCCACACCCGTGTCGGTTCCAACATCCAATCCGGTGTCAGAATCCAGGGGCTCAGGCTCGCAACCAAGTGCGAACACAGCAAACAGGAGCGGTAGCGTGGTTTTCATGGGCGCCAGCTAACCCGATGGCTCGAACAACCGCGAGACGTCCATCTCATTGGTGACCGGACGAGGCATTACCCCACCCCAAAGCACCGTTTTCATGGGTCGCTGCTCGATGTCAGTCATTGCAGGCTGCGCCATTTCCCAGTAAGGCAAATTGATGGATGTGGGGTGGACGTGATCCACACGCCGAACGCACCTCCCATCACGCCCGAGGTACACCTTGCTGACCCTTCTCCTCGCCGCCCAAGGCCTCGCCGCGACGCTCACCGTTGGCCCCACAGGCGACTACGCGACCATGCAAGATGCGGCCAATGTCGCCTCCGCCGGAGACACGTTGCAGTTGGCGGCCGGCGTCTACAGTGACTGCTTGGATGCAACCGGTCTAGACCTTACCATCTCAGGCGCGGGCGCCCAGAGCACGTTCCTGTACGGCGCCTGTGCGAACGGCACCATCTATGCAGACACCGGAACGCTAACCATTGAAGCGGTCACACTGGAGAACCGCACTGGGCCTTCGCTTCGCGTACTCAACTCCACCACTACCCTGAGCTTTGTTGAGGTCTTCGGCGGAACCGGGACACTGGGTGCGGTAAGCATTGTAGACGGCGTTACGCTTATTGAAAACTCCGATATTAGCTTTAATGATGGCGAAGCAGGCGCGGGTATCTACGCGGTGCAACAGGTGGCGTCCGACACGTCACTCACCATTCGCAACTCCACCTTCCTTGAGAACTCCGCTACCATCAGTGGTGGAGCCGTCGCTACTCGCGGCATTCAGACTGTCGAAATCACGGGCTCAACGTTCGCGAACAATGCCTCGTTCAGCACCTCAGGCGCGGTCTCGGTGACCGGTGCTGATTCCGTCTTCATTGGCGGCAGCACATTCGAGGACAACGTGGCGTCGAGGTCGGCAGGAGCCGTTTCGGTCTCCACATCACTGTCGCTGACTGTAGACACCTCGTCATTCACACAGAATATCGGAGGCTCACTAGTAGGTGCCCTCTGGGCCCATGCGGACCAGTTGCACCTCTCCTCCGTCCAGTTCACTCAAAACACGACGGACGGACACACCGGCGCCCTGCATGTCGAAGCAGACTACGCCTCACTGACCGACGTGCTCTTAGACCAAAATACCTCCGCGACCCATGCCGGCGCGGCTGAGATGGACGTGACGGAGCTGGAAATCTTCGACTCTACGTTCTCGAACAACAACACGAACGGCCAAGGAGGCGCGCTCAGGCTTGTCACGGACAACGCCGTCATCGAAGGAACTACCTTCAGTATGAACCGCGCCGGGGCCAACGGAGGCATCTTCCACGTCAACTCGGAGGCCGACATCTGATTGACCGATTCCCGCTTTGAAGACACTTCTGGCTTCGGTAATGCGAGTATTGGCGCGGTCCGAATGGAGTCGGTCGAAGCGGGCAACCCGGGGCGCCTAAAAATTGAGCAGTGTGACTTTGAGCGCAACGATGGCGGCGCGGTCATCTCCATCGCCCCAGTGTTCTCCACAGACTCTTCGTATCGAAACAACTACTCCTACGAAAGTGAGTCCATCTTCGGACCAGCAGTCGTCATGGGAGGAGCCATTCAGGCACTCTTCGTGACCGTCAACGGCGGAACCTTCGCCAGCAACTCAGGCTCCCTAGAAGAGAACCCAACGCGACGAGTCGGCGCAATCGCCGGGCATTTCGTGTCCATTGACAACGCCAACTTCGTCGGCAATGCCGTCGCGGTCTGGATGGACAACGGCAGCATCTCCCACTCAACCTTCTGCCGAAACACATCCGCTGTGCATGCCATGGGCCCGGTTGACCTCGAGCATATCGCCGTCCATAGCTACAATCGTTCGACCAGCACCTCTATCGACTTTGAACTCAATGGTTTTGGAAGTCGGCTAAACCACATCACGGCCAATACCTACCATTCGAACGGCTCTCGAAGGGGTACAAGCGTCCTATCGTCGGGCGGAAATACCGATATTCGAAACAGTGCTTTCTCTGGTTTTTCCCAGGCCATTCGTTTCGTAGACCCCGCCGAGCTCGCCAACTCCGTCCAGTTCAGCTTGTTTTGGAACAACAGCAGCAACGTCACACGCACCGGGACTACCGGCTCTCTGGACCTCGGCCGCGGTAGCTTCGTCGCAGACCCGCTGTGGATGATGTCCGACGTCACCGTTTGCGACCAGGTCAACCTGCGTCCGGGTGCCGGCTCTCCCATCATTGATGCCGGTGACCCACTCGTTCAGGACGTTGACGGAAGCCGAGCGGACATCGGCGCATACGGTGGACCGAGCGACCCAATCGTTGACACAGATGGCGATGGGTTCTTCTTCCCACAAGACTGCGAGCCCAACAACCCGCTCGTTGGCCCTCATGCTGATGAAGTGTGCGACGGGATTGACAACGACTGTGACGGTGAGATCGACAACAATGCCGTGGACGGTACCCAGTGGTTCACCGACATTGACGGCGACGGCTTCGGAAGGACTGCAGGCCCCTTTCAGTGCGAAAACCCAGGAGGCAACCATGTTGCCATAGGTGGCGACTGCGAGGAGTACGGGTCCATCTCGCTGATTACGTACCCCGGTGCACCCGAGATTTGTGACCGGCGAGACAACGACTGCGATGGACGCGTGGACAACGACCCTGTTGACGCGACATGGGTCTACTGGGATTCTGAATACGATGATTACGGCGTTGGTGAGCCGACTCTTGAGTGTTTCCCATTGAGCTATCACGCGACTGTAGACGGCGACTGCGACGACAACAGTCCGTACATCAACCCCGGTCGGTCCGAGGTCTGCAACGGTCGCGACGACAACTGCGACGACCTGATCGATGTCAACGCGGTGGATGGCTCTCTGGCCTACATCGACGCCGATGGCGACGCCTACGGAGACCCCGCGACCGCCGTTGTGACCTGCGAGTTGGAAGACGGCTACGTGTTGCTTGGCGACGACTGCGATGACACATCAGCAGAGGTGTTCCCAGGTGCCTTGGAGGCCTGCAACGGCATCGACGACGACTGCGACGGCATCCTAGACGCAGAACGGACCTGGTATATCGACGACGACGGCGACTCCTACGGCCGAGACGACTCGGCCGTCATCGCCTGCGACCGTCCAGCCGGCAACGTGGTCGGGACCGGTCGAGACTGCGACGACACCAACGCGGAGATCTACCCGCTTGCAGACGAGTTTTGCAACGAAGTAGACGACGACTGCGACGGCATCGTCGACGACAATCCCGTGGACCCGACCGCGTGGTACCTCGACCAAGATGGCGACGGCTACGGCGACCCTGAGGACCTCGAGTCCGCGTGTTCCGCCCCAGAGGGCTACGTCGACAACAACGACGACTGCGCACCGACAGACCCCTCCATCAATCCAGGCGCCGAAGAGCTATTCGACACAGTGGACCAGGACTGCGATGGCGCCACAGATGACGTTGAGGGCGATGACGACGGGTCTGGCTGCCAGAGTGCACCCGCGCCAACGGGTCTGTTGCCCCTGGTATTGCTCGGCCTGCTGGTCCGCCGCCGCTCCACAGAGTGCGGCGGTCGCACACAGTCATAGAGCGGGAGACCAACGAGCCCGAAGGCTCAGCCCGCCCACGCCTCTGACGCAATCGCGGTGTTGAAGTCGAACGCAACGCTCGCCTCCGCCACCAGAGCGTTCGCCTGTTCGGACGTCAGGTCCATGTCATCCAGCCGCTTGCGGAAGGCCGTCTTGGCGGCACCTGGATTCTTAATGTCGGGGAACGCATAGAAAGCGAGGTCCTGGCCAACAATCGCATGAGCCTTCTTACCGAGCATCTGACCGCCGGACAGGTCGCCTAGGTAGCGAGTGTAGGCATGCGCAATCAGCAGAAACGGTTCGCGCTCGCTGATCTCTTGAATATGTTTGGCGTAGGTCACTCCGCCAGGAACCGGTTCCGAGGTGTCTTTCAGGTCCGCAAGGTCCGCCTTCAGCGCAGCACTTCGGTACAGCTCCGGGCGGTGAAAAGCGCCGACAAGCGGGTGCTCACTGTGGCCTTCCAACGCGGCCTCCATGGCCTTGTACGCTGGCTGTAGGCCGCGCAGGAGCGAGACCATGGCAGGCGCCGGGCAGGTCTCACGAAAGATGGCGGCGAACAAGGGAGCGCGCTCGGCACGGGTGTGTGCGTCTGTTGTTTCTTCACGAAGACGAATGGACAGTGCGGATGGTGCTGAGTTCTCGGACATGTGCCCTCCAAAGGCCGGTCTATAACTCTCCGCCACAACCCATGCAGGCGCAGGTGTGCTGCGGCTGGGTCGGTCCTGTGCGATAAGGTGCGCCCCCACTCCGGAGGCCCCATGTCCGTCTACGTCAGCGCCGAAGCACCCATCGAAGTCCCGCAGATTCATCTGACCGAATACGTTCTCCAGCGTGCGGACGATTTGGCAGACAAGACGGCATTTATCGAGGGAAGCTCAGGCCGCACACTGACCTACGGCAAGCTGGCCGCAGCCATTCGCTCCCTCGCCGGTGGCCTCGCCGCGCGCGGAGTTGGTCCCGGAACGACCTGGGCGCTGATGGCCCCAAACCTCCCCGAGTACGCCATCGTCTTTCACGGACTGGCGCTGTGCGGTGCCACCGTCACAACGCTCAATCCGACCTACGGCGCCACTGAGCTCGCTCATCAACTAAAAGATGCCGGTGCGACCGCGCTAATCACCATCGACATGTTCCTGCCCGTGGCCAAGGAAGCCATGGCCAAAGCAGGAATCGACGAGGTCTTCCTCATTGGTGACGGCGATGCCCCATCCATCACCACCCTCTTCGGCGCCCCAATGGTGAACGCCCCGGTGCTCGACTACGCCGACCACGTAGTCGCCCTGCCCTACTCGTCCGGCACAACAGGCTTTCCGAAGGGCGTAATGCTCACCCACCGCAACCTGGTCGCCAACCTCGTCCAGTCGCATGCACACCTCAGCCTGCAAGAAGACGACACCATCTTCGCGGTACTGCCGTTCTTCCACATCTACGGAATGACCGTGCTCATGAACCTGGGCCTGTCCAGCGGTGTGACCATCGTCTGTGTTCCTCGCTTTGATCTGCCGCAGATGCTCGAGCTGGTGCAGACCCACCGCATCACCAGGCTGTACCTGGTTCCGCCCATTGTTCTGGCACTGGCCAAGCACCCCATCATCGACAACTACGACCTGTCGAGTGTCACCGAGATCTTCTCGGGCGCAGCCCCACTGTCAGGTGACCTCGCAGAAGCAGCAGGAAAGCGCCTGGGATGCGCGATTGGTCAAGGCTACGGCATGACCGAGCTGTCACCGGTCAGCCACGCCATCAAATGCGGCGACTACCGAAATGGCAGCGTTGGCACACTACTTCCCAACACCGAAGCCCGACTCATCGACCCAGAGACCGGAAAAGACGTAGCCAGCGGAGAGTCTGGTGAGCTGTGGATTCGCGGTCCCCAGGTCATGAAGGGATACTTCGGAAACGAAGGTGCTACGTCGTCAACCGTAGACGATGACGGCTGGCTGCACACCGGAGACGTCGCCACTGTAGACGCCGACGGCCACTTCGCCATTGTGGACCGCTTGAAAGAGCTCATCAAGTACAAGGGTTTCCAGGTTCCGCCAGCAGAACTCGAAGCCTTGCTCATCAACCACCCTGGCGTAGCAGACGTCGCTGTCATCGGGGTTCCAGATGACGAAGCCGGCGAGCTTCCCAAAGCGTTTATCGTTCGTGCCGCAGGCAGCACCATCACCGCAGATGCCGTCAAAGAAGCGGTAGCTAGCCAGCTCGCGTCGTACAAGCAGATCCGAATCGTCGAGTTCATTGACGCCATTCCAAAGTCCGCATCGGGTAAGATTCTACGCCGTGAACTGCGGCAGCCGGCCTCCTAGCCACTTCCCCACGAGGGACGCCAAGACGTGCTGTTCGACCCGAAGGTAAAGCGCCTGTTTGAAGCGGTCTGCGACCTCCCCGCAGACGAGCGCGCAAGTGCACTATCAGACGTTGACGATGACTTGCGCCAAGCGGTCTTGGACCTGCTCGCCCTCGACGCTGAAGCGGAGAGCCTGTTCCAGACAGACGGGGGTGCAGACTGGGTCAGTCAGGCCGTTGTACCCGACGTAATGCCCGAACACATTGGGGAGTTCCGCGTCATTCGCAGGCTCGGTGCCGGTGCCATGGGCGTGGTGTACGAGGTCGAACAGACCCACCCAAAGCGACGCATTGCGCTCAAGCTGCTGCACACACACGTCAGGCGCCCAAGCGTTGTGGAGCTGTTCAGATTTGAAGCCCAGGCGTTGGCGCAGGTCGTACACCCAGGTGTGCCAACCATCTACGAGGCGGGCGAGACCGACGACGGTGAGGTGTACCTAGCGATGGAGCTGGTCCATGGGCCAACGCTGTCCGAGTGGACACGCCAGCGCCGCGTGTCTCGGCAAGACCGGGTCGATGTACTCGCGCAGATCGCAGACGCCGTCTCCGCTGCCCACGCCGCTGGAGTGCTGCATCGCGACCTGAAGCCAGCGAACATCATTGTCACCGAGAACGGCCCCAAGGTGCTGGACTTCGGCATTGCAACCCCCCTGGCAGAGGTGGCCAAAGAACGTCAGCCCGGAACCCCGGCGTACATGAGCCCCGAGGCCCTGGCCAACGAGCCCGTCGATCAGCGGACGGACGTCTTCGCGCTCGCCTGCATTGCCCACGAGCTGATGACCGGGGCGCTGCCTGACCGCTCGTACTCGAACATGGCCCTGTCTCGTCTGTCCGAGGACATGGCCGATGTCCTCAAGCGTGGTCTCGCCATCGACCGGGAGCAGCGATGCCCATCAGCGCGGGCCTTCGCCCAAGACCTACGACGCGCCCATGCTGGACTGCCGCTGTCATGGAAGCCAGGCATTGTGTACCGGATTCGTCGCTTTTCACGACGCAATCGCCGTGGAATCGTTGTGGTCGCAACGCTGACGGTCGCCATGCTCAGCCTGTCCCTAGCTCCCAGTGCCGTTCGGCAATTTCAAGAAAACGGCCGACGAGAGCGCGCTGTCGACAACCTCCCCCGCCTTGAACGTGCCCTCGCAGGCGTAGACGCCAACGACCAGAGACGGGCCTTCTCCATGGTCCGAACCTTTGCGCAAGACCCCTCCAACAGAGCAACTCCCGCCGAATCGGCAGCCTGGCTGTTGTTGGCAGCACGCCTGGAGGCCCTCGAAATTGGCGGCGTGCGGGATGCCCTGGCCGAAGCCTACTTGGCTGCGGAGGACCCGTCGGCATCACAGATTGCGTTGGCCCGACATTTTTCGGCAACTGCTAGCTGGGACTCACTGTGGCTTCTCAGCCAAAGCCTCAACGAAGCCACCCGAGAGCAGTTGGCAGACGAGCTCCACCGCACAGCAGTGGCCAAGCGACTGTTCGACCAGGCGCCCACCCATGCGCCAGATGCGCTGCTGAGCCAGTTCGGACACGCGCGAGACCTTGGCATCACCGCGGACAAAGCGGCCCTCGTCGACCTTGACCAGGATGGCCAGCTCGACCTCATCACCATTGACCAAGATGGGCTCAGGGCCATGCGCCTGGGAAGCACTGAGCCTTTTTGGTCGGGCAGACCTACGAACAGCACGGCGTGGACCACCGAGGACAACCTGCTCCTTCACGATGGACACGTCTGGTTCGCCAACGGCAACCAACACTCGGCAGACCTGTACTCAGTCCAGCTCGACCCAAGCGAGCCGCTGCGTCCTGTGGGCCAGTTCGAGCCCTCCAACATTCGCGCAATGGTCTCGACCCGTCGCAACAATCAGCCAGAGCTGCTTTTGGCGCGCGCCTACCCTACCCGTACGTTGACCCATGTTGACCTGCAGACCGGTGTGGGAACCCCTGCAATTTTAGGGATAGACAGGCTCGATAGCGACGTCATGGATGCCGTTGCCGCCGACCTCGATGGCGATGGACAAGACGAGCTCTTGGTCGCCATGGGTGCCTGGGTGGCGTACGATTTACGCGTATACACAGCCACATCTGACGGATGGCTCCTGCACAGTCGCATTGCCACAGGCGCACTCGACCGCCTAGTTGTCGTGCCCCGGCCAGGCCAATCACCGCTAATCGTCGCGAGCAAGAGCGACCTGGAGCCCAACCTGCGCGTGTTCCCCGCAGAACACCCGTACGGCCCCGACCCCGGCGTCTACGCTTGGAATTGGACGCCGGACGGCCTTGAGCAAGACTCCTTCTGGCCGCTTCCAGTTCCGGACACAACGGAGCCTGCACCCAAAATCGAGGCGCCGCAGATTGGCGACTTTGATGGCGACGGCACACTGGACATCGCCTGGACTCTCAAGGAAGTCCATCCCCAATTCGAAGAACTATTGTGGATTCAAGCAGATATTCTCGGACGTGCCGAAGACTATGTCATCGCCGGGCTCGAAGGACTCGGCACTCTAGATGTCGACAACGACGGCGATGATGAGCTGTTGGTCGGAGATGAATCCAAGCACCTGTGGTTCATCGGAGCCGGTACAGACGCCCTGCCCCAGAGCACCACGCCCTACAATCCCGACAATCCGATTGGGCCCTCGCCTAGCGATTCCGCCGTGGTGCAGCGTCTGTGGTCTCGCGCCGACGATTTGGTGCGGGTCGGACTCATGGCAGAAGCCGCGAATGCCTTGGTGTTGGCTCCTGATCTCGCCCGTGACGACTCCACAGTGCGCGCCGCTCACGCCGCCGCAGCCGTCCTCCTCGAAGCCGCTGGGCGCCCCATCGATGCCGCAGATCAATACGCGAAAGCCTTGGAACTTGGCGACGAAGCGAGTCGTTCCGGCCTCATTCGTACACGCTTGTTCATCATGGACCTTCCTGGAGCCACCGAACATCGCAGACCGGGCGTCTCTCCTCCTTGGCTGGCGGATATCGAAGCGCCCCCGGAGCTCGACCTGCTCAACGAAGACCTCTCCGGATGGCAGCTCTCGCGGCCTGGAACCCTGCGGTTGAAAGACAACACCATTGAGGCGGACGTCATGAACGATGAGGGCGTGATTGCACGCATGCCCGTCACCGTGACCCACCCCTGGGTTCAGCTTGAGCTTCACGCTCTCATCGACTCGATGGAGCTTGGCTCCGGACTCGCTCTGAGCCTGGAGCAAGACGGCGAGACACAGCTCATGGTGGGATTCTGGGGCCAAGGAGGAGGCGGTGTTCTCAAGCTGTACCAACAGTGCGGACACAATCAGCCCGAACACCTCGCCCGCCCCATCATCTCCAAGACCAGGCCCAACAACGTCTGGCTACGCGCAGCAAGAATCGGCATGTCCCACAAGACCCGCTGCTTCAACAGCCACAACGGCAGCCAGCAGTGGCGTGAGTACACCACGGACGCCATTAAACTGGGCCCTGCAGAGCTGGTACTGCGCGCCCACGGAGACCCCGACTACTCGCCCCCCACACGGGCCCGCGTGCGTCTGGACCAGATGCGCGCCATGGGATTGACCCTGCGCGAAGCGGACCTTGTCGCACAGTCCGACTCCGTGCGGCACCTGTTCAATGGTGAGCTCATAGGCACTCCCCACCCCAGTGTGGCTGTGGAATGGGCCCTAGCATCTGCGGACACCCAAGGGTTTGGCACAGCGCTGCAGGCGGCCACTCGCCAAGAACAGCGCTGGCACCTCCGCCGACATGGTGCCGCAACCGTGCCGGTCTTGCAGGAGCTGTACCCGAACGACTTCGCCCAGCTCTACATGGAAGCACTGCGCGAGTCCTGTAGCGACCTTGAACAATCCGACGTGCAAGAAGCCCTGCTCCGTCCAGAGCTTGACACGCTCAACCCGACGACACCGGCCGGGCGCTACCTACGGGTACGACGTGCCGAAGTACACCTTCTACAAGGTGAACGAGCGACCGCCCGGTCCGTCGCGCTGTCGGTGACAGAGGTCGGTGGCAGCGACGACCCCACAGTTGACGCCTGGTTGGTCCTGGCTCGCCTGGATGCCGCACGGCAGGACGTCGCACGTGCCCACATTGAGCACGCCATCGCCCTCAACGACAACGCGCAAGGCATCTACAACCGAATCGCACGCTACCCCGAGTTCCGAGACAACCCGATTTCTACAGACCTGTAAGGGCCCGTGCCGACTATTCCGGCCCTTTGAGCTGGTCTAGAAGCCACGCGCGAGCCATGCGCCACTCCATCTGGACGGTGCGCGTGCTCACGCCAATCCACTCCGAGACCTCTTCAATGCTCATTCCGCCCAGGTACAGCAGCGTGACCACACGATAGGCGCGCTCATCGAGTTCTTGCAGCTGAGTGAGCGCTTGGTACAGCGACACCAAGTCCAGGTCTAGGTCATTCGACCCCGCTGCAGACAACGTCACGTGCTCGCCCTTGCGCTTGGCGCTGTTCCGCGCGCGGGCATGGTCTGTCAAGACATGGACCATCGCGAGAGACGCCACAGCTTTGTAGTGCTGTGGACTCTTAAACGGGTGCTTCTGAAGACGCGCCCACGCCTCGTGGACCAGCTCGGTAGCCTGGAGAGGGTCGGTCGGACGGTCTTGAAGTAGACGCCGCGCTTCTTGCTTGAGCGCGGCGTAGACAACTTGAACCAGTTCGGCAGACTCGGGCATGCCTCACCATACACTGGCACCTACACAATCAATGGCGTTCAAGTGCGCTCTGAATGCCAACGTGGTTGCCGGATGCAAGCTTCTGCTCTGCGAGAACCTTGGCTTCCGACTGGCCGACTCCCCACGCAGAAGCCATCTTCGCAGCCTCTTCCATGCTGAAGTTCTCATGGAAGGCACAGGCAATCGTGTGCTCTTTGCGCGCGTCGTCTAGGTACGAATCCACGTCAATTCCGCTACGGACCTTGTAGCCAATGGACGACTTGGCATCAGAAACGGAAACGCCCCATGACCGCGAGAGAAGCTGGGCATCACAGTAGCGATAGTGGCTCTGGAAGAACTGGGCCATGGTGTCGTCAACCGGGGCCTCATGGTAGTCGTTGGCCGCCTCATCCGCGCCGGACAAGTAGGGGCCTGCCCAACCACGCATTAGCTTGTTCTGAAGGGTAATCTTCGCTTCGGCAGGCGTCTGGTTCCACTGTGCCGCCAGGCGCTCGGCGTCCTCATAAGACAGCCCTTCGTCGTGGTAGTCGCAGGACAGGCCACGCTGAATGGCCGCTTCCCGATTGCTGTCCACCGCGGTCAACGCAAATCCGCGTCCCATGTTCGTGATCTTCTGGCCAATCGTGGCCTTCGCGTCATGCAGGGTCAGATCCCACACGGTCGCCAAGACCTTGGCATCACAGATCGTGAAGTCCGACTGCAGAAACGCAGACACGGCCCCAGCATCCGCTTGCATTATGGCGCCATGGTCGGCTTCCAAGACAGGTGTACTAGGCGCTGTAAGCGGTGGGGACGGCGGCCCTTTGTCCGGTCGGGCGCAGCCTATGCCGGGCACGAGAAGAGCGATAAGAACAACGAGGGACGACATACGCATGGAGACTCCAGGTCAGTGAAGTCGTTGTACAGCACAACCGTCCGAAGGTCGAGACGTTAGAGGGCTCCGCATGAACAACAACGACATTCTCCGCCGACTCCGTTTTGCTATCAACCTGAGTGACGCCAGCATGGTGAGCACATTCGCTCTGGGTGGCTATGAAACAGACGAGAACGGCGTTCGAAACCTCATGGCTCGCGAAGAAGAGCCGGAAATGGTCGTCTGCGACGGCGACATCTTGGGTGCCTTCCTAGACGGTTTCATCATCACCAAGCGCGGTCCACGCGACCCCAGTGCACCGGTTCCTGAGCCCTCTGAGTTGAACAACAACCAGATCCTCAAGAAGCTTCGCATTGCGCTGAACTTCCGCGAAGCCAGCATGCTCGCCATCTTGGCCAAGGGCGGCCACGTCATGTCGAAGCACGAACTGACCGCGCTGTTTCGCAAGCCAAGCCACAAGCACTTCCGCGAAGCTGGCGGCCAGGTGGTTCGGCGCTTCTTGTACGGCTTGACCGCCGAGCTGCGCCCCGGTGATGTTGACGCTGCCGAGCAGCCCTAGGACTGCGTAGAGCGGGTGACGCTTTCACTCCGAAAATAGCGCTTTGATCCATGGAACTCGAGACCCGTTGGCTGCGAACGAGTAGCCAGAACCCACGGTTCGAACTACCAGCCCGCACGCGTGGCCTGCACCACGCCACTGTGAGGTTTCGTTGCGCACTCTCCTGCCATTGTCCGCTCTGTTGCTCGCTGCCTGCGTCCCCGAGACTGCGGTACCGGACTTGTCCGTTGTAGACAGCTTCTCCAACGACCTTCCCGTACACGACCTCGGCGTTGGCAAAGACACCTTGGAGCCCGTTCGCGACGTCTACCGCTCCATCGGTCTGACAGCTGTGGGACCGACCACAAGTGGCCTAGCGTCCGACACCGAAGTCTGGCCGGTCTCCCGCTCTTGGGACGCCACAGACAACGACGCTGGCCTTGCTTGGGGCGCGAACAGTGGCCTGGACTGGGATGACAAGTTTGCCCTATGGGTCGATAGTCTGACCGAAGTCACGGGAGAAGACGGCCACGCTACGGTCGAGGTCACCACTCCTTGGGGACGAACCCTGCCCTCTCCGCGCCTAGAGTGCGCCGAGATGGCCATGTTCCTCCGGGTCAGCTTTGCAGCTTGGTACGAGCTGCCCTTCTTCATGTC
Organism: uncultured Pseudomonadota bacterium; assembly: GCA_913061235.1. Taxonomy (GTDB): domain Bacteria; phylum Myxococcota_A; class UBA796; order UBA796; genus CAJXTB01. The sequence goes on along the minus strand of CAJXTB010000029.1, from coordinate 12,989 downwards.
AGCGTATTCGCCCCCCATTGGTCAGACCGTGTACTACGGCCACTTTGGCTTGGTCAGCGGCACCGGCGCACGGCTGTCGGGCACCCCACGCTTCGCAACATCGTACAGCGACTACACCGATGATTTCGGACACTTGAGCGGCTCTGCCCTCGACGCCGCCTGGCCAGACGACACGTCCCTCGAGACCCGCGCCATCACATCCGCCCGCGACGACGTCGTCGAGTTCTTGGGCGCAGACGCCTACGCTGGGGCCTACTTTGACGAGCTCCACCTGAACAAGCGCGTTGGCTGGTTCTTGCTTCGCCTGCTGCCCAACTTCGGCAGCATCAACATCGCAGACGCCCACAACCTGTTCAATCTACAGCCCACCGCGCTGCGGGAAGGCGATGTGTTGCTTCACCGCTGGCAGGCCCAAGGCATCGGCCACGTGATGGTCGTCAAAGAAGTCGAGGAACTCCCCGGCGGTAACCTCGATGCAGAGATTATCTTCGGTTCCATGCCCCGTATCCAGCCCCGCTGGTACAACGCACGCTTCAGCAAGGGCTACTTCACCTCGCCCTACAGTGGCAACGCATCCACCGGACCGGACGGCACATCGTACAGCGAGTTCGGTGGAGGCATCAAGCGTTGGCGAACCGCCGAAATCAGCGACGGACGCTGGCGTAACAACGTGCCGGACTCGGATGTCAGCGACTGGATTGGCTCGACCGACTGGCCCGCTATCGAGGCGCGTCCTGCCGAGTTCGCCACCATACTTGGAGACCTCACCCCGCAGGAACAGCGCGATGTGTTCTTGGACCGCATCGAGACCGCGCGTACCAACTTGGAGCGTCGCCCCGCATCTTGCGCTAACCGTCAGCGACGAGAGCGAGCCTTTGACGACCTGTATGCGCTCATGGACTCCGAGTGGGACTGGTCCCGCGAGCGCGTCGACCGGCACTACCGGGTCACCGCTGACTACGTCTACGCCGAGCTAGACTACGCGAACAGCAAGACCTGCTGCTGGAACAGCACCACTCCAGCGATGGCCGAGATTATCGCCCAATACACAGACGAGCAGGTCACACAGGCGCTCAACAACGACCAGTGCGTCGAGCCCGTCGTCTTCAAAGCCAGGGACGGTGGTGGCTACGACCCCTTCTCCACCTACGCCACCCAGATCGGACGCGCAGGCGATTGGGTCGACTGGTCCGAGGACGAGTCCTGCGCCGCACGCGACACAGACGAAGACGTCGAGACCAACGCCCCGTGGACCAGCTTCTGCGACCTCGACGAGGTGTTGGTAGGCGGAGAGGACCCCGACCCCATCGACCCCGCAACCGGGGGCAACACAGGCAGCCCGGACTGTGGTGGCTGTAGCGGTCGACCGGCACAACTTCCCTGGCTTCCACTGCTCTTCGGCAGCGTGTTCTTTGCGGCACGCCGACGCCGCTAGGCACGAGTACGCAGGCGCATCACCGCTGAACACCCGCCGAAAGCAGGCACATCCGCCGTACACGTGTGGCTGACTGGGTCTGAACCCACGCTGTCGGGGGGGCGTTGTTGCTCAGCATCTGCAATACTTCGTGCCGCTGACTCGAACCCTACCCGTCACAGAGAGGCCCATAGTGAGCAACGACTCGGAATCCGACAGCGCCAGTGCCAAGCTTGCGGCCGCTGCTGCGAGTGCTCTTGCCACGCAAGCCCTCGACCGAGTGTCGAAGGCTGCAGGAGGCATGCTCACCGACCTGGAAGCCACATTGGCGAACAAGCAAAGTCAGAGCGCTGCGGCTGGCGACACACTTCTCCCCGCCGCTATCGACGTGGACGAAGACCTCTTCGCGCCTGCAGACAATGACGAGGCAACGCACGAGGCCGACGACCTGTCGGACGACGATTCTGACGACGAAGAGGCAGCCGCCCTGCGTCTGGAACAGGCCAAAGATGAGTTGGCACGGATGAAAGCAGAGCTCGGAGGAGCCGTCGCTGCGTCGAAGTCGACCCAGTCGGAGCCAGAGCCGGAGCCAGAGCCAGAGCCAGAGCCAGCCCCGGAGCCCGAACTGGTCTCACCAGACGCCCCCACGGAGATCAGCGCAGCCCCTCGAGTGGTGTACTCCTCGCGGCCCGACCCGCTAGACGCAGCTGAAAAGGCCCTTGCTATGGCCGCTCAAGCACGAGGCGTATCGCTAGAGCTCCCGTCCCGCGTCCCACCCGACCGTAGCGACCCATTTAGCGCAGCCAACCAAGCCCTTGAGACCGCCCGGCTCGCCAGAGGGGGTGCGCCAAAGACTGAGCCATCCACCTCAACCACCACCCGGTCATCCCGTGTGCGAGACCCTTTCAAGGCTGCTGAAGACGCGCTGAAGCGTGCACAAGAGGCCCGTGCCCAGGTCGGAGTGTCCCCCCAGCAAGAAGAGCGCGAGTCCGCCGCACGCAGAGAGCTCTCGCGACTCCGACGCCTCGGCCCAGCCACAAGCTCTTCATCGAGCGGCGACGCATCAGCAACCGACGACGCGTCTGGAAGCGATGATGAACCGAAGCGGAAAAAGCGCGACCTGTAGGACGAGTACCTCCCCGAAACCGGAGAGGTACCCACCTAGAGGCCCGCTAGTACTTGGACGAGCCGCGCGGAGTCACACGACGCACCTCGGCCTGTCGCGTGCGCTCATACCTGCGCTTTTGCTTCACGTTCTCACGCCGCTGAGCAAACGCTTGCTCGCGTTGAAGCTTGCGCAAGCTGGACAATCGACGCTCGGACAGCTCGCCGGCAGCAATCGCCTCCTGAACGGCGCATCCCGGCTCCTCACCATGAAGACAGTCTCGAAAGCGACAGTTCTGCGCAACAGACACAACGTCTGAGAACGCCGACGCAACATCCACGTCATCCACCGCCAAGGCCAGCTCTCGCATACCCGGGGTATCGACCAAGCACGCGCCACTTGGCAGCGGAATCAACGCGCGGACGGTGGTGGTGTGCTTGCCACGGTCATCGTGTCGACGGATTCCACCCGTATCCATGACCACGTCTCCAGCCAGCGCATTCGCTAGCGTCGACTTGCCGGTCCCAGACGACCCGACCAGCGCCACGGTAGAACCGGGAGACAGCCAAGGAATCAAGTTTGCAAGTCCACGTCCAGTGAGAGCGCTCACCGCGACCATTGGAACATCTGTCACAACAGGCAGGCGCACATCAGGCGACAAGTCGACCTTGGTGTACACCACAACGGCATGGGCACCACTCGCGTGAACGGCGGCCAGATAGCGGTCCACACGAGCCGGGCTCAAGTCCCCGTTCACGGACATCACAATGAACACCGTATCGATGTTTGCTGCGACCGTTTGATTGGCGAACTGTCGGCCTGATGTTCGTCGACGAAACTCGGAAGTACGCGGCACCATGGCCCGCAGCACCCCTAGACCATCGGGGCCACCATCGGATTGTACGGCGACCCAGTCGCCGGTCGCAGGCCCATCTGGCCCGCAAAACGTAGAAGGAACGGAGACACGTAGGGAGCCTTGCTCGCACAAGACGTCGATCTGCCCGCGGTGAACATGAGAAACACGACCAGGGACAGTCCCCGGCAGTTGCACGACAGCAAACGCCGCCGCCCAGCTTGGGGTGAACCCAAGCTGCGATAAAGTAGTAGACAATGTAAGAATCTCCGGACGCAAGCGTCCCGGGGAGAGGCGCCACACAGCAGCGCCCGACAACGACACAGCACCAAGTGCTGGCCGCGACGTTCCTTGTTTAGACCCGCTCATCCAAGGAGGACGATGTGGAACAGAGCACGGGTGTATGTTGAACAATGGGTGTCATGTCAGCCTCCGGATTTGGGTGTTTCCAACGTGTACCCCGTGCTTGCTGACGTGACAAGCTGCCTTTTGCACACCACAAATCGCCTCGCCGGTCTGACCGTAGCTAGGCTACAGCGGTGGGCATGACCGCCCTCCCCGACATTACGCTTGTGTTGCCGCCGCTCACGCAGCTCAACACCCCCTACCCATCCACGTCGTACCTCTCGCAGTTCCTGCAGGGGCACGGCGTTGCAACCGTCCAGCGTGACCTAGGCATTGAGCTGATTCATCGCCTGTTCAGCCGCGACGGTCTGACCCGTGTGTTCGCCGCGATTGAAGACAAGGACGAGCTGCCCGAACCCGCTTGGCGTGCCCTTGCGCTCAAACGCCAACACCTGCGTGCGGTTGAGCCTGTCATGGCCTTTCTACAAGGCAAAGACAGCGGCCTGGCACCACGAATCCTAGAGACGCCGTTTATCCCCATGGGACCGGCCTTCGAGAATGTGGACCTTCAGGCGTTCGGCACACTGGGTACGCACGATGCCGCTCGGCACATGGCCACGCTGTACCTACGTGACCTTGTAAACCTGGTCACAGCCACAGTCGACCCCGGCTTCGGCATGGCCCAGTACCAGCATCACCTGGCCCTCGGCGCCGTCGACTACGGCCCCCTTCATGCCCGTCTTCAGCAGACCACTCTGGTCGACGAACTTCTCGATGAGCTCACAGACACACTCACCGGCGACGTCTTCGGTCTGTCCGTGCCGTTCCCTGGCAATCTGTACGGTGCCCTACGCATTGGAAAGCGCCTCAAAGAACGCGGCGCCACCGTGCTCATGGGCGGCGGCTACGTGAACACCGAGCTGCGCGACGTAGACGAGCCTCGCCTGTGGGAAGCCATCGATGCCCTGACCTATGACGACGGCGAAGGTCCGCTTCTCGCCATTCTGCAGCACCATGTGGGACTGCCCGACCGTCGTCACCGAACACGAACGGCTCAGGGCATGCACAGCGCCGAAGTGATCCGTCCCCCGTTCACTCCGGCTGGCACATACGGGGACTTGGACCTAGGTAAGTACCTTCAGCTCATCGACACGCTCAATCCCGCACACCGACTGTGGGCGGACGGGCGCTGGAACAAGATGACCCTCGCTCACGGCTGCTACTGGCGAAAGTGTAGCTTCTGTGACGTCAATCTTGACTACATCCAGCACTACGAAACCGCCTCCGCCAAGGTGCTCGTGGACCACATGGAGCGGCTCATTGAGGAGACCGGCCACCGTGGCTTTCACTTCGTAGACGAAGCCGCCCCGCCAAAGGCTCTCAAAGCCGTGGCTATCGAGATTCTCAAGCGTGACCTGGGCATCACCATGTGGGGCAACATTCGCTTCGAGAAAGCGTTCACCCCCGACCTGTGCCGCCTGCTCGCGGCAGCTGGACTGGTCGCGGTCACCGGCGGCCTAGAAGTCGCCAACGAACGTCTACTGGAGCGCATTCGCAAGGGAGTGACTGTCGACCAAGTCACTCGTGCCGCCGCCGCCTTCCGCGATGCCGGCGTCATGGTTCACGCCTACCTGATGTACGGCTTCCCCACCCAGACCGAGCAGGAGACCATCGACAGCATGGAGGTCGTACGCCAGCTCTTCGAAGCAGACCTCGTCAACAGCGCGTTCTGGCACCGCTTCGTTCTGACCCGTCACGCCCCTGTCTTTGCCGAGCAGGACGCGTTCGGAGTGCAGCTACCGCCTCGCCCAAACAACCCGTTCGCGTCCAACGACATGCCGCACCTCGACCCCACGGGCGCCGACCACGACTTGTTCGACGACGTGCTGCCCATCGCCCTGAACGCATGGATGCAGGGACACGACCTGGACCGCGCCGTACACACGTGGTTCAGCGGGCACATGCCAAAGACGACCGAGCGAAGAGACCGAATCAAGCGCGCACTCAGCGAGACACAGCTCGAAGGACACCGGCTGATCTGGGTGGGTGGCGACGCCATGCGCACACCGCAGGGACTGGAGCTACACGCAGTAGATGGTGTTGGCGAGATTGAAGTCAGCGACGCGGTTGGAGACTGGCTGATGGGTGTCCTGGAAGATGCCAGTCCGCACGGCGAAGGCCTGACCTACAAGGCCGCAGTCGAGCGCTGTCCAGTGAATTTCGGGGCCGTCGCTGAGGCATGGCATGACGTGTGTGAGCTCGGGCTGCTGCGGGTGTAGACCGTCGGCATTCGGAAGCACTGCGGCATTTCCCAAAACAAATCTGACGTTGGCCCATCTCGGGCCCTATCTTCACCCACCCTCCAGCTGGAACGACCTCCCATGTGCCTGCCCATTCTCTTCATTGGCCTGTCTGTGACCGCCTGCAAGGGCACGCTTCCGCCGTACGAAGCACCGCAAGATTCTGACACCGAACAGGTGCAAGACGTCGACACGGATACCGAAGAGCAAACGGCACAACACGACGCTCGATTCGTTGGATTGTGGGCCGTTGAACAGCCATTTCATGCCGCGTATGAAGTCACCTACTATGACTTCCAGGCAGACGGCACCCTGGTCGTCGGCGACTCCTACCCCTCAAATTGCTTAGGCCATCTGGACCCCACCTGTGTGACCGGGTCTGTCGCGAACTGCGTGTCAGAGCCCACCACAATGTGGTGTGAGACCGACCTGACCTGCGTCTTCGGCGAACGCTGGCGCAGCGAGGATTCGCAAACCCTCGTCATTGAAGGGCTGTGTTCTGACGACGTTGTACGCGACATTGTCCTTGAGCTCGACCGTGACTCCAGTCAGAACAGCGAGTTCGCTATGGAACCAACAACACTGCTGTCCGTCGGCGGACAAACGGACTGGTCCCACAACAACTGGGACTGGGCGTTCCGCAAGTGCCAAGATGACGGGTCGGAGTGCGGCTTGTTCTAGGGGCGAGCGACGCCCGATTTGGCATGCCCACAATCAACAACGCGACCACACGCCCCCAAGTTCCATTGCTGGGGCCCCGCTGTCCGTTCGAGTTCCCGGTGCCGTTGGCGTGTTGTAGACCCCGCCGATTTACTGACCGATGAGTGCGAGCGCTGAACCAAAATGCACAAGTCACTTGATGGCACCCAAGGCTGGGCCAAGAGACGTTCGTGAACACAATTGTCGCATCCTATCCAACCGATAGACAGTGCGACATCACACGGCTACCCCTGCCCCATGCGCATTTTCCCACTCATCGCCGTCCTCGCTGCTTGCTCCACCTCTGACGACACAGAGGTAGACACACCGAGCGTAGATTTTTCAGCCTTTGACGCCGCCATCGAGTCGTACTTGACCGACGAAGGCCTGCCCGGAGCGACTGCCGCAATCGTGCACCGCGACCACGGCGTGCTGCACCTGCGTGGATATGGCGACTTCGACGTGGACCGGGTCATGCTTCTCGCGTCGGCGAGCAAGATGATGACCGCTGGCGTGCTGATTCACCTGGACGATGCCGGCCTACTCGACCTTGATGCCCCCATCACAGACGTGTTGTCCGACTGGGGCCAGCACAAAGAAGACGTCACAACAGCCCAGCTGCTGTCCAACAGCTCGGGAATGCCCGGCCTAAGTGACGGAGCGCTGTACGCGCCCTACCTGTGCCAGTACGTCGACGCCGGCTCGCTGTCTGTTTGTGCCGAGGCCATCTACACGGCCGTCGATGGCGCCGAGAGCATTCCCCCCGACACACGCTTTCGCTACGGCGGCGGACAGTGGCAGCTCGCTGGCGGAATCGCAGAGGTCGCCAGTGGCAAGTCGTGGGAAGACCTCATCGAAGACATCTATGCAGAGCCCTGTGGCCTTGAGAACACCGGCTATTCCAACCACTTCTCTCGCCCGTCCAACAACGGTGCATTCGACTACCCGAGCTTCATGACCGGCGACGTCGACGACCTTCCAGACACCGACAATCCGAACATGGAAGGCGGCGGGTACAGCAACGCCAGCGACTACGCCAAGCTGTTGATGATGCATCTGAACGACGGCAAGTGCGGCGAGACCCAAGTGCTGAGTGCCGAAGGTGCCGTCCGCTCGCGCTCCGACCGCCTAGGTCCAGCCTACAACGGAACAACGGGCGCTCCGGGTATTCAAGGCTACGGCATGGGCTGGTGGGTAGATACCGACCGCACGGGCTGGGCAACCGACCCCGGTGCGTACGGAACCGTTCCGTGGATTGACAGCGAGACCGGCTACGCCGCTGTCATCCTGCTGGAGTCGGACAACCAGACTGGCTTCAATCTCATGCTCGACGTCCGCGACATTGTGCATGACGCGATTACCAGCTCGCCGGACTTGTAGGACTACCCGCGTGTAGGGCGGCACCCATGAGACGTCCGCCACCTCTCGGTCGGTGGGGCCCCTTGGCAACCAACAACCGTTGGCATTGTCCTTGCAAAGTCAAACAGTGAACCCCAAGTCATCGGAGCTGACCATGACTCTCTCTGCAAGCGAACTTACCGCCGCCATTCACCACGAGAACGGAGCCCCCGAAGTCACCGCGTCCTGGGCTGCCAAGCACTTGGCAGACGTTCGCATCATCGACGTTCGTGAGCCCCACGAGCTCAGCGGACCTCTTGGCAAAGTCGACCAAGCCAAGAATGTGCCGCTGCTCGAGTTGCTCGGCGATACCCAACTAGACGCCAGCACTCCCCTGGTCCTGCTCTGCCGTTCCGGCCGCCGCTCGGCCCTCGCCGCACGTGAGCTTGCCGGCCGCGGATTTGAGGCCATTGCGTCCATTGAAGGCGGAATGATGGCCTGGAATGTCGAAGTCAACGGACTGCACGACATCCACTCCGACGAGCGCGTTGCCAACACCAGCAACCTGAACGACGCCATCACTCACACCAATGGTATTCCAGAGGTCTCTGCCGATTGGGTCAGGGCGAACCTAGGACGCTTCACGTTCATCGACGTCCGCGAGCCCCACGAGCTGGCATCTAGCGGCAGCATCCCCCAAGCCGAGAACCATCCCATGCAGGCCTTCATGGCCGAAGCCGGAGCCATCGACCGCGAGGCGCCCATGGTGTTCATGTGCGCATCCGGTGGCCGCAGCGGACGGGTCACACAAGCTCTCGTCGGCGCAGGCTTTAAGCACGTCGCATCGATGGAAGGCGGCATGTACGGCTGGCGCATGCGCGGTCTACCCCACGCAGGGTAAGCGCTAGTTCTGGGTCAGAATCGTTCAATCTGTGAGCGACATTGAATCTCATCATGACCGATTCTGACCCGTTTTGAACTACTACTCCTGGACGAACGGGTCGCTGAACTTCGGGTCGGTCAGGAAGTCGTCGTCCGTCAGTGTGTGCAAGAAGGCAACCAGAGCCTCCTTCTCCACGGTCGTTAGGTTCATCTGCACCACGTCGCCACCGGACACCTGGAAGAAGGGCGGTAGTGATGAGTGGGGCTGTACGCCGGTGCTGTAGTGCTCGACTACCGCTTCGAGCGTCTCGAATCGACCATCGTGCATGTAGGGGGCTCGAACACCGATGTTCCGGAGCGACGGCACCTTGAAGGTCGCTTGGTCTCGTGGAAGGCCGGTCACCTCGCCGTAGCCCTCGTCTGTCACCTCACGGTCCAGGCCATTGCTAGACGCCTCAAAGGCAATCTGGGCATCGCCGCCGTGGCAGAAGAAGCAGCCAAGACCGCCACGCGGGGGCGGCTGTACAAACAGTGTACGCCCTAGGTTTTCCTGCTCGGTAAAGGCCGGAAAAGACACAAAGCGGCTGGCGACCTCGGCGCGGGCTTGGTCGTAGCGACTGTTCGTGCTCACCATGCTGCGTACAAACTGCGCGAGAGCGAGGGAGACGCGGTCCGAGCTGACCTCATCGTCCCCGAAGGCAGCCACGAATAGCGGCTCGTAGCGGTCGTCTTCACGGACACGCTCTTCGACCAGGTCTAAGGTCATTCCCATCTCTACTTGGTCCTGAAACGGCATGAGCATCTGGTCTTCCAGGGTCTCCGCACGCTGGTCCCAGAAGAAACGGCCCTCACCGTAGAAGCGAGCGTTGGCGAGGCCCATGGAGTGGCGTCCCGTTCGACCCCCCTCGAATCCTACGCTTAGGACCTCGTCATCCGAGAAGCCCTTCGACTGTTCATGGCACGAAGCACACGACACCGTGTTGTTGAAACTCAAGTTGGTATCGTAGAACAACACCCGGCCTAAGGTCGCGCCTTCATCCGTGATGGGGTTGTGCTCGGGCGTGTTGTCCCAGTCCATTGGCGCGCCCTGATTGGGTTGGCCAGCGTTCTGTGTGAAGTGCTCGGGCAGCTCAACATTGGCGTAGTTGTACAGCGTCTCGGGCAGCTCAATGTCCGCCTCGCCACCGTTGCAGGCGGAGAGAGCAAGGACGAGGCCTGCGAAGAGTGTCCGATGTTGCATGGGCGTTCCTAGTTTCGGTGTGTGGCGTGGAGGCGGTCTGATTCAGCGATGATGAGGGTGGTTTATCGGTCATTCTCGTGAGAAGTGTGGGTTCGCGACATGAGTACATCGAGTGCATCAAAGGCGGCATTCCCAGAAGAGACGGCACGCGTGCGTCGCGTGAGCAACGTCATCTGGATGGCACCCATGAACAGCAAAGCCAGTCCTTGCGCGGGTACATCGTCGCGCAGGGAGCCTTCACGCTGTCCCTCCTCAATGGCGTCAACCACAAACGCATGAGTGTCGCGAATGGCCTCTTGAAGAACCGCAGTCGCCTTGAGCGGCAGTGCCAATGCGAACTGCTCGCACATCACGAGGGTGAGAATGCCAGACTGGGCCGAGACCAGCGCTACCCGGGACGCTGCAAAGCGACGCAGCCGCTCGGTTGGCACAAGACTGCCCTCGGGAAAGGTGGAGCCCAACAGCTCAGCGCCGCGCTCGGCCATGGCCAGCAGAATGGCATCGCGTGTGAGGTAGTGCTTGAACAGCGCGCCTGAGCTGAGCCCAACGGCATCCGCTAGAGAACGCGTGGTCAATGCGCCGATTCCGTGGGTGGCCACAATGTTCAGTGCCGCATCCGCGATCTCAATACGTCGAATAGCACTAGGTTTTCGAGCAGTCATAGCTGGTAAGCAATCGATTACTTACTTGTAAGCCATAGCACGGGACGAACAGATGGCGCCGAGGATGCGCAGCTCAAGTGCGTGAACAAGCGGCATAGAGCGGGGCCACAGGGAACGGCCCTACGGTCGGGCCATCTCGCCGAAGACAGCTGACCAGGAACGGAACGACGCTCGTTGAAATCACCGTCAGACGGGCCATCTGTTTGTGGCCGCAACAAATCCGGCTCGTGATACCCTGGGGCCCCCGGGGAGACTCTATGCGACTGACTTCACTGTGTATTCTATTGGCCGTGGCCCCTTCCGCGTGGGCCGAAGACACAAACGACAACGGCTGTAATGACGCCTACGAAGTCGGAACAACCTGCGTAGCCAACACCGCGAGTATCGGACCTGACGTGTCGTTCGCCTCAGACGTGATTGTCGCCCCACGCGCCACTCTTGGTGGACGTCTCAACCACGTGAGCAATCCCCTACCCGTCGCAACAGGTGTCGTCGTCGCCCGCCAAGCGACAGTCGGCGTTGACCATGTTCTGGGTGCCGACACCTTCATCGGCCGCTCGTCAACCGCTGGTGCGGACCTGACAACTCTGACAGACGTCTCCGTCGGCTACGCCGCCCAGATCGGAGACGATGTCACCCTAGGAGCCAACTCCGTCATTGGAAACTTGGTCGAGTTGGGCGACTACACGTCCCTCGGGACCAACGCCATCGTAGCCCGCTCAACCACCGTCGCCAGTGCTGCGTCTTCAGGCCAAGGCACCGTCATCAACGGCATTGTAGGACCGGATGTCACTATCGAAGCGGACGTCCGCGTGGAACAGGGCGCGCGGGTTCGCAAGCAAGCAACACTTCGACAAGGTGCCCGCATTGAGGCCACCGCACGCATTGGACGCGGCGTATTGATCGAAGACGGCGCGACGGTCCACGGAACGGTCCACGCAAACGCCGTAGTCGGAGCGGGAGCCACCGTAGGCGCGGGCGCTGTCATTGAGCGCGGGGGCCAGCTGTGCGAAGCCACCGTCCTGGCGGATGATGGCTTGATCGAGAGTGGCGAGACCTACCCAGAGCAAGGCTGCACGGCGCCCGTCAGCTGCAAGGCCATCCTTGACGCCGGGGACGACACAGGCGACCACCTGTACTCCATCGACCCAGACGGTTCCGGTGGCAATGCCGCGTTTAACGCCTTCTGTGACATGACCACAGACACCGGCGGATGGACCCTCGTTGAGGTTGCGAAGGCCAATGGCTCTGCTGACCTGCGCACCAATCTAGCCATCAATACGGTGACCTCCCCCAGCCAAGGTTCCTCCGGCAAGGTTGCCCGCACCGTAACGGCCGACCTCTTCGCGGCTGGCGAAGGCACCGTTCGGTACGGCACGACCACCTACGGATACCTCTACCTGACGGGCTTCACCGACTCGCAGGTCCGCTCTGGCTTTGGTTCGGTCGGATATGGCACTTCGGTGGCGGCTAACCAGGTATCGGGCTCCTACCTGGGCACGACCTACTCAGGCAGTCTGCTCGACTGGCCCGCAAACGGCCGCCCCGAAGCCTGTCTCAACAGCGACGGCAACAGCTCGGAGTGCGGAGCAGGCCTACACTGGGGAAACTGGCAGTCAAACTACGCAGACGGCGCCTACATGAACCACTCACCATCCGGACCGGGTGTCGTGGGCAACGCTCCGTACCTGATCTGGGTTCGGTAGTCAGGTTCCGGCGCGCGGGCAGTGATGCTGTGGGCTCCTCGCGTGAGGGTCTCTAACCATCGTGCCTGAAACCCGGTTATCCAAGATTAAACCAATGCTATCACTGTTCTACGGACTGTGATGTAATTCGTCCCCTGGGAGGCGACGCCCGGTCGGAATGCCCGAACCCTGACCTGGGCGGAGCTGTTGTGGCATGTGTTCGCCGTGGATGGGTGGCGGTGTCCCAACTGCGGGGCGCGGATGCCCCTGCGCGCCGTACCCTGGCCCCGCGCCACGTTGCGCATCGTGAACCGCCTGGACACCTCGACCGCTCGGGCACCGCCGGACAGCCTCGCCGGTTCCGCCTGAGCCGCAGAACACCGCTGTGGGTCCGGTCACGTGCGACTCGGGCTAGGCTTGTGCCCGCGATTCGGAGTGGCCTAGGGCGCCATAGCGCTGTGCGCCC
>CAJXTB010000028.1 GCA_913061235.1 uncultured Pseudomonadota bacterium | reverse complement strand
CGACACAACGGACCGCACCTGGCGCCTAGGCTCCGGCGGCGGCGGCGGCGGAAATGAGAGCCAAGCGAGCGGCGGCGGCGGCGGCGGCACAGGCGGCTACGGCGGCGGTGTTGGCGTCAATGGCCTCGACGGCGCAGGCCCCTACTCTGGCCTAGGCACTGCCGGCGTCATCAGTATCGAAGCCACACCAGGCTTCCCTGGTGGCTACGCAAGCCTTGGCGCAAACGGCGACGACACAACGGACCGCACCTGGCGCCTAGGCTCCGGCGGCGGCGGTGGCGGAAGCAGCAACAGTCAGGCTGCAGGTGGCGGTGGAGCCGCAGGTGGCGGGGCCCTGGTCCTGCACGCAACCGAGTCCATCACCATTGCCAACGGCGCACGGCTACTTGCCAATGGTGCAGGCGGCGGCGGCGGTGCCGGAGACGACAACTCAGCGCGCATTGGTGGCATCGGCGGCCCTGGTGCCGGTGGAACGCTCATCTTGGAAGCGCCCGAGCTGTCGCTCAATAGCGGGTTCCCGAACGTCTCTGCCCGTGGTGGCAACGCGTCCACTACGAACGGCGGAACCATCAAGTTGTTCTACAACCGCTTCAGCGGCACCCTGCCAGATGCCGCTCAGGCGGGTCGAGTCTACGACGCAGGCACCGGCTCATACACCCCAGCCCAATAACCATCGTCCGACTAGGGTTTCGTAGCGGAGAGCTTCGAACGATGGAAGTCAGAAGTCAGAAGTCAGAAGTCAGAGCAGACGCTTCGCGCCTGCGAGAGTGGCGCTCCATGGCTCAAGGTGACCACAGCGACCTTGGGAGTTCCCCATGAACCACCAAGAACCAAGACCACAGGCCAAAAACCGGAACAACAAAGGTCGCTGTCCGCAAGGCAACTTGTTGCCTTGCTCTGACCTCTGACCTCTGACCTCTGAAAAACGGCGCTCTAAGCAACCTCACAGCGCAACGAACAGCTCAACGAACCGCGAAACTGACCGGCTCCGACCGTCTGTCCCCGGCGACCGCCACAACGTGGTGCTCGCCGGGTTCTAGCGTCCAGGACCCGGTGTACGGCCACTCGTTGCGGCTGACTTCGCGCCCATCCACCAGCCACCGGACCTCGCCCACCGGCGGGTCGACCTCGGCGGTCAGCTCAACGGACTGTGTGGACCGGTCGTAGCCAGGCTCCACCAAGAAGACGTCGCCCGGACTCGGGTGAACCACAACCACAGCGTCTGGCGTGACTCGGTCGGACGGACACAGCGGTGAGTAGCGTGTCGGCGGGCCCTCGCCGTTGTCTTGTTGCCACGTCGCATAGTTGGCCGGCAGCACCGCGAAGATGCGCTCAATGACGTGCTCAGCGGGACAGCGCTCGCTTGCGCGAAGGCCATTGCGACGGTCAATGCGAATAGACTGGTGCCACGCGCAGGACGGTCGGGCAGCCGTCTGTACCGGCACCGCTACCCGTCGCGTCGGGCATCCGGTTGTGGGCGTCTGCCCTGACGTCGCACAGACATGCACCTCGACCACATCCTCCGGTAGAGCCGCCCGTGACGGCACGCCGCCCTGGCTGCCTCGCAGTGACACTTCGCGCATGACCTCACGAAACAAGGGTCCAGCGCCAACCGAGCCCGACAGATGCTGCATCGGAGCGCCACCAAAGTCGCCGCCCCACACCACAACCGTGTGCTCTGCGGTGAACCCAGCAGCCCAGCTGTCGCGGAAGTTGCTGCTCGTTCCCGTCTTCACCGCGACTGGAAAGCCGACCATCAGCGGGTTGTTGGCACCAAACGCGCGGGTTCGAAGTCCTTCGTCAGACAACACATCCGTGATGAGTGCGGTCGTTCGCGCACTGAAGACACGCTCACCATCGTCGACCACACTAGCGTCAGTGAAGCGCGGCGTACACGACACACCACCACGAGCGAACATGGCGTATCCAGCCGCCACTTCAAGGGGAGTGACCTCACCATTGCCAAGGACCAAGCCCAGGCCGTAGTGCCCCGCTGACTGGTCGAGCGACGACAGGCCACTCGCTTGCATGCGCTCCAGAATGTCCGACAAGCCGGCTGCGTTTGCCGTCCGAACTGCTGGAACATTCAGACTTCTCGCGAGTGCCTCACCCATCAAGACCGGTCCAGAGAAGGTCTCGGAGTAGTTCTGCGGTCGCATCAATGTGCCATCCCCGCCCGGGTAGCGGGTCGGAATGTCCGCCACAACGCTCGCTGGGTCAAAGTCCCCTTCCCAGGCCGTCGCATACGCCCACGGCTTGAGTGCAGACCCCGGCTGACGTGGGGACATCGCGCCGTTCACCGAGCCGTCGTCCCCCGACCACCAGTCGGCACTGCCAACCATCACCCGCACATCGCAGGTCTCGTTGTCGAGCACCACCACAGCCGCTTGAGTCAGGCCGCCATCGCGCAGCGTCGCCACATGCTCGGTCGCTAGGCGCTGAACGGAACGCTGGAGGTCGCGGTCGAGTGTTGTGGTCACCCGTCCGGGCTCTGGGTGCGTCGCCAGAACGGCGTCAGTGAAGTGCATGGCTTCGGGCCGTGGACTGCCATCGCGGTACACCAACGGCTCAGCAATCGCTCGGTCGTATTGGTCCTGGGTGATGACCTCGGTGTCCAGCATCGCGTCCAATACCTGGTGCTGACGAGCGACCGCACTCGTCTCGCTGACAAACGGGTGGTGAGCGGACGGAGCCTGCGGAAGACCCGCAATCAGCGAGGCCTCAGCGAGGGATAGGTACTTGCTCGGCTTACCAAAAGTGCGCTGCGAGGCTGCCTCAACACCGACCGCCCCCGCTCCATACGGCGCCCGGTTCAGGTACTGCTCGAGAATGGTGTCCTTGTCTGCGACCCGCTCCAGACGCAATCCATCGACCGCTTGCCACACCTTGCCCAGTCCAGAGCGAGGATGGTGGGCGTGTAGTCGGGCGGTCTGCATGGACAGTGTGGAGGCGCCCGAGACCACATGGCCCGCTTGTACATTGCGGACGACCGCTCGGACCACACCCTTCGGATCAATGCCTAGATGGCTGTAAAACCGCCGGTCCTCAATCGCGATGGTCCCGCTGACGAGCCACGGTGACATGTCGTCGAGAGACACCCAGACCGCTCGCTCTCCCGTGACGCCTACCGCTTCTCGCAGGTGCTGGCCGTCTCGGTCCACAAGCACGTACGACGAGCCCGCATCTTCGGACATTGCGTACGGATAGGGGAACGCAGTGAAGGAACCTTCGACAACAAGAGCAGCCAAGACGACCACTCCCACAGTTCCACCAGCAACAGCTCTCCAGTTCATACGACCTCCCATAATGGAGAATGGACTGCAGGTCTTGTGCCAAGTACACGCTTGGTTGCCGAACGAGTTTGCGATGATTCGTGGAGGGGAGATGGGATTGTGAGACTACGTGGGGATGACTTGGATTTCGGAGGGCCGGGTTGTCAGCTGTCGGCCGTCAGCCGTCAGAGCTCGCGTCTCACGACGCTCTCATTTGCGTAGTTCCTGGGTAAGAACTGCGGATCGATAAACAACCATTTTCAGGCTTCGGGTCGAAAGCGAAGCCCGAGTCCGAGGCGCTGCTGTTGCTCGTCCCCACAACATCTGCCTACCCAAGACCATCCGCTGGCCCACGACTCGCGCCCACCTCCGAAACGCTGGCGCCGAAGGGCGCCCGCTCTGACTTCTGATAGCTGACTTCTGACCTCCAGAACTGCCGGAGACATCAACCACACGAATCTGCAGACCGCCAACATCTACGCTAGGCCAATCCTACAGTCCGCCCCAAAAACAAACGGGGCCGCAGCGATTGCCACGACCCCACTCCTAAACTCGTCGCCTTAGCGAATCGTCACCGAGTCAATCTCACTACTCGCGAAGACATCCGCGTCGTACATGGCCTCGACCCGTGAGGCGGGACGCAGGAACGTTCCTGGCGTTGTCGCCCGAGCCACGTAGCGCCAAGACACGGTGCCAGCTGGCATCTCATCCGCGTAGAAGGCCACGCGGTGGTCACGAATCTCGCGGTAGGACAGAAGGCCGATGCCGCGCTCCAAGGCCGGAGTGAGAGTTCCCAAGTCCACCCGCTCGGTCGTTGCCAAGTCGGTGTTCAGGGGCTCCAAACCGGCGGGCAGCTTGTCGTCGATGGCTACGTAGTTCTGCTCGTCGTCGGTGTTCACGGTCAGAGTGACGACCACCAAGGAGCCAAGCTCAATCGTATCGCCAATCGGCTGTCCGTCTACGGTGGTGTAGGTCCGCTCCACTGTGGCGCCCGAGCTGGTGGCGGCGCGGTTGGCGTCGGTCAGGGCCAGGTCGTAGGTGGCTCGCAGAGTCACGGTGACGGGCGAGCCTCCCATAAAGTCAGCCGTCACTGTCTGCACATTGGCGTCCAGGTCTTCGTGGCCCCACACTTGACGGCGCACACGGCTCGATGGCGCTTGCATGCCGTCTATCGAGAGGGCTTGTCCGTTGTGTGCCAGGGTCAGCCCCGGAGCGCTGCCGTTCGTGTCGGCCTTCGCCAGCGCGGCAATGGCCATGACACCGAACACGTTCTCCTGGGTATTGCCCCACAGTCCGCCTTGGCGGCGTCCGAGCAGGCCTTGCAGGTACTTCGACGTCATCTGACCGCCACCGGTAGCCGATGCCAACAAGGCGGTTGCATGGCTACGAAGCGGGCTGTCCATGGAGTAGCCACCGCGGGAGTCGCCTTCGTACCAGGCTTCATCGCTGTCGGTCTCGGCGCGGCGTTCCACTTCGGCCAGGATGGGCCCAGCCAGCGGGTGGTCGGCGTTCATCTCGGTCGCTGCAATCGCCAGGAAGGACAAGCCAAACGGCGTGAGCTTGTCGCGCTCAACCCACAAGGACTCTACCCAGGCTGGCTGCGGACGGCCCAGACGGCCCAGAGTCATGACGAACAGGGCCCGGGTGTCGCCGTCTGCAATGCTGCCGTGGGCGATTGTCTCGGTGACGTCTCCCTTCGACAGGGTCTCGACCAGGTAGTCGCCCATGCGAACCAGGGCCTCATCGGGCACGTCGTAGCCCTTCTTCTTCGCCTCAATCAGTGCGGTCAGACCGAACGATGTGGCGAAGGCATGGGACTCGGTGCCACCTGGCCAGTAGGACAGTCCGCCGCCTTCGGTCTGGAAGCTCAAGATGCGCGCCACACCGGCTTCGCTGTACTCGCGCAGCTGTGCACGGTCGACCTCAACGCCAATCTCGGGCAGCAGGTCTTCGAGCATCACCAAAGGGTAGGCCCGGCTGGTGGTCTGCTCAATGCAGCCGTTCGGGTAGCCCATCAAGTAGCCAACAGCGTCCTTCAGCTCGGTCAGAGCGGTTGTCGACGCCACCACTTCCAGCGACTCACTTCCACGAACCCGGTCGGCAGGAAGCGCAATCTGAAGCTGGGTTGGACCGCTCACCGTCTCCGAGACCACTTGGGTCCGTGACACACCAGGTTCTAGGACCGGAAGCGTCACCTCGATAGCGTCCATGTGCGCACCCATCTGGGCGGTGAACCGAATCGTGGCGTCTTCGGTAGAGCTCACCTCGACCGCCACCGGAACACGCGCTGTTCCACCCGCCGCAATGCTCACCGTGGTGCTGTTGAGCACGCCATCAAGACCCACGAAGCCACCGCTAATCACGGCCTGAGCGTCTTCTTCCGTGCCATTGTGCAGCAGCGCTTCCACCTGCAGGGTGTCGCCTGGGTAGACGAACCGAGGAGTCACTGCCTGCACCATGAGCGGCTTGCGAACCACCACATCGTGCTCGGTGGAGCCCGCGCGACCGTCTTCGTCAATGGCCACCACCATGACCCGGTAGGTCGTGGTGTTGTCTGGCAGGTCAAAGGAGACCTGACCGCGGCCGCTGGTGACCGGCACTTGGGCCTCGAAGAAGGCGGTGCTCTCGAAGAGCGAACGCAGCAGGTTTGCTGGGATCTGGCCCTCAATCACGCCGCCGTCGCCACCGGGGAACAGCACTTCATGCCGTGCACGCCGCGCATGTGGCAGCTCTAGGCGACTGTCCGCAGTGCGCACTCCGAGCGGCTGGTTTGGGAACAAGCCGGCCAACGGATTGGGCGTCTGCATGCCGGTCAGACCGAGCACGGCTTCATCGACCACCATCACCGTGGCCTGCCCAGTGACGGGGCGTCCTAGGTCGTCTTCCAAGAAGACATCCACGGTCAGTCCTTCGCCAGGTGCAGCGATGTCTCGGTCAGGAGACGCTGTGACGGCCAGCTCTTGCGCATCCAATGTCACGGACAGTTCGACTGTTCCCAAGCGGAAGGCCGGTGCACCCGTCTCAAAGCCGCTGGCGTCACGGTCGTTGTGGGTACGGCCACGAAGCAGCGACAAGGTGGCGTAGATATTCGGTGCATGCTCGCCGGTAATCGGCACCTCAATGACCGGAGTATCGCCTGAAATCCGCACTTCTTGATGCGACACAATGCCGTCGCGCTCAAGGGTCAGCAGGCCGAAGGCCTCGTCAAACGGCGACTCCACAATCAGCCGAGCCACATCCCCTGGAGAGTACGACGGCTTGTCCGCGCGCACATCAATGCGCTCGTGGTCAAACCGGGGCCAGGCCGCCACTTCGTCGCCACCAGCGCGGAATGCAAATCCCGAGACAACGTCGTTACCGTCGGCATCTTGAGACCATGCACGCACGCGCCACTGACCGGCTTCCGGCACAGTGAAGGAGCAGGTTGCGGTGCCCTGCGTCGTACGCACCAAACAACTGTCTCTCTCCACTTCCACCGGGCGCGACAACACCTGGGCAGCGCCCGATGTCATGCGGGTGGTGGTGTGGTGGTCCACGCGCTCAAGGCGCAGGCGAACCGGGACGTCCTGCACAGACTCTCCACTGGGCGTGACCGCAATGACCGGAACCTCAATCGTCTCACCCGCAGAGAGAACCCGCCGGCTAGGCGGCTCTACGCCAATGTAGAAGTCGGCAGGATGGACGACGCGACTCGTGCGTCCCAGGTAGGCTTGCCGGTCGACGTCGGTGACAGTGGCGTCAACGGTGTAGCGAACCGGACCCGCCGATGCCGGGTGCGACGGACTGAAGGTCACTGGCAGTGTGCCCGACCCGTCCAAGCGGCCATCACCGGAGGCGACGATTCCCGAGATGCTTGCGTTGTCGACAGCGAACCGGTACCGCGCGTATCCGGGCACGTTGAACGCCACAGGTTCTCGACGAACTTCCCAGCTAACCGCGCGTCCATCCAGCGTTCCACCGTGCAGGTAGGCGCCGTCTAGAACCGCCGTGACCGACGTGTCGCGCTGCCACGCTTCTGGAGCCGTCACACCAACTTCAAAGGTCGGAACCCGGTACTCTTCAACGCGAAAGCGGTGCCGAACCTCGGCGCCATCATGCGACGCCACCACTTGCCACGGTCCAACACTGGCACTCTCGGCGGTGGGAACCTCAAGGGTCGCCACGCCGAAGTCGTCTAGGACGACCTCCTGCTGAAGCGCTTCTTGGCCTTGGGCATCGACAATGCGAACGACGACGGAGTCGCCCTTCATGTCGGGTCCACCCAAGAAGGTGAGCTGAACGTCGTCTCCGGGACGGTACGCACCACGCTCGGTAAACAGCGACGCGGCAAGAGTCTGGGTTCCTTCGGTGGCTCCGCGCAGACCGAGCTGCCACGCCGCACTCATCCGGTCGTCCCGAAGCAGGACGGCAACCGTCTCATCGCCACGGTGTGCCAGAAGCACCAAGGACTCTGAGACACCGTGTCCATGCGCTTCGTCGAGGGCAATCGTTGCGGTTCCATCCGCGGCCGTGACACCCGTGCCAACGACTGTTCCTGTAGCCGTCACCACGTCTACGCGACCGCCAGCCACGCCTTGTGGGTCAGCCAGCTCGGTCATCCAGGCAAAGACACTGCCCTCGCTTACCTTTGCGGTGACGCCTAGGTTGCTGGCTTGCACCAACACCGTTGAGGCCACACTTCCAGAGGCCTCGGTTCCGACGCCTTCGCCGCTGACCTCAACACACCAAAGACCAGTGCCTTGCGGCAGCGTGACCGGAACGGTGGCGAGCGTATTCGCCGTGGTCTCAAACGCAGGCATGGCCAGCTCTACAGCGCTTCCTGCACGGATAGAGCACGTGCCATTCGCGAGCATGCCGCGGGAGAAATCCTGCTCAGACACCGCAGAGGCACGAGCGGTCAGGTCCTTTGCATTGCGAACATGAAGGTCCACAACGCCACGCCCGGACTCCACGGCCACCGGCAAGGACGGCAGTGCGACCATTGGCACATGGTCCTTGGTGCGGAACTGCCAAGTCATGGACTCGTCCTGCGTGTTGCCAAGCACGTCAACCAGACCGTTCATGCTGGCCCAGTACTCGGTGCCCTGCTCAAGGCTCATGGCGACCTGGTAGCTATTTCCGTAGCCCGAGACGCTCATCGACAGCGGCTCTGGCTCAATGCGAAGCGCTTCGCGAATCTGGTCTACGGCAATGGGTGTGGTCGACGACAGCGACCAACGAACCGACAGCGGCAAGCGCTCGTCGGAAGCAGACTCCCACTGCTCGTCCATCCACGAACCATCATCCAATGCGATGCCACGCCGCACGCTCAGCGTGTGTTCCTCGACCCCGTCTCCGGTCGGGACCACAATGTCTACGGTGCCAGATTCGGGGAGGTCAGCCACCGTGACCGCCACGAGGTGTCCGCTCGGAGCCGTGTCTGCACTCGCGTAAGAAACGTCCGTGGGAGCCGAGAATCGCGTAGCCAGCGGAGCGCCATTGGAACCGGTGACCTGAATCATGCGAGACAGGATGCTGGGGTCCACAGGCTGGTCGAACAACAGCACAATGGGACCGTCGCCAACCGCCATGGTGAACTGGTTGATAAATCCGACGAATCGCGGTGAGCCCACCTCAACCGGCCAGCTCGCGACCTTGCCTGCGAACTGAAAGTACGGAGTGGTCCCTGTGATGCGCACAGTCTTGTCGCCCAGGCGAGGGTGTTCAAGCACTGTGGCGTACGGAACGCCGGCAGGCAGGGCATCGTCGGGTGTAAAGCGGAGGATGTTGGTCTCTGCCCACGACCAGGTTCCCGCCATGGCCGGCTCAAGCGAGATCTGCGGAATCGGCGAATCAACAGTTGGCACCATCGCATCGCCAAACCGCAGCCCAATCGCGCCCTCGCTCGGAGCACTCCAGTCCGTCCACACACGAACAGCGCCGACTCCAACGTCCACCGCCTCTGCTTGACCATGCGGGCCATTACCAAGGTCGACTGGGTCGTTCGCGACCCCGTCCACCGACCACTCGGGAGGATTCTCCGGAGGGGCGGCAAGGGAAGCTGCGTTGAGGGCCTCGGCCACGTCAGCGTTGGGTGTTTCCGCAGGCTCATTGTTCGACGGGAACGAACACGCAGCGGACACAATGAACAGGATGGGGACGATTCTTGGCATGACCTGGCTCCTTAGCAAGACTTGTCACTCCGCAAGGTTCATGCCAACTATTTACGGCTACGACCCTGCTCTCAATCTATTATTTTCATATTCATGTATAAAATTGCATCGAAGTCTAGCAAGGCTCGCCCCCAAGCGTAGGACTAGGGCTCCATGAACCCGTCCGTCAGCCACTCGTCGGGGTTTACCGGAATGCCGGACACCACCAATCCCCAGTGCAGGTGCGGCCCGGTGCTCTGCCCTGTGGAGCCTACCGCCCCGAGCCTGTCCCCTTTCTCCACCGCATCACCAACGCTCACCGAAATCTCGGACAGGTGATTGTACGACGTTGACACGCCTTCGCCGTGGTGAACAATCACGACATTGCCGTAGATGGCCTGCAGCTCGGCCATGACGACCTCGCCAGCCTCCGCAGCCTCCACCCGTGTGCCTGTGGCTGCCGCGACATCAAGTCCGGTGTGAAGCTGCTTCTTACCGTCTGAATAGGAACGAAACTTCCCGAACGGAGACGTTCGACGCCCACGAGTTGGCATCTCGAACGGTCCCGACCACCGAGCCCCGCCAATGTCTTGAGCGTAGGCCGCTTGTCGGTCCGCCATGGCTTGTTGACGAGCCGTGTCGTCTTCGCGTGCGCGGCGCTGGGCATCGGTCAGATTGATAAGTCCGCCCGTTGGATAGTCGACATCCGTGACCTGTACAGTCGTGTGCACCTCGGTCAGGTTTCCGGCCAAGTCAACAACGCGAATCACCACCGGCATTGGCACCAGCTCGGCTTCCAAGTCCACGCCAGTCAGCCAGCGCCCAACGGTCGGCTGAAGCACGCGTCCCGTCGTCTCAACACCGAGTCCACGACCAAAGACCTCCGAGAGGGTCTCGTTGGCCTGTACGAACACCCCAAGTGTCCGCCCGCGCCCACCACCGCGTGCTGTCAGCACCACCTCTGCCGGCGTATTGTCCACGTCAATCGCCAGGTCTACCTCGACTGAATTGCGGTACCAAGAGCTGTCCACCGCAGTCACGGTGAGCGTGGTCGGACCATCAGGCAGCAGGGTGGTGTCAATGACGATTCGGTCCATGTCCACCGTTGCAGCAACCGCCGCCGGCCCCGAAAGCAGTACCTGTCCCACACCGGGGTCGGCATCTTCCACCAGCAGCGGAACGGCAATCTCGCCCGCGCGAGGCGCGTTCTGGGGCGGAACCGTGAGCGTAGGCGGAACCTGATCAAACGAACAGGCAGCTATCCACATGATGAGCATTCGGACTCCAGTGGGTCTCGGTATTGCGCAATGCGACTCCACACAACGCCGACTGGCCTCCCGGAACAACGCCACGAAGCCGTCACCGAGCCTGTCCAAGGCCTGTCATTACTCTGTTAGCGGGCATGGATTTGACAACAGGTCGTAGGAGTAAACTGTACACTTTACACCCGCTCCGGAGTGCCCCATGTACCGACTCATCCCCTGCCTGTTCGCGCTTGCCCTGATTGGCTGTGAAGAGGGCATTCCCGAAGATACCGACACCAGCGGTACCGAAGTGGATGTGGACACGACCGAGCCGGACACGGACACCGAAGCCGGCACAGACGCAGACACGGAACTGGACACCGACCCAGACACGGGCCCAGTGCCAGACGGCGACGTCAACGAAGTCAACGACACCCGTGAGCTTGCGACCGTCATCACGCTGGAGCACGAGCAGTTCGGCCTGTCCATCCACTCCCCAGACGATGAAGACGTCTTCGCTTTCGAGATTGCCGAGCAAACGGGCGTGAACATTCGCATCGACTTCAGCAACGCCGAAGGCGACCTGGACATGCGTCTCATTCGTGACGAGCCTGGACTGAGTGATGACGAAGACCCAGTGGTTGCAACCTCGCTTTCAACCCAGGACTTCGAGTCGCTATCCCCGTCGTTAACGCCTGGAACCTACTACCTAGAGATCTACGGCTACCGCGGCGCCATGACGGACTACGACATCTCGGTCGACGCCTTCGAGATTGAAGAGATTGACGCCTCGGAAGTGTACAGCGACCTGTCTGTCCTCATGCTGGAGAATCCGCGCGTGTTCGGCAGCGGATTGAACCAGACCTTCGCGCTCGAGTCCGACATCTACAACACGGGAACCGCACCAGCTCCCGGCAGCGCTCTCGGCCAAGGCACGGGCATGTTCCGCCTACGCAACCTGGACGGAAGCATCATTGCAACCGGCACCAAGGGCCCCATCTTCTTCACGAATAACGGCGGCTGCCCAGGCTCAGAGATTCACGACGAGTGGGTCTTGCGCGGCGAGCCCCACTTGGAAGGCACGCTCGGCAACAACAGTCTGACGGACCCGGGATGCCTGGACTACTACGGCTCGTCCACCAACAATGGTCTGGACACGCCGCTGGTCATCGGAGACCCGAACGTGGTCCCAGACGGCGACTACATCTACGAACTCGAAGTCGATGCCGCGAACACCTACGTGTGGGAAGCCTCCTTCGTCCGGGCGAACAACTCCGGCTGGGTGCCCATCAACATCGGAACCCGCCTCAATGGCGACCGTACCGTGACCGTCAACGGCCCCATGATGCAGAGCGGCGTGGTGCTCGTGGACACCGGCAACATTGCCACCGTACTTGGCAGCGGAGACGCCTTTGCGGCCAGCGTCGAGGGAAGTAGCGCCACAACAAGCGGTATCGGCAAGGTGTGGGGCGTCACTCGCGACCCAAGCGGCAAGCTCATCGCAAGCCTGCCAGACGCCGGACAGGTCGTGCGGGTTGATGGCTCCGGAAACATCGAAGTGCTCGCAGACGGACTGACCGAGCCGCGCGGCATTGACGTCAACGAAGACGGTGACCTGCTCATCACCGACTCTGGCACCAACACCCTGTGGGCCTTGGCCTACTCCGTCGGCACCGGCTCGTACTCCGGTCCTGCCGAGTTCACTCACACCGGTAGCGCACTCAGCGAGCCGTCCGTCGCTCGCTACGATTCCTTGGGCAACGTGTGGGTCGCCAACACCGGTGGCAACCAGGTGATTCGCATAGACGCTGTCAGCGGCACCGCTGAAGTCATGGTGGGAACCGGTGCTCCAGGCCTCGGTGGCGACGGTGGCGGCGGCGACGCAGCCAAGCTGTACCGCCCACTCGACCTCGACATCACAGACGACGGCATGCTGGTCATCGCAGACGCCTACACCAACCGCATCCGCGTCATGAACACCAACGATGCTGGCGTGTTGACCCTCGGCGGCCTCTCCGTAGATGCCGGAACCATCGATACCCTCGCGGGTGTCGGTAATGTGGCCGACGAAGCCGCAACGGTCACCGACAACGGCACCGAAGGGTTCAACGGCGAAGGCCGACATGGCCGCGGCACCGTCATGGACCTGCCTGCGGCTGTCCAAGTCGTAGATGACCGCGTGTTCGTCATCGACTCCGACAACCACCGCGTTCGCGTGTTTGACGAGTTCGGCACGGCACACATCCTCGCCGGCTCTACCGACGTCCCAACCGATGCACGGGCCTCTGGTACGGCAGCAACCGCCGTCGGTGACGGCGCCGGCGCTCTCGCAGCAGACCTCAACCATCCGAGTGGCCTGTTCGTTACCGCAACGGCAGCTGGCTACGCAGTGGACGTTGCAGACGCGGGCAACCACCGTGTCCGTCGCCTCGACTCTGTGATTCTCACAGACGGCCCCCAGATCGACGAGAACTAAATGCGCTTGCTATCTCTCACCGTCCCGTTCATCGTGTTGTTGGTCGGCTGTCCGCCGCCGACCGAGGACTCGGACACCGACCTGGGTACAGGCACTGACCTGGGTACAGACACTGACGAGGGAACCGACGTCGACACAGACACGGAGGCCCGCACAGATGTGGGGGTCACCAGTCGCCCCTCCCCTGGCTTCTGCGTTCCGTGGATTGGTGACGCCCCGTCCACCTTGTCACGTACCGGGTGCGTGAGCGACGACGACGCGTCCATGCCAGCAGCAGGCTTCGTCCCCTTCAGCGTCATCAGCCCACTGTGGTCCGACAACGCCGACAAGGAACGCTACATCGCCATGCCAGAGGGCACTACGGCCACCTTCGACGAGCGCGGAGACATCCTATTTCCAACAGGCACCGTGCTTGGAAAGTGGTTCACCGTCGAAGACCAACTGGTCGAGATTCGCCTGTACGCGAACGGCGCGAGTGGCTGGGAAGGCGCGTCTTGGCGGTGGGATGACGACACGCAGGAAGGCTACGTTGAGACCTCCGGCGCAACGCTGACTCTCGACAATGGTCAAACCTGGGACATCCCCAACACGGGTCAGTGCCGACAGTGCCACACGTTCGCCGCAAACACGGCGCTTGGCCTAGAGGCGGCACAGCTCGACTGGGACTGGGCCTACCCGACCGGCGTTACGGCAAACCAGCTTGAAACTCTGGTACACATCGGCTTTTTGCCCGCCGACATCCCGGACGTTGCACGATTGGTCGACCCCCACGGAGGGGCACCAGAAGAAGAACGTGCCCGCAGCTACTTGCACTCCAACTGCTCGGGCTGTCACCAGCCGAGTGGCGGAACCCCCTACAGCATCGACTTCCGCTACGGAACGGATCTGGCGGACGCCGATTACTGTGGCGTAGATGCCATCAACACGCTTGGTTTCGGACGAATCCCGCGCTTGGACCCCGGTAGTATCGACCGTTCCATGATCTACCAGCGCATGACCACCTCAGCCTTCCGCATGCCTCCGGTTGGCACCAACATCATTGATGACGACGGCGCCGACACTATCGCTGAGTGGATTGCCGCTATCAGCGCCTGCCCGGAGCCGTAATGAACCGCGCTGCCTGGCTCGTCATCTTGCTCGGTGCGTGCACCGAACCTGCGCCAACCGACGTACTCGTTGACGAGTCGGTCGACCTTGCGCGCTGTGATGTCGTATCCAGCGAGCCAGTAGCGGAACCGTGGTTTGCCGCCGAAGGGATGGCTACAAGCGCAGACACATTGGCCTTGTCGCTACTCGGCCAGTGGCGCGGCAACTTCGAAGACATCCACGGCGAATACCAGCCAGCCAGCTTGCACATGGTGCCTTCCGGTGGAGAGATCAGCCGGGTGGAGTACGAAGATGCAGAGGGCTCATGCGGCGTGTTCGTTGAGATTCCAATGGATCTGTTCCTAGACGTGCCCTGCTTGGTCTACGGAGACATTCCCACCACGATTACGGTGAGTGAGAGCGCGAGCGGCGTCATCGCCTTCAACAAGCTCGATGCGCCACGCAACCTGCTGGACCGCCCCGATTTCGATGCCGCTCTACTGGTTGGCGGCAGCTTCGAAGACGGCGTGCTGGACCTAGACCTGATGTGGGAAAGCCGAGATGGCCAGACTGCACCCGCCGGAAACTTGTCGGGTGCCCTGCAGTAGTCGGCCCGATTTGAAACCGAACCCGCGCTGGCCAGTACACTACCGCTCCTAGCTGGAGCTGCCGTGTCTACTCGCCCCGACCGCGTGACCTTTCCGTCCCCTGACGGCCATCAACTCAGCGGTAGACTCGTCTACCCCGCAGGCCCACCCGCCGGTGTGGCCTTGTTCGCGCACTGCTTCACCTGTGGCAAGGACCTCGGAAGCGCTGTCCGTGTGTCTAGCGAGCTGGCAAAGCGCGGCTTTCTAGTGATGCGCTTCGACTTTACCGGTCTCGGTGAGAGCGAAGGCGACTTTGCGGACACCACGTTCAGCAGCAACATCGCTGACCTCGTCGCTGCCGCAGACTGGCTCCGGCAGACCCACGCGGCTCCGTCCGTCCTTGTTGGCCACAGCCTGGGTGGCGCTGCCGTTCTGGGCGCCGCGCATCAGATTGACGAAGTCCGCGCAGTGGCCACGATTGGCGCACCGTCGGACCCAGGTCACGTCGCCAACCTACTCGCAGGCGACATTGAGGCCATTCAGCGAGATGGCGAGGCGACCGTGTCACTTGCCGGACGCCCCTTTCAGGTTCGACAGGCCTTCTTGGACGACATCCGCGAACAGTCCCTCACCGGGCACCTCTCCCGGATGAAGGCGGCTTTGTTGGTGCTGCACAGCCCGCAAGACCAGACCGTTGGCATACAGAACGCACGCACCATCTACGACGCCGCCCGGCACCCGAAGAGCTTCGTGACGTTGGATGGCGCTGACCATCTGCTCAGTCGACGCAAAGACGCCGTCTACGTGGGCGAAGTCGTGGCCGCGTGGGCCAGTCGCTACCTTCCAGACCGCACGCGGCCACAGCGCGCCAAGCACAGCGATGATGTCGAGGTCTACGCCGGCCCCACTGGCTTCCTCACCCAAGTCGTCGCACGCAGCCACCATTGGCTGGCAGACGAGCCCGAAGGCATTGGCGGAACCGACGCCGGCCCAACCCCCTACGAACACCTACTTGCAGCGCTTGGAACCTGTACAACCATGACCATGCGCATGTACGCCGACCGCAAGAAGTGGCCCGTTCGCGACATTACCGTGCACCTGCGGCACAGCAAGAAGCCCGGTGAGGACGGCAAGCCAGTGGACCACATCCACCGCGACATCCAGATGGACGGCGACCTGACCGATGAACAGCGCACGCGCATGCTGCAGATTGCAGACCGATGCCCGGTGCATCGAACGCTGCATTCAACGGTCGTCGTCACCACCGTAGAGGTCTAGCGTCTACGCGTTGGCGGCGACCACAATCGCGTCGTAGACCTCAGCACCGAGAACGCTCTCAATGACGTCACGCTCCGACTCGTACAGCGGGGGGGCGTCTTTGGACAGGCACGGAAAGACACGTGCCGGCCGACTCGCCAGGTCCCGGGCGGTCTTTTTGTGAATCGCGGTCACTAACACCGAGCCATCGCCCATGGCGACCAACGCCAGCGGGAACAGTCTGCACGGTAGTGGCTTGAGCTCTCCCGGTTCGCGGTCTGTCTGTAGTTCGAGCCGGTGCAGGACACAGCGCAGGCCGTCGGGGGTGGACTCGGCGAACACACAGCGCTTGCGTCGGCTGCCGGGGTCTGAGTGACGAACCAAGGCACCGTCATCGTTCCACACGGGAACGCCATCGGCCCAGCGGGGGTCGGCGTGCATGGCCGCAGCAATCTCGGGCAGCGCTTCTTCAATGACGTCCACTTCTTCGTCTGCCACAGACACTTCAAGATCGGCACAACAGCTTCGATCTGAGGGGCCGCGCATGCCAGGGGTGCACAGGTGGGGCCGGCACGCATGGGGCTGAGTGAGCGCGAGCATATCGAGCAATACGCCTTCACCACCGTCGCCAAGCTGGCCGGACATGGCACGTTGCAGCACCACTCGCGTCCAGTCCGCTTCGGGCGCTCCCTGGTCATCCAGCCAGTCGTTCACATCCACAACACACTCCGGGGCTTCAGAGTGCGCTGTATTGCACGATACAGCGACTGATGCTTTGCTTTCGCGTGACTCACCGTTGCATCACATGACAGTCACTGGGTGCTAAAGCATTGCCATGAATCGGCGCCACACCGGTGGCCGCCGACATTCAAGCCCGCCTGGAGCTACCGTGATCTCCCTACTCGCTTTGCTTGTTCCCGTGGCCGCTGCGTCCACGCCCACCGACCTATCGTTGACCGTGCCGGACATCGCTGAGCTGCGTGCGGAAGACCGCTACAACAGCACAGTCCCCGGAACTCCATGGCGCTACGGCGCAACCATCGCTCAAGACCTCAGCACGGCGGATGCTGGCGAGTGGACAACCCAAACGGACGGCACACGTCAGTGGCGCCTACACGTTGACGGAGACGGCGCCAAACACCTCAAGCTTCTCCTGAGCGACGTGACCCTTCCCACAGGAGCAACGCTCACTCTCGACAGTGGACGAGACCTCGTCAGCTACACCGAACGTAGCGGCCACTTGGGAACCCGCCCTGTGCTCGGTCACAGCCTCGACATCACGCTCACCGTGCCGGCTGGCATCCAAGCAGACCTGCACATTGACAGCGTTGTCTACGGCTACCGCACCTTCGGCGCCCAGCGGTCGGACGCCGTTGGCGCAAGCGGCACGTGCAATGTCAATGCCGCGTGTGAGGCCGCAGAAGACTGGCGCACCGAGACCGAGAGTGCGGTCTTGGTAGACATTGGAAACAGCGTGTGCTCCGGCACCCTGGTCAACAACACCTCCCAAGACAAAGCTCCGCTTATCCTGACCGCAAACCACTGCTTTGAAGGACAAGATGTCCGCCAGTGGAGTGTCTGGTTCAACTACGAGAGCGAAGGCTGCGACAACCCCCAGAGCGAGCCGCCAGCAGACATTCTGTACGGCGCGACTGCCCTGGCGTCCTCACGCAGCTCCGACATGGCCATTGTCCTGATGGATGATGAAGTACCCGACGAGTTCGGCGCCTACTTCGCCGGATGGGACGCGACCGGCCGCACACCGGCCTTCACCGCCGCCATCCACCACCCTGCCGGTGACATCAAGAAGTTTAGCTACGACGCCGACTCCCCATCAACGGACGGCAGCTACTGGTACATCGGCGCATGGGACCTAGCGACTACCGAGGGTGGGTCATCGGGCTCAGGCTTGTACGACGAGAGCGGACGGGTCATCGGTCACTTGTTCGGTGGAGATGCCTCGTGCTTCAACACCGGCGGCGGCGACACCTACGGCGCGCTCTCACGCGGCTGGGACGGCGACGGGACCGAGTCCACACGGCTCAGTGACCACCTGGACCCCTTGGGCATTGACCCGGGTGTCTGGGACGGATTCGGAGAAGGTGGCCTGCCGATTGAAGCCGGTGTCTCTATGATTTCGCCAACGGATGGCGGCACGAGCTGCGGCGAGGCCATCATTGTTGAGGTCAAGAACAACGGGTCGGACCGCCTGAATCGGGTGGACTTCGAGGTCGACACAGGCAGCGAGGTCTTCGAGGCGACCTGGCGCGGCGGCCTAGACTTCAACGAGACCGAAGCGTTCACCATCGAGGTCGCACTCGACGACGGAAGCCAAGACGTCACCGTGACTATCCTTCAAGCAAACCGGGAGGAAGACCCCGTTCAGGGCAACAACGTCACCCGAGCACGCTTCGATGTTGTGGACGTGGTTGGCGACGCCCTTCCAGTCTCGTGGGACATGGACGACGGCACCCCGCTCATCACCCGCGAGAACCCGCAGATGGGCGTGACCTGGCAGCTTGTCGAGGTTCCCGAGCGCGGTCTGGTCGCCGGTATGAACAACCTGGACACCGAAAACATTGACCACATCGATGCTCTGGTCCTCGGCACCTTCGACATCAAGGGCGGCCAGCCACTCGTAGAGTTCGACTACGCCTACGCCCAGTACCGTGAAGAGTTTGCCGACGGCCTGCGGGTGGTCGCAGTCAATGCCTGTGACGGCGTGGAGACCGTTCTGTGGGAGCTCGCCGGCGCCGACCTAGCCACCGCCCCAATGACCGAAGACGAGTTCATTCCAACCGAAGACCAATGGGAGTCGGTCAAGGTAGACGTCTCACAATTCAAGGGCGAGACCGTCACGCTTGAGATTCAGAACGTGGGTGCGTGGGGCCAGTGGATGTACGTAGATGACGTCCAGGTTCGCAAGAAGAACGGCCTTCTCGGGTGCCGCTGCGACGCTTCAGGCTCCCCCGCTCAGCTGCTCTGGGCCCTGCCACTGGCGCTGTTGTTCCGCCGGCGTCGCTCCCGGTAGTCCTTCGGGGAACGCCCCTCGGCGTCCTTCGACTAGCCGACCGCTTGCGACAGCTCGGCGGACTCTTCGTACTGGTAGTCCCGCAGCATGGACGTGCGGCCCGTCATAATATCGAGCGTCTTCCCCGCGCGGGTCCACACGGACTCTTGCACGTATGGAACGCCATACTTGAGGCACAGAGCCTTCAGCTCGGGCTGCATGCGTCGGTACTGAAGCATGGTCGCCCGCGGGAACAAGTGGTGCTCAATCTGGTAGTTAAGCCAGCCGTGCAGGAAGTCCGTGACGTCGTTGCCACAGGCGTAGTTGGCCGAGCCCACAATCTGGCGAAGGTGGAACTCGTCTTTGCCGCGAGCCGGACCGGAGAATCGGTACAGGTCATTTCCAGTGTGGTTGGGCGCGACTACGAAGAAGGCGTGCAGGTTGGTGAGCAGCTCTGCAAGCAGCGTATTGACCAGAACACTCATGGCCGCCCACGGACCAATGAGCAGGAATATCGCAGGAAACAGCACGTAGTGCACCGCCATGTACGGAATCCAACTCTTCAGCCAGACGTCGCGACCGACCCGCGAGATCGGCAGCCAGTCCGACCAGTAATTGCCGCGAACTGGCACCTCATTGTCGGCACCCTTGGTCTCGGCGTGGGCAACAGAGCGCAGCGTTGTGGGCGCGTAGTACAACGGCTTCCACGTAATCGCAGCCAAGAACGACAAGATGTACTTGGCAAACAGTGGGAGCTTTGCGTCGCGGATAAAGGCGGCGCTGACCTCGACTAAGTCCGGGTCATCGACCTCGCCCAGACGGTAGTGGTGCATCTTGTTGTGCTCGTGCTGCCACGCTGCCATGGGCATCCAGTCGAGCCAGTCCACAAACCGGCGTGCGCCGTGAGCCCACACCTTTCCAGACCAGTGCTTGGGCTTGTCCGGTACGCGGTCGTACCCGCCGTGGCCCACATGATGGGACAACATGGTCCAGCGTGCGAAACGCCCTGTGCTGATTGCCAAGATGGAGACCGGATTGGGAGCAATCCAAGCGGTTGCGTAGCCGAGCAGGGACAGTCCACGGGTCCACCGCTGCATCTTACGGAAGTGGGCAACATCTTCGGGGCCAGGCGTCGTGAGGTGACGTTTCTGAAGGTCCGCCAGTTCACGGGCGAAAGCAGTCTGGGGAGCGGCCAAGAGAAGTCTCCTCGCAGGGGGTGCGCCCCCCTAGCCAACTTTCGCCCGGCGCGAGTCACGAGCCCTGTGACACGACGCTAAGCGACCGTGCGACCCTTGGAAAAAGCGGCTGTCTTAGTGCTGTCTTGTGGTCGTGCGTCCCTACGTGGCAGCGGTGTTTCCCCCATCACATTGGCAGCGAGCAAGCCGCCAACAACGGCGGTGGCGGACGCAATCGTCTTCACTGCGACCTCCACAACATCTTGGCTCTGTCCGGCGAACAGGGAGATGGCCCCACCCAGCCCCATGGCACCGGGAACCAAGGGCAAGATGCCCGCAATCACAATGCTCTGTGCGGGAACACGAGTGCGCAGGCTCCACGCCCATGCGGCAACGCCCGCCCAAAATGCGGCGAGAAACAAGCCGAACGTACCGTCCCAGTTCAGGACAATCGCGGCGCTGACAACGGCGGTCAGGACCGCAGCAACCCAGTCGCGACGCCACGCGCCCATCAACACCATGCTTAGCCACGTCACCAGCGCCGAGGCTGGCAGCACAGCCAAAGTGCCTAGCGGTTCGTAGACAGGTGCAGCCGCCACGGGAGCCAGCGCATGCCCCAGGCTTAGGCCGCCGCCCAGCCGAGCCAGAACGGCCAACACGCCCACGGTTCGCATTGTGCCCGCATTCCAGCTTCCGGCGGCAATCTCAGACAGGGCTGCAACCATGGACAGGCCCGGCAGCAATACAAACACCGACGCAAAGACGACAACTACGGGGCTCGCTCCCCACGCGCCGGCCACGCCACCCATCCAGGCGGCCACCGCGGCGGCGACAACGTCCGCCATCATGGAGGTCCGGCCACGGCTTTGCGCCCATGCGTGGGCCGACCAAACGCCAGCACCTGCGAACGCGGCGGCAATCACATCCACCCAAGAACCACCCAACAAGGGGGCTGCGGACGCAGCAATGCCTGCCGCACACAGAGCGAGCCAGTGGTTCGCTAGGCGATGGTGGCCCGAGCGTAAACGTAGGAGCGCCTCTTCGGCGGTCAGCTCGGAGCGCATCCACGCATTGACCGTCTCCCACGCATCCGTCAGTCGGCCCAGATCCAGAGTCGGCGGCGCCATACGTGCGACCTGAGTGCGGTCATCAATGGCGATGGACAGGCTGGTTGGCGTGACCAATGCCTGCCCTTCACTGCCGTGCTCGACGATGAGACTCTCGACCGCGGACTCAACAAGCGGCGACGGCGCGCCACTTTGGTGAAGCGCACGTGCAATTTCGACGACCAACTGCTCTTCAATACGATGCATCATCGACCCCGACCATCATGAAGCGAATCTAACGGCATGAAAAACATCGTCGACCGAATTATCTTCGTAATCAAACGGAGAATTCCATGCTCGACCGAATCGACATCGCTCTCGTCAGCGCTTTGCAGAAGGATGCACGCCAATCCAACAAGGAACTCGCGCATTCGGTAGATCTAGCCCCGTCAACCACGCACGGCCGCGTCGCGCGCCTGGTCAACGACAACGTCATTCAAGGATTTCACGCCCGAGTAGACCCCGAGTCCGTCGGTATTGGCCTACAGGCCATGGTCTTTCTGCGCATGTCGAGCCACGGGGTCGAGGTGCTGGGCAAGACCTGGGCCACGCTCATTGGGCGGGAAGAAGTCGCGAATGCCTGGTACGTCGGCGGCGAGGACGACGTGGTCCTCCAGGTTGCAGTCCGGAACACCCGCCACCTACAGGACTTTCTCACCCATGTGCTCGGCGGCATCAAGACCATCGCACGGGTTCGAACCGAAATCGTCTTCGACCATCACCGCGCCGAGCTTCCCGTGTATGCGGATACCGGGACTGGCGAAACGTGACGGGCTCTCGGCCCAGGCCAGCGGTACCTCGTGCTCGGAGGGAACATGCGCATTGCTGTCTTTGGAGCCACAGGCCGCACCGGAAAGCGGGTCGTACACGCAGCCATTGAGCGGGGTCACACCGTTGTTGCCGTCGCCCGTAGTGCCGCCAAGCACACCTGGCCCGCTGGCGTCGACGTCATGCCCGGCAGTGTGCTGGACGCCGACCTCGTTCGACAGGCACTCACCGGCGTTGACGCCATCGTTGTGGCCATCTCCATGGTGCGCACCAGTGACTTCCCGTGGGCCAAGATTCTGACTCCGAAGGACCTGCATGTCGGAGCGGTGGAGACGGTGTCCGCCGTAGCCAAAGACCTGGGTGTCAGCCGATACGTGTGCATCTCCGCTCACGGCGTCGGAGCATCCAAGGACCGCGCTGGAAGCATGTTCATGGCCTTGGTCAACAACTCAAACATCGGCGTTGCCTACGCAGACCTGGCGCGCGCTGAGGCCAAACTCGCCACCACGGACCTGGACTGGACGGCGGTGCGACCGACGCGGCTGACGAACGGGAAGCGAACCGAGGCATGGACGGCGGGCGCCGACTTGGTCTGCGGAAACCGCGCGAGCATTAGTCGCGAAGATGTGGCGTTGTTCTTGGTGTTGTGTGCCGAAGATGGGCGGCACAGCAAGCAGTGCGTCAGTCTGACATCTGTGGCCTAGCGAAGACCGTTTTGGGACGGCCTGCGCGGGGCCGAAACCGTCGGGCTTCGGAGGTCAAAGGTCAGAGGTCAGAAGTCAGAACAGACGCGTTGCGCCTGCGTTCTCGTCCTGCCACGAGCGACGTGGAGGCCGGACACGACCTTAAAATAGTTGGCTGCCAGCCATTGTGCACTGCTGCCTGCGCCGGCGCCGAAGGGAGCCTGCTCTGACCTCTGATTTCTGACTTCTGAACTCTAGAACTACCACGCACCCAGCACTCCCAACGAACTCACTGCTTCTTCAGGAACTCCACCTTCAGGTAGATCCCGGTGCCATTCACCCGGCCCTCCACCAGGCCAGGGTCGTCTCCGAGCCGAATGTTCTTCACCATCGTGCCGCGCTTGGCGGTGAAGTTCGCCCCTTTCACAACCAGGTCCTTGATCAGCGTGACGCTGTCGCCATCTACAAGACGCGTTCCATTGCTGTCCAAGACAACGAGCTGGTCATCACCCTGTTCCGCCCACTCGCGAACCTCATCCGGCAGGTAGACCTGGTCGAGAAGGTCGCTGGCCCACGACTCGCCCGCTAGGCGCTTGAGCATGCGGAAGCCTGTCACCTGAACAGCCGCATGTTCCGACCAGATCGAGTCTTGCAGGCAGAACCAATGCTTGGCGTCGACATCCGCGCGTTCTTCGACTTGGCTACGGCACGTCTCACACGCCCAAACAGCCGTGGCCTCGGTGTCATCATCCGGTGCAACGGGCAGCTCAGCGAGGTCATCCGTTGATTGACACAGCTCACAAGCACCGCCGCTTCGGGCAATAAGGGCATCTACGCGCGACATATTCACTCCAATCTGGCGCGCCGTTTAACGGGTTGACCACCGCTGGAACCAGGTCATCCGTTTCATGCTACGAGGTCCGCCTTTCGCCTCGCACTCATGAGAGACCCCCATGTCCCGCGCACTCCCCCTGCTGACCTTGGCCCTGATGGCCTGTCCAAGCTCCGACACTCAAGACACCGCCGACGTGGGCACAGACAGCGAGGTCGTGGGCACTCGCTGTTTTCAAGCAGCGCCAGACGCCGACCGTGAGCGCTTCTTGGTGGTCTCACACCCCTTCGCAGGTCCAGGTGAGAACGACAATCGGTTCGAGGTCTTCCGCGTAGACACCTCTGGCACGCCGACCGCGACCGGCACCGAGTTCCGCATGGGGTCCGCATCGTCACGCCGAATCCAGTTCAGCCCAAGCGGAGGACTCGGCATTGCAGTGCAGAACGACGGCACCTTGGGTGTGTTCCGCATCGACGAAACCGGCGCTGTTACGGTCATTCACGAAGGATACGGGACAGACGAGTTCTATGCGAGCGACGTTGTCTTTGACCTTGGAAACGAACAACTCACCGTAGTAGACGAGAACTTCCGCAACAACGGGGGTGGCCTGTACACGGTGGCTGTCGATTGTGAGAGCGGCACCCTGTCGTCGCCCGTCCTGGCCACTGCCAGCAAGCGCGCCCTCGCGTTCCTGCCACGGGACAGCTTTTCCGACGTCGTCGTTGCGGTCGACGTCGCCAACTCCACCGAAGGCAACGACATTCACTTGCTGGACAACATCTCCGGCGAAGTCGTCTCTGGGGCCAGCCTACTCAGCGCGGATGCCATTGTGTCGTCTGCGGCCATCGTCGCTGATGAATGGGTGCTTGTGGGCGACGGATGCGGCTTCTGCGGTGTGCCGAACAGCGTCGCTATCGCGCAGCTCAACGACAACACCATCACCGCCACCACCGTGCTCAGCCCGATCGAAGACCCCTTCGACATCGTTGCATCGCCCTTTGGCAATGCCGCGATTGTCAGCTCGGGCTTTGGCGACGAGTTGCTCAGGCTGACTCTCACCGGTGACACCTGGACCAACGCGGGCCCCATCGTCGGCCTACCGCTGCCCGGTGCCATGGATGTTGTGCGCCGAGGCACCTTGCGCGGCCACGTCTACGCGGTTGAGAACACCGGTATCCGCCATGTCGCATTCGCCGAGGACGGAAGCATCACCGACCTCGGTGTGACGGCCCTGGGAGACGGCATTCCAAACATCGTTGGCACCCTTGGAATCCAGCCATAAGGCAATGACTATGCGCACTCAGCCCCTACTCATCCTCCTTCTGACGGCCTGTTCGTCCCCCTCTCCGGCACAACAACCGGCCGTGCCGGATGCTCCGCAAGCAGCCATCGCGGCCCTTGAGGCTCCAGGCCTGTCGTTGAACGAAGACACGTGGCACGGAGTCGACGGAAGCTCGGGTCCGGTGTGGAAGGTCCGCGTAGATGCGGCGTCGTTGACGGTACTTCCGTCGGAACAGGTGCAGTCACTCACAGGCTTCCAGCAGCAGGCGACGGGCCCAGCGTGGGTGGTTGTAAACGGTGGATTCTACGACCAAGCGGGTGCGGCCATGAGCCTTGTCGTTCATGACGGCCAAGAACACCACGCACTCGGCAGTGGCTCAGGCATCATCACCGGCCCGTCTCCGGTCCAGATTGTGCACAAGGACGCCTACGTTAGCGGGCCAACGGAAGCCCTTCAGAGCATCGACCGTGTTGTAGACGGCGCAAACAACCTTGTGAATACCTCTCCCGGTGCTCGTAGAGCTGCACGAACCCTGTTGGCGGTAGATGGCGAGACGGTGTGGATGGCGGTGTTCGCAGACGAGCGCAGCGTCATCCGAACACCCGATGGCGCGCGCCTCGTGGTCACCGGCTCCATTGGCCCCACACTTCACGAAGCAGCCGAGTACGTGCGCACACAGCTTGCAGCCAAAGCAGCACTCAACCTCGATGGCGCCGTGTCTAGCCAGTTCTCAGTACACACCCAGGCTGGCGACTACACTGTGCAAGGCGAGCGGGACATCATCAACGCCGTCGTCCTTACCCCCACCCTTCCGGAGTAGTCATGCGCTGCCGCTGTCACAGTCGAAAGCTCGAGAAACGGTGTTGCGGACGCTTTCACACCGGCTCACCCGCCCCCACGCCAGAGCTGCTCATGCGCTCTCGCTACGCGGCCTACGCCAAGGGGCTGACTGGCTACATTCAGCAGACCACAGACCCTAGCGGACCCCACTACTACGAAGACGACGGCGAGTGGACCGACAGCTTGACCCGATTCTGCCAAGGCACGCGCTTCACCGGCCTGGACATTCTAGCCGCCCCAGAACCTGTCGGTGACACAGCGACTGTCCGCTTTCACGCCCACCTTGAGCAAGGCGAGACAGACGCATCCTTCACGGAAGACAGCGTCTTCCACCGCAAGGACGGACGCTGGCTGTACCACAGCGCCGTGCCGAATACGGACGTTCAAGGCACCTAAACGATAGCCTTAAAGGCAGCAATCGCCGCCCCTCGGTCGTCTGCGCCAAAGATACCCGAACCACTGACAAGGGCATGCGCGCCGGCGTCCATGAAGCGCTGGGCGTTGTGCATCTTTACGCCGCCGTCCACTTCAATGAGCGTAGGCAGGCCGCGGTCGTCAATCATCTTGCGCAGGCGCTCAATCTTCGCAAAGACCGACTCAATCAGGCTCTGTCCGCCGAAACCCGGATTGACCGACATCAGCAGGACCAAGTCCAGGTCATCCAGCACGTACTCCAGCTCTGTCTCTGGCGTGTGGGGATTGAGAGAGACGCCGGTCTTGGCACCCGTTGCAGCCGTCGCTTGAATGGAGCGGTGAAGGTGCCGGGTAGCTTCGGCGTGGACGGTCAGCTGGTCTGCGCCTGCGTCGCGAAACTGCTGAAGGTAGCGGTCAGGCTCTTCAATCATCAGGTGAACGTCGAGAAAGGCCGCGGGCACGGCGCGTCGAATGTGCGCAATGACGGGGGCACCGAAGGTGATGTTCGGAACAAAGCGGCCGTCCATGACGTCGCAGTGAATCCAGTCGGCACCAAGGTCTACAAGGTTTTGGACCTCTTCACCAAGGCGAGCAAAGTCGGCGGACAGGATCGACGGGGAAACAATGGCCAAGAGCACCTCCAGCGTTGCGCACGTAGCACCGCCTCCCGTCACCGCTACCCCATGGTCTCGGCAAAGAACGTTGAGGGCCCCAGTGAGCAGGACTTCAGGGCGCAAAGACCCGCGCTGGTGCAGATCATACAGGCTACCCAGCTCCAGTATTCCGAGCCTTGCGAGGCGACTACGGTGCAAAAATGTGTGGCACCCCCTAGCCATCGATGACCCAAATGACTATTTGAGTCAGCATGAACGATTGGTCACCAGAGAACATCCAGCGCTTGTTCGACGAAGCCATGGGCTCTCAGCCCGGGGAAGACGCTGCCCGCAAGCGCACCCGGCTGCGCATCTTGAAGGCCGCCACCGAGCACTTCATTCGCTTCGGCTACCGCAAGGCATCGGTCTCGGAGATTGCGACAGATGCTGGCGTGGCCAAGGGAACGGTCTACCTGTACTTCAAGAGCAAGAACGCCCTGATGGTTGCGGCGATTAGCTACGAGAAGGTGTCCCAGATGGGCGCGTTCCAGGACCTGATGGCCAAGCCGCCGCACGAACAGCTTCGCGCCTACCTGACGTTGGTCGGCAACGCAGTGAAAGACTCGCCACTGGTCGCCCGACTCACCCGCGGTGACCGTGAAATGAAGGCGGTGCTCGAAGAGGGCGACGAGACGTTGGGGGAGGACCACAACGAGCGTCGCGACGCCTTCTTGAGCTACCTCATCCGCAGCGCGAACCCATCGCTCTCGGACTCTGAGCTGCACCGACGCGTTGTGGTGCTCAACGCCATCATCATGATGACCGCACAGCTGGAAGAACCGGACCTGCTGCAAGACCAGACCGTCGGGGATTTCTCCGAGACCCTGGCCGACATCATCGTGTCTGGCCTGGCCCAACGGGAGACCCAATGATTGCCTTGCTCTTGGCCATGGCAGGCGCCCAGGAAGTGCAGGGCTTCGCAGAGCTCAGAGCAACGGCTGCGATTGGCGCAGACGGCCCACCCTTCCAGCTCGTCGAACGCTTTCGTCCCACCTTCGAAGCCCCATTGAGCGAGCGCGTCTTCCTGTCCACGACCGTTGAGATGGGCTTCATTCAGGGCCGTGACAACACGGATGTCTTCGAGAGTGCCTTGCGTGAGAGCGACTTTGGCCCCCTGCTCGAAGCGGCGAACTGCGAATGGCCAGACAACGCCAACAACGTGTTCCGCATTGACCGCGCATCCGACTACCTGGCCGTCGACCGCCTGTACGTTGACTGGTACACCCCCAAGTTCGACCTGCGCGTGGGTCGCCAAGCCCTCCAGTGGGGCTCGGCGCTGTTCATCAACCCCACCGACCCCTTCCCGCAGGTGTTGTTCACCGAGCCCTTCAAGCCTCGCGCTGGCGTCAACTCAGCCCGGGTGACCATCCCCTTCGGACAGCTCAATCAGGTCCAAGCGGTGATTGGTACAAACGACACCTTCACCAAGGTGCGAGCGGCCGTTCGCGGAACCGTGAATGCCGCCAATACCGACTTCTCAGTGGTCAGTGCCTACCGCCAAGAGTCTGACGAAGTCCTTGTCGGAATGGACATCAAGGGCACGCTCGGAATCGGCTTCTGGCTCGAAGGCGGCGTGGCCTTCCGTGGCTTGACCGAAGAGACGCTGGACGTCTACGAGACCGTTGCTATCGGCGCGGACTACTCCTTTCCCGTCCTACAGTCGCTCATTGTGTCCGGCCAGTACATCCGCAACGGTGCCGAGCCCTCTGGAGCCTCCGCACTGACCGCCATTCAGCCGCCAGAGTGCGACATCCCCACTCCGTTCGACGCCACGGATACGGAGCCCGACCCGTTTGCGCCGTTCCTCTCCGGTCAAGACTACGGCCTGCTCGCCGTGGCCACGGGTGTCACCCGAGACCTCGGCGCGAACGTCGTTTGGCTGCAGAACTTCGGTGACGGCAGCGCCATCTTTGTGCCCTCAGCATCCATCCAACTGCCCAAGGGCTTTGATGTCTCGTTGACCGCACAAATCCCGGTCTCCTCCTGGGGAGACGGCGGTGAGTTCCACCCGTCAGACGACGACCTCACCCTAAACGTGCCCGTCGGTGACGCGAGCATTCCCATTGACCTGACCGGCCTGGTGCCTGACGCATCTGTCTTTGTCTGGTCCCGCTACAACTTCTGATTCAACGTCTCTAGGAGCACACATGAGTGCCATCTGCCAGCTCGAGAATGCCAGCAAGATCTACGGAAGTGGACCCACGGAAGTACGAGCGCTGGACAGCGTCTCGGTGAGTATTGAACCGGGTGAGTTCACCGTGTTCTCCGGCCCTTCAGGCTCGGGCAAGAGCACACTACTCAACTTGATTGGGTTGCTCGACGAAGCCTCATCCGGACAGGTCTTCCTACAAGGCCACGATGTCTCTCATCTGTCCCAGCGCAAGCTTGCCTCTCTACGGGCCCAGCAGATCGGCTTCATTTTCCAGTCGTTCAACTTGGTGCCAGTGCTGACGGCACTCGAGAACGTGACCCTCGCCCTGCAGCTCGCAGGCCTAGGCGGCAACCACAAAGAGCAGGCCACCAAAGTCCTTCAGGACGTGGGTCTTGGCGAGTTCCTGCACCGTCGTCCGAACCAGCTGTCCGGCGGCCAGCAGCAACGGGTAGCGGTCGCGCGAGCCCTGGTGAAGAAGCCGGCGCTGGTGATTGCAGATGAACCCACAGCGAACCTCGACACCAAGAGCGGGGACAACGTTCTCGACCTCATGCACGACCTCAACGAAAGTCTGGGAGCGACCTTCCTCTTCTCCACGCATGACCCGCGGGTAATGGCACGAGCCAAGCGCATTGTGAAGCTTCGCGATGGTAGGATTGAGGCGGACGAACGCCCGAATGGAGGCGTCTGATGTGGTTGGTTCGCCTAGGGGCCTTGAACCTGCTGCGCTCCCCGAAACGCGTGGCGCTATCTCTCATCTCGGTCGTTGCCGGGGTCTCGGTCTTCATTTTGGGAGACGGGTTTGCGAACGGACTCACCGAGAACGTAATTCGCGCCGAGATTGACACGGTCGGCGCCCATGTGACCCTGACTCCCCTCGAGTACGACTCCGACGCGTTCACGCGCCCTATCGAAGACGCCTTCACGCTGACCGAGGCCACCACCGTCGCCTTAGACGACCAGACAGAGTCCTGGACCCGGCGCATTCTGTTTTCACCGGAAGGCATTGTTAGGTCCGACGGCATTCGCCTACGCGGCGTTGCCTATGACCCAGCCACTGACGAAGCGGTGTTCCCACGTGACACCTGGGTCGTACAAGGTGAGCTGCCAACACCAGAAAACGGCGGAGTGCTGTTGGCCATCAAAGCGGCCACGCTACTTGGTGTTGAAGCCGGCGATTGGCTGACACTGCGCACACGCACAGTGGATGGCGCCCTCAACGCGCTGCAGGTGCCAGTGTCCGGCGTTCTGTCGGCCGGCAATCCCATCATGGACATCAACACGGTGATGATTCCATGGCCGCTGGCCGAAGACCTGGTCCAACACCACGACCGCACCACCCACCTACACGCGCGCCTTGGCAATCGCTGGAACGCCGACTCCTTCGCCGAGCAGCTCGCCGTTACCCAGCCAGACGCCAAGCCCGAGACGTGGGAGCAAGCCACAGAAGAGCTCGTTCAGCTCATGGAGATGCGACGCACGCTGTTCCGCATCATGTCCTTCGCTCTACTCGCCATGGCCGCCACCGGGATTGCCAACACCATCCTCATGGCCGCCTACGAGCGTGTGCGTGAGGTCGGCACATTGCGTGCCATGGGCATGACACGCCGGCAAGTCACCGGGCTCTTCCTGATTGAAGGGGCTTTTCTCGGCATTGTGGGCGGGCTGCTCGGCGCCGCAATCGGCGGGTTTGCCACCTATTATTGGTCCATCAATGGAATCGACTTGGCGCCGCTGATGGCGGAATCCGGAGACGTCAACAATGGGATTGCGTTCTCAACAATGCTCTACATGTACTTCTCTCCACCAACCATCGCCGTTGGCGTTGCTATCGGCGCTTTCGTCGCCACGATTGCGTCCGTCTACCCAGCACGTGCCGCCTCGTCGCTGTCTCCTGCTGACGCTGTGAGGGCCTAGATATGTGGATTTTCAAGCTCGCTCTCCGCAACGTCCGTCGCAACGGTCGCCGCACCGCACTCACCGCCGCAACCGTCATCATTGGCGTGGCCCTGTTCACCGTCGCCAGCGCCTTCTTGGTAGGCGTCTTCGAGAACATCTATGCGGACTCCACCGCACTCATCGGTCATGTCCGCGTAGTCGACCCCGACTTCCTTGAACGCGAACAGCTCAATCCACTCTACGAATATGTCCCAGACGCACAGGCCATTGCGGACGACAT
The DNA here is from genome assembly GCA_913061235.1 of uncultured Pseudomonadota bacterium. Lineage (GTDB taxonomy): Bacteria > Myxococcota_A > UBA796 > UBA796 > CAJXTB01. Next base: position 51,428 of record CAJXTB010000028.1, on the reverse strand, counting down.
TGAGCAGAACGTACCCGGCAGCCACGCCTACCCCATCATCAAGTCCGGTATGGCTGTTTCCGTCGACGATACCATCGGTGATGTCTTCGCAATCACCACTGGAAGCACCGATGCCTGGATGCGCGACCGCGGCACCCTGGAAGACAAGCTCGTCGCCGGCGGGTGGCCCGACTGGGACGCAGGCGAGATGCTCGTTGGCCAGCGAATCGCGCAGATGGCTGGTCTTGAGGTCGGCTCACAAATCGTGCTGTTCGGACAGACCCAAGACGGTGCCATCTCGCCGGTCGGCGGCACCATCGCAGGCATTGTCTACGCGGGAAATCCCATGGTCGACAAGCAGGTCTTCATGTCGCTGGCGACCATGCAGTACGCGGCAGACATTGACGACGGCGCCCTCGAAGTCCTGATCTACGGAGACGACGTCGACAACGCCGAGGCGCTCGCCGACCAGATCTCTGGCTTGGCCAGTGTCACCGATCTGGTCGTTGAGCCCTGGACGCAGCGCAGTCCCTTCGACAGCATGGTGGGCATCACAGCCGCCATGCAGGCTGTCATTGGCCTCATTCTCGTGTTCATCACCGCCCTTGCCATCTGGAACACCATGACCATGAGTGTGCTGGAGCGGACATCGGAAATTGGCGTAATGCGAGCCATGGGCTTGGGACGCGCACAAGCCGTGCTGATGTTCGTTGCCGAAGCGGTGGTCATCGCCGTCATCGGTGGTGTCATTGGCATGGCTCTCGGGTCGCTGCTGTCCTGGCCCCTGGTCCACTGGGGATACAACATTGGCTCCGACGTGTTGGACGACATGGATGTAGGAGAGATGGCCATGAGCGCCCAGTTGTACGCCAAACTCACGCCAGACATGCTCTTCAAGGGCTTCTTCGTTGGCCTCACCATGGCAATCGCCGGAAGCTTCATCCCGTCCCTTCGCGCCGCCTCCATCCGCCCTGTCGATGCCATGAAAGGAGGTCACTGATGTTGACCCGTCGCTTGTTTCTCGCCGCTACAGTCGCCCTAGCAACCCTCGTCTCGTCGCCAGCATGGGCGGACGAGCCGGAGTTGCCCACAGTCGACAGCCTGCTCAACGCATTCGAGACCAATCTCAACTTTGAGACTCGAAGCGCAACCATGACAATGACCGTGGCCAGTCCAAGACGTACCCGCGAATACAGCATGACGACCTTCGGCCGTGGTGCGGACGAATCGACCATCGAGTACCTCTCCCCAGCTCGCGAGCGTGGCACCCGCTACCTGCGCAAGGGCGAAGAGATGTGGATGTACCTACCCTCTGTGGAGCGGGTCCAGAAAATCAGCGGACACATGCTGCGCCAGGGCATGGCAGGCTCGGACGTGTCGTACGAAGACATGACCAGTACAACCGAATGGCAAGACGCCTACGACGGCGTGCTCGTCGGACAAGAAGTGTGGGATGAACGGCCGCATTGGCGCGTTGAACTCACCGCAAAGACCTCGGACATCACCTACGCAAAGCGGGTCATCTTGGTCGATGTTGAGACCCTCATCCCGAGCCATCAAGAGCTGTACGCACTGTCGGGTCTTATGGTTAAGACCTGGGATATGAGCGACGTTCGCCCACTCGAAGACGGCCGACACTACCCCTTCCGCATGCGCATTGAAGACAAGCTCAAAGAAGGCTCGTACACCGAGATTGTGACCACCGAGTTGGTGTTGGGTGTGGAGCTTGAAGAGGAGGTCTTCTCCTTGCGCTGGCTTGAGCGCGGCTAGAGTACCCATCATACGGCTCGCTACTTGACCGGTGCTCTCGGTTGACACTGCGCGTCGAGTGCGAACTTCCGCGTAATGTCTACTGACCGCGTTGAATTTGCCGCAGTGCTCACGACTGCAGCCGGCCATCTGGCCACTGTCGCTTGGCCGGTGGTTCATGGCGTCTTCATTGCAGCGGCCATCTTGGGCTGGCTCGTGTGGATTGCTAGAACCCTACGCACAGATCCAGACCGTGTGCGTCTATAGGGATTTACAACCTACAACCTCGGCCCGTCCGTCGCACGAACCGCTGCCTTCATGGCGGTCTCCGCCCTGGTCTTGGCCGGCATTGGGTGGTCGCGCGGGGCGTTGACCTGGCAGTGGCACTTCGTGTTTCCATTGCTCATCTACCCGCTGTGGGGGCTCATTCAGCAGCTTCTGGTCAACGGCGTCCTGGCGCGCAACATCCGTAAACAACTGGGCCCTGTGGCCACGACTGTCCTGGCTGCCGCTCTCTTCGGCCTCATCCACGTGCCGTTCCCAGCCTTGATGGGCGCCACCTTTCTGCTCGGCCTGGTGCTGACTCCGCTGTACCTAAAGTACGGCAACCTGTGGCCGCTGGCCTTCGCACACGGCTGGCTCGGAACCCTGGTCTACCCCTGGGTGCTCGGACGGGACCCCTGGCTGGAAATGGTAGGCGGTCTGTAATTTAGGAGCCAAGTATGAGAGGACCCGACCCCCGAGATGCGCACTCCTTCGCCGCAGAGCGCCTGGGTACGCTGCAAGAGGCAGTCACTGACCTGTCCTGGCTGCTGGGCCGAGGCTACAGCGCAAAAGCGTCAGCGAAGCTGGTTGGCGACCGCTTGCAGCTCGACGGCCGTCAGCGGCATGCCGTTGGTCGTGCCTCCGTCCCCGAAGCCCTCTGCGTATCGCGCTCACAAACCCGTGTTGTGGGTCCCCTTCCGCCGGAAGTGTGGGTCGACGGCTTCAATGTCTTGATTACGGTCGAGCGCCTGCTTGGAGGCGCCATCGTGATGCGGTGTCGGGACGGGGTGCTGCGAGATATTGGTGGTGTGCACGGGACTTTCCGGCCTACTGACGCTACCCGTTCGGCTATCGCGCACATCCAACAGGCCACCCCAGGAGTTCGACTACGCTGGCTGTTCGATGCGCCCATCTCCAACAGCGGCCGAGTCGCAGAACTGATTCGGACCACGGCGAAAGAGTATGAACTTCCTTGGGAAGCGGAGACCGTCCAGTCTCCCGATGGTGTACTGCCGGATGCCCCATGTGCGGCTACCGGCGACGGTCCGGTGATAGACCGCTGCGCGTCTTGGGTGGACTTGCCAGCGCTCGCCGTTCCGGGTGGAGACGTGGTCGTCCTGTAATTCCACCCCAACGATGACACGCGCTTACCGGGGCCATGACAGCGCGGAGCTGACAGGTGACAAGTGGGGGCCACCAACGGCGGCCAGACGCCGCCCACTGGAGACCCACTATGACTCGCATCGCAACCCTCGCCGTCGCCCTCTTCCTCGCCACCGCTTGTGAGGCCATTCCCGGATTCGGTCCAGGAAGCAACGGCCAAGTCTTCGGCGGTGTTCACTCCGGCGACTCCTTCATGACCGGCCGCGTCTCCACCGTGCAGGCGTTCGACGACGACCTGTCCGTCGACGTCGCCTCCATCGACGACGACTGGCTAACGGTCGACCTTCACGTTGAAGGCCGCTACGGCTGGGTCATGCTCGCCGGAGATGTCGACATTAGCGGCCTCGAAGCAGGCGACAGCATTGAACTAAGCCGAGACGAGCTGTCCTACTTCGTGGGCTGCGCCGGTCCACAATCGTACGACTTCGACTTCGATGACGCACCCGAGAGCGTCACCATCACCCTCTCCGAGCCAGCACCGGTCGAAGACGACGGGGGCATCGACATCGACGCACCGGACTCTGATGACGTTGAAGTCACCATCGACGCCGACTTTGGCGACGAAGGCGGCGTTACAGCAGTCACAGTCGTTCCCCGCCAGGGCTAATGGCCCAGCGGACAAACCAACGGACGGGTCACCTTTTCCCCCTGGTGGCTCGTCCGTTCTGTTTTTATGGCGCGCCCAAACACTCGGCGCTTACTTCGTCAATGCACACCGGGTCGACTTCGCACACGTCGACAGCGCTGCCATCTGCACAGCTAAGACCGGCGCTGCCTTCTCCGAGCACGAACTCGCCGCCGATGGCATCCGCACTCGACCACGCAATGTTGCCCGCAAAGTCCAGGGCTTGCAGCGAGGCGTCATCCAGTGCCGTGTCCTCCGGGAACGGGCCGTAGATCTCGGCGCCAAAGCCACCCGGTCCACCCACGTTCTGGCCTTCCAGCTCTACGGTGTGCGTTCCCGACGACAAGGTCCGCGTGCGCATCCACCAATAGTTGAACTGGGCCAAGTCGGCGGCGCTGCTCTCGTAGACGCTGTCCCCATCAATGCTCATCCGAATCAGGTTGTCGCCACCGGAGCCGACGAGGTACAACCCCGGCTCGGGCAGGTCGATACAGACGCTAAATCCAATCCATTCGTTGATTGGTGGATGGCTGTAGCCGGCGTCTCCGGCGGCGCGACACGTCCACACGCCGACTTGATTCATACGCTGTTCTGGCCAGGAAGCCCCCATCCAGAAGGGCGATGTGTCCGTGGTGTTGCCAGGGAATCGAGCCCCAAGGCTGCCGTAGACGCTCAGCGTCTCCATGGGACAGACACCAAAACGTTCGCCGCCTCCATCAATTGGGTCGCTCTCGCTGTACTGCACGCAGCCGTCATTGGCTGGGCGCGGGTCGAATCCGTCTGGGCAATCGCAGCGGCAGTCGTCGCCGTCTGGGTCTTCGCCGTCGTCGCACACGCCGTCGCAGTCTTGCGGGCTGTCGCCAACATCACACAGGCCATCACAGTCGGTACCTGACTCTTCGGGGTCACACAGGCCGTCACAGTCGGGGAACGTGTCGCCGACATCACAGCTGCCGTCACAGTCCGGAGCGGTGTCGCGGCCGGTACACACACCGTCACAGTCTATGGAGTCCGCTTCATCGCCACGGCACACACCGTCACAGTCAGAGCCGGTGTCACCCGGGTCGCAGGTGCCGTCGCAGTCGAGTGAACCGTCGCCAATGTCACAGACACCATCGCAGTCCGGGGCCGCGTCACCGTCGCCGCAGACACCATCACAATCGGGGGCGGCGTCGCCTTGATTGCACACTCCGTCGCAGTCCGTGCCGTTTTCACCCGTGTCACACAGGCCATCGCAATCGGGGAATGTGTCGCCTACTGCGCACAGGCCATCGCAATCGGGGGCGGTGTCGCGACCCGTGCACACGCCGTCGCAGTCGGGGGTTCCTGCCTCTGACGGGCTGCAAACGCCGTCACAGTCCGGGGCTTCATCACCGGGACCGCACAGACCGTCGCAGTCGGTTCCACCATCGCCTGTGTCGCACACGCCGTCACAGTCGAGGCTTCCAGACTCACCATCGGCACACACGCCGTCGCAGTCCGAGCCGGACTCTAGGCCTTCGCACAGACCATTGCAGTCGTTTCCAGTCTCGCCAATGTCGCACTGGCCGTTGCAGTCCGAGCCATCTTCGTTGGCGTCACACACGCCGTCGCAGTCGGCAGCAGAGTCATCACCGGTGCACACGCCATCGCAGTCAGACCCGATCTCATCAACGTCGCACACCTCGTTGCAGTCGGCCCCCGTGTCGTCCGGCCCGCACAGACCGTCGCAGTCCACACCGAGCTCGCCGTCGCCGCAGATGCCGTCACAGTCTGTGGTCTCAGCTTCACCGTCGTCGCAGACGCCGTCACATCCGGGAGCATCCACTGCCGCACCCGGTTCACAGGACTCGGCGCACGCGTCCCCCTGACCGTCGTTGTTGCGGTCCGCTTGGTCCGCATTGGCGACTGAGACGCAGTTGTCGTCGTCATCTGCAACACCGTCAGCGTCGGCATCAGCCAAGGCCTCGGTGTCCGTGTCCGTGTCCGTGTCGATGTCGATGTCGGTGTCCGTGTCCGTGTCGAAATCGCTGTCAGCGTCGGTTCCAACCACCACATCTGTGCCGTCGGACAGTCCATCCGTGTCCGAGCCCACTGCGGCTGTCCTACACGCACCTGCTGCTATCAATAGCGCCACTGTCATCCACCGCATGCTCGACCCCCAAAGTCCCAGCGTGTTCGTACCACCAACGCACACCCGGGGTCGACAGGAACTGTGCGCCTGACGGTTCAGGAAAGCCGCCGACGCGGTACGCAGGTGACCGGGAACCCCCTCACTGACCCCAGAGTCTATCCGTGCCCCAGAAGAGCCCGCCGCCCCACTCAAGCCCAGTGATTGCGGTCGCTACCCTGACGATTGTGGGCGTGTTGGAGGTCGTGCTCGGCCTGTGCCTTCTCCTTCCAACACTCTGGGTTGCAGGCACCACATACAGCGACAAGTACATCACCCACACCAGCCACAGCGGGTACTTCGACTTCTCAGACTTGGTCCTGACCGGCGCCTTGAGCATCGCCGGTGCACAGCTCGCCCCCATTCTCGGCGGTGCTGCCGCAGTCGTCACCGCAGCATTGCTCCGCAACCCAGACCACAGACGCGCGCAATGGATTGCAGCAGGTGCATGCGTGGCTCTCCCTGCGGTCGTCGGAATCGCATCGCTCGCGATTCCGGTCGTGTGGACCCTTCAGACACATGCGACGCCAGACAGAACAGAGACCGCCACGTTCTTTGGCAGCCTGGGAGCAGCCTATTCGGGACAGGCTTTTCTCATAGGTGTTGCACTGGCGTTCTTGGCGCTGTGGGGCCAACGCCGCAGTTCAGCATCACTAGACGCCCCCCTCGACGACTGAGCCATCCGACAGCTGCTGCGTGCGCGTACAGCAAGCACGTTGAGTAGTCTTATGGCACAGTAGGCCCTCACTAGGAGGCCTCATGTGGCGCACACTTCTACTCGTTGGTCTTGCCGGTTGTGAAGGACTCTCCCTGCCGGACGGAACCGACATTCTTCCCGCAGGACAGTGGGAGGTCTCGTCGTATCCCTGCGTTGGCAGCCGAACAGACGCCATGCTGTTTGAGGAGTCCGAGGGCGGGCTCAGCGGCTTCGTTGGCTGCGGCAGTGTGCAGGAAGGACAGGGCTTGTTCCACACGGGGAACGGCGGACTCACCTGGACAGAGGTGCAAGGCTTTGAAGAGGTCCGAGTCAGCTCGCTGTCCAGAGAAGCCAACGGTACCCTGCTCGTAGCAGGAGTCGGTCCAGGAACCCGCGTGTGGCGCTACGACGGGGCTGCAACGCCCCTGTACAGCCCCCCCGACCGGCCTGCTTTCTGGCAGACCTTCCACGTAGGCACGTTTCGAATGGACAGCACCGGTCGGGCTATCGCAGAGTCGCTGACCGGCACCAGCGCGGTGTACTGGCCAGACGGCATGGACGCCCCACTCGTCAACGGCGACGGCTGGTTTGGCGGTGGAGACGACGGCGACGAGCAAATTTTGGACCTCGAAGTACACCAAGACCGCTTCATTGGTGTAGGCGCTCGCATCTCCCAGCCACACTACTTCTTCCGTGAGCCAGCAAGCGGCATGGGAGACGCCTTGTCCATGGAGGTCGTTACTCTCTCCGCGCGGACCGGCGAGATGTGGGACGTTGCTGTAGACGACGACGGAGCCCTGATTGCCGCCGGCGTAGACCAAGTGGAATCCGCGGCCATACTGTACACAGCAGACTCGATTGACCAAGACGACTGGGACGAGCTCGATGTTCGCGATGTCATTGGCGCCAGCGCCGACGCTACGCGGTTCTACGGTGCCTGTCGCGACGGCAATCGCATTGCTGCCGTGGGAGATTACTCCCGAACAACGGACGCCCTGCTCCTGATGTCCACAGACGGCGTGACCTTCCAGAGCGTGGCGATGCCCAGCGGAGCCGGCACCCTCACACGGTGCCAGTTCGTTGGAGACACCCTCGTTGTCACAGGGGCAAACGGTCTTGTGGCCCGGCTGGGGCTGTAGGGGCCTGAGGCGCTACGGGCAGGTGCCTGCGACAAGGGCGACGACCTGGCCTTCACCCCGCCGGGTTGGATTGAGCGGACGGTGCACAGCTCGTACCAGCCACCGCGACAATTCACCGCGCCTCGCCGTTTGCGGGCTCGCTGACACACGGGCTCGGTGACACACCGGTGCAGGGTGATACAGGCCCGGCCCTTGCGGAGAGATTCATGCGCTACACGCCCGCCAATATCGAGCCGAAGTGGCAGTCCTACTGGGACGACAACGCCACCTTCCATGTGACGGAAGACCCGAACAAGCCCAAGTATTACGCACTGTGCATGTTCCCTTACCCGTCCGGCTCGGGCCTACATGTGGGCCATCCAGAGTCGTACACGGCCATTGATATCGTCTCGCGCTACAAGCGCATGACAGGTCACGCCGTGCTCAATCCGATTGGATTCGACTCCTTTGGACTGCCCACCGAACGCGCTGCGATTCGTGATGACCGGCATCCAAAGGACATCACTGAAGAGAACATTGCGTACTTCCGCACGCAGATGAAGCGACTCGGCTTCTCGTTCAACTGGGAACGGGAAATCAAGACGAGCAACGTGGACTTCTACAAGTGGACGCAGTGGATTTTCCTCAAGCTGCACGAGCAGGGCCTTGCCTACTTGGCCGAGATTCCCGTGAACTGGTGTCCGGCTCAGGGAACCGTTCTGGCCAACGAAGAAGTCCAAGACGGGCGCTACATTGAGACCGGCGACCCCGTCGAACGCCGCGTGATGAAGCAGTGGATGCTCAAGATCACCGCCTACGCCGAGCGCTTGCTCGAAGACTTGGATGATCTGGACTGGCCCGAGGGCATCTTGGAGATGCAGCGCAACTGGATTGGCAAGAGCGAAGGCGCTGAAGTCGACTTCACCATCCAGGACCATGATGCCAAGTTCACCGTGTTCACCACGCGTCCAGACACGCTGTTTGGTGCGACCTACTGTGTGCTCGCTCCCGAACATCCGCTCATCGAGACCATCGTCACTGCGGACCAGAAAGAGGCTGTCGCTGCCTACGTTCTAGAGGCGCGCAACCGCTCGGACATGGACCGCCAGAAGGCCGCTGAGAAGGAAAAGACCGGCGTATTTACCGGTGCCTACGCCATCAACCCAGCCAACGGCAAGCCTGTCGCCATCTGGGTCGCTGACTACGTACTGATGACCTACGGAACCGGCGCCATCATGGCAGTTCCGGCCCATGACGAGCGCGACCATGCCTTTGCCACGAAGTTCGGCATCGACATTGTTGAGGTCATTGGCTCGGACACGGACGTGCAAGAGGCCGCCTACACCGGCGACGGCCCCATGGTGAACTCGGGTGAGTTCAACGGACTCGACGGCAGAACGGATGGCAAGAAGACCGTCACTGACTGGCTCGCAGAGCGCGGCTCAGCCAAGGCCACCGTCAACTACAAGCTGCGCGACTGGCTCTTCAGCCGCCAGCGCTACTGGGGCGAGCCCTTCCCCATTGTACACACCGAAGATGGTGGCGTTCACCGCCTGGACCCGTCACAACTCCCGGTCGAGCTGCCCGAGATTGACGCGTACAAGCCCACCGCGGACGGCGCACCGCCCCTAGCGCGTGCCGAAGACTGGCTGACCACGACTCACAACGGCAAGCCCGCACTGCGCGAGACCAACACCATGCCGCAGTGGGCCGGAAGTTGCTGGTACTACCTGCGCTACATGGACCCACACAACACCGAGCTCCCCTTCGCACCCGAAAAGGAAGCGTACTGGGGTCCGGTTGACCTGTACATCGGTGGCGTGGAGCACGCGGTTCTGCACCTCTTGTACGCACGTTTCTGGCACAAGGTGCTGTTCGACTGCGGCGTTGTGTCGTCGAAAGAGCCGTTCACCCGCCTGTTCAACCAGGGTATGATTCTGGCCTTCGCCTACCGCGAAGCCGGCGGCAAGTACCATCACCCAGACAATGTTGAGCACCGCAAGGGCAAGATGACCTCGCTCGTCAGTGCCTGGTCGGGCGACACGATTGAGACCGACTGGTACGTCACCGAGAGCGGAATGGCCGTTGAGCAGAAGCTCGGCAAGATGGGCAAGTCGCTAAACAACTCGGTGGACCCGCTGGACATCGTGGAGTCCTACGGTGCCGACACCCTGCGCATCTACGAGATGTTCATGGGGCCGCTCGAGCAAGTCAAGCCATGGCAGACCAGTGGATGTGACGGCATTCAGCGGTTCCTGGGCAAGGTCTGGCGCCTGTTCGTGGACAAGTTCACCGGCGAGACACGCCCCTTCGGCGAGTCGACCAAGGAAGTCCGGAAGGCCCTGCACATCGCCATCCAAGAGACGACCGAAGGTATCGAGCAGCTCAAGCTCAACACGCCTGTTGCCAAGATGATGGAGTTCGTGAACACCTGCGGACCGAACACGCCAAGCCGCGAAGACGCCGAGGCGTTTGTGCTCATTCTGTCGACCTACGCCCCACACATTGCTGAAGAGCTGTGGGAACGCTTTGGTCACACTGAGACCCTCACCTACGTGGCCTGGCCGACCTTCGACCCGTCCGCGCTGGTGGATGACGAAGTCGAGATTGTGGTCCAAGTCATGGGCAAGAAGCGCGCGAGTATCTTGGTGCCAAAGGATGCGTCGAAGGACGATATTCTGGCCATTGCGAAGGCAGACGAGAACGTTGCCCGACACCTGGAAGGCAAGACTATCCGCAAGGAGATTGTTGTACCGGGTCGCTTGGTAAACTTCGTCGCAAACTAGTGAATGCTGCGCTCGCTTCGGCAGCGCACTCACTGCTCATCAAGCGCAGTCGGTCCCGCCGACTGCGTTTTGGTGTATCTGAAGGTCTGAACCAGCGAAACAGGCCGCCTTGGTCACCAATTCCCCGAGGTGGACACCACGGAAGCCTCTGGCACGGACGACGTCACCGCCCAGGTCGTCATCGACAGCTCACCACAGGCTCCGTCCAACTCCTGGTGGTCAACTTGCCGTGCCCGATGTCTTTTGGCGGCGCGCTCGTACTGTGGCACCGGCAGTTTCGCGGTCAACAGACCTGATCAACGGCGGGTAGCCACCACCACATCTCAGCGCTTCGTCGACTGCAATCGCGGTCCTGCACACCCCGGCAACAGCCTTTTTGCCACAAACGGTACCCTGTCCGATTCTGCGGGGCTACGATGGCGGCTGACTCCCAAGGATTTTCATGCGCACACTCAGCCCCCTCGTCCTCCTCGCCATCGGCGCCCTACTCACAGGCTGCCCCGACAAGACCGACACGGACACGGACCTTGGCACCGATACAGACCCGAGTACCGAGACCAGCGACCGGGACACCGACCCAGAAGATGACACCGACCCGGACACAGAGGGTGACACCGACCCGGACACAGACCCAGACACGGACGGCGACACCGATCCGGACACAGACGGCGACACGGACCCGGACACCGACGGCGACACGGACCCGGACACCGACCCTGACACCTCTGTTGCTACGAGCGACCTGACCGGAACACACAGCTACGCTGCCACGCTGACCGGCACCGGTCCGAACAACGAAGTCATCAACTCGAGCTGTGCTGCCGAGTTTACCGTCAGCGGCACCGAGTTTGTTGGCGACTGCAACGGCTGTGACTGGGCCTTCGAGCTCACTGCCACCGAGACCAGCAATGACTGCGACGGCGAACTCCCGTTGGTGTACAGCTTGCAGCCTGTCGGAGCCGATAATGCCGCTCCAGTCGTCGTGTTCTGGTCGACCTACATCTCCTACTACGGCTCGTACTCCGACATCTTCGCAACCGGCGTCTTTGCCGAAGACGCCTACGGCACCTTCATCACAGCGGGCACCTTCGTCGACTACACCATTGGAGGCGTCAACTACGGTTCCGGAAGCTTCTCACTCGTCGACACCGCACTCGACTGGAACACCGCAGCAGAGAACGACGAAACCGAGTTCAACTACCTCAACGACGACTGCGTTGCTGACGCATTGGACAGCGACCTCGGGGCAACACTGGCGGGAACGGGTCTCAACGGCACGCTGCCGTGCGACGGCGACGAGTTCGATGTCTTTGAGTTCGAGGCGACTGCAGGTACGCCTGTCTCCATCTCTGTGGACACCGTGGCTGCTGGGAGCGCGTTTGACTCCGCTGTGCGAATCACCGCCCCCAGCGGATGCGAAATCACCATCTCAGACGATGCGTTCGACTGCGCCTTCGCACCAGAAGCCTACCAGTGCTCTGGTACCAACTTCACACCCAACGAGACTGGAACTCACCGGGCCATCGTGCAGAACTTCGGCTCGTGCATCGACTCCGGCGCGAATGCCGTTGGCGACTACGTAATCGTAGCGGACGGTGCCTCCCTCGTAGCAGCCGGCGACGATGTCCTCAACGAAGTCGTCCTAGAGGCGACCAACGCAATCTCGACGACGACCAGCGTGACGTTCACCGAAGCTCCTTAAGCTCCTAGACGGCTACGGCACGCGTGCTGCTTGTAGCGCGCGTGCCTCGGCCAGAGCCGCCAACGCCTCATCTTCGCGGTCCAGCTTCTTCAGCGTGTTTGCCTGAAGGAGCGCACACTCAGCGAGGTCCGGCGCCAGCACCCGACACGCAAGAACGTCGACCAACGCGGCGTCCCAGTCTTGCAGGTTGAAGTGCGCCTGTGCCATAGCGAATCGGGTAACCGGAAGTGGTGGTTCTAATTCGGCAATTGCTTCCAATTCAGCCAACTGCTCGGCATACCGCTGCTGGCCCGCGAACAGTGCGACAAGATGCCTGCGAGACGGAACCCCAGGAGGAAACGCCCCAATTTCTTCGCGGTACAGGCGCTCGGCGTCGTCCAGTTGCCCTCGTTCTTGGGCAACCGTTCCGAGGCCATGCCGAACAAGCGCCGTGTCGGGTTGTTCTGTCAGAATCGCCGCCAGCAGCGGCTCGGCGTCGTCCACCTTTCCGGTCAACGCCAACCCTAGACCGGCAAGGGCTCGAATCTCGGGTTGCTCGGGCAACGTCTGAAGAGCCAGAGCACTCTCAATCTGCAATCGGCCCGCGTCTCCCACAGTCAACAGCGCATTCAACCAGGTCATCCAAGCCCTGACGACGTTCGGGTCCATGCGTACAGAGGCCTCTAGGTTGGTGAGGGCTTCCACTCGATTTCCAAGCATCAGCTCGGATTGCCCAAGCATCAGACGAACAATCGCCGTGTCTTGCAGCGCCAGTGCAGCAATCGCCACATCGCGCGCCGCAGCCGGGTTGCCCGATTGCATGTAGGCCCCCGCAAGAATCATCCGCGGCTCCATCAGGCCAGGGTCTTCGGAAATCAGCCCCTCTGCCGCTGCCACCGTCGCGTCGAGGTCTCCCGCACGTGCAGCCTGACGGACCGATTCCATGCGCGGCAACAAAGCAATACCGTCTTCTGGGTCCGCAAGTGTGGCAGAGCTGATCTCGGCCACCGTGGTGACGTAGCCGAGTGCGGCGAGCTGGTCGGCCAGGTCGGCGTCATGGGAGACGGGTGCGGCGGCTGTTGTGTCCGCTTCGGCCACCGACATCTCTTGCAGGGTCTGCCGCATGCCTCCAGCAACCGCAGACCCGTCCAGAACATTGGTCAGCTCACGGGTGTCCGTGCGCTCAAACAGTTTGTCCGTTGCACTGTCGATGAACTTGTAGTCCGCGTCTACTAGAGCGAACTGCTGCGCCCAGCCGTAGTGTCGCCAGGCATACAGGCTCTCCATGTACACGCTGCGCTCGTCCGGCCAGGGCTCGGCACCCGATAGGTGGGGTCCTAGATCTAGGCCATCCAGCCCCTCCCCTCGGCGCCCAGCGAGCCCCAACACCGTGGGGGCGAGGTCGACTAGGCTGGCGGGAGTCTGCACCACCTGTGGCGCAATGCCCGGACCACGAATCAGCATGGGAATGCGTGTTGTGGCGTTGTACAGCAGCATACCGTGAAGGTTTTCGCCATGGTCACCAAGTCCCTCACCGTGGTCGGCCACAACGACAACCACCGTGTCTTCACCTACCGCCGCCAGCAGCTCTCCCACCAGCGCATCCACGCCGGCGGCTTCTGCCAGGTAGGGTCGCCCACTGAACTGTGACGCGAACGGCTCCGGGGCCTCGTACGGATGGTGCGCGTCGAACAAGTGAACCCAAGCAAAGCGAGGTTCGGTAGACGGCTCTGCCCACCAAGACTTGGCGTCGGCAATCACGTCTGCACCCGGACGTTCGACTCGCCAGCGATTGCCACCCGCTTCGAGGGGGCCTAGGTCATCAAAGTACGCGTCAAAGCCTTGAGCAAACCCCCAGTGGTGCGAGGTCACCTCGGCGCCAACTGCAGCCATGGTTCGGTAGCCAGCGTCTTTGAGTTGCTCGGCGAGAGTCGTGGCATCCTCGGACAGGTAGAAGTCCCCGTTGTCCCGAACACCATGGCGGGTTGGGTACAGCCCCGTGTGAATCGACGAATGGGCCGGAATTGTCAGCGGCGTAACCGTGTAAGCACGTTCAAACCTCGCCCCACTCGCGGCGAGGGCATCGAGGTTTGGCGTGGGATTCAGACGGTTCCCGTAAGCCCCCATCGCATCTGCCCGAAACGTGTCCAGCGTCACCAGAAGGATGTCAGGTGCAGGCGCCTGTGGTGTGGGCGGTGTGCAGGCCAGAACGAGCAGCGGAAGCAAGGATGTGCGCATGTTCCCCACTAGCGCTCTGTCGCCGCAACGCCACTGTGTGTCCACACGCGACACCGTGGCCCACTGAACGGGCGATTATCTCCGGTGGCGCGGCTGGCAATGCCGAATCCATAAGGTATATACAGCGCCGAGGAGACAACACATGACACTACGCAGCTCACTGGCGCTCTTGGCGCTTTCCGCACTTTTCACAGCTTGTACCGACGGTGGCGACGACACCGACACGGACACTGGGGTCGACACAGACCCTGACACCGAAGAGAGCAAGAACACAGAACTTCCTGCTGGAACTACCGGTTTCAGCGGCACCATGGCTTACGACTCCGTCACGACCGGCTTCGACGAAGTCGAAGCAGACATCAACCGTTCATGTAGCGCAGAGTTCGCTATCTCCGGTGACGAATTCGCTGGCGCCTGCAATGACTGCGACTGGGCCTTCACCCTGACCGCAACTGAGACCGCCAACGATTGTGGCGACGACCTCGACGGAGCACGGGCGCTACAGCTTCCACAGACTCCAGACGGTGACGGCACCAACATCCTGGCCTTCTGGGAGTTCTTGGACGGCGGTCAGGCTACCTACAGCGACGTCCTCGCGATTGCGACCCCCACCGCAGACGGCCTCGGCTTCGGTGACGCGATTGGTATTTACTACTACGGTGAAGCCTACGGAGCCGGCACATTCGACATCGTCGAGAGCGCATTCTCGTGGACGATTGACGGCGCCCAGAACACCGTCGCCCGCGCACCATTCGGTGCAACAACATGTGCGAGCGAAGGTGAGACCGTGGTCGCAAGTGACCTCACCGCGGTAGACACCTCCCCCAATTCCTTCACCGGTTCGCAGCTCTGCCCCGGCGAAGAAGACCCCATTCTGTGGGACGAGTACACCCTCGATGCTACCGCCGGAGACACGGTGACCGTCAGCGTGGACACCGTGGCCGACTCTACAGCGTTCGACTCGTTGCTCGTCATCCTGTCCCCAAGCGGCTGTGAGCTCTACCGCGCTGACGACAGCTTTGACTGTGAGTTCGAGCCAGCCGACTACCAGTGCAGTGGCGCTGAGTTCGAGGCTCCCGAGACCGGCGAATACCGCCTGCTCGTCGCCAACATCGGCTCGTGCCAAGACGACACTGCTCCGGGTGCCTACCGCATCAACGCCAGCTCGGACACCCTCGCTCAAGGCCAGCAGGGCCAAGAGACAGGCGACACCACTGTCGAGATTACCTCGACCATCGACATCGCTGTCGACGCCACCTTCGAGTAGGGCTTCCGCCCAACAAAAAGCCCGTGAGCCATTCCTGGCTCACGGGCTTTTTTGTGGGCTCGTTCAGCGACGCGCATCCTGGCGGATGAACGTCAGGAGAACGCCCTACAGACTACCGACGGCCACGTCCGCCGCCGCCGCCACCACGACCGCCGCCGCCACCACGACCACCGCCGCCGCCGCCGCGACCACCGCCGCCGCCACGACCACCGCCGCCGCCACGACCACGGCGAACTTCCTTGGGAGGAGGCGGTGCAGTGAGAACGCTGGGCTCGTGCCAGTCATGGTCGTCGTCGACCTCAAGACGCATCTTGATCAGCCGCTCAATCGCGCGCAGGTACTCGGCTTCAGTCTCGTCACAGAACGAGATGGCCACGCCCGCCGCGCCGGCACGAGCCGTACGGCCAATGCGGTGAACGTAGACTTCTGCCGGGTGCGGAAGGTCGAAGTTGAACACGTGGGTGATTCCGTCAACGTCGATGCCTCGTGCGGCAACGTCTGTCGCGACGAGAACCTGGAGACTGCCGCTACGGAATCCGTCCATGGCCCGGGTGCGAGCCCCTTGGGACTTGTTGCCGTGGATAGCCGCGGACTTCACGCCGGACTCGTCAAGGTGCTTGACCACGCGGTTGGCGCCATGCTTGGTACGAGTGAACACAATGCCACGCTCTACATCGCGGGTCGCGAGCAGGTGGGTCAGCAGGCGCCGCTTGTCTGCACGCGGAACCAGCATGATGGACTGGTCAATGCGCTCGACTGGCGTGGACTCCGGCACCACTTCTACGCGGACCGGGTTGTTCAGCATGCTGCCAGCAAGTGTAGCAATTGAGTTCGGCATGGTGGCTGAGAACAAGAGCGTCTGCCGCTTCTTGGGTACCAGCTGGACAATCTTACGAATGTCACGGATGAAGCCCATGTCCAACATGCGGTCAGCCTCGTCCAAGACCAGGAATTCCACGTGCGACAGGTCAATGTGCCCTTGGTCTTGCAGGTCCAAGAGACGGCCTGGTGTGGCGACCAAGATGTCGATGCCCTTCTTGAGGAGCTTGACCTGTGGGTTCTGGCCGACGCCACCGAAAATCACGGTGTTGGTCAGGTCTAGGTCGCGACTGTAGGCAGTGAAGCGCGTTCCGATCTGTGCGGCGAGCTCACGCGTTGGGCTCACAACGAGGGCGCGAATACGACGCGGCCCCTTCTGGCGACCTTGCCAAAGCAGCTGGAGAACGGGCAACGAGAACGCAGCCGTCTTGCCGGTACCGGTCTGCGCAATTCCGAGCATGTCCCGGCCTTCAAACAGAGCGGGAATGGCTTGAGCCTGAATCGGCGTTGGGGTGTTGTAGCCCTCGGCTTCAAGGGCATCGAGCAGCGGGTCAATCAGGTCAAGATCTTCAAAGGTAGTGGTCAAAGCAGAGCCGGGTCCAGAGTTGCGCGCCCGTATGGTGCCTAGGGCATGATGGCCCGCCGATTCTCGGAGTTCACTCCTCCAGCTACGTCCACCAATCGCTGACGCAACCACTGGTGCCCGGGGTCTACATCGAAGCGTCGATGCCAGACCATGATTATTGAGTGAGTCGGCAGGTCAACCGGCGGCTCACGCATCACGACATCATCGGGCATCAACCCCGCCAGACTCGCGGGCCCGGTCAGCACGAGGTCCGACCGTCGAATCACATACGGGGTAGCCGTGAAGGACGGAAGGCGAAGGGCCACGCGCCGGGCCAGTCCCTGACGGGCGAGAGCCTCGTCCACAACTCCCTGACCCCTCCCGCTCATGGTGACCATTGCATGGTCCGCCATCGCAAAGCGCTCCGGCGTCCACTCCCCCTCCAAAATGGGATGCTGGCGACGCACAAAGCAGACAAAACGGTCTCGGAACAGCGTTCGTTGCATCATCTCCGCCGGCGCCTGAAGGGTCTGACCTTGACCAACGGGAACCAGCGCAACATCCACCTCCCCCGTCGCCAAGGCATCGTCTCGTCGCACCGACAGCGACGGCACCATCGCAATGTCCAGACCCGGTCCCACCCCGCACACCGTGTTGGCCAGAGCGGGCAAGAGCAGAGCGTCGAACAAGTCTGGTGCCAGGAGTCGGTAGGTACGAACCGCCGTCTTCGGCTCAAAGGTGTCTGGCTCAACGAGTAGTTGGCCGAGCCCCACCAGCTGCGCGCGAAGCGGAGCGGCCAGCCCAACAGCGCGAGGGGTCAGCACCATCGACGCCCCACTGCGAACCAGCAACGGGTCGTCAAAGAGGCGACGCAATCGGCCCAGCGTGTGGCTCATCGCTGACTGGGTCACACCGACAACCGCTGCCGCCTGGGTGACACTCGACGCAGTGAGCAAGGCGTCCAGTGCAACCAGCAGATTCAGATCGATTCCATGGAGCGGCCAAACATGAGCATGATTCATACCTACATGAATACCATGTGTTGGTTTCATGTACCGCCAATTCGTATGACAGGGGAGCAACTAGGAGATTCTCATGAACGTCGTTATCTTCGGTTCTACCGGTCCGACCGGCCAGCACCTGATTCGCCAGGCCCTCGCCAGCGGGCACCACGTCACCGCCTTCGCACGCACTCCGAGCAAGGTCACTCTCACCCATGAGCGCCTTCACGTTCACCAGGGGGACGTCCTTGACTCCGCCAGTGTCCATGCCGCGATTGGCGGCAAGGACGCCGTCGTCTCGGCCCTCGGCGCCGGTGCATGGAGTCAAGAACGGGTCCGCGAGCGGGGAACTGAAGCCATACTGGCCGCCATGAAGACCCACGGCGTCTCCCGATTGGTGGCCCTGTCCTCCTTCGGGGTCGGCGACACACGCGAAGAACTCCCCTTCTTCATCCGCTACGTAGTCGTCCCGCTACACTTGGCACGCGCCTTTCGCGACTGTGCAGCCATGGAGGCACACCTCGCCGCGTCCGACCGCGAGTGGGTGGTCGTTCGTCCACCGTTTCTGACTGACGACGACGGCGTGGGAAGCGTTCAACGGCTCACACCAGAGTCCATCGCACGCCTGGCCATGAAGGTGGCACGGGCGGACGTCGCCCAGTTCATGCTGGAGCAGCTTGCGTCTGACACCTGGCTCCACAAACACGCCCCCATCAGCAACTAGGGCGGATACCGTGGCCGCCAAGGAGGCGCAGATGCGTGCGTTGTGGCCGGTGTGGATGTGTGTGGTGGCCTGTAGTTCGCCGGTGGAAGGGCTGCTGTTGCCAGAGCCTGGCGACTTACCCGAGGTCACGCTTCCCCAGGACCCGCTCATCTCCTGGCAAACCGGCGACACCATTGCTTCCGCAGACGAGTGGGAGACGCTCCGCAAGCCAGAGCTTCAGACCCTCTTTGGCCACTACATCTACGGTGATTGGCCCACCACAGCGGCGAGCAACATCACCGAAGTAGGGCGTGGAAACATCCGAATCGGCACCCAACAGCAATACAGCGCCTCCCACGCACGCGGCGAGCTGTTGGTCGCGCTGTTCGTCCCCCCCACGCGCGGTCCGCATCCGGTGATGCTGGGCCTCAATCAGTGCGGCAACACCAGTGTCTTTGACGACGCTTCGCTCTTTGACAACGGCGGATACATCGACCCGACCTGCACCGACGTCCGCGGCAGTCGTTCAAGCGCGTGGTCCCTAGAGCAAGCCATGGACGCTGGCTGGGCCGTAGCCACCGTGCACCAGTCCGACACCGCTGTCGATGACCCGGATGCCATTCACCCAGCACCCTCCGTTGTGTCGTGGGCGTGGGGAGTGTCGCTCGCCGTGGATGTTCTAGTGACCCTTGAAGAGGTAGACGCCGACCGCATTGTCGCCTTCGGCCACGACACACGTGGAACGGCCGCCTTGCTCGCCGGAGCCCACGACTCGCGCATTGCTGCGGTCTGGGCGCACCAATCGGGAACCCTGGGAGCGGCACTGACCCGGTCGTTTGAAGGCGAGTCCATTGCTGCGCTCACGACCGACTTTCCACACGGGTTCGCCCCCCGCTTGGGCGGCTTCGTTGGCAATGAACTGCGCCTTCCCATCGATCAGCATCTCCTGCTAGCCCAGCTCGCTCCTCGTCCCCTGCTGGTGACCGACGGCGATGACGACGCGGCTGCCAGCCCCCTAGGTGCACAAGAAGCGGTCGACCTCGCAGCCCCGGTGTTCACTCTGCTCGAAGGCCCCGCACCCACTTGGCAGAGCCGAGACGGGGGCCACGACGTCCGCGAAGAAGACTGGCAGACCGCCCTGTCCTTCTTGGAAGAGCAGGTCCGGTAGCAGCGCGCTAGAGGGCCGCCACTTGGAGGTTCCATGCGCTCTGTCCTCATTCTGCTCGCCCTCGCTGGGTGCGCCAAGCCCATCCCCGCCACACCAGACGTCACCCCCGTCGCCGGCCCTACCGCTGCAGACGCTGACGCCTTCGTTGAGCGTGCAGATGCCGCCCTTCGCACAGTTTGGGTAGATGGCGCCATGGCCGACTGGGCCTACGAGACCGACATCACCAACGCTCACGAGGCCGCAGCCAGCGCCCAGAGCGAGGTCGTCATGACCACTCTGACAGCCCTCATCGACGAATCACGCCAGTACAGCGACGTGGAAGGCCTGTCCGACGAGACCGCCCGCAAGCTCCATCTGCTCGGCATTGCCACCAGCCTTCCCGCTCCCAAAGACCCAACCCGTAGAGGCGAGCTCGCGGGCATCAAGACCGGACTCAACGGAACCTACGGCGCAGGCGAGTACTGCAATGACGACGGCTGCCGGGACCTCGGCGACCTGTCGGCCATCATGGCCACCAGCCGCGACCCCGCCGTGTTGTTGGACGCATGGAGCGGCTGGCGCACTGTCTCTCCGCAAATGCGCGGCGACTACACACGCTTCGCTGAGCTCGGCAACGAAGGCGCACGCGACCTTGGCTTCGCGGACGTTGGGGACATGTGGCGAAGCAGCTACGACATGCCTGCACCCGAGCTCGAAGCGGAAGTCGACCGCCTGTGGGAACAAGTGGCGCCGCTGTACGAACAGCTGCACTGCCACGTTCGCGCCAAGCTTGTAGAGGAGTACGGCGAAGACGTCGTGTCCCCCACCGGTCCCATTCCCGCCCATCTCACCGGCAACATGTGGGCCCAGTCATGGGAGAACCTCTACCCAATCGTCGCTCCCTTCCCGACCGAACCTGAGGTCGACTACACCCCCGCGCTTGCCGACTGGGACGCACTACAGATGGTTCGCACGGGCGAGCAATTCTTCACGTCCATGGGCCTAGACGCCCTGCCCGACACCTTCTGGGAACGCTCCATGTTCACCCAGCCCGAAGACCGCGATGCGGTGTGCCACGCCAGCGCCTGGGACCTCACCTTTGATGACGACCTGCGCCTGAAGATGTGCATCCGTCCAACGTCTGAGGACTTCGTGACCATCCACCACGAGCTGGGTCACCACTACTACTTCCACGCGTACCACGAGCTTCCCGTTCTCTTCCAGAACGGTGCCCACGACGGCTTCCACGAAGCCATCGGCGACGCAATCGCCCTGTCCATCACCCCGAGCTACCTGCAACAACAAGGCTTGCTGCAAGACGTGTCGTCGACCGAAGACGCCGTCATCAACGAGCAGATGCGCATTGCTCTGGCCAAGGTCGCCTTCTTGCCCTTCGGCCGCATGATTGACCAGTGGCGCTGGGACGTGTTCGACGGCGATATCACTGCAGAGACCTACAACGCCGGCTGGTGGGAGCTACGCGAACAGTTCCAAGGCGTTGGCGCCCCAATGGAGCGCAGCGAAGCGGACTTCGATCCAGGTGCGAAGTACCACATCCCTGCAAACACCCCGTACCTACGCTACTTCCTAGCCCACATCCTACAGTTCCAGCTGCACGAATCGCTGTGTGAGACCGCTGGCCACGAAGGCCCGCTGCACACCTGCTCTGTCTATGGAAGCACCGAAGCTGGCGACCGCCTTCAGTCCATGCTGGCCATGGGAAGCAGCCAGCCTTGGCCGGATGCTCTGGAGCAAGCCACGGGCACCCGGCAGATGGACGCGCGGGCACTCGTTGAGTACTTCGCGCCGCTCCAGGCATACTTGGAAGAGCAGAATGAAGGGCGAACCTGCGGATGGTAGAGGGTCACGAACCGCGTCAGACACCGGGAATCGCCGCACAGGTAGGCGTCTTCGTGCTGCTGTTGGTCGTCGTGACCGTAGCAGCCTCCGGTGGGGCGCTGTCCGTAGACAACACCCAGGGCGAGTACATGGGGCTCAACCAGCCGTCATGGGCGCCGCCGGGCTGGCTGTTTGGACCGGTCTGGACGCTGCTGTACGTGATGATTGCGACAGCAGCATGGCTGGTGTGGAAGCGCGTGGGCCTCGGTGTCGCTCTGGCGCTGTGGGTCGGACAGCTCGTGCTGAACGCGGTGTGGACGCCCATCTTCTTTGGCTTGGGCCAGACCGGGTGGGCACTCGTGGACATTGTCCTGCTGTGGTGTGCGATTGTGGCCACGATTGGCGTGTTCTGGCGGATTTCTCGCCCGGCAAGCGCCTTGATGGTCCCCTACTTGGCCTGGGTGAGCTTCGCGACCGCACTGAACGCGGCTATCTGGAGCCTGAACTAGGTGCCGGGCCAGTGCGTTACTAGGCCGAATGACGACCATTTGGATTGATGCGGACGCCGCGCCACGAGACTGCAAAGATGTACTGTTCCGCGCCTCAGAGCGTCGGGGCGTACCGCTCATTCTCGTGGCCAACCATTCCCAGCGCATGCCCAACCGCGGCAACATCACCTTTATCCAGGTAGGAAAAGGGTTTGACGTCGCTGACGACTACATCGTCGAGCACTGCAAGGCCGGCGACCTCGTCATCACCAATGACATCCCCCTCGCCGCTCAAATCGTTGAAAAGGGTGCAATGGCCCTGCGTCCGCGCGGCGAGATGTTGGACGCGAAGAACGTCCGCCAACAGCTCGCCATGCGCGACTTCATGGACGACATGCGCGGATCTGGCGTGATGACGGGCGGCCCGCCACCGTTTGGTCCTAGGGAGAAGAAGGCGTTTGCGAATGCCTTGGACCGCTGGCTGACGCAGAATCTGTAGAGACTTCGCTGTGGGCTGTTGAGCTGTGAGATTCGGCAGGATTCTCGGCGGGATGGATGTCAGAGGTCAGAGGTCAGAGGTCAGAACAGACGCTTCGCGCCTGCGTTTCGGACCGGTTGAGAGTGTCGCAAGCGCGCAGGCCGCAGGCCAAGTCGCCAGTCTTTCCGCCAGCACGACATGCTCGCAAAGCCCTTCCACCGTCGTCGTCCATCGCCAAGAATCCCATCAACGCCGGCTTCGCAAGAAGCCTGCCCTGACTTCTGACTTCTGACTTCTGAACTCCCGAACCACCACGTTCTCCAAGACACGACGGTTCGAAGCACCACGTTCTACACGACCCGACAGCCCGAAACCGTTCTTTGTCCTGGCTCACAGCTCAGTCGTCGTCCAAGGATAGAAGATGGGCCATGCTTCGCTGTCCAGCTTGAACCCGAACTGCACCTGGAACGAGCTGCCGGACATGGTTCCTGGAATGCCGCAGACGCCGCCGATTCCCGCATTGCGAACTTCCCACTGGAAGCGTTCGGTATCCACGGCATCGCGGTAGCGGCACAGCAGCTCAAGCCCGGTGTCATTGCGGTCCGTGAGCAGGAAGCGGTCGCCCAAGCGGTCCATGCGTCCAGCAATTTCCGGCAGTGGACTCGGCAGCGAGCGGGCCTCTTCTTCGAGGTTGCTGTCGTAGCGAGCCACTACGCGGTCGAGGTCGTAGTCACAGCGACCGAACGTCTCTACCCATAGGCTGAGACCGGAGATATCGGCGTCTCCGACGTCTCCCAGCGCCCTGAGTACACAGGCAACCGCGCCGCTACCGTACTCTTGGTCCAACGCCAGCACGAACTGTTCGCCAAGCGCATAGGCCTGGTCGCTGTCGTGGGTCTCGCCGCGCAGGCCGTCTTCCACGAGCAGGTCGAAGCGTGCCTGATCGGTGGCCCACACGCCAGCGGCCCAGCGATAGTCTTTGTCCGACGTACTGTTCTTGCCTTCGTAGTACGACGCCAAGCCCTCTTCAAAGAACCGAACATGGTCGAACTGATGCTCCACCGCCCAGCTCGAGATGGCAAAGGCATGTGCGTGGGCAAGCTCGTGAATGAGCGTGTCTCGGGCGTCTTCGCCCAAGGCCATGCGAATCTTTCCGCCCAGGAAGCGACCGGCGTGGGCACGGCCAGCACCCAGCAGCTCAATCTCCAAGTACATCGGCTTGTCGTTGCCCATCTGCTCGGCAAGCGTGTCGCTGATGGCGTCGGCTTCGGCAATGAGCGCCTGTGCTTCGGCACTGTCGCGGGTGTTGTACAGAAAGCGGAAGTGCTCGGTACTGACACGGTCTGTTGGGGACATGAGCTCGCTGGCTTTGACGAACACCAGGTCCAAGGACGCCAAGGCGAGCACGAGCACGAAGAGCAGTCCCCCACAGCCGAGTCCGCCGAACTTGACGAAGGCGCCGCTCCAGCTGCCTTGCTTCACAAGCCAACGCCCAGGCCCCAAGAACAGCAAGCCAGACAGCGTCACGCTGAACGCGCTGATGAGTCCCCAGACAATCACCGGGCCCCACTGATGGACTGGCCGAGAGCCGTTCCAGTCAATGTCATGCATGCTCTCAACAATCACGTAGGGACGCGTTGAGGGAGCGGCGACGGACAGGATGAGCAGGCCAAAGAGCATGACGAACAGCACGCCCCAGCCAAGCCCGCCCATCCATGATGCGGCGAGTCCTAGGCTTGAGAATGCGACGAGGACGAGCGACAGCCGAAGGCCGTAGACGAACAGCGCCTCTACGGCGGCTTCGCTGAACGGGGTGCCCAGGCCCCACAGGGTGAGCGCCTTGATGGCCACGGTACCCACGACCAGGAGCGTCATGGGAACGCAGACGGCGAGGACCTTGCTCAAGAACACCTGCCAACGGCGAACCGGTAGACCGTCCAAGAACTCAATATGTCCTTCGGTGTATTCGACGGCGACGAGCGTATGGCCCAGGGAGAAGGCCAAGAGCCCAGAGAGGAACACCCAGTCAACAACGCCGTGAGAGAGGATTTCCGGACGAACCCAGGCGGCGGCCTCTGGCAGAAGATGGTCGAAGGCGACGAAGACCAGGGACGCCAGCACCGCGTACATGTAGGCACGCACACCATCGAGCTCTTTGAGCAGCAGCGCAATCATCGCAGCACCCGCAGTCCGGACCACAGTTCACAGTCGAGCAGGTCGCTGTGCACGGCATAGGTCACAGCCACCGGCGCTCGCGCGTCCCATGAGATGGGCGTGGATTGAGCCGCCAAGACCATGGGTTCGTCGTCGCCTGACCCTGGGCTGTAGTGCAGAGGGCGCTTGTGCATTGCTGGGACCTCGAACCAAAACAGCTCAACTTCGTTCTTCGGAAAGCGCCCCGGCCAGTCGCTGACCAAGACCACATCTGCCACTTCAGACGCCGTCCTCGTCAGCGTTCCCCACTCGGGACGTGCCTTATTGAGCGTTGCCGCTTGCTGGTGTTGGTAGCTAGTCAGGGCCTGTGCCCAGTCCGCACGGAAACTCTCAATGTCGGTTCTGGCCTCGCGCTCAATCCATGCCGTAGGCCGCGACAGGTCCGTTCGAACCGCCTCCATCAGCCGTGCACTGCGGCGCCGACGCAGAACCTTGCCAAGCAGCGTTTCCACCGACAAGCGTCCAGATTTCTCCTCCAGCAGCGTCAGCCCAGCCCAGCCGACAGCCTCAGCGACTTCCGGTCCTAAGCGTTGTTCCAGCAGCAGCGAGTCGACCAAAGCCCGCTCGTCCACACCACTAAGACGGGCGAAACCAGCGCGTTGTGCGTACAGATCAGGTGCCGACGGGTCTGGACCGACCCACCAGCTTGCAGCCCCGTAGGCCATCCAGGCCATGTCACCGCGAATGGCCGGCATGGACTGGGAGCGGTGCTGAAGGGTCCAGTACACAACGCCCGTCACCAACGCATGGTCGCGGTTGTTGAGGTCGACCTCCAACACCAGTTCGTCATGCTCGAATGAGCGCCAGTGAACGTCTTCTTCCGCATCCTGAAGAACGGGAACCAGCACGATGGTTGGCCACGTCTCATCCCCAACAGCCACCCCAAACTGGTGCAGGTGTTCAGCGACCTCTGCCCCGATGGCCGCAAGGCGTGGATTGGCCGTTGTACGCACCACAACACTGTGATGGCCCACGTCTGGCATGCGCGTATAGCTAGGTCCACCCGACACATACACGTACTCAATCAAGTCGACAGACAGCCAACTGACCGAAACCAGCAACACGAGGAAGGTCTTTTCGCGCGAGCTCATGGGCGTAAACCAGCCGGCACACACCGCTCCCTGTTGCCAGCTGCCGAGCCACATTCCGACAGCGGTGCCCAACACACCCCAGGTCATGGACAGCGCCAAGGAACTCCACGGCACAGCCAGACGGGTGACGTCCAGCGACTCAGCGAGCGCTGAATGCCAGAGAACATCCCGGTAGATGTCCGGGTTTACCTGCTCAAGCGACAGCATCAGCGCAATCGCGAGCAACCAGAAGGTAAAGCGGTAGCGCCCCAGGTGGGCAGCAGCAAAGGTCAGCCCGTACCAGGCAAAGGTGTAGACGAGAACCTGCAGGTTGACCTGAAGCAGGAAGCGGGCTGAGATGAGCTCTTGCCGGCTACTGATGGCGGCTGTGATGAGCACCGCAACCACGCCGTACACCGACACAAGGGTCAAGCCGACAACGTACTTGAGGGCTGTGTGCAAGAAGGCTGAGACCGGCAGGCCCGCCAAGAAATCATGGGTGTGCTGGTCGTATTCCAGCACGACAAGTCGGCGTAGCACGTAGGCAATGGCCAGCGGCATTGCGTAGTACACAAGACCGGTTGCCGCAGTCAGCAGCGTGCTTGCCTCGGTGTTCAAGGCAAAGGACAGCGACATCAACCACATGCCAACCATCATCACCGTGGCGCCGAGCATGCCTCCGGTGTGCTGAACGGCTTCCTTGATGAGCAGTGCGAGCACTCTCACGGCGTGACGTCCCGGGCAATCGCCACAAATGCAGCTTCCAGACTGGCTTGTTCCGGCAGCTCTGGGCGAACTTCACGCACGGCAGAAGCCAGGCCATCTAGGGCACCTTCGTAGAACAGGGACCCGTTGGTGAGCACGCCGACAACGTCGCCAATCTGCTCGACCTCGAACAGGTGATGGGTCGAGAAGAACACCGTGCGACCATGGTTTCGCACTTCATCTTGCAAGGCATCCAAGATCTCAGCACGCGCTACGGGGTCCACACCGGCTGTGGGCTCGTCCAGAATGAGCAGCCGAGGCTTGTGGGCGAGAGCGAGGGCCATGGCCAGCTTCATCTTGGTGCCGCCGGACAACTCTCCCACGCGCTGCTTGCGCTCCACTTTCAAGCGCTCGAGTAGTGAACGGTATTCCTTATGGTCCCAGGTCGGGTAGAACGCTCCGACAAAGCGACCAATGCGTTCGCAAGTCATCCAGTCGTAGAAGTGCTGGTGCTGACTGACATATCCAATGCCGCGCTTCATAGCAGTGGTGGTCTGCTTGACGGTGACGTCGCCGTACCGAATCGTGCCGCTGTTCGGCCGCAAGATGCCCAAGAGGCAGCGAATAGTAGTGGTTTTTCCCGAGCCATTACGACCGAGAAAGCCGTACACTTTGCCCTCGGGTACGTTCAGATCGAGCGAGTCAATAACCACACGTCGCCCGAAGGAGCGGCGCAGGTCGCGAGTGGCCAAGAGGGTGTCAGACATGCTCGCACGCTATCCGACCATGATGGGCGGCGCCTCGGCTTGTCACAGCATCCGCGCTGCACACGGTTATGCGCGGCTCAAGAGAGGCGCTCATGGTCATCGGTATGATCCAGACATTGACGGTAGAAGAGGTTGTAAACGGCGGTTTCCGAGTCGGAGACGGCGAGGACAGCGCGCTGCTTCCGACCCGAAACGTCAAAGGTGACTTGAATGTTGGCGACAGCATCAAGGTGTTCATCTACAACGACAAAGAAGGCGTTCCACTCGCCACAATGTCCATGCCGTTTGCCGAGCGCGGCCAGTTCGCGCTGCTTGAGGTCATTGACATCTCACGCCACGGCCTGCACCTGGACTGGGGACTTGAGCGCGACCTGTTTGTGCCCTTTGACCTACAGCATGAGCGGCTGGCCGTTGGTGACCGGGCTGTGTTCCGCGTAGACGTCGACCTTCAGGGGCGACTGTTTGCGTCCAACCGACTCGTGGAGTTCTTCGACATCAACCTTGATGGACTCGAAAACGACCAGGAAGTCTCGCTGTTGGTCTTCGGCTTCAACAACTTCGGAGCCTTGGTCGTTGTGGACAACCGCTACACCGGCATTGTGTACAGCAACGAGACGTACCAGCAGATTCGCTTGGGCGACGAGCTGACCGGCTACATCAAGTGCCTGCGTCATGACGGCAAGATCGACGTCACCCTTCAGCGCACCCGGCGAGAAGGCACTGAAGACGCCGTAGACGTACTGCTCGACGCACTCAACGCCAAGGGCGGATTTCTCCCCCTCACCGACAAGTCCGACCCCGATCGCATTCGCTTCGAGCTGCAGATGAGCAAGAAGGTCTTCAAGAAGGCGCTTGGCTCACTGTACCGGCAGCGCCGCGTTTTGTTGGAGCCAGATGGTGTGCGCATGACGTCGTCCGAAGCCGACTCAGAACCCGACAGCGAGTCCACCAACGACCACGGGTAGCCAGCCTTCTGGCTGATTGTACAGATCGACACCCACGTCGATCTGAACAGTATCGGACAGCACAAAGACACCTCCGCCACCGACCATCTCGGCACCGGGCACGTCTTTTCCAACGTTCAAATACGCAGACGCTTGGCCGAATGACACGGCGACGGCCAAGCCCACAAACAAGCGCTCAACCTCACCGGCAAAGAACACGTCGGACTGGGCCCAGCTCGAGAACTGTCCGAGGGTGAAGGACAGGTTCGCAGAGAGGTCCACGCCGACATCTCCGGTGGACGGGTTCACGCGGAGCTCGGGAGCCATCGACACGCCCCAACGCTCTGCGGCGGTCGCGGCGAACTTGGCACCAAAGCCGAAGTCGCCGCTCGACACACCATCGGCGAAGCGAATGTCGGGCAGGCGAAGGCGCAGCTCAAGGCCATCATCTACGCCAAAGCGTCCGACCAGTCCGGCAGTACCCACGTCTACGGTGTCGTCAAAGACGGCGGAGAAACCGGCCTCCAAGATCACATGCCCCTCACCTGGGGTCGTTGTGGAGTCGCCAATCGCGCCGCGGTCCGTCGTAAAGTCCAGGTCCCCAGCAGATGCCAGGCTCATCAGCAGCACAATCATGCGTGTCCTCGTGGCCGGGAAAACACCGACTGGGCGGGATCCTATCAAAAAGAACGGAGGCGTGGGTTGCACCAACGAACTCCTTAGTACTATAAAGCTAGTACTAAGAACCCCGAAGGTCCGATGCCCAAGCTACTCACCGAAGCCGAACTCGAACTCATGCACGTGTTGTGGAGCCACGGCCCGAGCACGGTACGGTATGTTCACCGTCACATCTCGGCTAGCCGAGAGGTCGCCTACACTACGATTGCAACGGTGCTCAAGGTCCTGGCGGACAAGGGATTTGCCAGCACGAGCAAAGACGGCCGCGCTCTCATCTACACCGCCGCCGTCGCAGAAGACCGCTACGCGCAACGCGGCGTGAAGCACTTGGTGGAGCGCTTGTTCTCCGGCAATCCGGTGTCGTTGGTCCGCAGCCTCGTGGCGTCCGAGACTCTGAGCGCAGATGAAATCGACGAGCTGCAGGCGCTCATCAACACCGCGCGAGACAGCGAGTGACCCCCTTCCTCGTACTTCAAGGGCTCGTTGTTGTGCTCGCCGTGGCAGCCTGGGCGCTCGACCGCCTGAGGGCACCGTTCGCTCACCAGCAGCGCATTCTTCGCGCAGGCCTACTCGCAGTGCCGCTCGTGTTGCTCGCGGCCAGTCTATGGCAGCCGACCGGTGGATGGACACCGCCCACCGAGCGGGTCAGCGTGTGGGCATCCGGCGTGGCTACGCCCATCATCACCGCACCGCTGGCACCGTTCGTAGCAGAAGCCGCACGGCAGGCCCTTCCTTGGTGGTTGATACCCGCCGCAGCATCGCTTCTCTGGGCACTCGTCGACATGGTTCGCCTGGGACTCGCTCTGCGCCAGACAGCGCCACTGCGAACCCACTCCACGGTGCAAGTGAGGCGGTCGACATCCGGAACCCCCTATGCACTGTGGCTTCCCTGGCGTCGCGTCATTGTCTTGGATTCCCAGACCTTATCGAACGAAGATGACCGTGTTCATGCCCTGCGCCACGAGCTGCAACACCACCGTACATCGGACCCATTGTGGGCGTGGGGATGGACCGCGCTGTCCGTCGCTAGCGCCCTCAATCCAGCGGGCTGGTGGCTGGCTCGGCAGGTTCAGCGCGTGGATGAGCTGGCCTGTGACGCCGCTATTGCCCGCACCTGCTCCCCCGTCCGGTACGCCGACACGCTGGTTCGCGCCGCCCGTCGCCGCACCGGTCCCCTTCCCTCAGCGGCCCTTGCCGCACACCGCACCCTCGTGCAACGGAGAGTCCACATGCTGCTCAACCCCACCCCTCGTCGGCGCATCACCGCCCTCCCCGCCATGGGTCTACTCGTTGGCCTGCTCGCCGCGACCGCCTGGGCTGGAACGCCCACACCATCGGTGGATGTTGAGGCGTCATCCGTCATTGTTGACGCCGACCTTGTCAGAGAGACGGCAGCCGCCATGCCAGGCTCAAATTGGATTATCCAAGGCCTTACCGAGACTAGCCGCGTGGAAGCCGTCAGAGGCGAGCTGATTGCCCGCGGCATGCCACAAGACCTCGCCGCTGTGCCACTTGTGGAGTCGGGCTACCGCAACCTCACGCCAGAGGCGAATCCGGTCATGAACACGGCAGGTCTGTGGCAGTTCATTCCCCAGACCGCCACAACGTACGGCCTGACCATCGACGGAAACGTGGATGAGCGACGCGATATCGACAAGTCCACAGACGCCGCCCTGCGCTTGCTTGCCGACCTACACGGTGAGTTCAACGACTGGGGTCTCGCCCTGGCCGCCTACAATATGGGCTCACGAGCAGTCCGCGGGGCCATCGCTGAGCATGGTACTAGCGACGTCATTGCCCTGGTCCAAGCCGAGGCGCTCCCATCGTACGCAGTCGACGTCATGGCAGCAGCCGGAATCCTTCGCGCAGAAGGGCTCATCGACTAAAGCGACGAGAACGCCTGGGACGACGGGGCCGGTCTTCTCTCCGTACATGCCGACCGGTGCGGATGCGACGGACAATGGTCGGCTCCCCTGGGGAGAGCTGGACAATATCGCCATTGCTGACCGTCAGGCTCTTGAATCCCTCGGAACGAGCGAGCTCGGCATGCGCCTTCATCTTGCTCGGTGTGCCATGAACCGGAATGACCGTTCGCGCCTGAATCCACGAATACAGGGCACGCAGCTCGTCCCGACACGGGTGCCCAGACACATGGACGAAGGCATCGGCGTCCGTCACCACGCTCACACCCATCTCCCGAAGCTGCAGCTGGACCTGCTCCACGCTCACCTCGCACCCAGGGATGCAGCGAGAGCTAAACACCGCTGTATCGCCGGGTTCTAGGTAGGCCGAGCGATGCGTACCGCTGCTCAACCGACCCAGAGCGGCCTTCGGCTCGCCTTGCGAGCCAGTACACAGCAGCAGCACATTCTCCGGAGGTAGCAAGCCGAAGTCACGCGCCGACACAATCTCGGGTACGTCTCGGAGGTAGCCAGCCGCCTGCGCCGCACGAACGGTCTTCTCCAGGGAACGCCCGAGCAGCACAGGGCTTCGTCCCACAGCGTGCGCAGCCAATATCCAACTACGAACCCGGGCAATATTCGTTGAGAACATCGCGACCGCCACGCGTCCAGGCCGGTCCCGAATCACCTCTTCGAGGTGAGGAACCAGAGCGCCTTCACTCCCCGTCCATCCCTCTTTGTCCGCGTTCGTAGAGTCACTGACCACCGCTAGCAGGTCGAGCTCCGACAATCGCTTGAGGGCCGCTTCGTCCGTGTGTAGGCCAACAAGTGGGTCCGGGTCGAGCTTGAAGTCGCCGGTATGAAACACCGAACCCGCGGAGGTCTTGATGAGCAGACCGCCCATCTCCACAATGCTGTGGGTGATGGGAATGCGCGACAGCTCGAACGGCCCGACCTTCCACGATTCTCGCTCGTCCAACAGGCGAATCGGCACCTTGTCGAGCAGTCCCGCCTCTGCGAGTGGCTCGCGCAGCATCTCAGCGGTGAATCGCGTGCAGTAGACGGGGCACTTCAGCTTGGGCCACAGGTCTACAACAGCCCCAATATGGTCTTGGTGTGCATGCGTCAGAACCAGCCCTTCAAGACGATGCCGCTGGGCGACAATGAAGGACGCATCCGGAAACAAGACCGCCTGCGTTTCGGGCCCCGTGCGCTCGAACATCACGCCACAGTCCACCATCAACCAACGGTTTTGGAACCCATACAGGTTGAGATTCATGCCAATCTCGCCGGCGCCGCCGAGAGGGAGAAAATGCAGGGTCGGTGTACTCATGGGGCCGGGTAACGCCGGTATCGGAGGGCTGAGGACACGATGCGTCATTGGCAGGTGTGAGGGGCCAAAACGCTCTCGGAAAAGAAATCCTGCGTCGCTTTGCCCCCAACTGCGTCTTGCTAGGTGACTAGGAGTCACACATGCGCGTTCACATCTCATTGCCCACACCAGACCTCGCCTCAGCCGAGGCCTTCTACACAGCCCTTCTCGGCGCCCCCGACAAGAAGCGGAACGACTACCTTCGCTTTGCGCCGTCGGACGTTCCAATCGTGCTGAGTTTGCAGCCTGGCAAGCCGCGTGAGCAGTCGTCATCCGAGCACTTCGGCCTGCGGCTTGAGGACGACACCGCGCTAAAGGCACGCTGGCAAGCCCTTCGTGAGGCCGGCGTGAGCGTTCACATTGAAGGTGAGACCGAGTGCTGCTACGCCGGAATGCAGCGCGCCTGGGTGACCGACCCCATGGGGACATCGTGGGAAATCTACCAGGTCACCAACGACGCTATTGGCGACCTTGAATCCGCCACTTGCTGCGTGCCCAAGGTGGATACTGCGCCGTCAACCGGCGGATGCTGCGCATGACAAACGAGGCGCTGACCGCCCACATGGGTCCCATACGAAGCTGGCTGCGACAGCGTTGTCCAGACGATGCAACCGCTGACGACCTGCTTCAAGAGGTCTTGGTCCGCGCCTATACCAAGCGCGACCAGCTCAAGGCACCCGAGGCCATGGCGGGCTGGCTTCGTCGCATCGCCTATTCGGTCTGGGTGGACACGCATCGGCGTAGTCAACCGACGGTACCGCTCGACGTCGACGTTCCCGTCGTCGAAGAAGTCCCCGAAGACCTGACGGACGCCGTCGCCCAGATGGCCGAACACTTCGTTCGTTCCCTGCCAGAGCCCTACCGCACAGCCGTTGTTCTGTCGGACCTAGAGGGCGTGTCGCAAGCCGAGCTGGCCCGTCGTCTGGACATGTCCGCTAGCGGGGTTCGCAGCCGCGTACAACGAGGTCGGGCAATGGCGAAGGACGCGTTGCTGGATTGCTGTGCGATAGCGTGGGAGACGGGCCAGGTCGCTTCATGCACACCCAGGGCACGCTGCGACTGCAGTTAGCCCTACAATTCGTCGGTCTCGACATTGAATCCATGATGGTGTATATACACTTTTATGGATGATTGCCTTCAAGCCCTCGCAGACCCGCGCCGAAGACAGATTGTAGAGCTCCTCCTGGAGCAAGACCGGCCTGTTGGGGAACTCGTACAGGCACTTCCCATCGCGCAGTCCGGCGTCTCCCGGCACCTGCGGATCTTGAAGGACGCAGGCCTGGTCCACGTTCGCGCCCAAGGGCAACAGCGGATCTACGGCCTTCGGCCCGAGCGTTTTGAAGAACTGTCCACCTGGCTCGACCGGTACCGAGCGCTGTGGGAAGAACGGCTGGACCGATTCGAGACCGTATTGAAACAAGCACAATCCGCGAAAGCGGACAAGGAGAGTTGAGCCATGAGTGGACGCCAAGTCATTGAGCGCGTGTGGGATGCCCCGTTGGACGTGGTGTGGGAGCTGTGGGCTACTCCAAAAGGGTTGAGCTCGTGGTGGGGACCCAACGGGTTCACCGTGGAGGTCCTGACCATGGAACTTCACGAAGGTGGAACCTTCTCGTACACCATGCGCGCGTCTAGCCCCGAGATGGCCGAAAAGATGAAAGCGGGTGGGCGTCCCAGCGAATTCACCGTGAACGCGACGTACACAGATGTGCAGCCCAAGACCACGCTTGCCTACAAGTCCCCTTTCGGACCCGAGTTCATGTTCACCTCGGTCACATTCGAGGAAGCGGCCGATGGCGTGCACATGACCCTGGTCATCGACGCGACCAAGCCCGAGATGACGGGTGGTGCCGCAGGTGGTTGGCGCAGTGCAGTCGACAAGTTCGCGGCACATCTGGCGACCATGTCGTAGGCCCACTAATTTGAAGGCCGCCTGTTTATACAAGCGGCGGCCAAACCCCCTGGATGCGAACGTGACACGATAGGCGTGTTTTTAGGGATGTGATGCTGTCCGGATTTGAAAAAGCACTGCTCGCCATTCTTCTCATCACACTCATGATGGGCATGGGGACCACGCTCGACCGCTCGAGTGTACGCAGCATTGCCAAGAGCCCCAAGGGCATTGTCATTGGCGTGGCATCACAGTTTGGCTGGATGCCACTCGTGGCATTCGGGCTAGCGAAAGCACTGTCACTTCCGAACGAACTGGCGCTCGGCCTGGTACTCATTGGCTGTACCCCAGGCGGCACAACGTCCAACCTGTTCGCCTACTTTTCCAAGGCAAACGTAGCGCTCTCTATCGGCATGACGGCTGTCTCAACGGCAGTAGCGGTTGTCGCTATGCCCGCAGTGCTGTGGCTGTACGGAAGCGCATTCACAGACGCACAAGTCGCCCTTCCCATCAAAGACATTGTCATTACGCTGGTCCTAGTGTTGATTCCAGTCTGGATCGGCATGGGTATTCGCGCCAAGAGCGCGTCGGTCGCCAAGTGGGTGGAGCGCGTTGGGGCGTGGTCGGGGCTCGGCGTGTTGGTGTTGCTGGTGGGGACTGCCGTGCTCAATCAGCGAGCCACATTCGCTGAGATTCCGTTCAATGCGTACGTCGCCGCCGTAGCCCTCGGCGGTGTTGGAATGGTTCTCGGCTACGCCACGGCAACGGCAGTCAAGTTGCAGGAGAGTGACCGGCGCGCTGTAGCGCTCGAGACGGGCATCCAGAACAGCGCTTTGGCGATTGGCATTGTGGTGGCGACCTTCCCAGAAGCGCAGCACGAACTGCTACTTCGCATGCCGCTATTGTACGCGCTGTGCGTATTGCTGTCCGCTTCGGGGGTGACGGCTTTCTTTCGGTGGCGGCCCGTGCCAGCTCAGGACACACTAGCATCAACTCGATGAACGGACAGGCAGGCAAATGACAGGTACACGCATGGCTGTGTTGGGATGCACACTGGCGCTGTTCGCCTGCGTCGACAGCCCCTCTGAGACGGGCGCCTCGGACAACACAAACTCCTCTACCTCCGACACCGCCGTTCCCGGTCCCGACCGTCGCGACACTAGCGGGACCTGTACGCCGTCTACCGGGACCTGCGTCGACGCCACCTTCCGCGAACTGTTCCGAGAGACGGAGTACTACGGCACAGAGAGCGCGCCGCGAGCAGCGTTCCACGAGACCATTGACAGCAACGCCACCTGGCAGACGTGGTGGCAGAGCACTGGCAGCACCGAGGACCTGCCGGCCGTAAACTTCGAAGAGGAGACTGTGCTGGTCAGCGGGTACTCCATCAACGCAAGCTGCGCGGTCTCTCTACAGTCCGTCGGTGTGACCGACTGCGGCGGTACGGTCCGACTGACGACCACATCGTTGGACATCAGCGGCACGTGCTTTGTGAGCTGCGACACCCCAGGGGGAACTGTCGTTGCCATCGCGGCGCCGCACGGCACGACCGAGGTGTGCGCCCAAGTCGACCTGACCTGTGGCAGCCGTCGCTAGAGCGACCCCAACGACACGCCAGCGAACAGAGCGCCCTCACCGGAGGTCCGCGACGCGTCCATTGCAGCAATGACCACGTCGTACGGGACATCTGCCTGAACCGCCACCACGAGTCCGGTCCCGTCCGGGGCGCCCAGCCCTTCGAGCACTTCGCCGAGAGCTGCCACCGGAACGGACTCGTAGGTACGACAGCCGCCATCACAGTCGAGCTGACGGACAATCTGCCCCTGCCACTCCACCGCAATCTGTGTGGGGGTCACCAAGACTCGCGCCACGTCGCCCGAGTCCTCCACCAGCCCGGGTCCGCCTTCGGTTCGCGCGTTGACCTCAACCACCGCCAGTGGCACGAACGACGACGCCATCAGGACAAACGGAATGAGAATGGTCACAAGGTTCATCATGGGAATCATGGACATATTGTCGTTGACAGGCTGTAGACGCGGCATTGGACCTCCTAGGCACACCCAGACAGACCGCCGCTGAGCACGACGGTTCGTCAAGGGCCTGTTCAGAACCATTCATTCGTTAAAATCGAATCCACTTTCCTTTCAATTCCATTGGATGGCATCCATGTGAGTTCCTACATGGCGGTTCACAAGGAGGTGCTGAATGCATCGTGTCGCAGTTGCCCAAGGTGATGGTATTGGTTCCGAGATCATGGACGCCACGCTCGCAGTGTTCAAAGCTGCTGGCGTTCCCATTGAGTTTGTACCCGTCGAGATGGGTCTTTCTGTGTGGGAAAACGGAGTTCCTGCCGGCATCACAGACGAAGCTAAGCAGACCATCGAAGACCTCGGTGTACTCTTCAAGGGCCCCATGGCCACCCCGAGCGGCAAGGGTGTCAAGAGCATCAACGTCACCGCACGAAAGACGTGGAATACCTACGCGAACAAGCGCATCTTCCGCACCCTGAACGGCGTCCCACGCGGTCGTTACCAGCACCCGGACATTGACATCACAATGGTCCGCGAGAACATCGAAGACACCTACGGTGCCATCGAGCACATGCAGACTCATGATGTCGCACAGTGCCGTCGTCTCATCACCCGTCCAGGGTCCGAAGCCGTGGTTCGCTACGCCTTTGAGGTCGCTCGCCGCAAGGGTGCTCGTCGCATCACCGCGGGCCACAAAGCCAACATCATGAAGCTCACGGACGGCCTGTTCCTGGAAGTCTTCCGCGAAGTCGCCAAGGAATACCCGGACATCAACTCCGACGACCGGATTGTAGACGCCATGGCCATGGAGCTGGTGATGAAGCCCAATAGCTTCGACGTCATCGTCCTCCCCAACCTGCAAGGCGACATCTTGTCGGACCTGTGTGCAGGTCTCGTTGGAGGCTTGGCCTACGCCCCGTCCGCCAACATTGGCGACCACATTGCCATCTTCGAAGCGGTTCATGGAACCGCACCGGACATTGCCGGCCAGGGACTCGCCAATCCAACCGCACTAATGCTGTCGGGCTGCATCATGCTTCGTCACCTCGGTCTGATGGCATGGGCCGACCAGATTGAAGCGGCACTTGAGAAGGCCCATCGCAACTGCTTCCGCGCACCCGACCTGGGTTGTACGCCGGTCCCCTTCCAGACCCAGGTGTTCCGCGACCTCGTCATCGAAGCGTTGGAGCCGGTCGATCTCGAGCACACAAAGAACATCGCACCGGCCCTGCGCGCTCCTGCTCGCGACACCCAGCGCATGATGACCTCGCCACGAGCCGGTTCGGAGACCACCAAGGGCGTGGACTTGTTCATCGACTCCGACGCCACTCCGACACACGTCGCAGAGGTCGTCAACGCCGCCTGTCCAGCGGGCATGAGCGTAGTGATGATCAGCAACCGTGGCACCCAGGTCTGGCCGACCGGCTCAGTCTTCACCGACTGCGTCAATCACCACCGGGTCCGTGTCGAGTCCGACACCGTCGTCGAGAATGCAGCAATCTATACGCTCGCCGCAGATGTGAGTCAGACCCTGCGCGTGTGCTCGACCGAGGCTCTCTTGCAGATCGACAACGAGGCGCAATACAGCCTGGCGCAAGGCCAATAGACCGACCGGAGGCTCACCGTGCGAGAGCGAGACCTGAACTACCAGCATCTTCGCTATTTTCGTACGGTTGCGCACGAGGGCTCGGTGCAGCGGGCAGCACGCCAGCTGCACTTGGCCCCATCGACCATCTCCGGTCAGATCAAAGCACTCGAAGCCGACCTCGGCTCTCCCCTTCTCGAGCGGGCGGGCCGGGGCATTGTTGTCACCAACTTTGGCCGGCAGATCTTGGCCCACGCAGACGCCATCTTTGCCGCTGGGCAAGACGTCGTCCGCGTCGCATCCGGCGAGCGTCGTCGAGACGTTCATATTGGGGTCAGTAGCGTGCTCCCCAAGCTCATTGTCCGAGAAATCGTGACACAGGCATCCGGTGACGACGTGACGTTGGTGCTGCACAGCGGCACGGCGGATGACCTGCTCGGGGAGCTCATCGCTCGCCGCGTAGACGCCGTCCTATCCGACGGTCCAACACCCAGCTGGGTCACCGCATCCACCCACGACCACGAGCGAGTCTCGAGTGGAATCGCCGTGTTCGGCGCTGAGTCACTCGCCGAGATCATCGGCACCGACCTTCCCAATGGCCTGAACCGAGTTCCATGGATTGTCCCGCCGAAAGGGACCGTGCTGCGCTCTGCACTGGAGTCGTGGTGGGAAGACCATGAACTGGATCCTCCGATCAGCGTGGTTGTCGATGACTCCGCCGTCATGAAAGCTCTGGGTGACGCTGCGGTCGGCATCTTCGCGGCACCGGAGACCATGAAAGATGCCATCTTGGAGAGCTACCGAGTGGTGTGCATCGGCACAACCGAAGAGGTCCGCGAGCGCGCCTTCGTCATCACCCGCGACAGCAACCCCACAGACCCAGCCATCCGGGCGTTGTGGGGAGATGAGGTTGTTGCGCCCGAGTCAGGCTCAGCACGTTAGGCGACCGGTCCAAACTGACCGGAGTTTCCTATGTCTACTGCTGCCGTTTTCGACAACAACAAGAGCTGGGCTAACGCCATCAAGAAGTCGAACCCAGACTTCTTCAACAACCTCGCCAAAGGCCAAGACCCCGACTTCTTGTTCATCGGTTGTGCCGATAGTCGTGTTCCTGCCGCACAGGTGATGGGTCTGGGTCCAGGAGACGTGTTCGTTCACCGCAACGTCGCCAACCTCGTCGACCACACCGACACCAACATCCAAGCCGTCATCGAGTACGCCGTGGCTCATCTGGGTGTACGGCACATTGTTGTCTGCGGACACTCGGGCTGTGGTGGCGTCAAGGCGTCCCTCACGCACACAGACCTGGGTGTTCTCAACCCATGGATTCGTGTCATCAAGGACGTGTACTACGCTCACAAAGCCGAGCTGGACGCCCTCGAGGGTGAAGCGCGCGTAGCACGCCTCATCGAGCTGAACGTCATGGCACAGTGCCTCAATGTGGCCAAGACCACCTCCGTACAGGCAGCCACCCGGGAAGGAAAGGCCCCGCAGATTCACGGCTGGGTATTCCACCTGGAGACCGGACTTCTGCAAGACCTGGAAGTCGACATCGCCTCCGAACAGCAGGCTATGGCCGATATCTTCGGCGTCACCGCTTAAATACCCCGCATTCTGGAGGTTTCCATGGCCACTCTGCTCGACCAACTCAAGTCCATGACCGTTGTCGTCGCTGACACCGGCGACATCGAGGCTATCCGTGCGCACAAGCCGCAGGACGCCACGACCAACCCGTCGCTCATCACCAAAGCCGCTCAGATGCCAGAGTACGCAGACGTGGTGGACGCTGCACTGACTTGGGCCAGAGGCAAAGGCGACAGCAACGAGGCCATTGTTGGGTTTGCTATCGACCGCCTGGCCGTCGAGTTTGGCCTGCGCATCCTGGCTCTCATTCCGGGCCGTGTGAGCACCGAGGTCGACGCCCGCCTCTCGTATGACATGCAGGGAACGTTGGACAAAGCACGATTCCTGATTGGTCTGTACGAAGATGCCGGCATGTCTCGCGACCGCATCCTCATCAAGATTGCCGCGACCTGGGAAGGGATTCAGGCAGCCGAAATCTTGGAGACCGAGGGCATTCACTGCAACCTCACCTTGTTGTTCGGACTGCACCAAGCGGTGGCCTGTGCCGAGGCAAAGGTCACGCTGATTAGCCCCTTTGTTGGCCGAATCTTGGACTGGTACAAGAAGGACACCGGCAAGGACAGCTACGCGGCGACGGAAGACCCAGGTGTGGTCAGCGTCACAACCATCTACAACTACTTCAAGCGCCACGGCCACAAGACCGAGGTCATGGGTGCCAGCTTTCGCAACTTGGCAGAGATCACGGAGCTGGCCGGCTGCGACCTGCTCACCATCGCTCCAAAGTTCCTCACCGTGCTCGCTGAGACCGAGGCGGAGCTACCGCGCAAGCTGTCCGCAGACACCGCAGCCGAGCTCGGCATGGCACGTCTTGAGATGAGCAAGCCGGTGTTCGACGCCATGCACGCACAAGACCGCATGGCAAACGACAAGCTCGATGAAGGCATTGCAGGCTTCAGCAAGGCCCTAGAAGAGCTCGAAGCCATGCTCGCAGCCAAGCTGTAGACGAGGAGCGAGGGGCTGCTGCCTCCTGCCAGCAGGTCCAAAAAAAAAGCACGCCAAACAGGGATTTTCGGTTTGGCGTGTCTTCGTTTGGGGGGGGCCGCCTGGATGCCAACAGCGACCACGATTTTCTTTGTGCAGTCCTGGCGCGCGCTACTTGGGCACGCCGAACTGCACAAGAACACGCTCTAAGTGCCCTTCGAGCAGCGGTCCTAGGTTGGGTCCACTGGATGCTCGTGAACAGCGAGACGGCAACGACCGCCTCGCCGCTCCAACACAACTACGGGCAGGAACCGAGCAGCATCCGCGCGCCCGAACCTCCGTCCTCGGTCACAGTGGCTGCGAAGTTCCCATCATCATTGAGCGAGGCGGAAAGCACTGTATCCACAACAAGCTCGGTCTCGCCGTTTGTGGGTCGACCGAGGGCGACTGCGCTGCCGCCTTCGGCATCCCAGCACACAAACGCATCGTGGCCATTGTTGGTCGGCTGTGTTTCGTACAGCGCAGCAAGAACGCCCATTCGACCGCTTGTCGTCGCAGAGACTGTCCGAATGGCTCGGTTCACAGTGTAGCCAGAGAGCTCTTCACCGCTGGTCAGACTGTTCTGCAGCTCGCCATCCCACCAAGCAGCCCGCTCGTTCGTCGGGCATCCACCGCGGCGACACGCAGCGTCTTCTGTGTCAACGTGTAGGGCAACCTCACCGGTCAAAGCCACGTCGAACGTGTTGATTGCGGTGACCGTGACCCCAGCGGTGTAGATGCCGCCAAAGCGCACAACGACTTCCGAATCACCGGTTTCAAGGTCGACTTGCACAAGCTCGGTGCCACCTTCGGGTCGGACGCACCGTTGCCCGTCCGGGCAGCGCCACTCACGCAGAGTCGCGTGGCCCGTATCGTCAACGGCAACATCCGAAATCTGGTACAGACGCCCCGCGACGGGGTCAACATCCGTGTCGCCCAGCACAAGTCTTGGGGCTTCGCCATCAGAGACCACAAGCAGGCCACCGAAGAAATCGCTGAAGCCACGTGCCAGACAGCTATTTCCGTAGGTAACCGGCACTGCCATGTGTCCATCCGCGGACCACACAGGGTCGCCTACGTTGCACACAGCCTGGCTGACACCATCAATGTCCACACCGTCTGCGCTGTCGAACGCGATGGACAGGACATCGCCATCCACCTTGGCCACAGCCAACCGTTCATTTGAGCCATCCTCCACAACCACGAGTCCAACGACTACGCCGTCTGACCCGACATCCGCTGAGCGGTTGGAAAGCACAGTCACCGAGCCGACGACTGCACCCGGGTACAAGACCGCCTCGGGTTCCCAGCTGGGTGGCGATGCGCGGTACAGCGCGGGTGTTGTCAGGCGTCCACGCCGGGAAATATCCTGGATACCGACAAGGGACCACGCAGTGCTACCCGACCATGCCTCTGGAAACGTCTCGGCGATGACTCCCCCGTCAAGGGTACTGTCCTCAAGGTCGGGAGCCGTCTCGCCTGACCGGAACAGTGTGTGGTTCACCGAGCCGCACGACACAACCCAGTCCAACGTTGCCTCAAAGCCACGCAACGGTGTCACAGCGTTGAAGTTGAGCGCGTTGACGTCGTTGATGAGGACGCTTGGCACAATGCGTTCGTCCCGCAAGGCAGCCGAAAAGTCACAACCGCAGACGACCTGTACGTCGGTGATGTCGGCCTGTGCAGTACCGCTTCCGCCAACAACGTCACACGACTGGCCCGGTGGTTGTGTGAGGACGGTGACGTCAAAGTCGTCGCCTTCAAACAGTGCATCGTCAAAGGAGAAGGTCCCGTCTTCGCCAATGGAGACATCACCGGCTCCATTGAGCTGCAACGCGGCGGCACCGTTGAACAAGCCTGACACCGCGCCTGTCACCGACACTGACGCCAGAGGTGCTTCGGTATCCGCCTCGGTACCGATGTCACTATCGCCGGTGTCCTTGTCATTGCAGGCCATCGCCATCACCACACACAAACCCAACATTAGTCGCATACCGTCTCCTTGCCCGTACACATGACGGGATGACGTCTTGTACACGGTGACAGCCTGATTGCCACCCCACACCACTCCTACGCGGGTCAGTCTCTCAGGTCATCTACGCTGAGAGACCAGTCGGCAAACACCTCGTCCTTCAGCACCCGAGGACTCGCCGTCAAAGGCCGCAGCCCCATCCGCGTCACTAGACCGTCCCATGACCCCGTGAACAGAATGTCCTCCGTCAGAATCAACACGGAAACCCGTCGTGTGTGCGGCTGATGCTCGGCCAAGAGATGCCCTGTCTGGGCGTCGAAGACATCGATGCGTCCCGTCTGAGTGCCCACCACCACGAAGCGGTCGTCGAGTGCAAGCGCGGTGACCGGCGTGGTCACCGGTACCGCCCACAGGCGCTCGCCCGCTTGCGTCAGAAGCATGACCTCCTCTTCCGTGGCAACCACCAACCGGTCCTCATTGAGGCCAATGGCTCGGCCCAAACCAGGCACGACGAACGCGTCATTGACTCCCTCAGGGTCAATGGTTCGAACGTTTCCGGCAGAGTCTACAGACCACAGCGTCTGCCCGTCGGAGACCATGTCGCTAGGTGCTGGCCAGACGGACACCTTTCCTATCATCTCACTCTGAGCGGTGCGAAACGTCACACTCGTAGAAATGGGCCATTGAGCAACGCTTCCCGCCACGTCGTAGAACTGACGGCAAAACGAGTTGACCGACCCGTGCTCCCAAACGCCGTCCGTCCACGTGTGATATCTGCCGTTGTTCACCCACAACGTGTTGCCCACCCACAACATCGCCTTAGCGACATTGCCACCATCTAAAGCCATCCGTTGCAGGTCGCCGGTCCGAGTATTCCATAGGTCAACCTGCCCTTCCGCATGGCCGATGGCCAGAAGGGTTCCGTCTGGATGCAGCGCCATTCCAGCAATGCCACCTAGCTCAGACGCATCCACTCCAGCGCCTAGGCCATCCCACGTCCACTCATAGTCGACGGCCCCCGCTGAGTGCAGCCCGCGAAGGCCAGTCGGGGTTGGCACGGACGCGTCAAAGCCACGGGGTAAGTCCACTACCCAGGATGAGGCTCGTAGGTCGAAGACTCGGGTGACCATGCGCTCTGTTGTGACCAACAGCCGCTCGTCATCCAGCACAAAAGCCGTGGCTACAGGGCCAGCCCCCGTCGGCACCTGCGTCCACGCCGTGCCGTCCCAAAGGACAATCTCAGCTTCGAACGTGGCGACCGCCAGAGTATCGCCCAGCCACCGTGCAAGAATGGGATGTCCAGGTACTTGGATGCGCTGTTCACCG
Organism: uncultured Pseudomonadota bacterium; assembly: GCA_913061235.1. Lineage (GTDB taxonomy): Bacteria > Myxococcota_A > UBA796 > UBA796 > CAJXTB01. The sequence goes on along the minus strand of CAJXTB010000028.1, from coordinate 7,612 downwards.
TCAGCATCCAGCAGCACCATCTCCTGCTTGCGGCACAGAATCACGGCCGTGCCTTCCTGAGTGACCACCTCCTGAACCGAAAACGGACAGGCATCCTCTACCCAAAGTTCACTGGTGTGAGTCTCAAGGTTGATTCGGAACAGGCTCGACTGGTCGGCGTACGCTGGCTGGTCTCCCAGCGCGATTTGAGCGCCGCCTCCTGGAACAGTCTCTAGATAGTGAGGTTGACCATCCACCCACTGAATCGCAGGTGCCGCAGTCAACACGTCCGACCCGAAAAACGACACGGTTCCTCGCGAATACTCGGAGCTGACGGTTTGCTCAACCGCCGCACGTCTGCGCTCAACACCATCCAGCCCAAACAAGGCAACGTCGGTGTCGGAGACACAGATCCTCTCTCCATCCAACGTCCAGTGACCGAAACAAGCCGCCGAAACAGTGCCTGTCTGCACGGGCCGGGGTGAGCCCGCCCAACGCATCAATACACCACGGGCTGCGGGGAGCTCAGCCAGTGAGAGCGCATGGGAGGCATACACCTCGGCTTCTGCACGCGCGCCGGAGCGACTGAGCGACTGTGCACGTTGAACAAGACTCGCCGCCAACGCGTGATTGGTTTGGTTCTGGGCGCGGGCTTGCACCACAAAGACACCCACGATGAGTGCCGCAACGGTCAGCAATCCAACAGATGTGACCGAAGCGATGGCTCGATTCTGAGACCACCACGCCCGAGCCATCTCACCCACTGTGTAGCGGTGAGCCCGGACCAGACCGCCCGACATCCACAGCTCGAGCTCATCCGCAAGGGCCAAGCCATCTGCGTAGCGAGCCGAAGGGTCTTGGTGGGTTGCTCGCTCCACAACCGCAAGCAATGCGGCGTCGAGCTCAGCATGCTGCTGCAAGACGCGTCCAAGCCCATACACGTCCGACGCTGGACTACACACCCCCTGGTCCTGTTCCGGTGCAGCAAAGCCCGGGGTCCCCACCACTGCTGTGTCGGGCGACGACGGGTCATAGGCCACGCCCCAGTCCAGTACCCACAGCTGGTATTGGTCGCCCCACAGCAAGTTGTCAGGCTTAAGGTCGCGATGAACAATGCCCTTGGCATGCGCGTGCGCGACGGCCAGAGCGGCATCCCGCACCATCTGCACCCAGCGAAACAAGGGGCTGGACGGGCACGGTGCCTTTCCGACCAAAATGGGCATTGTGTAGAACGGACCCAAGTCGTCTTCACCAACATCCAGCACCGGAGCGATAGACGGATGAGTCAGCCTAGCGGTGATGCAGGCCTCGCGCATCATGCGCTGGATGTCCAGGTCTACCCTGGGACGTTTAAGGGCAACCTGACGGCCTAACCAGCAGTCTGTTGCCGCATGGACCACCCCCATGCCGCCACGACCGAGCTCTGCATCAACACAGTACCGCTCACTTGGCAGAGGCGTGCGCTGTTGCTGGTCAGGGTTCTGCCATCCCCGTGTCCAAGCCGCAACCGAGCCCCAGTTGGCGCCCGATTCATCATCACGATTCATCAATGGCCTCGTCCTCTGCGCCGAGAACAAGCTCCGTAAGGCCACCTCCATCCGCGCGTAGCAAGTCGCCACGCAGTCCATGCTCCCGGAGCTTCGCGCGCAATCGAACCTGCTGCATGTCCCAACGCCTGCGCAACACGTCGCGAGGAACATCTCCCCAGATCTGCTCCGCCAACACGTCCCAGGCGACCGGTGCTTGGGTCTGTACCAGCTCGGTGATGACGCGCGCGATGATGCCCGTCAGGACGACCGTGGGCTCCCCCTCGCGCAGTAAATGCACGGAGTCAAAGCGAGCGACGAGCCGCAGCGGAATGCTAAACTCAGCCGAGCGCAGCGTCGCCTGTTGAGCAAGCAGAGGCTCCGAGACCGCCGTCACCTCCCCCTCGGGCAGCGAAATCACATCGCCCGGAGCAAGCTCGGTTCCATCTTGCCGAACCCACCGGTCGTCATCCGGCCAGACGACTTCCACAGCGTCTGGACGCCAACCGGAGCGCAGCCTGGGGGGGGCAGTCAATACGGACGTAGGTCCGAGCAACACCTGTCGTCCGAATGCCCCTTCCAACGCCATGACCTCGGCGGGCAAATCTACACCCACCACCGTCAGCGACAGCTCCGGAGCAAACAGAATGGTCAGGCCGGGCTGAAGAACAACATCAGCCAGGGTCTTTCCATCTACCGAAAAGCGGCCACGCAGGGCGAGCAATCGAACATCACGACCGCGCAAACTGACCAGGGCATGGGCCTCGCTAATCCGTGGGTCGGCCAGACAAATCGCACTGTTGTGCAATCGCCCAATGATAGCTCCATGGCCTACCGTCTGCAGCGTCCCTGAAGGCAGCCGAAATCTTACTCGTACTCGCATGAGCCCAGTCTACACCGAGACCGAGGGCACATGCAGCGCTGACGAACGACCGAGATTCGTTCTGGCGAAACGGGCCGAGCGGAGGACCACTCCGGACGCCACGGCCCCGTCGAAAGTTCGTCCCTGAACGGGGGGACGGGTTGCGGGCGGTGCTGCATCCTTCGGCAAGCCCTAATCGGACCCAGTCACCCGAGCGCACCCACCAGAGCTGCCTTGGTCGCTGTATCCGCCGCCCTCACCGCCGAAGGCCAGTCCAGGCTGACCGCGCCTTCATAGCCGCCGTCGGTCGCGTCCACGGCCAACGCAGCACATGGCAGCCGCAAAAGAGCAGGACCAAGCCATGCGTGGTCAGTCCCCGACCCTACGACGATCAAACCCAAACGATGCCGCCACGTGTCAGCCCAACACTATGGGCAGTTCGAAAGAACCGAATCCCGCCGGACAGCCCCGCTGACGCAGACGTTGGCACCAATATCGGTCCATGCGGCAACGCGTGAATCCGCGGCAATGGCTGCATTCGCTCCCAACGTGACGTTGCGACCTACACGAGCGTCATCTCCCACTGAAGAACCGGTCGAGAACACGCAGTCCTTGCGAACGCGAATATCTGCGCCAAGGGCTGCGGTCGTGAACGTGCTGCCGGCTCCGACAACCGTACCTGAACCAACCGAAGAACCCGTCTGTACCGTAGTATCGCGAGAGAGCACCGCATTCCCGGCACCCGCGTCATCGCCAACGCTGGAGTCCTGAACTGTGGCGAGTGAGCCCACAATCGTGTTCGGTCCTAGGTCACTATTGTCGACCACTGAGTCGTACCCAACCACCGAGCCATCCGCGATGGTGGAGCCGTTGAGTACCTGAGCGGAGCGGCCCAAAATCACAGTGCCGACCAGGGTTCCCCGAACCTCAGCAAATCGGCCAACGATGGAGCCAGCGCCAATGTTTGCAGTGCTTCCGATGATGGCCCGCGGAGCGATGATGGCGTTGGCGTGGATGCGGGCACCGGGCTCGACCGTGACCGAGTCCGCAATGGTGGCGGTTGGATGGATGCAGGAGTCGTCGTTACCGTCGTTATCCAGGTCGAACGCGTCCATTCCGTCTGTACAGCCTACCGCAAAGCCGGTCGGGAAGACGGTTAGCGTCGACCCGCTTCCGCTCTGCCAATCGTAGTAGTACAGGTTGCCGTTGTAGTAGGTCAGACCTGCGTCGAGACCATCTCCGACGACCTGCGAGGTCGAGAGCAGCTGAGTGCTTGTGATGTCGTACCGGTGAATGCGTGCACTCGAGGAGTACTCCAGGACCCAGATGGAGTTGCTGTCGAGGTCCACTCCAAAGTCACCGACACCGGATGTAAAGTTGAGGGTGAACGTCCGCGAGCCACCGTTCGGCGTGGCGACGTTTGTGATGACCATCTGGTTGAGGCCCGCCCACGAGTAAGAAGACGGAAGGTTGGTCCGGTACAACTCACCGCCCCGGATATCCAATGGGAAACCGCCGTACGCAGCAATGTAGCTTCCATATGCTACGCGAGTGCCACTTGGCACCGTGGCCTTGTACATGTCTTGGCCGCCGGCATTACTGCGGTAATCCGTGAAATACACTTGGCCCTGCCAAGCCGCGACACTCGTTGTGTGGTCCCAGGCAGCATTGCTGAACACTTGAACATCGGACCCATTCAGCGCACTTGAGTACAGCGTATTCTGGTTTTGCTGTGCATAAACAAGCCGACCAGTGCTTTCATCTACGCCAAGGCCCTGTGGGTGAAAGTTGCTCGATGGAGCGCTCAGAGTGCTCGGTAGACTGTAGGTCGCAGTCGCATTGAGCGTCTGCGCTCCAGCCGTTGTTGAAGCAAGTGCAAGCACCAAAGTGATGTATCGAACCATGGTCGTCCCCCGAACAAAATGTGAGGCATTCTACCTCAGCAGTTTCAAATCCGAGTGGGAAATCAACAATCGTTACACCAGCAATTCCGTGGCAAAGGGTCTCAGCCTGAACACCGACAACCGGGTTGGCCCACCGCCGCAACAGGCTAAGCCCCCGCCCTCGGAGGCCCCATGCTGACCCTGCTGTTCACCCTGTCCGCCCTTGCTCAGACCGATGTACCTGAGTTCGACGGGGACCCGCCCATGATGGAGGAGCCAGGCGACCCCTTCTTGTGGCTTGAAGAGGTCCAAGGTGAGCGCGCTCTGGACCAAGTGCGTGCATGGAATGCCGCTACCGTCGAACGATTCGTAGACGACCCATGGGTGGAGACCTTTGAGTCCGAGGCCATGGCCATTCTGACGTCCGACGCCCGCATTCCGTCGGTCTCCATTCGCGGAAAGATGGCCTACAACTTCTGGCAAGACCCCGACCATGTCCGTGGACTGTGGCGGCGCCAACCACTGAAGTCCTTTCTCAAGGGTTCGGATGACTGGGACGTGATTCTCGACGTGGACGCGCTCGACGCCGAGGAAGGCCAGAACTGGTTGTGGCACGGCGCTTCCTGTGCATCCGACTCAGACAGATGCATGGTCGACCTGTCTCGGGGAGGAACGGACGCCTCCGAGATTCGTGAGTTCAATCGCGAGACCCGCACATTCATCGACGGCGGATTTCATGTCCCAGAAGCCAAGTCCGACGTGACCTGGGTGGATGAGAACACATTGCTGGTAGGGACGGACCGTGGCGAAGGAACCCTCACTGACTCCGGCTACGCACGCACCATCGTGCGGTGGGAACGCGGTACCGAGCTGGCCGACGCGCCAGTGGTCTTTGAGGCTGAGACCACAGACGTCAGCGCGGGCGCATTCGTGGCCCACCACGGCGGTGAGTCCTACCCGTTCATCACCCGCGGCATCACCTTCTACGAGAGTGAGGTGTACTACGCGCCCAATTCAGACACCCTCACCAAGCTGCCTCTGCCACCGCAGAGCTGGATAATGGGCGTCTTCAACGGCGACGTACTCGTGCTCAACCGCCAAGAGTGGACCGCTGATGGTCAGACCTACCCCTCCGGCGCATTGTTCGCGTTGAACTTGGAGACCCTCACCACTTCCGCCGTGTTGACGCCCGGAGTCGGAGAGTCGATTGAGTCGGTCGCCATTGGTAAGAAGAGTCTCGGCATCCAGATGCTCTCCGACGTGGTGGGCCAAGTCAGACGCCTTCGGTACAAGAAGGGCGAGTGGGTCAGCACCACCCTCGACTTGCCCGACAATGGCGTGGTCTCCATCGAAGCGGACAGCGAGTCCAGCGACGACCTACTCGTGTCGTTTGAGAGCATGACCGTGCCGACCACGCTCTACCACATCAACAAAAAAGACCGCGTAGCTCCAATCCAGAGCTTGCCAGCCGCCTACAACGCCGACGGCATCACCGTGGAGCAGCGCTTTGCAACCAGCTCCGATGGCACGCAGGTTCCCTACTTCGTCATGGGCCGCACAGATGTCCTAGACGCCGGCTCCGCACCTACGCTGCAGTACGGCTACGGCGGATTCCTAGCAGCCATCTTGCCCACCTACTTCAGCGAGTCCGCGCGCCCACAACACGGCGCGTTGGCCGGTAAGATCTGGGTTGAACGCGGCGGGGTCTTGGTTCTGTCCAACATCCGCGGCGGCAGCGAGTACGGCCCCGAGTGGCACAGCGCCGCTCTGACTCACAATCGTCAGATCGCGTACGACGACTTCTTCGCCATTGGCGATGCGCTGGTCGCAGATGGGGTGACAACCCCCGAGCAGCTTGGCGCTATCGGTCGCAGCAACGGTGGCCTGCTGATGGGCGTGGCCATGACCCAGCGCCCCGACCTGTACGCCGCCATTGACTGCGGAGTCCCACTGCTCGACATGCAGCGCTACCACTTGCTCTTGGCTGGAGCGAGCTGGATGGGAGAGTACGGAAACCCAGATGTTCCCGAAGACTGGGCAGTCCTACAGACCTATTCGCCGTACCAGAACGTCTCACCAGACGTCGCCTACCCGTCCATGCTCTTCTACACCTCTACTCTCGATGACCGCGTTCACCCAGGTCATGCGCGGAAGATGGCTGCGACCTTGGAGTCCTACGGACTTCAGTTCGAGTACATGGAGAACATAGAGGGCGGGCATGGCGGCGTTGCAAATCAACAGCAGTCCGCACATCGACTGGCCATGGAGTTCGCCTTCTTCGCCCGCGAACTGGGTCTGCGCCCGACCGAGTAGCGACCAGACGGTCTACAGCTGGATGTGCATGTGGTCGTCGTGACGAGCTGCATGGCACCCTTGAAACCGCAATCGTTCAGATACACGTTCAAGCTGTCTCTGAACATGCGGCTCCAGCAGCACTTTCCCGATGGCCTGCTCCGCTAGAACAGCGTCGAGCAGACTGCGTGTTCGTACAACGTCGAGGTCGTTGCGCGACAGAACCGGCTGGAGACTGTTCATGTCCCACCGCAGGTCCACGACCGCTACAGGGCAGTCGGCGGGAGCATCGACAGGCGGCGAAGCGTAGCCAAAGTAGCCCAGAGGCGACCCATTGCCCCGAGCCGCAGAACCAGTGGAGTCCTGCCACATCAGAGCCAGATCAAGACGTCGGCCATCTCCGTGGCTGATGTGCGGCAACAACGGAAAGCCACTCCCCATCGGAAAGCCGCCATCCAAATAGCGGACCACCGTGCCTGGATGGTCGCGGGCCACTCGTTCGGCAATGCGACTCGCCGACTCAGCCAGCTCGGACCGCACATAATGGCGGTTCGCCAAACAGTACACTGCCGAATGTGCACGAAGCGTCTCGCCAAAACACGGCAGGGCGACGCGGTCGTACTGCTCCCCCACTACAGGAGCTACGAACTGCCAGATCACGCCATAAGTGAGCAATCCAATGCCCAACCGCCATGGCCACTGTCGTGCCGTCCGCCCACGGGGAACAACTCCCAAGCCCAACCACACCGCAGCGGCACCGAGCTGAAGGACAAGTAGGGCAACAAAGACGCCCAGTAGTCCCAGTAGCACCACCCACCACCGTGACAGCCCAAACGGCCCAACCAAAGGGCGAATCAACACTATAAGCCAGCGACGCGGTAACGCTTGGCTGAGATTCACGGCGGAGTACTGCATCGACTGCCGCCATAACGAGAAAACCCCCGGTCGAAGACCGAGGGTTCAAACGTTTGCGAGAGGCGACGCGGACGCCGCCTCAACAGACTGGCTTACCAGCTGTTTCCGCGTCCGCCGCCGCCGCCGCCGCCGTAGCCGCCGCCATCACGGCCGCC
>CAJXTB010000027.1 GCA_913061235.1 uncultured Pseudomonadota bacterium | reverse complement strand
CGGCAGCTTTCTTCGCGGGTGCGGCAGCTTTCTTCGCGGGTGCGGCAGCTTTCTTTGCCGGGACAGCAGCTGGCTCGACCTTGGCCGGCTTCGACGTCAACCCGACTTGGTCGACCGCAAATGCGTAGATCATCGACAGCTCTTTGAGGCGACCGTAGCGACCGGACTCACCGGCATGCCCTGCACCCATGTGGGTCTTGAGCAAGAGTGGTGCGGTTCCGGTGCCACGTTCACGCAAGCGTGCGACCCACTTTGCGGGTTCCCAGTAGCCTACGCGTGGGTCATTCAGGCCCGCCGTGACCAAGATGGGCGGGTAGGCTTGCGCGCTGATGTTGTCGTACGGGGAGTAGGACAGCAGCCGGTCGAAGACGTCTTTGTCATTGGGGTTTCCCCACTCGTCGTACTCGATAACGGTCAGCGGAAGCGTCTCGTCGAGCATGGTGCTGACAATGTCTACGAACGGAACGCGAGAGATAGCGGCGCCGAAGAGCTTCGGTCGTGCGTTGACGACTGCACCCATGAGCAGGCCTCCAGCACTACCACCCTGCACACACAGCTTGCTGGCGGAGGTCCACTTCTCGGCAATCACGTGCTCGGAGCAGGCAATGAAGTCGTTGAACGTGTTGGTCTTGTGCTCGAACTTCCCATTTTCGTACCATGCGCGGCCCATCTCACCGCCGCCACGAATGTGCGCGATTGCGAAGACAAAGCCTCGCTTGAGCAGGGACAACACGCTGCTTCGGAAGCTTGGTGTGTACAAGATGCCGTAGCTGCCGTAGCCGAGCAGCAACATGGGGTTGTTGCCGTCCTTCGTGGTGGTCTTGTTGCGGAGCAAGCTGATGGGCACCTTGGTGCCGTCCTTCGCTGTGGCCCACAATCGTTCGGTGACCAGTGTGGATGCGTCATAGCCAGGAACTGGCTGGACTTTGAGCGTCTCGCGCTTCTTGGTGACAACGTCGTAGGCAAACACGGTGCCGGGTGTCTTGAGCGACGTGTAGGTGAAGTTGAAGAGCTTGGTGTCGAACTCCGGATTGCGCGCACCTGATAGGTCGTAGGTGGGCTCTGGGGCGTCGATATCGTGCGGTTTGCCAGTGTTCGGAAGGACCCGGAGCAGTGGAAGTCCGTTCTTGCGCAAGGACAGGACGAGGTGGTCCTTGAAGGCGTCTACGTCGGCTAGGTAGACGTCTTTGTCGTGGCCAACCAGTGTCGTCGGGCTCTTGGTGGGAGCGTCTTCGGAGACGGACAACAGCTTGAAGTTGACGGCATTGTCATTGGTCCGAATCAAGAAGCGTCCGGGCTGGTGGACGACCTCGACCTCGACACCGTCTTTGCGCGCCTGCAGGGCAATGGGCGGCTGGGTGACGTCCGCTGCGGGAATCACGCGGACGTCCGAAGTCGAGTGACTGCCTGTGCTGATGACGATGTAGGCATCTGACCGGGTGCGCGAGATGCTGGTGTAGAAGCGCGCGTCGTCTTCTTGGAACAGCAACGCGGGCTCAGGCGCGTAGACGTCGGTCTGCCAGACCTGCCAAGGGCGCTCGGCTTCGTCTGGGACGGTGAACAGCAGGGTGCGGTTGTCGGTTGACCAGACGGCGTTGGCCCGGACGTTCTCGAGGTCCACAGGGAGGTGTGCGCCGGTGTCGATGTGGCGCACTCTCAGTCGGTACTGCTCGGACCCATTCGTGTCGACGGCGTAGGCCATCAGCGAGTGATCCAGCGAGATGGTCATCGCTCCCAACGAGAAGTAGTCGAGACCGTCTGCGAGCACATTCTCGTCCAGCAGGACCTGCTCATCTCCGCCACCACGAGGTCGACGGCAGTGGATAGCGTAGGGCTTACCCTTGACCGTGCGTGAGTAGTATTGCCAAGGTCCGTTGGGGATTTCGGCGCCGGAATCTGTCTCTTGGATGTATCCGAGCATCTCGGTGTACATGGCGGTCTGTAGGTCGGCGGTGTGTGCCATAGAGGCCTCACACCAAGCGTTCTCAGCCTCCAAGTGGGCAATGACATCTGGGTCAGTCTTGCCGCGTAACCAGTGGTACGGGTCAGATCGGTCTACGCCATGTTCGGTGTGGACGTAGGGGCGCTGTTCGGCAAGTGGTGCGGTCGTCATGATGCCTCCTGATGCGGTCGTAACGGTTCGCTAGAACGGCGCACCCCTACCAGGAGACTGAGCTGAATTTCCAAGCACCATCGACGTTTTGGGCTGTGGCAGGAGCGGGCATGCGGCCTTCTCCACAGTAGATCCACACCTTCGTGAATCCGTTGTCCTCTTCAGTCTTTGTGACCAATAGGTCACCGTCGTGAACACAGGTCGACGCTGCGGCCTTGGCGGATGGCAGCACGTGTGAGGACATCGCGTCCCGCTTGCGCTGGTCATCGCAGGCGTCTGCGTGGCAGTAGGTGTCCATCCAGCCGTCGTAGTCTTCAGCCGACAGTAGCGTCAGCGAATCGAGAATCGCGTGTTCGATGGAGTCTTGCGCTGGTGCGTGATGACGAACGGCGGTGCCGGAGCGCCCGCCAAAAAGTGCGATGGCTTCTTCGCCGTCTGCCACTGCGGGTGCGGCGACAGGTGCGGGTTCTGCAGCGGGTTCGACCGTCTCTGCTTGGGCTGGCGTGGTGGTCTCGGTGGTCTTGCAGCCGACAAGGGCGAGCAGAAGTAGAAAGCGCATGGAAGTCTCCGTGGTGTGGCGCGCAGTCTACCGGAAAATGCTCTACGGACGGATGTGTGCGGTGCGCGGCATGAACGGAGCGCCGTCGGACACCAGGCTGTCAACGACGGCTGCTACGGTGCGAGCGGGGATGTCTTGGTAGACGACTTGGCCGTTGTGTTCGATGGTCACGGGTGCGTCGAGGTCTACCAGTGCGTCTGTGAGCCACAGACCGAGGCCGTCAACAGGTGGGGCACTGGTGATTTGAACCTGATTTCCGTCGATGTGGGCCCGGATGGTGCTGCCGGTGTGAGCGTCGGGCGAGGACAGGCCCAGCCAGTAAAAGCGCGTTCCGCTGCGGTCTGCGCGGACGTCCCACACCACAACGTCTTCGCTATGACGCCGCTCGAACTGTGCCATCCACGGTAGCGCTACGGCGTCCTCACCATTCATCCAGTGGGGGAGGCCTTCGTGAACCACTACATGATGCGCATACCCTTCAGGGTCGCTCGCTTGCAGCACATCGAGCTGGTCTGCCCAGTCCTGCGCGACCAGATTGCGGTCGTACGCGGCATCGTCTCCACCCACGTGAATGGTAATCGGCAGATTGCGCATGGAGCGGGGATGGCTGTCGTTGGGGTGACCGGCGTTTGGGTTGGCCCCTGCAAAGCGGTCGGCTAGGTGCCAGGCTAGTTGGTAGGCGCCATCTCCACCGGCCGAGTACCCGGTCAGGTACACGCGATTGGGGTCGGCTCCCTCAACTGCCACCATGTCCTCAATGAGGCGGTCGATGAAACCGTCCATCTCGGGGCGGTGCCACAGGTTCCACGTGTCGGTTGGGGCGCGTGGGGCGACGTAGATGCCGTCGTTGGGGGCATACAGAGACTGCTGATTCTGCCACTGTTGATCATTGACCTCGGGCGGCGCACTTCCTCCGCCGTGGAGCGAAATGTACAGCGGTCGTTCTCCAAAATCAGAGGTCCCGCGCGTTGTGAACCACAGGGGGAGCTCGAACTCGGCATTCGTCAGAAGCGCGGCCTCGACCTCGTCTGCTCGGTCTTTTTGTAGGTCTGCGATGTGCGCATCCATCGCTACAGTCATCGCCCGATCGGCCTGTTCGTGAGTCATGGGTAGGGTGGACCAGTCCTCGGCAGACGCGGACTCGAGGGTATTGCCAGCGGACAGATGCAGCGCGAGTTGCTGTGCAGGGTCAACGCGTACGGCACAAGCGGCGAGCCAAAGGACAAGCATGGTTCACCCTCCAAGGTGGCCTGCACTCTAGGTGCGGGGACTCAGGACGTCGACCCGGGTACCGATGGCTTGACGTGGGAGTGTGAGCCGGAACTTGGCGCCGTGTCCATCAGGCATGGTCAGCAGCGAGAGTGAGCCTCCAAGCTCACCCGCGGACGTTGCGCTGGCGTGAAGACCAAACCCGCTGCCATCGGTCTTGGTCGTGAATCCATGGCGGAAGACAATGGCCTTTAGGTGCTCAGGAATTCCGGGTCCGTTGTCTTGGATGTCGAGAGACAGGGCGTCTGCATCGGTGTGTGTCAGGCAGATGACGATGGACGGGTTCGTAGTCTTGTACATGGCGTCGAGTGCGTTCTTGAGGACATTGACGAGGATGCGCACGACGCGCAGGGGAGCAGTCACCAGCTCTTCCTCTTGAGGGACGTCAATCTGGGTGTGCACTTCGGGGGACATGCCCAATGCGAGCTCAATGGCGTCGTCAACAAGGGTCCGCAGACTGATTGCTTCCAGTCCGCTCGGTGCGGCGGCGTTGCGTTGTTGTGCCGCGATGATGCGGGCTGCATGTTGCAGGCCATTGTGAGAGCGTTCGAGCTCTTGGTTGAGTTCCGCGATGGTCTTTCCGCGAATCGCGCCCAACCGAGTCAGGTATGCCGCGGCGGCAGGGCCATCGACAGTCCCGTTCGCCAACCCGTTGGCCACCTGCCCGACCTGTGACTGTGCCAGGCTTGTTAGTCGCCTTTGGGACATATTGATGCTGACGCCAACGCTGTTCAGAGCGTTGCCGAGGTCGTGTAGAACCCCGGTCGCCACTTCCGCCATTCCTGCGATGTGTGCGGCTCGTACCAACTCTTGGTGTGTCTCGGTGAGGATTTCTTTGGTGCGACGGTGTTCTTCTGCTTCGTCAGCCAGTTGCTCGTTCGCCTCTGTCAGCTGCCGAACGGTATCCACGAGCGCTTCATGAGCGCTGTGCAGTTCGACCGTCCTCAAGTGATCAATCTCCTTGAGAACCGGGTCCAGTACGGCGTGGACCGCGCCACCGATGGTGTCTGTCGTGGCAGACCGGAGCACGTCAAAGCTCTGATTCATTGCCCTCCACATGCCGTCTTGGTCTCCGCGTGCGTGGAGGACCATGGCGCGAATACGCAGCGCTTTGGCGACGAGGGTCTGGGTGGCACCTCCGCTAGGCTCGAGCAGGATCTTGGCTGAATGGTCCAGTGCCTCTTGGTAGCGCTGGCTTTGCCAGGCGAGTTCGCTGCGAATCAGCCAGTATTCAGCGCGCTCCCAGGCCATGCCTAGGTTCCTGTAGTCCAACATATCAATCGTGATTTGGGCGGCGTCCACCTCACCGAGTTCCAGATGTGCCCGCCCGAGGGTGAGGTGGTACATGGACATGTCGTGCTGCGACAAAGGTTCGAGCGCCGTTTCCAACATGATCTGCCGGGCCACCTCTGATTGGCCCAGCTGAATCTTTGCCAGAGCGCGTGCGCGGTTCATTCCGAAGATGATTCTCGGCGATGCGTGTTCTTGCAAGGCATCGCCCTCTTGCAAGATGGACAAGGCGTTCTTTGGGTCGCCGAGCAGTACAACGCACATGCCGACGCCGACGGTGAAGCGCAGAGCATCTGCCCACTGTTGTTTGGCGTAGGATTTGGCCCGCCCCGTGCTGAACAAGGAGATGGCCTGGACGAGATCTTCGGTCAGGTAGGCACAGATGGCACGCACGAACATCAGACGAAAGTAGATGTTTGGTGCAGAGTCGAGCGTTGCGAAGGTGAGCCCCTGAATCGCCCATTCATTGGCGATTTTGGGCCTGTCGGTGAACGCATAGAACTCGGCAATCGCTACGTATAGCTGGTGGGCGAGCCCCATGTCCCGCTTCTGCGCTTCGTGAATCGATGCGGTGAGGACATCGACCTCTTGGGCAGACACGAGCGAGTGTCCGACCCGCTCCAAGATTTCACGAGCGGGTTGGAGATTCACTGTTCACTCATCGGACGAAGGTGTCTTGAGCTTAACAGATTTCTAGTTGCGACGTAGGTGTGCTAATTGCCGACGTCTAAGCACTGATATCCGTTTCCTCCGCAGGCGTACTGGGCATCTTGACAGGTATCATCACAGCAGTCGCCGCCGTCCCAGGCGCAGGCTTCGTTGTTGTAGGCTGGGTCTCTGTCGCAGTACCCATCACCGATGTACTCGGCTCGTGGGGCGGTGCAGACGCCGACTTCCGCGGGTTGCAGGCAGTCGTATCCATTCGACCCGCAGGAGTATTGCCCTGGGGTGCAGGTCGATGCACAGCAGTCCCCGCCGTCGAAGCCACAGGCATCCGTGTTGTACGCGCCACCGTCGCAGTAGCCGTCCCCAAGGTAGGCCGGCTGTGCGACGGAGCAGGTTGCTGTTTGTTCAGGGACGGCGCTTCCTGCGGTCTGCACTAAACATCCGTCCGCCCCATCTGCGGTGACGTCGCAGATCCATTCGTCAACCGTGTTGATCTTCGCGTAGACGCCTGGCACGTTCCGTTGAGCACATCCGCGGCCAAAGCTGACGACGCCAATGAGCTCGCCGGTGACGGTACTGACCAACGGGCCGCCGCTGTCTCCCTGACAAGAGTCGATTCCACCTTGTAGGTAGCCGGCGCACATCATGTTTCCCGTGAAGTTGCCGTAGAGCTGGCTGCAGGTGCTGTCGTCGATGACTGGGACGAGTGCTTCCTGAAGGACGTCGGGGGAACCGCCACCTTGGCGCAGGCTTCCCCAGCCAACCACCACAGCATTGGTGCCAGCGTGCGACGACTGACTCCGGTCGATAGCGATGGTCGGGGCAGACGAGGGGGAGTCGAGTTCAACGATGCAGAAGTCGAAGTTCTCACTCCACGAGCGATAGTTGGGATGGCAGCTACGGCCGACGATCTGACGCCATTCGCCCTCGTTGCCCTGCACCATCTGGCTGACCCGAAGACCTCCGATGTTGACGAAGTCGCCGACTCGGAACTCTGCGGCGCAATGGGCCGCCGTCATGACCCACTTGTCCCCGATGTGTGTGCCTCCGCAACCGCCAGCGTACACCGCCCATGGGTACTCGCCGGGGGAGGCGTCTTGTCCGTTCACAATCGCTGCGGTGACGGTTGTTTCTGGCTTTTCAGGTGATCCGGGGTCGTAGTCGTTGATGGTGGGCTTGCCGGTGTCGTCTGCAGAAGAAGTCAGCAGGGGGTCGCTACAGCCAGTCAGTGCGAGTGCCCCTGCGAACACCAATACGAATCCATCTCGTAGACCGGACATGCACGACTCCATCCAACCCTCCCAGGGGTCGATTATTCGTGCCGGCTCGTCAGCCAGTAGGAGTGTGACGAGCGGCTTGGTTGAGGACACAAGAGTGCCGTGTCCAGGGGTCTTCCGCAACGTCGTCAAATGTCACTTGCATTCTACACGGACAATGGATGTCTTCTTAGTTGGGAATTCTTGGCGTTGCATGTTGGGTGATGATCAACCGCGAAGAGAGCCCGATCTGGCGCGCGCAAATCGTTGCACCCCTGCTGAGCGCGGGCCGGTTCCCGTCGCGTCCTCGTCACCGATTGTCACCGATTGTCACCGCTCTAAGCGGACTCGCGACTACTCAGCGAGCGACTGAACGGTACCGTTTCGGTCGGTGACGACGGATTCGTAGTCGGTTGCTGCGTAGTTCCACTTGGGTCCGTACACGTGGACTTGACGGGTTGACTCACCGGTGGGTCGCACCAGCGGGCCGTCGATGTGGGTCCATGCCAAGATGCTGCCCTTGAAGTTCAAGACGTCCACGCCATCTCGTCGCAGGCGGTTCGCTTCAAAGCCCGAGCGGATTCCCACGGTGCAGTAGGTGACGACTTTGCGTCCGGCGTACGCCTGAGAGTTGGCGGTGTACTGCTCAACGCTGATGGCACCAGGAATGATGCTCACCCGTCGCTCCTCTTCGGGGCGTACATCGATCAACACGGGGGGCGTGTCGCCAGCCAGCTGGGCCTGCAAGGTCGTCGCGTCGATCTCGTCGACCTTGGGAAAGGTCCAATCGTAGCGCTGGTAGACGCGGTCGAGCGCTTCAATGCGTCCGGCATCATCTGCAGGAGGACTGGCACAGGCGAGGGCGAGCAAGAAGGTCCACATCAGTTTTCGAGACTCCATGGGCTCAAGGTATGCCGGACCAACACTTGTGGTCACAGAACCTATCCCCGCGAGCGCGAGCCACGGAACAGAAAAAGCCCCTCCGAACGTGAGTCCGAAGGGGCTTTCTAAGATGGTCGGGGCGGCAGGATTCGAACCTGCGACATCCTGCTCCCAAAGCAGGTGCGCTACCGGGCTGCGCTACGCCCCGAACGGCGGCCTATTAACTGCTAGTGGCCTCACCGTCTCGTTCATTTCTGCGACGGCGGTACCAACCGGCTGCAAACAGGAGTGGCAGGACCCCCACACCCACCAGTGAAGAGCGTGAACTGTCGGCTGTGTCGATGCGTCGTGAGCGGTCGATTTGCATGGGACCACCTGGATCTCTGACCCACACAGGGTCTATGGTCATCTCCTCTGGATCCATGTAGGTGCGGAAACGACCCATCCATTTGTCGGCCGCCAAGACGTTGGGATTCGGTAGATTTTCTCGGACGGTGTCTGTGTTGTCCGCCCACTCGAGCAGGAAGGCGTGACCGCCTTGGTCGTCGATAGCGTCTTGCAGCATGGGTACGAAGGTGGTGGGGAACTGGCCTGTAGGATCGGTTCGGACATCTTCCCAGTCAAAGTCGACGCTGCTGTAGCCATTGCCAGGGGTCATGGGGCCGTCTGCCACGATGTACGTGAGGATGGGCATGTCCGGCACGGCGGCGATTCCGGTGAGCAGCAACGGAATCATGGGGGCGCCGGAGCTGTAGGTGAAGGCCAGCGTATCGATAGGCCCTTCGTCCACTTCGTCTGGAATGAGCTTGACCCCCATGAAGGCCATGCCACCGTCAATGTAGTGTTGAAGCGGGTCTTCGGCTGAATCGGGCAGGTCGTAGCCGTTGTCTGCGAGCCATGTCTGCAGGCTCTCGGCGCTGCCGCCACGCAGGATCTGCAGGGCGAAGGGGCCGACTGTGAACTCGTCTACGACGTCGACGCTGCCGTCATTCGGCAGGCCGTTGAATCCTAACGAAGCCTCCGAGCATCCCAGGCCGCCGCCTCGGGCCGCGGCAGTGGAGTCAAAGAAGGTGAGCTGCGGCGACGTCATGGCCTCCAGCGCATCGAACATGGAGGAGTCGGCGGTGGCGACGTCATCTGCGTCGATCACGTGCGGGATGGGCAGGATCCAGGCGAACTGGTCTGCACGGCCTACGTACGAAATCTCTACGAAGGTGGTGATGGTGCCGTCATCATTCATCTGAAACAGGATGCGTTCCGCTTTCTGGTCGACGGGCTCCATGGTCACAGCGTCACAGAACAGACCGCCACAAGCCGATGCCGTGGGGGTCGCAAGAAGGGCGAGTAGAAAGGGAAGCATTGGTGCTCCAAGCGCTAGGTGTCACGTGCCTAATGGAACTGTATCGCGCACTCTACGCGCGGCGACGCCACCACAATCCGCCGATGAGCAGGGGAAGCAGTCCGAAAGGAGCCAGGCCGCTGCGCGAGCTGTCGTCAGCAATGTCGATGCTGCGTAGACGGTCGATCTGCATGGGACCGTCGGGGTCGCGGACCCAAACGGGGTCTTCGATCATTTCCTCGGGGTCCATGTAGGTCCGAAAGCGGCCAATCCACTTTCCTGCTACCAGGTCGCCACGCTCTGGGATGCCGTCGCGTAGGCTGTCGGTCTCACCCGCCCACTCCAAGACGAAGCCGCGACCGCCGGCGGCGTCTACAGCGCTGCGAACCATGGGCACGTAGCTGGTCTGGAACTCACCAGTGGCAGGACGAACGGCGTCAAAGTCGATGTCTACGTTGGCGTACCCGCCGCCGAGCTGCATGGGCTCATCGGCCACCACATAGGTGAGGATTGGCATGTCTGGTACCGCCGCAATGCCTGTGAGCAGCAGTGGAATCATGGGGGCGCCAGAGGTGTAGGTGAAGGCCAAGGTATCGATAGGGCCTTCTTCCACCTCTCCCGGAATGAGCTTGACCCCCATGAAGGCCATGCCGCCGTCTACGTAGGCTTGCAGAGGGGCTTCAGCGGCATCTGGCAGGTCGTAGCCGTTGTCCGTGAGCCAGGTCTGCAGCGCTTCGCCGCTGTTTCCACGCAAGATCTGAAGCGCAAAGGGACCCACGCTGAACTCGTCGACCACGTTGACATCCGAGTCCTCATCCATGTCGAAGTCGCTGTCTTCACTGCTCTGCGGGGACAGGAAGGTGCCGCAGCCTCGGCTGCTCTGCGCCTGAATGCTGCTGTCGAAGAAGCTGAACTGCGGGGAGGTCATGCTTTCCAGAGAGTCAAAGAAGCTGGCGTCTGTGGTGGCTACGTCATCTGCGTCAATGACGTGCGGGATGGGCAGTACCCAGGCGAACTGTTCTGCAAGACCCACGTAGGAGATCTCTACGAAGGTGGTGATGGTGCCGTCATCGTTCATCTGAAACAGGATGCGCTCGGCCTTTTGGTCGACGGGCTCCATGGTCACAGCGTCACAGAAGAGGCCTCCGCAGGCGGATGCGGTTGGGGTGGTGACGAGGGCGAGAAGGAGGGGCAGCATGGGGACTCCGGTGCACAGAGGAGCGCAAGTTGACGTGTACAGCAGCGAGTTGCAACCCATGATTTCTACGGTGATGTTCAGATGGGGTCTTCGAGGGCAAAACTTACCTCTCGGATACGCTCCCGGTGCATGTCTACTAGTAAGACACCGTCAACGGGAAAGACGTGGAGGTACTCAAGCAGCTGTCGCCGTGTGCTGGGCTGCGTGGGCCGACTGGCGGTCGATCCGGTCTTCACCTCTGCCACGAATCGCCCGCCATGGCCTTCGACCACAAGGTCCGCACGGGCAGAGCAGCGCTTGGGACGGTCATCTACCCATAAGGTCCAGTGCCGCGTGACTTGACGCTCCACCACTGTGTATCCGGCACGATGAAGTAGTACCTCTGCTCTGCGCTCACCAGCAGTCGCGACCTGCTGGCGACGCCGATTGCCACGCCCGACGCGCGAGCGAGCCCGTGCCCACAACAGCAAGACCGTGAGCACGACCGCGAGGGCTGCGAAGAGAGTCCATGCCGGGAGGGTGATGTCCACGACTACAGCCTAGTTCACTGCCCAGCCAAAAACTGTCCGGGCCCTGCGGGCGCATCGCAAAACAATCGCTAGGTTTCGACGCCGATGCATCCACGATGGCTTCGTTGCTCACCTCTCTGGATGACCGGGCCATACCATCGGGTTCGCAGCCTCACCCTCGCGGCGCCTCGTCGCCGCCACCTAGCGCGATTATTGTGCGACGAGCCCCTAATACAATCGCTGAACGCTCACGTGTGATTTTTCTCGCCCTTCGACCACGGTCTCCCACACAGGCTCAGCCAGCGCGATGGTCTGGGTTGCGTCGTCCGACACTGCGGTCACCATGGCATGCGTGGCTCGGAGGCCCCCGAGCCACCAGCGGCTATCGGTGACGAAGACCATGTCCCCGACGGTCGCTTGCAGCTGGGCGGCGAGTCCTGTCGACAAGACCGCCCCGGGAAGCTTGCCGGGACCGTACTCGCCTGTGTCTGTCGAGAGAGTTGGGGTTGCTTTGACCCAGCTACTAGCGGTCTCTTCACGGCCCTTGCCGGTGTACGCGGCGATGGCGTCGCCAGCGGTTCCCCATACCCAACCACGAACGTCATCCAGGGGGCGCGCCTTGGTGAAGAAGGTGACGCCCACACCGATGACGCCGCTGACTACCAGTCCGTACAGTGCTCGCATGTACTTGTACTGTTTGACGCCAGCGAACAGCCCCTCGCCAACTTCTCCGGCCGGAACCCCATGTGCGAACGGCGCAATGACACTGGGTACGAAGAGGGAGACAACAATCAGGAGCGTGCCTCCAACCAGCGTTGCGACGGCCGCTGCCGGTGTGAAGCGCCGCCAGAAGACACCCAGAAGAAGTGCGACGACCATCGGCGGCGTGATTGCTGCGGTGAAGGCTCCATGAGCGGCATAAATGCTATCGAATGACATGAAGACGGGGACGAGCAGTACGCCGATGAGGGTGACGGAGACGCTGGACACACGTGCCGCGGTCATGCGCTGGCTTTCGGTCGCTTTAGGCTGAAGCGGGTCATAGATGTCGTTGACGACGATGGCTGCGACTGCCGTCACCAGCGTATCTACGGTCGACATGAGGGCTGCGGTGAGGGCAGCGAGGACAAGGCCAAACACGCCAGGCATGGCCAATACTTCGGCCGCGATGAAGAATACCTTGTCGCCTTCAAGGTCCTGCGGGAACACACCCGCATGGCTGAAGGCAGCACCAACCCAGCCGCCGCTTGCCACGACAATCGCGGCAATGGGCATGAGGATGACCAGCACGCCCACGGCAGCCTTGCGACCTTCATTGGCCGAACGCGCTGCCATGAAGCGCATCAGGATGCCCTGATTGAGGAAGTAGAACATGGCCGAGTTGGCAATGGCGTCCTGCCAGAAGATGCCCACGCCTGGGTAGGCTGGGTCTGCGTTGAAGTGCGGGAAAGCACGTCGATGGTCCCGCGGTAGGTGTTCCCACAGCAGGTCGTACCCGCCGAGGTGGTCGGCTCCGAGGACCAACAGGATGAGCCCCGTCGCCAGCAACATGCAGCCCTGGAACAGGTCGGTCATGATGACGCTGGTTTGCCCGCCGACCGTCACGTAGGTCGCTGAGAGAACCGCTACGCCGCAGGCCGAGTAGAAGATGCTCCATCCGAGCATGGCGTTGAGCGCGACGCCCATGGTAAACAGGTTGATCCCGATATATCCGACGAGGTACGTCAGCAGAAGCATGGTGACGACGCGGCGTGCCAGCGGACCAAAGCGCTTCTCGAAGTACTCGGGAATGGAGGTCAGACGGCCAAAGTACAGAATGGGGAGCCAGCCAAAAGCGAGCAGCGGCATCCAGAACCAGTCATTGAGGTAGGTCTGGGTGCTGGCGAGGCCGTATCCGTAGGCAATCTTGCTGTACTTGACGAATGAGTTGGCGCCAACAACGGTGGCCACCAGCGAGAACGAGATGAGCCACCACGAAAAGCGCTGTCCGCCAAAGAAGAAGTCCTTGGTACCGCCGCCTTTGCGACCGAACAGCACGCCAACCAAGACAATCGCTACGAAATAGCCAGCCATGACTGTGTAATCGAGCCACGTGCCTAAGTGCTTTCCCTGCTCCTGTGAGAAGTCAGGATGCTGGGGCATTGTGTCGGGAAGGGCCTCTGTCATCGAGCCGTACTGCAGCCAGCCTTGAAGTCCGGCAAAGAAGGCGAATCCGGTGAGCAGGACCGTAAGCCACACCAACCCCTTGCCCGAAAACCCAATAGCGCCGGTGCGAAAGGCGTAGAGCAGTCCCACCAAAAAGACGATACCGCCGATGGTGTACTGGTAGATGTACGGGTCGACGTTGGCCCAGCTCATGGCGTTCCTCCCGATTGCCACTGTTTGATGGCGTCGATTGGGAAGGTGAGCATGATGATGTTGAGGATAAGGCTGTCCTTTATCCACCATGCCAAGAACAGCTCAACGACGATGAAGAACGCCACGCTGCCCCACACGGGCAGGCTTGCAGCCAACATGAAGCCGCCGATACACGCTCCGATGTCGGCCATGGAGTTCATGACGCTGTCACCGTTGTAGTCGAGCGAAATCGTTGCTTCGCGGTACTTTTCGATAATCCACTGGCTGTTCTCGACGACCTCCCAGATGCTCTCGAGGACCACCGCAATCATCAGTCGGATGCGCAGGTGGCGCTTGCCGAACGCGAGAATCACGGCGCGAAACCAGACCTTGTTTCCAATGGACGCAATGGTCTGTGCCGAGAGAATCCGCGCCAAGAACGCTTTTCGCTTGGCACCGTCGCTGAACAGGAATGCCAGAACCCCATAGAACATCACGCCATGCAGCACATGTGTGAAGGTGTAGGGGTCGAGAATGTGCTGCGAGTTGTGGGCGCTCCAGATGTCGAAGCTCCACGGCATCAGGTCTCCCTGTGCACACCACACCACTCGCCCCATCTGGCTCAAGATGATTGCGGATGTCAGCGCGAATGCGATGGCGACGCCAATGGGCCACCATGGTTGGGTCGGGGTTGACGGACTCTCGCTCATGCAGACCTCCAGCGGGCGGCACACTACCCTGTGAGGGTGATACAAACGCCTTGGGGGAGCCAACATGTCCGAGAGCATCACTCGCAGCGTGCGTGTACGTGTCGCGCCACGCTACGTGCCACAGCGGTCGAACCCTGCCAAAAACCTTTGGTTTTTCGCGTACACGGTCGACATCACCAACCTTGGCGAGGTGCCGGTGACACTGATGACTCGCCGTTGGGTCATTACCGACGCTCTGGGCAATGAGGAAGTTGTAGAGGGGCCGGGCGTTGTGGGCGAGCAACCAAAGCTCGGACCCGGCGCGACCTTCCGCTATACATCGGCGTGTCCGCTACCGACATCGTTGGGAACGATGTCTGGTAGCTACCACATGGTCACCGAAGACGGAGTCTCCTTTGATGCTGCGATTGGGGCATTTACTCTCGTGGACCCTGACAGCCTCAACTAGTAGACGGCGTTCCGTGACGAGTCGTGCTCGCATGCCGCATGCGGTAGACTTTCCCTACAGCGGCGTTTCGTAGCCGCCAGGAGAGTGCGTGAGCGACGATTTCCAGTCTGGTGCGAACATCGAAATCGTAGTGAATCCCTACGAAAGCCAGCCGCCTGTGGCCGGTCGTTACGTGTTCCTGACCGAGATTGGTGCGGGTGCTCTCGGACGGGTGTACATCGCCAATGACCAGCGCAAGAAAGGTCGGCGCGTAGCGGTGAAGGTGTTTAACCCTCGCATGTCGACCGACATTGAGGACCCGTCGGGGGCGCGGCGGTTCGTTCGTGCGGCGCGAGAAGCGGCGCGTCTGGACCATCCGAGCATTCTGTCACTGCTGGCTATCGATACGGTCGGATTAAAAGGCAAGAAGCGGATTGCGATTGTTCAGGAGCACGAGAGCTGGCCAACACTAGCGACCGTCCTAGCGAAGCATGGCTCACTTTCTGCGGACGTTGCTCTGCCCATTGTCGACGCTATCGCTGAGGCAGTCGATATTGCTCACGAACAAGACGTGCTTCACCTCGACATTCACCCCGGCAACGTATTTGTCTCCCCATCCGGAGAGGTTCGGGTCAGCGATTTCTTCATGCGCTCAGCGATGCACGACGAGGTCACGCCACAGACACCGATTGAAGGGCTGTTCTTAGCTCCCGAGCAAAAGACGGGCGGAGAACTGTCTCGAGCGACCGATGTGTACGCTCTGGGACTGCTGCTGCAGCATGTGTTGACCGGCGACCCACCGGATGCCAGCTCCACCCAGCCCCTTCCGAACGCACTGGACTTGGTCGTTGAACGGGCCACTCGGGACAATCCAGATTCTCGATTGCCAGGAATGGAAGCCTTTCGCCATGCGCTGAAGTCTCCCGCTGCCTACCGCACACCCGTGCCGTCGGGCGTCTTTGTGACACCCGAGGTCTCTGCCCCTCTGCCGTTGGCGCTCGCAGCGTCCAGTGACGTTCCGTGGTTCTTGTGGGGCGCGTTGGGCGTAGGCGGAGTGTTGTTGGTGGTGCTGTGTGTCGGGGTCATCATTGGCTTGATAGCGATACAGGTCTAGGGCTGGTCCTGGATAGGGTGCAGCAATGGAGTGCCTGTGAATCCCGTCTTGGCCCGCTTGGTCGATATTCTTGCCTTGGAACGCTTGGAAAAAACCCTCTTTCGCGGTCAGAGTCAAGACCTGGGCTGGGGGGCCATCTTCGGCGGTCAGGTCGTAGGGCAGGCGTTGTCCGCGGCGAGCCAGACTGTGCCCGACAACCGCACGGTTCACTCGCTACACAGCTACTTCTTGCATCGCGGAGACGCATCCAAGCCCGTTATCTATGACGTGGACTGCATTCGGGATGGACGGAGCTTCACCACCCGCCGCGTTGTCGCGATTCAGGGTGGGCGCGCCATCTTCAATCTCTCGGCGTCGTTCCAGGTGGAAGAAGAGGGCTACGACCACGCAGCCCCCGCACCCACTGATGTCCGCGAACCCGAGGGATTGCTGTCGGAGCTGGAGTTGGTGCGGCGCGTGGCAGATAAGATTCCGCCGGGTCTAAGCGACAAAGTACTCGCAGAACGTCCGATTGAGCTGCGGGTTCATGGCTCGTCCAACCCCCTCAATCCCGAGATTCGCCCAGCGAACAAGGTGGTGTGGATGCGCGCGGTCGACTCACTACCTGACGACCCTGCATTGCATCGCTACCTACTTGCCTATGCGTCTGATTTTCAGTTCTTGACCACGGCACTTCAGCCTCACGGGGCTTCTTGGTTGTCCCCGAAGATGCAAGTGGCGAGCGTTGACCATGCCATGTGGTTTCACCGCCCGTTCCGCATGGATGAGTGGCTGCTACACGTCATCGACAGCCCGTCTGCGAGTGGTGCTCGAGGTCTGGTTCAAGGCCGCGTCTTCAACCGGCAGGGGGTGCTCGTTGCGACCACGACCCAAGAAGGCTTGATGAGACGCCGCTAGAGGCTGTCGGAGAACGGTCTTCAGCGACGGTGCTTTTGGGCCGATGGGGCAGGGGTCTCACTGGAGTTCCCCTGTCCATCGACCTCCGCATCCGCCCGATTCGCGGTGTGGTGGCGCCCGACGCGCTTGGTTTTGACCCGGTGCACTATACTCGTCCGCCACCGATTATTCCGCTTTCTGACTTCTATACAGCCTGTCAGCGTGTGAAACGTGTGCGGACAACTGACGATGACGCGGTCGCTTGGATGTCCCGTAAAGACCACGATGTGGCGGTTCGCTGGAGTCGTGGACAGGTGTTCTTTGATGACGCACCTTGGTGGGTAGTGAGCATCGCAGTTGAGCTGTCCAAGCACATGCTGGGCTCGGCCATCGATACGCGCGGAGCGAAGTACCAGGGACCGATGGGTAAGCGGTACGAGGACGTGCTCTCGGTGTTGCCGGAGGCCGATCTGAGTGGAGAGGTCCATCCGCCCGACTTCTCCGAGACCGCGCTGCGAGTAGGGTGGTCTCCCCTTGGAATCCGAACGCGCGTTCTGATGAGCATTGCCAGCGACGACGCAGAGCTGCACGTAGTGGTTCGCTCGGGTGAGCCGTGGGTGACGTGGAGTGGCCACCCCAGTGGTCAGCAGGTGGTCGGCATTGTCTCAGAGGGCGCCATGCAGGTGGTCCGGCCCGACTTACCGACAGCGCGCTGGATGGTTGGGCTCGCTGCTCGTGTGGGGTCGGTGTGCTGTGACCGGCATGGACTTGTGTGGGTGCAGAGTGACGGCCCCGGGGGCATCGCTCCGCTGTGGCCCATGCCCCATGAGACGGCCGAGACCACGCTACATGCACTGCTTCAACAGCGCTCTGTGTTGGCACTGAACATTGAGGCAATGCTGGATGCGCGCGACGTAAAGCCTGTCATTCCCGTCGCACATGACGGAAGCTGGTGGCAGCGCATGATCTCAAAAGCGGTCGAGTAGTTCCGCGAAGTTGCACGGACGGAATCGGCTGTCGAGCTGGTGCACCAAGATGCCCGTCCACGCGTCTCGGCAGGCGCCTGTGGAGCCGGGAAGGGCGAATACCAGTGTGGTGTCGATCAGTGCACCCACGGCGCGCGACTGAATGGTGGAGGTCCCGATGGTCTTGTACGACTGCATGCGGAAGATTTCACCGAACCCTGGAATGAGCTTGGTTGCGAGCGATTCGACAACGTCTGGTGTGATGTCGCGCCGGGTCAGTCCGGTGCCGCCGGTGGTCAGGATGACGTCGATTTCGGAGTCGGCGGACCACTGAACGAGGGTGCTGTGCAGCAGGGCCTTGTCATCTGCGATGAGTACCCGACGGGCCAAGGTGTGGCCGGCGTCGGCCAGGGCGTCGCACAAGTAGCTACCCGAAGTGTCCGTCTGCAGGGTGCGTGTGTCCGACAGGGTGATGACCCCTAGTCGAAGTGAACGAAATGCCCTCGATTCATCGAGATGCGGCATGGGGACTCCTATTGGGTGCGTAGTCTGGCGAGCGCTTCGATGCGTCCGACCATCGCTGCGAAACCGTTGCGGCGGTTGGAGGAGATGTGGTTTCCGAAGCCCAGACTCTCGAACAA
This sequence comes from uncultured Pseudomonadota bacterium, assembly GCA_913061235.1. GTDB lineage: Bacteria > Myxococcota_A > UBA796 > UBA796 > CAJXTB01. The sequence continues at coordinate 65,582 of CAJXTB010000027.1, read as the reverse complement.
GTCGTGCGCTTCGCCGCCGGTGATTTCTGCGGCATCGCGACCGTTGTACAGGGTCAAGAGTATGGCAATGAGGCCACGAACAATGGCGCTGTCGCTGTCAGCGACAAAGTGCAGGCTGGCGTTGTCACCCGGTGTGAGCACGTACCAAACCTGGGATAAGCAACCTTCTACGCGGGTCACATCGTTCTTGAGGTCTGCCGGCATGTCTTCCAGCTTCTTGCCCAAGTCGATGAGGTAGACGTACTTTTCCTCCCAGTCATCAAACAAGTCAAAGTTCTCTTTTAGCTCGTCGACCGTCATGGAAGCCCTCCGTGGCGCCGATGTATCCGACCGGCGCGCCCCCGTCTGCGGTAGCATCGCTGCATGCGCGTACAGTTCGTCATCGTCGTTGTCCTTGCCGGTTGCTCAGCGGACCTGCCTGGACCCCGTCAACCGCTGGTGGGTCCTCTAGATGACACGCTGCGCATGCACCACATCCAAGCTGTCGGTACCCACAATAGCTACCACGCAGAACCGGCACTTGGACGCCCAGAGTGGGACTATCGGCACGCGCCATTGTGGGAGCAAGCGGCCTTCCAGGGCGTGCGGCAGTTCGAGCTGGACTTGTACTGGAATGACGACCGCGACGGCTACGACGTGTTTCACATTCCGGCATTGGACCCCATCAGCTCTTGTCCGACGCTGCGTGATTGCCTGTGGGCGCAGCGGGTGTGGTCGGACAGCGCGCCGGGACATCATCCCATTGTGACGTTGCTGGAAGTGAAGGATGGCTCTGTTGAGGACGATGACGTCGCAGAGCGATTGGCCGCTATTGAGGCGGTACTGCTTGATGTTTGGGAGCGCGAACGCCTGCTGACTCCGGACGATGTTCGCGGCGACTCAGATACGGTTCGCGACGCCCTGGAGCCCGACGGATGGCCGGTCATGCGGGGTCTACGCCAGCGCGCCATCTACGTGTTGCATGCGCGGGGGCCTTGGCGAGAGGTGTACACCCAAGGTGGCGAAGACGTGGTCGGCAACCTGATTTTCCAAGATGCGTACGGGGACTTAGATGCGCCGTACGCGGCCATTCACAGCATGAATGACCCGTTCAATGGCGCTATCTCCGGTGTGGTGGCTGCTGGGCATCTGGTTCGTACGCGCGCCGACGCGGATGTTGTGGAGCCCGCGAATAACGACACCCGCAAGCGAGATGCGGCCCTGGCTTCTGGTGCTCACTTTGTCAGTACCGACTTCCCGATCCCGCATCCAGACACCGGCTACGTGGTTCAGATGCCCGACGGCGCGCCCAGTCGCTGCAATCCGCTCACCGCGCCGGATGTGTGTGCAGCCGAGGCTATTGAGGTCGAGCCGTAGGACGCTGCTACTGTGGCGGATGCTCGGCGAGGAACGTGGTCACCGCAGCATTGAAGGTGTCTGCGTCATCATGGTGAACAGTGTGCCCAGCGCGCTTGACCATGACCAGTTCGCCATTGGCCAGGGCGCTCGTACCGTACTTTGCAATCGAGCGGGTGCGTCCGCCGTTGAAGACGGGATTGGGAATCAGTGCGTCATGCGTCCCGAAGACCACCAGGGTTGGCGTCTCGATCTCGCCAAGACGGTCGCGCACAGGGCCGTCGACCATGGCGCCAATGCTTCGGGCAACCGCAACACTCGTTCCAGCGAAGGCATCGGTATCGCGCATGCGGACACGCTCTTCAATGAGTCGTTCAACGCCGTCATCGGTCACAGCAAAGGTGAGCTGGCTGAAGTTGGCGCGGATGTGCGACTCGGTGGCGTCCATGGCGCGCGTCTCGGTCCAGTAGTCGGACATCCAGTCGCGGTGGCCGCGAGAGAAGGACTCGAAGCCTGCCGGTGCCGACAACACGAGTGCGTCGAAGCGCTCCGGGTGCTCCAGAGCCGCGGTCAGGGCGATCTGGCCCCCCATCGAGTGGCCGGCCAGAATCACATGGTCGAGGCCCTGTGAGTCCATGAAGGACACCACCACCTCCGCGAACCAGTCCATGGTGTAGGGCGCGTCGGGTCGGTCGGAAGCACCGTAGCCAGGCAGATCGATAGCAATGCTGCGGTACTCGGGAAATGCCGTCATCTGGTATTCCCAGAACGATGCGTAGCTCGACAAGCCATGCACCCACAGAATCACCGGGCCGTCGCCGCCGGTGTCTTGGAAGGCGATGTTCATGCCGTCTACAGGGGTCCATTGGTACGGCACTGGCGCGTACAGCTCAGCGGGCTGGATTGGCGGCAGGTGACTGTAGGTGGGCACACAGGCGGCAGAGCCGAGGGCGATGAGAGCAGTCATGAGACGGGGCATCAGAACATCACCCAGTCGAGACCTGCGTACAGGGTCCATGGCGTGGCTGGGAGGTCGGTGCCCAGCACTGCGCCGCCGTACAGTCCGGTGTTGAGGAAGAGCAGTGGACTACCCACGATTCGTCCGTTGATCTCGGTACCAATGTGCTCGCCACCCGAGCGTGCATGTGACACGCCGACCTGGGTCGTGAGGCGGTTTGGAATGGGGTCGAACCCGATAGAGCTCGACAGCCCCAGGACGCCCTGTCCGCCGAACGAGGGGTCATGTACGACCGAGACGTAGCGGTTGATGGCGAAGGGGTCGGGGAACAGAATGAGGCTGCCGTGCGTGGTGTTGAGCGCACCGACGAGGCCGTAGCTGTTGCCGCCAATGGTGCCTGTGTAGTCCCCACCTGGCGTGTCAGCGGTGGTGAACATGGCCTCTGCTCGGGCGACGCTTCCTTTTCCTCGCGCGTAGCGAAAGCGGACTTCGCCGTCGAGCAGGAGTCCGCGTACATCTGTCGCTTCTCGGTCGGCTGGACGGAATGAGCCGAGGTTGAGGAAGCCCATTCCGGTCGCGCCCAGTGCGCCTTGGGTCAGACTGTGGTCGTAGCCAGCTTCGGCGCCTACCCAAAACAGGTCCGCATTGGTGTCGGGTTGAGCGGTCTCACCGTCCTCTCGGAAGTCGAGCTTCGCACCGCCCTGAAGCTCGGACAGCGTGCTGGTGATGCCCGACCCAAAGGCTCCGCCGGCGCCACCGAGTCCACGGTCGCGCAGGTACCACAGATGTAGACCTAGATTCATGGCTTGTGCAGGGTGAAAGACCGCATCTGCGAGGTACAGCGTGACGTCGTCTGGCTCTCCCAGACCGCTCTCCCACAGGGTGAACGCGCCAGCTCGGTAGTGAAGCCGCGTGCCCCAGTCGTCGCGTACTTGGCCGTAGGCGCTGATTCCGGTGGCTTCCGAGCCGAAGAACATCAGGCGTCCACCAGAGCGAAACAGGTCGTCCGGTGCGGCTGCGGTGGGGTCGTAGGCGCCGTCTGGTAGGAACTGGAGTCCGACGTGAACGGTGAGGGGGTCGTCGCCAATGAGTGGCTTGAAGGTCGCGTGTAGGCGACGGGTCTGAAGGTTGACCATGTCCGCGCCGAAGCCACCGCCGGTGTTGCCGCCGGTACCGTAGCTGCGGTCACCGAAAGCGAAGTCACTCTCAAGGGCGGCTGTCAGCGATGCCCGTCCGGACAGCACTGCGGGAGTCCAGGTGAAGAACGCGGCTACCCGCCACTCGGTGTAGGTCGCGATGTCTTCGTCAGATATCGTGGTCTGGTTGATTCCTCCGAGTGGACCAATGACTTGGCCGTCGAGAAACGGGTTCGTTGTCGCAATGTCCGTGTTGGTGAACTTGCTCTGCACCAAGCCAATGACCCGCAGCGGTGAAGCTGTGGGCGAAGGCTCGGGCACAACGGCGCGAATCTCGGGAGGGGCCGCTGTTTCTTGGGCGGCGGCCCATCCGGCTAGGAGGAGAATGAGCACTTATTGAGCTTGGTAGACCTGGGTGTTGACGTCGGCAGCCAGTCCGTTTCCGGACGTGGAGCCGAAGCCGGTTGCCGGTGTGGGAGCCACAAAGCCGAAGTCGGGAACGGTCTGGACCACTTCGTAGGTCATTGTGGTGCCATCGACTTCGAAGATGCCAACGCTGGTGGCTTCTTGCGGGACAGTCTGGGTCAGTGTGATGCCGTGGGGGTCGGTGCTGGTGTCGACGGTGTAGGTACCCGTGAACGTGGTGGCGTTGCCGTCTGTGTTGGTGGCGATGACCTCGTAGGTACCGTCTGCTTCGAAGGCAGCGTCAATGTCAGCGAAGAGTGCGGGCGCACCAGACAACAGCGGAGCGACGTCGTCACCGGATGAGTTCCAGTCGCCCACGATGGCGGAAGCCATGGCGTCGGTTCCGGCGTCTGTGTCCGTTCCAACATCCGTGTCACCGCTGTCCACGTCAGAGCCGTTGTCGGTGTCAGTGCCGTCGTCATCACAGCCAGCAAAGAGGACTGCGAGGGGGAGGAGGAGGAGGGTGGTGAGCTTCATGGGATCTCCGAACAGCTTGCGCAATGGGGTTTAGGAGTGAATACTATGAAACATGAACCAACTGTCAAGTTCCGAATCAAAGTCACTTCCGAAAACCGCTCGGGGCCGACGTACGCGTGAGAAAATCCTTGCTGCCGCTGAACAAGTGTTTGGCGAGCTTGGGTACGAACGGGCATCGATTGTGGAGATCACCCAGCGCGCGTCGGTCGCTCAAGGGTCGTTCTATACCTACTTTCCGAACAAGCAGGCGGCCTTCACCGAGCTGGTGCGGTCCTTGTCGGATGGCTTGCGAGCGGCGGTGACGGCGGCGGCCGGAACGGAGACCTCACGTCTCGCTGTGGAACGGCGCAGCCTCATCGCATTCTTCAACTTCATCCTTGAACACAAGTCGCTCTACCGCATTGTGCGCCAGGCTGAGTTCGTCGATGAAGAGCTGTATCGAGACTACTACCGGCGCATTGCACAAGGCTATGTCCGTGGACTGCGCCAAGCGGTGGATGCTGGAGAGCTAGCGGACTTGGACGTCGACACCGTCGCATGGTCGCTCATGGGCATGGCGGACTTCCTGGGCATGCGCTGGGTACTCTGGGAAGACCAGCTGCCGCCGGACTCGGTCATCGACACAGCCATGCGCTTTGTCCGCGACGGACTCGCTCGTTAGGGGCGCGTGGCTAGACGGACGCCCGGGAAAGCTCTCCAGGAACTGCGAACCAGCGAAGGTCCTCGACAGCTTTGTCGAAGGGCTCGATGTCCAGATCCAGAGGGCGACGCTCTGCCAGAATACGGTTGGCGTCTTCGATGTACTCGCTGAGCGCGTGCTCGGGCTCTGTCATGTGACGCGAACGAAACGAGACGCCGCCCGGACCGAAGGACACGTCTGTCAGGCGCATGGGGCGATGCCTGCGAATGGCGATGTTGGTCCACAAGCCGGTGTGCACGTTGAAGGTGTAGTCGTCGAGCAGCTTCCAACCGTGCGTTGCCACCCAGTCCACGGCGTCTACCAAGAACTGAAACACCGTCTCTGAGATGAAGTAGTTGAAGTTGATGCGTGCCCAGCCTGGCTTGATGCCCTCGAGGCCGGCCATGATCTGACAGGCGAACTTCTCGGACTGTGGCAGGTCGATTCCGAGCAAGCGGTGTCCGTAGGGGCCAGCACAGGAGCAGCCACCGCGCGCTTGGATGCCGAAGACATCGTTGAGCATTGCTACAACGAGGTTGTGGTGCAGGTAGTAGCCACTGTCTGGGCACTGAACGACGAAGGAGACAATGGACAGCCGGTGTGCGTCGCTGTTGCCCAGAACGCGGATGTGTGGATTCTCCGACCACTGGGCGATGGCGCGGCTAATGAAGTCTTGTTCGAGGCGCTCGATGTTCTCGGGGCCCACGTCTTCTTTGAGCTGAAACACCAGTCCGGCGCGAATCGACTCCAAGATAGCCGGGGTGCCGCCTTCTTCGCGGTGTACGGGGTCGGTGAGAAACTCGTGACGTCCAACGTTGACGTAGGCCACGGTGCCGCCGCCGGGAACCACGGGGACGGAGTTCTTGAACAGCGACCGCTTGGCGACGAGCACGCCGGGGGTGCCAGGTCCACCAGCAAACTTGTGCGGAGACAGGAAGATAGCGTCTTTGTAGGCCAAGTCTGGCAGGTTCATGTTGATGTCGACGTACGGACCGGCTGCGGCAAAGTCCCAGAAGGACAGCGCGCCGTGGGTGTGCAGCAGGGTAGCGACAGCATTGGTGTCCGACACGATGCCGGAGACGTTCGATGCGGCTGAGAAGGAGCCCATCTTGAGCTCGCGGTCTTTGTAGCGGACAAGCTCTTGTTCGAGCTGGGCGATGTCGATGCGTCCGTCTGAGTCTTCAGCAATCACCACCACATCTGCGATGGTCTCGCGCCAAGCGACTTCGTTGCTGTGGTGTTCATACGGACCAATGAACACGACTGGGCGTTCGGATGCCGGGATGTGGTCGGACAGCCCGTAGCGAGTGTCGAGGTCCTTGGGAATGCGCAGGTTGAGCAGACCGATGAGCTTGTCGATTGCGGCAGTGGCACCCGAGCCGGTGAACACGACGAGGTCTTCATCTCCTCCGCCCACCGCTTTGTGAATGATGGTGCGCGCATCTTCGCGGTAGCGCGTGGTCTGAAGGCCGGTGCCAGACGCTTCTGTGTGGGTGTTTGCGTAGAACGGCATGACCTCGCGCAACAGGAACTCTTCGATGAACGACAGGTTGCGGCCAGAGGCGGTGTAGTCGGCATAGGTCACCCGACGCGCACCGTAGGGGCCCTCGATAGCCTCGTCTGCGCCAATGACTGCGCCGCGAATGGTCTCGATGAGTTGGTCGGTTTGGCGGTCGTACATGGTTTCGTGTCCCTTGGTACGTACAGTGTATCGCTGGCAGCAAGTTGTAGCTGGCCATGCCTCGCGCAGGGGCCAAGCGTTCAGTGTAGGGTCAGGCATCAGTGGAGGTTCGATGCGTTGGCTGTTGGTGCTAGGACTGTGTCTCACCGCATGTGATGACACAATAATTGGCGGTGGCGGGAAGACCTATACGCCGGACTGGCTGGGCACTCAGGTGTTCTTCGTCGACCAATGTATTCGGTGTCACCCGACGGTTGAGCCGGACATCGATCTGCCTGGCGATATCTTGGTGGATGTCTGTGAAGAAACGGGGATTTGGGTCGTTCCGGGAGACCCAGAAGCGTCCATGCTCTGGCGTGTGGTCTCCGACACCGGTCTAGAGTCCGACCCAGCGGTCATGCCGTTTGGAACCGGTCCACTTCCTGAGGGACAAATTGATTTTCTGCGCGAGTGGATTGCCACCGGTGCGCGCGTGGAGGGGTGCCCATGAGTACGCTACGAGCTGCGATGATGGGCTTGGGACTCGCTTGTGCGTCGTCCGCATTGGCCCAAGTAGACGCCAACTGTGCAGGAATCGCCCAGCCTGAGAACTATGAAGAGCAGGTTCAACAGGACTTTCTTCAGAACTACACTGCGCTTGGTTTCACCATGTCCGCGCTTCATGCGCCGGTCCCCCACGAGGCCGGCCGAGGCTCGATTGGTCTGGACCTCGCCGTTCTTCCGCCACTTGGCTGCAAGCGCCGCTTTGTGCTGGACTGGACAAAGACGGAAGAGACCAACAAGCTTCCGGTCATCCCGAAGCCACGCCTGACCTTTGCCTTTCCGGCGCTCGGGCCGGTTCGACTGTACGCCGGCATGGCCTACCTGCCGCCTGTGACCGTAGACAACAACCGGGTGACTCTGATCTCGGGCGAGTTCGGTGCTGGGTTTGTGTTCGGCTCATCAGAGAAATTCCAGCTGGGAGCGCGGTTCCACGCGACCTCAGCCAAAGCCGTAGCGGACATTGCCACGGCCTTCCGAATCAGCGACCCCGCAGTGCTGGACTACTTCCAAGCAAACACGTTCGGCCTTGATGCATCGGTTGGATACGCACTTGGAACGGTCACTCCGTGGGCCTCTGTGGGGGTCACCGATGTATCGACGCTGTTTGTGGTAGGCGATGATGGCGTCATTGCCAACAACCTGCATCCGTACGCCGGGCCTGTCGCCAGTGTCGGCGTGGATGGTCTGGTGAAGGATCGATTCCGGTGGGGCGCAGAGTTCTATGCGGCACCGGGTGGAAACAGTCGTCCGGACCCGGAGGCCTCAAACGTGGCCTTTGGCCGTGCGGGCCATCTGTATACGGCGCGGTTTCGCGTGGCGGTCGAACTCTAGAAACACGGTTAGGGCGGCGCTGGAGTGTCTATGCGCTACTTTCCCGGTGTTGTCCTTTGCCTGATTGCAGCGGGCATCTTTGTCTACAACATGCAGTCTCCCGGTTCAGCCATCAACATTCCAATGTTGGCGGACTGGGCAGACGTGTCCACACGCGCGGAGCGTGGGGCCCTGACCTGGAAGCTCTTTGGCGGCCTTGGCGGTGTGGCGCTGGTACTCGCCTTCGCACTTCAGATGGCGAAGCCCGGTGCAGACAAGCCCGTTGTAGAAAAAAGCACGCCTAAGTAGCGGTCTTCAGGTTCTTGAGCAGCTCTGGAAGCTGCTCGAATGCGCGTCCGCGATGGCTGATGGCGTTCTTTTCGGCGGCGGAAAGCTCAGCCATGCTGCGTCCGGGTGCTTCGTCTGGCAGGAACAACGGGTCGTAGCCGAATCCGCCCTCGCCGGTTCGCTCTAGAGCAATGGTGCCCTCACAGCTTCCGGCCGCAATGCACTCCAACCCGTCGCCTACGACCGCGATGACGCAGCGAAAGCGCGCTGTGCGGTTGGTGACGCTGTCCAGCTTCTCTAGGAGCAGGGTGTTGTTGGCCTCTGCAGTGGCCTGCTCGCTGAAGCGCTTGCTGTGAACACCCGGAGCACCGTTCAAGGCGTCCACTTCAATACCCGAGTCGTCCGCCACGACCAGTAGACCGGTCGCCGCGTGGGCTTCTCGGGCCTTCTGCAGGGCGTTGGCGGTGAAGGTGTCGTGGTCTTCGCCAAGCTCGGTAATCTCGGGGAAGTCGCTAAGGTTGACTACCTCCAATCCGGTGCCTGCGAGGATGTCAGCGACTTCTGCCGCTTTGTGAGCGTTGTGACTAGCTAGGAGTATTTTCATGGCGGGCCTTTATCCGACTGGTCGGGATGCGTGGGCGGGGTATGCCGCAGGGCTTTCAGGAGACGGTGATGATCGACGGTGAAATCAACGAATTGGCAGCATTGTCGGACCAACTGGATGAGGTTCTACAGGAGCCTATTCTCGATGGCGAAGACGCGATTGAAGTCGCAATTCTGGCGGGTCTTGTCGAGCGTTTGGGTGGGAAAGGCGCTTCTGTCGATGCCGCACGCCAGTGGCGTGATGAAGATGGTGTAGACCTGCTGGAAGAGTTCTGGGCAGACTTTGATGAAACGGACCTCGTGTCTGGCGTGGAAGAAGTCTTGGTCGGAGATGCCGACGAAGACGATGTTGAAGAGGCGATTCTCGACGTAGACGAGCATGTCTGCGCGGCGTTGTGGTCGGGCCATGGTGCCTCTGTGCGGTCGCTCGCTGAGTCGGTTGAGCAGACCATTCGCGCAGTGCCGGACCCGTTTGCGTCTCTGGCAGACGTGGGGGTGGAGTTCTCGCGCTTGCCGGGCGTAGCCAAGGACCGTGAGCTGTACGCGTACTGGTTCGCGATCGCGGACAGTGCGCGCTGGGCCACGAACTAAGTCGTTGTGGCACGGAGGGCTCGGCTTTGCGAGGAGCTTGGCGGGCCGAGAAATCAGAGGTCAGAAGTCAGATATCAGAGCACCCAGCTTGCGCTGGGTTCGTTTGGAATCTCGGTTTCCTTTGACTCGCGGTCTCTTCTAGATCAGGGAGCAGACGCTTGCAGGCCAACTTGTTGGTCTGTTCTGACTTCTGACCTCTGACCTCCATTCGGCCGAAATCTCTGGCTCTGCGCAGTCGACTGACCAATATCTGTCCGCCTCTCCCGCAAGATCATTGATCGACTTCCAATACTGAACTAATGTTCAGGTGGGAAGGATCTATGAGAGCAAACGCGCCGAGTGAGGTTTCCTCACTGGATGCGCTCCGGGCACGCGTGCGCGAGCTTGAGGGTGTCCATGTTGTCTGTCGACGAGTGCGAACTGGGGTTGCGACCCTGGATGAGCACTTTGGTGGACTGCCACGTCCGGCCTTGGTTGAAGTGAATGGTGCGGAGGGCAGTGGGCGTACACGGCTGGCGCTGGCCCTCGCCGCTCAGCGAACGCAGGCAGATGAGCGGGTGGCGTGGGTGGACTTGCAGCGCGATCTGTATCCACCAGCATTTTCCCAGCATGGGGTCGTGGCTCGGCGTCTGCTGCTGGTTCAGCCGAGCCATGACCGCGCTGAGTGGGCGGTGGACCAGATTGCCCGTTCGGGCTGTTTTCCATTGGTGATTGTGAGCGGCATGGCCGGGATGCGTCGTGCGGGACCTCGCTGGTCACGGGCCTGTGAGCTGGGTCGGTGTACGGTCTTATTGCTGAGAACAGCCCCGGATCGTCGTATTCCCGCCACTCTTCGGTTTCAGTTGGCTGGGGAATCGTTGGTGGTGACACGGGACCGGACGGGCTCTGGCAATCGTCAAGCCCCGTTGCCAGAGTGGCCACAAGCAGCGCACCCATGGGGGTAGTGCGAGCTCCGACCTCGGCGAGAGCAGCGCGCTATCTCGTGTTGCATCTGCCGGCGTTTCGCTTGGAACGATGCGGGTTTTTTGCCGACGACATTGCTGCATTGACCGCTGAGCGAAAGAGTGCGGTGCGCTTGGTCGCACTCACACCGGCGGCTCGTCATGCCGGACTGCGCGAAGGAATGACGGCGACCGAGTGCCGAGCGCGAGTTCCTGAAATCCAGCTCGAACCCCTCGACCTGGAAGGGGAGGCCGCTGACTGGGCGGCCCTCGCGAGTGCGTATGGGCGTTTGTCCGACCGAGTGCTGGTGCTGTCGGATGACGATCTGGCGATTGAGGTGGGCGGCACAGCACATCTGTTTGGTGGGGAGACGGGTATTGCCAAGGCCGTTCGTGAGCTTGCCACCTCATGGGGCCACCACTGTCGCTTGGCGATTGCCGATGACCCGGTCGCTGCGCGTGCGCTGGCCGTCTCTCAAGACCACGACCCTATCGTTCCTCCTGGATGCTGTGCCGAGGCGTTGGCACCACTCCCGGTGTGGTCGCTATTTCCAGATGAGAGCTTGGCGCACACGTTGGATGCGCTTGGCATTGAGAGAATTGGTCAATGGGCGGCGCTCGACCCCGCGTCGATCTCGGGTCGCTTTGGTGAGCGTGGACTCCGACTGCATCGAGTGGCACGTGGCCAAGCCGCTTCGCGTGCACCATCGGTGTGGGCGAAGGACACGTCTCCGATTGTGGCCGAGGTCGTGCTGGGGGGACCGACTGTTACGCTGGCACCCATTCACTTTGTCCTGCCTGGGTTGCTGCACCAGGTGGTAGACATGCTGGCCAAGCGTGACCAGGCCGTAGTGCGCTTGGTTCTTCGGCTGGTCTTGGACTCTGGTCACACTCGCTTGGTCTCGGTCAGCGTAGGCCGTCCAACACGCAGTGTTCCAGGGCTTGAGCGCATTGTCCGTACGCGTCTAGAGAACCTCAAGCTCGATGCCCCGGTGGTGGAGCTGGCGATTGAAGTCGAAGAAGTCTCGGGTGAAGCGGGGTGGCAGCCGGGTTTGGTCGATCGCACGGAAGGGGACGAGGTGCTGCCAGAGTTGTTGGCACGACTGACCGACGCCCTGGGCTCTGGGGCGCTCTTCGCTACCGAAGAGGTCGATACTTGGCGTCCGGAAGCTGCGTGGAAGGCGGTACCCTTTGCGCCGGATGCTCCACCCGCAAAGCCAGAGCGGCTGAGCAAGCCGGATCCAGTGGATGCGCTGGTGAAGTGGGAGAGCAGCTTGCCGTGTCCGCGACCTACTCGGTTGTTGAGTCCGGCTGAACCGATTCAGGTCCGTGTGCACCAAGGCAGGCCGGTGAACATTCACGGGCGTACCGGCTGGGAGCAAGTCGCGCGCTGTGAAGGGCCGGAGCGGCTGCAGTCGGACTGGTGGCGACCAGAGGGTGGGTTTGATCGTGAGTATTGGGTGGTCTCAACCAGTCAGGGGGCGTCTTGGGTGTACCGCGAACGCGCCCGGTGGTTTCGCCATGGCTGGTTCGACTGAAGCTGTGGGCTTGCGGGGATTTTGGTGGTTCGGACGTCAGAAGTCAGAGGTCAGATCAACCGGCTTGCGCCGGGTGCGTTTGGCGCGTGTACGCTGAGATACCGGTGCTGGCGGGGACCTGCTCTATGCTCTGATATCTGGCCTCTGAACTGCCTAGTCCCCAAGACCTTCGCCGTTCGGACGTCCGACGTCAGAACAATCGGCTCGCCCGGAAGTATCGGCGAGGGAGTGCAGAGACGCCGGTGCCGAAGGGCACCTGCTCTGACCTCTGATATCTGACCTCTGACCTCCCCAGCCCCCAAGATTGTCGCAGCACGATGCAACGAGAAACGCCGGACTCCCTGCTTTCAGATGAAAGCGAAGAAGCCCGGCGTCTCGGAGTCAAGTTCGCCCGAAGGCGACTTGCTTAGTACATTGTGACGCCATTGAGTGGGACACTGGTCTCAACAACACCGTTGTCACCGAAGTCAGCGATGATGTCGACGATGATGCCGCCGGTCTCTGGGTCCGTGTCGATAGACAGGCCGATTTGTTCGGACGGCTCGTCGTAGTCGAACTGGCCGTAGTCTGGGCCCGAGCAGCCGATGCCGGTGCCGCCAACTTGGTCATCACCCTCAACGCGGCCGTCGGAGTAGAAGGTCATGGTCTGGCCAGCGGCGAGTGGGCCACTGCCGAACTCGGCGCCCCAGATGTCGATGCCGACCATGGCCCAACCGTAGTCGCCAAGGGCGTGCACTTCGAGGTGGGTGTTCATGCCATCGCTGTACATGAAGGCGTCGTGCAGGCCGTCATCGATGTCGGAGACGGTACCGAGGTCACCGCGCATGTAGCCGGCGGAGTCGCCATTGCGACTGGACAGCTCTTGGGTGCAAGCAGAGGTGAGTGCGAGGGCAGCGATCGATGCAACGAGGGTGGTCTTCATGGGTGGCTCCGAGTGACGTTTGTGTAAGCGGCTCGCGTCCGTCGAGTTGAACGCCGCGCTGACACAAAGAAGATGCCGCAATGAAGACCCTGCCGCAAGAACAATAAAACGTGACAAGTAGAAAACGCTAATGTGCGCTTTGCCTTAGCCGAGGACGCCACGTACTTCGTGAATAAGCTCTGCCAAGCCGTCATCTTGCGTGGTCTTCTCACTGCTTAGAGCACTGACCAACTGGGCGTTTTCGCTGTCATCGCAGGTAGCGCAGTCCTGCTCGGGGTGGGCTTGGGGCGTGGTGTCGTCAAACGCCGCCAGAGCGCCAACATCCAGTAGACCCATAGCAACAGCGACGACAAGGGGATGTGCGGCAAGTTTCATGGGAAGCCTCTCTGGTTGGCACGTAGACCGGCATTGGCCGTCCGGCTACTGCGGATGACCCAATTCGACACCCTCTCGACTCTACCGACGCTTGCGACGAAGCAACAGGAGGCCGAGGGGGAATGCGAACAGGGCGAAGGGGGCACCTGAGGAGGCGTCACAGCCAGCGCTGAACTCTTCGTTGGTCTGACTGCCATCGACTTCCGCGGGGCCACTGCCGAAGACGTCATCGAAGGTGTCGAGGAAGTCTGGAGCGCCATCACCGTCGCTGTCGCCGGTTCCTTCGTCTTCGTCGGAGATGCCATCGCCGTCCGAGTCTGTGTCCAAGTAGTTGGAGGTACCGTCATTGTCGAAGTCGAACGCGCCTTCTTCGTCAGTTGGGATGCCGTCACCGTCGTCGTCTGAGTCCAGGGCGTCGATGGTGCCATCTTCGTCTGTGTCTGTGGGGTCGTCGATATCGCCAAGCTCGATGTCGTCAGGCACGCCGTCATCGTCGCTGTCGACGGTGTTGGGGTCTAGACCCAGGGCTGCCTCGTCACCGTTGCTGATGCCGTCTCCGTCGTTGTCTGCGGTCGGGCCGTCTTCGATACCGTCGAGGTAGTCGGGAATGCCGTCGCCATCTTCGTCGAGCTCGGGGAAGCCTTCGTCGTTGAGGATGGAGAAGTCGCAGGCGTAGGTACCGGGAGTGTGCGCTTCTGCGGAGGTCGGGTCTTCGTCGTTGTCGTCGTCGTTGTCGAGGTAGTCGGCGATCCGGTCACCGTCGGTGTCGTCGTTGGTAGGGTCGCCGTCGCCCGAGACTTCACCGGCGTTGCGGTCGGCGCAGAAGCCTAGTCCGGGAGCGTTGTAGTCCTCGAAGCGGGTCAGGATGCCGTCGTCGTCGTCGTCATCGTCGAGCACATCTGGGATGTTGTCGTCGTCCGTCTGAGTGGGGGAGTCGATGTTGGTGACTTCAACATTGTCTGGCACGCCGTCGCCGTCTGTGTCGGGGCTTCCAGGGTCCATGCAGCAGTTGTAGTCATTGCCGCTGTCGTTGAGCACACAGGTGGAGATGAACGGTGTGTCAGCGGTGACGCACACGCTGTTTTCTTCGTTGTTCGAGAAGCCGTCGCCGTCGGAGTCGCCAACGCCGCCGTCTTCGTCGTCACAGTCCCAGATGTTGGGCAGGAGGTCGTTGTCGAGGTCCTGCAGGTCTTCCAAGGCGGGGATGCCACCGGGCCGGGTGAACTCGCCACCCGCTGTACACTCTGCGCTGGTCGGCGCCGAACCGTCGCAGATGCCGTCGCCATCACAGTCGGTGTCCAGGTGACACAGGAGGCCGTCAGGAACCGCGCCACAGCCCTCGCGGTCGTTGGTGGCCAGCTCAATGCCGGTCAGTCGACCATCAAGGTTACCGTCAGACATCTCGTCGTTGGTGAGAATGCCGTCGTTGTCGTCGTCATCGTCATTTGCGTCGATCAAATCGTCGTTGTCACTGTTCAGCGGGTTCGCTGGGATGGTGCGGTCGGCGACGTAGTCAGGACCGTACTCCCAGCCGTCGAGAAGGCCGTCGTTGTCGGTGTCGCCAAACTTGTGGTCGGTGCCGACAGCGAGCTCATGGATGGTGAGAGCACCGTCGTTGTCGTCGTCCTCTTCGCGGAAGTTCGGCCGGAGGTCGCCGTCACTGTCCAGGGCATCGACCGTGCCGCCAAAATCCTTCTCGGCACTGGTGAGAATGCCGTCGTTGTCGTCGTCCTCGTCGAGGGCGTCGATGAGCAAGTCGCCGTCAGTGTTGAGAATGGGTGTGATGAGACCGACCACAATGTGCGGCAAACCAGTGTTGTTGGTGGTGTTGGTCGCGAGCACACCGAGCTCGTAGGCGTCAAAGGCGGTGTCGCCGTCAGAGTCGGTCAGCAGCGGGTTGGTGCGGGTGATGTTGACCTCGGCGCCATCCCCAATGAAGTCCGCGTCTGTGTCGAAGACGAGGGCGTTGGTCTCGCCATTGTCCCGAACGCCGTTTGCGCCGTGTTCGAAGCCATCGGCCAAGCCGTCGTCGTCCGAGTCGCCGTCTAGCGGGTCGGTCTCGCCGGCATCCACTACGGGGCCGCTGTTGTTCCGGTCTTCAAGACCGTCGATAATGCCGTCCATGTCGGTGTCGGCGTTGTTCGGGTCGGTCTCGTTAGCGTCGATGGCACCGTTGCGGTTGAAGTCTTCAATACCGTCGCGCCGTTGGTCACTGTCGGAGTCGTTGCTCAACGGATTGGTGTTTTCAGCGACGTTCGGGTCCGAGTCAGGAGTCCAGCTGCTTGCTGTTCCTGTGAACGTGATGCCGCGGGGTGAGCTTGTGCCGCCAGCGATTCGGACGGTGCGACCCAGCTCGAGTCCATCGTTGAGCAAGTCGTCGTCCGAGTCGCCATCGTTGGCGTTGGTTCCGGTACCGCCAGGGGAGCGCTCTTCGAAGTCGGACAGGCCGTCGTCATCTGAGTCTGCGTCGCGCACGTTGGCGACGGTTTCGTTACCGTCCAGGATGCCGTCGTCATCGGTGTCGTCATCAAGTGGGTCGCTGCCCAAGACGGTGACTTCGCGCCCATCCAGTGCGGTGTCGTCGTCCGAGTCGCTGTCGTTCGGGTTGGTCTCTTGGTTCGCGCCGGTCTGGTCGATACGACCGTTGAGGTTGGTGTCTTCGCCATCTGCGCACGGGGAGCCGGTTCCGGTGTTTACGTTCCGGTCGCCGTCGCACAGGCCGTCGCTGTCGCTGTCGGCGTTGCGGGGATTCGTGGTGCCGCTGTTGGGCGAGTCAGGGACCCATGAGCTGGCCGTACCCGAGTAGGTCAGGCCGCGAACACTGGAGGTACCGTCGGTGTGACCGGTGGTGCGGCCAAGCTCTAGGCCGTCATTCAGTCCGTCGTTGTCCGTGTCGGCAACGTTGGCGTTGGTGGTGTTGCCGCCAGTCTCTTCATTGTCCGACAGTCCGTCGTCGTCGGAGTCGCGGTCTCGTGGGTTGGTGCCTTGTTGGGCTTCTGCGTCATCGCGCAGGCCGTCACCGTCGGTGTCTTGTACGAGTGGGTCGGTGAGGGTTGCTTCTTCGACGCCATCGGACAGGGTGTCACCGTCTGAATCGGAGTTGTTCGGGTCGGTCTCGGTCTGGGCGCCGGTACCATCGATCGTACCGTTGGCGTTGCGGTCTTCGCCAGGGGTGCAGCCGTTGGCGTTTCCGGGACCGTCACACAGGCCGTCGCTGTCGGTGTCGGCACGGAGGGGGTTGGTGGTTCCGCTGTTGGGCGTGTCTGGAACCCAGGAGTTCGCCGTACCGGTGAAGGGCAAGCCACGAACACTAGAGGTGCCGGGGAGTAGGGCGACAGTGCGTCCGCTCTCGAGGCCGTCGTTGAGGCCGTCGCCGTCGGTGTCGGCTGCGTTGGCGTTGGTTGTGCCGGCGCCTACTTCATCGTCATCGGACAGGCCGTCGTCGTCCGAGTCGCTGTCTCGCGGATTGGTGTTGTTGGCTGCTTCATCAGCATCGCCCAGGCCGTCTCCGTCGGAGTCCCGTGTCAGTGGGTCTGTGATGTGCGGGTTGGCCGCTTCTTCGGCGCCGTCGGACAAGGTGTCGCTGTCGGTGTCGGAGTTTCTGGGGTCGGTCTCGGCGTTGGCACCGGTTCCGTCGACCGCGCCATTGGCGTTGCGGTCTTCGCCAGGCGAGCAGCCGGCGGCGTTGCCGGGGCCGTCACACAAGCCATCGTTGTCGGAGTCGGGGTTGTTCGGCAGGGTGTTCTGGCTGGTGTTTGTGTCTCCAACAAAACCGACTGCCGTGCCCAAGAAGGCGATGCCGCCTGGGGAGCTCGTGCCAATGGGGATTCGGATGGTGCGTCCAACTTCCAGACCGTCACCGAGGCCGTCGCCGTCGGTGTCGAAGACGGATGGGTTGGTGTTCAGGGCGGCTTCATCACCGTCCTTGATGCCATCATCGTCGCGGTCGGCGTCGAGGGCGTCCGTCGCCGTCTCTTGTCCGTCGCTGATGCCGTCATTGTCCGTGTCTGAGTTCAACGGGTCAGTGCCGTTGGCAATCTCGAGACCATCATTGCGCGTGTCGTTGTCCGAGTCGTCATCGTTCGGGTCGGACTCGTCGGTTTCTTTGTTTCCGTTGAAGTTGAGGTCTTCGCCGGCCACGCAGTCCGGGCTGACATCGACCGGGCCGTCACAGGCGCCGTCGTTGTCGCTGTCGGGGTTGGTTGGCAGGGTGGTCGAGGTGGGATCGCTGTCTGGGATCCAGCTGTTGGCTGTGCCACCGAAGTCGACGAAGGTACCCGTTGACGTTCCGCCTGGGATCCCGGTGGTTCGGCCGAGCTCAAGACCGTCACTAAGACCGTCGTCGTCAGAGTCCGCATCCAAGGGGTCTGTGGTGGACTCGTCGTTGTCAGACAGGCCGTCGTCGTCAGAGTCGGCGTCTTTGGGATCCGTCACACCCGCGATTTCCGGGCCGTCCAAGATGCCGTCGTTGTCGGTGTCGGTGTCGCGAGGGTCGGTCAGCTCAACCACTTTCTCGATGCGGTCGTTCGCGCCGTCTAGGTCACTGTCTGCGGCCCGAGGGTTGGTCTCGGTGTCGTTGTAGAAGCCGTCTGCATTGTCATCTTCGCCGGCGACACAGGCCCCGAAGGAGATGTTGCCGTCACATAGACCGTCACCGTCGCTGTCTGGGTTTGTGGCGATGGTTGTTGTGCCCGGCTGAGCGTCAGCCCTCCACGGGCTGCCTCCGTCGATGATCTCTGTTCCAATGAAGACAATGCCGCCGGCGGTTGTGCCGCCTGGGATGGGTGTGGTGACGCCGAGCTCGAGACCGTCCGTTAGGCCGTCGCCGTCTGTGTCGTGGGCCGATGAGCAGGTCTCGCCTACGCTACAACCATCACTGTTGGGGTCTTCCGCGCCGTCGGACAGGCCGTCATCATCTGTATCGGCATCGAGTGGGTTGGTGATGGTGACTTGGATTTCGAGACGGTCGTTGATGCCGTCGTTGTCGGTGTCTTCTTCGCAAGGGTCGGTGCCCACGGCCGCTTCGGCCTCTGAGTCGAGGAGGTCGCCATCTTCGTCGTCTGTGAGGTTGTCGCCTGAACCGTCGCAGTTGTTGTCGATGCCATCGCCGCAGAGTTCGTCTGCATCTGGGGAGATGGTCGCGTCATTGTCGTTGCAGTCGGCCTGGCCTTGGCTACCATCTGGCCGGTAGCCCAGGGCGCCAATGCCGTCTCCGTCGGCGTCCACGTCGTAGAGGAAAGTGACGGAATCGAGCGACGGGCTGGCGTCTAAGTGCGCTTCAAAGCTTGCTTCATACCGAACGTAAGGGCCGACACAGGCGCCGGTTCCGTTGTTGGTCAGTGGGTGTGTGGACCCTGCGAATTCGCTGTCGGATGGGGCGAAGTCTCCAGCGAGCGTCCATGTGCTGCTACCGTTGCCGCAGTACACCAAGATGTCGATGTCACCCAGTGCTTCGACTGGAGCGGGGCTGCTTAGGCCTGTTTCGGCCCAGACGAACCCGTACCAATACGCAGTGCCGTCTCCGGTCAGGCCGGCCTGTGCGATGAGGTCGGTGTTTCCAGAGGCGTAGACGCCTCGCCAGTCATCGAAGACTGTGTCGTAGTCGGCCTGGCTCAGCTCGTGGGACACAGCCAGCGGTCCGTTCAGGTCTGCGGGGTAGGTGATCACGACATTGAGCAAAGGGTCCGCGGAAGCGGGGAGCTCCACGATGACTTCATCGAGCAGCTCGCCTAGCAGTGTGGTGGAGGTGAGTACGCGGACGGAGGCGCCTAGGCTGCCTGAGGTACGCGGAGTGCCGGCCGTGGGTTGGATGGTCGCGGTCTCAACCACTTCCGGGTCGGAACCACCCGGGCCATCAAAGGTGAAGGTGATGGTGTAGTCGGCGGGGTCTGTGCCGGTTGTAGCACCTGTCAGGAAGCGCACAAAGGTAGGCTCAGCAACGGGTGTCATGACCGTGCCACTCGCCAGAGTCGCGACGTCGCCAGCGTTTAGGTAGGGACCGATTCGGTAGTGACGTGTGGTCGTACCGACGCGGTATTCGCCTGGGTGGAAGATTCCGGACTGCGAAAAGCCGGTACTAAGCCCGGCGTCAAAGCGGCTGTCCGACCCGGTCCACGCGCCGGCGGTGTCTTTGTCGAGCTGGGCGCTCACCAGGCTGTTCTTGAAGCGGCCAGTCGTGCTTCGGTAGTAGCCGCCGGTTGTCGCAACGACTGTGGCGATTTCTACACTTGTGGCAGTCGCTGTGACATTGGACGAAACGCCCGGTCGAAGCGTGTCATCAAATCCTGCATCGGTCGGTTGGACCAGGGTCGCTGCGGCTGCGGCGAGCACACCTGAGACACCGAGTAGGATGAGGGCAGAGCGAGGGAAGCTTGACGAGCGCATAGAACCAGCCTGAGTGCGGAGACTTACAGGCCGCCACGTTAGCCTAAGGCCTGGCCCTGCGTCGCCCTTGTGCGCCGGATTGTCACGGCGCCTACTTGAAGTGGGGCCGAGGTAGCCGCGATGCGCTATGCATCGTGCTCCGTTGGAGGCATCAAAGCAGCGTGTTGCGGCTCGACACCACAGCGCAGGTGGACACTCCCGAACGCGTGGTGTTGCGGTACCGTTTGGCCGGCCCAGGACGGCGCGCAGCGGCTTACCTGATCGATGGAATGTGCCGTGGAGCCATTCTGGCGGTCATATGGGTGATCGCTGTGGCTGTAGCTTTGGTGGTGCCGGGCGGAGACGGCATTGGCAGGGGTGGGTATCTGCTCGGATTGTTCTTCCTGGAGTGGGTCTACGGCGCGATGTTCGAGTGGCTGATGTCGGGCCGCACGCCAGGAAAGCTGGCTCTGGGGATTCGGGTTGTCCGCGAAGATGGCGCGCCTGGGCGCTTTTCCGACTTTGTGCTGCGCAACCTTCTGCGAACTGCGGATTTCTTGCCTGGATTCTTCGCGGTAGGCTTGGTCAGCATGCTGTTGGACTCCCGCTTTCGCCGACTGGGCGACTTGGTAGGCGGGACGGTTGTGGTGGTTGAGGACCGAGAACGCATGCTCAATACAGTTGCCATTGAGCCGCCTGTTACCGAGGAAGAACGTCAGGCATTACCTGTATCCTTGGCCTTGACCGTCGAAGAACGCCGCGTGCTTGAGGAGTACATGCGCCGGTTGCCTCGGCTGTCTCGCGAGCGGGCGGAGGAGCTGGCCGCTCTGTATGGCCCAGCACTTCAGGACAGGACGGGATGGCGGGCTGAGACGTGGACACGTACGCTTGTCTTGGCGTATGCCCGCGCTGCAGGGAGGGAACGTTGAGCGACCGCGAAGCGTTCATTGCTGATCGTCAAGGCCGATGGAATCGGCTCGATCACCTGTTGAAAACCGGCATTAGTGGCGCTGAAAAGTGGTCCGAGCTTGCCCGTTTGTATCGTAGTGTTGCCGCAGACCTTTCTCGGGCCCGTAGCCTCGATCTCCCGCCGGACATCGTTCGGTTTTTGGAGCAACTGTCCGCTAACGCACACAACCAGCTGTACGGAAGCCAGCGGTCTGGCGGTGGTCGCAGCATCTTGCACGCAGTGATGGTCGACTTTCCCGTTGAACTGCGACGTCAGTGGCGGTTCTTTCTGCTCGCGAGCTTGCTGTTCTACGGACCCTTCGCGATTGGTGCGTTGGGTGCGTTGGTCGATCCAGGCTTTGCGACTTCTGTATTGCCCGAAGCCACCTTGCAGCACATGGAGCAGATGTACGGTGGCGACACCGTGTCGCGTAAGGCTGGGGAAGACGCCATGATGGCGGGTTTCTACGTCATGAACAACGTGGGCATCGCCTTGCGCTGCTTCGCCACTGGGGCCTTTCTTGGCTTGGGCTCCGTGTATACGCTCGTCTACAATGGTTTAGTTATGGGCGTGATTGAAGGCTATCTTTGGTCCGTTGGGGCCGGGTGGAACCTTCTCGACTTCACCGCCGGACACACCGCGTGGGAGCTGACGGGTGTGGTGGTTGCGGGCACGGCGGGTCTGAAGTTGGGTTGGTCGATTGTGGTGACGAACGGGAGGACCCGGGCTGGGTCTCTCAAAGCTGCGGGTCCCTCTCTGTTTCGCCTGGTCATTGGCGCTACGGCCCTGTTGTTTGGCGCGGCTGCCATTGAAGCCTTCTGGAGTGCGTCTCCAGTGCCGCTCGTGGGCAAGCTGATCTTTGGAGCCGTACAGGTCTTTCTAGTCGGCGCTTGGTTGTCCTTGGGCGGGATTCGGATGGACGACGAATGAACCCGAACCTTTGTCGAATTGAGCTGCGACCCCGCAGCCCACTGGCCGTGTTTGATCTGACGTGGCGCCTACTCGCCAAGCGCGGTGGCTCGTTTGTGCGCTTGGGCCTGCTCTTGTTGCTACCGGTGTGGCTTGTCAGCTTGCCGGTTGGCTGGTGGTTCGATTGGCACTGGGGGTTGGCTCTGGTTGTGTGGGCCGTGGCCTCCGTGCTGCGCATTCCGTTCACGCTGTTGGCGGGACGACTCATGTTTGCCGACGAGGTGTCGGTACTCGCCTTGCTGCGCGAGTTGTTGTCCCGCTGGATGGGCATGATTGGTTTGGTTGGGCTCATGGTCATCAACGCGTTTGCCGGTGTCTGCACCTGTGGCGTGTCGCTGGTTCCAACCCTGTTGCTGTGGGTGTGGATTCCAGAGTGTGTGCTGCTGGAGCAACGTCCAGACAGTGTGCGCCGCGGTGTCTGGGTTGCCGCCCGTCGCAGCCAGCGGCTCGTTGGCCAGGGGGCGAGTGCCGCTCTGGCGGGTGCTGTCGGGAGTCTGTTCTTGGCCCTTTGGTTCGCCGCCTTGGCCGAAGCGTGTGGGTCTACGTGCATGGGCTTTCTCCTTCAGTTCGGCGCACCGTTTGGCTCACCGTGGAACCTGCAGGCCACCCCATGGATTCTGTTTGGCTTGCTTGCAGCCCAACCGGTCATTGGCGCGTATCGACTGCTGCTGTACGTCGATACCCGCACCCGCAGCGAAGGCTGGGACCTTCAGGTGTCCCTTCGCGCATTGGGTCTGCATTGATGCGCTCACTCGTCGCCATTCTGCTTGTAGCAGGCTGCCAAGCTCCCATGGCGGAAGAGCCGCCCGTTGTTCCGGTGGTGGACGAGCGCGAGTACGCGCTGGATGACCCGGAGTACCGGTTTTGCCACGAAGCAGGGCCGTATTCGGCGGATGTGCGACCCTGGTGCACTCTCGAAGACCAGATCGACATCTCGCGCTGTCCCGGATTCCACGAGCTGTGTGGCCGATCTGCTGAAGGTGACGTGTTTACCGACCTTAGCGGTGGATGTATGGGCGGCGGTGGCGAGCCGACGACGAGTCCGGCTGGTGAGCCCGACGCGCCTGCTGGCGGGCAGGATTGGACCCCGTCCACCTCTTCTTGTGAGGCTCCCGAGACGTCGCTGGGCTGGCTAGCTTCGGTCGCGAAGTGGCTGGTTGCGGCTGTCATCGCGCTTGGGGTGTTGGTCGTCCTTCGTCTCATTTTCTGGGCGATTGCCCAGCGGAGAACCGGTGAAGTTGCGGACGAGCCCCTGGTCTCGACCGTGCCAGCCCCCATGATTGAGTCGGTCGCTGACAACGAAGTGCCCGACATTCCGAGCGATGACCTGTTGAGTGCCGCTGAGCGTGCGCTCGCCGAGGACCGCGTCACTGACGCCATCTTGCTGGCTCGTGCCGCTGCGCTTCGCCACCTGGGAGACGCCGGCGTGGTTCGGCTTCACCGGTCGCGCACGGATCGAGAGTATCTCCGCAGCATGCGTCGCAAGCCGGACATCGAAGGCCCATTGGGTGTCGTTGTTCGTTGGGTGGAGCTGCTTCGGTGGGGCGGGAATGAAGCCACGTCGCAGGACGCCGCTGCGGTCCTGTCTGCAGTACGCAAGCTGATTGGCACAGTGGCGGTGTTGTGCATTGTGGCCTTGGCCATGGGTGCAGATGGCGACTACCGCTACGGTCCCCACGGCGATGCAGCCGTTGCCGATCTGTTTGAGTTGGCCGACTACAAGGTCTCGTGGCGTCTTCGGTCTCTTGAGACCATCGATGAAGAGACAAACGTTCTCGTCCTGGACCTCTCGGGCATTCAACCTGCGGAGTCGGACTGGGTTGGCATCAAGTCGTGGGTCCGTGAGGGCGGTGTTCTCGTTGTTGCTGGGGCCATTCAGGACGCCTACCCTCGATTCGGTGAGTGGACGGTTGCGACGCCTACAAAGTGGACAGTAGCCACGGGCATTACTCGGCCTTTGTGGCCGGATGCGGAGCTTAGCGGTTGGACCAACGGGGATGCGGTGCCGTTGGTGGCGGACGCTGCGGGTGGAGCGGTCTTTGTAGCGGCCTTGTACGCCGGCGATGGCGTTGTGTACGGCATCAGCGATGAGCGCCTTCTGTGGAACGCGTCCCTGATGGCGGCGGACAACGAGGCCTTCCTGCTCGACCTACTGGACATCGCTCGCTTTGACCCCCTTCCAGATGCCGCCGACCAGACGACTGTGCAGCTGGCGCTGTTGGCCTCGGCATCCTCCGGGTCAGACAACCCGCTCCAGTCCCTGTGGAATGCGCAGCTGTTGCCATTCCTGTTGCAGCTGTTGTTCACCATGGCGGTGGCTTCGCTGTGGTTGGGCTGGCCCTTCGCTCCGTTGAAGGACCCAGATGAAGGGGAGAGGCAGCACTTCTCCGACCACGTGACTGCGCTCGGACACCGCTATCAGCGGCTGCGTGCGCGACCGTGGGTGATTGCTGCATACGCCCGATGGGCATTGCTGCGCTTTGGACAATCTGGCCTACAGGCCCGCGCGGAACGCGGGGGTCGCTCTGCGAAAGATGCAGCAGCGTGGGCAGAACGCGCTCGAGACTTGGCCGAAGGGAACGAGACGAGCGACGACCTGAACGACATGGAGGACTTGTGGAAGACGACACACCGGGACTGAACGACTCTGAGCTTGGCTGGGACTTTGCCGAGCGCTTTCGGCAGATGGAGGACGAGATTGGGCGTGTTGTCTTGGGCCAAGACGCTGTCGTTCGAGGCGTCTTGGTAGCGCTCTTAGCAGGTGGCCATGTGCTGCTTGAAGGACCTCCAGGTATCGGTAAGACGCTTCTCGCACGCAGTCTGTCGCGGGTGATTGGTGCCGACTTTCGTCGCATCCAGTTCACGCCAGACCTGATGCCTTCTGACGTCACCGGCGGCAATGTGTTCGACCAAGAGCACGGACGCTTCGTGTTCTTTGAAGGACCGGTGTTTGCTCAGATTCTGCTGGCGGACGAGATCAACCGGGCACCCGCCAAGACTCAAGCGGCACTGCTGGAAGCCATGGGCGACCGTCAGGTGACCATCGACGGCCAGACCCGTCCTCTACCCTGGCCGTTCTTCACAATGGCCACGCAGAACCCGGTTGAGAGCGAAGGAACGTACCCACTTCCTGAAGCGCAGCTCGACCGGTTTCTCATGAAGCTGCACGTCGAACATCCCGCAAAGGAGATCGAGGTCACGCTACTCGAGAACATTCTTGCGGGCTTTGATGCGTCAGACCTCGATGCGGTTGGACTGAAGACGGTTGCAGATGTGGCTGTGCTTCGCAAGATGCGGAAGACTGCTCGTGAAGTGCGCGTAGAACCTGTCATCTTGGACTACATTGCCGAGTTGGTCGGGCGGACTCGTCAGCATGCTGCCGTTCAGCTGGGGGCCTCTCCGCGTGCCTCCATTGCGCTGTTGCTGTGTGCGCAGGTGAGTGCTGCCGCCGAAGGTCGGAACTTTGTAGTGCCAGATGACGTCAAGGAGCTTGCCGCAGCTGTTCTGCGGCACCGCTTCGTGCTGCAACCAGACGCCGAACTTGAAGGGCTAGACGCGGACCAAATCGTGCAGAACTTGCTCGCAGATGTGCCGGTTCCCGGTGGTGAAAGCGCGTGATTCCAACACGTCGGCTCGTACTGCTCACGCTTCCGCTGCTGGCGCTTAGCGCTGTGGTGTTCTTCGTTAAGTCGGCGTTAGCACCGCTGTTGGCGTTGAATGCGGTGCTGTTGTTGGTGTGTCTGCTGGATTGGCTTGCGAATCGTGGACGTGTCTCGGTCGAGCGGTCATTCAAGCCCGTCCAAGCGGTTGGACGACCGTTTTCAGTGTTGTTGCGGTTGTCGACACCGGGTCGTCGTCGTTTGTCCGTCCGCGTCGTCGATGAGGCCCCCGGGAACACGCGGGGGCTCCCATACGTGGGACGCCTCGATGCGGTGGGGCTGGAGCACACATATGAGCTGATGGTGACTGAGCGTGGGGCCCATGCGTTTGGCGTTGTGACGGTACGATTCGGTTCACCGCTGGGGTTGTTCGAGGGGCAACGCCGCATAGTGGTTGACGATATTGTTCGGGTGTACCCCAACTTCGCCCAGCTTCGGTTCAACAACATCCACAACCGCGAAGATGAACGGCGTGCGCCGGTGCGTGCGCGTCGAAAGCCGGGTGGGGAGAACGAATTCGAGCGCCTTCGTCCCTACGTTCGTGGGGACGTGTACCGGCACATTGATTGGCGTGCGACTGCCCGTCGCCAAGAGTTGGTGACGCGGGAGTTCGGCCAAGAGAGCAACCAAAATGTGTTGTTGTTGCTGGACTGCGGACGGATGATGAGTGCGAAGATGGGCGACCTGTCCGCCTTCGATCATGCCCTGAATGCCGCATTGCTCGTGGGTCAGACGGCGCTGCGTCATGGCGACCGCGTAGGAATGCTGGCGTTCGACGACAAGGTCCGAGCGTGGCTTCCGCCCAAGGCTGGCGCCCGCAATGGTGCGCGCTTGATTCGCGGTCTGTACGACGTGTTTCCGTCGGCGGGCGAGCCCGACTACGCGATGGCGTTCCGGTACTTGGCGAGCCGCGTAAAGCGACGCAGTCTGGTGGTTCTGTTCACGTCCATCGTGGATGAAGCGAGCGCAGAGCTTGCCCACCAGCTGGTCTCTGCATTGGCGCGACGTCATGTACCGGTCTGTGTGTGGGTGCGAGACCCAGACATCGAAGCGCTGCTACACAATCCAGGCGTAGACCCGTACACGCGAGGGGCTGCAGCCGAGATTGCCGGCTGGCGCGAAAAGGCCCTTGCGGACCTTCAACGGCGCGGGGCATTGGTGGTCGGCGGTGACCCCGAGGCGCTCACTCCCAACTTGTTGGCGAGCTACCTCGAGGTCAAGGCCAGACGAATTCTGTGAGACGAGCGACTAGTCGCTGCAGTTCTGGTCACTCTCGAAGCAGATGCAGCTGTTGCCTTCGAGGCCGTTGAAGTACTGCTCGGACTCATGGCCGAAGATGGCACAGTCCGCTTGTGCGCCGTTCTCGTCGCGCATGGTGACCATGAACGCGAGCGAGCCGCCGTCATTCCAAGCACAGCCGAAGAGGGTCGTGGAATCTGCGATCTGCTCGCCGATGGTTTCAACATCGTTGAGCTCGACGCCCCAGCGGTCTGAGCTGCCGTCTGCGGCAAACTCGATGTTGGTCATCTCGTGGCGTTCGTCCCACACTGAGCTGGCATTGCCTGCGTCATTGGCGGCGCCGGTCCATGCGCCGGTCTCGAAGATGTTCAAGGTCACGCCACCGGCCCAACCTTCGTTGACAACGTCGTACCACCACTGGTCTGGGTTGCCGGTGTCGCAGCCAAAGTTGATGCCGGCGATGAGTGGATCGATGGTGGTAATCGGGGTGTTGTTGCCGGTGTCATCCGTTCCGAGGATGTCTTCGAACTGGTCACAGGCGCCGAAGATGAGGGCGGGAAGGGCAATGAGGGCGGTCATGCGGTTCATGGAAACTCCTTGGTACATCAGCATGGACGCGCGACTTGGCTCCCTGTTCAACAGAGATCAGTCACGCAATGTCACGGACAGGTGGAGTCTAACGGTCCGTTGACACGCGCGCATGGGCGTTGGGGTAGGTTTCGCCACTTGTTTTAGGAGGTTGGGTGCGTCCCTTCATCACGCTCGTTGGCCTTGCTCTATTGTCCCTTTCCACCGCTGCTTCTGCAGCACCACTGCTGCTGCCAGCAGGTCAGGTGATGGGCGGTCAGGACGCTACCCTCTACGTCTTAGCGGTCGATGACGCCGGTGAGCCCATCCGGGATCTTCGCCTGCGCGGGTCGGCGTCGATTGGCGAGCTGTCAGACTGGCGGCCTGCCGGGGACGGCCTGTACGCCGTGACCTACCGGGGTCCGGTCGTTCAACAGGACACAACGGTCCGTGTCGAGCTTCGCGGCAAAGGTCCGAATCGCGAGTCGATCTCACTGACCCGTGATGTTCAAATCGCTGGCGCCTCTAGTGGTGCGACGGTCGTAGAGGCGAACCCAACTGAGCTTGTGCTCGGAGACGATGATTCGGCCACGCTGAGTCTGTCGCTTCCACCTGGAACGCAGCCATCCATGAGCGCATCCTTCGGCAGCGTGGACACGCTGACTCCTCTCGGAGAGGGACGCTGGACGGCTCGCTACCTTCCACGTGCGGTGAACTTCCCTCACGTGGCGATTATCGGCATGGTCAATGAGCGCGGAGACGGAGCCACGGTGGTGGGCATCCCGTTGTCTGGCAAGGTCCAGTTTCCGGTTGCAGCACCAGAGGGTGCCACCGTCATCTTGCGAATCGGTGACCGTGAATATGGGCCAGTACGCGCCGCATCCGATGGCGCTGCACTCGTACCCATCGTTGTGCCGCCAGGTGTGAGCATTGCCACGCAGGTGGTCGTGATCGATGGTCAAGTCACCGAGAGTGCTCTCGACCTCGCGATTCCAGCGTCCCGTCGCATTGCGCTTTTGCCGCTTCCAACTGCCGTTCCCGAAGGCAGTCAGGTCACGGTCTACGCGGCAGTTGTAGAGCCTACGGGTGAGCTGGACGCCGTTACGCTACCGCAGATCACAACGTCCGTCGGCACAATGAGCGCGGTGCGCCGTGTCTCTGCCGGTGTGGTCGCTGTGGACTGGACTGTCGATGCGTCGGACGCCACAACCGCGTCCGTCACGGTGTCTCTGCCAGACGAAGACAATCAGTCCAGCACGGTTGAGGTCGGCATTCTAGACGGTCGCCCTGCAAGCATTGAGCTGGCCCACGACGAAATTGTTGGCTCCGGCCCGCTCGCTGTGGAAGTCATTGTTCGTGATGCCGACGACCGTGCTGCTGCTGGATACTCTTTGTCCTTGCTTGGTAATGACGAGGTCAGCCTGACAGATGGTGGTCGCGGGACCTACCGTGGTGTCGCTACACTGACCCCTACGTCGAAAGACCGACTCGTCTCCGTCGCGACACCAGCAACGGGCCTACCCACAGCATCGTTGGCCTTCTCGGTGCCTCGCCGCACGGTTGCGCCAAACAGTGCGTTGCCTATCGCTGTCGTGGCCTTGGACCGCTACGGTGTGCCGGTTCCGGGTGTGGCCGTTGCGCTGGAAGTTGTGGAAGGTGGCGGACGCCTGGAGCGCACAGTCGCTACTGGTGATTCGGGTGTGGCCATGGCCCGCTACCGCAGTCCAGAGACCGAGAGTGCCGTGCGCATCGTTGCCAAGGTGGGAGACATCGAAGCGGACCTTGTGTTGGCTCAGGTCCCCGCATCTGCAGAGATTGACCTGCCGCCATTCTCGTCTTCTGATGGTGCGGCTTCGTGGCGTGCCACCTCTGCTTGGTTGGGGGGGGCACCCGAAGCCGTCGTCGCTGTGGTTGAGGCCACAGTGGAAGACCCCGAGGTCGAAGTTGCGGTCCCGCAACCACCGCCGGAAGAAACTGCGTTCGTCACCAATCCAAACGCCGCCATCCGTCTACGCGGAAGCTTCGTTGCGTCGTCGTACACCTACACTCAGGACCCCTCTGGTGATGGTGGACCGCTGTTGAACGAAGCGGTTGTTGTTGGGACGGACCTTGGAGACGGTGCAGCCACTCCATTGGGCATCGAGGTCGTCGGTCGTGGCTTTGTCGAAGCCGTGCCGTATGTCGGCATTGCCGCTCGCTATCGCTCCACTTGGTACGGCGTGACCGCCCCAGAGTTTGAGGGTGCTGTTGCCAAGGACTCGCTCCAGGTTGGGCATGCAGCTGTTGTGGGGCGCTACCCAATTCGCTTGGCGCCCTCTGTGGTGCTTTCGCCAGGTGTTCGCATTGGTGGAGAGTTTAGCGACTTTATCTACTTCACCGGTGATGTTGAGGCGCGGCAGATTGAGTACACAACGCTCTCCGTCCCCGCACTCACTATTGGTGGTGAGCTGGCCTTGGATACCGAGAACGTGTTTGCCGTCGTGAGCTACGACGGCAGCCTGGCGTACGGCAAGGACCCGTATGCGGGCCGACTGGACGTGGAGGTTGGTCTCAACGTCGCGGACAACCTGTTCCTGTCCCTTGGCGGTGGCTATGGCGCGCGTAGCATTACCATCACCGGCAACACCTCTGGCAATGACCTGGGTGTGCTGACGGACCGGCAGCTGCATGGTCAGGCCGGCTTGGGCGTTAGCTTCTAGTTGTCTGTCCCAACAAACAACGCCCCCGCTGACGTGCTGTCAGCGGGGGCGTTGTTGTCTGAATCGCGGCCGTTCTAGTCGAACAGGGCCTTGATTTCTACGCTGACGGCATCTTCATCCGTGTCGCGGGCGGCACTGATTTCTTGCACGATGAGGCCGTGGGCCTTGTCGTACATGCGACGTTCACCGAAGGACAGTGTCTTTTCACTCTTGAGCAAGGACAAGTCGCGAAGAACAGCGGCCACTTCCATGGGGTCACCTGTTTGAATCTTCGCGAGGTACTCGCGGTAGCGGCGGTTCCAGGTCTGCTTGTCAGCAGGCTTGCCGCGGTCTTTCAACACGTCGTACACGCGCTCGATGGCATCTTCTGGGATGAGGTGACGCAGGCCATTGGCCTCCGCACGGTCCACCGGGCAGGAGTAATCCATGCCGTTCTCAAGAATCTTGACGTTGTAGACTCTGTACGTTGCTTCTTCGAAGCTCATGTCTTCGATCGACCGTACGATTCCCACTCCGAGCTGCGGGACCACGCACTTCTGACCGACTTCGAATGCCATGTCGACTCCGTATTAGATAGCGGGCAGGGGTACCCCAGAGAAACCGCGCCTGCAAGGGGGGGCGCGCTACTCGGTCACCAGGATGACTGAGCCCAGATAGCGTTTCTCACCGGTGCTCGTGCTCTGTGGCCGGTCCGGTGTCAGTCGGCCCTGGGCCCAATCGGCCACAAAGTACTGGCCGGCCTGCAGTGCAAAGTGGTGCAAACTAGCGTTGGGCAGTGGCTCAACAGTCCCATCAGGTACATCGCTCGCGGTGACGCGCCAAGCTCCTGCATGCCAGCGCCAGCGTTGCGCGCACCCTTGGTCATCGAGACGAAACAGCTTCCACGGAGGTGCTTGTTGGTCGACGAAGTGCACGCTGCCTGCGGTTGCGGTTGCTGTTGTGTCCTGGGGCTGTGGTTGTGCGGCAAGGCAGTAGGACTTCTCACCGCGGTCGCCGGTTCGCAGGAGGTGTGTGCTGGGAAGGGCAGTCGCGCCTTGGTCGCTTACCCACCACAGTCCATCGCTCGGGGGCTGTGGCGTGAGCGCCAAGGTGCCTATCGAAAATGGCCCTGTCACTGGAACATCGACGGTGGTGGACAGAGCGTAGTGGGGCACTGAGTCCACCGCGATGTCCACGGTGATGAGCCCTGGCCGACAGTCCATGGCGAAGGCACCGCTGGCGTCGGTGACGGCGCTGCAGTGGCCGTCCTCAGAGTGCACAGCGATACCGGAGAGAGCGGACATGCCCACAATCTCGACGGTTCCCTCAACATGCGTTGTCCGATCACAACCCACGAGGAGGAGCGCGGTGACGACTACGCGCAGGCTCACGCGTCCGTGAGCAGGATGTGGTCGACCTTTGACATGGGCAAGATGAGCGAGACGCTCTCTTTGGACAGGGATTTGCCGCGAAGATCGAGGCATTCACTGACCGTGAGCGTCAAGGAACCCTTGACATCCGGCTCTGGAAGCGTGCCCTTGAGAACCATTGTGCCAGCAGGAACGTGAGCGTTGTCCCCACCCAAGCTGAATAGAGCGGTGCGTAAGAAGACGGTGACGTTGGACATGAGGGCCTCTGTTGTTTGCCTGACAATGGGCGTGCGGGTATCCTTCCGCCCCGTTCGCGCCAAGGTCAGGAGGTAGCAGTGCGGCTGTTTATCGGTTTGTTAGCTGTTGTGTTTACTGGATGTGTCTCTTCTTCCGAGCACGACGCTGTCGTAGCTGAGCGCGACTTGCTCGCGTCTCGACTTGCGGAGCTGGAAGGGCAGGTCGCTACATCGGACGCATCTGTCCGTCGATTGGAGCGTGAGGTCGAGGCCGCGCGCGAGGAAGGTGCGGCTGAGGTTCGTGAGGCCGCCGATCGTGCTGCCGTGCTGGCCACGCTTGGCTTGGAGCCTGGTCAGGAGCTGCGCGCCACTTTCCAGACGTCCATGGGAGACATCCAGTGTGAACTTCTCCCAGAGGTTGCACCCAAGACGGTCGCCAACTTTGTGGCGCTGGCTGAGGGAACGCGGGAGTGGACAGACCCACGCACCCGCGAGACTCGTCGCCTGCCATTGTACGACGGAACCGTGTTTCATCGCGTCATTCCGGACTTCATGATTCAGGGTGGCGACCCACTCGGTACTGGCACAGGTGGCCCCGGCTACCGGTTCGAAGACGAGACGACCCCTGAGGTCACGTTCAGTGAACCCGGCCTGTTGGCCATGGCGAACTCCGGACCGAACACCAACGGAAGCCAGTTCTTCATTACAGACAGCACGCCGAGTCATCTGAACGGCAAGCACACCATCTTCGGTCGTTGTGACATGGAGACGGTTCGTGCGATCATGGCGGTGCCCCTTACGACTTCGCCACGCGGAGAACCGTCAGTGCCCGTCAATCCAGTCGGCCTACGACACGTGTCCATCCAGCGCGGTTAGTCCGCCGCGAGCCAACGATTGCACCGTCCTCACGGCCCAAGGTGGCGCCGGACGGTCATGCTTGGTAGCATTCGCCGCCCCCGGGAGACCCATATGCGCGCCTCGTTCTTGACATTGCTTGCCCCCCTCGCCCTGATGGCGTGCCCCGCACCCCCAGAGCCCGAGGATGAGTGCGCGTTGGACCTCGACAACTTGGCGGGGTCCGAGTGGATAATGAACGAAGCGCAGCAGGACGGAACGACCATGGCCAACCCCATGGCACGTGGTCGCTTCTACATGGAAGAAGACACGCTGATGCTCGACTACACCATCAAGTCGCCGTCGGACGTCTACACCTACACGTGCAAGCGTCGTGAAGATCAGCTGATCTGCCGTGACCCGAACAACATCCTCGGCTGGTGTGCCGCTCTCGAAGGCCATGAGCTCGGATCCTGCACCAAGTCCCGCCTTCGCGACTTGGGCGCTCGCGGCGAGACGGATGAAGAACTGGTGGAAGCCATGCGCGCCGCCAAGGCCGCTGCAGAAGCCGCTCACGAGCAAGGCGCTGGTGAGGCCTTCAGCCTGGGCAACAACAACATGGGCAACAAGCTCCAAGGTGTTGTGTACGTGAACATCCAAGAGGGATGTCGCATGGTCTTCATCGACAACTACCGTGCTCTGTACAACGGTCGTTGGCTCGAAGACAGCAACCCAGTTGGAACCAACCCGTTCATCCCGGCAGAAGGCGAGTTCTTGTGGGAAACCTGCACCGACTACCAAAACGTAGTCGTGACCGAAACGGCGGAGCGCCCGGAAGCACAGCCTGAGGCGAAGAAATTCACCATCGGCACAGAGCTCCACTACCACTTCGCCGGTACCAACTCGGCAACGGTTGAAGAAGGCTGTACCTACGACCTCGAAGCGTTCGCCCAGTGGCGTCCAACAGCGGCACGCGCAGTCACCGCAGGTGAAGACGGCAAGCTTGATTGGCACGTCAGCCATACGTGGACCGGCCTCGACATGATGAAGCTGGTCAACCCAGTGAACCCAACGTCCATCTACTCGCTGGTTCGCTACAAGACGTGTGGCGAGACCGAGCGCGAAGTCATCGACACCATCTGCATTCCAAGCGAGTTCGAGGGTGGCACTCCGCTTCCTCCGCAGGAAGGCGAGGGCACGGATGTTGAGGGTACCGGCGGCGACGCCGAGTAGCCCGATTGGGTCTCTGATTTCTCGGTGTCTCTGGCTCTGGGCGTCTGTGAGTTCTCGGTGTTTCTGACTCTGGGCGTCTGTGAGTTCTCGGTGTTTCGGGAGGTCAGCTATCAGCTATCAGAGGTCAGAGCAGACGCCTTCGGCGCCAGCATTTGAGCGCGGTGTCTGATAGACAGTGGATCCGAGGCCGATTGCTGCGTTCTCGGTGTTTCGGGAGGTCAGGAGACAGAGCGCCGGGCGCAACATCCGTCAGCGCTTCTCAAGACTGGCGGCGCCGGCGGAGTTGGGACGGTGAAGAGCTCGCCGGCCAGCTTGTCTGGCCTGCTCTGACCTCTGTCCTCTGACTTCTGACATCCGCCAAGCTTCGCTCTGACTCAAACCTCATAGGTTTGATATTGAACGTGTGTTCAGTGCGGGCTACACCCCAGGTGTGTACGCCGAACTCCTGGGTCAGACTCAATTCTCGTTGCTGCGCGGTGGGTCCAGTCCAGAAGACATGGTGCGTACTGCGGCAGAGGCTGGCGTTGCACATCTAGGACTTGTGGACCGAGATGCGGTGTACGGGCTGGTTCGTGCGCACAAGGCAGCTGAAGAGCACGGTATCCATCTTGTCTGTGGCGCTACGGTGACTCTTGCAGGGGCTCCACCCGTGAGCTTGCTGGTACAGAACCGTCAGGGGTGGGCGGCGCTGTGTCGCTTGTTGACGGATGCGCGCCACAGTGCAGAGAAGGGACGGGCGGAGACGACCGTCGACCGGTTGTTGGTGCAGTCAGAGGGGCTCTTTGTGGTGTTGCACCACGGTTGGACCGCTGCGCGTAGTGAGCGCATACGAGACGGCTTTGAGGGGCGTTGTGTCGTGGCCGTCACACGCCGGTTGACCCCTGGAGACAAGCGTCGAGTGGCGGACGCGCGGGCGTTGGCAGAAGCGTTGCAGGTGCCGCTGATAGCGAGCACACAGCCCTTGATGCACGACACGAGCAAGCAGCCGGTCACAGACGTTCTCACCTGTATTCGTCGCCGCACGACCCTTGAGAAGGCGGGCCGTTCACTCATGGGGAATGCCAGCCGTGTATTGCTGGCACCGGCTGACTATGCGGACCGGTTTGCGGACCTGGCGGATGCGCGACGAGCCGCTGTGACCTTGGCTGAGAGGTGTACGTTTTCGCTCGGGGATCTGGCCTACGAATACCCTCACGAGGTCGTCCCCGAGGGGCGGACTCCGATGTCCTGGCTGACTGAACTGACCGACGACGGACTGCTCGAACGGTATCCGGAGGGCGTTCCAGCGTCTGTGCGCGCACAGGTGGCCC
Source organism: uncultured Pseudomonadota bacterium (assembly GCA_913061235.1). GTDB lineage: Bacteria > Myxococcota_A > UBA796 > UBA796 > CAJXTB01. The sequence continues at coordinate 30,833 of CAJXTB010000027.1, read as the reverse complement.
ACGAGCTGGAGCTCATTGAGGCACTCGACTTTCCGGCCTACTTCCTCACCGTCTCTGACGTGGTGCGTTTCGCTCGTAGCCGCGGCATCCTGTGCCAGGGGCGAGGGTCTGCGGCCAACTCGGCGGTCTGCTACGCCCTCGGCGTCACGTCAGTAGACCCCAGTCGGGCCTCGCTGCTGTTTGAGCGGTTCATCAGTCGGGAACGCGGTGAGCCGCCCGATATCGACATTGACTTTGAGCATGAACGCCGCGAAGAGGTGCTCCAGTACGTGTACGAGCGCTATGGACGCGATCGCGCAGCACTGGTCAATGAAGTGGTGAAGTACCGTCTACGGTCGGCCATTCGCGACGTGGGCAAGGTCATGGGGTTGTCGCTCGACCAAGTGGGGCGCCTCGCGAAATCAACCGACCGGTGGTCTGCAGGACCGGACACGCCGCTCGACGACTTGGTCCGTGAAGGGGGACTCGACCCGGCTGACCATGCTGTCAGGCTCACCTTGGACGTGGCCGCAGAGCTTCGCAACTTCCCTCGTCATCTGTCCATTCATGTGGGTGGGTTCGTCATCACCGAGACGCCGTTGGTGGAGCTCTGCCCCGTTGAGCCCGCGAGCATGAAGGACCGAACCGTCATTCAATGGGACAAAGACGACATCGACGTGCTCAAGTTCGTCAAGGTCGACCTGTTGGCCTTGGGAATCCTCACAGCGGTACGCAAGGCCTTTGGTCTGATAGAGCAGGTGACCGGAACGACCTATGCATTAGCGACGGTTCCACCTGAAGATCCTGCGGTGTACGACATGTTCTGTCGTGCTGACACCATTGGGGTGTTTCAGATCGAGAGCCGTGCACAGATGTCGATGCTCCCGCGTCTCAAGCCGCGATGCTTCTACGACTTGGTCATCGAAATCTCCATTGTCCGGCCAGGCCCGATTCAAGGAGGCATGGTTCACCCCTACCTGGCACGCCGCAACGGCGACGAACCCATCGACTACGCGCATCCCTCCCTTGTACCTGTGCTTGAGCGTACGTTGGGAATCCCGCTCTTCCAGGAGCAGGTCATGGAGATGGCCGTGGTGGCCGGTGGTTTCTCTCGGGGGCAGGCAGACCAACTTCGCCGGTCTATGGGGGCCTGGCGAAAGCGTGGACGACTCGATGAGCTGGGACAGAAGCTGGTCGAGGGCATGGTGGAGAAGGGGGTTGCTCGACCCTATGCCGAGAGCGTCTTTCAGCAGATCTTGGGCTTTGGCGAGTATGGATTCCCGGAGTCCCACGCAGCGAGCTTCGCGCTTATTGTCTACGTTTCAGGGTGGATCAAGTGCCACCATCCGGCAGCGTTTGCCGCCTCTCTCATCAACAGCCAACCGATGGGATTCTATAGCCCCCGTGCCATCATCGCAGACGCGCAACGACACGGAGTGCTGGTCCTACCTGTGAGCGTTGTGGAGAGTGACTGGGACTGCACCCTGATTCTGGAGCCCGCCGACAACCCGCCTCTACGGTTGGGCATGCGACTGGTGAAGGGGCTGCGAAAGGACGCTGGACTCGCGGTGATGACGGCGCGGGAGTCCGGACCGTTTCTGTCGCTTGCCAACTTTGCAAGGCGTACTCGACTGGACCGAGGATCGCTGGAGAAGCTCGCCCATGCCGATGCCTTTCATGCACTTGGCGTGGACCGGCGAAAAGCGTTGTGGGAACTTCAGGGGCTGTGGACGGGACTCCCGTTGTTTGCGGGGCTGTCGCGTCGAGAGCCAGAACCAAATATTCCAGAGGAAGAACCTTATCAAGCACTGCAGGCGGACTACCGCTCCGTTGGGTTGTCGGTCGACATGCACCCCTTGCAGTTCTTTCGTGAGGGACTGCATGAGCGGAATGCTGTGGAGATTGCCTCGCTGACTGGAATGCCCTCTGGGCGAAGGGTTCGGATTGGTGGGTTGGTGTCGAACCGGCAGAAGCCAGGGACTGCGAATGGCGTCACGTTTATGACCCTCGAAGATGAGACTGGAGCGGTGAACGCCATCATCTGGCCCAAAGTCTGGGCAGAACATCGAAAGCTCGCTCGAAATACGTCGCTCTTGGGCGTGGAGGGGACACTGCAGCGCCAAGGTGACGCGCTCTCCGTGCTGGTTCAGACGTTCTGGGCACTTGAGAAAATACCCTCATTGAGAGTTCCCTCACGAGACTTTCGCTGACAAGCCGGGGGGTGCATGGTCGTCAAAGCGCTGTTGTTGGGATACGCTCGGGCGGCCGCGGGCTCGGTCCGCACATCGCCTAGAGGATTCGCCATGACACGCGCCATTGTTGCTCTTTCCCTTGTGCTCTTTGCTGCCTGTGAAGGCAACGGAGATGGCTCCATCGTGTCCGAGAATACAGACCCAACGTCTGACCTCAGCGTGCCGTTTCCCGAAGTCGACACCGCGTTGCCTGATTTCGACACGGACACTGACGTCGATACGGACACTGACGTCGATACGGACACTGACGTCGATACGGACACGGACACGGATACGGATACCGACACGGATTCCGATACGGACACAAGCGCCGATACCGGAACTCCAACACGCTAGTTCCGCCCGTCTTGGCGGCTTGATAGCTAATAATCCGGGCTCTTGGGCCTGGATACGACATGGGCGCGGCTCCTGCACTTCACTGCGGGGCCGCGCCTGTTGTCGTTTTGGGCAACGTGTTCGGATGTCAGTGGGGCTTCCGCGAGGCGGTCTCGCGAATTCTTCCCCGCGAAGCATCGATCCACAGTTGCTCCATAGGCGATTTATTTTTGGGACGAACGGAGCGGCGACTTGATCGGGTCTACGTTGGCTCCATCACCTTCCGTCCATAGTGCAGATTGGAGATAAGTCTGCCTTTTAAGGCTGGTTTTCAAGGTTTGCTGGCAGATCGTCCACAGGGTGCGGGTAGTTTACGATCGGGTGAGAACCCACTGAAAAACTCGTCTTCAGAGCCTTGCCCTTGGATCTGCGACACAGTACCAAGGGGGCGTCGGCTTACCGACACCCAACAATCCCTTCCCCCAGGGACAGGTCCTTCTGTCCCAACTGTGTCGCACGAAGGACGCGGGCCCCCGTGGCCTTCGTGCGTACCCGCCCGCAAATCGACGCTCGGAATCTGGTCAGTGTGACCCTCCGAGACCGCCTCGGCGCGGTCTCACCCGGACCTTCCCCCTTTCCGGTTACACGCTGCAATGACACCGGGCGCCGTTTTTGTGGTTGAGTGGCCCCGTGAAACTTCGACAGGTCATCGCCACCGTTGTGGTCATTGGGATTGTGGCAAGCGCGAGCGTCGTAGGCGCTCCCTATGCGGCAACATGGCACTGGCACTGGCAGTCGGGTCGTGACGCGTCAGGAGATGCGTGGGAGAACTGCGAGGACCCCGGTACGGCGGCTCTGTTTCGTGCAGTCGCCCAAGACCTGGTCCTAGACTGCCCCACGGACGACTGGCTGGTGTGGCTCGAAGAGGACTTGAGTCGGCTCGGCGCCCGCGCTTGGGCGGATGAGGTCCTCGCAGAGCCGACCGTGTCTCCACTGGTCCGAATGCGGCTGAATTTCTCGTTGTGGCGGGCCTTCGACCGGCCACCACGGCACCTACCCGCCCTTCTGGAATCGCAGGCCATTCCGACTGTTGAGCGCGAGTGGATGTGGATGTGGCTCGATCGGCAGGAGGTCTTGCCGTCGTGGGTAGACGTGCCCCTGGCTCAAGATGTTGTTGGAGCCTCATTCTTGGTGGGCGATGACATGACACCTGGGCAGTGGCTGGGTTGGTTGTGGAGGGGAACAGGAGCTTCCGGGAGTGTTCCCTCTGCACTGCGTGCAGCAGCCGTCGTGCGCGCTTCTCAGGAGCTTGAGAGCGCGGCACCCATGTCCGTGGAACGTCCGTTGTGTCGGCTCGACACAGATGACTGCATCCGAGAGTTGGTGGCTGTTGGAGAGCTTAGCCTTCGAGCGGATGCGCGGTCGTGGGATGGCGGTCCAATGGGTATCGAACGGCTGACAGAGGCCCCAGAGCTTGCCTTGGCCACAGCGCTGTGGCGGGCCAAGTACGGGGAAGATGATTCGTCACACGAGTCCGCGGCCTGGTGGTTGAAAGCTGTGGCACGGTGGGCCGAGACCTCAGGTGGTAGCCACCTTATTCCGGCGTTGGCATCACCTGTCGCGTCCGAGCTGGCGGCTCCTGTTGAACCCGGTCAGTGGGGAGATCCGGCGGCAGTCCTGGGTAGTCGTCATGGCAGCCCATGGGCAACAGCACTTGCGGCAATGACCCTTGGACACATGCTGGATGAGGAAGTGTCGGTTGCCATGACGCCAACGGCGGTCGAACTGTCGGTTGCTGGCGTGCAGACATCGGTGGATGCCTGTGGGCGGGTCCTGGGGAGCGCGGGCGTGGGCATTGCCGTCTCCGAGCGACAGGTCCTTGCTCGTGCTGCTGTGGAGGCCGCTGGAGACGCTCGTCAACGTGGAGACGCCGCCGCAGAGTCCCGGTTGCTGGGACTTGCCGAGCGTTCAGAGGCGGATGCCTTTTCAGGGTTTGCACAGGTGGCCGCTGGTGACGCCCCTGGCACCGCTGGGCACACACTCGGCATGCGTATTGGCCGGACGGCTGTACCGACCGACAACGCTCGTGAATGGTCAGACGCTTGGGATGCACTTGCCGACGACGGGTGCCCGCCGCTGGTGCCGTAGTCGCCTGTAGTCCTGGGTTTTAGCCCGGGTAGACGCAGACGTGCAGGTAGCCTTGTGGGTACCCAGTGGTCTTCTGGCCGACCTCAAAGTCCACGCCATGGAGCGACATGCCCTGGTCGATCTGCTGCCCGACCCATTGGCCGACTTCTGTGGTGCGGTCGGAGGTGTCCAGGACGGAGCTATCGCCAACGTCCACGAGGAAGAGTCGGCAGACCAAGCGGCCGCCTTCCGACGACACAATGATTGGAGCAGGTTCCTCTTCGATTGCCACAGGGGCTTCGGTGTCAGCCTCTGCCTGTGCACCTTGCTCGACTTCATCGTCCTGAGCCGCGGCCGTGGGGACCTCGGGCATGAACCGAATGGCCAGCGCGCCGAGCGCGAAGGCGGTTCCCAAGAGTGCGTACAACTGCCAGCGCGACATGAGTCTCCCGTCTACAAGATGGGCGGCTTATCCTATCGCTGCGTTTGTCACCCCGACTGTGCCTGCAAAGTGGCCAGTGGTGACGCGACACGATGACGCGGGGAGTACGTAGTGGCGGCGGGATTTACATGGTCGTGGAGCCGCTATCGTACGTTCGCGACCTGTCCTCGGCGCTTTTGGTTGTCTGTGTACGCAGCCCCGTTGGCCAAGCGCAAGGGGGCGGGGCATCCTGATTTTGAGGTGTGGGTACAGCGCCACTTGATGGGGGCTGCGCAATGGGCAGGGCTTGCTGCACACGAAGCGGTGGAGTGGACCCTCAAGGGAGCGGTTGAGGGGAGGGCTGTGCCACGGCAGGGCGTTGTGGACCGCACCATGCGCCAAGCTAGGCGTGTTCTGGAGATGTCGAACGGGGGCTATTTTCGAGGAGACCCAAAGACGTTTCGTGGCTTTGACGCGCACTACTATGATGTAGAATTTGATGGTCAGGCTGCACTTCAGACACTCCAGAGCAAGGTCGAGAGCCTTCTAGACCATCCGATTCTTGCCCGATTGTTGGACGTGCCTGAGCGAATTGAAGAGGTGGAGCGCCTGTCGCGCATTCGACTCTGGGGCATTGATATCTGGCTGTCGCCGGATGTTGTTGTAGCGGATGGCAAGGGTGGGTTTGTGGTTGTCGACTGGAAGACGGGGCGCAACCATTCCAATGACGTGGTGGATGGGCAGCTCGGTCTGTACGGTGTGTATGTGATCGACCGCTTGCTCAAGGTCCGCGCGGACTCGGGACGGCGACTGCCGGTAGATCGGGTGCAAGGGTTGATGGCTGGGCTCGGCGAACCTGCCTTTCGGAACCTCCCCTTGGCGATGGAGGACGTGTTTGCCGCCAGAGACGCAATGTTGGGATCGACTCCGAAAATGCGTGGCGATGGCCTTGAACGTGATGGCGAGATTCCGAAGATGGAGGGGTATCCAAAGATACCGCCGGGAAGCAGCCCGTGTAGTTGGTGCTCGTTCCGTCGAACGTGTGAGCGTGAATGACCAAAAACTGTCCGCCTACCCAAAAATGAGGCTGACACGTGCACGGATGTTCAGTATGTTGTTGGTGTCACCTCGGAGGACACCATGGCTCCCATCATTCGCCCACTCGATTCGCAGATTGAAGCTACGCCCACGGCCGCTGTGCTGTCGATGAGCGGCGGCCCACGTCATCACTTCGTGGTGACTCAGCCGGGTGAAGTGAACGGAGCGTTGGTGCGCGAAGGTGACGTCTTGGTGGTCGGCGGGCGTGCTCGTCCGGGTGACGCAGTGGTGCTGCTTGCTCGTGGCATGGGAAGGCCACGAGTCGGCAGCATGGCGTACGATGGCCTGCGTGGGGACGCAGGTGAGCCGTGTAGCGCTGCTCGGTGGGTTCCCGCCGGCCGCCTGTTGGAAGTCGTTCACAGCCCACCTCAAGCGCTACCCGCTCAGGGGGGGCAGCTCACCTTGGAGTGGGGCGCTCGTGCGGCGTAGAGAATCGTAGGTGTGGGTGGAGGTCGTCGCTAAACCCGCTCGAAGCGACCCATCCGAACCTCACCTAGCGAAGGTAGACGTTGCCTTGCCACCATGGGTACCAACCTTCCGATTGGCTGCCCCATTCGCCCCAACCCAGTCGGAACTGACTGGTCTGCGGAACCGTGTAGATGCGGTCGCTGTTGGGCCACGTGTGGGTGCAGTTGTGGCAGCTAACAGTCGCAATATTGCGCTGGAAGCTATCTACTGGTCCCGTTTGAGTCGCTGAACCGAAGGACACATCGCCGTAGTTTCCACCACTCGCAGCGTTCCAGTCGATCTGGCTGAAGCCACCAAGATCGGACGTGTTTGCGCTGTTGGACCCGTTCGCCCGAATCACCCAATCGCGCATGGCAATCTCAGTGAAGCCAGGGTTGTAGGTGAAGGTGTAGGTGTAGGTGTGGGCGCCGCTACCGTCGCGGGTGAATGGCCGACAGCTAGCGTCGATGCCTTCGGTGCCTGCGGCGTCCACTGCCACCATCTGGGCGTTCCATGTGTCTTGAGCATCACATGGGTCGATGACCGTCCAGCCGCCGCCCTCAAAGGTCATGTCGCAGGTGACCTGAACAGGGTCAATGCCGCCACCATTTACCCAGTACTCGCCACTCGGCAGGTCAGGGTAGTCGGTGTTCAGGGTGAGACAGCTTTCGCCGGCGGTCTCTGCTGTTTGGCCACAGGTGATGAGCAATGGGTTGGTGTCATCACAGTCTAGACCGTCCGACTCGGTCCGACTGCGCTCGCCGTCGCCGTCTTGGTCGAAGTCGTCGTCTTCCCCGCAGTCTTGGTCAATGCCGTCGTACCAGATCTCGGTGAGGTTGGGAGACCGGCCAGCGTCGTTGTCGTCGCAGTCGAGTAGCTGGATGACACCGTCGTTATCGAGGTCATCGTCTTGGGTACTGTCGTCACAGTCGTCGTCGATTCCGTTGTAGGCGGTCTCGGTGAGGCCAGGGCTGCGCGTCGCGTCGTTGTCGTCACAATCGGTGTTGGCGTTGAACCCATCCCCATCCAGGTCGTTGTCCCGGGTGCTTTCGTCGCAGTCGTCGTCCACGTTGTTGTAGGGGGTTTCGTCCACGCCTGGGTTGCGTGCGGGATTGTCGTCATCGCAATCGTTCGCAACGCCGAATCCATCGCCGTCTAGGTCATCGTCAGCGGTCTCGTCGTCGCAGTCGTCATCCAAGCCGTTGTAGGGGTTTTCGATACGTCCGGGGTTGCGAGCTGGGTCGTCGTCAGCGCAGTCGGTCGCAATACCGAATCCGTCGTCGTCTAGGTCATCGTCAACGGTCTCGCCATTGCAGTCGTCGTCCACGCCGTTGTAGGGAAGCTCTTGTGCGTCGGGGCCAACGTTCGGGTCGTTGTCGTTGCAGTCGGCATCCGCGTTCACACCGTCGCCGTCTAGGTCGTCGTCTCGGGACGTGTCATCGCAGTCGTCGTCGATGTTGTTGTAGGGGACTTCTGTGGCATTGGGGTTGACGTCAGGGTCGGTGTCGTCGCAGTCCTCCAACGCACCAAAGCCGTCGCCATCTAGGTCGTCGTCGAGGGTGAGCGGGTCGCAGTCGTTGTCGACGCCATCGTATGGGGTCTCTCCGTTGCCTGGGAAGGCGTTGGAGTCGCTGTCATCGCAGTCTTCGGCATCGTTGACACCGTCGTAGTCGAGGTCGTCATCGGGGGTGAGCTCGTCACAGTCATTGTCGATACCGTCGTACACGAGCTCCACGCCGTCGGGGGAGACGTCTGGGTCGGTGTCATCGCAGTCGTCCTGTAGGAGGAAGCCGTCACCGTCGAGGTCGTCGTCCACAGACTCCTCATCGCAGTCGTCATCTACGCCGTTGTAGGGCTGCTCTTGTTCCTCTGGGTTGACCAGAGGGTCGAGGTCGTCACACTCTTCGCAGGCGGCGAAACCGTCGAGGTCGGCATCTGTGTATCCGACGCTTCCGTCGCAGTTGTAGTCAACAGGGTCCGAACAGTCATCTTCGATAGCGTTGGGATAAATAGCGCTGTCGGTGTCGTCGCAGTCGGTGTCGTCTTGCACGGTTCCGGGAGGCGGTGTGCAGTCGGTGAGGGTCGACAGAGGGTCGCCGTAGCCGTCTCCGTCTGCGTCTACGTAGTAGATGAACTGGTTGGCCGGGTCGTCTTCGTCGATGGCCCCGTCGCAGTTGTTGTCGATGCCATCGCAGATCTCAGGCGCGCCGGGGAAGGTGCTGCCGTCGGCATCATTGCAGTCGAGCGCTGCTGGAATGCCGTCAGAGTCGCTGTCCGCGTTTGGGTCCACGACGTCGGGATTTTCGAGGGTGGTCCGGCAGCCGACGAGGGCTAGGGCGAGCAGTAGATGATGTGTACGCATGCGGCAGAGTGTACCGGCAAGACACGGTCGGCGTCGACCAGAAGTCGACGAGGCCTAGCTGTTCGCGGTCTGTGCGATGAAGCGGGCCATGGCGCGAACCCGCTCAACGTCTAGGGGACGGTCCAGCCGGCTGTCTTCGTGCAGCCAGGTGCCAACCACCACAGCGTCTACGAGAGGGGCCAGAGCGGGGAGGGTCTCAGGGGTCACTCCGCTTGCGGCCCAGATTGCATGGTCTGGAATTGCCTGGCGGACAGTGGTGACGAGTGCGGTATCAATCGGCTGGCCCGTGCCGCTTCCAGTGACCAAGACCGCGTCTGCACATGCGCGCAGGGCGGTGTCTTTGGCGGTCTGGGTGAGGTCGAGTGCGCCAAGCGGGCTTGCGTGCTTGACGGCGATGTCTGCGGCAATCCGTGTGGAGACGCCCAAGCGGCGCTTGAGGGCTACGGTCTCGCGGGCACGGCCACTGATGACGCCTTGGTCCGTCACCATGGTGCCCGTGTGAACGTTGACGCGGATGAAGTCGGCTTGCACGGCGGCAGCGATGGACAGCGCCGCGATGGGGTCATTGCGCAGTACGTTGATGCCCAGGATTTGGTGGTCCATGCGGTCGCGCAGTCGGACAGCCAAGTGGGTCATGTAGGCGATGGTGCTCGCATCAACGGTTGTGGCTTCGTAGGGTCGGTCGCCCAAGTTCTCAACGATGAGGCCGTCTACGCCGCCTTCCAACAAGGCGTCAGCGTCGCGCATGGCGGCGCTGAGGACATCCGAGAAGGAGCCCGTGCTTAGCGGAGCTCCAGGCAAGGCTGGAAGGTGGATGACCCCGAGAAAGGCGGGGGCCGCTGACGGCCGATGTTCGAAGGCGTTCACTAGATTAGCCAGATCAGTGTGACGAGAATGAAGACCGGCGCAAGGAAGACCGTTGCGTAGCCAACGTATCCGAAGAACGACGGCATCTTGTAGCCACTGGACTCGGCGATGGCGCGAACCATGAAGTTCGGACCGTTGCCGATGTAGCTACCGGCACCGCAGAACACGGCACCCAGGGAGATGGCGACGAGGACGGGGGCCGAGGGACCGGAGGCCAGCGGGCCAAGAGCTTCGGCGGTGCAGCCAATCGTGGGATCGCTACAGGCTAGCGATGCAAAGGTGACGTAGGTAGGCGCGTTATCGAGGAACGCAGACAAGCCGCCTGTTGCCCAGAAGTACTGCCAGGGTTCCGTCAGGCCAATGGCACCACCGTGGACGGTGAGAAGGGCGGTGGCTGGGATCATGGCCACGAAGATACCGAGGAACAACGCGCCCACTTCAGCAATGGGGCCCCATTCGAACTTGTTGCGCTGTCGAATCGACCGACTGGTCATGGCCATGGAGATGCCGGCGAGGCCGAACATGGCAATCTCCCGCACGTAGTAGTCGCGGAAGCCGGGGTGCTCGGAGTCTGGAGAGAGAAGGAGAACCGCGGCAATCACGCCGCCGAGAAGCAGGAAGTTCAGGTTGCCTTCGAGGCCCAATGGCTCCACGTTTCCGTCGTCGCGCTTGAGGTCGGCCGGGGATTCCTTGCGGTACATCAAGGTATCGAGCACGTAGAACATGCCCAAGAGCAGGAGGACGACCGGAAGCCAGATGCTCCACAGGTTGAACAAGGTCCAGAAGAACGGCACGCCGCGCAGGTAGCCGAGGAACAGCGGTGGGTCGCCAATTGGCGTGAGGGCACCACCGATGTTGGACACCAAGAAGATGAAGAACAGCGGGATGTGCCAGACGTGCTTTCGGTCGGCATTGGTGCGCAACATTGGGCGGATGAGCAGCATGGAGGCGCCGGTCGTACCAATGACGTTCGACAGCACGGCACCAATCAAAAGGAACAGTGTGTTGACCGAAGGCTTGGCCTGAAGGTCACCACGCAGCAAGATGCCGCCCGAGATGACGTACAGCGACCCGAGCAGTGCGATGAAGCTGACGTACTCGGCAATGGCGTGAGCCAGGCCGTGGTTCGCGGCGTAGGCAAGACCATGGTCATCCGTCACCAACAGGTAGATCAGGTAGGCGAAGACGGGGCTCGCCCAGCCGACGGCAACGATGAGCTGGTTCTTGGTCTTGTGCCAGAAGTGTTCAGCAAAGATCGGCATCAGCGCGATGGATAGCAACAGGCCGGCGAAGGGAAGGACCGACCAGATCGGTAGGAAGTCGCCAAGGTTCGCATGTTCGACCCCGTCTCCGTGGGCAGGGTCTGATGCCCAAGCCACTGCGGGAACCAACACGGAAAGCACCGTGGCGAGGGTGAACGTCCAGCCGACGCGCCACTGCTTACGCAGGGCCACTGAGAGTGAGTGCAACACGGTTCCGCCTCCAAGACCGCCTAGCTAACCCAAAGCATGCGCCCGATAGGCGAACCCGGCGGCTGCAGACGGACAACTCACTGTCGGTTGACGTGACCGGTACTTTAGAGCGTGGTCTTGGCTCTACTGCACGTCTGAGAGCGGCAGCAAGTAAAGCGTGCTCAGTGTGTAGGTTCCGTCTTCAATCTGGGCGGACGGGTCACCGGCAGGCATGCCGTCGAACTGGGCGTCGGTGCCCAACACTCCGAAGAGGTAGACCGGTTCACCGGCGCCAAACTGGGCCAGCGCGCTGTACAGGGCACCGCCATCGTCTTCGAAGCCGGCGCTATCTGCGGCCGACGCGAGCTGAGCGTCGTAGGGAGCTGCTCCGAGCCCCAGAGTTGCAGGGACCGGGGCGTCGCAGTTGAGAGCGGCTGTGGTGTCTCCCTGGGCGAGGCTCAGGGTCCACCAGCTCGACGCGGTGACATTCGGATCATCTACGACGCTTGGCTCGACAGACACAACCCAGACGTCTGCGGTGCACAGCTCAAGCTCGCTGGCAAACAGGGTGATTTCGAGTCTGGACTGCTCGGCGATGATGTTGCCGTCGACCACTGTGAGCACGCCCTGGAGGGACGCGAGGTCGGCGTCTTCTCGGTTTGGACCGTCAGCTTCTGGAGGTGCCGTGTCGTCGACCGTTTCCATGTCAAAGTCGTTGTCTTCATCTGCTGGGTTGGCCAACATGCTGGCCTCATCCTTACAGGCGAAGAGCGAGCCGAGCATTGCTGTGAGAAGAAGGGTGCGAGTCATGGACATCATCGTAGCCTCTGTTTGCCGAGTCGGCTTGCTACTGATGGTCTGCAAGACATGTGCCGGGACCCTTCGATCGCCTAGGTACGCGCGTTGTGGCAATGGTCTGGCCGATGCGCTCGCCAGCAACCGGACATTCATGTCACAGCGTGAGGTCCCACAACAGGGTGGGGCGCAGCTGAAAGGGCTCATCGCCTGAGAAGGTGCCGTCGCTGGTGCTTGCGCGATTTTCATCAAGCGCTGCCGGCCATGCCCACCCGTACGGTTCCCATCCACCACCGTAGTCGGCCTGTACGATGGACGACTGGCCCGGGTAGGGGGCCTCTTCGTTGGCGGCGGGTGTGGGGAGGGTCAGGTTTAGACCTTCAAGGGCGAGGTAGCGGTCATCATTCGGACCTTCGCAGTCCGTCTCTTGCAGACGGGTCTGCATGTTCCAGGCAAGGTCACACCCGTCGCAGTCGGTGGGGGTTCCATCGATACGCACGACGACGGCACACACGTAGTGACGCTCGTTGTAGCCATTGTCCCAGCCCGACCGGTACAGCTGCCAGCTCTGAAAGCCGAGAATGCCACCGTCAGCCACCGGCTCTACCCAAATGGGGTCGACCGCCCAGGCAGCCGGACCGTCCGATGCTGAACAGGCGCTCAAGAGGGCTATGATGACTAGGGCTGCGCGCATGTGGACCTCACAAGGTGGGCGAAATAACGCGGCACATGGACAAGGGGTGCGGATGTTGTGGTTGTGGACGAGCTTGGCCATGGCAGCGTGCCCGGAAGACCCTGACGCGGTGGTTGTAACGGCCACTGCTGCCGTTGAAGTTGCCTTTGTACATGTGGATGACGAGGCATTCGGTTTGGCTGCGGAGCAGCTTCGGCAGGCACTGCCGTGTTCGGAGCAGACCTACGACCGCGAGGCCGCGCTGTTCTTGCACCGCGCTTATGCGCTGATGTCCTTTGTCGATGGTGACCGGACCCAGACCCAACGCAGCTTTCGTGCGCTGCGTCGGCTAGATCCCTCATGGGTACCGCCGGAGGCGCTCATTCCTCCCGGGCACCCACTGTCCGCGATTTGGCAGATGTCCCAACCCATTCCCGGCGCCGAACCCGTGCGCGTTGAGCTCGCCCCAGATGGTGGCTGGCTCGTAGACGGTCGTGTGCGAGACGCCGTGCCCATTGATGGTGGCTTCCTGCTTCAGGGACTGGATGAAGACGGTGGGGTCTTGCTCACTGGGTACTACATGTCGCCCTCTGAGATTCCCCTGGCAGACATCCAGGCCTTCGCTGCCGTGCCTTCACGCGTCTCTCCAAAGCGAAAGCGAGCGCGACTCATCGGCTCGGTGGCGTCGGGTGTGGTGTTGCTCGGTGGTGGTGCCATGCTCGGACTGGCCGCTCAACAGGCGTCGACCCTGTCGGAGGTTCCGATTGGTCAAGTGCCGGAAGTCGAGCAGCGGGTGCAGACGTTTTCGACGGTTGGAGGCGTACTCCTGGGGGTCGGTGGCGCCGGTGCGATTGTTACCTGGGCGGTTCCATGGTGAGCAGGAACTCTGCCTCGACACCAAAGACGAAATCCACGTGCCACAGAGCATCCGGAATCTGAGCGGCGTCGTCAGCCAGCAGAGGTTCACCGGTCTGTAGGTCGAACGCGGTTGCCCGGTTGTTTGCGACATACCCGCCGGGTGCGCTGTCCTGTAGAGCGTCCCAGGCAAAGCCACCGCCGAGCAGAAATGGCTCCACATCTGCGCCGAAGTCGTCGCCATTGGCCACTGTGTCGGCTCGTACTGCTCGTCGAACGTCGTCATCTAGCGCATTGATGCCTACGCTCCACTGCGCCTGTACGAAGCGTTGCTCCAGGTCGCCCCACACGTCGGAGTCGTACTCGGGGCACTCACCACTGCCGGTGGTCTCGTCGCTCAAGGTGTATGCGGCGAACACCTCTGTGTCCGTTGCGGCGGCCATCAGCGCGGTATCGCTGGAGACAGCCTCGGTGGTCGTCACCGTCAGTGAGCAGCTTCGGTCAGCTGTGGCGTCATCGAAGAAACGGTCATCCACCAAGACGAGTGTCAGGGTGATGGGGGAGTCGGTTGGGGGGACGGCGGTACCGTTGTCTGTCGCGAATCGTGCGCTGACGTAGACAGTACCGGGGTCGAAGAGGGAGTCATCTGGAAGAGGACTCGACTGCAGGCAGCCAGTCAGCCACACAACGGTGGCACAAACAAGCTGCCTGCAGTGCAAGGGGTTCACCAAACTAGAGGGTGAAGACGCCGTCGATGCCCGCGCCGAAGAACGCAGAGATGCTGTACACGCCGGACGGAACGGTTCCGTCGCTGACGTCAGCAGTGGTGATTGGGGTGAGTGTGTCACCGTCACCAGCGTCCGTTGGGTTGTAGTCGCCGCTGTTGTCGACGTCGACGTAGGTCAGCTTGCGGTTTTCATCAACACCGAAGCCGCGTGTGTAGTTGAAGTTGAGGAACTGGCCTGGGTCTTCTGCACCCTGGCTGACGTGGAAACCGCCGCCCATGACGTAGGGGGCCCAGTCTTCGTCCCACTCGGCCTGGCTGAGTTGGTCGATGACTGCGGCTTCCAGCTGGTCGGCGATGGGAGCGTTGGTCGTGTTCGAGATTTCGCTGATGCCAAGGCCCCAGGTGAAGGCTGCGATGCGCTCGATTAGCTCGTCAGCGGTGCCGAACACGTCTGGGTCGAAGTCGAAGTCGGAGCAGTTGCTGGAGACGGTGACGGCATCATCAAGGCTGAAGCCCGAGTAGACGGTGTCATCGCCGGCTTCGTTGACGGTCGTGAGCCATGCTGGAGCGTTCAGGACGGTCAGCGTGGTGATGAAGGTCTCGCAGGTGTCGCCATTTTCGTCTTGGAGCGTGATGGTGACGATGGTCGGTGTTTCTTCGTCGCTGTCTGGCTGGGTGAACGGACCGATGGTGTTGGACTCTGCGTCATATGCAAAGATGCCATCCACGAAGAAGCCGGTGGGCTCGTAGTAGTCAGGGGCGCGGGTGCCTTCGGTGCCGGTGTCGTCACCGGTGTCGACGATTTCTTCCTTTGGGCAGCCGACTGCGAAGGGAAGGATCATCAGGGCGCAAACAAGGGAACGCTTGGAAAGGTTCAAGGGGATCTCCATTAAGTAAGGTCGCCGTGCAAGGACGTCGCCGCGCAGGGTAGCGGCGATACTGGCGACCGGCAACGGTCAAAGCGTGGAGAATGTGTCTAGAAACGCTCGGTGCGTTCAGCGACCGGGCCTACAGAACGCCCACGACGACCAAGCCGAAGAAGATGACCACCGCCAACAGGCAGAAGAAAAGCAAGAGGATGGCGGCTATCCATCCGGGGGTCAGACCCACCTTTGCGAGTCCCGACGTGGGGGCGTGGCTTCGTGCCGCGGCGATTGCGGACTCCCGCAGCGCTCGCCGTCGTGCCTGCTCTGCCTCTTCGCTGGCCTTACGCTCGAGTTCCTGAGCCTCGGCTAGAAAGCGAGCGGCGTCTGGATGAGCGACGGACTCAGTGTTTGGGTCGAGCTCTAGGACGGACAGGTCGTCGTCATCGCGTTCGCGCTTGGTGACAATGATGAGTGCGTCGTCTTCGGCTTCAACATCGACATCTAGGTTGTGCCCGGTGTGTCGTGGCGTATCCGCGTCAAAGCTGGTGTCCGCGACGTAGGTGTCGGGGATGGTGGAGTCTACCGTGGACTCCAGCTCCGGCGTGCCATCGGGACGACGGATGATCCTGCGAATCTCCGTGAACTCTTCGCCACCAACCACGCCTGCAGCTCGTCGAGCGGCGCCGACGGCATCGTTCAAGGCGCCGAGGTCTGCGAGGTTTGTGGACTGCGTGACGTCATCGAAGGTGGCGGCCCGCGGTGGGCTGATGGGCGTCCCTGCGCGTTGGCCTTCAGGAAAGGCGCCACGAAACAGGGCCGGGAAGGCGAAGTCCGCGTCGTCATCATCGGCTTGGTCCGGGGCCATTGGGACGGGCTTCGGTTCATCGCCGATTACCGTGGCCTCGGCTTCATCATCGTCAAAGCGTGGGTGCACTGGAGTGGCGGTGTCGGAGCCAACGATGAGTGCGGAGAGCTCTGCACCGCTCAGGGTCCAGTCGGTGTCGAGGGCCCACAGAAGATCGGCCACGCGTGGGTGTTCGGGGTGGGCTCGCTGAAGGCGTTTGAGCAGGCTCTGTCCCTTCAGACGGCTTCCTTGGGACAAGTGCGCTTCCGCCAACGGGAGGAGCAGCCCAACAGATGTGGAAGACACTGGCGGGTCGTCCAGCTGGGTCACAGGCAACGACGCTTGCTCGAGCAGCTCCAACGCTACTTCATCGTCTGGTGCGCTGGACAGCACGCGCTCTAGAGGCTTGCGGGCGCGTCCAGGCCAGCCCCGCTGAACAAACATTCTTGCGGCGAGCCGCAGTGCCGCGTCTGACGGGCTGCTTCCTTCGACCAAATCCTTGAGGCGGACCCACGCACGATCGGTCTGGCAGAGGTCGAGCAGCGCGGAGACCTGTGCAAGCTGCATGTCTTCGGGAATCTCACCCGCCGAGCGCCAGGCTTCGACGAGATGGATGAACCCTCTCACATCTCCAGTTGAACGCATGTTCTGAGCCGCACGTATAATGGCGGACCGTTTTGGAAATGCGTCATGGTCGATGGAGTTTGTAGGCAACCGGATGCTCCGCCCACAGTGTACCAAAGCGGGACACTGTGGGACAGGCACCGATCGGTACTAGCTGAGCGCAGCCTTGACTTCGGCAGTCAGCGCGGGGACAACGTCGAACAGGTCGTCGACGATGCCATACGTGGCGTGCTTGAAGATTGGCGCTTCTGGGTCTTTGTTGATTGCAACGATGACCTTTGAGGTCCGCATTCCACCCAAGTGCTGGACTTGGCCACTGATGCCGCAGGCGATGTACAGAACGGGGTTGACGGTCTTACCCGTCTCACCAACCTGCTCATCGTGTCCAGCAAAGTGCGCGTCTACTGCGGCGCGAGAAGCACCGGTGGTCGCGTTCAGTGCGTCGGACAATGGACGGATGACGCTGTCGAAGCTTTCCTTCGACTTCAGCGAACGTCCACCACTGACAATGCGCTCGGCCTCGGTCAGGTCCACAGCTGTGGTTTCGGGCTTGCGACTCTCCACCAAGGTGAGGCCACTGCCTGCAAAGTCCAATGCGACTGCGACGACTTCAGCGGCGCCGCCACCTGCGGCCGGCTGGCCGAAGCTGCTTGGACGCACGGTGAAGATGGCTGGGTCTTTGCTGACGTGAACGTCGGCTGAGACCTTGCCGCCATTGGTTGGACGACGGCCAACAACGCGGCCTCCTTCCACCCGGAGGTCGGTACATTCAGTCGCCTGACCCGTGCGGAATCGCGCGGTCAGACGTGGCATGGCATCCGCACCAGTAAAGTCGGATGGGGCAAGCAGGACCGTTGCACCGGAAGCATCCACGGCTGCCTTGAGGGCGGCTGTGACGTGCAGGGTGTCGTAGGAACTGAAGTCACCACCAACAACGAAGACCTTGCTCGCACCAAACTGACCGAGGTCAGCGGCAGGAGCGTCTCCGAGGACGGCGGCAAACAGCGGCACGCCAAGGCTATCAGCAAGTTCTTTGCCCTTGCCGAGAAGCTCGGTTGCGGTGCGCTTAAAGGTTCCGCCCGCGTGGGCGGCCAATACGAGAATTCCACTCATGTCGATATCTCCACAGACGGGGTTTAAAGGACCTTCGCTTCTTCACGAAGACGACGGACGAGTTCCTTAGCGGTTGTAGCGGCATCACCCTCAAGGATGATGCAGTCGCCACGCTCAGCGGGGGGCTCGTAGTTGCTCAAGGTCACGATGGGAGCAACGTCGTCCGCGGTCAGGCCGAGGTCAGCGAGGCTCTTGGTTGCGAGTGGCTTCTTCTTGGCCTTCACAATCATCGGGAGCTTTGCGTAGCGTGGCGAGTTCAAGCCACGCTCTGCGGTGATGACCACCGGCAGGTTGCCAGTAATCACTTCTTCGACACCACCACCGACTGCGCGGACGGCCTTGAAGGACTCGCCGTCCAGCTCAAAGTCGGTCACGAAGGACACGTGTGGCCAACCGAGAAGCTCGGCGACCATGGCTGGAACCTGGATGTTGTTGCCGTCGCTGGCGCGCTTGCCTGTGAAGACCAATGTGCAGCCTTCGGCTTCGATGGCCTTGGCCAACGAGGTCGCGAAGGACAACGAGTCGGCCTTTGCGAGGCCGTCATCTTGGATGCAGACAGCGCTGTCCGGACCCAACGCGAGAGCCTTGCGGACCTCCTTGCTGGTGTCCTGGTGCGACGCGCTGAAGAGGATGACCTCTCCGCCCGTGGCTTCTTTGGTCTGTACGGCTTCTTCGATGGCGAACATGTCGTATGGGCTGGTGGCCCACTTCACGCCCGCTTCGGAGAGGTCGTCTCCACCTGGGTTGATCTGAATCCGGCTGCTGGTGTCCGGCGTGGATTTTATGCACACTCCGATTTTCACGGGGCCTCCTAAGGTTTCGGTAAGTTGAGGACTAGGCCGTTACGCCCATGCCTCGGATGAAGATTTCGGCAACCTGTCGGGCTGCTTCGTCGATTGGAAAGCGGTCCTGCTTTTTCGAGAGGACCCACTGCATTGCGAGCTCATCCATGGCGCCGAAGAACGACCACATGGAGATGAAGGAATCAATGTCTGGACGGAAGATGCCGGCGGCTTGGCCGTCGCGAACGATCTGTCCGAAGACGTTGAGGTAGGCCCACAGCTTTTCGGGCCGGTAGTCGCGTAGGAACTTGTTCGACAGACGGAGTTCGACCTGAAGCACTTCTGCGACGGCGCGGTTGTCGCGGACCTGACGAAAGTGAAACTCGGCGAACTTCCGAACACGCTCGATAGGATCGTTGACCCCTTCAAGCGCCACCCCAAGCTGCTCAAGCAGCAACTCCATCTTCTCTTCGAAGATGGACAGCAGGAGGTCTTCTTTGTTCTTGAAGTACAGGTAGATGGTGCCGTCGGCCACGCCGGCTCGCCGCGCAATGTCGCTGACGCGGGCCTGATGGAAGCCTTTTTCAGCAAAGACATCCACCGCCGCCTCGGTGATGACGCTGCGTTTGTCGGTCTTTCGCTCGGGTGCGGGGGGCATCGAAGTCCTCTGAATGAATCCTCATTCATCTATCCCACGGACCCCGGTGCGCAACGCATGCTCACGTCCTGAATCGTCAGGAACGCCACACAAGGGTGCTGACGGGAACGGCTCGCGGGATGTCGATTTTTTCGGCGTCCGTCCACGGCCGTCCTGTTCGCGCGTCAATGGCGTCCGGCCAGACCTCAGCCAGTGGCCGGTGAACGAACGGGCGCTGGGCAATACCGGGGTGGGGGACTCTAAGAGTCTCGGTCTCAATCACCTGTTCGTCCACCAGTAGGATGTCGAGGTCCAGTGGTCGGTCTCCCCAAAAGCGAGCCCGCCTGCGTCCGGCGTCCTCTTCGAGCTTGCGGCAGATCTGGAGTAAGGCCTCGGCCGTTAGCTCGGTCTCGATCTTCGCCACTGCGTTGAGGAACCAACCGCGCGCGGTTCCGCCTCGCATGGGCGGTGTTCGGTACAGTCGGGACACGCGCACAACGCGAATACCTGGCATGGCATTGAGGCGCCGGATGGCGACAGCCAAGTGAGCGACGCGGTCTCCGAGACTGCTTCCGACTCCTAGTGCTACTTCCACGTCGTCTCCGCCGCATGCGCACGGTGCTGCCAGCCGGTGACTAGGTCTGCCGGTACTGTTGGGTCTTGGCCGAGCGAGACGACCATGGCCCGTGGGAACCATGCGTCGGTGGAGTCGGTGTTGGCACCGCGTCGCAAAACGCGACGATGAACGACGACGTCAGGTTTGGGTAGCGTAGACACCATCAGCGCTCCCAGCCGCGCGGGTGTGGTGAATGCGGGGTCAAGGGACAAGCAGCTCTGCACGCGTCGGTCTACCTTCTCGGCGGTCAAGTGGCCGTCGGCATAGTCGGTGACGGTTTGGGCCCACAGGCTTGTGGCACCAACCGCTGCACGCTCGCCGAGTACAGGTGCGATCGCCGGCACCCATGAGGGAGTCGTCGAACCAACGCTGGCATCACGCGATGTTGATGCCTGGACGGTCGATGCTACGAGGGCTGCAGCTAGGGCGATAACGCCTAGCGAAATTCTGGATTGGACGAGGATGCCGCTGCCGCTTCTTCGGAGGCCGTGAATTCAGCGCGCTTGCCGTCGCCGTCTACGTCTGCTGTGCCGATGACGTTGAATCCAGCGTCCGTCAAGACCACCCGGTAGCTACCGTACACGGCGTCCAGGTTGTCCGGTGACCATGCCAGGCGGTTGAACCCGTCTGACGCTTCCCAAGGAATGGGTGTTGCGTTGACTTCGGTGGCTTCGCGTGGGGCAGCGGCCGCACTTTCGTAGTCGCCAAAGATCTGCTCCAGCGCGATCTCCGCCGTGCGGATGCTCTCCACGTACAGTGGAAGCTCGGCTTCGCGACTCTTCTCGGACCCGCCCATAAACAATGGGATGGCGACTGCTGCAAGTACAACCACAACAACGACGCCGATGATGACCTCGGTTCGTCCTACACCGCTTCGTGTCCGCATGGGGCCTCCAGGTAGGCGCCCCCGTAGTCGGTTCTGGACGCGATGCAATCCCAGGGCTCTGACGGGACGGACTACGGCACACCTGGCAGGTCGAGCCACGCGTGAACGATTTCGCGTAGGTCGTCTGCGGAGCCGTCGATGCTCATGGCTCGGTAGACTCCGGATTCGGGCCAGATTGCGAAGGCGCGCGTGCCCACGGATGCCCAGTAGATGGGCGTTCCACGGTACGGACGAATGTCTGAGCCTGTAGGAGCGGTGAGAGTGCGGGCCGTCTGAAGCAGCACAATGGAATCGCCGCGGGTGTACTCGAAGGCGGCTGCCGGCTCCTGGCCTGGCAGGGCTGTGGCACGCAGAAAGCTCATGCCCAGCGGGGACAGATCGGGGGGAGTCGCGGCACGTTCAGGCACGCCCAGTGCGATGAGGGAGCGGGCTGCAAGCTCGGGGTCTTCGAGTGCCAGTGGGGCGAGTGAGCCGTTCGTGATCAGACTGAGCTGCTCGGTAACAGGGGCCTGAGAGTGCGCAGGGTTTCGCATTCCGAGCGTTGTCAGAACCACTATGGCGAGCAAGACCGCAATGACTCCGGGCACCAATGCGACCAAGAGCGCCTTTTTGCCCGGCTTGTCCGTGACAGGGGGCTCGTCCTCTGGGGTGGGGCTGGCTGGTGCGGGTTGGACGACGGGGGCGACGGCCTTCGGGATGTCTGTACGTCCAATGACGGCCATCGCGCGAAGTTGGGTGGCGCGGAGAGAGACTGCCAACGCTTCGAGGGTCGGGTCCGACTCCGTGGCGTGCTGTAGCTGGTCGTCGATCTCGTCTGGCTGGTCGCCAATGACCCAGGCCGGCAGTTGCTCGCGGTGCAGGTCCGTCATGCGAGCAATGCGTTGTGAACGACCCAGCTCACTCGGGCGTGGGCTTGACGGACATCCGGTTCAGGACGCTGAGTCAGCTCTGACAGGCTGTCCATCGACAAGCCGGTAACGGCGGAGAATAGCCAGATTGCGCGGTCCAGCGGTGCGCACTCTTGGAGCGCGGCGAGTACACGTTGTCGGTCGTCCACAACCGTTCGTGCTGGCAATGTGCCCGTATGTCCGAGGACTGAGGGCGTTGCGGTGTCTTGGATGTGTAGGGTCAGGCAGGCCCATAGATGCCCGAACAACTGCACTCCGACAGGGCGTTCGACGACAAAGTCGGTCACCGCTTCACAGAGGGTGTCTTGGAAGGCTTGCCAGGTTCGGTGCTGGTCTTCCGTTCGGTCGAACATTCCCGAGCATACCGACCATAGACCGGGTTCGTACGGACGAACCAAGTCTAGACGCGCTGTTTGGCTGCCGCCCAATGCTTCGCGGAGCAGCCGTACCTCTGACAGGGCAATGCGCTCAATGTCGGTGGCGAGTGACAGTCCAAACTCCGGGTCTCAGTCAATGACTAGCCCGTTAATGGGGATGATCGCATGAACATGCTGTCCCGAAATGAACCGAGCAGCTGTCAGCGGAACGACCTGCGCCGCTCCATGGAGCAATCAGCGAGGGTTCACGCGGAAGGGAGAGCCGGAAGCGAGTCTTCAGCGGTTGCTTCGTGGTCATTGCGAATGGCGTACTCAATCGCGTCGCCGTCTTCGATGGCGATGAGCTGAAGAGCGGGTCCCTCTTCGCCGTTGGCGACAGGAACAAAGCTGTGACCGTCCTTCATCCACGCAACCGTGGTGTCGCGGTCGATGGTGCGGGCGCCGAGGCCCTGAAGCTCAATGCCGAGTGATTGAATCTTGCCGTCTGTAACGGTAGCTGCGGTGACGCGAACATGTCCCATGTGAACCTCCAGTGCAGCCCCGTACCCGATGCGGTCGGGTCAGGCATCCGCGACCCGATCGGTCAACCAGCTGGCGACCAAGATGAAGCCGGCAGCGAACGCGGCGAGCACCACGAACAACAGCCCGGTCGAACCTCCACCACCGTCCGCGGCAGAGGTGTGAAAACCCAGGTCTGCGAGCACGCCATGCACGGGTAGTGCCACGGTTGCGCCGCCTGTCCGCGTCACATTGAGGCACTCCCCCATAGAGATGGCGGCCTCGAATCCGTGCCGGGTGATGGTCAGATTCGACAGGAAAGACGCCACTGGGCTCATGTCTTTCACTTTGACGATGAGTCCACCAAAGGTGATCTGCGGAATCAGCACCAGCGGCAGGCTTCCGATGGCCGCCTCGCTGGTCTTGAAGACGCTGCTTAGAAACAGACCCAGGCCGGTGCCTGCGTAGCCGGTGAAGCACATCACCACGGCGAGGGACGGCAAGCCGAAGCCGAGGCTCGACAAGCCGAGTGCGCTCCAGACAATGACGGTCAGCAGCAAACACTGAAGCGTGACCAGGGCGCCGAGAACAGCCACTTTGCTGGCCATGTACGGTGTCACACCCAAGCCGATACGTCGTTCCCGTCGCCAGATCGGTCGCTCTGAGATGAGCTCACGAATGGCTCCGCTGGCACCGAACCAGAGCGAAGAGAGCACCATGACGAACAACATGGCGGGGTCGCCATGGGGGAAGACGATGACGGTTGCGGTCGCCAAGAGCGGTGCCTGGAGAAGCAGAACGGCGGTTCCCGTGCCATCGCGGAGCTTGACGGTGGCATAGCGGCTGATGAGCGTTCGAAGCTGGAAGCCCTTGCTCTGTCGGAGGGGAGCGGCTGTGTTGGAGGGCTCTGAGGTCAGTCCTGCGATGCCGAGCAGGTGTTCGCGGGTCCGGACATACTTTCGGTAGGCGGGACCCTCTCGATAGCGGTCCGCCCATTCTTCCGAGGTGCACTGCCCCAGCACGCCGAAGATCTCGTCCGGGGAGTTCACCTCGAACCAACTGCAGGCCTCTGAAGGAGGTCCAAACCAGGCCAGATGTCCGCCTGGAGCGAGGACCAAGAGGTGGTCGACGCGGTTGACGACCATGGGACTCACATCATGGGTGACCAGGAAGACAATGCGTCCGTTGTCTGCCAGTTGGCGCGCTTGGGCGACGATGTCCTGTGCCGTTCGAGGGTCCAAGCCACTGGTTGGCTCGTCCAAGAACAGGACACGCGTAGAGCGGGTGAGAAGCTCGTGTCCGAGTGAGACTCGCTTGCGT
Organism: uncultured Pseudomonadota bacterium; assembly: GCA_913061235.1. Taxonomy (GTDB): domain Bacteria; phylum Myxococcota_A; class UBA796; order UBA796; genus CAJXTB01. The sequence goes on along the minus strand of CAJXTB010000027.1, from coordinate 6,993 downwards.
TGGCCACCAGAGATGCCGCGGGTGACGGCGTCTCCGATGCGGGAGTGACGAATGTCGCGAATGCCCAGCTCGGCCAGAACGCGGTCGACGGCAACATCCACTTCGGCCGGGCTGACGTCTTGGCCCAGGCGTAGACGACCTGCCCAGCGAAGACTCTCTTCCACGGTCAGCTCGCCGTGAACCACGTCTTCCTGTGGGACGATTCCGACCATGGAGCGGTTGGCCTCGAGCTGGGCGTGGAAGTCCACACCGTCGAGTAGGACGTCGCCACTGTCGGCAGGTGCGATGCCCGTAATGGCCGACAACAATGTGGTCTTGCCGGACCCGCTTGGACCCACGATAGCAATGACTTCGCGGGAGAACGCGGTGAAGGAGACGTCGTTGAGCAACGAGACCGGCCCGATGCTTCGCTTGAGGTTGCGCACGGAAAGAGCGCTGACTGCTGAGTCCCCGAAGGCCGTCAGAATGCGGCCTTCTGGGCCTAGCTGAAGGGCGTAGGGACCGATTCGCAGAACGTCGCCCGGCATGAACGGTGCCGAGGCTGTTGGGACGCCACCCACAAGGGTGGGGCGTCCACTACCTTCATCAACAATGCGCCAAGAACTATCGTTTCCGGGCCGCAATGTTGCGTGAATGTGTGCGACCTGTGGGTCTGGGAGCTGGATGTCTGCACCGGCGGAACGGCCAATGATGTAGGAACGGCGGTCCAACTCGAACTGGAAGTCGCCGGCTGCATGCCGGGAGTCGTGCTTTCGGAACAGCGTGCTGACCAAGAGCGCGTCAATACCGAGGTTTGCTGCGGCCTCTTGTAGGCCAGCAATCTCGTCGCGGGAGATGATGCCGTCTTCAGCGCACACAGCGAAGAGCGCGTCGAGCAGGAGCAGGGCGCTGATGGCCCCGTAGCGTTCAGAGAAGCTGGAGAACTGAACTTCTTCGGCAAGCGCTGCTCGGAGGGCGTCTTCCTCTTCGGTTCCAAAGCGTGCCCCGTAGGCGCGCAGTCCGGCCTCGTTGACGACCGCTCGTTGGTCTGGGCGACAGGCGATGTGGACCAGCGCGTCGATCTCATGATGCGCGAGGTCGCTCTGAGCACGTAGGCTGGAGCGGGCGGCGAGCTTGGCGCGCTCGGTGACGGGGTCTGGCAGCGCGTGTCCCAGCAAGCGCATGAAGTCCACTGCGAAGCCAATACTGGCGTCTCGCCCGGATAGTACAGGCTCACCGATTTCGCTGCGAAAGCGAGCTTCTAAGCTGGCTGTCAGCATTTATCGGGCCATGATGAGCACGCCGGCCTCGCCCGTGTCGGAGCGCAGGTCGGCGGCAAAGAGGCGAATCGAGATGAGGCCTGAGGACTGCGCGGGAAGCAAGACGTCCGGGTCGCGGCCGTTTTGGGTGTCCCTGGCAATAATAGCGTTTTCAGCGTCATACACGACGACATCCACGTTGGCGAAGCCGTCATCTGCACATCCAATGAAGCGGTACTCTAAGTTTGGATATGGGCGGAACTGAGCCACGCGTACCAAGGCATCAGGACTGGCATGGTCAGGCGACAGGGTGGCGTAGTGTCGAGTCCGCTCAGACCACCCGTCTTCCTTGGCTTCCCATGACTTGGGTTCGAGGCAGCCCACCATGCAGGCTTCGCACTCGGTGCCGTCCCCACAAGCAGCGAGAGCTACCAGTAGGGACAATCGCAAGGCTGGACTCAGAGCAAGCTCAGAACGGCCTGTGTGCTCTCGATGACGTGCTCGAGGTCTTCGTCTGTGATCGAGCCATCCTTGTGCGCGACCTCACCGAGTGTCTCCAGTGCCTTCACCAAAGTCTCGGTGACCGGGGCAGCAACGTCCACGCCGTGCTCCATGGCGTACTTCTGGAAGTACTCAACGACTTCTGGCTGCTTGAGCAGTGCATCGGCAGCACCTGCCTGACCGGTGCCCTTGAGGGCTCGGGCCAGCAGATTGGTCGCTTCGAGCCATGAACCTGCCTGGATGAGCGGAACAATGCGGGCGCGGCCGTTGAACTCAAGCTCTGGGATGATGGCACCGGACAGCAGCTCGAGCTCACTGACCAGCTCGCCGCGGGTCATCGAGTCGCTAGCGATGCGGGTCTTCAGGTCCATCAAGACGCTGTCGATGTCTGAGCCGGCATCGAGGGTCTTCATGCCCAAGGCGATAGCGTCGATTTGGGTGATGAGTTGCTCATTGGTCGACGCCTTGGCGGTGAGCAGCAAGTCTGCGACAACAACCCCGGTACTGACCGCGACTTGGTCTTCGGAATCCGACGCAATGGCGAGGGTGGGATGCGAGATGAGTGTGGCTAGGGCCACCTCAATGCCTGCGGCTTCGACGGCGCGCTGTGTCTCGCTTGGGCTTGGGACGAGGGCTGCAGGAGCGGCTTCAGCGTCACCATCTGCTACGACGGGCTCCACCACTTCGGGAACGTCAACAGGTGGGGTGGTGGGGGCTTCTACTTCGGCGGTGCCAGAGCAAGCGGAAAAGGCCAGAGCCAGAGCGATCAGTGCGGTGCGGGACATGAGGCCTCCATTCATGAGTCGCGCCGTTCTAAAACAGCGAGGGCGACCGGGCAAGCGCAGCCTGGGGAGTATCGGCAATACGAGGCTCGCCGACACGTAGGACTGCGGCGGGTGCCCCCATGACCTCGGAGGAGTGGCCGTCCATGAGCACGGCCTCCGCGAGGCGGCAGGTGGCCCGTGCGGTGCGGCGAACCGTTGGCCATCCGAGCAACAGGTCGAGAAGTTGTTCATCGTCACTGGGAGTGAGCGCCGTAGCGAATAGAACACTACCCGGCGCAACACAGCTTCCAAGTGTACTAAATAGGTTCATAGCTAGGCGGTCGGGCAGGTAGCAGAGCAAGTCATCGACAACAACGATGTCTTGAGTAGGCAGCTTGGCATGCAGGCGTCCATTGGCCAGCGCGGCCAAGTCGTGTCGGACAGCCGTTAGCGAGATGGTTGACGGCAGGTCTGTCAGGTCGAAATACCCCAGTGCATCGCGCGATGGATCGAGCACGGTAATGTTGGTGGGTACGTCTGCCAAGCCGTCCACGAGGCGGGCGAGCAGTGAGCCTGTGCCTGCATTGACCACCAGGATGCGACGGCCACGTCGCTGGGGTGCAGCGCTCAGAACCGCGTCGGCCAGGGCTTGCTTGCCCTGGCGAATCGCCAACATAGTCGGCCGAGCCAGAAGCCACGCGTCGAGCAGCTCGCCAAGAGGTCCGTCTCCGGTTCCACGCCCGACGAGGACATGGGACAAGGTCTGTGGACTGCCTACCTTTCCGCTGCTTCGTCGAAGGGTGCGCTCGGCGAGAAACGAGCGGACCAGCCATGGCTGTAGCTCACGTTGAAGGATGGCGGTGAACTCCTGCCGGTCGATGGTCTCGGTGTGGGCGGCACCCATACGCGTGAGCTGCGCTTGCGTTGCGTCCAGGGCCACGTGCAGTTCGCGTGCGGCCTCGGCGTTCTTGGCGTCCAGGCGGAGGGCCAGCTCCACGGAACGTAGCGCTCGCTTTAGAGGGGTGACAACGGCGTGTGCGTCGCGGTCGGCACGACCCATCATTGCCGGGGTGACCGCACGCTGCGCGTTCTGAACGGAGTGGGTGGTGACGCGTCGCAGCCGTCGTACGGCAATTCGGCACAGGCCTTCGTAGAATCGCGCACCAAAATCGGGATGTTGCGCAATGAGCTCGGCCACGTCTGCGCGTCGCCAGTGCAGGACCGAGGAATCGGTGTCCGCGCGGACATCCGCGGACCGCGGTGTTCGGTCGAGAAATGCCACTTCACCCACCAAGTCGCCGCTGGTCATCGTGGCGATAATTGTGGTGGGGCGGGTGCGTGTGTCGACGACTGCAAGGCGGCCCGATTCGACTACGAACAGGTCACCACCGGCATCACCGCGTCGCACCAGGTACGAGCCTTTCGGGGTGTTGACTTGGGTCGCGGCGCTCAGCAGCGTCTCGCGTGTGGTGTCATCAAGGTAGTCGAGAAAGTTCATGGGGTGGCGGTTCCTGGCCGTCTGGATACCATCCGCGCCCTGTACAGGAAGGATCAAACATGGGCGACAACGGGTTTAGCGGTCTTGATGCACAGATTGCCGCGCTGGTGGCAGCGGGCTGGCGTGAGCGAGATGCACTGAAGGAGGCTCTGGTCGAGCAGGCATCCTTGCTGCCAGACCGTGATGCGGTGCTCAAGCACATCGGCGCCGCACGCGATGGGTTGACCGATCTGGAGCTTCGGTGGGAGCTCGACGAAGTGGTTGAGGCATTAACGCCGGTCCCAGAACCGGAACCTGAGCCAGAAGAAGAGGAGCAGGCAGAGGACAAGGCATCGGACTTCACTATGGTGTACGACGACCCGCGTGGCCTCCAGCTCTTCAAGCACAAGGACGGCATTCAATGGGTGGCAAGCCAGACCAATCCGCAGACCGGGCAACCGCAGAGCTTCGCTGTGCCTCCAGAGCAGCTCACGCAGCTCAAGGAACAGCTCCGCGGAAGTCCCTACTGGGTGCTGGGCGCTGGCGGAATGACCTCCTGAGACGGCTGTGGCCGCTCGTCTTTCTGGCGGCCTGTGGAGGGCAGCGCTCGGAGCCTGTGTGCGCCACGCCGTCAGAGGTGCTGGTCGCCGGAGACGCAGACGCGCTGTCGTGTGCGGACATTGACACTGTCGTGGGGTGGGTCGAGCTGTTGGCCTCTCGGTCCATCGGAGAGCGTGAGGTGGAGCTGGTCCGGAATGACTGGACCCGTCGGTACACCCGGGACTCCACAGCGACCCGGTCAGCCGTGACCGAGCTGTCGAGTCAGACGGCATCACTTCTGGCGCTTCGTGGCTTTGAAGGCTCTGAAGCACGAGCAGATTTCGTGTGGTCAAGTGCCGGAGGAGAGACCCGCCTGGGAGACGCGGACAGCACGAGCGTGGACGTTCTTCAGCGTGCGCTGGCCCCGTGGTCAACGGACACAGACCACAAGCTAATCCTCACCGAAATGGACATTGAAGGCTGGATTAAGTACGCTTCTCTGTGCCGTGAAATCCAGGGCGGGAGCCCGCTGACCCTGTCGGTCGCGGACCGCGTTGTCCTGTACAGTCAGATTGTGGCCGCTTTTGAGGGCAAGTCCCGCGAGGAGCAGCTGTCGGTGTTGTCGATGGGACCTGTGTGGCCGTCCATGCAGGAGCGTTGGCCGGGCGTGACGTACGAAATCCAGCAAGTCTGGGTCGAGGCAGCACCACTGCCTGGTCCGATGACGGCGACCTCCCTTGGGTATTCGAGTGCTGTGTTTGACGAGGACCTGCGGTCGCACGCGGTAGCTCTACACAATGCCATGGGCAGCCTACCGCTGGGCGTTGCACGATGACCACCGAGGCCGAGCGCCCATCCATCGGTTTCGCAATTGCGGCGTGGGTGCCTGCATTTGGCGTGTTGGGTACGGCTCTCGGCACCCTGCTACAGCTCACTGGACAGGCGGAGTCCGTCGGCGTCGTAGCCGTCCGGGTCGCCGGCCTGGGACTGTTGATGGGGGCTGTCGCTGGCTGGTTTGACCAACGCAAGGCCCTGACCCGTCCGCCCTTGGCGGATGGCCGTCATCAACTGCGGCACCACGGTGATGCTTGGGTGGTTGTCACACCGCTGATTCTTGCAGGATTCGGCTTTCTGTCCCTGGTCGTCTTGGCCACCGTCCAGTCCACATCGCCGATGCTCGGTGGTGGCTTTTTCGCGGCGGCCGTCTTGGCCTTTGGCTTTACGCGGCCCGTCTGGACCCGGATGCGACTTGCTCGTGCCGCAGAGGCCCAGTCATTGGGCAATCGAGAACAGGCCCGGCTAGCCTGGAAATCGCTCGTCAAGAACCCGCTGTGTACCAAGCCGGGTCGGGTACAAGCGCATCTGAACTTGGGGCTGGCGGAGCTGGTAAACGGGCAGCTTGCCGCCGCGGAACATCATTACGCTCAGGTCAGCCGCGGTCATGCCGCACCCTTCGCGCAGACTGGCACGGCTCTGGTTCGGGTTCTGAAGGGCGATTATTCGGGGGCAGAGTCGGCAATCGGTGCAGCCTCCAGTGCTACCCGCGCGGTTCAGGGAGAAGTCGATGGCGTTCGTTTACTGCTCACGCTCCGCCGGGATGGACACGACGCGGCGATTGAGTTGGGCGAACGTCTCAGAAATCCAGCCAGCGGTTCACTGTTTTTGGGTGTCTTGGCCGCTGCGTACCGGGACGCGTCTCGGAATCAGGATGCTGTAGATCTACTCACAGCGGACGTTGAGCAGGCCGTCGCAGCCAGTGGGCTGGACCATGTCATCTCGGAGTTGAAAGCCGCTCACATGGATTGGTGAGCATCCCCCAACCGGGGGATTCCGAAGCGTGGGCATGTAAATAGAGTAGGCGAATGCTCATGACCGTCGACTTCCGCCGCGCTCTACTTCGCGCCCTGTTCCTGCCCGCTTTGGTCAGCGTCGTTGTGCTGACCGCAGTTTGCCTTACGGCGTTCGCCTGGTTGTGCTCTTCCGTCGGATAGTTGTGAGGACGGTCCTGTAGCGGCGTGCTCGCCGAGCTGGGGGACGTCCTCTACTGATCGGCTGTGTTCGTTGATGGGAATGCGCGACCGGTACCCCAGATGATTCGAACTGCGCCTCCGCCGCCCTTTCCGGCATATTGCCACTGGGTGTCTGGCAGGCCGCCGTCGCCAACGACCACGGTGTACGAGTTGCCAGGTGTAACGGGGATGTCGTTCGTCCAGCCAAGACCGCCACCCGAACCTCCGTAGTGGTAGGTGGAACCGCCACCACCGCCATAGGCTCCGCCACGCTGGATCAGCGGATTATTGCTCGGCAAGGCGGTGTAGCTTGAACCGCTCACGCCTCCGGAACCTCCTCCGCCTCCCATCGCTAGACCGGGCGTTGAACCTGCTCCGTTGGCGCCTTGTCCCATGATGCCGACTCCGCCGCCCGAGCCCACGAGACTAGGCATGATCTCGTATGCCGTCTTCTGCTTGAAAAA
>CAJXTB010000026.1 GCA_913061235.1 uncultured Pseudomonadota bacterium | reverse complement strand
GCAAGTCGGCCGCCCGCGGTACGGAGCGAAGGGCGTTGGAATCACCTATCCGTCGTGGGGCCCGGGTCGTCGGCCTGGTGGAAGGCACGAGAGCTGAGCGCCGCTCAAGAATGAACAGTCCGTGCCGCACCTGAGGGTCTGTCCAAAAATAACTGCTTGGTGTCGTCACCGATGCATCCGCGATGGCAGCGTTGCTCACCTCTCTGGATGACCCGGCCATACCATCGGGTTCGCAGCCTCGCCCTCGCGGCGCCTCGTCGCCGCCACCTGGCGCGATTTTTGTGCGACGAGCCCTTAGAGCCAGTCTCTTTGAGCACCCTAGTAGCAGCAGACGGTTGTGCGCCAAGCAGACGTCAGTGCCATGTCGTGATTGCACTGCGTGCTGTACACCGGGTGGCTCGGCTGGTTGGCGTTGCCTTGAATGTCGCAGGTCTGGTTGTAGCCGCTCTGACCCGGGGTGCTCTCGGACAGGTCTGCGGTAACGAACCATGCGTCGCGTACGTTGTAGTCGTACATCTCCACAGCGCCTTGGCGAAGTCCGGCCAGCATTTCTTCGTGGCCACACAGGCGAAGGCCCGCGTTGGTGCAGTGGTCGTTCGCGGTGAGCCAGGCTTGCCCGAATGGAGCGGTCGTCTCGGGCTGAATGCAGAAGCCGGTTACACCGACCGTTCCGGGTGGGCACGCCGCGCCTGACCGCTCTTCTGGGTACAGATTGTGAGACAGCGCGAAGCCGTCAATGTGAATGCGCTTGTAGGCGCCCTGCACGCGCACGCGAACATCACTTCCAATGGGGAGGTTCGTGGCTAGGGTTCTGATCTGAGAGGTGTGCGGCGTCTCAGACGGCCGACGATTGGTCTCAACGCGCTTGTGGAAGCTGTAGGTTGAGCCGCCGTCGAATGACAAGAGGACGTCGAAGGCGCCGGTATTGGCCCAGTCGAGATGCGACATCATCACGGTTCGCCAGGGGTTGTCATTCAAGACCAGGTCGACGAAGTCGTCCGAGCAGTCCCAGCCCGTGCAGTGGGTGTAGACGCCTTCGGTCGACAAGCGATTGACGCCCCAGTTCTCGCCGTAGTTGCACCACTCTCCGTCATTGGCACACGTTGAGGTGTCAATGACTGGGCTGCTGTACACCAATCGGGGGTCGTCGATCTGTACGGTCTGGTCATCCAGACGCTCAGCCACGAGGGCAAACGGAACGGAGGTCAGAGCAGTCCGAGGGCTCGCACTCGCGCCAGGCAGCGTCATCTCAAGCCACACGGATGGACTCGCGAGCGCGCTGCTGTCGATGGGGGTCATGGGAGTCGTTCCCAAGACCACGCTGTAGTAGCCGTCTTGCGCGACCACAGCCGGTGAGCCGCTCCACAGTAGGTCTCCGCCTGACTCCGCGGTGAACAGGGAGATGCCTAGGGTGACGGGACCATTTACGGGTGTGCCGTTGGCATCGAGCACCCGTCCTTGGTGCTGAACTGCAGAGGGAACGGCCGCTGCGGGTTGGACGAGCGCTGCCGTGGCGGCGGCAAAGACGATGGCTGAAGCGATGCGATGCATGAGATTCCTCTGAATGGATGCGAGTATCTCATTGAATCGTGGGTCAGAAAAGCACCCGGATGTGCGACGCGCCTGTCCATCCACCGGCTGGGTCAGTCTCGCCGGCTGACCCGCAGAGGCAGGCCCCCCATTGGACGAAGCGTCAGAGCGGGTTCTGGCACCACAACGCTCCCCGGAACACTCACGAATCGCAGGCTCCGGACCATTGCCGCCAACAGAACAATGCCCTCTGTCCTTGCGAAGCGGTCCCCGATGCACTTGCGCTGGCCCATGGAAAAGGGGTGGTAGGCGCCGTTGACGATGGCTGCGCGCCGGCTGGGAAGAAACCGGTCTGGGTCGAAGCGCTCGGGTGCGTCCCATAGGTCGGGATGCCGGTGCATTCCAAAGGTATGGATGAATACGATGCGTCCCTTGGGGATGGACACGCCATCGATGACGTCGGCCTGCTTGGCTTGTCGTGCATGCACCCAGATGGGCGGAAAGAGTCGCAGCGATTCGTCGAACACCCGACCGGTCAGGTCGAGCTGGCCAACGTGCGCAGCAGTGATTTTTCCAGTACCAACCACCTGCGTCACCTCTGCATGCACGGCTTCGGCAGTGTCCGGGTGTTTCGCCAGCAGGTGAAGGGTCCACGCCATGGCATTCGCAGTGGTCTCGTGTCCGGCGAGCAACATGGTGAGCACTTCGTCGCGCAGCTGTTGGTCGCTCATTGCGGTTCCTGTCTCAGGGTCCGTAGCGAGCATAAGCATTCCCAAGAGGTCCGGGTGATTACGAGTGTCGGCCCGTCGCTCCCGGATGATCTCGTAGGTGACTTTGTCGAGTGTGCGTACTCCCCGCATGAACCGTCGTGTCGCTGGCAGGGGCCATCGCCATGGGTGCGGCAGGATGCTTCGGCTCAAGCTGGCAAAGCCTGGCAGTACCGTCTCCAGCGCTTCGCCAATGGTGTCCCCACGTGCGCTCAAATCTCGACTTAGTAGGGTCTTGCCGGCGATTTCAAGGGTCAGACGGTGCATGGCCTGGGCAATAGGGACCGAGCCCGGTTTGGACGGCAAGCTGTCGAGCCAGGCTTGGGTGGAGTCCGCCATGGTGTCTACGAAACCGGCCACTGCCTCACGGCGAAACGCGGGATTAGCTATGCGCCGGTGCTGTCTCCAGTCGTCGCCCATGGCGGTGACCAGCCCGTTTCCTAGAAGCAGTCGCAGAATCTGATAGCCACGGGTGGTCTTGGCGTATTGGCCGGCATTTTTCACCAGCATGTGGTGGACCGCTGACGGTGAGGAGATCACCGTGATGGTCGTATGCGCCATGCGCAGCTCTACAACGGGGCCCAGGTCCCGCGCTTGGTCGAACAGCGCAAGCAGTCCATTTCGCACGGCCGGCAGATGGCCTAGTGGATGACGACTGCGTAGCGACGGCGCGTCGATCGAGGGGTTTGAGTTGGACATTGGCGCGGTCGACATGGCAACTCCTCGGATGCCACAGCCCTAACGTACGGGTCTCGTCGACGTCATGGGTGTCACAGGAGTACCGTGTGAACCCACCCTCCTCTTTGGACACTCCTGTCGATGACCACGGACACCCCAAGCCTTGAATCTCTGCTCGCTCCACTGTCGGTGGCTGACTTTCAGAGCGATGCTCTGCACAAGCAGGCGGTGCACCTGACGGGGCATCCAGGACGCTATCAAACACTGTTTAATAGCCACGCACTCGAGCGCCTTGTCAACGTCGGACGGGATGCCTCTCATGTGCGCTTGTACCGCTCTGACGTCGGCTTTGTGCAGGGCGGTAGCGCGTCACAGGTCATTCAGCAGCTGCGAGACGGGGCGGCTGTGGTGGTGGAAGAGGCTGAGCACTGGGATGCACGCCTGGGGGCGCTTGCCGACCGGCTTTCCGCCGAGCTGGACGAGCCTACGCGCATCAACATCTACGCCACGAGCCCGAACGCACCCGGCTTTCCGCTTCATGCGGACACCCATGATGTGTTGGTGCTGCATGTTGAAGGCAAGAAGCGCTGGACGGTGTGTGCGCCAACCCTTGCCAACCCGCTCTTTCACGCCAGCCTTCATCCGCAGACCCCACCAGCGCGGGTTGAGCCTTACTTGGATGTCACGCTTGTTCCTGGCGATACCCTCTACATTCCGCGTGGCCACTGGCATCAGGCCCAGGCCATTGATGGGCCCTCGCTTCACCTGACGGCGGCTGTATTCGCTGCAACGGGTGTGGACTTGATGCACTACTTGGTCGACCGCATGCACCAGAGCGAGGCTGCACGCATGCCCTTTGTTGTGTCGCCGGGACCTGCCCTTCGAGAGGACTCGGATGTGCCAGCCACGCACCACGCGCACCTGGATGTTCTGCGTCATGAGCTGGATGACGCGCTTCGGCAGCCAACCTTCCTGGCGGATTTTCGGCGCTGGCGAATGGTCCACCGCTCGCTGCGCCAGCCGTTGGCTCTGATGAGTCACATGCAGCCGGAGTCGATCAGTGGACCTGTGCGTATTCGAGCCGTGGGAGGGTGGGTGTCCGAGTCGTCCGAGGGCGTCTCGGTGCATATTCCAGGCCGAACGCTGTGGTTTCCGCTCTCAACCTTGCCCATGCTACGCCGTCTGTGGAGCGGGGCTGTGTGTCCGGTCTCGGAGCTCACGGCACTCGTGCCTGACGCAGATTCGGGTCTGGCTCAGCGCATCGTCGACGGATTGTTCGCTGAAGGCTTGCTGACCCGGGCATAGGTGGGGATCGAGAAGTAATTCTCCGTCTGTTGGTCTAGATCTAAATGAAAATGATTTTCATTTAGTCTGAGTTTCTAGTTGCAAATGAAAGTCATTTTCAGTTAGAGCCGCGGCATCTACGGAGACCTCATGCGTACCTGCTTGTTCTTACTCGCTCTCGCCGCCTGCACGGACGGCACCGATGACACTGAACCGGACACCTCTGTCGACTCCGATTCATCAGAGGAGACCTCTGTTTACGAGTTTGACGCTCGAGACGGCAGCGGGTCGTCCGTCGTCTACACGGGTCAAGTCTTTCGTCATCTGCTCATTGTGGGCATGACGCAGGAAGTAGGGGACCTCACCGGGCGCATTGACCGCGGAGATGTCTTTCCGGAGACGGGCGACGTCACCCGAGACATGAACTTCTACCTTGAGTTTGATGGGTCCACTGGCGGTGTCGTACCGGTGCCATTCTCGGCGGACCTCCCACCGCTTCAAGCGACTTACGCAGACGTCGCCAGCGGCTCCTCACTCGTTGAGAAGATTGCCGGGAACGATGCGCCTGGCCAGCATGCGGACTGGACCACCGAGTTTGTTGGGTGGAGTCAGCCGGGTGTGACCACCCCAGAGAGTCTTGTTCGTGCTTGGGTCTCGGAGCTGGACTCGCTGGCCGTCGCTCGTGCCGGTGGTGACATTCCACAGTGGTCGGACGGCACTCCAATGCCGTCGGTCTTCCTCACCGAAGACGGAGTGGACCTGCAGCAGCTGCTTCAGAAGTTCCTCCTGGGGTCGATTGCCTACAGCCAAGGAGCGGACGACTACTTGGACGACGACCTTGATGGAAAGGGCCTTCTCTCCGACAACACCGCCCTTGTGGACGGGCAACCCTACACCGCCCTTGAGCATGCCTGGGACGAAGGGTTCGGCTACTTTGGCGCGACCCGGACCTATGGCTCCCTGTCGGACGACGACATTGCGGACATTGGCTCGCGCGATGACAACGAAGACGGCGCAATCGACCTGACGTCGGAGCGGGTCTACGGGCACGCATCGAACGCTGCCAAGCGCGACCTCGGTGCGGTCGTAGCGACTGACTACACCGAGCAGGCTTGGCGTGCATTCCTTGGCGGTCGTACCCTCATTGATTCGGTCGAAGGTGAGCTTACGGCTGACCAGCTTGCAGAGCTACGCACCTATCGGGACGATGCTGTGGATGCGTGGGAGCGAGCGATAGCTGCAACGGTGGTGCACTACATCAATGACGTTCTGCAAGACATGGGCAAGATGGACGGCGACGACTACAGCGCCGCGTCTCACGCGAAGCATTGGGCGGAGCTGAAAGGATTCTCCTTGTCCCTCCAGTTCAACCCCCGTTCTGCGGTGTCTACCGAGGATTTTGCTGCCCTCCAAGAGCGTATTGCAATGGCTCCGGTCCTCACATCAGCGGATGTTGACCAAGCGTCTCTCGACCTCATTGCAGCCCGGGATATTCTGGCCACATCGTATGGCTTCGCGGCCGAAAACCTTGGTGATTCCAGTGGAGAGAACGGGTGGTAGCTGGGTGGTTCGTACAGCGACTTGCGTCATGACTGTTCGTCAGCACTGTTCCTACGCGCCCACCCTCAAGGGCGATGTTGTGTGGGATTCAGTAGCATGAACAAAGGTTATTCCTACGCCGAGACCCTGTCCGTCCGTGGTGTCGGTGACCCTGTTCTGGCCTATATGGCCGGCCGATACACTCACTCCACGCCCGAACAGTGGGCAGACCACATCCGCTCCGGCCGAGTCACTGTCAATGACGCCGCCACCAGCGCCGACCGGGTGTTGAAGCATGGCGACGTACTCGTGTTTCACCGTGAGCCGTGGGAGGAGCCGTCTGCCCCGCTGTCGGCACCCGTTCTGTACGACTGCGACGGAGTTGTGGTCGTTCACAAGCCCGCTGGCTTGCCCACCATGCCAGGAGGCGGCTTCTTGGAGCACACCCTCGTTCACCAGCTCCGCCAGCTGCACGGAGACGTCGCGCCGCTGCATCGTCTCGGTCGGTGGACATCAGGCGCTGTGCTGTGCGCTAGAGGCCGTGTCGTAGGCGCCGCACTCTCGCGGCAGTTTCAACAGCGGTCTATCGGCAAGCGTTACCGGGCTCTGGCGTCAGGCTGTCCAGCGTGGACCGAACAGGTCATCACCACACCGATTGGTCCGGTCCCCTACGCGCCGCTCGGCACCGTTCATGCGTCAAGCCCTACCGGTCGGCGCTCCCACACAGTCGCCTCCGTCATTCAGAAGGATTCGCAAAGCTTTATTGCAGATGTTGAGATCGCCACAGGCCGCCCTCACCAGATTCGAATCCATCTGGCCAGCGTTGGGCACCCCCTCGTCGGAGACCCGCTGTATGGACCTGATGGCCTGCCCAGACCAGGCGGAACAGCGGTACCGGGAGACCCCGGCTACTCGTTACATAGTGCCGAGATTCGCTTTGTGCACCCTACGTTAACGTTGGATGTAGTGGTTCAGGCGGAGCCGCCAGCGGTGCTACAGCTACGGTCGTGATGCGGCGAAAAGGGCGTCTACGACGGGTGCGAGAAAGTCGGTACCCGCGAACTTGGAGGCATCGGCAAATCCGCCGGGGCTGAAGACGTTGGCTTCGACAACCACATTGCCGATGACGTCCAGCCCAACCAAGAACAGACCGTCTCTGCGTAGCTGTGGCCCCACCCGCTCTACGAGGTCCCGAAGGGCCGGTGTGGCTACTGCTGGACTGGGTACGCCGCCCACATGCACATTGCTGCGAAAGTCGCTCCCGGTGGGAACACGACGCACCGCAGCGATGCCGCCGTCCTGTTCAATGAGGCGACCGTTCAGCAGCAGGACTCGTGTGTCGCCGGCGCTTGCTTCGGGGACGAATCCCTGAATCATGGCGAAGCCCTGGCGGAACATCACATCGAAGATTTGGTTGAGGTTGGGGTCGTCTGCATCGCGCACCACAAAGACGTCTCGTCCGCGTGTTCCGGTGACTGGCTTGACCACACACCGTCCGCCAAGGCCTCGAATGAACTGCCGGCCACTGTCCGCGTTCCGCGTCACAAGCGTGGGCGGACGGGCATCTACGGGTAGTCGAGAGAGGTACAGCTTGGTCCGACCGAGCGCGAGGCCGCTCGGTTCGTTCACCACGGGTACGCCTGTCGCTGCCATCAGGACGAGCTGGTCGAGAACGAGCTGGTGCTCAGCCTCGGAGCCCCGGCCGGGATTCAGGCGCACAATCACCAGGCCCACGTCGGACATGTCGCAGGACTCAGAGGCGGCGCTACGAGCCGTTTGAACGACCTGGGCGGACGTTTCCAAGCCTGCTGGCAACCAGCGTGCGTACGCTCCGAAAGAACCATCAGCGCGGGTCTCTAGGTCATGTAGACCGACCACACCTACGCGTTGTCCGCGTGCCGATATGCGCTGAAGCATGTCGGCGGTGGACTGGCCGGCGCTCAATGTGTCCACGCCGTTGATCAAGACAATCCATGGGCGCATGGTCAGTCCTCCCGCGGGACAAAGCTAGGCAGCTGGTTGACGACACCTAGGTGCAGAATGCGCGCGCCGGTGTTCGCGACCGGGTCGACGCTGTGTCCAATCACAATGCCGTCGTGCGGCGCTGTGTAGCTACGGGCAGCGTCTCCGAAGGCGTTGTAGACGGTGGCGATGGTCTCGCCTTGCTTGACAAGGTCTCGTACGTCCGGAGACACCCGCAATAGGCCACCATGGTCCGTGTACGTCCACGCAGAGGATGCGCAGACAACGGGGGGCTCGCCCAACGCGACTGTGCGCTTCGGAAGCATTCCCCAAGCACTCATGACGGTTCGGATGCCTGTGACATTTCGCTTGGTGTACTCGCGCTGGAACCGGTTTGGATTTCCAATCTCGAGCGTGATTGCGGGAATGCCAATCGCTGCTGCGGCGCCGCGAAGGGTCATGTCGTGCGGTGGGTTGTGCACGATGATCTGCGGCCGTAGCAGGTAGGCCATACGAGCGGTCTGTGGGTCGGTCATGTCAGCACGGATGTACAGGCAGTTCACCCGGCCAAAGCTGGCTGTGTGCAAGTCGAGAAGCAAGTCCAGCTTCCGAATGACAAGCTCCATCAGGCGGTACACAAAGATGTCTGCCTCTCGGCCGTCGATCTTGCCGGGAAACCTGTGGTTGAGGTCCACGTCGTCATCTGTACGGCGCTGGCGTAGGATGAATCCTTCGATATTCACGACAGGTAGAGCGACGACAGTCCCCTTAAGTCGCTGGGTATCCAAGCCCTGCAACAGGCTGTGAATCACGGGAATGCCGTTGACCTCGTTGCCATGAACGGCGGAGGTGATGCCGCAGATGGGCCCTTCGCGACGCCCCTTGGCGACCATGACGGGCAAGCGGACCTGTCTGCCTAGGCCATCATGAATGATGGACAGCCACAGCCTGTGAAGGCCCACCGGCAGTGCGTCTAGGTCGAGGGTCTCAATGTGTTGACCAATCATTCTGCAATCTCCGCCATTAGGGCGTCATCGGGAACGAGGGAGCGAAACAGCCGACGCTTGAGCTTGCCTTTGGAGGAGCGCAGACGGGCGGCCATGTTGTCAATTGCGATAACGGATAGACAGGTTTGAATGTAACCTTCGGTGAGGTCATCGAGCCCGATACCCAGCCGGTTGAAGTCCCGTTGGTCGAAGAGCATGAGGCGATTGGATTCGGTGGACCAGCCGGCTTCCGACTGGACGGACAGGTTGGTCCCCAGCATTCCCCAGGAGTCCGAGTCTTCCGTGAGCTCGTCCACGAGTGGCAGACGTGCGCGGCGTGCGTAGAGCGCCACTGGGAAGAATCCATCCGGGCTTGACCCGACCATGAAGCGAAAGTCGGCCACAAAGATGCGCTGGTGGCGGTCTGGGACAGTGCCCACATGGTACAGCCGGTGTCCGCGCGTACGTGAGGTCCACTGTAGGTTTCCGACGAGTGCCTGAACGATAAAGCGGTCGTAGCTGTGCTCGGTATTCATGAAGGCGTCGAGCTCAGCCTTGTTGGTGATGGTGTACACCCCAAGACCGGCATTGCTGTACGGGTTCTTCACGACGGCAACGCCGCCCATGCGCTCGACCCAGAGGGGTACCTCAACCAGGTCAACATCCCAGATTGTCTCTGGGGTTTGTACCTGTAGGCCCTTGTCCCGTAGTTCAGCATTCAAGATGTCGTAGGCCTTCGCCGCCAGCAGCTTATTTCGGCCTCCGGCCAGGCAAGCAATCACGGGATTGTAGATGAATGTGCGCGTGAAAGGCGGAATCCGGGTCCACGGCTTCTGCGTGACATAGCGGAATGCAGCACGGATTTGGGTCCACTCACCGTCTACGAGCACTGAGAGAACGCCGTCATCCCAGCGCGCAATGTCCTGCCATCCTTCGTGATGCAGGGTGACGTGAAGAACTTCTTCGCCGGTCAGGTCGGCCAGAGTGTGGGCGTACCCCATGGTTTCCATGGGGTTCTTGTCGGCCAGGACTGCCAGTCGCCCACTTGGTAGGTTGCGACGAGCCTTGAGCGCTGGCAGGAAGGAGCGCTCAAGCAGTACACGAAACCCACCGCTCTCGTCTTGGTCGTCGCGAAGTGGCATGGACTTCTGCCCGGACGGACACGAGTTGGTCTCTACGACGACGTTGCGTCTGACACCGCGGTCATCTGTGACGTGGAACAGGTCTGCACCGGCCCAGCGAAAGACCTTGGGTGGCGTACTGAGCAGGGAGTGGACCGCGTCTCGGTCTGCCTCGGGGTGTAGGTGGCAGTACCGAGTAGCAATGCGTTGGTTCCCTAGGTGAAGAAACGACCGTACTAACGGATGAAGTTGAGCATTTGGAACACGTGGGTAGTAGTGTGCTTCCGGCTCGAATCCGCCCGGAAGAACCGGCGTCACAGGACTGGGCATGCGCCCTCCATGCATTTTGCGCCCGTTTATCATTCCTGCATCATCGTGCTCTGGTCACGGTTCAGTTTGGTGAGACTACCTGCGGCACCAGCAGCGAACCTTGGACGGTCTTCGGAGTTTCTTGTTCTGGAAAGTCCGAAATCGACGTCCGCAAGCTGCACGGATTGAGGCCACTGGGATAGTCGGCGGCCATCTCTAGGAGTGTTTTATGCGCCGTCTCATCCCCCTTTGTCTAGTACTGACCCTCGCGTGTATGCCCAAGGGCAAGCACGACCAGATTGTCGGGCAGATGTCCGACGAAATTGCAGCGCTACAGGCAAATATTGCCGAAAAGGAAGCGGCGATGGCGTCTCTGCAGACGTCATCAGCGGCTGAGCAGATGCGCCTGACGTCCGATGCCCAGACCGAACAGGCACGACTTCAAGGAGAGGTCGATTCGTTGACCGCAGAGCTTGAGAGCACCCGCGACAGCTTGGCCCGTGCCGTGTCGGGCCGCAGTGCTCGCGATGCAGAGCTTGCCCGCATGCGTGAGGCCGTTGCTGAGCTCGAGCGCCGCAAGGCTAAGGCAGATGCTGCCCTTGCTGAGTTTCGTGACCTCGTTGGTCGCTTCCAGAGCATGATTGATGCGGGTACTCTCCGGGTTCGCGTCATCGATGGCCGCATGGTGGTTGAGCTGGCCACGGACATCCTGTTTCCGCCGGGTCGTGCAACGGTCTCGGAAGACGGTCAAGCCGCTCTTGTCGAGGTCACAGGCGTGTTGGCGTCGCTGGCCGGGCGTCAGTTCCAGGTCGCCGGTCACACCGACAACCGTCCGATTGCTACTGAAAAGTTCCCGTCCAACTGGGAACTCGGTGCCGCGCGTGCCATTGCCGTTACCAAGTTGATGATTGACAATGGCCTGTCGGATACTCGGGTCTCGGGCGTTTCCTACGGCGACACCAAGCCAGCGGCTACGAATGACACCGACGAAGGCCGTGCGTTGAACCGCCGGATTGAAATTGTCATCGTGCCGGACCTGTCGGAAATGCCTGGCTACGACGAGCTGAGCGCGTTGACCTCTAGCGCCGAGTAGCCACGTTCCGTTTGTGGCGTGCCGGGGGCGGCTCACTTAGTCCACGGCCTCACATTTGGAGCACACATGACCAACACACCTAGTGAACGACTTGGCTACGCTTTGGGCGTCAGCATCGGCAGCTCGCTGCTCAGCCAGCACCTGACCGAGTTTGAGCACGCCAGCTTCGTTCAGGGACTGACGGACATCATCAAGGGCAGTACCCTTGCAATTCCGCGCGACCAGCTCAACGGCATCATCCAGGGCGCTACTGCTGACGCTCGGGAAAAGATGTTCGCCAAGAATAAGACCCAGGGCGAAGCCTACTTGTCAGCCAACGGCGAGCGGGACGACGTCACGGTTCTGGAGTCCGGCCTGCAGTACGAAGTGCTCACGTCGGGTTCGGGCAAGAGCCCAGGTTTGACCGACAAGGTCACCACGCACTACCACGGAACGCTCATTGACGGCACCGTGTTTGACTCGAGCGTCGAGCGCGGTGAGCCGGCCTCTTTTGGTGTCAACCAGGTCATCAAGGGCTGGACCGAGGCCCTACAGCTGATGAAAGAAGGCGACAAGTGGCGCCTGTTCGTACCGCAGCACCTCGCCTACGGTCCGAACCCACGTCCGGGCGGCCCCATCGAGCCCTACGCCACGCTCATCTTTGATGTTGAGCTGATCTCGGTCTAGTGCTCGTCAGGCCGCTAGGCGCCTTAGATGGGCGATGATGTCGGCCGACTCGGGCATTAGCTTGTCTTCGCCGTCTTCCGTCCATCCGAGAACGGGGACGGTGGAGCGGCCAAGGCGACTTCGAAGCATGTCCCGCGCACCCGGGGATTCATCAATATCCACAAGGGTCAATTCGATATTGAGTTTGCTTGCTGTGGACCGGACGCGAATACAAAATCCGCACCATCCCATGTGGTAGAGCGTGAGTTCTGGCATGTGGTTCTCCTCTGACGCTGTGTATGTCGTTGAGCGTCATTGGTTGCGGGCTGCAACGACCTACCCCACGACGGATAGCCCATAAGTGGCTAGGATAGGCCCAACTAGGGGTACTGTTTCATGTCCAGGCTCGTCACTTCCTCTCTCTTCTTGATGGCCATGGCGTGCAACCCGTCTCTCGAGGTCTCGTTTGACGGCGAAGAAGCCGGTCTACTCGGGGTCACCGGCACCTCTGCGTCCGACGTCTGGGTTGTTGGGGCTGACACTGGGGCTGGGCCCACTGTGATGCACTTCAATGGGCAGGACTGGATTCGAAAGGCGACCGGAACCCGCGGTGATCTGTGGTGGACCCAAGCACTGGACGAAGACCGCGTGTTGATGGCCGGGTCCAACGCCACTGTGGTGATGTACGACAGTGAGACGGACAGCTTTGAGCGACTCACCACTCCCGGTCCAGGACGCCTGACCGTGTTCGGACTCTGGGCCTCTGCGGAAGACGACATCTGGGCCGTTGGGGGACACGCGGGCCGCAATGGCTTTGTGTGGCACTACGACGGCGCTGACTGGCGGACAATGCGACTGCCGCTGGACATTGAGCGCGTCTCTGGCGGCGAAGTGCCGTCCATGTTGAAGGTGTGGGGAGACGGTGAGGGCACGGTCTGGGTCGTAGGCGACCGGGGGACCACCTTACGCAGCCGGTTTGGGGGGCCGTTGACAGTGGTTCCAACACCCACAACCGCACGATTGTTCAGCGTGACAGGCAATAGCAACCGCGTCGTCGCGGTGGGGGAAGACGGTGGCAGCGGCGTGGTGTTGGAGTTCAGTGCAGAGGACGATAGCTGGACCAATGTGACCCCTGGCGGTACTCGCCTTCTACAGGGTGTAGCCCTGGATACGCAGGGCGATGCCGTAGCTGTAGGTGCGGCAGGCGAGGTCTTACGCGAGCGTGATGGGAAGTGGCGGACGGAAGACCCTGTGGGCGTCATCAGCGGGGGCTCTTTGCATGCTGTGTGGGTGGATCCAGATGACGGGGTGTGGTCGGTGGGCGGAAACATCCTGACCGCTGCTCTCGACCAGGGCGTGCTCGTGGCCAGCCTCGATGACGTGCCAGAGCCGCCCCCGTTGCCGCCAGGACCGGACGAGGAACAGGTGGTTTGCCCGTCCGACGGCGTCGACTTGGTGGGTGAGGGGACTGTGGCCCACGCTTGGAATGAACAGGTCCTCAATGCCATTCGTCGGGACATTCCGGAGCCAGGCGTACACGCCCGGAATCTGTTCCACTCGTCGGTCGCTATGTGGGATGCTTGGGTTGCCTACGATGACGTAGGTGTCGGTGTTGTTGTGCGGGAATCCGTGACGGCTGCGGACGTGGTGGATGCACGTGAAATCGCTCTGTCCTACGCGGCCCACGAGGTCCTCAGCCATCGGTACGTTCAGGCTGCAGGCGGGGATGTTTCACTGGCCTGTTTCGACGCGCAGATGACGGCCTTGGGACTCGACCCGACCAATGACAACAGCTCGGGAACGGACCCGGTCGCTGTGGGGAACCGTATTGGAAAGGCCGTTGTTCAGTACTATGCGGACGATGGCGCAAACGAGGCGAACGGCTACGCGGACCCGGGCGGGTATGAGCCGAGCAATCCACTGCTGACCATCGACAGCGTGTTCTTTACACCGGACGTGCCTGACCTTTGGGCACCCATCAACTTGGCTGAGGCCGTCACACAGAACGGCATTGCCGCTGAGTCCGGGGTTCAGGTCTACATTGGGCCGCACTGGGGCGGCGTGGAGCCGTTTGCACTACAGCGCTCGGCACCGGGCCAGACCTACTTCGAAGGGTCGTTACCGGCGTACGACAGCCCGCAGATGGACGCATGGCTCATTGAGGTCTTGCGGAAGACAGCCTGGCTCGACACCACCAATGCGACTGTGATGGATGTGTCGCCGGGAGCCTTCGGCAATAGTCCGTTAGGGACCGATTCTGGCAGTGGCCACGCGTTGAACCCCGCGACCGGCCAACCCTACCCGCCCAACCCAGTGTTGCGTGCAGACCTGGGGCGAGTACTCGCTGAGTTCTGGGCGGATGGTCCTGATTCGGAGACCCCACCAGGACACTGGAACACCCTCGCGAATAACGCCGTGGCTCATCCTGCCTTTGAGCGCGTTCTATTCGGAGAGACCTCGGTGGACGCGCTTGAGTGGGACATCAAGATGTACCTGGCGCTCAATGGCGCTGTTCATGATGCCGCTATCGCCGCATGGGAGCTCAAGCGGGAGAGCGAGTCAGCCCGTCCCGTCGCACTGATTCGCTACCGGGGTGGCCAGGGACAATCTACCGATCCAGCGCTTCCGAACTACTCTACAGAGGGCCTGCCGTTGGTTCCGGGGCTCATTGAGCTCATCACGGATACTTCAAGTCTACCGGGAGAGCGGCACGATGGCCTTCAGCACTTTGTGGGCCAGATCGCTGTGTATACATGGCGAGGAGAGCCAGGCGATTCCATGACGGAGGCCGGCGGTCACGGTTGGGAACGCGCTGTAGAATGGATGCCGTACCAGCGAAGAACCTTTGTGAGCCCTGCATTTCCAGGCTACGTGTCCGGTCACAGTACGTTCAGTCGTGCCGCGGCGGTGGCGCTCGAACAGCTGACGGGAGATGCCTTCTTCCCGGGTGGACTCGCCACCTTCTCTGCCGTCGAAAACGAGTACCTGGTGTTTGAACAGGGGCCGTCTACGAGCGTGACCCTTCAGTGGGCCACCTACGCAGATGCCGCCGACCAAGCAGGGCAGTCCCGCCTGTGGGGAGGCATTCACATTGCACCGGATGACTTTGATGGTCGGGTGATTGGTGCGACGGTGGGAGAGCTCGCTGTGGACAAGGCACGGCTCTATTATGACGGAACTGCCCAGCCGTTGTCGCGCTAGCAGCCCGCGGCGGGTGTCACTCCAGTGTGCATCGCTGATCCAACAGTCACCGTCTCTTTGCTCGACTGGCTGGCCAACGGCATCCGCCTGCAGTCTGGACCCTCCGACCTCACACTGAACGATGGCTTCTTGGGGGGCGTAGGTGAGGGGTATGTACTGCAGCGTGCGAACGAGCAGTGGTTGTCTGCACTGAGCGCTGTGACGGTGCCTAGTTTGAACGTCGTGGACGACGGCGACAACGCGCTTCGTCACGGTGGACTACAACGCTGGGGGCAGAGCTGTGACGCTCTGCACTGCAACGAAGTGTTCGACGCCACCAATGAGGACCAAGGTCGGGCCTGTACGGTGCTCCCTGTGTGCGAGCTGGACGGAACGGCCCGTGTTGTCGGCTACACCTGGTAGCGAGGACTAGGCTTTTGGAACCCAGCCTTTCGACACGAGCTCTTTCAGGCGTTCGGGGGTGGACGCGCTGGTCTTGCACACGAAGCCGCTCTTGTGGGCGAAGTGCACATCTGGCTCGTCTTGGACGCGAACGAAGTCGAGGCGTGGGTGGTCCTCATGTCGGGCGATGCCGTACCCGCCGCCACGGCGGTCTGGGTAGACGATAGCCGCGATGTCAGCGTCGAGGCCTTGGGCACGGATGTAGCTGGCCACCGAGTTGCTGGGCTCATCGAGCTCGGGCGTGGTCCGTGGCAAGAACAGCGTGTCGATGTTCTCGTCTCCACAGGGGACAGACCAGCGCTGAATGTGACTGCCGACGAAGTCTAGGCGTTCGCGCGCCTCTTTGAGGTACGTGAGCAGGTCATCACCGACGATGCGCATGAACTCGTACACCGTGTCTCCCGCCGCAAGTTCCGACTTCTGGGCAAAGCGTCGGAGTAGCGTTGAGTCGACGGGAGAGTTGAGCTGGGAGATGGCCTTGCGTGGCACACCGAGCCACTCTGCAGTCCGCTTGGGACCCCGCGAGTCGAACCATTCGGCGGGCTCTAGCCAGTCGCAGAACTTGAGGGCGTCGTCATACAGACCCAGGTCTTTCAAGACGAGACTTAGCGCGCAGGTCGGCGGATGTTCGCGTGGAAAGTGATGGTGG
Organism: uncultured Pseudomonadota bacterium; assembly: GCA_913061235.1. Classification (GTDB taxonomy): domain Bacteria; phylum Myxococcota_A; class UBA796; order UBA796; genus CAJXTB01. Next base: position 69,791 of record CAJXTB010000026.1, on the reverse strand, counting down.
TCGAAGTTCGACAGCGCCGGGTCGTGGCTTCCACCAACGTCCACAATGGCCACACTCGGGTCGGCCACTTCTTCGGGGGTCGGGTCACGCCTTACGACGGGAGCGCCGTGTGTGGCAATGAGTATGCAGGCGGCGAGCAAGTCGTCTTTGTGCGCGCCACCAGGATGGGTCAGTATTGTAGTGATCATGCCGGGCTACTAGCGCGTCTGAGCCTCAGTCGATGATGGTGAGCTCACACTGCTTCTTCACCGCCGTGCTGCCGTTGGTGTAGCCCGTCCAGTAAAGCAGGTTCATACCCATACCTGGGTCGTTCTGGCTTGAACCATTGTTGTAGTTGCCGTCCGTAAAGTAGCAGGCGTCGAAGGCATTGATGACGTGGGTCGTGGACCCGTCGCCGTCGTCACCAGTGACGCTGCCGAGCGAATCAGAACGGCGCCAGCGCCCGTTTGACGGCGTGTACCAGAAGTGGAAGTCATAGCCAGCGGGCTCCGTGCGCAGTCCCGAGCTCCACCAGTTGCGCATGGCAATGATGACCTGACAGCCATCTGAGTCGCCGCAGTAGTTGTTGATGATGGACTGTGGAATGGCCCTCGTGTCGCGGTATGAGCCGTTGTAGGTGGTAATGAGCTGGTATCGCCCGCCTTCTCCGCTCACCGTGACCGCGGAACCTCCGTCTGTCGCCCGTTGGTACAGGCTGGTCCCAGACGCACCTTGGGGCCCCTGCGGTCCAGTCGCGCCGGTGCTTCCTCGTGGACCCTGTGCCCCGGTTGGACCCTGCAATCCCTGAACGCCATTGTTTCCCGGCTCACCTGCGGGGCCGGTCAGACCGGTCGGACCTCTAGGTCCTTGCGCACCGTCGTCTCCAGCGGGGCCTCGGGGCCCGACGAGCCCGGTAGGACTGCCTACCCATGCGCCTGTGCTGTCTACGATGGGAATGCCGTTGATGGCGATAGATGTGGCGTCGACAGAGCCGCCAGTCAGCGAGCGGGCGATGCGTGCGTAGGGCACTGAACCCAGCTTCGAGCGGGGCTCCAGGACTTCGCCGTTGATGGTGACCTGTACCCAGACATCTTGCGCCAGAACGGTGTCCTCTGGCGTCAGCGTCAGCGTGATGTAGCCGTCTTCAATCTGGACGGTGTGGTCGGCGCTGTAGACGCTCGCTCCTCCCTGAACGGAGTCGTAGAGCGCCAGCTGGACGTCGTGTTCTCCCTGTAGCGGCCCACCCGCAGCATCGAGCAATCGTGCTTGGTGGGTCAGCTCCAGCGGCGTGGCATGTGCTGCTTGCATACAGGTGAGGGCTAGAACGAACAGAGCTGAGCGCATGGAATGCCTCCGGTTGGAGGCAGTGTACAGTGCCTGTGACCCGACCGGACAGGTCGTTGTGTCTAGGAGAGATGCTAGCTACGTTTTTCGGTAATGAACACCGTTTATTAAGCTGGACTCCCCCTGCTGGGAGTCGATCTACAGGCCTTTGCCGCCGATTCGGTCTTGCGGCCGTTCTTCTTCTGGCAACGCCGCGTGTGCCTTCTCGCGGCGCTCGCTGTAGCGGTCCACGAGAAAGTCACGGTGATCCCTCGTCAATAGTGTGAACTTGTACAGCTCCTCCATGACGTCGACAATGCGGTCGCGAAAGGCGCTGTCCTTCATGGTTCCGTCTTGGTGGAACTCGTTGTAGGCCTTGGCCACACTCGACTGATTGGGAATGGTGAGCATGCGCATCCACCGACCTAGGACGCGCAGCGTGTTCACCACGTTGAAGCTCTGGCTACCACCGCAGACCTGCATGACCGCGAGCGCTCGTCCCTGTGTTGGACGGACGGCACCGATAGAGAGGGGAATCCAGTCGATCTGGTTCTTGAATACGCCGGTGATTGCCCCATGCATCTCTGGGCAGCTCCACACCTGAGCTTCAGACCAGATGGACAGCTCCCGCAAGCGCAGCACCTCTGGGTGTTCATCGAGGCCGGGTGCTTTGACGGGTAGATCATGGGCGTGGAACCAGCGGACTTCGCAGCCGAGACCTTCGAGCACACGGGCTCCTTCTTCCGCAGCCAGTCGCGAGAACGAGCGCTCCCGCAGGCTCCCGTACAGCATCAGAACGCGCGGAGGATGCGTACTCATGGGCGTCGTCGGCCACGTTGGTGCGGTGAGGGGAGGGGGATTGCCTGTGTGCCAGTCGGCCATGTCTGCTCCGGTCAGGACGGGCTGCGTATCGTGTGCTGACCGCTACCGGCGGGGCTGTCGAAGATGTACGTTCAGGACGGGACGGGGGTGCAGACGGCACCGGGCCCAGACGTGATGTAGGCTGTCGCCATTGGAGGCTGTATGGCTGGTAGCGGAACGAAAGAGGATCCATGGACACTCACGACTCCTCCCGGCGTGAGCGAGTTCGAGATGCATGTGGACGAGTACACCGATGTCCTTCATTGTCAGGTCGGAAAGACCTGGCTTCAGTACCGTCGTCGGGGTCTTGAGGACCTGTACACCATGCTCAAAGAGCACGGCGACTGGATGGAGCTCGGCAACAAGGATGAGAAGGTAGACACAAAGCCTGACACCGTCGAACACTGGGCGCGCTCTACCGAAAACCCTGTGGCTGGCTGGTATGGGCTTCGCAAGGGCTACCGTGGTCGCTTCGCCAACTACGTCACGCCCATTCTTAAGGAACAAGGCCGAGCCGAGTTTGAGAAGCGCGGACGGGGTTGGTGGGTACGGGCCATCTAAGGGCCCATCCCTAAGGCTAGCCCATCAGTGCCTTCATCTCCTCAACGCTGACATCCCGTAGTTTCTGTTGGAACACCCAGCGGTGACCTTCGGGGTCTACGGCTCGGTACATCCGGTGACCGTGAAACTGGTCTTCGGGTGCGGCAGTGATGGTTGCACCCAGCTTTTTCGACCGCTCGAAGTGCGCGTTGACGTCCTTGAGTTGGACCGAAATCTGGCAATGAACACCGTTCAATTCGTTGGGTGGAACGATTCCCATGCTCCGCCATGCCGTAGCGAGTGCAATGACGGCGCCTTGTAGCTCCAGCTCCGCATGGCCAATGCTTCCGTCTGGCATCTGTAGCCGGTAGCTCTCGGTGAACCCGAAGACTCGGGTCAGGAAGTCGATGGCGGCGGAGGCATCCGCGTAGGCGAGCATGGGCATGACGGACATTCGGGCTCCGGGCGTTGGCACTACCAACGGCTTGTGGCGCGGGATTCGTTGCTGGACTTACCCCGTTGATCATGGCCTATCGACGTACCTTGGTGAAGATTCTAACGCCGATTGTCGGGTGCCATGCAGCTTGCAAAGCCTGCTCTGGTGCGGCTGGGCGTTCGCATAAGTGGGGCACCGCGTCCAATTTTGTCCTAATTGTCCCAAATATGAGTGCAGTCTGCACATCGATTGGCTATGGTCGCGCTGGCCCAAAAGAGCGGGCGACGAACACCCGCGTCTGCCGGAACGGAGAAGTTGAAATGTCCAAGGTTCACGTGCTGTTCGAGAACGAAGACTGGATGCCGCCCCTGCGTGCTGCCCTTGATGCAAAGGGCCTTCCCTACGTCGAGCATGCCCTGGTGGACGGCCATGTGGACCTTTCAGCAGTGCCGCCCGAAGGCGTGTTTATCAATCGGATGAGCCCGTCGTCGCACACACGCGGCCATCAAGGAGGGGTGACCTTCCTGCAGCAATACCTGCACGTCTTGGAAGCCCATGGGCGTCGTGTCATCAACGGCTCGACGGCCTTCTCGCTGGAAGTCAGCAAGGTGCGGCAAGACCTGGCGCTCTCCGTTGCTGGAATCCAGACGCCACGCACCCTAGCCGTCGTTGGAGGGCCTGACCGACTCAAGCTCGCAGCACGCACCATGGACTTGCCGTTCATCACCAAGGACAACCAGGGCGGCAAGGGTCTTGGCGTGCGCTTGTTCCGAGATTTGGCGGCGTTTGACGCCTATGTAGACGGTGATGAGTTTGTCGTAGGACCCGACAACGTGACCCTACTTCAGCAGTACATTGCCCCGCGTGGGTCGTTCATCACGCGTGTAGAGATTGTAGACGGAGTCTTTCAGTACGCCATCAAGAGCAGCACAGAAGGCGGCTTTGAGTTGTGCCCGGCAGACGCCTGCAGCATTGGAGACGACTTCTGCCCGGTAGGAGAGGACGCGCGCTTCTCGTTGCGTGAAGAAATCACCGCCGAAGACCCTCTTGTGGCTGCCTACATCTCCATGATGCGCGCGAACAACATTGATGTAGCCGGCATTGAGTTCGTCGAAGACGCTGACGGCCAGCGCTACACGTATGACATCAATGGCACTACGAACTTCAACGGTGACGTGGAACGAGCCCACGGTTTGTCGGGAATGACCGCCATTGTTGAACTGGCAGAGCGCTGTTTGAACGAACTTCTGGTTCCCGCCTAGTCCAGCCCTGAAAGTGACCCTGCCCTGTCACCTGTTGAAAAATTTTCGACATCGACTTGGTCTACGAGTATGCTGGGCCACTGGGGGGGATCATGGGTAGGGGAACGGCAGAGGAAGTTCAGGCGTTGAAATCGCACATTGTGTTGATGTCAACCCGGCTGTTTGCGGCTCACGGTTTTGGAGCCACAAGCATTAGCGACATCGCCAAGGCCTCCGGCGTCTCCAAAGCTCTGGTTCTGTACCACTTTGGGAGCAAGGGCGGCCTGCGTGAGAGGGTCATGGGTGACTTATCCGTGGCCTTCGGCCATGTGTTTCCGCGGGTGCAAGAGGTTGCGGCCGAAGAGGGAGACGTCCTCCGCGCGGTGTTCGTAGAGGTGGTTGAGGTCTTCCGCAAGTACCCGGACTTGGCTCGGCTGCTCATGCGCGAGATCATGTCCGAAACCCCGACGCCAGGCCAACCTCTTAAGAGTCGAGCGCTACCGGTCCTGGCATCGCTGGAGAATCTCTTGCGCGACGCCTTGGGATTCAAGGTGCCCGACGACTTGGATGTGCGGGCGGCTCTCGTGTTCTTCGGACTAGCCATGGTCTCGGTCGTAGCGGTGTTCCCTGTGGATGGAGAGCGGCTGTCTGACGACGACGCAGATCTGGGGGCTCGTTTGCTGCGACAAGGCTTTCGTTCGCTTGGCCTTACCTTCGACCATGAAAGCGCTGCGGCGCTGTAGCCACCGGCGTTGTGGTGACGTAGTTGTTGTTGCAATGCCGGGAGCGAACAGATGGTCGATACCTCACCCAATACGCTACGAGAGTGGGTCCGCGAGTACTACGGGGACACTCTGAAGAGCAGCGATGACCTGCAGACGGATGCGTGCTGCGTCAGCGGACCACCGCCTGACTACATCCTGCGCGCGCTCGAACATGTGCATGTGGATGTTCAGTCGCGGTTTTATGGGTGTGGCTTTCCCATTCCTGAGGCCCTGGCTGGACTGACCATCGCGGACTTGGGCTGCGGCACCGGACGCGACGTCTACGTGCTTGCTCAGCTGGTCGGAGAGACCGGCTTTGTTCATGGTGTCGACATGACCGAGTCCCAGCTGGAGGTGCCGCGCAAGACCGCTGAATGGCACCGCGAGCGCTTTGGATTCGCAAAGAGCAATGTGGACTTTCATCAGGGATACATCGAAGAATTAGCCATGCTGCCCGACAACAGCGTGGACCTGGTGGTCAGCAACTGTGTGGTGAACCTGTCCCCGCGCAAAGACTTGGTCTTGGCCGAAGTGTTCCGAGTTCTACGTCCTGGCGGCGAGTTCTACCTGTCGGACGTGTACTGCGACCGACGCCTTCCGAAGGACATCGCCTTTGACCCGCTCTTGCACAGTGAGTGCCTCGGCGGCGCCATGACCGACTTCGACTTTGCACAGCTGGCCAAGAAGGTGGGCTTCTTGGACCCGCGCCGAATGAGCACGACACCCATTGCCATCCGCAATGCCGAGATTCAGAAGAAGGTCGGTGCAGCCCGGTTCACGTCTGACACCGTTCGCCTGCTCAAGCTCGACGGTCTTGAAGCACGGTGCGAGGACTACGGCCAGGTCGCTGTCTACAAAGGAACGATTCCCGAAGTCGGTCCCCTGTTTCGCCTAGACGACCATCATCTGTTTGAAGCGGGTCGGCCGGAACGGGTGTGTAGCAACACCGCACTGATGCTCTCTGGGACGCGCTTCGCCGCTCACTTCGACATTATCGGGGACACCACGACTCACTACGGTGAGTTCCCGTGTGACCCGACGATTGCTCACACCGAGTACCAAGTCGCGACTGACCTCGCAGCGTGTTGCTAGCGGGGGCGCAGTCGGGACTTTGCTAGCGAGCCTTCCGTGGGCGAGCGTTGTCCGTTAGACGGGCGCCCATGACCACTACAAACACTGGCTTCATTCACGTCCACTGCGCCACTTGTTCGGATCCGAACGTGTGGTTCACCTGCAACGCCTGCGGCAAGTCGGACCACTTCGCGCTCAACGAAGGCGTTGTGACCTGTGACTGTTCGGCTGTATACGACCGGGGCACCTGCACATGCGGAGCGGAGGTTCCGGGCACCGGTCTGTCGTTTGTAGCCTTCGACAAGGGGCCCTTGGCGCTGGCTGATGTTCAGGTCGCATGGGGTCGAGTGATTGCTCTTGTGCTCGTGCTGGGCGGGATCATCGCTGGTGGCGTGCTTTGGTGGCTTTCCTAGAGAGTTGGCGTTGCATGGTGGCTGATTGCGACCGAACCAAGCATGGAAAACGCATAGTGACATGAAAGCGGCGTGAAACCGTTAACCAAAGGCAATGAATGGTGTACCTAGTGCACCAATCCAACAATTTGGAGAATTTTCGATGCGTCGCTTTGCCCTTCTCGCCGTGCCCTTGATGCTCGCTGCCTGCACCTCTAAGACCGAGGGAATTGCTGTTCTGGGCGATGGAAGTCATGGACTGGAAGAGATGACCGTTGAGGTACTCGCTACCTCCGCTGATGGCCTGGACGCGCCATCTGACGTCTCTCTCAATCCGCTCGACCTGTCGCAGCTGTGGGTCACCAACTACAACGACAACTCCATCACCATCTTGTCTGGCGACGACTACGCCAACATTGACACCCCAACGAGCGGCGGCGCCAACCATTTCTTGGTGGCACCCATGGCGCTTGCGTTCAGTGACTTCGGCAACTTCGCCACCATCCACGACACGGATGATCTGACCCAAGGCAACGCCACTCCGGCGGACTTCATGGGCCCAGTCCTGTGGGACGACAGCGCAGACTACGACGGCGGCCACGGTGGGCATCTGGACATGCTGCACAACTCGCCACTCGGCGGCGGTATCGCTTGGGAAGAGGACAACACCTACTGGGTCTTTGATGGCTACAACGCAAGCCTGACTCGCTACGCCTTCAACGGCGACCATGGCTACGGTGGCGCTGACCACAGTGATGGTCAGATTGTGCGCTACGCCGAAGGTGAAGTGTCGCGCATTGAAGGCATTCCGAGTCACATGCAGCTGGACCATGAGTCCGGCCTGCTCTACGTCGCAGACACCGCGAATGCGCGCGTTGCAGTGCTAGATATTGCAACGGGCGAGCGCGGCGGTCGGATTGGACCCAACTATGACGGCCTTGACGAGATGTATGAGATGGACGGTGCGACCATCTTTACCCTCGCTGACGGCGGTGCTCTGGTGTCTGCTCTGAACGACCGCGGTCGCGAGCTGACGGACGTCTCCGAAGTTGAGATGGTTCAGCCATCGGGTCTGCACCTACAGGGAGACACCGTCTTCGTTAGCGACCATGATACGTCGCGAATCTTTGCCTTCAACCTCGAAGGCGAGCTTCTGGACTGGGTGCAGTTGGACATGGAGCCTGGTCACCTCGGCGGCATGACCTTGGACGCCGACGGCAACATCGTGGTGGTCGATATGGTCGCCAACGAGCTCATCCGCATCTCGGCTCAGTAGGCTGTGCGTAGCCTTCTGCTAGGCTGGGCCCTCGTTGCCTCTCCGGCATTCGCTCACGGAGGACCCGAGGTCTACCATGTGCTTCCGGAGTCGCCGGAAGCGCGTGCCGTGTCTACTGAGGGGTTGTTTACTCAGACGGATGATGCCTGGGATTGGGTGTGCGACGCCGCCTACGGCGGGGGGGTAGTACTCGCCGCCGAGATGTCGGGAGACCGCGTGGTTCTCGGGACCGACCGAGGGCTGTTCTGGTCGGACGATGGCTGTACATTCGCTCAGGGCAATGGTCCAGATGACCAGTATGTCTCTGGAGTCTCCATCCGGGGGGACGACTACTGGGCCACGACCTCGGATACCCTTTGGTACAGCACAGACGCTGACCAATGGTTGGCGACGGAAGGCCCGTGGGACGGTGGGCTGCGAGGCGTGATTGCGAGTGAGTCCGGCGACACTCTTTGGGTCTTTGCCTTCGTTGAGGGCGGTGCCGAGGTGTACACCGGCCACCCCGACACCGGCTGGACAACGGTCTTGGTCGACACACCATCGAGCTTCCTGTTGGTTCATGCTGTGGACGCACAGGACCGGGCTTATATGTCCGTTCCCTACGCGGGTACCGACCAGCTGGTGCGCATTGATGACTCTGGTGTCGCCTCTGTTCTGGTGACTGTGGAGACCGCCATCAACGGCGTCACCACCACCGATGGTTTGTCTGCCTCGTTGTTCGCCATGGGCGTCGTCAGCTCTACAGATGACGGACAGACTTGGTCGGAGCCCGCAGGCCCGGTGCTGACCACTTTGGCGACCCACGCCGGCGCCCAGTACGTCGGCACTGAGTTTAGCCAGGGACTGCCGCCTGCCATGGTCGACAGTGGAGACGGCCTTGTTGCCTGGTTCGAGTTCGATGAGGTGGTCGGCCCGCGAGACTGCCCGGCGGACAGTATTGCTGCCACCGAGTGTGTGGACCGTTGGGAAGGAACGCAGGCCATCTTGCTCGGTCTCGACAGCCCCGGCCGGCCGGACACAGATGATGATGAGCCCGAACCGAAGAGTTGCTCCAGTGTTCCGATGCCAATGGGGGGGCTCGGCCTGTTGGGAATGGGCATCCTTGGACTGAGAAGGCGTCGGCGAGTGATCCAGGCTCCCGTGTAGTCCGTAGAGAGGGTGAACCCCCAAACTGCGGTCTGTCATGGTATCGAGTCAGCGAATCACTATCGGTCATCTAGAGGTGTGGTTGTCCGCTGATCCCGACGTGCTCCTGAAGGCTGTAGCCGCGAATGCTGATAGAGCTGCATTTGCACAGCTGTACGCGCACGTCGCTCCCAAGATTAAGAGCTTCTTGATGCGTGCAACTCGCGGCGACGTCACGCTGTCAGACGAGCTGACCCAAGAGGTCATGCTCCGCGTGTGGAAGCGAGCGCCATTGTTTGACCGTAGCCGCGGTACGGCCATGGGCTGGATCTACGGAATTGCCCGCAATGCCCGTATTGACCACTTCCGTCGCAAGCGGCCCCAGGTGGAGCCTACCGATCCGATGTTGGTGGACGAGGGGCCCCAGCCCGACGAGACTGCGCAGCTGCATCAGCGCGCGGAACGCGTACGTCACGCGGTGACGACGCTGCCGGAGGCGCAGGCGTTTGCCTTGCAACATGCGTACTTTGAGGGGCGCACACTCGCAGAGATTGCCACAGCGACGGACACTCCGTTGGGCACTGTAAAGAGCCGCGTGCGCCTTGCGATGGTTCACCTGCGGGCAGCGTTAGAGGGCCAGACATGATTCCATCTCACCATCCGCCCGACGAATGGCTCTTGGCACACATCGCGGGAACCCAGTCCGAAGGCGTCGACTTACTGACAGCCAGTCATGCGTCGTACTGTCCACAGTGCCGAGACCGACTGGCAGATCTGCAAGATGTGGCGGGGCAGTATTTGTCGCAGATGCCCGAGCAGAACGTGTCTGGCCTAGACGCGCTTCTGGCCAATCTACCGGCCCAAGAGCAACCGCAGGCGCCGCGTCCGTCCCGGCATGGCTTTCCGGCACCGTTAGAGCGCTATCTGGGTGATGGCGACCTTGAGTGGACCTATGTGGCACCTGGCGTAAAGAAGATTTCGCTTGGTTTTTCGCAGAGTGAGATGCCCGTTCGCGTCATTCATTTGGCGGCAGGGATGACCGTCCCCACGCACAACCACCCGGGCTTAGAGCGCACCTTGGTCCTGTCTGGCGGCTACGACGACGAGTCGGGCACCTTCGAGCGTGGCGACATTGCTGTGGCAGACGGCTCGCAGCCACACCACCAGAGAATCCACAAGGGTGCGCCGTGTATTTCGTTGGTTGTCGCAGACCATCCCATCACGCCCGTCGGAATCAAGAGCACGGTGCTGTCGTGGTTCTTCGAGTCCTAGCGCCCGTGTCTTGAGCGGTCTGACGGTGTGGTCGCTTGGCCTGGGACACAGTACCCGTCGTCACGGGCGTTCTTCGCCGCCAGGAGACTCATGAACATCACGATTATCTCGGGTACCAACCGAGAAGGCAGCACCACACTACGGGTTGCCGCCCATGTCACCTCGCTGTACGCGGCTCAAGAAGGGGTCAATGCCTCACTGTTGGACCTGCGCGACCTGCCAGCAGACTTGCTGTCACCAACGGCCTACGCCAACAAGCCGGCAGCACTCCAGCCTCTCGTGGACCAAGTCCTGGCGTCCGATGGCCTGGTTGTTGTGACCCCCGAGTACAACGGAAGCTACCCCGGTGCGCTCAAGCTGTTCATCGATATGCTGCCATTCCCGCAGGCATTTGAGCGTCGCCCGGTCTGCTATATCGGCCTCGCCGCTGGCTATTGGGGCGGCATACGGCCCGTCGAGCAGCTGCAACAGGTGTTCGGCTACCGGAATGCGCATCAATACTGTGAGCGCGTGTTCTTTCCTGCCGTTCACAAGACTGTTGGCGAAGACGGCGCTCCCGAGCCTGGACTCGCCGCCGACCTACTGACCAGTCAGGTACGCGGCTTTGTCGAGTTCATTGGGAACACGAAAGCCTAGGGCGCCAGCCGCAGGCCTGAGATTTGGCGGCGCACGTTGCGCATGAACACGTCTCCCGGGTCCACCTTGGTGGTTCGGTAGGTGTCATCGGTCTCGTCGAACAGTGGCGTGCCCTCGAGCTGTTGGTACTCGTGATGGCCAATGACATGGGTGATGTCGTGCTCGTCGCTAAGCCAGTAGATAAGCGAGACATTCGCGGTGACTTGGGCTTCGGTGAGTGGCATGTTGTCCGTCCCGCCGACGTTCTCAATCCCGATGGACACATGGTTGAGGCCAATGACGTGACGGGCCATGGTGGTCACTGGCAGCAGCTGGTGGATGGTTCCGTCTTGTTCCACAATGAAGTGGGCGCTGACGTTGAGAGCCCCTGCGCCTTGGAGCTCTGCCCGACCCCCTAGACGGGCTGGGTTGAACGTCTGAAAGGCGCCGTTGAAACTCTCTCCGGCGGTCCAATGGAGTACGATGACCTGGGGGTGGATGTCTGCGGACTCGGGGCCTTGTTGCTGATGCGCCGCGCGGTAGACGATGGTCAGCTGCTCGCGTTGGGCGTCCCAGATGATGGGGCTCTGGGTGAGGGACACACCCGCCACGCAGGTAGGGGGTGCACCTCCGCCACACACACACGTCACGCCGGGTGGACAAAAGCACGGCTCTTGAATCAGTGAGCAACCCGGTGCGCTCTGACAGGCGGATGTCCCACCTTGCACAAAGGTAGTTTCGCATCTCGTCACAGGCGAATGGCACCCTGACGCATCAAGAATGCATGACGCGTCGTCCCAGCAGGCGGCCTCGTCGAGTGCGGCGCACGCGTCGACGGGAACGGGCTCTACCAACACCGGTTCTTGGGGAGGTTCTACGGGAACTTGAGAAGACTTGCAGGCTGTGAAGAGCAAGAGGCCGAGCAGTCGTATGGTCATGAAGTCTCCAGCGGTTCCGCTGTGTTGTCGTGTTGCAGCAGCTCGCCGTCGCGGACGGCAACGAACGTCAACACGGCAGAGCCAACGGCTAGAATGGCGATGAACGGTGACGACAGTAGCAGCAGTGCAGATGTGCATCCGCCAATAATGAGGCCAGGAATAGCGCCCACAATCAAGAACGCATGGCCGACAACCATGCCGATTGCGGCAACGCGTATGGGCGTTGGCGAACCTCCAGCGTTCAGCATCAACCCGCCGTAGACACTACCGGCGCCGGTCGCGAGGGGAAATAGGAAGCTGAGTGAGAAGGCCAATCCTAGGGCAGTCATGATGAAAAACATGCTGTCGCCGCTGGATTGCAAGCCATACGTGAGGTTCATACTGAACATCATCACGCTGGTCGTTATCCCCATGCACAGGGAGAAGCCTGAGATCACCATGGACGTCACGCCGGACGCTACCAGTCCAATCGCAGCAAATTGGGCGTGCGTGCCAATGTCCACCGCCGGCGGAAGCGGCTGACGTTCGGGTAGGTCTTGCGGGGAGTCGGTCATGGTCCGTCGCTCCTATCGCGGCGGACTTGGACCGGTTCGCATTGTCGGTCGTCGTCCTACCGCTACCGGTATCCGGCTGCTTGCAGGGTAAACAGGCGTTCATAGCGACCCTTGGCGGCCATGAGAGTGTCGTGGTTGCCGTGTTCGAGTACCCGACCGGCCTCAAGCACCACAATGTCGTCGGCCATGCGCGCGGTGGAGAAGCGGTGGCTGATGAGGATGGCGAGCTGTTGGTCGGTCATGGCCCGCACACGCTCGAAGATCTCGGCTTCTGCCTCGGCATCCATGGCACTTGTGGGCTCATCAAGAACTAGAATGTCGGCGTCTTGCGCCATGAAAGCGCGGGACAGAGCCACCTTCTGCCACTGACCGATGGACAGCTCGCGACCGTCTTTGAACCAGCGACCGAGCTGCGTATCGAGACCCGAGGGTAGGTCCTCGACGAACGGTGCGGCCATGCCGAGCTCAGCGGCCTTGGCCTGGGCCTCCTGGTCTTCGATGTGCTCAACGTCGCCCACACCAATGTTCTCGCCCACAGTGAGCTGGTACTTCACGAAGTCCTGGAAGATGACGCCGACACGCTTTCGCAGCGCCTCTTCTTGCCAGTCGTTGAGGTCGAGGCCGTCTAGTAGAATGCGGCCTTGGGTGGGGCGGTACAGCCGGGTCAGCAGCTTGATGAGCGTGGTCTTTCCGCTGCCGTTGTGTCCGACGAGAGCCAGCTTGGTTCCTGGGGCAATGTGGAGGTCTACACCGCGAATCGTGGGCTCGTCGCTGTCTGGGTACGAGAACCACACGTCTTCAAAGCGGATGCCGTCGCCGGGCGTGGGGCCTTCTGGGTGTGTTCCGTCGTTGCGGGTCACGGGCTCGTCCAAGAAGGCGTTGAGGTTGGCCAGGTACAGGTTGTCTTCGTACATGCCACCGACCGCACGCAGGATGGCTGCAAAGGCGCTCTGTCCTTGCTTGAACAGCATCAAGTACATGGTCATGTCGCCAAGACTGATGAGGCGCCCCATGGCCCGCAACGCAATCCAGACGTAGGCGCCGTACAGGGCCGCCGTCGACAGAAGGCCGAGCAGAAAGCCCCAGAGGCCGCGACGAAGCGTCAGGTTGCGGTCCTCGGCGTACAGCGACTCGTAGATGTCTTGGTAGCGTTGAACCAACAGCGGCCCAATGCGAAGCAGCTTGACCTCTTTGGCGTAGTCTTCTCGGGCAACCACGACTTCTAGGTAGGCTTGCTTTCGTTTTTCGGGGGTGCGCCAACGGAACAATCGGAATGCCTGACCCGCGAACTGAGCTTCCGCGATGAACGCGGGAATGGCGGCGAGTGCGAGCACGCCTACGGCCCATGGGGACAGGCGAATCAGGAGGACGGCGTAGGTCGATAAGGCAATGACGTTCTGGACCAAGCCGAAGGAGCGCTGCACCAGTGAAAGAGGCCGTGAGGATGCCTCTCTGCGGGCCTGTGTCATGCGGTCGTAGAAGGTCGGGTCTTCAAAGTGCGACAGCGACAGGTCGAGTGCTTTGTTCAGGATGAGGACGTTGACGTTGTGGCCCAGCTGAGCGCGGAGCAGGGAATTGACGACGTCTAAGCCACGCTGAATCGCTGCCATTACCACGATGAGCCCTGCTTCTACAGCAACCCACTGCAGCGCGATGGTCGGGTCATGGTCTGGGGAATCCATGGCTGCGACAACGGCGTCGATGATGAGCTTTCCAACCCACGCAATGCCTCCTGGCAACAGTCCAGCGACCAAGGTGAGGGCGAACAGGGCGAGGGTCAGACTGCGACTGGTCGACCACACCAGGGCGACCGCGCGCGGAGTGGCGCGGAAGACTCCTAGAGAACGGCGGAACCAGCCCAACTTCTTTGGGGGGCGTTCAGACATGGGGGCTCAGCTGTGCGCGGATGGGGTGGTGGCAAGGGCTCTTGATGGGTTCAGGTGAGAGACAGTGAAAGGGAATGCAGGCGTCGAACTTGAGACAGTGGGCTCCGCTCAACCCAGGCGACCCCTCCCTTCTACAGAGGTTCTGTATGTTTAGACCCCTACTTCTGGCGCTTGTTGTCAGTGCGTCGGCGTGCCAGGCACCTCGGCTCATCACGTCAATGACGGCGACGCCGGGCAAGATGACCATGGTGTACTCGCAAGCGGGTGGCGCCAGGACTGGCGTCATTCAGTGCGCCCGTACGGCCGACGGCTCCCTCACCAACTGCAAGCGTGTACCCATCACGTTCAATGACGGCCGCGGGGGTGGGCAATGATTCGCGTTGCACTGCTGACGTGCGGACTCATCCTGGCAACAGGCTGCGCGGGACGGATGATTGTGTCGGTGGAAGATGCGCCTGGCGGCGGAGGTACCACCATCATCAAGACCCTCGACAGCAAGAGCTTCGTGCTGTGGGGCTTCACCAAGACCGTGTGGTGGGAGTGCGGTGAGTCTGGCGACGGACTCGTGTGTGAGAAGCGGTGCGATGTGCGGGACGACACTGGCGACCGCTTGGCCTGCAACAAGACTCAGGTCTTCTTCCAATGAGGTGTGCAATGACCGTGATTCTTCGCGCCGGGCTCGTGCTCGGCCTTGTTGGACTTGTGGGGTGTGGAACCCCCAAGATTATGCTTCATGACTCGTTTTTGCCGGACACCAACAAGGTCGTCCGGGAGAGCCTCAAGGATGCCGGCAGCATTGGTAGCGGCAGCAGTGAGACCCAGCTGACCAACTACTATGTCCAGATCTGCGACGTGAACGGCAGCGAGCAGAGCAACTGCAGGACCACTCTCGTCATCGAAAACATCACCAACTACAACGTTCAGCCACGGCTGTAAGGGGGCTCGTATGATGGGTACCAAGACTGTACTACTGCTGGCCGTGGCGTTGATGAGCAGCGCCTGTGCGACCATTCGCACCGTCTCCAGCGCGGAGATGACCTCGGACGCTATCTACGTTGGCTACTGGGAAGGCGAGTGCAAGCCTGTCCTTGGGTGTGGCGTCGGTGATGGCAAGGTCAAACACTGCCGAGTGAACGACGACAACAGCCTGACATGCACCGAGCAAGAAGAAGTCTCGGCGCTGCTGTCTCGTCGCAATAACGACTAGCGCTGTGCAGGCCGGGCCCGCTAGCGAGACAACCACTCGCTTTCTTGGGTCTGGCTGACACAGACGTCTACAAAGCTGCGGATGCGTGCGGACAAGTGACGGGTACGCAGCCACACCAACGAGAGTGTTGGCGTTGACTCGCCGCCCGGCCAGTCGAGGTCGAGGCGCACGAGGTCTGGATAGGCTTGGCTGACGAAGTCCGGCAAGATGCCCACGCCAGCACCGTGGGCAATGAGTGCGGCAATGGCACTGAAGTCGTCTGCACTGATGAGCGGATGTGCCGGAAGGACCGCTTCGGTGGCTGTGCTGTGGGCAATGAGGGGGTGGGCTTGGAGGTCTTGCCAGACCTGTGGAGTCGTCGCTCCCTGCAGATAGTGTCGGCTTGCGTACACCCCGAACGTCAGGTGTCCGAGTCTGCGTGCAATCAAGTCGTCGCGTGGGGGAAGCGGGCCAGTGTGCATACGAAAGGCCACGTCGATCCCGTCATCTAGCAGGTCGGTGACGCGATTGGTCAACCGTAGACGGGTCTTGACCTGCGGAAATTGCCGGGCGTACTCGGCAATGACGCCAGCCAACAGGGCAGTCGTTCCCAAGTCCACCGGGGCTGTTGCGACCAGCGTGCCGCGCGGGCGTCCATCTGCATCTGCGAAGCCGTGTTCCACCTCCCGCAGGTCTTGCAGCGCTGACCGCGAGCGCCGAGCCAGCGCGCGGCCGTCGTCGGTCAGGACGGTTCCGCGTCCAGAGCGAGAAAGTAGGGACAGACCCAGGTCGTCTTCCAGTCGAGCCACTCGTCGACTCACCGTAGATGTGGGCACGTTGAGTGCGTTGGCTGCCGCGGCAAGACTGCCTTCGTCGGCCACGAACAAGAAGGTCTGTAGAGCGTTCAGATCCATAATTGCGTTTTTGCAACTCCGGCTACCATATTTGCATAGCGACAGCGAAACAGCAACCCTCTATTGAGGGGTCATGGAGAGGCCGCTCACGGCACTTCTCACCTTGGAGTTCCCATGACCTTCGCTCGTCTAACCCTTCCCGCCCTTCTGCTCGCTCTGTCCGCCTGTGCCCCTGATGTGGGTGAAGGCCGTGTGGCGGCGACTGTCTCTGAGCCGGCTCCGACCACCGAAGCGGCTGCTCCCACCGGTCGTGTGTTGGCACTGGATGTTGGAGCATCGACCGTTCACGCCCTGGGCGCCAAGATCACCGCAACCCATCCCATCGCGTTCGACCGCTGGGAAGGACAGCTCCGCGCCGAAGGATCAGAGCTCACCTCTGTTGAGGTCACCATTCACATGGACTCGCTTCGTGCGGACATCGAAGACCTCACTGCCCACCTTAAGAAGGCGGACTTCTTCGACGTAGAGACCTTTCCCACGTCGCGCTTTGCCTCGACCAGCATTGTGGCAAAGCCAGGTGTTGACGGCGCTACCCACGAGGTGACTGGCAACCTCACCATGCATGGGCAAACCCAGCGTCTGACGTTTCCTGCGACCGTGAGTCAGACGGATGGCGCCATGACGGCGTCGACCGAGTTTGTCATTGACCGCCAAGACTTCGGCATTGCCTACCCCGGAATGCCAGACGACCTCATCCAAGACAGTGTGGCCCTGACAATCGAACTTGTCGGGCGCTAGTGGGGAAGACCCAGAAGAGGAATACCGCCATGAACCGCCTGCCAACTCTCTTTGTTGCCCACGGGGCGCCTCCGCTTCTAGACGACGCCGCGTGGATGGCTGAGCTGCGTGCATGGGCCCGTGATCTGCCGCAGCCGCGCGCCATCTTGATGCTCTCGGCGCACTGGGAGACCGATGTTCTGACCACGGGTGCCGAGGACTCCGTCCCGCTCATCTACGATTTCGGTGGCTTTCCGCGGCGTTTTTACGAGATGCAGTATCCGTCACCAGGTGTGCCTTGGCTCGCTGCACGGGTCCACGAACTTGCGGAACAGGCGGGTATGGCCAGTGCGTCCCAGCCCACCCGAGGTCTCGATCATGGCGCGTACGTCCCGCTGATGGCCATGTACCCAGATGCGTCGGTGCCGGTTCTTCAGGTGTCCATCCCGTCGCGTGACCCGCAAGCGCTGATGGCAGTTGGGCGTGCGCTCAAGCCCCTGCGAGACGAAGGGGTGCTGATTGTGGCGAGCGGTCTGCTCACGCACAACCTCCGTCACTTCACAGGCGTCAACACGCCACCGCCTGCGTGGGCCACGGCCTTTGATGACTGGGTGCAGCAGACCTTGGACAGCGGCGACCTGACCCGTCTCGCTTCGTTTCTCGAGCTGGCTCCACACGCTCGTCTTGCACACCCTCAAGAAGACCACTTTGTGCCACTGTTTATCGCGGCTGCCGCTGCAGAAGGCGAGGGGACACGACACCCGATTGAGGGCTGGGTGTGGGGACCGTTTTCGAAGCGCTCGGTGGAGTTTGGCGAACGGCTGTGACGTGAATGGCGTTTCACGGGTAGGTTCGCCATGGAGCACCGCGTGTCGATTGTCCGTTTACTTTGTTGGTTCGTAGGTGTTGGCCTTGCCGGCTGTGTCGAGCCCATCCCGTTCGACGAGCCGTTCACAGTCGGCGTGAACTTGCCGTGGTGGAGCTACGGCGGCGACGTGGGCAGCAATGCCTGGGGCCACTTCGGAGCAAGCACCCGAGTGGACGAGGTCGACGCCACCTTTGCCGCGCTCGAACAAGCCGGTGTGGGCGAAGTACGCTGGTTTGCCTTCGGTGATGGACGCGCGAGCCCAGAGTTTGAGGGGGACCGAGTGATGGGCCTCGAAGACCTTGCTTGGGACGACTTTGACACCGTGTTTGACCGTGCCGCAGCCCATGATGTTCAGGTGCTTGTGGTGCTCTTCGACTACCTGTTGTGTGATTCCACCTCGGTTGTTGACGGCGTTTCGCTGGGTGGACGCTGTGCGCTCGTGACGAACTCCGCCGCCCGACGCTCCCTGTTGGACACCGTCATTCTTCCGCTTGCCGAGACCTACGCCGAGCACCCCGGAGTTGCCGGCTGGGAGGTCATCAACGAACCTGAGTGGCCTATGCGCGGGCGCCTTGGAATGGAAGAAACGGGTGACGGTCCCATGGTCGACTTTGTCAGCGACGTTGCCGAGACCTTGTTCCTCCACACAGACGCTCCGGTGTCTGTGGGCAGCACCGACATGCGCTCGGTCCAGGACATCTGGGTCGACGTCCCCCTGGATGTGGTGAGCGTTCACTGGTACGGCCTGACCCTGCCCGACCCCACGGACTTGCCCGAGGACCTACCGGTCACCCTTGGTGAGTTTAGCGCCGACCGCGACGTCGACAATGTCATGGGCCGCGCTCTCGGCGCTGGCTACTCGGGGGCGTTCCCATGGAGTCTGAATGCCGATGATGGGCATGGCCCGCTAGACTTGGATGAGCTTGCCGCGTGGATGGCGAACGAGTGAGGCGTCTTACACCGCCAATTGGGTCTATACTCCGACTAATTACCATTGCGGAGTCTCGATGCGCCTACTCACCCTAATTGCTCTGTTGCTAGCCATGCCCGCCTACGCGGAGGATGTGGTGATGAGCCACCAAGTCCGACTGTTGGACGCGTCAGGGCTACCCATCGAAGGCAGCCGAACGTTGACCGTGGACCTGTACGCAGACGATGGTGCCGGCGCCCCGCTGTGGTCCGAGTCCTTCGAGACAATGCTCGAGGGTGGCTACGCAACGCTGCAGCTCGGTCAGGACGGCACAGCGCCATTGTCCGGCGAGATTGCAGCAGACGTCCGCTATGCACAGGTGTTGGTGGACGGAAACCCCATTGGGCCGCGTCAGCGCCTGTCGAGCGTGCCGGTTGCAGCACGCTCATTGATTGCGAATAGCGTCTCTGGCGACGTCACCGTCGGCGACCTGAAGCTTGAGACGGAGACAACCGGAACCTGCGCGGGATCCGCTGACTACGGCAAGATTCGTTGGGATGGTGGCACGTTCCAGGGCTGCCGTCCGGGTGGCTGGTCCAACATGTTGATGGCGGCCCCCGGCGACGACGCCACAACAGGCATGGCAACAGCACCCGGTCTCATCGCGTACTTCGAGGGCTCCTGTCCAAGTGGTTGGAGCGAGAAAACCGAACTTCGCGGTCGTGTCGTCGTGGCAGCGACCTCCACTGCCTCAGCTGGAGACACCGTAGGCGCCGCGCTCGCGGACGGTGGAGGCCGCGCCATCACAGAAGCCCCGAGCCATGGCCACTCAGTGAGCTCGGCAACAGCCTCGTCCTCGTCGGCTGGAAACCACGCACACAGCGTGGACCCGCCAAACACGCGAAGCGGAAGCCAGAATGCCAACCACACACACAGCGTGGACCCGCCAAACACCAACACCAACGCAACCGGCAACCACAGCCACGGGATTGCAACGCTACAAGACGACTGGAACGTGTCTGGCGGTGTTGGCCCCTCTTACGGTAGAGACAACGGCCCGAATGCGGTTCGGCACAACACCCAGGCTGCTGGTAACCATGCTCACAGCGTGAACATTGGGGCATTCACCTCCAGTGGCGTCAGCGTTAACCACCAACACGACCTGAACATCGCTGCATTCACCTCCGCTGCGACCGGGGCCCACGCGCACACCACGACCATCTCCGGTCAGACCGCCGCCGCCAGCGGCCCGGCCTCGGTGGATGTGACCATGCCGTACATCCACATGGTCGGGTGTGAGCTGGACTAAGTAAGGCGGGGGACAAGAAACGAGCACGATGTGTAGGCGGACTCTGGGGTCCGCGTTGTCCCAGCACACGATGCTGTTGTGTGATTCCACCTCGGTGATTGACGGCGTTTCTTGAGGTGGACGCTGTGCGCTCGTGACGAACTCAGCCGCCCGACACGAAGGGCCACACTGCGATGGATGCAAGTGAATGGCCAACTGGGGAATACCCAGAATTCCGGCGGTGTGATAGGGTTTTTTCGTCCGCACACATGAACGAGTCTTCTACGTTCAACGTGCAGATATTCAAACTGGGGGGAGAAATCTGATGCGGTATCTTTGGGTCTTGAGTGCGATAGTCGTCGGTGCCCCTCTCGCTTGGGCGGAAGATCTGAACGAAGATGGATGCGAAGATGCACAGTTTGCCGCGAACGGCGCCTGTATCTCCGAGACCGCCTCCCTTGATCCCACAGTCACCACGGTAGCAGGCACCTTTGTCGGTGAGCAGTCGTCCATCGGCCCTTTCGTGGCCCTCGATGATGTACACATCTCGGACCGTGCCATCTTGGAAGGCTGGGTAGCCCACACCACACAGCCCCTTCCGGTCGGGGCGGGTACGGTGGTCGGTCGCCAGTCAGTCCTGGGTGCGGACCACGTCTTGGGGCTGGACACTGCAATTTTGCGCTCGGTCATCGCCGGTGCTCGCCTGACAACCGGCGACGGCGTCACAGTGGGCTACGGCGCGGACCTGGGCTCTGATGTCACCCTCGACGACAACGCGACTGTCGGTAATCTCGTCGAGCTCGGAAACTTCACCTACTTGGGCCCGGCAGCCATCATCGCGCACAGCAGCACGGTGGCCGACGCCCCCAACGCAGGCGAGGCGACCGACATCCTTGGAGTTGTCGGACCTGGGGTAACGATTCACTCCGACGTTTTTGTGGCGGAGACGGCTCGAGTGCGCAAGCAGGCCACGCTTCTGTCGGGTGCTCAAGTGCTCGACGGTGCACGTGTCGGTCGTGGTGCCACCGTTGAGGCCGGTGCGACTGTAACGGGTGTGGTTCGCGCAAATGCGACGGTCTGTGCGGGGGCGACGGTCGGCAGCTCTGACGTTGTCTTCCGTGGAGACAGCTGGCCGCCAGAGGGATGCGTTCTTGAAGCGACTGGCGGGACTGTCGTGGACATGGATGGCTACCGTATCCACACCTTCACAAGCAACGGCACGTTTGAGGTTGGACAGGCCGACGGTATGGTCGATGTGTTGCTCGTTGCCGGCGGCGGCGGTGGTGGCGGTCGTTCAGGCGGCGGTGGCGGTGCTGGGGGTCTTACGTACGTCACCTCGCTGGACGTGAGCCAAGGCGAGACCTTCAGTGTGGTCATCGGCAGTGGCGGCAGCGGCGGTGGCGGTGGCGGTGGCATGGGCGTCGACGGACAAGCGTCGTCGTTTGGTGTCCTGTCGGTACAGGGCGGCGGCGGCGGTGGCTCGGACCCCAGCGGAGTGGGGCGAAATGGCGGAAGCGGCGGTGGCGGACGGTACGGAAACGTAGGCGGAAGCGGGGTCGTTGGTCAGGGACACAATGGCGGCTTCGGCCATAACAATCCCTATGCGGGCGGTGGCGGCGGCGGTGCTGGCGGCGCTGGAATCGCCGGTACGTCTGGCGGTGAGATTGGCGACGGTGGCCCCGGACTGCAGGTCGACATCTCCGGAACGCCAACCTACTACGCAGGTGGCGGTGGCGGTGGTTCGCACAATCCGGCGAATGGTCGTGGGTATGGCGGTGTCGGCGGCGGCGGTACTGGCGGCGCACCCGGTACCTATCAGTCCGGTGGCGCGGGCACGCCCAATACCGGCGGTGGCGGTGGCGCCGGCTCGACTGTGAGTAGTTCAGGTGGTGCAGGTGGTACCGGCGGCTCGGGCATCGTCATTGTTCGCTACCCTATCAACTGACTCCGATGCCGCTCCAGTGAGCGTTCTTGGCTGCGGTCAGAGACTCATCCAGCACCCAGAATCGAGTCCATGGCGTGGCGTAAGGTCCAAGCCCCGGCAGATGCGTCTTGGCGGTCTGCGGTCGTTAGGGCTTCGTCCACCAGACTGCGCTCGCCTGGGGTGAGTCCGTCGCTTGTCCTCACGCTCGTGAGTGCACCCTTGTAGAGGTCTCGGCAGCCTGCGACGTCGCCGCTGTTGAACACAGGTACGCCGTCTTGGATGGCGGTGGCGAGCTGTCGGAGGACGCCTTCGTATGAGCTTCCGCGCGGCAGTCGGCCAATGACGGAGTCAATGCTCAAGACTTCCAAGTGGAACGGACCCGGATTGCCGTCTGCTAGCAGGAACCCCACCTGGGAGATTTGCTCGGTTGCCGAGTCCAGCGCGGGTGCACCGTCTACGGGTCTACCGAATGACGTGGGACGAAAGTCTGAAAAGGGGACAGTCAGCTCAGTCACCTCACCGGCCACCGTCTGGATTTTGACCCGGTAGTTGCCGGCTCGCATGCGGACATCGGACCGCTCAAGGGTCAGGTCGTAGGTTCGGCCATCTCCGCTTAGGCGAACCTGAAGCCCGGTGGCCTCGGCCAGGGAGCCGTTCACGCCGGCTCCTCGAATCGAGGTGAACCCGCCGTTCTGTTCAAGCGACAGGTCTCCGCTAAATACCAGCGTTTCTCCAGCTTCAACAGACGATGACGAGACACCACCCATGACCGTGTCGTTGACCGTACGCCAGTTGAGGTCAGACAACATTGGCGTTGCCAGGGCTTGTGCCATCCATAAAATCCACCACAAAGTGTACCTCCGTCTCACGGTTTACAGGGATTGTCCGGTCCAAGTGGGGGCGCTGACATCTGCTAACTAGCGGTGTTGCTACGAGACGTGGTCGCCCTGTCGGCTCACACTGACGAGCCGTGTGGGCTACGCCGCCGAGCGCTACGTCGAGCTTAGGTCTCGTCGGCGCCGGTGCCGCATGCCTCGACACGGGGCAGGCCTGGGATACCGCTATCGAGCACCTTTTCGCCCACGAGTTTGCGTATGTCCTGGCATGTCCTCCCCACAACGACCGCAGAGAGCCCTCGAGCGGAATTTGCCCTGAGTGTTCTGACCGGACTGTCCGAGCGTCCCAAACAGTTGTCCTCGCGCTGGTTTTATGATGACGAAGGAAGCCGTCTCTTCCAGCAAATCATGGGTTTAGACGAGTATTATCCAACCGATCTTGAGCGCTGGATTTTTGACAATCGTGGCGTGGACATTGCCGCCCACTTTGCTGGACGTTCGCTGGATGTTGTGGACCTGGGCGCGGGTGATGGCAGCAAGACCTTCGTGCTCATTCAGCATCTGCGAGACGCCGGTGTGACAGTTCGCTACGTGCCTATCGACATCTCGGAAGGGGCCATGGCCTCGCTGTATGGCATCGCTGCCAAGCGCATGCCGGACCTCGAAGTCGCTGGAATTGTCGGGGACTACGTTGCCGGTCTGCGCTGGTTGTCTGCCCAGGACGACCGAGAACGGTTGGTGCTGTTCTTGGGCTCGAACATTGGCAACTTCGACAAGCCTCGTGCCCGTGCGTTCTTGCGGCGCATCTGGAGTGGTCTGCGACAGGGCGACCATCTGCTCACGGGCTTCGATCTGAAGAAGGACATCGACGTCCTTCTCAGCGCCTACAACGACTCTGAAGGAGTCACCAGCGCCTTCAACCTCAACCTGCTCAGCCGCATCAATCGCGAGCTGGGCGGGAACTTTGACTTGGACCAGTGGCGGCACTTCGGCACGTACAACGTGTTCACTGGCGCGATGGAATCGTACTTGATGTCGCTGACCAAGCAAGAGGTCCACATTGAAGCGCTTCGGACCACATTCAGGTTCCAATCTTGGGAACCTATCCATACCGAGTACAGCTACAAGTACTTGGTCGATGACATCGTGGACTTGGCAGAGGTCTGTGGGTTCGACGGAATCGAACGGTACACGGACCCGAAGGGCTGGTTTACCGATGCACTGTGGGCGGTGCGCTAGGTCAGCGCCAGGGTGTTGGCTGCGACAGCGCGGCGTGGGATGACCTTCCATCAACGTGCTGTCCATCTGCTATTACTCGCCCATTGAGTTCCCAAAATGCCTGCACTTCCTCTACAATAGCGGTGGAGGCTGCTTTGATCCGACCCCTCTTGATTCTCGCTCTCTTGCCCGCCATCGGTGCCTGCAGAAGCTCTGACTTGCTGAGTGTTCAGGAAGACAACACCCAGCTCCGAACTGAGCTTGCCGAGATGGTGCTCCGCGTAGAAGCCCTAGAGGCGGATGCGGCAGCGACGTCCGCCACGCTCGAGACCCATTCGGAAGCGCTGGCGACCGACCGTGCAGACATTGCTGCGCTCACCGAAGAGATCGAGACCGCAACAGGCTTTGATTTGGCCAACCTCGTCAACGACGTAGACGGGCTCGACACGCGCCTCGCAGCCATTGAGGAGGTGACGATTGCGAGCGAGGAATGGGTTGTTGAGCAAGACTACGCAACCGCGGCATCGCTTGGAAGTCTGCAGACTACCGTCGACGGAAACACCGCGACCGGCTCTGGGCTCCAGACCTCTTTAGACGCTGCCACAGGCGACATCACCGCTCTCGAGCTCAGCCTCGCTGCGGCCATCGCCGACGTATCCACGGTCGATGCGCGCAGCATCACGAACGCCCAAGGCCTGGTCGCTGCCAACACCGCCATCACTACGGTGGATGGTCGCGTTGATGGGCAGGCCACGCAGATCCAAGCCAATGCCGACCTCTCCGCATCGGTCGACGAGCGGGTGTCCGGTGTGGCCGACGACGTGCAAGCCGTTGTGGCTGACGTGGCTGACAACGCCTCAACTATCGGAGCATTGGAGGACGTCACCGACGGGCTCTCCACCGATATCTTGGACATCAATGCCACCATCGGCAGTCAAGGCGGCGGTCTGACTGACCTGCAGACCGACCTCGACGAACTCGCCGGCGAGAGCGGCGTGCAAGCAGACGCCATTCAATCCAACGCCGACGGCCTAGCCGCCCTCGACATCACGTTGGGTGAGAATGCGTCCATCCTGACAACCCACACAGGGCGTCTCGATGGACTCGATGTCGACGTCAGCGACCTGTCCATCACTGCGACCTCCAACGCGTCGACCCTGACAACCGTTGCGGGGCGTCTCGGCGGTCTCGACAGCGACATCAGTGGCTTGACGAGCACGTCTTCTAGCCACACGGGCCTGCTCGCCGGACTGCGCACCGACACCGACGCAAACACACTGTCTGCGGCATCGCAGGGCGGCGAGATTACCTCTGCCCAGTTGGCTATCGCCGCTGCGCAGGACGAACTCATCGCACTCAATGGTGACCTGGACGCGGCACTCGACCTGATCGGGGAAAATGCCACGGCCATCTCCGACAATGCCCTCGACATCACCCAGGTGGCGGCGGAGTCCTCAGAGCCGCGCACCATTCAGCGCATCGTCGGCCAGCGAAACGAAGGCCAAGACAGTGGCATCATCGCGTCGCGTACACTCACCTTCGTCAAGGAGCACGACGACACCACTGTTCGCATCACCTGGTTCGATAACCGTCGTACCCTTGGCTACTCCTACGGATACTGGCGCGGGTACATCGACGGCGAGCTGTGCGTTGACCCGAAGCCGATGCAGTGGTGGCATCACAGCTACGGCCCCCGGCTTGACGGAGACCACTACAGCGACGACCACTACAATGCGTCGCTGCTGGGCTACTGTCGCGCGACGGCATCCGGGCCGATCGAAGCGGGTGCCCACACCTTCACGGTCGAGGTCGTGGATGTCGGCGGAAACCGCAGCGACTGGTACGCGGGCTGGAACAACACCACATTCGTCGTCGAGATGGAAGAGGTCTACTAGCGCTGTTGACGTGGAACTGGGGCGGGTCTCGTCACGAGACGTCGCGGGTCTGACGATTGTGCGTCGACGCAACGTCCACCCCGGCATCAAGGAGGACCGCATGTCCCGCGTCTGGCTCACTCTCATGCTTACCGTCGCCGTTGGCTCACTCGCTCCAGGCTGTGAAGACCTCACCGACGTGGTCCGCTACGAAGACGGTGAGGTCCATGTCGGCCTTCCAGGTGCCGGCAATCGCCCCGAGTTTCTGGGGACCAGCGCCGTCTGCGACGGCCTGTTTGACGTGCTCATGGACGTGCAAGTGTTCGACGACGACGGCATTAGTGACGTTGCCCGTGTCAACGCCACACTGTTCGGACCCGACGGCCAAGTCGCCTCAATGCCCCTGGTCCAGTCCCGCTCCGAGGTGGACGTCTGGCAAGGCGAGTTCGACCTTCAGAGCACGGAGGTCAACTGCAATGACGACCTCGAAGTCCGCTACCGGGTACGCGACGAGCGCGGCGGGGTGGGCGAAGAGCGGATTCGGGTCAGCGGCGGACTGTAGCGCAGCGAAGGCCGTGTGCGTTCGTCACCATCGGTAGTCCCAGATAGCCATGGCGAACGCTGAGACGTGCTGGTGCTCTTTCCAAAAGAGGACTGCGGATGCGATGAGAGCGGCTACCCCCAACCCTCCGAGGATCCGTAGATCGCGACTTTGTGGAGCCTGGATCTCATAGCGGGTGGTGGTGTTGCGGATGACGAAGATGAGCGCCACGACGACCGCCAACGAGGCCGTGTTGGGCACCCACCCGAGCAGGCCGACGCTCGACACCGTCCCGGGCTCCATCAGCTGGTACATGCGCCTACACAAGTAGGATGCGGGCCCGCCAACGATAGAAGCGACAGCGTAGCTTAGAGCGCCACCGATGAGGTAGTACTCGGGGCTCGTGGTGGCTCCGAACAGCCGCAGCACAGACCGTCTTCTTAAGACGAGCAACGCCGATAAGATGACTATCGTCGACCAGATTGGCTGAAGCTGCAGCAAGAGGGAGTCTCGAATCCAGGCGTCCTCGGACAATCGTGCCATGAACGCCGTGTTTGCCCATCCGAACAGTGTGCACGTGGCCACCAGAATGTGTAGAACTGGCGCGTCATAGCGTCGCTGGAGTCTTGGCGCGGCCGCCACGCACAGCGCTGTCGGAAGGACCACAGCAATGCCATACCCGACCCATGCCATGACGGCAGTGCCGGTCAGACCGTGGTCAGTTGTCGCGTGGAAAAGCGCCACTGTTGTCGCCGTTGCGAGGGCGCCGGCAACCTGCAGTTTTGCGCCGAGAGCGTTGGGCACCATGGAGCTCGCGAGGGCACCAAAGATCAAACATGCCGCAACGATGGACGCAATGACGCCGGTCGGGAACAGAGCCCACCACGCTAGCGGGTCCTCGCCACCCATGACCAGGACGAACCAGAGCCGACTCGCGAAGGCAGACAGAACGAGCAGTAGCGCCATGCCAACGGGCAGGACGATGTGCAAGGGGCGAAGGTGAGGGTCCATCCACACATGCTACCGCACCCAGAAGGACTCGGTCGACGTGGCGCCTGTGTAGACGTTCGACAAGCAGCTATTGCTGTACTTTACGCAGCTTGATGAGCAGTTGATGGTGTTGTTCGTTCGGTACCCGCTGCTTGCCAGCGCCGCCCAGTCCCCGCTCACACCGCCATGCCAGGCGCCGGCTCGCCGCACGGTTCCTACTGCTCGAACGGTGGCCTAGATTCCGCCATCTTCCATCATCCAGATGTCCGCTTCCAACGCGGGTTCCGTCCCTGCGGTGGTCGAACCGTCTTGGTGTGCGTTGATAGCTCTTTTACTGTCGTCCATGACCACAAGCGTGGGGTCAATGCCCACCTCAATCATCTCGTTCTGCACCCGGTTCATCTCGGCTTGGGCGCTTGCGACAACGTCTCCACCATCTGCGAAGGCCATGGGTGCGAAGGCGAGAAGTCCGGCGGCGGCGACTCGGCGCAGCTGTGGGGCGAAGACCACGTTTCCGCGGCTGTCAGAGACGTACCGGACACAGGTGTCCTCGGTCTTAGCGCGCTCTAGAACCGCCTTGCCCTCGGCTTCGGTCATGCGGGTGAGGTGATGCACGTGCTTCTTGCACAGGGCACACGCGCTGGTCTTGTCGCCCACGCCGGTCAGAGTGGGACGGACGGGACATGGGCTGCGTAGACTAATCTTCACGTTGGACTCCAGGTGACGGTGGGACAACGCGGCGGAGACACCGGACTTACACTACGAATCGAATTGCCCATTCTTGTGCTGGCGTCACAGCATGAAGCCATCCCACAGCTCCAATTCCTCCGGCTCCGGCTCCGTCCCCGCTGTTGTCGAGCCGTTCTGGTGGGCATTTGTGTCGTTCTCACTGTCGCTTACGACCACAAGCTTCGGGTCAATTCCGACCTCGACCATCTCGTTCTGCACCCGGTTCATCTCGGCTTGGGCGCTTGCGACAACGTCTCCACCGTCTGCGAAGGCAACGGGTGCGAAGGTCAGCAGTCCGGCGGCAGCGATCTGGCGAAGCTTCGGAGCGAACACCACATTGCCGCTTCTGTCAGAGACGTATCGGACATAGGTGTCTTCGGTCTTCGCGCGTTCTACAACCGCCTTGCCTTCCGCTTCGGTCATGCGGGTCAGATGATGCACGTGCTTGTTGCATTGGGCGCATGCACTCGTCTTGTCGCCAACGCTGGTCAGAGTGGGACGCACGGGGCACGGGCTGCGTAGACTGAGCTTCATGAGGAACTCCGGGTGGGCTGTGGGGCCGCTAGATGCCGCCCAAGACCATCAGGTACTCTTCGGGGTCGGGCGTGGTCTCGGTTCCCTGCGTACTTGCTTGCGATGCCGTGCTGTGCGCTTGATTGGTCTGGGTGGCGTCTGTCACGGCATCGGATGGCGTGGCAACCGTTCCGGTGGCGTCATGCTGCATGCGGTTAACTTCGGCCAGTACGCTTGCGACGACATCTCCACCGTCTGCCATGGCCATGGGTGAGAGCGCCAAGAAACCGGCAGCGGCAGCGGCACGAATCGCCGGTGCGAACTGCACATGTCCGCGGCGATTGGCGATGTACTGAACGCACACGTCTTCCGTCTTGGACCGCTTGATGAGGGCCATGCCTGCAGCTTCGGTCATCTGTGACAGGTGGTGGACGCGCTTGGGACAGATGGAGCAGTGGCTTGTGCCGTCACCGGCGCCTGTCAGTGTGGGACGGGTGGGGCAGGGCGTCTTGATCGGCAGCTTCATGGCGTCTCCAATGAGGACTCCGACAACGTGGCTGCGTTCCGGTTCTTACAGTTCCCCTCTGAGTTCGTCCTAAGTCGCTATTGTGCGGCCGATAGCGGGCTTATGGAATGTCGATGTCCCAAAAGTCCTGCACGACACCCGTGCCATCTCCGCACCCTGCGCCGCCGAGTCCGTGCACACCGCCGGGACCGAGCGACACTATGAGGCTGTTGCGGACGACCGTGGAGTTGTTGCCGGACAGGATGCCGAGCGACGGTCCACCACACCCGGCACCGCCTTCGCCGCCGTTTCCGCCGTCCCCGCCGTCTCCGCCCTTGCCCCCGTTCGACCCATCGTCTTGTTCGCCGTTTCCGCCGTATGGATTGCCGACGGTAGAGCCGACGAGGGCTCCTTCGCCACCAACGCCGCCGAGCTGGCCATCTGCGCCGTCACCGCCATTGCCGCCGCCGAAGGTCTCAAGGCGAACGTCGGTCAGGTCAGCCTGGGAGCCCCACAGGTAGACGGCAATGGAGCCGCCTCCGGTCTGTCCTCCACCACCGCTCGCGCCGCCACAGGCTCCGCCGCCACCACCGCCTCCGCCTCCGCCGAAGCTGTCGCAGCCGTCACGTCCTCCGCCTCCGCCACCGCCTCCGCCTCCGCCTCCGCCGTTTCCACCCGAGGTTCCCGGTTCGCCGCTCACTGGAACGAGACCTGAGGCGCTGAAGCGGATGCTGCCTGGCCGACCCGCGACCCCGTCTCCGCCGTCGTCTCCTGGCGCACCGTTGTGGTCGGCATCCGCGCTATTTCCTCGGTGGTCTTCTCTTCCGGGGCCAGCTGTGCCGCCAGCACCGGCGCTGGTCCCGCCGGCTGCATTTCCAGCCGTCCCTGCGTCGCCGTCGTCACGATCAAAGCCGGGTCGTCCGCCTGGGCCTCCACTTCCGCTGACGGATTCGGTGCAGGTCTGCGCATTTCCGCCAGACCCACCCAGCGGGCGGTCGCACTCGTCGCAGGCGCCAGTCGAGTCTTCGCATCCAGCCTGGCCGGCGCCGCCGCCATTCCCTGCGAGAGCTTGTAAGCCTGTCGGTGGTGTGCCTGACGCGCCGTCGCCACCAGATCCCGCGATCAACGTGACATTGTCCACGGTCCAGCCTTCGCATCCGATGAGACGCATGCCATACCCGGTTCCACTGGGCACAGACACGTTGACCGAGCGGATGGTCAGCCCATCCAGGGTGACGTTGTCTGTGTTGCTCGCGCTCATGGCGACCGCTTGTTGGACCTCGAATATGGTGTCCCGTGTTCCGCCGAAGACCCAGGTGTTTGGGGAATATCCACCGTAAATAGCGGTGTTATTGTCGGGTTGAATGGTGTCGGGGACGGTGTAGGTGCCGGTGCTGACAAACACGTCGGCGCCGCTGGCGCTGGCGGCGTAGATGGCCGATTGAATGCTTCCCATGGGGTCGCTCAATGTCCCCACGCCGTTCGCACCCAAGCTGACGAAGATACCGTTGCTCGCGTCTCCGTCGAAGTCATCGCAGTTGGTGTCCAGGCCGTCGCTGTCTCGTTCATCAGCGGCACCTGGGTTGATGGCGAAGAGGGTGTCATCGCAGTCCGTCACTGGCAACGGTCCAACGTAGTCGGACGCACAGGCGTCATCGATGAACCCGTCGTCGTCGTCGTCTTTGTCGTCTACGGAGCCGTTGCAGTCGTTGTCCACGCCATCTCCGCACAGTTCCGGGGCGGCTGGCGAGATGCTGGAGTTATTGTCGTCACAGTCGCCGTCTTCAATGGAAAAGCCGTCTTCGTCAATGTCGATGCTGAGCGGGTCGACCAGGCGAATCGTGACCTCTGCGATGCCCTGATTGTCTTGGTCGTCTGTCGCGAACAGGCGGATGGTCCAGTCGCCTGCGAACGCGCCGCCGGACCACACGGTGTCCGTGCTGCCGTCGGCGTTCACTGTACTGCTGCCCAGGTCGACGTCCAGCTGCGAGCCGACCAACTCGGCTTCCCAATCGGCCGTCAGGTCCGTGACCGCCCCATCGGTGTCTGAGACCATGCCGCTCAATGCGATGGGGGTGTTGATGTTGAACTGTTGCAGTGAGGTTGGTGATGTGATGCTTGCGCCAACGTCATTGGGCAGAATGTCCACGCGAATGTCGTCTTCTGCGCTGGCACCGTCGAGATCGATGACGGTGACGGTGACGACATGCATGCCGGGCGCTAGAGGTAGTGAGACTTGAGTGCGACCCTGGGCGTCGGCGGTTGACGAGTCGCTCAGGCCGCCATCGGTGCTCCACTCGATAGCTGCGATGTCGTCGAATCCGTTGCCGTCTTCAACGGTGGCCACAAATGTGATTGCCGCGTTTCCGGAGAGCACGGCTCCGTCTGCCGGGGCGTTGATAGTGACGCTGGGCGGGACGTTGACAACGGGGTCGGTGCCGTCGTCTGTGTCCGAGTCGGCGTCTGTGTCGGTCTCTGTGTCGGTGTCGTCGTCAATGACGTCCGTGGTGTCCTCGATGTCGGTTGTGTCTCCCGAATCATCCGGTGTGGGCACAGCGATGCGACACCCTGTCAGAAGTAGCGCCAGCAAGCCGGTTGAACAGAGACGGCGGCTGGTAGGGCTTGCGGACATTCGAACCTCATGAGGAGCACAGACCATAGCGCAGACGAACACTGGTCTGTGGGTGTGGTTCTCGAGAGCGGCGTGACGCCGCGTAGAGGAACTGCGACGGAACACGACGTGATTGCGACCTCTGGTGACGTGCCGAGCCGTTAGCTTCGGCCGCTCATTAGGAGAGTCTGTGTCTGTTCCATATGCGTGGCCTGCCCCCGGAAGTACCGACCACTTGGCAGTTGCAACCCAGCGTCTTCGTCACGTGGAAGACGTTGTTCTCGGGGTTATTCATGCCGCGGACTACCGCGAAGTCACACCGCCAACGGTCGATGTGGCCGAGGTCTTTACCGGTGGAACCGGCGCTCCCCGCTGGGTAGATGCCAAGGGTCGGGTCATGTCTGTCCGCTCGGACTTCACCGGTCCCGTGGCGCGCATTGCCGCGACTCGCCTGCGTGACATCGACGGTCCCCTGCGCTTGGCCTACCGTGGCTCGACCTTTGACTCTGAAGGCGACGGCGTTGTGGAGACCCGCGAAGCAGGGGCGGAGCTGTTTGGTGTGTCGGGCGCCGAAGGTGAGGCTGCGGTCATTCAGGTTGCTGTAGATGCGCTTCGGGCCCTGGGGCTGCGCCCGCAGGTGGCGGTTGGCTCAGTGGCGGTCGTGGACCGTGTCTTGCCGTCTACACCGGGTGTTCGGCTTGCCCTGCATCGTCGTGATCGGAAGGCGCTGTTGGCGCTTCCAGAAGTTCAGGCGCTGACCCCTGAACGTCGCGTTGCGGTTCAGGCTCTGCTCGACCTGTCCGGCGGCCCAGAAGTGTTGGATGCCGCACGTGCCGTGCTTCCAGGCTGCGATGACGCGCTGGATGACCTGGCGGAGCTGCTGGTTCGCTTGCCGAACGTAGACGTGACCATTGACCTCGCCCACGTGCGCACGCCCACCTACTACACAGGTGCGGTGTTCGATATCTACGTACCCGGCGGTGCTGGACCCGTGGCGGGTGGTGGTCGCTATGATACGTTGGTCGGTCGTTACGGTGCGCCACGTCCTGCGGTTGGTGTGTCGTTGGACTTGGACACGCTGGCGTGGACCGAAGACCGTCCGCTGAAGGATCTGACCTTCGGCTTGCCCAAGGGTCGGCTGCTCAAGCACCTCGTTGCGCGCCTTGGCGACCAGGGACCCACGGCGGAAGACCTGGCGTCACGGCGTCTGGTCTTGGAGCGCGGACCGTGGAAGTTCTTGCCGCTGAAAGACCCGGATGTTCCAGCCTACGTACAGCGCGGTGTTGTGGACGTTGGCGTCGTCGGCTCCGATGTCTTGGCCGAGGGCGGTGCCGATGTGCTCGTTCCCTACGACCTTGGCTTGGGCCAGTGTCGCTTGTGCCTGTGTGGACCGGCAGATCTCGACATTGCCGCACTTCATGCTCGGGGAACGCTTCGCGTAGCCAGCAAGTACGCAAAGACCGCTGCTAGAGCGCTCGCTGAGCGCGGTCTCATTGCTGAGGTGGTGCCGCTGCAAGGGTCGGTGGAAGTCAGCGTGTTGACCGGTATGGCGGACGCGATTGTAGACGTTGTCGAGACTGGCAAGACGTTGGAGGAGAACAACCTTGTGGTCCTTGAGACGCTTGCTGAGATCTCCGCCCACATCATCGTCAATCGGGCGGCATGGCACCTGCGCCCAGAAGCGGTGAAGCGCGCAATCGCAGCCCTCATGGAGGCGTGATGAGACGTCTGGACTGGGACAATGCCGATGACCGAGCTTGGCTAGACGCCAGCCGTGAGACCTCGCGCAGCGACCCGCGTGTTGAGCAGCAAGCTCGGGCGATTGTGGCCGACGTGCTGAGAGACGGAGACAGCGCTGTTCTGCGACTGACAGCGTCCCTCGATGGCGTGCAGCTGGACCGCTCAGAGCTGCTCAGCGAGCAGTGGAATGCGATTGCGGACCGCTGTCCTAATGACCTGCAGCGCATCCTAAAGACGGCTGCCGAACGGATTCGTGCATTCCACGAGCCGCAGAAGGGACAGTCGTACAGCGTGGGAGTCTGTCGCCAAGAAGTGCGCCCGCTCGCGAGTGTGGGCATCTATGTTCCTGGCGGAAGAGCCCGCTATCCATCCACCGTGCTGATGCTGGCGATTCCGGCCGCTGTCGCGGGTGTGTCGGACGTCATCATGGTCACTCCGCCTGGCAGAGACGGTCTGATTGACCCGGCAGTTGCTTACGCTGCGCGCTTGGCCGGTGTCACGCGCTTGTTCCGCATTGGCGGCGCACAAGCGGTTGGGGCTCTCGCCTACGGAACCGAGGAAGTGCCGGCGGTGGACGCGATTGTGGGGCCCGGAAACGCCTGGGTAGCTGCGGCAAAGCGGTTGGTCTCGGGACGGGTGGGCATCGATCTGGACGCAGGACCGTCCGAGGTGTGTGTTGTGGCCGACCACACCGCACATGCCGACTGGGTGGCACGCGACTTGATTGCTCAGGCTGAGCATGACCCGCGTGCCTCATGCCTGTTGGTGACCACGTCCGCAGACCTTGCTCAGGCCGTGCTGGAGCGCATTCCAGAGATTCTGGCAGCGGAGCCCATTGCTGTTGCCGAGCAAGCGCTCGCTGAGAATGGCTCGGTGTGCGTGGTGGCGGACCTGAACAAGGCGGCAGAGGTCGTCAATGCCTATGCGCCTGAGCACTTGGAGCTCGAAGTCGCAGACCCAGAGGCGTTGCTTGCCAAGGTCACCTCGGCCGGCGCGGTGTTCCTCGGAGGCTGGTCTCCGGCACCGCTCGGCGACTACTTGGCGGGGCCGAACCACACCTTGCCCACAGGTGGCGCGGCGCGGTTTCAGTCGGGCCTGGGGGTCTCGGCGTTTGAAAAGCGCATCAATGTGGTGAACTTCGGCAAGTCAGAGCTCGCCGAGCACGGCGCGGATGTCGCTACCTTTGCTCGCGCAGAAGGCTTGATTGGTCATGCACGGGCGATTGAAGTGCGACTGGAAGCCATGGCGTCCGACGCATGCTGACCGGAACCGTCACTGCTGCCGAACGCCTGGTGCTGGACATCGACCAGGTGTTGTTGGACACCCACCCGAGCTTCTACGAGACCGCTAAGCAGGTTGCGCGTGAGTTCGGTGGAACGCTCGATGATGACGGCATCTCAGCGTTCAAACAGGCGGGTGGTTTCAACGACGATTGGCACCTCACCCGTGCCGCAATCACGGTGTCTCGTTGGCAGCAACGCACAGGGGACACCACGCCGCTCGCTCAACTTCTCGAAGCGAATGCGGGTGTAGACCCGTTCATTGGACGGCAAGACGACCCCGGAGATGTCTCCGAGCGCTGTATGGCGGTGTACCGAACGCTCGCCCACACCGAGACGCTGCTTGTGGACCTGTCGTTGCTTCATGCGCTTCAGAGTGCCGGCGTCAGCCTGTGCGCGTGTACGGGTCGAAACCGCGAAGAGATGGACCTTGCGAACGCACGTCTGGGCATCCAATTCGACGCCGTCCGGACCAGCGAAGACGCCCGCAAGCCGGACCCCGCAGCTCTACTGCCACTGCTCGATGTGCCACGCGCGTGGTTCATTGGCGATAGCATCGACGACCAGAACTGTGCGCTCGCCGCCCAGCCGCTGACCGAGTGTCAGCTCTCCTTTGCCCGCGTGGTCACCGAGGCCACCGAGGTCCCCGACGCGGACGTCGTCACCCTAGGCATCAACCCCTTCTTACGAGCCCTGTTGGAGGCCACACATGCGTGAAGCAACCGCTACTCGAACCAGTGCAGAGACCGACATCACCGTTACCGTCAACCTTGAAGGCGGCGCGGTAGACGTGGACACTGGGCACGGGTTCTTCGACCATATGCTCACCGCGATGGGGCGTCATGGGCGGCTCGGGCTGCACATTCGCACAACGGGCGACCTGCACATCGACGCGCACCATACGGTAGAGGACACCGGCATTGTGATCGGTCAAGCCCTGCTGAAAGCGCTCGGAGACCGCAAGGGGATTGAGCGCACGGGTCATGCGTACATGCCCATGGACGAAGCCCTGGTCCGTGTTGCCGTGGACTTGTCCGGCCGCTCGTTTGTGGTGTGGACCGGCGAGCCCAAGAGCGTGTACACGCCCGTCATTGACCTGACGGTTCTTGAAGGATTCATCAAGGCAATGGCCGACCACCTTGGTGCCAATGTCCACGTGGATGTCTTGCGCGGACGCGACTACCACCATGTCGTCGAAGCCACGTTCAAGGCTTTGGGACGGGCCCTTCGCGCCGCAAGTCGGCCAGACGGCACTCAGATCTTGGCCTCTACGAAGGAAGTCCTCGATTGATTGGGCTCATTGACTACGATGCGGGCAACTTGTTCAGCGTCCGACGTGCTCTAGAGCACGTTGGAGCGAGTGTGCGCCTGGTGGGCAAGCCGTCGGATATGCGCGGCTTAGACCGTGTGGTGCTGCCCGGGGTTGGCGCCTTTGGTGCGGGCATTGCTCGACTTCACGAGACGGGTCTGCACGACGCCCTGATGATGCACCTTCACGAAGAAGGGGCGCTGTTGGGGATCTGCCTTGGCATGCAGTTGTTGTGTCGGACGAGCACCGAGCGCGGTGAACACGTGGGCTTGGGTGTGTTCGACGCCGCCGTAGAGCGCCTACCAGACACCGGAACCGTGCCCCACATGGGGTGGAACGAAGTCTCTGGCTCGGGGCCTGTGGACGGCACGATGTATGCCTATTTTGCCCATAGTTACTACATCTCAGCGACTGCAGACGGCGTTGTAGCAACGTCCACCCACTCGGTACCTGTTGCCGCAGCCATGCAGCGAGACCGGGTGTGGGGCGTTCAGTTTCACCCCGAGAAGTCGGGTCCAGCGGGTCTGGCGCTGCTCAAACGATTCGCTGAGACAGCGTAGCAACATCTATGATTCAGGAGATGCAATGCAGGTAATTCCCGCGATTGATGTGTTGGACGGACGCGCCGTACGCTTGGTGCACGGCAAGCGTGAGGCGGTCACAGACTTTGGCGACCCGCTTGCGCTGGTCGAGCAGTTTGCCGCGGCGGGGGCTCCATTGGTTCACGTGGTAGACCTGTCGGGCGCCTTTGAAGGTAGGCCTGTTCACACAGCACTCTTCGAACAGATGGCGAAGATTGTGCCCATTCAAGTGGGTGGGGGGCTGCGTACGGCGGATGCCATTCAGCAGGTCCTCGATCTGGGCGTCGCTCGCGTCATCCTGGGCACGGCTGCTGTGGAGACACCGGAGCTGTTGGACGGCATCTCTCGCGAACAGCTCGTGGTGGGTGTGGACGTGAAAGACGGTCGGGTGGCGACTCGCGGCTGGGTCACGACCGCCGATACCGCCCCAGGTCCATTCACTAAGGCGCTTGCTGAGCGCGGCATCCTGCGCATCCTGTGTACGGCTGTGTCGCGTGATGGCACGCTGAAGGGACCGGATGAAGCGGTGCTGCGCGAGGTCTCTGGGCATGGCGTGGCAGTGATTGCGTCGGGTGGGGTTGGCGTTCTGTCGCACCTAGAGTCGCTGGCCAAGCTCGCAGATGTGGAGTCCGTGGTTGTCGGCAAAGCGCTGGTAACAGGCGTGTTTACCTATGCTGAGGCTCAGTCGGTATGCTGACCCGTCGCATCATCCCGTGTCTGGATATCCACGGCGGTCGCGTGGTCAAAGGCGTGCAGTTTGTGGACCTGATCGACGCCGGCGACCCTGTTGAACAGGCTCAGACCTACGAAGCCGAAGGTGCCGACGAGCTGTGCTTCTTGGACATCGGAGCTACCCACGAAGGTCGTGGCACGCTGCTCCAGATGGTCGAGGACGTCGCCAGTCGCGTGTTCTTGCCGTTCACGGTTGGTGGCGGAGTGCGCTCGGTGGACGACGCCCGGGCGCTCTTAGAACGTGGCGCAGACAAGGTGACCGTCAACAGTGCGGCGCTTGCTGACCCCACCTTGCTGTCGCGTCTGGCAGACCGCTTCGGTGCGCAGTGTGTGGTCCTTGCTGTCGATGCCAAGCGGACCGGTGACCACTGGCAAGCCTTCACCGCAGGCGGTCGACACGCGTCAGGGCGAGACGCCGTTCAGTGGTGTGTGGACGGTGTTGCGGCTGGAGCAGGGGAAATCCTGCTGACCAGCATGAACGCTGACGGCACGAAGGCCGGCTACGACCTAGCGCTGACCCAAGCGGTCTGCGATGCCGTTGGCGTGCCGGTCATTGCCAGTGGCGGTGCCGGGTGTGCGCAGGACTTTGCCGACGCTCTGCATGCTGGGGCCGGTGCAGCGCTCGCGGCCAGTCTGTTCCATTTTCGCGAGCTCTCTATCTCCGCTGTGAAGGCACACTGTGCCCAGGCGGGCCTTCCCATGCGCCTCTTGGATGTTCCATGCTGACCGTTCCCACACTGAGTTTCCCAGACAGCGGACTGCTTGCAGTCGTCCTTCAACACGCAGACACCGGCGAGGTGTTGACGGTTGCATGGACCACGGCAGAGGCTGTGCAGAAGACTGCAGAGACGGGCCAGACCTGGCTGTGGTCACGCTCGCGCCAAGAGCTGTGGCACAAGGGTGCGACGAGCGGCAATACGCAGACAGTCGTGCAGATGGGCACCGACTGTGACGCGGACGCGCTTGTCTACCGGGTCATTCCAGCCGGTCCCGCGTGTCATCTCGGCTCGCGAAGCTGCTTTTCGGTGCCGCCAACGCTTCAGGCGCTCGACGACACCCTGGCAGACCGCGCCGCAAATCCTAGCGAAGGTAGCTACACCAACAAGCTGCTGACCGACCGCAACCTGCGCCTGAAGAAGCTCGGCGAAGAGGCGGTGGAGCTAAGCTTGGCCTGTGCCGACGGGACGGATGAAGACGTCGTGTACGAGGTCGCAGATGTGCTGTACCACGCACTTGTAGCGGCACGAGCGCGTGGCATTGGGGTAGCGGATGTACTCGCGGAGCTACGTCGTCGTCAGGGCTAGGTGGGGGTTTCGGCGACGGCGAACGGGCCAGCGAACCAGCCTGTGTAGGTGAAGTAGGCGAGGGGTCCAATGGAGCCGAGCGCGAGGGTCAGCACGAGCCACGGCCACACGGTGACCCCTCGTTCCTTCGCGTCTCGAATCATGAACAGGGCGAGCATGGCGCCCATCAGGATCAGGTCCAGGAAGACTTGCTGCCCCGAGACGGTCGCCAAGGCGTCCTTTATGAAGGCGATAAGACCGATATCTGCCAGGATCCAAGTCGTGAACGCCACGAAGGGGACGAAAGCAAGGGGAGCGAGAAACCGACGCATGTGAGACCTCCTGCTCACTATATGACGCGCATCCTGCACATTCCCCATGACCTCACAGGTCATGGTTACAATGACCCAGTGCCCATACAGGCCAGACGGAGGTCACAATGACCGTGGGTCCCTTGATACGTCAGTGGCGTGTTCAGCGACGGATGAGCCAGGCGGCGCTGTCCGACGCCGCCGAAGTCAGCACGCGACACTTGTCGTGTCTAGAGACGGGTAAGGCGCATCCGAGTCAGCAGATGGTCTTGTTGCTGGCCAGCGCACTGGATATTCCTCTTCGCGAGCGCAATACGCTGCTTCGGTCCGCAGGCTACGCGCCGGCCTATGCAGAGACGGACCTGTTCGCGGACAGCGGCACTGCGGTGAGACATGCGGTGGAGCTCATCGTCCAGAGCGCTCCCTTCGGTGCCATTGCTGTCGACCGTTTGTGGACGATTATTGTGCAAGATACCGCCTATGACGCATTCCGGCGGTCGCTCTTACCCCGACCGATGGAGGTCGGAGACAACCTGCTTGAGCGGACCTTTGCGGCGGATGGTCTGCGTCCGTACATCGAGAACTGGGAAGAGGTCGCCCGAACGACCTTGGAGCGTGTACGACGCGAGGCCCTGGCGGACTCGGACGACGCACTCTGGGCACTGTACGAGCGGCTGTTGGCGATGGACGGTGTGCCGGTCGGGTGGCGTCAGCCGGCGAGCTTCCTTGCGGATCGATTGGTCGTCCCAATCATCTTGCGGGCCGCCGGGCAACGGGCGTCGCTCTTCTCCACGTTGACCACGGTCGGAACCCCCGTCGACGTCACCCTGTCTGAGATACGCATTGAGTCGTACTACCCAGCCGATGCACAGACCGAAGCGCTGCTGCGTGCAGTTCGCGGCGCTTGAGTGTCAGGACCCGCGTAAGGGTCCGTCCCAGCCAAGGTCGACGAACAGCGGCTTGTGGTCGCTGCCGTTTGCGGGGCCTTCCGCCACGGCGTGCACGGTAATGCCGTCGCCAACCAGAACGTGGTCGAGGCGCAGTGATGGTACGGGAAATAGGCCGTTGGGCCAGGTCTTCGCAGAGGCCCGTCCCACCTGTGCGTGGGCATCGTTCAGCCCAGCGCCGGTCAGACGCTTGTACGACGGATGGTGGCGGGTCGCGTTGAAGTCGCCGGCAAGAATGACGGGCACGGGGCTGGTGCGGACCCGGTCGGCGAGGAGGGTCATCTGCTCGGACCAGATGGCCGCGTAGTCGTCGGAGCGCGGCGGCAGGGTGTGGACGTCGTAGACATCAATGCGCTGACCGTTCAGCGTCAGCTCCACCTTGGCCATTGGGATTCCGGCCAGGTCCTCGATGGTCATGTGGAGTGGAACCTTGGACAGCACAGCCACGCCGAAAGAGCCGTCCAGAGGATGGATGAGGCGGTGTGGCCACGCTTCAAGGGCATC
This sequence comes from uncultured Pseudomonadota bacterium, assembly GCA_913061235.1. Taxonomy (GTDB): domain Bacteria; phylum Myxococcota_A; class UBA796; order UBA796; genus CAJXTB01. The sequence goes on along the minus strand of CAJXTB010000026.1, from coordinate 29,207 downwards.
AGAATGCTCGATAGCGTCTGCCCATTGATGGCTAATTTCTTGGAGAACAATGAGGTCGGGGTCTTGTGTCACCAGGTCTGCGATGACGCGGTCGGGGTCTTGGTGAACCATGAGCACGTTCGCTGAGGCCAGGCGCAGCTCGGGCTCTCCGCGGGGAGTTGTTGGGACGTGACCCGGTGCGACCCACGCCAACGTACAGGCGAAAACAACCACTGCCGCACCCACGCGTGGCCGACTCGACGCCACCGCGGACCACAGGATGAGCGGTACTACCGCCAGCCACAGGTAGCCGGCGAGGGCGTGGGCAACGGCCAGGGGAAAGGTGTTGTCGTTGGAGAACTGAAGCGTCACGGTCGCGAGACCGAGCACGCTCGTCAACATCCAGAAGGCGATGGTCTCGACGGCGGAGAGAGTGGAATGCACGAAAACCTCCAGGGGTGCGTTCTGTCTACGCCATCTGACGGCTGGAATTCTTGGTAGAATCCGGAATGCAGAGTCTCTGCACAGTGGATGCACAGAGTTGGGGACTGTGCATAGGGTTTGGATGCGCCACTGCACTGGGTTGCTGCGGTGTACATGGGGCCATGTGATCGGATGGGCACAGTGAAAGGCGTGTTGAGACGGAGAACGTAGCCCTCAACGTAGTTTATGGATGCAGGCAAAGTGAGACTATCCAAACCCTATGCATTTTGAGTACAAAACCTTGTGCACAACCTATGCATAGGGTTACAGTCGCGGCCCGCTTCGGAGAAATTTATGTCACGGCTACTATTCAGCGCAGTTCTTTTGTCGGCTTGTGCCGGCGAAGGTGACACTCAAGTCACCGATACCGGTGACACCGCTACGGTCGCTGTCGTTGGAAGCTGTCTGTACTTGAACAGTTTCTCCCAGAGCGAAGAGTGCAAAGAGTACGTCGGTGACGGCTGGACAGATGAGCTGCTCGAAGACGACTGTGCGGCTCCCGTGCCTGGCGCCGTTGGCGAGTTGGTCCTGGATGTTGGCTGTGACCGCACGAGCTTTTTGGGCGAGTGCTTCATTGATGCGGACTCCGACCAAGCCTCAACCTTGGTCTTCCCCGGTGTTGCTGGAGACAGCTGCGACGGGTTGAGCATTGGCTGCAGCTTCGCGGGTGGGGACTACGTAGAGTCGGAGTTGTGCGACGGTTCTGAAGGGCCCGGCGTGTCTCTTGGGGTCTTCTCGCCGTTTGTTCAGGTCTGTGTCGAGCCTCTCGAAGGTGAGCCGGCTGGCCAGAGCGCTGACGGCCAAGTCTGCACGTGGCAGGCCATCTCTGGCTCGACAGAAGAGGGACGTCAGTTCGCTGACTACGCCGACTGTGATGAAGTTCTCACCCAGCGGCCATACTGGGCTGCCACCGTCCCGAATGACACGGCGGTGGACGACCCGCGTTTGTCTGACCCGGAATGGGTTGCCGAGTACGACTGGGTGACTGCCCAAGTGGAAGCGTCGGCGTGTACCTGCTGCCACAGCACCGAGCTGGCACCGGATGGCGCCGCTTCAGGCTGGTACCTCGAAGCTGAGCCAATCTGGACGGACACGTTTGACGAAGACGGCATGGCGATGATGGCTGACTGGGTCAGCTCCGTTGCTTTCGGCGCTTTCGCGCCCGAAGACAACAACGGCTTCAGCCGCGACACCACGGGCGTTCCGACAACGGACCCCGAGCGCATGCTGGCCTTCTTTGAGGGTGAGCTGGCAGGCCGCGGTCTGACCCGCGCGGACTTCACGGATACCCCCCCCTTCGGTGGCCCGCTGTACGACCAGCTCGTGTACGAAGCCGAAGCCTGTACCGGTTCGAATGGCATCAGCTCCGATGGCACAATCACCTGGAGTGGAGGTGGCGCGCGCTACGTTTACGTCATGGGCGAAACCTCCATGCCTCCTGGCGTTCCGCCGAACTTGGATATGCCAGAGGGCGTGCTGTGGCGTGTTGACGTTGCACCCACTGCAGACCCCATGACCACCGGAATATCCTACGGAGTCGTACCAGACGGTGCGTTCCAGACCTACCCGCAGAGCGGCGCTCCCATGTCGCTAGAGTCGGGTGAGACCTACTACCTGTACGCTCTTGCAGATGTGTACCAGCCGGTGACGCGATGCCTATTCACCGCACCCTAGGGGCGTTGACGCTGATGTTGTTGGGGGCTTGCGGTTCGGAAGTTGAGCCGCTCACCTTCGACACGAATGTAGACGCAGAAGCGTTTGCGTCGGGTGAGGAGCTGTACGCCCTTCACTGTGCCGAGTGTCATGATGACGACGGCCGGGGGACGTCCGAAGGACCAGACCTTACCGTTCGGCTGGAGACGCTCTCGCCAGCGGAAGTCGCGGCGGTTGTTGTGCAAGGCGATGGCCGAATGAACCCCGTGGACGTCACGAACGATGAAGCGTTCATCGTGTCCTTGTGGGTTGTTGAGGCCTTCGGCCCGCAGGCCCGCTAGCTCACGGCATCTGTCGTAGGGCGCGCGCTGACGCAATGCCTACGACAATGGCAATGGCAATCCCTACAATAGCGGAGGCGACCGACCAACGGTTGCCCGACAGGTCGAGTCCTATGGCTTCGGTGACGAGTGGCTTGAACAGTGCGCTCGAGAAGAACAGCAGGCTGACGGCACTGGCTCCGGCCATGACGCCGCACCCGAGGCCGGCGGTGTTTGGCGGAAGGGGCTTGTCGGGTGAGTCAGACATGGGGCAGTGGACCGGTGGTGTGCGGGGTGGTCGAGTTTTGTCAGGTGGACATGCGACCCCGTATCCAGCGAGCCAAGACCGTTGCATACAGGGGTGAGCGTCAATCCTGATGTCGTACTCGACGCTATGGCACGCCCAGTTCGACCACCGACTTCCTCGTAGTAACCAGTTACAATTTCGTCAGTCGGGGGCCGCCCTGAACGCACCCTACCGCCGATTCCTTCCATCAGTTTTGGCGCTCAACCGTGTTGGAGAACATGATGAACATTGGAATTCCCGAAGAACAACGCTTGGCCATTGCAGCACACCTGTCGCGCCTGCTTGCAGACACCTACGTGCTGTACCTCAAGACTCACAACTTCCACTGGAACGTCAAAGGCCCACGCTTCCGCGAGCTTCACCTGATGTGGGAAGAGCAATACACGGCAATGTGGACGGATATCGACATTATCGCAGAGCGTATCCGGGCTCTGGGTGAGCCGGCCCCAGCGACGTACAAGCGCTTTATGGAGCTCGCGTCGATTGAAGAGACCGAAGGCGTTCCCACAGCGAACGAGATGCTCCAGCTGTTGTTGGACGGTCATGAAGCGGTGGTTCGGACGGTTCGTTCTGGACTGCAGGCTGCGAGCGAAGCGAACGATGAAGTGACGGTCGGACTGTTGGCCCAGCGCCTCGAGTTCCACGAGAAGACCGCTTGGATGCTGCGCACGTCGCGCGAATAGTCCCAACCCGGTGCGTCTCATCGTTCCCGACCGGTGGACTGGAACGATGAGACGCTGGGAGGGGGGTTAGGGTTCCCTCAACAGACATTTCGTAAGGCAGGCCGAAACCCCGCCAAACTTTTTAGAGTTATTCGCTCGTGCCTGTATCCAAGGCGTTCAGTAGGAACGCTCGGCCGGTCCGCCACTCGCGTTCAACCGTGCGAATCGACAGATCGGTGGCTGCACTAACTTCGGCGATGGTCATGCCGCCCAGCAGGCGCATGGACACGACTCTTGCGCAGCGCGGGTCTGCGTTCTCAAGTCGGCTCAGTGCCTGGTCCAGGGCCACAAGGTCCAGCGTGCGCCCAGGCATTGGAATGTCGTCTAGGACTACGTGTGTCCAGCCGCCTCCGCGCTTTGCGGACGTTTCTCGGCGTGCGCGGTCGGCTAGGATGTAGCGCATGGCTTGACCGGCGGTGGCTAGGAAGTGCGCGCGGTCTGCGTAGTGCGACATGCTTGTGCTCGACAGGCGTTCGTAGCACTCGTGAACCAGGCTTGTCAGCTGTACTGGAGCCCCACGTTGACGACGCAGGGTTCGACCCGCGACATCGCGCAGTTCTTGGTAGAGCAATGCCACGAGGTCGGCAACGTCTGGGTCGGTCGGTCTGCTCACGGGTCGACTTGGTCCTTGAGGATGGGATGACGTTGCAGTCGTTCGCGGGTGATGTCGGGAATGGACGATGTCGCAATGGCGCGTTGTATCCGTTCCCGTGCATCCGATGGTCGTCCCATGCCCACCAACAACTCCGCTGCGTGGATGTCTGCGGCCACGATGCAGGACTCAAGCTGTGTATTGCTGGGTTGCCGACTGATTCGGTCGAGTACCGACAGGCTTGGACCCGCTCGCCCGAGTTGCGCAAGAACTCCGGCACGACGGCGCGTGAGCTCGCACAGGGCGACGGTCGACGGGACCACGTCATCGAGGGTTGGGTGCAAGAGCACGGCTGCAACATCTGGAGCTTCGGTGTAGCGAAGCGCACTCGAGAAGTCTCGTTCGACACGGACTCCATACTGGTCTGGCTCTGAGGCGGCGAGCACGGGGCCGACTTCGCGTCTTGTCCGGTGTAGACGTTGCGTCAGTGCATGGTCTGGGTGGTCTCGCAGCCAAGGAGTGGCTTGCGACAGAGCTCCACCGTCCAAGTGAGCCAGTGCTGCCCACTCGGGAAGCCCAGCGCTCGAGTAGGCGTCTGCGGCACCTGCGTAGTCTCCCGACAGCAGCAATAGGCCGGCGTGATGGGTGCGTGAGTCTTGTGGGTCGACCACATGTAGGCCACGGAGAGTGATGCGGGACAGGCGAATATCCGCGCGAGTACCTCGGTCGGTTGTTGGCGGGGGTGACCCTACTTCAAGCCTGAGTGTACGGCTGGGGGGCGCCTGCAGCGTCCATGAGTGATCCACAACGGTCCCCTGCGGCGTGCGGATACGGCACCTGGCCTGTTGGGTCTCTTGGTTGTAGGAAAGGTGTAGCTGAAGATGCGCATCGACATCCAGCTCGTTGGCAATGGGGATTGTGTGATTGGCCGACAGCTTCTCGCTTGTGCATCCCGCTACCAAATTGATCTCCCGACCTCCGCCGCTGCCACTCTGCGTGCCGCTCAGCCACTCTTCGCCGTCTTCATCGCGCAACCATACGTACAGGCCGCTCGCCAGCTCTAGTCGCGTAATGTCCACGTCGTACGACACGCTGAACTCTGTGGCGGCAACCTCCAAGTCTAACGCGAACAACGGGCCGTTCGTAGCCGTTAGGGCGAGGTCGAGGTGTGGGCCGACCACGGGGGTTTGGATGCCGTCTAGGTTGTAGAGGTGGGCGCGCTCTAGACTCTGCGGGAACTGGAGCTGGGTGACGGGGTACGCCCCGGCGCGTTCAATTCGTTGGTGAAGGTCGGGTGATGCGTTGTCAGCGAGCGGCGAGAGGGTCGCTCGCGCTTCTGAGAACTTGAGCTGGCCGGCTTGCACCTCAGCGAGGCGTAAGCGCACCGTGTCATCGTTCCCGTGAGCCAAATCCAAAGCGGCTTGAAGGTGGACCTCGGCCTGTTGGGCATCTCCGATGCGTTGCCACAGAAGGCCGCGAAGACGTTCCGAGATCTGCTGGTGTTCGAGAGCCAACCCCGCCGCTCGATGGTCGGCCAGAGTGATTGCTGCTCGGTCCAAGCCCAGCTCGGACAGCTGGATGACGGCATTCAGGGGGGCCGGGACGTCGACTGCAAGGAGTGGCTCGTAGGATGCGGTGGGCAGAGCGGGAAGCTGTTGAACGCCGGCTCCAATGGTCCACAGGTGGTAGTTGTCGCCGTCGAGGCGAGCGAACAACTCATCGGCGGCGTCATCGTCGATGTTGCGTGCGAATAGCGGTACGACATCGTCGATAATAAGGCTGTCGTAGCCGTCGCCGGTGTTGCGCAGGACCCACATGACGGAGCCGCGAGAGGTCGCGATTCGCGCGGCCATGTCGGTGAGGCCGTCGCCGTCAAAGTCCCCTGGCACCACACCTAGCAGGGTCTCTTCCGCCTTGAACGCAATGTCTCCCGGATAGAAGCCGCGGTCGATGAGCCCGGTTTGGGTGACCTCGCGAAGGTGGATTCCGCGACCCCGCCCGAACGGTGTGTCGGCGCCCAGTACCTGGCCATTACCGAATCGGTCGGAGGTACCAACGGCAATGAGGACAGGATTGGTGCTGATCACCTGAAGGGATGTCACCGTTCCCAATTCTTCGCGGTCGAGTAACTCCAGAGGGCCGTCAGCCCGGTACAGTCGCACGTCGTACGCACGCCATGGGCCGACGGCGGCAACGAGCGCCGGGGTACCGTCTGGAAGGTTCACTGCGAGTAGTGGACCCACGTCGGAGCCGGCGGCACTGGTGGCCGTGTGCGCAACTATTGGGCCTGTTGCGGTCAGTTCGAGAAGGTCGCGGATGGGGTAGCCGTACCCGGCAAAGGTTCTGATGTTTCCGTTATTATTGACTTGAATGAACCCAATGGCACTGGCGGGGCCCGATGCCTCTGCGGTGCGAATCAGAGTGTCTCCTTGCCTGACCACCTCGGAGATGATCATGGACTGCGGGTGGGAGTACTCTGCGATGCGACCGGAGGGCATGACCATCGGCAGTCCGCCACCAAGGCGCGCGCCCTCCATGGTTAGGCTGGCGATGATGGGCAGGGAGGATTCTGCGCCAGTCAACTGGATGAACCCTGCTTCTTGGTCAGATAGAAGCAGTGTTTCGGGCTGTGGACCGTCGACGATTTCCGTGGGTTTGTGTTCGGTTCTTGTTGCACTCGACCACTCGGACAGCAATCCGTAGAACGGTGTGTTCTGGGCGGCCTGTGCAGCATTGGGTATGTCGCGTTGACCTGCCAACGCACCCATCCGCCACGTCTGCGAGCTTGTTGAATCTGCCAGTCGCAACAACGAGGACCAACGGGCATCCCGAATGAAGTGGTCGGCCAGCACTACCGCCGCTTCTTCACGGTCTTGGTCGCGAATGGCGACAACGAATGCCTGCGCGGCGGCGTCTTCGCTGGCTTGTAGGTCGCCTGCGGCAGTCATCAGTCGTGCGTGTTGCAGCCAGGCTCGGCCTACGGCGGGAGTTCCGACCCAGCGCGGGTCTTCGAGCCACCGAACCAAAGCTGCGTCTAAGTCCTCACTCGGCTGCCTTAGAACGGCGTCTAGATCCGACATTGCCGCTGCGTTCAGCTGACGGATGGTGCTCTGTGCGCTTTGGCGCTGAATCTCCTGAACCGCACCGCCGAGGAGTAGCGCCGCCACTGCGGTCGCCGCCACGCCGATAAGTGGGGCTCTGAAACGGCGAGTCCAACGCCCGAAGGACTGCAGCGCAGTGTCCGGTTGTGCGGAGATTGGGCGGTCGTCTTGTCGGTTGCAGAGGTCCGTCCACAAGGCCCGAACAGAGTTGTATTCCAGTTTAGTGGCGGCGTCTGCGATAGCGTCCAAGGCTCCATCGGTACCGCGATTACACGCTCGAATGAGGCAGCCGAGTGCGTACTGGTCGGCATGTTCGGGTGGAAGGGGCTCGTCGCTTCGATAGCCTTGGGTTCCGCCGGTTGGACCGGTTGTTCCATCTCCTCCCGCTAGGCCAAAATCAACGAGCTTGGGACCGCCTGTCGTCAGCAGAATGTTGGCCGGGGACAAGTCGCCATGGGTGATCCCCGCTTGGTGCGCAGCGGCTATGCCTCGGGACACGGCGATAAGTGTTGTCAGTGGCGCCTGAACGCTCTCAGGGTCCAGCTGCACGCCTTCTACCCACTCCATGGCGAGCCAGGGCAACCCGACCATCGACCCCACTTGGTAGACAACGGGGACCGCTTCGTCGCGCACCCGAGACAGGGCATGGGCCTCGGCCTCGAAGCGCGGGTGGAGGTCCGGGTCGAGAGTGGCCCGTGCGACTTTCACCGCAACGCGCCGGTGGGGAACCGCCTCCATAGCCTCATACACAATGGCCGTTCCACCAGCACCCGCCATGCGAATCACACGGTAGGGGCCGATCGATTGTGGGAGAATATCTGGGGTCGGGCCGTCTGTTGCCGTTGCCGCCAGCAGCTCAAGGGCGCCCAGACCAAAGCCATTTTCGACCTCGTCTGGCTCTTGGTCAGCGCGCAGTAGAGCGCGTACAGTGTCTCGGGTGACGGGGTCTGTCTCGGCGCGAAGTAGGGCGTCGACAGAGTCGGGGTCCAGGTCGAGGCATTGCTTGAACAGCAGCAGCGCCGCTTCGTCGTCACCCAGCAATGGACCTCCCCTCTACCCATCGTGTTTCGCTCAGAGTATCCGCCAGATGGCTCGAATTTGAGCAGTTATCCGCCGTTTAGTTCGCTATCGACGTCGTCCACGAGGCCTTCGAAGTGCTGGAACAGGATTCGCACCATTCTCGGTGCCCCTATGGCTCGCCCACGAACCAACGCGAGTCGCCTGCGTGCGCTGCCCAGATCATTGTCCGCCAGGTCGAGTGCAGTCTGACAGATGGACAGGAAGATGGTGCCTGCTCCTTCGTCATGAAGCATGCGCCCAATCGCCGCGCTGTCGATGCGCTCCAGCATCGCTTTACCGGATGCGGTGCGACCTCGGGCAATGCGAATCAGCGCCAGAATGGCGGTGTAGAAGGCCATCACCTCGGCCCCGAGGGGTGGAAGAGACGGCATGACCGCTTCGAGAAGCTCGGAGGCGACTTCGGTATCGCCGGTGAGGTAGCGGGCAACGGCCAGATCGGCGCTGGCGGTCAGCTCGCGCTCGGCATCGCCCGTACGAAGGGAGATGGCGACGGACTGCTGCAAGTGCTTGGCGGCGACGGCTGGGTCTCGTTCGAACAAGACGTATGCGTAGATGTGGTGTGCGCCCTCGATGGCGCGTTCCAGATTGCGCCCGTCTGCTTCGGCCATCAGGCGGTCGAGGGTGTCTTCGGCCTCAGCGAATTGGCCTTGCATGGCTTGAATGGAGGCGCGGGTCATCCATACGCTGATCCGTTGCTTACGGAGTCGCTTTTGCGTGCACAAGGTCTCGGCTGTGCGCAAGTCGTCGAAGGCGTCGTCCAGCTGGCCGGTGCGTGCATACACACCGGCTCTGGCAACAAGGGCCTGCGCGCGCTGAAGGTCTGACAGTTGCGAGCCGTCTAGCATGGCCGTCAACTGGGTCTGGATTTCGTCAAAGTGCCCGCGTTTCCTGTTGATTCGCGCTCGTAGCAATCCAGCGTCTGGACTGTGAACTCCCTCAAGAATGCGGTAGGCGGTGTCTAGGTCGAGCGAGTCATAGTAGGCCTGGGCGCGTTCGACGGTGATGCTGCTCAGGCGACGCGGGTCGTCCGTCGTCAGGGCATCGAGCAGGGCCAACCGTTCATTTGGCATACCGCGTTCCGCGAGCGAGCGAACGAGTACGAAGGCAGCACGGATGCCCAGGTCGCCAGCGGCGTCTTTGGCCTGGTTCAGGTCCGGACGAAGGTTTTCTAGACGGGTCATCGCTTGAAGGGGTTCGCTCTCAAGCCGCGCAATAGCGCTGTTTGCTTGGGCAACAGCCCACTCAGCGTGCCGGGTCAGAAGGGCTGCGCGTTGGTCGCTGTCCGCGCGGTTGGTCACGTAGCCACGAGCAGACCGAAGCAACGAGAGCTCGCCACGGTCGACCACGATGAGTGATTTCCGACGTAGACTTGCGAGAATGGGGAGTGTTGCCGTAGGAATGACGCTTGTCGCACCTGCAATATCGAAGCGACCCGGAAAGACGGCACACGCCTGGAGAACGTTCTGTTCTTCGGCGGACAGCAGTGACCAGCTCCACGCCATGGTGCCGTCAAGAGACGACAGCCTGTCTGTGGTTCCACGGCGCGACAGCCCCATGTCCATGCCGCTCGTCACCCGCTGTACAAGCTGCTCTGGCGTGAACAGTCCGGCGTGTGCTGCGTACAGTTCGAGTGCCAGCGGTAGGCCGTCTAGGTGCTGTGCAATCTTCTCAGCAGCAGGGAAGGGGATGTCTACGCCAACAGCTTGCGCACGATTGCGGAAGAACTTCGCGGCTTGTTGGGGGGGCATCGCCGGCATCTGGTAGACGACTTCACCGGGTACGCCCAGAGCTTCGCGGCTGGTGCATAGGGTGACTACATTGGGCAGTGCGGGTAGCCAGAGTGTGGCCCAGTGGACCGCTCGTTCCATCAGGTGTTCGAGGTTGTCGAGCAGCAGTAGGAAGGGTTCTCGCGCCGCGACGGCCTTGCTTAGGCTGCTCGTGTCCACCTGGTCGAGTGCGGTGAGTAGAACGGCGTTGGCTTCGTGAGCGGTGCGGGCTGTGCTCAGGTCTACCGCGCAGATGGGCAGCGATTGCCGACGAGCCACTTCGTTTGCGAGACGAGTCTTACCGGACCCTCCGGGGCCTACAACCGTGAGGATGGGGTGTTTTGCGGTCACCAGCTTGGCCAGTTCTGCGACGGCGTCTGGCCTGTCGAAGAACGGCGTGCTGAATGAGGGCAACGGGGCAAAGGTAGTTGCGAGAGCCTGTTCTTTGGACGGAACGAGCTTCCAGCCCACTCCCTGGACTGTGAGCAGTAGGGCGGGATTGGATGGATCTCGCTCGATCTTCGCCCGAAGTCGGCGCATTGCTACTGAGACGGCCTGAGACCGGACTCCAGCCTTGAACTCCCAGACGTCCCGCTCCATTTGGCGCTTTGACACCACCTCTCCGGCACGGTCCGCGAGGTACAGCAACGCCTCGGCCTCGCGCTCAGTCAGCGCGTGCGACGTTCCCGCTACGGTTGAGGTACGCGCTGTCAGATCTATGGTGATGTCGCCGTAGTTCAGCACCCGGGGCACGTGCACTCCATTCGTTCGGCCGGGCCTTAACTAGAACGCGACGCCCAGGGTGGTGTGTGCGGCGGGCAGTGTGCCCTGGATGCCCAGATCGTCGACCGTGTAGTCGATACGCTGAATGCCGAGACCGAGACCCACCACGAAGACGTCGTCGAAAATCCAGGTGTATCCGCCAAGAGCGCTGATGTATCCGCCGAACTCGGAGACGTTGGCTCGGTCCGTCCGTCGCACATTGGCTGCAAGCCCTCTCACCATGACCCATGCGCCGCGCGGTGCGCTCTTGTGGGTAGGCTTGTTCCCAGCCGTCACGAACCAGCGAATACCGGCTTCAACGCCAATTCCTTTGTAGGGTTGTTGCTCGGTCCCCGGAAAGTCGAACAGCTTGAGACTGGGACCGGCGTAAATGGAAAAGCGCCGTCCGAGGGCCAGCTCTGTCTGCAGGTGAACAAAGCCAAGCGCCGTCGTCAACGGGTCGACCGTCATGGTCCACTGTGGGGTCTGGGCAGATGCGAGTGCAACGAGTAGCGCTAGGATGGTGGCCTCCAGTGCGGCACCCTACCCCAGTGCGGCTAGGTGTCTTCGTCGTTCGCTGCAAGTAGGACGACACTGTCCGTGTCGCCTGCCTCATCCGCTCGCAGCTGCAAGAAATAGGGCCGAGGCTCTAGGTCGAGAATCCACCGGCGTGCGATGTCGTCGCACAGGTGCTCGTCAATGACGGTGAGCTGTGTGGCGAACTGTCCTGCCTCGTCGACCACCTGGAGGCGAATGGCCTGGTTGCTGACGATGTGCTTTCGTCCGGAAGGAATCGGTGTGTACGAATAGTCGCCGAGCGTCAGGTGAACGGCCTGCAGGTCGAGCGGAACGCTGTCGAAGGACGACTCTGTAGGCTCCTGTGCGGCATCGGACAGGGCCTCACACCACAGGTCGTCGCGAAACTGCTCGGGCGGGATGGTGCAGGCGCTGAGCGCAGCGGCGATGGCGATGGTGGGGCGTGTCATGAGTCCCTATTCTAACCTACTGGGGAACGACGCTACGCTCAAAGAATCGGTAGGTCCGGTACACTTCCATCCCAATTCCTTCGACGACTCCGCGCATGGGCTTGTTGCGTTCATCGATGAGGCTGCCGTCGACTCTGTCGTACCCGGCCTTTCGCACACCCTCTACGACCGCCAGAATCATCTTCGCGTGTAGACCCGTGCCTCGGTACTCGGGCATGACGCCAATGAGCTTGAATGCGGCTGTCTCAATCTTGCGGAACTTACGGGCAAATCGCAGCGCGCCGCGTACGCCAAAGGAGCCGCGCCACTGCCCCATGGCTTCGTTGATTTCCGGCAAACACAGCACGAATCCGGCGGGTTTTCCATCCACAAGAGCCAGCTGAACGAGGTGCGGGCTGGTGAAGATCATAAACGGTAGGGCAAGCGATACGAACTGTGAAAACGGCATTGTCGCGGTGTCGGGTACGGTCCGGTATGCCTGGTCGAACACGGTGAATGCACGCTTCATGTCCGCCCAGACATGACGCCAGCGAAAGGGCCGGACCACCAAGCCGGGAATGTCGACGGCATCGGCTTTTGCTTGCAGCGGTTCGGGCACAGGAGTGGGGCTGCCGTCGTCTTGAAACAGATCGATCTCGTAGGCGAGCAGGTCATGATGCTTTGTGAAACCTGCAGTTTCGAGATGTTGTGCAACGTACGCGGGATGGTGCGACGCGAGCATTGGCGGCAGCCGGTCGAAGCCGCTGACAGTGACGCCGGGGTCTTCCAGCCGGGTCAGGTTTCTGGCACCGCGAAGCACTGTGCACTCCCACGAGTGCGCCTGGTCGTTGATGGCGCCGAACAGGGCGGCTGCGACCTCAGCGTCGTCTTCGAAGTCGACAAAACCGAACCAGCAGACCGCTTCGCCTTTGCTCTTGTTGAAGCGACGGTCCACGAGCGCGCTGATGCGGCCCACCATCTTGTCGCCCCGGTAGGCGCCGAAGAGCACCAGTTCGGCATCCTTAAAGAACGGATTGCTCGGCTTGAGACGCCGCTTGAGCCAGCCCTTGAGCGCCGGTACGTACGACGGGTCACCGCTGTGTAGCGACTCGGGGAACTCGAGGAACTCGGTTGGATTGTCGAGCGGCTGACGTCGGATGGTGATGGTCATGGGGCTCCTTCAGACCCCCCGCATATCGGACTGTGGTGGCGAGTAGGGGCCCGCGACAGTGACAGCCACTGTCTTGCGCCCACCTGAGGTGTTGGACGGGCGGGTCCGTCATCGCGGAATGCGTGCCGTTTCCTAATAGACCTTGAAGATGGGTGTCATTTCCCCGCTCTCAATGTCGACCTTTACGGTGTGGATTCGGTCGCCATCTGTCATGTCGACTCGCAGTGTCTGGTCGCTGTCGAATGTTATCCGTTCTGCGCGGTGTATCGACCCTCCCACAGTGTGGATGGGCTGGTCAGCCTGCCCGGCAACGCCCCGTACGACACCTCCAAGTTCGCCGTGGAAGGGTACGCCGACGCGCTGCGGGTCGAGCTGTTTGTGTGGGACATCCCGGTGAGTGTGATCAACCCCTCCACCATGCGCACGCCCCTCGCCATGAGCTTCTTCGAGGGGCACCGGCGGTCGTGGGAGGCCATGCAGCAAGAAGACCCGGACGGGAACTGGCAACGCCACTACCCGCGCGAGTGGCTCGATGACTACGTTGTGGCGAACACCAAGAGTCTCGAACGGATTGCCCAGGACCCCGCCTACGCCATCCGGGACATCCGCCACGCGTTGACGTTGGTACGACCCCGCCTTCGGTACCAGAGCGGTACCACGGCGAAGACCCTCTTCTGGGCCTTGTGGGTGATGCCGGAGGCCTGGTCGCATCCCTTCAAGAAGGGGTTGGTGCGACCACGTCCGCCGACTGGCGGATGAGGGGGAGACGGGATGTCCTACCCGCGTCGTCGGTCGCGCCCGATATTGGCCTGCGACTTGTGCGTACGGCGGAGTGACAACAAGCCAGAATGCAGCGACCTAGTTGCAGGTCGCGGTCTCGTCCATCGTCGTCCACGTACACGTCGCGCCTTCACAGTCGGCTTGCGAGAAGCAGTTGCCGCACTCGTCAGCGGCACAGTCACCGGGGCACTCGTCGGTGAAGCACGAGATGTCCTGCAGACCACAATCAACGGTGCAGGCTGAGGCTTCTGGCTGCCAGGTGCCCGTGCTTTCTAGGCACGCCTCACAAGTGCTTGCGTTGGTGTCGACGGTGGCCGAGCTGCAGGCGGCAAGGAAGACGGTCATCAGAAAGATACGCATGAGAACTCCGGCGGGTGCGGGTGTGCAACGCCGCCGACTCTACCCGCTTTCACCTTCGGCGTCAGTCAGAGACAGGGCAGGCCGTCACGCAACCGGTGTCGCGGACCGGCCTACTCCCGAATCAAGCGGACACCAGCGCCCAGCTGTACGCCGTTTTCGTTGTACTGGAGCGTTGGGTCGTCGAACAGGGTGACCACGTGACGTGTCCGTGCCGCGGGGTTGGTCTCGGAAGTGGCCCAGATCACGATAGCCGGCGTTCCTGTTGCCGTACCGCCGGCGGATACATAGCCGCTGGGTAGGGCGTTGAATCCGTAGTCGTCTGTGCCGTTGGACGTCTCGGGCGACCATCCGAAGTCCGTTTTTAGTGCTGTGGCGTCCAAGCCATCGGCAGTCAGTGTCTGCTCGAGTACCTCAAAGTCGGCACGTGTGGGTAGGCGCCAGCCGTCGGGTGCTAAACGACCGGAGTCTAGGGCGAACTCGTTGTACAGCGCGCCGTAGAAGTCCTCTGGAAGAGGGTCTGGGTAGATGTTGTTGAGGTCGTACGTGGAGCTCCATTGGTACCAAGCCATGGGTTCAAGGGCGTAGTACCAGTCCTCTCCAAACGACCACAGGCCGATGGGCGTACCGTCGTTGAACGAGGTCACCTTGAGGTTCTCAGCCATCCACACTTGTTCGCCTATCTGGACCGTTGCGTAGGTATTGCCGTCGGCGTCTACAAGGTCAGCTTCGGCTTCGCTGTCGGTGTCAGCTTCGTTGTCCGTGTCGGCATCGCTGTCCGTTTCAGCAGCGGTGTCTGCTCCGGTGTCGGCGTCTAGGTCCGAGTCCGTCTCGCCGTCGCACGCCATTCCGGCCACGACTAGCCACATCACCCAATGTCCACTGCGCATCGGTCCCCCCAGCTAGACGGCAACGTACATGCGCGCGCTGGCGGTTGCGTGTCTTTTCCGGTGTACCGGGCCAGAACCTACGCGCTCTCGACACCGTCATCGTTTGACCAGCTTGTGGGCATGTCCTTGGGCTCTTCGAGCGACATTGGACCCATGGACGCGTTTCGGAACTCGCGCACCAAGACTTCGCTCACCTTCTGCAGGTCGATAACGCCGCCCTTGCGCAGGCAGCCTCGCTTGGGAGCGATGGCTTCGAGAAGGGCAATGGCGCCCTCCGGCAGTGTCTCCAGCTTGAACCGCTCGCGCAGGCGGTCTGGGTAGCGCTCAAGGAAGTACCGGGCCGCGAACTCACCGAGGTGCTCGTACTCTAGGACGTTGTCAGCAATGGCCCCAGAGATGGCCAGTCGGTAGCCGCACTCGGGCGGGTCGAGCTTGGGCCAGAGAAAACCTGGTGTGTCGATGAGGTGGATGTTCCCCGGACAGCGAACGATTTGCTGACGCTTGGTCACCGCAGGCTTGTTGCTGGCTTTGGCAATGGCTCGGCCGGCCAGGGTGTTGATGAGCGTAGACTTGCCCACGTTGGGAACACCGAGAATCATGGTCTGAATCGGCTTGTCTTTGTTTCGGTCTGTACGAAGCAAAGTCCTTGCCATGGGCAGCAATTCACGGGCCTTTCGCTTGTCACGAGAGTCCAAGGCCACCGCGTGCACACCCGGAATCCGGTTGAGCTGAGTCAACCACAGCTGGGTCACGCGTGGGTCGGCCAGGTCCTTCTTGTTCAACACCTTGATGCATGGGGTGTCGCGTCGAAGGCTGTTGACCAGCGGGTTTTCGCTACTAAACGGAAGGCGTGCGTCCAGGATTTCGAAGATAACTTCGGTCTTGCCCATGGCCTTGCCGATGTCTCGGCGGGCCTTGGCCATGTGTCCTGGGTACCAATTGAGTGGTTTCATGCGTGCCGTGTAATGCGGCTGGTCCTTCGCAGCAGAACGCTGCCTCTCTACCGCGGCCGGGAAAGGTGATTTTTGCGCGCGGTTTTGATGAATCATAAGTCAGAACGCCGCCACTGCTTTAGGCGAGCAGTGGCGGCGTCAGATTCAGCTGGGAGTGGAACGACTACAGGTTGCAGCCGTTGTTGTTGCAGCTCATGGTGACGTCATCATGCAGCCAAGTGTAGTTGGCGCGGGGGCCACGGAAGTCGAAGATGTTGTTGTCGGTGCTGCCAATTCCGAAGTCCACGCCGTTGAAGTGAGCCGCCGAGCCTTCGAGTAGGACGCCGCCGTGTTCACCGTTGATGACGCCACCGCCGGTCATGTTGATGTGACTTCCGAAGTTGACGTGGACCACTGGGCTGTTCTCTGTGTTGCCGTCGAACCATGAGTTGTTCGTGACGGCTCGTGCCCAGTAGGCCAAGTGCAGCTCACGAATGTCGGTGAACTCGCTGTCCACGGCGTTGAGGGTAGAGCGAAGCATCAAGATTTCTTGACCGGAGAAGGCAACATTGTCGGTGTTGACGACTGGGCCGCCGCTGTAGGTGCCGGTCTCGCCGTCAATGCGAATGAGCCGTCCGGTGATGTCTACATCCGAGATGTTGACATCCACATTGATGTACATCTGGGTGATGTTGAGTGTTGGGTTTCCTTGGCCGACGATGGTGAGTGGCCGACGGATTTGCACCAGGGCTGCCGAGTAGTTTCCGGCGCACACGGTGAGGGTAGCCCCGGGGCCAGAGCGGGTGACGGCGTCGGCGATGTTGGTGTAGATCCCACCTTCGTCGCTGTGAATTTGGCCGGCGGGGCAGACAGGAGTGGTGTCCACTTCGAAGGTCTCGCTAAAGGCCATCAGTTTCTCAAAGGCACGGGCACCTACGTAGGACAAGCCGTCGAGCTCTTCCAAGCTGCCGATGTCTGCGTTGGTTGCTGCGTCGAAGATGGCGGTGGCGGCGCGGCGGTCGAGGCCTGCGTCGTCATCGAGTTCGACGTACGACGCGTTGTTGGCCACGAGCAGGATGGCCGCTGCGGCCTCCGTGCCTTCTTCGACACCATGGACCATCACGCCGCCGTCGTTGATGAGGCCGTTGTCGGCAGCGTAGGTGTACAGGCGGGACAGTGCTGAGTCGCCAACGTACGGAACGGCGTCCAAGGCTGCCAAGTCCGCGATGGGGCGGGCGGCGATGATGCCCGTTGCGGCACGGCGGTCCAGTGCGATGACGTCGTCCAGGGTGACGAAGTCGACGGAGTTGGCGATGGCTAGAACAGCGGCGGTCTCGGCGTCCGTGAGCTCGACCGTGAAGCGCTCGGCAGACAGGTCGGACTCAACGGCGGAGTCTAGGGTCTCGTCACACCCGACGAGGGCCAGGGGAGCGGTGAGTGCGAGTGCGAGTGCGAGGGTGCGAATCATGGGAGGCTCCGGTCGGTAGGGGTGCCGCGCCGGTGTTCGGCGGGCTGACACAGAGCAAGTAGGGTGGGGGCGTCGAACAGGATCGAACAGTGGGGGTGTTCGGTCGAACAGTTGGTGTGCGACGCGTCCGACGCTGGCCGACACGCGGCCTAGTAGGGCCAGAATGAGGGGTGACGACGGACAGGGTGGAACCCATTCGGTCCACGCTAGGGCGCTGGTGTGATGTCCAACAGCTCAATCTCGAACACGAGCTCGCTATTGGGTGGGATTTTGCCGGTCTCACGGTCTGCATACGCCAAGCTGGGCGGAATGATGAGCTGACGAACCCCACCCACACGCATTCCGAGCATGCCTTCTTCCCAGCCTTGAATCAGCCGACCGCGCCCAAGCACCGCGGTGAACGGCTCGCCGCGAACACGGCTGCTGTCGAACAGGGTTCCGCCGCGAAGCCAGCCATTGTAGTGGACAGTCAGCTGCATACCGTTGAGTGCTTCGGTCCCGTTGCCAAGCACCAAGTCGACCGAACGTAGGTTGTCTACGGTCGATGTGTAGGCCTCCTTTTTCGGAGTCGCCCACGGCGCATGGTGAGGGTTGAGCAGCGTTTTAGAGCTGCACCCGGCGAGTAGAACAAGGAAGAAGAACGAACGCATGGTGCCGATTAACGCAGTCGATGACGGGCGGAGGGGGTGTTGCGAGTGGACCGTAGAAGGTCGAGGACGTTGGGTGTGGCGGCGCTCGATTGCGTCGGTAAAACAAAGAGGCCCCGTCCACCGGCTGGTGAACGGGGCACTCTTGCCGTCAACGTGGCTAGCGAATCAGCGAATCCACAGCGCGCCCCAGTTGGCGCCGCTGCCACTAGAGCCGGTCCAGTGTGCACCCTGTGACGTGTTGTGTCCCCACAGGCTGCCGCTCCAGCAGGACTTGTACCACCAAGCCTGGCTACCATAGCTTGTGGAGCAATTGCTGGATGAAACGTCGTTATCGTCGTTGAATGTCGACCAGCTACTGCCGTTGTGGTACGAAAATAGCCCAGGCGCGGTGCCGCCGACTGTGATGGACTGACCGCCCAAGGACACCGCGTAGTTGCCTCCGGTGAGGGAGATGGACGAGTACTGGGCTTGGTTTGAGGGGACGCCTGCTGAAGAACCGACCTCGAAGCGTGCTTCACTGCCGATGTGCTGCCAGCTGGCGAGACGCACGATGACGTCGAAGGTGCCGAGTGCGTCCATGGAACCGACCACGGTTTGTTGTGTGGTGGTTTGGGCAAAGCTCGGGGTCGGGTTGGTCACGCCAATGTTGTTCTGCATGACCAGGGTCCAGCCGCCGCCGTCCCGTGTCATGTCGCAGTACGCATCGAAAGCGTCCGCGCCACCGACGCCATCGGGGTCGATGCTGTACACGCCGTCCGCTGCGCTGGGGCTAGCGGTCTTGATGGCCTGGCATGCTGCCCCAGTCAGGGTGCAGCCTTCGACGGGCCACGTTCCATCACTCGCCACGTTTGAGCCATCGGGAACCGTTGCGCCCGAGCACACTTCGCCGCTGCGTGCGACGATAGCGCCGTCTTCGACGGTGGCTCCAGCACCCACTGTTGCGTTCGTGCCCACGCGTCCGAAGACTGTGGCTCCGGCCCCGATGGTGGCCCCGCGACCGACGCGTCCACTGGCTTCAACCGCGGCGCCCTCGCCAATGACCGCCTGCTTTCGGACGCGCGCGCCCTGTTCAATGCGCGAGTCTGCTGCGATAGCAACGTCTGGACCAACAATACCACTAATCGAGGTACCTGCTCCAACATTGGGTGCGTTCGCGACCGTGACGCCGCGAGCCACCACGGCGTTGTCGCCAAGGGTCGTGAAGTCGCCCAGAGTGACCAGGTTACCGGCAACGGCCCCCGCTCCAATGGCGACGTCTGTTCCGACCTGGGCTGCGTACCCGAGGCTTGCGCCGTTCGCGACGGTGAGTCGAGCGCCGGCTACAGCCGACCGCCCGATTGTGACATCCGTTCCAAGAACATGGTCCGCGCCCAGCTGTGCGCCGCGACCAATGATGGTGTTGGCTCCGACTGGCAGCGGGTTGCTGGTGTGGGCAACACGGCCGGCGAGGGTTGCGCGCGACCCCACAACGACGTCGGCGCCCAAGGCGACCTGGGGACCTATCGAGGCCCTCTCCATCACTAGCGAGCTGGCGCCCACCGTGCTCGACGCATCCACCGTCGCGTCTACGTCGACGCAGGCAGCGTTGCCCGCGTACTCGTCTTGGCATCCGTCGCCGTTCGAATCGGCTGCGAACGCGACCGACCCTGTGACCATCCACACCAAAAAGCTGCACCGGACCATGTGTTCTCCACTATAAAACTATGCTTTGCACCAAAACGGGGGGGCCATCAACAGGTGTACCCCAACCAGACCAGGCACCTACCGGACGTAGTACCACTTTCGTTGGTAGTAGCATCCAGACCTCCCGTTGGTGGGGCCGGTCGTGTTGTTGCTACTGCAGTAATACTGCAGGTCTAGTGAGCACGCGTGCATGAACTTGTCCGTGCCGCTGCCGTAGTAGGAGCCGCTGTGGCCCATGGATGTATAGCCACAGCTGCCGTTCCATCCCAGATGTCCGCCTGCACAGCCACTGTCAGGGGAGTTGAAGGCCTCGGCCGTGACCGTGCCCGTGAAGTGACTGCTGTACTGGATGACGCAGGCATTGGTAGCCGGCGTGACCTGGACGCCGTTGCCCTTGTACGCCGCTGTTGGATTCGTGATGAAGGTTCCGTCTTGTGCCATCTGCATGCCGGTGAGTCGACCGAGGGTCACGTCGGAGCCTGCCGCGGTGCGTACCCGAACGCGGACTTCACTACTGCCGCTGCTGTTAGCGAGGATGTCACTCCAGCTGCCGAGCTTGAGCACGTAGTTGCTGTCGAGCGCGGCAGTACCCAGCGTCTCGGAACGAGCGCCCGTGGAAATGCTGTAGCTGCCAACACTCCAGAACGAACTCTGTGTCACAACGGACGCCGTAAGCGTCCAGCCGCCACCGTCTGTGTCCATGTCACAGTAGGCATCGAAGGCCTCTTTGGCCCCTGCACCATCGGCATCGATGCTGTACACACCAGACGCCGCTGATGGATTGTCGTCGAGTACGTCTTTGCAGCTGGTGGGCAGCGTACATCCACTCTCGGGGAACAGCGCTCCACTTCCAACCGTGGCGTTGTCCGGAAGCGACGCACCCTCGCAGACCTGTGCGCCTCGGCCGACGGTCGCCCCGGCGCCTACTGTGGCTCCAGCACCCACCGTTGCATTCGCGCCCACGCGTCCGAAGACCGTGGCTCCGGCCTCGATAGTGGCCCCGCGACCCACTCGTCCGCTCGCTTCTACAGCAGCGCCAGCGCCAATGTCGGCCTGCTTGCGAATGCGCGCGCCCTGTTCGATGCGCGCGCCAGCTGCGAGTGTGACGTCGGGTCCAACGATCCCGTTGATGGAAGTGCTGCCCCCCGCATTCGGTGCATTTGCGACGGTGACACCGCGAGCGACCACGGCGTTGTCACCAAGCGTGGTGAAGTCGCCAAGGGTGACCAGGTTGCCGACGACGGCCCCGGCGCCAATGTTGACGTCTGTTCCGACCTGGGCGCCGTACCCAAGGCTTCCGCCGTTCGCGACGGTGAGCCGAGCACCGGCGACAGCAGACCGTCCAATGGTGACGTCCGTTCCAAGAACATGGTCAGCGCCGAGCTGAGCGCTCCGACCAATGACCGAGTTGGCTCCGATTGGTAGGGGGTTGCTGGTGTGGGCAACACGTCCGGCGAGCGACGCACGGGCTGCTACGACAACGCCAGATCCCAAGGCGACCTGCGGGCCAATCGAAGCGCTCTCAAGAACAGACGCGTTGGCGCCAACTGTGCTCGAAACATCGACTGTTGCGTCAACGTCGACGCAGGCACTGTTTGCCGCGTACTCGTCTTGGCATCCGTCGCCGTTCGAATCCGCTGCAAATGCGACCGAACCCGTGACCATCCAGACCAAAAAGCTGCACCGAACCATATATTCTCCCCAATCGAGTGTTGTCAGGCACCTTAAGCTGAGGACTCTGATTTGGGAAGCCCATTGCAGTGCTGTCACTGAGGATGCGGAACGGCGGGACTGGCCCGTTTGACGTGCGAGTCGCGAACCCGCGTTGACGCGGCTAGACCGCTCACCCACGCAGAGGTCCCCATGTCCACAGCTGACGTCATCACAATCGACACCTTGTACACCGGCGTCCCCAAGGTCGCCGCGGCGTACCTCCTGGTGGACGACGGACAAGCGGCGTTCATCGAGACAAACACGTCGGCGTGTGTGCCTACCTTACTCCAGGCTCTTGCAGATGCCGGACTGACCCCAGATGCCGTCAAATACGTCATCATCACGCACATCCACCTGGACCATGCGGGTGGCGCTGGAACCCTGATGGCCGCCTGTCCGAACGCGGTGCTTCTGGCCCACCCCAAAGCGGCACCTCACGCGATTGACCCCGCTCGAATCATCGCTGGTGCGACCGCAGTGTACGGACAAGAGGCGTTTGACGAGCTGTACGGCGTCATTGAGCCCGTGCCGGCAGACCGTGTGCGAATCATGGCGGATGATGAGACGGTCACACTTGGTGGGCGCACGCTGACCTTCCTGCACACCCGAGGGCACGCCAACCACCACTTTTGTGTCTACGACGACGCCAGCAACAGCGTCTTTACTGGGGACAGCTTCGGTGTGCTGTACCCGCACATGCAAGGCAACGGCACGCTCGCTCTTGCGAGTACATCCCCCACAGACTTCGACGGACCCGCCGCCCATGCCTCGCTCGACCGCATTGTGGCGACGGGAGCCAAGACCGTCTACCCAACGCACTTTGGCGCCCATACCGACCTAACTACAGCACTCTCACAGATGCATGCGCAGCTCACCGACTACGAAGCAGTCGTCCAGCACGCCCTAGACAACGACCTACACGACGACGCCTTGGACGCCTACTGTAGCCGGAGAGCGCGCGAGATCATTGAGGCGCAGCTGCGCGCTCTTGGACATGACGTAGCCGAGGCGGCAACCGGCATTGTGGCCACAGATGTGGACCTCAATGGCCAAGGCATCGCCTTCGCCGTTCGTAAGATTCGTTTCAAGCGGTCTCGCGCCTAGGCGACGTTCTCTGGGACCCGTGCCGTCACGGTCTTGGCCAGGTATTGCGACCGCACCGATTGAATCGCGAGACCGGCTCTCTCAAGCCGGTCTTGGAGCGGGTCATTCAGGTAGCTCTCGTAGTACGGCTCATGCATGTCGCGTCCGAACGCGTGCAAGAACTCGGCGAGCTCGGGTGCGTCATCTAGCTGGGCAGAGTCCTGAATAACGATGAGTCCGCCTGGCTTTGCCACACGAATCATCTCCTCAATCACAGCGGTTCGGCAGGCGTCCGGCAGCTCATGAAACAGGTAGGTAGACGTCACCACCTCGAAGTGGTCATCAGGGTACGGCAGGCACCGTGCGTCATTGACGAGCAGTGTGGCGCTGCTGGGAGCGTTCTTCGCGGCATGGCGAACGTACGCAGGAGACAAGTCCACACCGTGCAGTTCTGCGTTCGGCAGTGCCATGCCGATCTGGCCGAGCGTGTGTCCGGTTCCGCAGGCAACGTCCAAGATACGTGGGTTGTCATGGTTGGCGTAGTCTGCCGTCATGGGCGGAATCACCTGACGACGCATCACATCTGCGCCACCCACGAACAACAACTCAACCCCTAGGTCGTACAGCCGGGCCGAGCGGTCAGTGAGGTACCCCCCTTTCTGCCAGTGGTATTGACGACGGTAGTACTTGGGGAACGCGTCTGCATCGGGCTCGTTGAGCGACCACTCGTGGTCCACTCGCCGCTTGTCCATGGTGAAGAAGTCGCGCAGGACACCGGGGACGGCTCTGGCGTATTGGCGGACGGGCCAGTCGAACAACAGCGACCATGGGTAGACGCCGTTTGCCGCTTGGGTGACGTCATCCTCCAAGATCTGGCGGTAGCGAACGCGAATGGCATCTACGGCGTCGTACGGGATCTCTTCGAGGTCTGTCTTGCGCATTGCGGCAAGGGCATGGACCACCAAAGCCGGCACCGCAATGCTGGCGTGTTGGGCGAAGTAGCGGGCTGAGCGAACCGCTGTGACCGGATTCTTCGATGGAAAGATGGGGGCCCAGAGGGCGCGTCGACGAGCGACCATGTGTTCTCCAATGAGACCTTCGATTAGTGGGCGCCGCCGGTCTCAGCGAACGCCGCTGACACCTTCCGACGCTTCAAGTCGTTTCGTTGTGCCTTGCGCCCTCGTCCGGATGAATGGCGCAGTCATCCAAGTGGCTATCTTCTGAAGCGTCAGCCAGACTGGACGAACCGAGCAGAGCCCAGGCCCCCGAGGTGCCTCGACCTGCCCAGAGGCGTTCCCGCGTATCGAAAATTGTCCTATCTAGTCCTGGCCTTTTCAATACGAGCAATCTGAGGGCAGGGTAGGGGTAGACATACCTGGGGGACCTTCTTGCATTCCAAACTTCCTGCCATCCGAGCCTTTGTCCTGGCCGCTTGGCACGTTCTCGCCGTACTTGGCGTGATTCTATACCCGCCAAGCTGGGGGCTCGCGCTCCTCACCTTCGCGGTCTACGTCATTGGAATGTTTGGGATCACGGCGGGGTATCATCGATACTTCTCCCACAGGAGCTTCCGTACCAGTCGGGCTGGTCAGCTCGTCCTAGCGGTGCTTGCACAGTCCACCCTGCAGAAGGGAGTGCTGTGGTGGGCCGCCAACCACCGGCATCATCACGTGTTCTCTGACCACAAGGAAGACATCCACTCCCCCAAGCACCACGGTCTGTTGCATGCGCACATGGGGTGGGTGGTGAGCAACGAGGGTCAGACTCACGACGCCCGGCGTATCCGCGACCTCGTCCGCATTCCTGAGCTGCGCTGGCTTGAGCGCTACCACACGGTCCCGCCCATCGCGCTGGCCGTGGGAATGACGATGGTCGGTGGCATGAACGGGCTTGTCTGGGGATTCACACTGCCGCTGCTTCTGCTGCAGCATGCGACCTTCTCGGTCAACAGCGTTGCCCACG
The DNA here is from genome assembly GCA_913061235.1 of uncultured Pseudomonadota bacterium. GTDB lineage: Bacteria > Myxococcota_A > UBA796 > UBA796 > CAJXTB01. The sequence goes on along the minus strand of CAJXTB010000026.1, from coordinate 4,788 downwards.
TCTGGGGACGCCGTCCGTACGCCACCGAAGATACGTCACGCAACAACTTCCTGCTCGCCATACTCACGCTCGGTGAGGGCTGGCACAACAACCACCACTTCTATCAGGTCTCCGCGCGCCAGGGGTTCTTGTGGTGGCAGATCGACCCCACCTTCCAGGTCCTCCGAGTGCTGTCCTGGGTGGGCTTGGTCTGGGACCTGAAGACTCCGCCGGCGCGGGTGCTCGCAGCCCGAAACGCCGCGCCAGTCAGCCCGTAGAGGCAGGGAAACACTACAAAATGCGGATAGCGTGGTCCCTCGACATGATAGCGTGTTGTGACTCATCAACCTGCGCGTCCCCCGCTGGCTGTTGGCGGGTGGGGAGACGGCATGTGGTTGATATTGAGTGCGCTGGCATGGAGCGGAGACCTTGATGGCGACGCCATTGATGACGCCGTAGATAACTGCCTGTACGTCAACAACGCGGACCAGGCTGACACCAACGCTGATGGATACGGTGACGCCTGCGCGGACCCTACAGCCACCTTGGGAAGCAACGTGGTCATCGCCCGGCAGGTCACGATTTCGGCCGGTGCGGTCATCGGCAACGATGTGGTGTTGCTGCGTCGCGCGTACATCGGGGTTGATGCACTGGTTGGAGACGGCGCCATCATTGGTGGACGCCTCGAAGATGCCGCTCTCCAGGGGCCCGCCCGGGTCTTGGCCCAAGGCCTCGTGATTCGCGGTGGTGTCGTTGCGAGTGGTGCACAGGTGGGGCTGCGCGCCGCCTCTCGCGGGGAAATGCGCGAAGATTCCCGCCTAGCCGCGGATGGTGTACTGGGTTGGCGAGGGGTTTTGGGCCCAATGACGCGTGTCGGTGAGCGGTCTATTGTGCGCGGTGTGGTGGGAAGCCAATCAACGCTGGGGAGCGACGTCAGCACCGGCAGCCACAGTCAGATCGGTCACCGAGTGACGCTGCATGACGGCGTACGCATTGCACGCCTCGCACGTATTGGGGACGACTCAGTGGTCGGAGCCGGTGCTGTCCTCGGTCCGCACAGCGTGCTTGGTGAACGTACGCAGGTGGGTGCAGATGCCCGCATTCGCGGCCGTGCAGAGCTGGGTAATGATGTGTCGGTTGGCGAAGCCGCAGTGCTCCGGCAAAACACGGAAGTGCCAGCGGGTGTGTCCATCACAGCGGGCACGCTCACGGGTTCCCGCAACATCCCAGCAAGCGGGTCCGAGGTCTGCGTAGATGGCGTCGACAATGACGCAGACAGTCTGGTGGACTGCCTCGATACGGACTGTGAGAGCCACTTTGCCTGTGCCGTTGAGACGGCCTGCGCAGACGGTCAAGACAACGACTACGACGGACGAATTGACTGTGCTGACCGTGACTGTACCGGGCAAGCCGACTGCCCAGGCGAGTCCGACTGTACGGACGGTCTGGACAACAACAACTCGGGGGCGGCGGACTGCTCCGATCCGACCTGTTTTGGCGCCCCCGGGTGTACCGTAGAGCTCCTGTGTCACGACGGCCTAGACAATGACGGAGATGGATACGCCGACGTGAAGTCGTGGGAAAATGACTTTGACCCAGATCCCGATTGTGGGCCGATTCTGGAGGAGTGTATCGGCCCCGACCTCCGAGATATCGATGGGGACGGCTTGGGGTGGTCTCTTGACCCCGACTGCACGCCGGAAGTGGACGATGAGGTGTGCAATAACGGCGTCGATGACAATGCGAATGGCTTGATTGACTGCGAAGATTCCGAGTGTGCCGCTGCGGTGGTGTGCGTTGAAAACTGCGTCGACGGTCTCGACAACGACCTTGATGGAGACGCCGATTGCATGGACTCGGACTGCCTAGGTGAGGTGTGCCTAGCCGAGCGTCGCATTCCAGGCGGTGATGTGTCGATTCGGGACGACGTCGATCATGTTGCCCGTTTCGATTATTTGGAGGGCGGGGGATGCGTTGACCCAGTGAGGCGTAGCGACTGGCAGGGCGGCACAGTGTCGATGGATGTGGATCTGGACTCCGTGGAGATACAGCTTCGGGTTCCCACGTCTATGGGGGCGGTTTCGTCCTCTACGTGCTTGGTGAACCGGCGCGCAGGGGGAGCAGCGATTGGGTATGTCTCCATGTCTGGCCAGAATGCGATTGCGAATCCGGCTGTCGTGTTGGTGGTCGACAGACGTCACAACATCCCCAGGGGAATTACGACGGGCGATTGTAATTGGCCAGATCAAGCCCGTGAAGCTGCATTTTTTGCAGTGGAGAACGGTGCCCACTTTGAGCGAAACGTGGGCGACCAGCCTGTTGTGCTGCACGGCGCAGGTCCGTGGGACCTTGGCGAGCCTCTGTACTGGCAGCCTGAGTCCACTGAACTTGACTCCGAGACCGTCTCGATTTCGCAAGTGGAAAATTGCTGGGGAATCCAGGCGCATAGTAGAAGCCGTCAGTCCGCCGACTGGAGCCTACCCGCCCAGACCCACACCTTTCTGCCGCCCGAGGCGTCGCCCTGACGGGGTGAATCGACGCCCGCGTTGGAGCGGGTGTGAGCCATCGCTGGCAGTCGCTGAAGCACCGTTGGAGAGCGCATTTTGGGCGACAGGATGACCCTAGCGAGCTGATGAGCGAGGGGGAATGACCTACTTCGCGGCGACAGGGGCTTGTGGCAGACGGTCCATCAGACGGCCGACGGCGCGGATGAATGGCTCGTCGTTCAGCAAGGGCTGCGCGGTGGTGGACTGAAGGGTGAGCGGTCCGGTCAACTTGCTTCCTGGGCTCGCGTAGAAGCCGCCGTTGACCAAGCTCTCGTCTTCGAGTGCCTGCAGGTACCGATCCGCCCCGTTCCCAACCTTGTGGGCCATGCCGAACAGGCTCATCATGGGCAGCATCACCCAGGTCATCATTGTCTTCATCAGGGACGGCATCTCAGCCATCGCGTTGGTACCACCGGTCATTCCTGGGCTGACCGCAATCGCCCGTAGCGAGCTGGGATGGCGGTGCGCGAGTTCGGTCATCCACACAGCGCCGAGAAGCTTGACGAGGCCGTACTCGTACATGTCGTCCACCTTCTGCACGTGGTCACCAGTGACGATGGCATCCAGTGCGGCGTCAACGTCGGCATACCCATCAGGCAGCTTGGCGGCCTTTGCCATCATCATTGGGATGCCACGGCTGGCCTCGCTCGCAGCAAACACCACGGTGGCGTGCTCTGAGAAGTGCCCCCCCTCCAGCAAGCCGTTCACGAGCGCCGCATGTCCGCCCACATTCATGGCGAACAGCTTCGACTGACCGGAAGGCACTTTCTGTAGCTCTCCTCCGTTGGCCGAAGGCATGCCGCCGGCGTTCAGCACCACAGCATCGAAGCGCAGACCCTGTTGGGCGACGTCCTGGACTGCGGCCTGAACCGACGCCGGGTCTACGAGGTCGACAATCAGGTTCCGAAAATCGTCAGCGCTGCGCCCCGTCGTTGCCATGATGTTGTCTCGCGCCGCTTCGGCTTTCGCCTTGGACCGAGCGCCCAGCACAATGATTCCCCACTCGGGCTTTGCGGCGAGCTTGCGTGCGGCTTCGAGGCCAATGCCAGAGTTGGAGCCGGTAATCAGGATGGTCTTGGTGTTCATGAGATGTCCAGTGTGACGAGGTGGGATGAGTTTTGGAATTCTAGGTCCAATTACGAATCAAAAAAATGCGGCCGCTATTGGCACAGGGCCCGCCATCAACAGACGGCGCGCACGACTTCTGCAGCGACCTCACGGAGCGCGGCAAGGTCCGGATTTACCCGCGCCGATACCATGAGGCCCATGTTGTTGGTGACGATGAAGCGAGCCAGAACGCGTGGGTCTCTGCCGGCATCCAGGTCGCCTTCGGTCTGAGCGCGAACCAGCCGCTCGAACAGCACTTGCTCGATGGCTTCGTGGCCCCGCCGGACCAGAGCCGCCACTGCGGCATCCTCCAGGGGGGCTTCAACCGTTGATGTGCAGACGAGACAGGTGCGCCCAGTCGTTGCGATACCCAAGAGCGCTTCGTACATCCTCTCCAGGCCACGTCGTAGACGGCCTTCCGCAAGGACGGTCGAGACAACCTGGACCTGGCCGTCAATGTAGTGCTCAAGAGCAACGAGAAACAAGCCCTGCTTGCTCTCAAAGGTCGCGTATAGACTGCTCTTAGACAGGCCGGTCGCTTCGGTCAACGCCTGCGGGGTGGCACCGCGGTAGCCACGACGCCAGAACAACTCCATGGCCTGGTTGACCACCGTTGCCTCATCAAATTCACGTCGACGCGCCATACCGGACTCCCCGGACAGCATACCTGTTTTGAACCTCTGGGTCCATAATGGATTGCAGTAAGAAGAGTGCCGAGATCGGTACACCCTGATTCGCGTCCAGGCAGATGCTGCACCGGTCGTCCCGCATTGCGCTCATCGGTGATGTCGAACAGGCTCTTGAAGGCAATGCCATGCGCCGACACCGCCCACCGATGAACGACCCATCCGTCGTGGCACATTGGCGTCTGCACCCGGACTTCGTCGTACGTGCTCGCACGAGCCAGCGGCCGAGAGCCCTCGTCCGAGTTGCCTTCGGGCCTTCGGTGGCCCCCATCTCTGAACGGGATTTTGTGGCGGTTGTTTGCAACATATTAGGGCGAAAGGGTGGCGAACGTCCTGTGGTTTGGTTCATACTGATAGCCTCGAAGGAGTCGTCGCCATGACCAGATTTGTCTTGAGTGTGAGTGCTGCGCTGGCTTTGTCAGCCTGTACAAAGGTCTCGGCGGAGCTGGACGCCACGGCAGACCTGGACG